>DYGX01000009.1 GCA_020724465.1 Thermoflexus sp.
AGGACACCACCGCCTTCAAGAGTGTGGTCTATAGCGAACTCATTGTGCGCGAATCCTGCGGGTCGTCCGGGCGAAGGCTCGAGACGCCTGTGAAACCTGAAAACGCCCGATGACCAGTGACCTGCTCCCAGAGACTGTACCACCCGTCAAGTTAGACTCCGGGCGTGGGTGGTGAGTGGTGACCGGTGTAGCCTCCGGAGCCGGGGGCGATAGTTAGGGCTGTGTCATTCACCGCCTCACCCGCCCCGTCATTGGCCCAAACCTCCGGCGCTGCAGCACACCAGACACTGCCAGTAAACCACTCGTCCGCAACACGCCCTCTGGCCGCACGACGAGCAGGGTGGTGCAACAACCGGTGACTGTGGTCCGAGAACGCCGAACGAAAAGCCCCTTGCGCAGCACGGCAATACGCCAGACCCACACCCGCTGAAGCATCGCCTGCTCCCACCGGCTGCCCAATCTCAGCCTCCTAATCCCCCCACCTCAGGCGGCCTCTTGCGCGGTTATTGACAGCATCCCCAAACCGTCATATTATGAGAAGAAATGTGACCGGTCACGGGAACGGTCACACCGCCTTGCTTTCCCGATTCTGGGGGATGCACCAAGGTGACCAAGAAAGTAACCATTCGTGATGTCGCGAGCCGGGCAGGCGTGTCCTATCAGACTGTATCGCGCGTGATCAACGGTCGTCCGGACGTGGCCGACGAAACCCGGCAGCGTGTCCAGGAGGTGATCAAGGCGCTCGGTTACCGTCCGAGCGCCATTGCGCGCAGCCTAACCTCCAAACGGACATACACACTTGGACTTATCACCGCCGATTTCAGCGACTACTTTTTCACACAAGTCATCGTCGGGGCGGAAGCCGAAGCGCGACGGCACGGCTACTTTTTCATGTTGTGCAGCACAGAGCGCAACGAAGCCGACGAGCCTGAGTATTTTCGACTGCTCACCGAGCGCAACGTTGACGGCGTCTTGTTCGCCCGCCCGAGCACCGAAAATGACAACCGTCATATCGTCTCGCTGCTCCGTCAGGGGATGCCGCTCGTGACTACCGCCTATCACGTGCCCGGAGAAGAGCTAACCGTCGTTGACATCGACAACGTGAGCGGAGGCTTCGACGCGACACAACACCTGCTGGACGCCGGGCACCGCCACATCGCCATGGTCACCGGGCCGAAAGGGTGGAAATCCGTCGCCGATCGCGAGGAGGGATATCGCCGCGCCTTGGAGCAAGCCGGCATCGACTACGATGAACGGTTGGTTGCCTCGGGCGACTGGTCGTACGCCAGCGGCTACCGGGCTATGCAAAGCTTGATAGAGCGCAGGGCGCGGTTCACGGCCGTATTCGTACAGAGCGACACCATGGCGATCGGCGCGATCCGCGCGCTGCAAGAAGCAGGGCGGTCGATTCCCAAAGACGTGGCGATCATCGGCTACGACGATATTCCGGCTGCTGCCTACTGCGTCCCGGCGCTGAGCACGATTCGCCAGCCTATGCAGCAGGTGGGCCAGATCGCGACACGTCTGCTGATTGATGCCATCAATGGTTTGATGCCCGCCAAACGCGAAGTTTTATTGAAACCAGAGTTGGTTCGTCGGGAGTCGTGCGGCGGCTCATTCTCCTGAGTGAGCGGAAAGGAGGTTTCGATTCGCACAAATCGTCCGGCCCGCAGGGCGGTGCACGTTCGCTCTATTCCGCTGGGGCACCTCAACCGGTGAATAGTTGATCAGACCTTTGGTTGCAGCTTATTAAGGAGATGTGCGATGTCAAAGAAAATACTGGGCCTCACGATCCTCCTCATAGTCGCACTGGCTCTGCCCACGATCCCTTCCGTTTCGACGCATGCCCAAGGCGCACCCTCTGGCAAAATCGTGGTCTGGGGCTGGAAAGCAGCCATGACCGACACCCTCGTCGCCAGCGGCGTTCTCGATGATTTCAAAGCCGCTTACCCCGATGTCGAAGTGGAAATCCAGGAATACGCGCCCTCGGATGTTTACGTCAACTTCCCGCTGGCGCTCACCGCCGGAGAGAAAGACCCAGACGTTGTGCTGATTGAGAGCAGCCACCTGTCCGAGATCGTGGCGCTCGGTGGCCTGTTGGACCTAACGGAGAAGGTCCAGCCATATATTGACGACGTGAACGACTACCGGTGGCCCGATGCAACCCTGGATGGCAAGATTTACGCGATGCCCTGGGATTCGGGGCCCGTCGTACTGTACTACCGCCGCGATGTATTCGAGAAGGCGGGCCTGCCCACCGAGCCCGAACAGGTGAATGAGCTCGTCTCGACCTGGGACGGCTACCTGGACGTATGCCGCACCATCAAAGAAGAGACGGGGCTCTATTGCTTCGCACATAACAAGGCCAACAACTACGGCCGGCTATACGAGATGGTGCTCTGGGAACAGGGCCTTGGTTACTACGATGCCGAGACCGGTGAGATCACAATCGACAGCCCTGAGAACATCGCCACCTTGGAGATGTTGGGGCGGTTCTGGGAGGAGGATCTCGTATCGGATAACCTGGAATGGACCGATCCCTGGTATGCCGAGTTTGCTTCGCTCGATGAGCCGGTCGCCACGCTGATCGAAGCCTCGTGGATGGAAGTCTTCTTCAAGTCGTGGATCGCGCCCGGCACCGAAGGCCTATGGGGCGTCGCTCGCATGCCCGCCGGACCGTACGGCGGCGCTCGTGCTGCCAACGACGGCGGCTCAACCTTCGTCATTAACGGCAAGACGGACAATCCAGAGGCCGCATGGGCGTTTGTCGAATTCACCTTGGCTCGTCCCGAAAGTCAGCTTAAGCTGTTCGAGATCAGCGGCTTCATCCCCGCACTTGAGACCACCTACAACGATCCCATTTTCGACGAGGGCGATCCCTTCTTCGCTGGGCAAAAGGCACGCCGGCTTTATGCCGAAGTCGTATCAGACATCCCTAGCGCGACGGTGTATGGTCCGCACTACGGCGAGATGAATGGCGCCGTCTCGTTGGCAATTCAGCAGTATGCGGCGGGCATGTCCGCCCAGGAAGCCCTGGAGGAAGCTGCGGACGAGGTCCGGGCTAGCGTGGAGTAATCGGCACACACAACGGCGGAGGGCATGGGGAGAACCGGACGGTTCTCTCTATGCCACCTCGCCGAGAAAGGCGCAGATCATGGCGTATCCATCCGTGGCGTTGGCTCGGCCGGCCAGACGCCGGCACACGCTGCTGCACGAGATCATCCGCAACCGCTGGGCCTATCTCTTTATTTCGCCTTTCTTCATCCTCTTTCTCATCTTCCAGGCATTCCCGGTCGCGTACTCGATTTACATCAGTCTACACGACTGGAGAGGTCTGGGTCCGATGGACTACGTGGGCCTGGAGAACTACAAATTTCTTCTCGGCGCCGGGGGCAGAGCCTTTCGCCAGTCGCTGATGAACGGCGTCATCCTGTTCTTCATGTACGTGCCTGTCATGACCTTCCTGGCGATCGTCCTGGCCGTGCTGCTGAATTCAAAGTATGTGCGCGGCTACCGGATCTACCGCACCGTGTTGTTCATGCCCTATATCACGTCCATGATCGCGGCAGGAATCACTTTCCAACTTCTGCTTCAGCAGGACAATGGGCTGTTCAACATCATCCTGCAGGCGGTGGGAGCATCTCCCCAACCATGGCTGGAGACCAAGTGGCTGGCTCGCTTCTCGCTGTGCCTGCTGATCGTGTGGGGCTGGCTGGGCTACAACATGGTGATCATGCTGGCCGGCTTACAGACGATCCCGCACGAGCTGACAGAGGCGGCGCGCATCGATGGAGCCAATGCGGTGCAGGCGTTCTTCCGTATCACAATCCCGCTGCTGCGACCGGTGATCGTGTTCTCTGTGATCCTCTCCACGATCGGCAGCTTCGGGCTTTTCAGTGAGACGCAAGCTCTTTTCCGTTCCACTGGCGGAGCCGGTCCGCTACGCTCCACTCTGACGCCGCTGGTCTACATCTACGATCAGGCGTTCGGCCGTTTCCGGCTGGGTCGGGCAGCGGCCGCCGGCTACGTGTATTTCGCGTTCATTTTTGTCCTTACGTTGGTCCAACTGAAGTACTTCGGCCGAGAGGAAGAGTAGCATGGCGACGCAGATCAGAGAGGAAAGACGGTTCGAGACGGCGCGGTCTGACCTGCAGCGCCGACTGCTGCGGGTGGGTGCCCTTGGCCTGATGCACGCGCTGCTGATCTCGGTGTCGCTGTTCATGATCCTGCCATTCATCTGGATGCTCAGCACATCCTTCAAGCCCCAAACAGAGATTTTCGCGCGGCCGCCTATCCTGGTTTCATCCAACATGAGCCTGGAAGGCTATCGCTACATCTACGAGTACAAGCAGACCGGCGGCGTTCTGAACGTCGTGAAGAACACGGTGATCATCTCCACCAGCTACACGCTGCTGGCCCTGTTCTTTTGCGCGCTAGGGGGCTATGGGTTTGCCAAATACCGCTTTCCGGGCCGCAAGTTTCTTTTCAGCTTCCTGCTGGCGACAATGATCGTCCCTCAGGCAGTCACGATGGTGCCAACCTACGCCATGATGGTCAAGTTTGGCTGGGTGAACACCTTCTTACCGCTCATCGTCCCGGGTGTCGCAAATGCGTTCGGCATATTCTTCATGCGCCAGTATATCTCGACCCTCTCCACCGAGCTGCTGGACGCGGGTCGTATTGACGGATGCACCGAATTCGGCCTGTTCTGGCGGATCGTGCTGCCTATCGTCCTGCCCGGCCTTACCAGCCTCGGCTTGATCTTCTTCATGTCGTCCTGGAACAACTACCTTCTTCCGGTCATCTATCTCAAGACCCCCACCCTGCACACCCTCCCGTTAATGATGTTGCAGATGACCGGACCAATGGGTTTCTCGCTCTACCGGGAGCAAATGGGCGTGGCGGTGATCAGTACCATTCCGCTCCTGATCATTTTTCTGGTGTTTCAGCGCCGGTTTGTCGAGGGAATTACGTCCGGGGCACTCAAGGGGTAGGCGCGGCCGACCTTTCAGCGCGCATGCCTGCCGGAGGTGTCCTTTCCCTGACTCTGCCGATCATGGGGTGAGCAATGTTCTACTTTGGTGTGGACTACTATCCTGAACACTGGCCCGAAGCTCGTTGGGCAGAGGACGCCCGCCTGATGGCCGAGGCGGGCTTTACCGTCGTACGGCTAGCCGAGTTTGCATGGAGCAAGATAGAGCCGCGGCCTGGCGACTATGATTTCGAGTGGCTAGACCGCGCCATTGACATTCTGGCCGCGCATGGCATCCAGGTGGTGCTGGGCACGCCGACGGCCTCGCCCCCACCCTGGTTGATGGCCCGCGATCCCACGCTATTCCGCGTATTGCTGGACGGGCGGCGCGTCGCCTTCGGTCTACGCCGCGAATACTGCCCCAATCACCCAGGCTACCGCAGGGCTGCGCAGGACATCGTGTCGTGCATGGCGGAGCACTACGGCCAACACCCAAACGTGATCGGTTGGCAGATCGATAACGAATTTGGAGATCGCTGCTACTGTCCGATCTGTACCACGGCGTTCCACGCCTGGCTACAGGAGCGCTACGGTACGCTCGACGAAGTAAACCAACGGTGGGGCACCGTCTTCTGGAGCCACCACTATACAGCCTGGGACCAGATCCCCGCCCCATCTTCGACCGCGTGGCCGCCCAACCCGGGCCTTGGCCTGGACTACTCCCGTTTCTGCTCCGACTCATACGTTACATTCCAACAGCAGCAGATCGACATACTGCGTGAGAAGTCGCCCGGTCGCTTCATTACACACAACTTCATGGGCTTTCATTACGACCAGATCAATTACTTCGACCTGGCCGCACGGCTCGACCTGGTCGCGTGGGACAATTACCCCAGCTTTCAGTGGAACATGGACGCGCCCCTCGACCCCACGCTGCCTGCTCTTAGCCACGACACGATGCGTAGCCTGAAGCAGCAGCCCTTCTGGGTGATGGAACAACAGGCGGGACCCGCCGGCTGGGATATGCTTGGCCCGACGCCACGCCCAGGAAAACTGCGGCTGTGGGCATATCAGGCCATTGCGCACGGCGCCGATGGCGTCGTATTTTTCCGCTGGCGAACCGCCACGGTAGGCGCCGAACAGAACTGGCATGGCATCTTGGACCACCATGGGCGCCCCGGGCGCCGCTATGAGGAAATTCGCAGGATGGGAGCCGAGATCAAGACGCTGAGCCGGTATTTGGAGGCCGCACAGCCGGCGGCACGCGTTGGCATCCTGCTATCGTATGACTCGCGGTTCTCCCTTCAGCTCCAGCGGTACAACCCAAACCTGGACTACACGGCGATCGTGCGGGAGATATACCGCGTGCTACACCGCTTGCACGTCACAGTCGATCTCGTCGCACCGGATGGTGACTTATCCCCCTACCGGCTGGTGATCGCGCCGGTGCTGCACGTGGTGAGCGAAACCGTCGCCGAGAATCTGCGGCGCTTCGCCGAACAGGGCGGCGTGCTGCTCGTCACGGCGCGCAGCGGGGTGAAAGACGACGCCAACCGTGTTGTCCAACAGCCGCTCCCCGGGTTGCTCGCGGAACTCTGTGGCATCGAAATCGAGGAGTACGACTCGCTCCCGCCGGGCGCGACCAACTCAGTGCGGTTTGTCTCGCCCTGGTTGGCCAACGGGCAGACGGCAGAGGCACACACCTGGTGCGAGGTCCTGCAACCCAACGGCGCGGAGGTGCTGGCGGAATACCAGCAGGATTACTACGCCGGACGACCGGCCATCACGATGAATCATCTTGGGGCGGGCCATGTCATCTATTGTGGTGCCTTGGGTGGGCATGACCTGTTTCAGCCGTTGTTGCGGTCGCTGCTCGAAACTGCCGGGGTGGCCCCCGTTGCTGTGGGGTCAGAAGACCTCGAGATCGTAGAGCGGCGCCAGGGCGATCGCAGCCTGTTGTTTGTGCTCAATCATCACGACGAAGCGAAAGACTTCGCCTTGCAGTCCGACTACATCAACCTGCTAGACGGCGCGCCGGTGAAGGGCACGGTGCAAATCGGACCGAACGATCTCGTCATTCTTGCCGGGCAGAACAACCACGAGGGGTAGCTATGACAGATCCCATCCGAGTCGCCATCATCGGCACCGCCCCGCGGGCTGAATATATGTATGGTCCCGTGCTGCAAGGTCTCAAGGCCGATGTCGAGTTAGTCGCCGTATGGGGACGCCGAGAGGAGTCGGCGGCGCGGATCGGCCACGCCCTGGGCGTTCCCTGGTACGTTGACCTCGAACGCCTCATCCGCGAGACGGCGCCGACGATCGGCATCGTCCTGGTTAATTACTGGGCCAACGGGGAAGTCGGGCTGATGGCGGTCGAGGCCGGCCTCCACGTGCTGTTGGAAACCCCGATTGCCCACGACTTGCGCGAGGCAGACACGATTATCAACGCGGCGCGAGAGCGTGGGTTAAAGATCGAGGTGGCCGAGCAGTTCCACCGGCGTCCGCTGGAGCAGCTCAAGTTGAAGCTGCTTGAAACCGGCTTGTTCGGCCGGGTATATTCCTCTTTCAGCGACTTTGCGGGGCACGGCTACCACGGCGTCAGTGTGATGCGCAGCTACCTGGGCTTCGATTCTGTTCCTGTTCGCGTTGTCGGGTCAGTCCATGAGTACGAACTGGCCCCTCACTGGTCGCGACTGGCCGATACCCGAGGGCCACGCACAGAGACACAGGAACATGGAATAATCGAGTTTCGTGATGGTCAGGTGGGCATCTTCCACTGGTCCAGTGTCGCCTACGATTCACCCTTGCGTTGGTGGCGCAGCAGTCGCTTCCTGGCCGAAAAAGGCATGGGCATCACCATCAGTCGCGGGCTCGAGGTGCAAGAATGGCTGACGCTGCTGGCGCCAGGGGGCGAGGCACCTCGTTTTATTACCATCGAACGACGGTGGGAGCGGATCGACGGCGGGCGGCTTGAGGCTTTAGTGGCCCACACTGGCGATCCAGATATTCCAGTGGTGTCCTGGACGAACCCGTACCATTTACCAGGAAACACACACCAGCCTCAATGGCACGACGACGAAATCGGAGTGGCGAGCTGCGTCATGAGCCTGGTCAAGGCGGTACGAGAGGACACGGCCCCCAGCTATGGCGCGCAACAAGCACGGCTTGACCAAGAGATCATCTTGGCGATCCGGGAGTCGGCTGCCCAGGGAGGCAAACAGGTCGATCTGCCGTTGGACCCGGCCGCTCAGACCTTGTAGTAGAAGCTATCCTGAACATCGAGAGCGGCCATCGTCTTCACGCGTTGGGTTGGACGCTCAAATTCGTCGACCGCTCACGCCGGTCGAGGCACTGCACTTCCAACCCCAGGCAACTCTCAAGCTCGATCTTCCCACCAGCTTCTAAAGGTGGCGGAGAAGAAACTCACATTGCGCGCGGCTAGCCTGAGTGAATAATTCGCCTGGGTAATAGAGGAGACCGAAGTGCCCGCCATCCAGTTCGATCAATTCCTTTGGCTGCGGGCAAGCATCAAAGACCATGCGCGCAATACTCGACACGGCACCCGGCATCTCATCGTGGTGAGCAATCAGCATTAGCAGGGGTGCTTGTAAATGCGGCGCACAAAGCCCCGGATGCAACGGCGCAGGCGTCTTCGGTGTAATTACGGCGGCCCGGTTCTCCCAATTCGTTCCATACTGCGCGCCATATTCAATGAACCAACGAAAGGCCGTTAACGGTGTGAGCAGGGAAGGCGTACCAACTTGGTCAAATGATACGACCGGCATCGGTCCAATTACGTCCTCAGCAGCGGTCCCGAAATCGCCCGATTGGAGAGTGTCTTGAATGGCTTGGAACAGCGAACCATCTCGATCGTCTGGCGGGGGTTCATGCCCACAAGCCGGGACCTGTGCGACAACCGCTTTGACACGCCGATCAATTGCGCCGACAACGATAACCTCGCTCCCGCTCAAGCTGTCACCCCAGATGGCAATTCGATTGGAATCAATTTCAGCAAGCGTCGTCACAAAGTCTATCGCGTCACAATATCCCCGCGTCTGAATCCACTTGTTGATGTGCTGGCGCGGCTCACCGTCACTGAGGCCAAAACTAAGGTGATCGTACAGCAGGACCGCAAGACCGGCCTCATAGAAAATTTGCGCGTAACGATCGGCAACCATGCCGTCAATGGTCGCTGAGAAGCCATGTGCCATGATGACAATAGGTAAGGGCCGGGCAGCGTTCTGCGGAAGATATAATCGCCCTCGAAGCATCGCATTCTGGGAAGGAAAGGCTACCATCTTGTACATAGACATGATCCTTGTTAACGAGTTGCGGGATAATCGAAGAGAGGTGACACGCCTCGAACACGGGGCGCATCACCTTTGTGGACTCTAACCACGCTGTGATCAGCCTTCCTGGGTCGTCGTGGCCTCTGCGCCCTCCGGCACCAAGACCGTGACCGCCACCTGGACAGGTGCATCGCCGCTGTTGAAGACTTCGTAGACGCTGCCGGGCATTTCGGTCCAGCTTTCGCCGGCCCCGTACTCCCGCTCTTCGCCGTTTTCGCGGAGCGTGATCGCGCCTTCGAGCACCATGACAAGAGCCGGTCCACCGTGCTCACGGCGTGGCATCCCCGCGCCGGGCGCAAATTCCTGCACGGTTTGATCGATACGGAACCGGCCGTTCATCGTAATGTCGGGGAAAGAAGCCCGGTAAGTGATCACAGGCCCTATGGGGGGCACTTCGGCATCAGGTTCCGGTGTCGTGGCGGCAGCCCCCGGCGGCAGGAGAAAGGTTGCCAGGACGCGCGCCGGAACATCCGTGGCATTATACGCCGAATGAATATTGGCAGGCGTTTCTGTCCAACTTTCACCGGCTTTGAAGACCGTTTCCGCATCATCCTGCACCCGCACAATTTCACCATCGAGCACCAGCGCGAGGGTTGGCCCTCCGTGATGATGCAAGGGGAACGCTGCGCCCGGCTCCAGGTCAATGACGACCTGAACCTCGGTAAAGGTCATCTGGATATCCGGGTAAGTGGCCTGATAGAGGGTTGTCGGTTCTGGGGACTGACCTTGCACCGTCGCGGCCAGACCGATTGTGGCCGCGACCAACAGCAAGACCGCGATCTTGATGATCCGCTGGGACATATTTTTCTCCTCTCAGCATAGAACTCTGCTTCAAGCCAGGTTGATACTGCTACTCTAGCCGAATGCCTGTCCCACACACGAGAGGCCAGTGTCCCTATTTTGTCCCTATTGAGGCGATACCATCACCCAAACCCACTTTCCTTCGCCAGGACGATCGCTTCGCCCCGACTGGAGACGTCCAGTTTGTCAAAGATCCGGGACACATAATTACGGACGGTCTTGGCGCTGAGAACCAACGTGGCGGCGATTTCGTCGTTTCGATAGCCTCTGGCCAGCAGGTGAAGCACCTCCCGTTCTCGCAGCGTCAGTCCGGCGAAACGGGATAGAGTAGACGTCGCCGATGCGCGGTCTAGACTGTCTCGATACATCACCTCAGGAACACCCAAAAAGGCGTAGAAATGATGCCAGAACTGCTGCCAGGCACCTTCAGATGGCAGCAAGATGTGATTCTTGCTTTCCAGAGGAACAAAGCGTGCGCCCGGAATCGATGTGGCAAGCCTGCGCCCGCGTTCGAAACTGACCGTCATGTCATTTCTGGCATGCAGGACAAGGGTGGGCACAGCTAGGTGCGCCGCTTCTTCGGGCACATTGATCTGGCTGTAGCCTTCGCGCAGTCGGGCCGCATTCTCTCCGGTGGTGGAGATACGCTGCAAATCGGTCAGCCACTTGATTTGTTCCATTGTGCCATCGGGTATGAGTTCGGTGGCAAAAACCTGGTGGTAAAGGGGATGGTCTACAGCCCAGGCCAACTTAAATAATCGCTGCCTGACTTCGTACTCCTCGTAGCGTGTAGAATCCCGATCGGCATAGTATGACCCCTGGAGATAGCCGCCTAGAACAATGACGTGGGTGACTCGTTCTTGATGCTGAGCCGCATACCTAACAGCCGCACCGCCGCCCTGCGACATGCCGAAAAGAGCAAAACGGTCCAGACCGGCGGCATCAACAACCGTTTCAATATCGCGCAGAAGCGCATCGAGCGAGAAATCCTCCACTTCCCAGTCCGACAGTCCGCAGCCCCGCACATCATAGCGATATAAGGTATGGAAGCGCGATAAATTATCCAACCAGGGTCGCCAGATCGGACTCTGCCAGTCATATTCCAGATGCGTCAGAAAGGTGCCCACCCGGACAACAGGCGGACCAGTACCGATCGCGGTGTATGCAATGCGCACCCCGTCAAAAGATGAGCAAAAGCGAATTTCTTGCTGCACCTGCCAGTTCTCGATGATGGCTCGAAATCGGTTACTTCAAGTTTATCAGGCGAGCAATCGCGCGCCCAATCTCGGCCAGGACGTGTCGCTTGCGTCCGCGCACCCCGCCACGATCTATGCTCTCTGTGATCTTCATGTGATCGCCTTTCTCCAAGCCTACAACGTCGTCAGCCAACTCAAGGTCAACTGCACACCTGCCCCGCTTTCCAGCTCACCATACCGTCTTCATTCCCATCGGACACTGACATTGAACCCGCGCTCGCGCACCTTCTCCATGAACACACCGGCGGGCACCGCGCGCTCCATCGGCCACACGCCAGGCGGCACCACCCCACGCGCGATGAACTCCGCCATAATACCCGCGTGCCAGCCCGTGATACGCTCCATCGCGGTAAAACCGGTGACCTCATCGTAATAGTCCACCAGGTCAATAATCACTGCGCGCTCCCTGCCGTCAGCATCCACGCCCACGCCTTTCGCTCGCATGACGCACACATCTTTGATGACCGGCGCGCTGATTTGCGGCTCGAGCAGCGCATGAAACACATCACGGGGAACCACACGCTGCCCCTTAACCTCGATTGGTTCCAGTTCGAACAGGCCAAGCTGCTGAAACGCCTTGAACTGCGCAAAGTGACCCGGCCAGCGGCAGGTCTTGTTCTGATAGGTCCGCAGCCTGCCTTCAAACGTATAGGGCGCCGTACTGGTGCCGCCTGTGGTGATGAACGCTTCCAACTCGCCTACCCCCTCGAAGACGAGCGTCTCCAACTCTTCGAAGGCTCCGATCATCGTCAGTCGGCCCTCGCGCAGCACGGCGACCTGTCCATAGTATTCATTCGTCAGACCGTTGATGTTGAACGCACACTGGTAGTTCCAGGGTGGGGTCGGGTTCTGAGGGATGCCGCCGTCCCACAGATACACATCGCGCGGCGTCAGCCCCGCCTGCTCCAGCAGTTCAACCGCATAGGCGCCCAGCGTGTTATTCATGCCGGGACCCATCCCACAGTCGGGCACCACCGCGATGCCGGCGGCCTTCGCTTCTGCATCGCGCTCAAGCTGTTGCAGCACAGTCGGCGTATGCCCCCCATAATCGACCATGCTGACTCGCGCGCGCACAGCCGCTTCGGTCGCCGTCGGTATGAAACCGAACGGCGTGCCACACAGGAACACGTCCAGCCCATCCAGCGCCGCGGCCAGCGCGTCGACATTGCCCGCGTCCACCTGCGCCCAGGTCGCCGCTTCACGACCGATCAGACGGTTGATGCGCGCTGCCGCCTGCTGGGCCACCTCCGCGTTCACATCCGCCAGCAGCACGCCGGCTCCGTCCCCGAGTCGCAACATGTCATAGGCGGTTGCCACACCTTGCCGGCCCGCGCCGACCACGCCATAACGAAACCCTGCCATGGGAGAATCCTTTCAGGCCATCTTTGACGGCTTGATTGCGAATAATACATTTTTCGGAGAAGGCTGGTCACACTCTATTACAACTGAAGGCTGACCGCAAACAGCGCGCCGAAAGAAAGCCCCGCCGGGGAGAAATGTCTGATTAAGCGCGTTCGAATCTCATCGCTTCGCGAGCGTGTAATTAAACGGGCCGGCCGGGATTTCGGCTGGCCCGTCTGGTTTGATTGCCCGGAACGATACGGCAGCCCGCCCCGGGTGTTGCCGGGAGCTGGTGCCCGGCGTTCAAGCCCCTGCCGCTACTCAGAACGTTTGTCGAAGAACTGTCCTTGCTCCAGCGAATACTCGATTTTCGGCTTCAGGGCATTGGTCGGGCATACGCCGACGCATTGACCGCAAAACACACACACCGTTTCGAGCATGGGCGCTTCAAATGCCGTCGAAACATGGGTATGGAAACCCCGCCCGGCCAGTGTCAGCGCAAACGTATATTGCGCATCTACCCCGCACATCTGCACGCAGCGCCAGCAGAGCACGCACTTGCTGTAGTCTCGCACATAGAACGGATTGTCATCGTACAGCGGATAGCGGCGACGTGCAGCCTCCGGAAACCGCGCCGTGTCCGCCTGATAGTCGTCCAGCAAACTCTGAATGTCAGGGGCCTCACTCAAGTCTACGGATGCGCTCAGCATTTCGAGGATAGTCCGGCGACTGCGCACGACCCGTTCAGAGCGCGTCTCGACGACCATTCCGTCCTGGCAGACAACGCTACAGGCTGGCTGTAACAGGCGCCTCCCGTTGACGTCAACCACACAGATGCGACAGTTTCCCTGCGCCGTTGTCGCTTGATGGTGGCAGATCACCGGAATATCAATCCCGGCCTGGCGGGCTGCCGCAAGTATCGTCGTCCCTTCGGGGACTGCGATTTCGCGATCATCGATGATGAGCCTAACGGTTTGAGGTGAATCAGTCATGATGAACTCTCTACGACGTTCCAACCAGTTCAGGCCACTTTCTTAGCGCGCTCAGAACGGCGGCGGCGGCGGTCTGCCCCAGGCCACACAGAGACGCTTCCGACATGGTCAGGCCAATGTCCCGCAGCCGCTCGTAATCGCCGGACAGAGGTCTGTCCATACGTTCCACGATCTCCAGTTGGCGCTGCGTGCCAAGCTGGCAGGGGAAACACTTGCCGCAGCTCTCATGCTGGAAGAAGCGCGCCAGGCGCCGCAGCACGTCTCGGAGATCGACAGTCTCGTTGAAGACCATCACCGCGCCAGACCCGAACGTGCCGCCAATGGCCTGCAGATCCTCAAAGGTCAACCGCACGTCAATCTCGTCGGGCTTGAGGAACGTGCCTGCTGCTCCCCCCATCAGGACGGCCTGAAGCGTTCCCGTGACGCCCCCGCAGTATTCCTCGAGCAACCTGCGCAGTGTGAGGCCAGGCACGATCTCATAAACCCCCGGACGCTGCACATGCCCGCTGACAGACACCAGTTTTGTGCCGCTGCTTTTCTCCGTCCCAAACTGCCGGAACCAGTCTGCGCCGTAACGCACGATGCCCGTCACGGCGCACAGGGTTTCAACATTATTGATGGCGGTCGGCTTGCCGAAAAGCCCCTGGCTGGTTGGAAAGGGAGGCTTCATGCGTGGATAGCCGCGTTTTCCTTCAATGGCTTCGAACAGGGCCGTCTCTTCCCCGCAAATGTAAGCCCCTGCACTGCGCCGCAGTTCGATGTCGAAGGAAAACTCACTCCCCATAATCCGTTTGCCCAGCAGATTCGCGGCTTGTGCTTCGGCAAGCGCGTCTTGGAGCGTACGGTACGCTTCCGGGTACTCGCCGCGCACAAACAGGTATCCCTTCGATGCGCCGATGGCATACGCACATAAGGCCATGCCTTCCAGCACAAGGTGCGGGCGTGTTTCGAGCAGCACCCGATCCTTGAACGTCCCAGGCTCGCTCTCGTCGGCATTGCAGACGACATAGTGCGGCTGTTCGCTCGCCTGGCGTGTGAAGCGCCATTTCTGGCCTGTGGGAAAGGCTGCCCCACCGCGGCCAACCAGGCCCGACTTTTCGACCTCGCTGATGACGCGGTCAGGGTCGAGGTGCTGAAGAGCGTGCCGCAGCGCCGCATAGTCTCCGTACTCATCCAACATCTGGCACTGTTCGCCGGCAAGCAAGACGCGCACTTCCCCGCCGATTACGGTTGGGCGCGGGCCAGCATCACCGGCCAGAAGCCGATCGACGTCGCCAACCGGCGCAACCGACCTGACGTCCGCGCCTCGCCGGCTGATCTGGGCGGCAGGCGCGTGCTCGCAAAGCCCCAGACAAGAGCTGCGGACGATGGTGTGACCGCCGTCAGGGCTGGTCTCGCCGGGCTGGATCCCCAGCCGCGCACAGGCCGCTCTCAGCAGATCATCTGCACCCTTGAGTCCGCAAGCTGGATCGGTGCAGATGTGAACGACCTGCTGCCCGGTCGGCTCCTGATGAAACATCGAATAAAAGCTGACAACGCCGTAAATCTCTGCCTCAGGGATCCGGAGCGTGCGTGAGATCGCGCGCACAGCAAGCGGAGAGATATACCCGTAGGCGGTCTGTATCTCCCACAGCGCCGGTAGCAGCGCGTCGCGCTGGAGTTCGACGTACGGCGCGAGCAGGGCGTCCAGAGTCACCGTCGCATCAGGCATGAGTCCTATCCTCCGGCGGATAGGCTCGTTCGACCTTCACCGCACACACCTTATATTCGGGAACCTTGGCGATAGGATCCAGGGCATTATTGGTCAGCACGTTACTCAACGCCTCGACGAAGTGGAACGTCATGAACACCAACCCGCGGCGCGGACGCTCGCAGACACGCGCCCGCACGGTCACCACACCGCGCCGCGACGCGATGCGTATCCAGTCGCCATCGGCGATGCCCAATTCGGCGGCATCCAGCGTGTTGATTTCGGCCCGCTCTTCCGGTGCAAGGATGTTAAGTCCGCTGACACGACGCGTCATCGTGCCCGTATGGTAGTGCTGAAGGATGCGCCCGGTGGTCAACATGAGCGGATACTCGTCGTCGGGCAGTTCGGCTGCCGGCTGGTGATGCACCGGGTGAAAGCGCCCCCGCCCTCGAGGAAATTTGCCGACATGCAAGATCGGCGTTCCGTTGTGATCGCGGCTTGGACAGGGCCACTGCAGGCCATCCCCCTCCAGCCGGTCATAATGTATTCCCCCATAAGGCGGAGTGATCTGGGCAATTTCCTCCATGATTTCCGATGGGCTTGTATAGTCCCAGCCACGGGCGCCCATGCGCCTGGCGAGCTGGCACAGAATCTGCCAGTCGGCGCGGGCTTCGCCTGGCGGATCGAACACCTGGCGCACCCGCTGGACACGGCGCTCGGTGTTGGTAAATGTCCCGTCTTTTTCGGCAAAGGCCGCGGCTGGAAAGACGACATCGGCCAGCGCCGCGGTCTCGGTCAAGAAAAGGTCCTGAACGATCAGGAGATCTAGCTTTTCCAGGCAATCACGGACGTGGTTGGTGTTCGGATCACTCATCATCGGATTTTCGCCCATGATGTACAGGGCGCGGATCCGATGCTCCCCGGCTGCTTGAATCAGCTCGCCCATGGTCAGGCCGGGTGTCGCGGGTGGCTGTTCGACACCGTAGAAGGCTGTCATTTTCTCGCGAACGGCCGGGTCGGTTACCGGCTGGTAACCCGGATAGTAGTTCGGCAGCCCGCCCATGTCGCACGCCCCCTGGACGTTGTTCTGCCCGCGGATTGGGTTCAGGCCGCCTCCGCGGATGCCCAGGTTTCCCGTGAGCAGCGCCAGGTTGGCGAGCGCCAGTACGTTTTGATGTCCGACTGTGTGCTCGGTGATCCCCAGACAGTAGAAGATGCTGGCCGGTCGCGCCCCGCCGTAGATGCGCGCTGCCCGGACCAGATCATCGACGGGCACCCCGGTGATGGCGCTTACCCGGTCGGGCGTGTACTCGTCAACGACCGCCTTCCACGCCTCAAAGTTTTCCGTCCGCTCGGTGATGAAAGCCGAATCATGGAGATTTTCGTTAAGAATAATATGGGCCAGTCCGTTGAGTAAAGCCAGATCGGTGCCCGCTTCGAGGCGGAGATGAACGGTGGCGAAATCGACCAGTTCGATACGGCGTGGATCGGCGACGATCAGCGAGGCGCCGTGCTGCCTGACCGCTTTCTTGATCTGCAGACTCAGTACGGGATGGGCTTCCGTCGTGTTGGTCCCGATTGCCAGAATCGCCTTTGCTTCGACGATGTCCGCAATCGAGTTTGTCATTGCACCGCTGCCGAAGGCCTGCACGAGGCCTGATATCGTAGGGCTGTGTCAGAGGCGAGCGCAGTTGTCGACGTTGTGTGTGCCGATCACTTGCCGGGCAAACTTCTGCATCAGGTAATTTTCTTCGTTCGTACACCTGGAGCCGCCCAGAGCGCCAATGGCGCCAGGTCCGCTTTCCGACTTGATAGCTGCCAGCCTGTCCGCGACGAAGCCCAATGCCTCATCCCACCCCACCGGCACAAGCTGACCGTTGCGGCGCAGCAGCGGTACCGTCAGGCGATCGGGGTGCCACAGATAGTCGTGGCCGAAGCGCCCCTTGACGCATAGTTTCCCCTGATTCGGTTGGGCGTCAAACGGCGCACTGACTCGATAAACCACGCCGCCTTTGGTATGCAACTCGATTTGGCAGCCTACGCCACAATAGGGACATGTGGTGCGAGCAACACGGTCAGGGGAGAGTGTGGGTGCATAGGCCATTTGAGCAATTCCTTTTTGTCATTTGTCAGGAATACTACTTCTAGAGCTTTCGGGATAACCGCGGATTGCCTGATCAATTCGCGGTGCAGCGCGCTTCTGACGCTATAGAAACCGATGGCTCGCGGGCTTGATGCATCTGAGCGTCGATGCAGGCCGTTTTCGAGGCAAAGCGCTGACGGCAAGCAACTGACTTGTACATTTCATAAGCAAAAAAGTATCAACCGGTTTCTGCCAGTTTGTGTCCAAATATATGCGATCTAAAAGTGTCATTTCTCACTGAATCCCTCTTCATCTTATACATCTTCAAGGCTTTAACCACGGTGTGAGAGCAGCAGAACACATTAACCCAAACCCGCTCAAGCGAGGCGCTCGTCTGGGCCAGTTTGCCATTGTGGACAAGAACGCCCACCGCGTGCCTTGCCGCTCAGGTGCCGCAGCTCCCGCCTCGAACCGGGGCGCCGGGGATCGGGCCAACGGACACCGCGATCTGGCGTGCCCCCTGAATACTGGAATACCGGTCACCCAGTATTTCTTGGGCGGGCAGGTCGGCCCACGACACGCCTTGCAGCGTCAGGTAGGCTGCCAGGGTGACATACGTATCCGAAAACGCGTAGGCGTTGAAGACCAGCGCAGCTTGATACAACTCGTCCTCGCCCGCGCCTTGAGACGCGAGCAGTTCGAGCAGGCCCAGCACGGCCATCCCGTGGTTGCAGTCCGGAAAGGCCGTCGAATTGCCGCAACATGGGCGGAAGATATGCTCCGCCACGTGATAGACCATCTCATCCTGTTCAGGCGTCAGCGCCACCAGACGCGTGCTGCTATACAGTTCCGTTGCCGGCTTGCTGCCGAGCGTCCAGCCACCTGTGGACGCGTAATTGCCCAGCGGCCATTGGGCTTCGTTTTGCCGCATCGGCCCCGCGTCCAGGACCCGGCTCTGCTGTGCCAGCCCCAGCGCCCAAAGCACATTGGTCCAGAACTGAATGTTATCGGCGTTCAACGTGATCTCGCCAAGGTCGTCACCCAGAAGGATGGCTTGTTGCTCCTCTGTCAGGCCGCCGTAATGCGCCTCGAGCCGGCCGAGATCGATCGCGCCTGCGGCGATCAACCTCTGCCCCATATCGCCCCAGTGGACCGGGATGGTCCGCCCACTGAGCGGAGCGACCTGCTCGACCAACGTGTCGTAATCCAGATGGCTCGCACGCGGCTCCACCGTCGGCAGAACCGGTGGCGTTCGGGGCGGGTTCACCTGCTCTGGAAGCGGCTCGGGCCGTAATTCGTGGGCGAGGCCGTAGAAGCCCCCCAAGAACAGCACGACAACCAGCAGCACAAGGGCAACTATGGGTTTCAGACGCATTGAAGATCCTCTAAGCAGGTAACCAGGCAGCTTCTCACACCAGCGGCGGCCCGGGCGGGTACCCGTTGGCGTCGAGCTGCCGCTCAATCTCGCGCCAGCTTGTGGGCGCGCGCCACCGGACCGTAATGCGCCGGGCCGGCACAGCGATCTGAACCGATAGCACGCCGGACAGCATAAACAGACTCTGGCGAACCAGAGCCGCGCACGTATGGCAGCACAGGTTCGGAACGCCAAATGTTCGCTGCTCAACCATGCCACGCCTCTCAGAACACCTGGAGATCCACAAGCGCGCAGAGGCGCGCCTGCCGGGATCATCCCGGTCATCGGGACCGGTGGCCCCTCGCGCGCAAGGGGCCACCGGATGCGAGCTAGTGAGGGTGACCGCTGTGCTCCGAGTGGTCTGTCTGTTCGCCCTGGCCGCCCACGTACTGCTCCGGGTTCTGGTCAAACGCCCGCTTGCAACCAGGGGAACAGAAATAGTAGGTCACGCCGCGATATTCGGATTTGCCAGCGGCTGTCTCTTCGTTCACTTCCATACCACATACCGGATCAATAGCCATTTCAGGTACTCCTTCCACTTGAACACTCAACGAGCCGTCTGCGCTTGCTGCGAGTTATTGAGAAGCAACGCCGCCAGGGCTTGCGTGATTTGGGCCGTCAGCTCGGCTATCGCGCCCGCGCCGGAATAGTCGGCGAGCGCAATCCAGCAGCGGTCATCGTGACCGTGTACGATCACGCTGACCGGCATACTGGCGTGGCCGTATACGAGCAGGACGTTGTACTGGCAATCGCAACGCGCCGTCCCGTGATGGGGGCATGTGCACGCCGGCACAGCGGCCAGCGCCGAACGCAGATCGAAGGACTGCTCCACGCGCAGCCCCGCCGCTCTGAGCGCCCCCTGAAGAACGGGGATGACCTCGTGACAAGCCCGGTTGACGGCCAGCTCATACCCCACGTTGGCGGCTCCTCTCACTCCGACGTGTCCCTCAGTATAGATACCGGTACCCGTTGCCTGAAAGCGCCGGCTGTCGCATTTCAGACCGGGCCAGTTGGCGGGGAGACGCTCCGACGGCGATGTGCCGCGAACCAGCCGGTCTTGTTCTGCCGCAGACGACCGGCACCGCTCACGACCCGACTGCGGCGAGACGGGCCGGCTCAGCCGCGCTGCTGCGACGCGGGTTAGCTGGCGGGCTTGAGCGCCCAGACAAAGACGCGCTCCGGCACATCGATGTTGCGCAGTGTCAGCGTCAGCTCTGTGACGCCGTCCATCACCACGGCACCGTCAACTTCAGCCGGAAAACTGAGCGTCCCCGAGACATGGTGTCCCCCTGAGGGCGCATCCCACCTGACAGGCGAAATGGTCAGGCCGGTATCGGTAGACAGCGTGGCCTGCTCGGCCAGGTTCATATCCAGTTCAACGGAATGCGTGTTCATAGCCACTCTGAAGTCAAGCGTCTGCCCCAGCCCGCCGAGGTTCAGTGGCAGCACCTCGACGGACACCGCCCCCTGCTTATCGGTCAGCGGCATTTTCGGGAAACCCTCGCCAGCGCGGGCCTCGACCACCGCCGACGTGTCTTTCGATTCGGCGAGCGCAGTCGCCAGCAGCAGGACAGCTCCGGCCAGAACGATCAGCGCCACAACAGGCACGACAACCCGCAGACTTTTGCCGCTCATACTCCCCTCGCAGAGAACTCCATCGCACGCAGCGCCCTGCGCCGCTCTCGAACCAGAATCACCATCATGAAACCGATCCCAAACAGCGTCATGCTCAACCCGATTACCATGAAAGCAAGGCGGTATTCAGCCAGAAACGCGGTTGCCGCCGTCAAACCGAGGACGGGCAGCACATCCGTGACGTGATGGGCGCAGCAAGCCACCATCGCGATAGTCGAGGTTGTTCCGCTTGCCCCGGCCAGTGTCCCGGACGGGCCGGTGTATACGACCGGCACAAACAGCCGTTTCTTCAAGATCACATACAGCGCCATCTGGACGCCGAATCCCACAACGATCGGGACGACGATCAGGCGGTCTTCCCAGAACAGGTCGACGGCGTGCCGCGGGCTTTCGGCGATGGAGACGATGCCCACATAGAGCGCCACCAGGAACCCGGCCCCCAGCAGGCCGGCTCCGATGGGCCACCCAATGCGCTGTCGGGCAGTCATGCGCGCGGTCCTTTCCTCTCCAGACGTTTCGTGCACAGCTTATCAGGTTCTGCTGCGCCGCAAGAGCGTCATATGGCGCTTCTTGATTGCGCCGAATGGCTTACTCCAGGCCACCGCTGCGCCAGATCGCGCAGACAGAGGCACGCCATTTTGCCTATCCGCTCTGCGCACGATCACCCTTCCGCCATCGCAGCAGGGCGCGCTACGCTGGATGCATCTGATTGCCGTCCAGACAGCAGACAGAAGTGAGGAACCACATTATGAGTGAGAAGGCTATCACGCTGCCGGTGACCGGGATGACGTGCGCCAACTGCGCGGCGACCATCGAACGCAGCCTGCGCAAGCTTGACGGCGTAAAAGAAGCAACCGTGAACCTTGCCAGCGAGCGGGTCAGCGTGATCTATGACGCCGGACTGCTGGCGGAGAACGACATCATCGGGCGCATCCGCCATGCCGGCTACAACGTGCCGCAGCAAACTATGGAGATGGCGATCACCGGGATGACGTGCGCCAACTGCGCGGCGACGGTCACGCGCGCGCTGCGCAAAGTGGACGGCGTGCTGGATGCGAGTGTCA
The DNA here is from genome assembly GCA_020724465.1 of Thermoflexus sp. Taxonomy (GTDB): domain Bacteria; phylum Chloroflexota; class Anaerolineae; order Aggregatilineales; family Aggregatilineaceae; genus DYGX01. The sequence continues at coordinate 21,598 of DYGX01000009.1, forward strand.
ACTTCGCCAGCGAGCGCGCCACCGTGACGGTCGTGCCGGGCACCTCGCGTGAGGCGCTCTCAGCCGCCGTCGAGAAGGCCGGGTATGGCGTGGTGACGGCAGAAACAGAGGACGAGCTGATCGACGCGGAGCAGGCCGCACGCGAAGCGGATATCCGGCATCAGGTGCGGCGGCTGGGGATCGGCGCGCTGTTCACGATCCCGCTGTTTCTGCTAACCATGACGCGCGATTTTGGCTTGCTCGGCATGTGGGCGCACGAGCTGTGGTTCAACGGGTTGCTAATGGCGCTGGCGACACCGGTGCAGTTCTACGTCGGTTGGGATTATTACACCGGCAGCTATAAGGCGCTGCGCAACGGCACAGCCAATATGGACGTGCTGGTAGCGCTTGGCACCAGCGTCGCGTACTTCTACAGCGTCGCCGTCATGCTCGGGGTGCTACCCGGTCATGTCTACTTTGAAACCGCTGCCGTCATCATTGTCCTGATCGTGCTGGGCAAGCTGCTCGAAGCGCGCGCCAAAGGCCGCGCCAGCGAAGCCATCAAGCGGTTGATGGGCTTGCAGGCCAAGTCCGCCCGCGTGGAACGGGATGGCGTCGAGCTAGACATCCCGGTGGAGCAGGTGCGCGTCGGCGACATCGTCATCGTCCGCCCGGGCGAGAAAGTTCCGGTCGATGGCGTGATCCTTGAAGGGCACAGCGCCTTTGACGAGAGCATGATCACGGGCGAGAGTCTGCCCGTTGACAAGCAGCCCGGCGATATGGTGATCGGCGCGACCCTGAACAAGCAGGGGCTGGTGAAGTTCAAGGCCACACAGGTCGGGCGCGAAACGGCGCTGGCCCAGATCATCCGGCTGGTGGAGCAGGCTCAGGGCAGCAAAGCCCCGATCCAGAAGCTGGTGGACCGGGTTTCGTCCGTGTTTGTGCCCGCGGTGATCGTCGTGGCGATCGGCGCGTTTGCCGTGTGGATGCTCGCAACAGGGGACTCGACCGCCGCTACGGTGCGGCTGATTACAATTCTGGTCATTGCCTGCCCATGCGCGATGGGCCTCGCCACACCGACCGCGATCATGGTTGGAATGGGCAAAGGCGCCGAGAACGGCATCCTGTTCAAGAACAGCGAAGCGCTTGAGCGCGCGCACAAGCTCACCGCGATCGTGCTTGACAAGACCGGCACGCTGACACGCGGCGAACCGAGCGTCACGGATCTGGCGGTGAGCGAGAGCGCGGCCTCGGACGCGGCGCGGCTGCTCGCGCTGGCGGCCAGCGCCGAGCGCGGCAGCGAACACCCGCTCGGCGCGGCGATCGTTCGCGCGGCACAAGAGCGAGGAATCGCCCTCAGCGCCCCGCACGATTTCGAAGCTATCACCGGCCAGGGCATCCGCGCCACCGTGGACGGGCGAACCGTGCTCGTGGGAAACCTCGCGCTGATGGTCAGCAACGGCGTGCATCTGAACGGGTTGGAGCCAGAAGCAGAGCGGCTGCAGCGCGAGGCTAAAACCGCGATGTGGCTGGCGGTGGATGGGCAGGCCAGCGCAATTATCGCCGTCGCCGACACGATCAAGGACGGCTCGATTGAGGCCGTGCGCCGCCTGCACGAACTCGGCCTGACGGTTGTGATGATGACCGGTGACAACCGGGCCACCGCGCACGCGATCGCCGCCAAGGTCGGCATCGATCGCGTCTTCGCCGAAGTCAAGCCCGGCGACAAGGCGGCTTATGTCCGGCAGTTGCAGGACGAAGGGTACCTCGTCGGCATGGTCGGCGACGGGATCAACGATGCGCCGGCGCTGGCCCAGGCAGATGTTGGTTTCGCGATTGGCACGGGCACCGATGTGGCGATGGAAGCGTCCGATGTGACGTTGATCAGCGGCGATCTGCGGGGCATTCCCCGCGCCATTGCACTCAGCAAGAGTACAATGCGCACAATTAAGGAGAATCTGTTCTGGGCATTCGGCTATAACACGGTGCTGATCCCCGTGGCAGCGGGCGCCCTCGCCCCGTTTAACTGGGCGCCGTCGTTCCTGCAGCAGCTCAGCCCGATCCTGGCGGCGGGGGCGATGGCCTTCAGTTCCGTCAGCGTGGTCACGAACAGTCTGCGGCTGCGACGAGTGAAGCTCCGCTGAGTCGTCGAGAGTCAAAGTAGAGGGCCGGGCAGGTGAAGACTATCTGCCCGGCACACACTAAGGAAGCAGCCATGCCAACTACCGGCCCATCCTCTTCACGCTCGTTGACCATTGTGCAAAGTGTAATGCGACATTGGCTGACGATTTTTCTCGTCGGTTACGGCATTTTCAACGCCTTGCCGTTTGCCGCGCCGGTGTTCATGCGGCTTGGATGGTCCGGCCCTGCCGATGCGATCTACACCGGCTATTCGCTGCTCTGCCACCAGATGGCGCAGCGTTCGTTCTTTCTATTTGGCGACCGCCTGATGTACGCGCCCGACGAGCTGCCGCTGGCGCTCACAGGCAGCACCGGAACCGACACGCTGCTGCTGAGGAACTTCCGTGGCAGCCAGGCGCTCGGCTGGAAGGTGGCGTGGTCAGATCGGATGGTGTCTCTTTATGGCGGGGTGTGGCTGGCAGGTCTTGTCTATTGGGCCGTGGCGCGCGTTCGAGCCGTGAAGCCACTCCCCATCAGCGTGTTCGTACTGCTTCTATTGCCACTGGCCATCGACGGCGGCACGCACATGCTCAGCGACAGCCTGGGTGGGTTAACCGCCGGTTTTCGCTATCACAATGACTGGCTGGCTGCTCTGACCGGCAACAAACTGCCCGTTACGTTTTACAGCGGCGACGCCCTCGGCTCGTTCAACTCGATGATGCGCCTGCTCACCGGTGTGCTGGCAGCAGCGGGGGTCGTGTGGCTTGCGTTTCCCATCATCGATCAGTCGGCTCGAAAGACGGTCGAGCGGATCGATCGGGTGGCGGAACTGCGCCGCTCAGCGTTTCTGCAACCCGGACGCGCAAACCCTGGCAGCCGCGATCAGGGGCGGGTTTAGTTTTCAGCGTTTCCGCCGGAGACGCTGCCCTGGCCCCACGCGCCGCGCAGGTCTGAGGGCCAGCCTTCGCGGGTTCGGTGCCGGCGGGCGTAATGCGCCGTGACGAAACGAGTCTGGACCGGAGCACGACATCCCCGGCCCAGACTCCTCGTATCCGGTACAGCCTGTGCGACGGTGAGTGGTTAGCCGGCAACCTCGTACTCCGCCAGCAACGATTCCATCAACTCGATTTCCGCGGTCTGATCGTCGATAATCTGCTGAGCCAGCGCGAGCAGCTCCTCATGCACTGCGTAGCGCAAAATGCGCTCGGACATATGCACCGCGTCGTCGTGGTGGTCGATCATCGCTTCCAGCCAGGCGGCCTCGTACTCAACCCCTTCGACGCGGTCAAGCCCGGCCATCATGCCCATCATCAGCGGCATATCGGTCATCGGGTTCGTGGTGTGATCGCCGTGCCCCATCTGCATTCCTGCGTCCGGAGCCAGGCCCATCAGCTCCATGAGCTGCGACATCGGCATCGGCGCATACTCAATCCCATACCACTCGCGCAGCCAGCCGCGTAGTGTCTCAATTTCCGGCGTCTGCGCGTCGATCACGCCCTGGCAGACCGATCGGAACGACTCCGTTTCAACCTTCGCCAGACAGTCTTCGGCCATATCCAGCGCCATCTGGTGATGGTCAATCATGCCTTCCATGTAGCGCACTTCCGCCCGCCCCGCGCGCCCGGCAGCCGGGCCGTCGGCAGCTACCGGCACCACAAACGCCACAACGGAAACCAGCACAACGAGCGTCACACTCATTCGCTTTAGCATTTGCACACAACTCCTATTCTTCCAGCTCACCGAACAACGCGGTGATAATAATAGAATTGAGAGATCGCGGCATGCGCCATTTGGCGTGTTCTTGCCGCGCCTCGCCCAACCGCTGGCGCCATTCCCCGTCCTCCAACCGGCGCTGTGAAAAGAAGTGATAGATCGCGCACGCCTGCATACGCCATTTGGCGCATGTCGCGCCATCGGCTTTCCCGTATAGTTTCGGTAACCAGGCCCTTTTGTGGAGGGAACTCATGAAGCTGCTCGTTCGATGCACTCTCTTGTTCGCGCTCCTGGCGGGCGCCGCGTCGCTGTCGGGCTGCGGAAGCAGCGGCGAACACCCATCGGCTTCGGTCAAGCTGCCGGAATGGATCAGCAACGCGCCCCCCCGCGTGCGCGAAGCCTACGACTATGCCATCTCGCACGGGGATGAGCTTCAGCACTATCCCTGCTACTGCGGGTGTGGCGCGATGGGTCACACCAGCAACCTGAGCTGCTACATCCGCGACGTGGCCGAAGACGGCACGATCACGTTTGACGCCCACGCGACCGGCTGCGGCATCTGTGTGGACATCACACAGGACGTGATGCGCCTGAAAGCCGACGGACGATCGTCGCCGGATGTGCGCGCCTACATCGACGCGCAGTACAGCCCGTTCGGTCCCGGCACCAACACGCCTCTGCCCCAGGGATAGCGTCGCATGACACGCCATGTGACCCGTCCCCGGCTGATCGCGGCGTCCTTCGGGCTGCTCGCACTTGTGATCTTCGCCGTGCCACCCGGCAGCGCGACGCCACCTGTAGAACGTAGGGTGGAGATCGACGCGACGCAGTTTGAGTTCGCGCCAGGCCGGATCGTCGTGAACCGGGGCGACCACGTCACGATCCACCTCACGGCGTCGGATGTGGTCCACGGCTTCTATCTGGACGGCTACGGGTTCGAGCAGCGTGTCGAGCCGGGTGTCGCGCAGGAACTCGCATTTGTGGCGGACCGGGCGGGCAAATTTCGCTACCGCTGTGCCGTGCCGTGCGGACCGCTACACCCATTCATGATCGGCGAGCTGGTAGTGAACGCCAACACCCCATACTGGCGCGCGATCGGCGTGGTGTTCAGCGCTGCGGCTGGGATGCTGATTTTTCTGTGGCAAGCAGGCAAGACCGAGTCCCTTGAGGAGAATACCCATGAAACCCAACCACGTTTCTAAACCGCGTCGAGCCAGGAAGCGCACCTGGCATAGTGCCGTGTGGATGCTGGGCGGCGCGATTGGGAGCATCCTGCTGATTGTCGCGGCGCTGGCGTTTACCTCGCGCGGGAAAGACCAGCCGGGCCAGACGGCGTTCGATCCCGATTTCAAGCCAAAGGTTAGCGGGGCGCCGCGTGTTGAGATCGTTCAGGGCGAGGTGCTGGATTACGGGAAGGTCAAGCTCAATACGGTGATCAACACTGTTTACACCGTGCGGAACGTCGGCGACAAGCCACTGCTGATTTACGGCGAGCCGCGTATTGAGGTCGTCCAGGGCTGCTGTCCGCCGCGCGCCGTCGTCAGCTCGATGGTCATTGATCCTGGGCACGAAGGCACCATCTCCATGACGTACTCGATGCATGAAGGGATGGGCGGCCCGCACGAGTTCCGCGTGCATCTGCGGACCAACGACCCGGCTGAGCCGACCAAATATCTGACGATTTATTCGGACTGGGTGTCGTAGCGATGCTCAACCAGGGGCGCATCGACCTGCTGGAGCGCATGCCGCCGCTCAAGCGCGTTTTGAAGGCGCGCGCCTTCCAGCCGGCGATGATGCTGCTGACGCTGGCGGTGTTCACGCTGGCGATTCTCGCCGGGCTAGCCGGCACGCCAGCCGGCAACCGCAACTTTGGCATTGTCTTCGTCTGGATCGTCTGGTGGGCGCTGCTCATCGCCGTGCTCGTCCCGTTCTTCGGGCGGCTGTGGTGCACGGTCTGCCCCATTCCCGCGCCCGGCGAGTGGCTCCAGCGCCGCGCCATTGTGCAGCGCCGGCCGGGCAGGCTGTGGACGCGCGGCCTGCGCTGGCCCCGGCGCCTGAAGAACATCTGGCTTCAGAACCTCGGCTTTCTTGGTGTCGCGCTGTTCAGCACGATCATCCTCACCCGCCCAAACGTCAGCGCCTGGGTGCTGCTCAGCTTTCTGCTGGCCGGAGTGGTGCTGAGCGCGCTGTACCGGAACCGCGTCTTCTGCCGCTATGTCTGCCCGGTCGGCGGGTTCATCGGCCTGTACTCGATGCTGGCACCGGTCGAGTTGCGCGTTGCCGATCCGGACGTTTGCGTGGCGCATAAGACGAAAGATTGCCTCACCGGCAACGAATTCGGCTACGGCTGCCCGTGGATGACGTACCCCGGCAGCCTGCAGCGCAACGCGGCATGCGGCCTGTGCTTCGAGTGCCTGAAGACCTGCCCCAAGAACAATATCGTCCTTAACCTGCGCGCTCCCGGCGGCGACCTGCTGGTTGCGGATGAGCGCCGCCTGGATGAAGCGTACAAGGCGTTCATCATGCTCGGCTGCGCGCTGCTGTACTCGGCGGTGCTGCTCGGTCCGTGGGGCTGGCTCAAAGCGTGGGCGAACATGCACACGCTGCCTCACTGGGGGTTGTATGCGCTCGGCTTCGTCGTGCTGAATCTGGCGATCTTGCCGGGAACGTTTGGCGCGGCGGTATGGCTCGCGCGGCGGATCGCCCGCCAGCCTCAGCCGCTGCGCCGGCTGATCGTGGACTATGCCTACGCGCTGATCCCGTTGGGGCTTGCGGCGTGGATCGCGTTCACGTTCGGATTCGTGCTGGTCAACGGCAGCTATGCGCTCGCGGCGCTGTCCGACCCGTTCGGGTGGGGCTGGGATCTGTTCGGTACGGCGAGCACGCCCTGGACGCCGCTAGGCGAGTCTGTTCTGCCCTTCTTGCAGGTCGGCGTCCTGACAGCAGGGCTGCTATTCGCTTTGCACACAACCTACAAGATCGCCCGGCAGAACAGCGCGCAGCACCGGGCTGCCTTTCTGGCGACGCTGCCGATCAGTGGCTTCGCGGTGCTCATCACGCTGGGCTTTCTGAGGCTTTACCTGGGTTAAGGATGAAACAACGGGAGCTGCTGGCACTTTTTGCGCTGGGGCTGATCCTGCTCGGGCTGCCCCTGGCGGTGCTGGGTTATCAGTACTGGCTCAGGCCGGCGCTTTCGCCAAACCGTATCATTGACATTGCCGCCCGAGTGCCAGAGCAAGCCGGGTTCGCGCCGGATGCGATCCGCGTGGCCGTGGGCGAGACGGTCACGCTGCGCTTCGCGTCGATGGACGTGACGCATGGGGTTGCAATCGGGCCAGGATTAGGCGTGGATCTCGGTCCAATCGATCCTGGCCAGGTCAAAGAGATCACGCTCAGCTTCGACCATCCCGGTATCTACACCTACTACTGCACGACCTGGTGCAGCCCGGATCACTGGCGCATGCGCGGCACGATCCAGGTAAGCGACCCGGCCAATCCCGATGTCGTGCCGGCTGCGCAGCCGGACCGGGTGATTGAAGCGTTGATCGCGGAAGGGATTGACATTGACGCGGCGCACACCCCCCCGGCCGAACACGCCGACATATCTATCCTGGCGTTCCAGCCATCGGCGCAGCGCGGTGAGTTGGTCATCGCGGGCGGGCTGGATGTTCCTGCCGAATTGCGCGACCCGGTATGGCGGCAGTCTCACACGCCAGCACAAGCTCTCGAACTGCTGACCGGCCAAAATCCGGCTACGTCCGAACGCGATCGGCTGGATGCGATCGCCTATCTCTGGACGCAAGACACGGCAGACGAGGCCCTCGCAACCGGCAAGCGGTTCTATAACCAGAACTGTGCGGCGTGCCACGGGCAGTCCGGCGGCGGTGACGGCCCGGCGGCGGCGACCACTGCCGAAGAGCCGGTCGCGTTTTCGGACCCCGGCTACATGTTCGAGCGGCGGAGCGACGTGCTCTACGCCAAGATCCGGCGCGGAGGCATGGGCACGGGCATGCCGAACTTTGGCACGTTGTTCACCCCCGAGGAAACCTGGGCGCTCGTGCGCTATCTGTGGACGCTGACTTTTGGGACACCACCCCGCACACACACCGGATAACGCCCGGCAATCCTTTCAGGATGGCACTCGCATCCTGTTCATTCCCAGGCTGAAAAAGGTTACAATCTCCAGGTACAGGCAGGATGGTGCACCATGGCAGCAGAGCAACCGATTCGCGTGATTCTGGCAGATGACCATCAGGTCGTGCGGCACGGGATCCACCAGTTCTTGACAACAGCCGGAATCGAGGTGCTCGCCGAGGCAAGCGACGGCGCCCAGGCGCTGTACCTGATCGAGCAGCACCAGCCGGATGTAGCAGTCCTTGACATTCAGATGCCGGAGTTCAGCGGCATCGAAGTTGCGCGCCGCGTGCGGGCCAGGGGCTGGCCGGTGGGTATTCTGATTCTCACCGCGTTCGATGACGATCCGTTTATTATGGCGGCCCTGGAAGCGGGCGCGAACGGCTTCGTGCTCAAGACCGCCGATATTGAAGCCATTATTGAGGCCGTGCGCGCCGTGAACGAGGGGCGCTCTGTGCTCGACCCGCAGATCATCCCCAAACTGATGCACGCGGTGACCGCTGCGCGGCACGAGACGGTGCCCTATGAGCCGTTGACCGCTCGCGAGCTGGAAGTTCTCCAGGCCGCTGCGCGAGGGTTGACCAACAAGGCGATCGGGCTGATGCTCGACATCAGCGATCGCACCGTGCAAGGGCATTTGCGCCGCATCTTCGAAAAGCTCAACGTGGCAAACCGCACCGAAGCGGTGGTGAAAGCCACGCAACTCGGGCTGCTTGACTTGCCCGCATCGGACATCCATGCGACTGACTAGCCTGCCTCTTCAACTGCTGGCGCTGCTGGTCCTGCCGCTGCTCGCGCTGCTTGTGCTCGTCGCATTTGGGGGTGTGGCGGTGCACCAGGCGGAGATGCGCGATCTGCTGGTCAACCACAACCGGCAGCTCACCGCCGCCGCCGCAGTCGCTCTCTCCGGCCAGTTGGAGCAGCGCCAAAACGTGGCGCTGAGTCTGGCGCGCGTCGCAGAACGGATCGGCCCCGATGAAGTCCTGAACCAGGCCGGGCCGCTCGCCGCTTTGTTTGACAGAGGCATCGCGATCCACACGGCGGATGGGCAACTGCTGGCCGCTGCTATGCCAGCGCACAGCAGCCAGGTTATTGTGGATCAGGCCCTCGATATTTCCCCGCCCGGCATCCTGGCTCAACTGGAACGTGACGGAAACGGCACCCGGACACTGCTGCTCAATGTGGCTTCGGGCGAGCAGGGGCTACGGGTTACCGGTCTCAGCTCGCTTGACCTCGTCGCCGAGGCTGCGGGGCTGGGCAGCCACCCCGAAGCTGTAACGCTTGGTGCGCTGCTGCTGGATCGCGACGGGACCATCCTGCTGAGCAGCGATCCGGCGCAGGTCGGCACCCTCTTTGACGGCGCACCCCAGATCACGGCGAGCGAGCGCACCGCGGCATTCGAGCGGATCGACACCCAGGGGCACGATGTCATCACCACAGCCGCGCCGATTCCCCTGGCTGGCTGGACGCTGGTATACGAGGAACGCTGGCACGAAACCCTTAGCCCGATTGCCCAGTACTCGCAGGCGGCACCGCTGATACTGGTGCCCGGCCTGCTGATCGCGCTCGGCACGGTCTGGTTTGGCATCCGGCGCGTGGTGCTGCCGCTGCGCAAGCTGGAAGCGCAGGCGAACGAGCTGGCCTGGGGGAACTACGCCGCGATCGAGCAGCAGGTCGGCGGGATCGAGGAGATCCGGCACCTGCAAGAGACGCTCCAGCAGATGTCGAAGCGGGTCCAGGCGGCACAGGCGAGCATGCACGATTACATTGGCGCCATCACCCGTGCTCAGGAAGACGAGCGGCGGCGCCTCGCCCACGAACTGCACGACCAGACCGCGCAGGCGCTGGTTGCGCTCGATCATCGCCAGCAGATGTTAAAGCCCTATCTTCGCGACGATCCGGCGGCAGCCGCCCGGCTGGCCGAGATTCGCGAGATGATCGCCGCCACGATGGGCGATCTGCGGCGCATCGTGCGCGCGCTGAGACCCGCCTACCTGGAAGAACTTGGGCTTGCCCCGGCCCTCGAGATGCTGGCACGCGATCTCCAGCGAGACGACCGGCTCGCCATCCACTTCGAGAAGCACGGCACTCCCCAACGGCTGGCGCCGGAGCGCGAAATGGCCCTCTACCGTATCGCGCAAGAAGCCCTGAACAACGCCTGGCAGCACAGCGGCGGGTCCGATATCTGGCTTGCGGTGCGTTTTGAGCCTGACCAGGTCACCGTCACGGTGCGCGACAACGGCAAAGGCTTTGCCGCGCCGCAGCACGCGGCAGACCTGGGCACGTCAGGGATGCAGCACTTCGGGCTAATGGGGATGTACGAGCGCGCCTCGCTGATCGGCGCGCATCTGCAGATTCGGTCGGAACCCGGCAGCGGCACTACCGTAAGCGTCGGGGTGCCGACGAACGCAGTTTCGAGCGAGCCGGCCCGCTCTGCGTCGGCCTGAGAATCTCCGTGCACCGGGGCGCGGCTCAGCGCACGCCCAGATAAGACTGGCGCACCGCATCCATCTGGGCTAGTTCCTGCGCCGGTCCTTCAAGGACGACGTCACCGGTTTCCAGAATATAGGCATAATCGGCAATGCTCAGCCCGGCGCGGGCGTTCTGCTCGATGAGCAAAATGGTCTGCCCGGCGTCGTTCAGTTCCTGCAATTTGCGAAAGACTCCCTCGGCCAGCACGGGCGCCAACCCCAGCGACGGCTCGTCGATCATCAAGACGTGCGGCCTGCTCATCAGCGCCCGGCCCAGCGCCAGCATCTGCTGCTCGCCGCCGGAAAGCGTGCCCGCGCGCTGCGTCTGGCGCTCCGCCAGACGCGGAAAGAGCGCGTAGATGTCGTGCAGATCGTGCTCGATCTGCTGCGGATCGTTGCGGGCGTAGGCGCCCAGCCGCAAGTTTTCGGCCACCGTCAGGTTGACAAACACCTTGCGCCCTTCGGGCACCATGGCAATGCCGCGCCGCACCACTTCATAGGGGCGCAGGCCGAGCAGGCTCTGGCCGTTGAGCGTGATCTCACCCGCGCTTGGCTTGACCAGCCCCATGATCGTGCGCAGCGTGGTGCTCTTCCCGGCGCCGTTGGCCCCCAGCAGCGCGACGATCTGACCGTCCGGCACGCGCAGCGAGATGCCATGTAGGGCGTGGATGCCGCCGTAGTGCACATGCAGGTTGCGGACTTCAAGCATAGGTTCCCACTCCCAGGTAGGCCTCAATCACGCGCGGGTTATTCTGGATGGTGGCGGGCGGCCCTTCGGCGATGATCTCGCCGTAATCAATGACAATGATGCGCGGGCAGATGCCCATCACCACGCGCATCTGGTGTTCGATCAGGAAGATGGTGAGCTTGAAGTGTTCCAGAATGTGCTGGATGAAAGCCATCAGCTCCTCTGCTTCGGCCGTGTTCATACCGGCTGCCGGCTCGTCCAGCAACAACAACTTGGGGTTGCTCGCCAGGGCGCGCGCGATCTCCAGCTTGCGCTGCTGGCCGTACGGCAGAGCGGTTGCCTTCTCATGAGCCAGATGCGCCAGGTTGAGCGCCTCGAGCAGCTCCTGCGCCCGGCGCTGCATTGCCCGCTCTTCGCGCAGATAGTGCGGCAGCCGCAGCACCGCCGAGGCCGGGTCCGACTTGAGCCGCAGATGCTGCCCAACCATCACATTGCCCAGCACATCCAGGCCGCTGAACAGACGGATATTCTGGAAGGTCCGGGCAATCCCCAGGCGGGTGATCTGATCCGGGCGCCGCCCGGTGATGTTGTGCCCGTCAAACCAGATTTCGCCCTCGGTGGGCCGGTAGATCCCGGTGATCAGATTGAAAATCGTCGTCTTGCCGGAGCCGTTCGGTCCGATCAGCGCGCACAACTCACCCGCCTGCAATTCGGTCGAGAAGTTGTTGACCGCCACCAACCCGCCGAACCGTTTGCTCACGTGTCGGAGTTGGAGCAAAGCCATCTACTGCTCCCCCTTTTCCACCGTCGAAGGCGGCGGAGTTCTGCCCCACAGCCCGGTCACCCGCCGGTGCAGGCGGGCGAGCGTATTCAGCAACCCATCCCAGCTAAATTCCCGCTGGCCGAACAATCCCTGGCGATAGAAGAGGATCACCAACAGCAGCAGCGTCGAGAACAAGACCATGCGCATCCCAGGGATGCCAGGGATATGCAGCGGTCCCAGATCGAAGGGCGACTCGATCGGCCGCAGCACTTCCAGAAACACCGTATACAGAACGGCAGCGACCAGGCTGCCGGTCAGGCTGCTCATGCCGCCCATCACCGTGATACCCACGATCTGGTAGGTCAGGAAGAACATAAAGACCTTGGGGTCGATCGTGCTGATCAGGTTCGCCATCAGCCCGCCGGCGACGCCAACGAAGAACGATGACAGCATGAAGGCCATCATCTTGTGGGTGAACAGCCGCACGCCCAGCGCCTGGGCAGCCACCTCATCGTCGCGCACGGCGCGCAACGCGCGCCCATAGCTGGAGTCCACCAGCCGCTTGACGACGAAGATCGTCACCAGCGCCGCGCCCCAGCTCCAATACACGTTGGTGTGATCCGGAATCCCCTTGAGGCCGAGCGAGCCGTTCGTGATTCGCTGCCAGTTGACAAACAGCACGCGGATGATCTCGCTGAAGCCCAGCGTGGCGATCGCCAGATAGTCACCGCGCAGGCGCAGCGCGGGCCAGCCGATCAACAGGCTGGCCAGAGCCGCCAGCGTGCCGCCTACCAGCAGGGCGGGCAGAAACGGCCATTCGACGTCGCGCAGCAAGGGGATGATCGGCGCCAGGAAGAAATTGGCGGCTTTCTGCTCCGGCGACATGGTCAGCAGGGCCGCCGCATAGGCTCCGATGGCGGCAAAACCGGCATGGCCCAGCGAGAACTGGCCGGTATAGCCGTAGATCAGGTTGAAGGTGACGGCGAAGATGGTGTAGACAGCGCACAGGTTCAAGATACGCAGGCGGTAGGCGTCCCAGTTGGTCTGCGCATAGACCAAAAAGACGACAAAGCCGGCCAGCGCGAGAACGGTCAGGATACGATTGCGGGTAATGGATGTCCTCATGGCCCTAAGCCTTTTCTGGCTCCACTTCGCCCATGAGGCCCGTTGGCCGGAACAAGAGCAGTGCGATCAAAATGGTGTAGGCAAAAGCATCGCGGTAGCCCGCCAGTTGGGGGAAGAAAGCCACAATCATGATCTCCGCGATGCCCAGCAAGAAGCCGCCGATCATAGCGCCTGTGATGTTGCCGATGCCACCCAGCACGGCGGCGATAAACGCCTTCAAACCCGGCACCACGCCCATCAACGGATTGATCTGCGGAAACTTGATCGCCAGCAGGATCCCCCCCGCCGCGGCCAGCGCCGAACCGATGGCGAAGGCAATCATGATCACGCGGTCCGTGTCAACGCCCATCAGGCCCGTAGTCTCGATGTCCTTGGACAGCGCGCGCATCGCCATGCCGACTTTGGTGCGGTGGACGATGTACAACAGCCCGCCAAAGAGAATCAGCGCGACTGCGACGGCCACCGGCGTGTAGCTGATGATGATCACGTCTCCGACGTGCAGCGGCTTGTCGAGGAAGGCCGGACGGGGAAACGCCTTGGGGCGCCCACTGAACACAACGATGCCCAGGTTTTCCAGCAGGAAAGACACCGCCACTGCAGACGTGAAAAGCTGGATGCGTGGCACGCCGCGCAGCGGGCGGTAAGCGGCCCGCTCGATAATCATGCCCAGACCTGCCGTCAGCAGAATCGCCAGCGGGAAGGCGAGCCACCAGGGCAGCGCGTACATGGCGGCGCCGTAGAAGGCGACATACGCCGCCACCATCACAATATCGCCATGAGCGAAATTGATCAGCCGCAGAATGCCATAGACCATCGTATAGCCGATGGCGATTAGCGCGTACAGCGCTCCCAGCGAGATTCCATTAGCCAGGTGTTGGAAGAAAAGCGAGACCGTCATGATGTCTCCGTTCTACGTGACCGGGAACTCCACCCGGCACGTGTCAGGGCCACGACAGGTAGAAGCAGGCATCGGTCAAAAGGGGGAGTGCCTGACCGGCATCTCCCCCTGCGCGTGACCGTGCGCGCGCTACGGTTTGACCGTCCCTACGTACTTGAACTCGCCATCCTCGACTTTGAGAATGACCGCATCCTTCACGGCGTCGCCATTCTTGTCGAGGGTGATCGTGCCGGTAACGGCTTCGTAGTCCTTGGTCTCGGCCATCGCGTCGCGGATCGCCTTGGGGTCGTCGGTACCCGCGCGCTCGATGGCATCCACCACCAGCATGTACGCGTCGTAGCCCAACGCGGCGAAGGCGCTCGGACGCTCGCCATACTTTTCCATAAAGAGTTCGACAAACGGCTGAGAGGCCGGGCTGAGTTCAGCCTCAGGATGGTAGTGCGAGGTGATCAGGATGCCTTCCGCTGCCGAGCCGCCAATCTCGATCAGCTCGGGCGCTTCCCAGGCATCCGCGCCGAGGATATACCCCTGGTAGCCCATCTCACGCGCCTGGCGGGCCAGCAGCGCCCCATCGCCGAAGTAGCCGGGGGCGTAAATCGCGTCCGGGTTCTTGGCCATCACCGAGGCGAGCTGTGCGGTGAAATCCTGATCGCCGGTCTGGTAGGCAGTAAAGGCCACGATGCCTTTTGCATCGCCCGTCAGCTCGATGAACGCCTCGCGGAAGAAGGCTGCCAGACCCACCGAGTAGTCCTGCGCCACATCCTGAATGATGGCGACCTTCTCGACTCCCAGTTCCTCAACAGCATACTTGGCCATCACGCGACCCTGGAAGGGGTCGATGAAGCAGGCGCGGAAGTAGTAGTCCTTGCCTTCGGTGACGAGAGGATTGGTCGGAGAGCAGCCCATGACGGGGACACCGGCCCGCTCGGCCACCTCGCCCCCGGCCATCGAGTTCGAGCTGCCATAGCTGCCGATAATCGCGACGGCTCCTTCCTGCTCGATCAGGCGCTGGACCGCCGTCGCGGACTCCGCTTTATCGCTCCGGTTGTCGACCAGCACCAGGCGAATTGGCCGCCCCAGCACCTCGGGCCGCACCTCGTGGGCCAGGTACACCCCCTGCATGGTCAATTCGCCGCCTGCCGCCTGAGGGCCGGTCATTGGCTCGTAGACCCCGATGACGATCTCGTCTTCCTGCCCCGCCACCGGCCCCGCTGCCACCAATGACAGCAGCAGGCTCAGCGTGAGCCATACCAGCAACACTTTCTTTCGAGACATTGCACACGCCTCCTGAGTAAAAAAAATAGGGAACACAAGGGTGTGAGTACAGGATTGAGGGGAAGGACACGTTTAATCACTGCGCGCACCACATCAGCGAGGTTATGGCAGACAGTTCAATGCCATGTTGCAGTGCCGCAATCAAACGCCAGAACCAAGCGATATAAGTAAACGAAAGTCTTAGAAAGCTGAGGGGATAACCTGGCAATAAGCATGCTCCCTCTGAGAGCACGATATCACGGCTGGTTCGACGCTGTCAGTGATTGTGGTCATTAGATCGGCGTGTCAGAAATCACGGCCCGTCACGCGGCAATGCGCGGTGGTCGCGCCCGCCTCATCGCGCCCAGGCCAACAACCGCTGCCCCGGAGTTCGCCCCACCCAGATCATCAGCACCGGCGTACCAGATCGCTCACGGCCAAGGCGTCTGTTCGATATAGTCCCGATCGCCGCGGCACCAGGCTCGTACTGAACGCACAGCCAAAAACGGGGGCAGCGGCACGGCGGTGATCGCTCAATTCAGGTGAATTGTCTTGCAGTCGACCTTGCTGTATAATGCCGGCCTTACACGGCACACCATCATCCCAAACTGGCCCGCCCGCATCGCAGCACGACCTTAACTTACCGGCTGCCTTACGGCTCCACGCTCCGATGGGGGAACAGCATGTCCTCTCATTTACGTGTGCTGCGGCGGGTGTTGGCCGTCGCACTGATCATCACCTTCATTGTGTCTATCGTCCCGCCCCGTGTTCATGCCGCGAGCTACACCGTAACCAACTGCAACCCCTCTGGAGCGGGAAGCCTGCGCCAGGCCATCGTCGACGCCAATGGGCACGCTGGCCCGGACGAGATCACCTTCAACATCACCTGTAACCGGATCACGCTATCCTCGCCGATATTTCCGAACATCACCGGTGACCTGACGATTACCGGCCCCGGCGCGGACAGCCTCACCATCGACGGCGCAGGCCAGTATCGCGTATTTGTCATCACCAGCGGGGTGAACGTCACGATTTCGGGCCTGACCATCCAGAACGCCGGCAACAGCGGCGCCAGTCCGGTTCGCAGCTCCGGCGGCGCGCTCACGGTGCAGGACACCGTGTTCAGGGATAATAAGGCAGGCACCGGGGGCGCCATCTACAATAACAACGGCACGCTCACGGTCAGCAACAGCGCCTTCATCAACAACAAAGCGACCTACGACAGCGGCGCGATCCACAACTACGGAATGCTGTCGGTGTCCAACAGCACTTTCTCCGGCAACTCCAGCAGCGCCAATGGCGGCGCCATCCTTCATGCCGGCTCAGGCAACACAGCCACAATCACGAACAGCACCTTCTTTGGCAACTTTAGCGGCAATGGCCGCGGCGGTGGCAATGCCGGTGCCATCTACAACGCCGCCACGCTGACGCTGATTCACGGCACCGTGTCCGGCAACTCAACCGAAGTCTACGGCGGGGGGATCTACACCATCGGGACGCTATACATCCGTAACTCGATTGTGGACGGGAACTCGGCACAGAACGGCTTCAATATCCATGGATCCTACATTGGCACGAACAATCTAATCGACACCGATCCGCAGCTCGGTCCGCTGCAGGACAACGGCGGCCCGACGCAGACCATGATGCCCCTGCCCGGCAGCCCGGCTATTGACAGAGCGAACGCAGCGTACTGCCCGTCCACCGACCAGCGCGGCGTCGCCCGGCCGGTCGACGGGGATGGGGACGGCACACCGGCGTGCGATATCGGCGCAGTCGAGGCACCGGGGATCACCCCCGTCCGGGTGCAGTCCATCACGCGGGGCGATCCCAGCCCGACCAACGCAGCCAATGTCGGTTTTACCGTGACGTTTGACGCGGCGGTGACGGGCGTGAGCGCAGGCAATTTCGCGCTGGTGGCCGGCGGCCCATCGGGCGCGTCGATCACCGGCGTGAGCGGCAGCGGCACAACCTGGACGGTGGCGGCGAATACCGGCACCGGCGATGGCACGCTGCGGCTGGACATGGACAACGCGACCGGTGTCAGCGGCCCTGGCGACGCGCCGGTCGCGAATGTGCCGTTTGCCACTGGCGAGCCGTATACGATCGACAAGACCGCGCCCACGGTGTCATTGAGCAGCCTCAACGCCGACCCGACGAACACCAATATCTCCGTCACTGTCACCTTCAGCGAAGGGATAACCGGCTTTGACGCGAGCGATGTCGTGGTGGGTAACGGGACGATCAGCCACTTCGCCGGCACGGGGACTAGCTACACCGTCGTTGTGGTGCCCGGCGTGGACGGGCTGGTGTCGGTGGATATTCCGGCCGGGGCCGCGCACGATGCAGCGGGCAACCCCACCCTCGCGGCCCGGCTGGAGCGGACATACGACGGCACGCCGCCAGCGGTAACCGTCGAGCAAGCTGCCGCGCAAAGCGACCCGACCCGAACCTCGCCCATCGTCTTCACGGTGACGTTCAGCGAGGATGTGACCGGCTTCGACGCGAGCGACGTTCAACTGAGCGGCACGGCAGGCGCGACGACCGCTGCCGTCAGCGGCGGTCCGGCGGTCTACACCGTCGAGGTCAGCGGCATGACGGCTGACGGCACGGTCAGTGCCGCGCTGCTCGCCGGAGCCGCCGTCGACCGCGCGGGCAATCACAGCGCGGCCTCGACCAGCACGGACAACACAGTGACATACATCGACGGCAACGCGCCCGGCGTGCTGGTCGATCCCCTGGCCCTGAGCGTGCTCGAAGGCGGCCCGGCGCAGCCCTACACCGTGCGGCTCGCGTCGTGCCCACTGGCAGGGGAAATCGTGACGGTTACGATCGCGCCTGCTGCCGGCGTCAGCACCGATCGCACCACGCTCACCTTTGACCAGACAACCTGGAACACACCGCAGGCGGTCAGCGTGAGCGCCCCTGACAATGCCGTTGCCGACGGCAGCCGTATCTCGTCCATCGCGCACGCCGTCAGCAGCAGCGATCCGTCCACGCCCTACGGCGACGGCAGCGTATCGGCACCCCCGGTCGCGATCACGATTCAGGATGATGACGCGCCGGGGATAATCATTATCGAGACAGAGGGCCGAACCGCCGTCCTCCCCGGCGGACCGGCAGACACCTACACCGTGGCGCTTGCCATGCAGCCCGCCGCAGGGGACACGGTAACGATCGCGCTGGCATATGACAGCACACGCCTGGACGTCACCCCCACAAGCCTGGATTTCGACGACGCGACCTGGAACACGCCGCAGACCGTGGCGGTCCAGGCGATCCACACAGGCGGGAGCAGCCCCGGCGCGCCCACCAGCCCGATTGTCCACACCGCCAGCAGCTCGTCCGGCTCGCCCTACGCTGGTGTCACGGCGACCGTCATAGTGCACCTGACAAGCGCCGACCCCGCGCCAGCCGGCTCCACCGCTGCGGATCATGCCCGCGCCCAGGCGCCGCTGTGCGCGAACCTCGACGGCTCGACGACCGACCTCGTGCGGGCGGATGTCCCCTCCGACACAGTCGCCCAGGGCAGCGTCTTCTGCCGCGCCCTGGTCGAGAACGGGGCGCTCCGCAGCGGTGAGAATCTGGCGGAGATCGGCGTGCCGGCGGTGCTTGCGCGCGGAGTACTTCAGGCAGTGGATGTCTTCGGTCTGGATCACAGCGGGCATTCCGTGTCGCATTTCACCGCGCCGGTCCGCGTGTGCCTGCGTGGTGATGGCGCGCTGCTCTATCTCGACGCGACCACGGCCCCGCGCCAGATGCGGGAACTCGTCGCCGTCCTGGCAGAGGGCTACACTTGCGCCACGATCCCGAATGCGGGCACGGTCGTGCTGGTTGAGCGCGGCCCCGCCAGCTATCCCCCGGCCGATGCGCCAGAGTCCCCAATCGTGCCGGGTGGCTGCATGGTTCGCACCCTGCGCATCCTCAATCTCCGGGCCGCGCCGGACGTGAGCAGCGAGGTGCTTGCGCTCGTCCCCTACGACGTCACGCTCTCTGTGACCGGACGCCAGGGGGAGTGGTTCCAAGTGGATTATCTCGGCGTGCGGGGGTGGCTGAGCGCGGCTTACGTGGCTCCGCGCGGCGCTTGCGAGCCATGACAGGGAACGGCCCCGCCTGGGATGATGCCCGGCAGGGCCTCTTTTTCACGGTGGACTATCCGCTTCAGCGCCGGGCGTTGCGGGCAACCGATCAGGGGACCGGTATCATACGCAGCCGCACCCGCCCGGTTCGGGCCGGGGATGCCAGCGCGAAAATCACGCGCGTGATATCGCGCGGGCCGGTCGCCAGGTCAACATCTCTCACCGCCTCTGCCCGTGCGGTGACGGTGGCGGGGTCGAACTGCACATCCAGCGCGGCGCCGCCATCCTCGATGCGGACTGTATCCGGCCCAATCGCCGCGCCGCCGAACGTGATCAGAACCGACTCGAAGGTGCCATCTGCCGTCTGGAAGGTCACGTCATCGATCAGTTCGACCCAGCCACGCGGGGCCTCGCGGTGCAGCGTCAGCGTGCGCGTCAACGTCGCCAGGTCCGCCTCGGGTGGATAGGCGTCTTTCAATTCCAGGCAGAGCCGGTCGCTGCTGTGATCCGCCCGGTGGTCCAGCACCCGCGCGGCGTACGCACGGCCCGGTGGTTGCGCGCAACCATTCGGCACGGGCACCGAGTGGGCCAGGGAGGTGTTGACGAACACCTCATAGCGCCGATCGGAGAAATACTGCCGCGTATAGCGCCCGCGCCCCAGGTCCGCCACCAGGGAAACCCGGTTGTGATGCACGATAACCGTGCCCACATCGTTCTGGTTGTGCATCTCGTCGTTGTGCCCGCCTTTTACCGCCAGCACCAGCGCGTCGGGATCCGCCGGATCAAAACGCGCGATCATCCACTGCATTTCAGGGTACCAGTCGTGCCTGGCCGGAATCGCTGGCCGGTCGAACGCCGGATCGGGGCGCCAGAACAGCTCGCGCAGCTTCCACGGCAGCGGGCTGTGGTTGCGGTGCGGTGGCACGGCGTGCTGGCTATTCGCCAGCCGCATCAAGTCACCCAGGCGGTAGTGCTGCGCCAGAAACGCCAGCAGCGGCAGCGGGAGTGTGATGTCTGGTTCGCAATCTGAGAAATTGGCGAAGCGGTTCGGGCTGAGCAGTGTCCGCAGGGGGAACACAGCCGCCTTGCGAACCAGGTCGTCTGCAAAGAAGTCGATGCGCCCATTGGTCCGCTGGTAGATCAGATGTCCCGCGAGCACGTAATTCCCAAAGCCAAAACCCCAATAGCTCGGCCCTTCGGTGCTGCCGCCCTCGGAGTCGAACGTCGCCAGATAGTCATCCAGCGAGCGCGCCGCCCGCGCGATGATTTCCGCCAGCCGCGCCAGATCAGACTCCAGATACAGCGCCGCCGCCAGGATATTGCCGGAGCACACCGCCGTCCAGTTGCAGGGGGTGTGGCCCGGCGTTGGGTGCAGCCACCAGTGATCGTGGCGGGTCAGAAAAGGTGTCAGGATGCGGCGATCGATCTCATGCCGGATCCGCTTCACCAGCAGGGGATGGAGCCGGGGACCGAGCAAATGCACCAGCTCGGCCAGGTGTGTCCCGGTCAGAGCCGCGAACAGGCCGACTACCGGATATTCGACATCCGGCAGATCGTCATGGTGGGCGGGGAACTCCCAGCCGCTTTCCTCGCAGATCGCCCAGGCCACATCCAGCAGCGGGTCCAGAAACCGGCCCTCGCACTCCAGACATTCCGCCAGGGTCAGGTCCGCCAGGATATCGCGCCGGACAAACCAGGGCGCTTCGTATTCCTGGCGGCTGCCGCTGCGGAAGAACTCCAGGAACAGGGTGGCGGGAAGCGGCGGGATCGGCTCCTGGGCGGCGCGCTCGCCCGCTTCGATCAGCGCGCGGACTCGCTCGGAGCCAAGTGCGTCCTTCAGGCTGGTCCACGCGGCGCGATCGGCGGCAGGTGGAAACGGGGGCGGTGCCGTTTCTTCGCGCAGGATGAGTTCGACCTTAATCGGATCGTATTGGCACAGCATAGCGACGCCTCGCGCCTACCAGAAAAACACCGTGCGGCCTTGCGCGCGCAGCAGTGCCTCGATCAGAAAATAGTCGCCGTAGGGCAGCATGTTGTTAGCGTATCCCTGCGCCACATGACTCGCCCCTTGCGTCAGCAGCCCTTCAGCCTGGGGATGGTCGAACGTGGTATATCCGGCCAGCAGGCTATCCAGGATCGCGCGCGCCGCCTGGCGGTAGAGCGCTGCCTCAGCGCCGCTGCCGAGCAGATCGGCCAGCAGGAATAACCCGGCTGCCATGATCGCGCCCGCCGAGCTGTCCCGATAGCGGGGCGCCCCATCCGGCAAGAGATAGTCCCAGTATGGGACCCGGTCGTCGGGCAGATGCGCCAGCGCGTAGTCCGCCAGCCGGACCGCCGTAGCGCGAAACTGCTCGTCGCCGGTGTAGCAATAGGCCAGCGCAAAACCGTGAATCCCCCACGATTGACCGCGACTCCAGCACGATTCGTCCGCATACCCCTGCACCGTCTCGCCGCGCACAGGGGTGCCGGTCTGTGGATCGAACACAAACGAGTGATAAGTCGAACCATCGGCCCGGACGATGGTGTTGATCGTGGTCTGGGCGTGCGCGACGGCGATATCTCGGTAGCGCGGTTGGCCGGCTTGCTGCGCCGCCCAGAATAGCAGCCCGAGGTTTTCCATGCTGTCGATGATGATCCGTCCCCGGTTGTGTTCGCCATTCGCCCACGAGTTCCAGGCGCGGATGAAGCGGCCCCGGACGTTATAGCGCCGCGCCAGAGAGTCGGCAGCGCGCAGCGCGCCCAGACGGGCATCCTGGTCGCCGGTGAGTTTGTATTCGGCCACCAGTGAGAGCGAGTACAGGAAGCCCAGGTCGTGATCATGCGATTCCGGGCGGTCCAGACGTGCGATGAAGTACGGGCGCTGCAGCCGCGCGGCTTCCAGAAAAACCTCGTCACCGGTTTCGGCATAGGCCAGCCACAGTTGGCCGCTCCAAAACCCGTCGACCCAGTGGCTATCGTGGCAGCGCTCGTAGGTCAGATCGCTGCGGCCAATCGCCGGCCGGTCGGTGCCCATCTTGGGGATCGTGCGCCGGATGATATCGAACGCTTGCGCAAGAGCCTGCGAGTAGGTCACGTTGCATCCTCGCCGTGCCACAACGCCCGCACACGGTGCGCCGCCAGCTTGGGACGCCGGTCGCGCGTGAAGATCCCCTTGTAGTTGGTTGCCCCGACGCGATGAACCGCTTGCGAGGTCTTGAAATCGCACAGGTTCCAGATATGCTGGCCGACAACAAATGGTTTCGCGTTGGTGAGTTGAATCTGCTTGGTGAGAAATTCGGCCTGGTACTCCTCGCTGAACATCTCGGGCGGCTGCGCGTGGTGACCGGGGATGGCGTCCGTTCCGAATTCGGAGAGGATGAACGGCTTCGGATAGAGCCGATGAATCAGCTCAATTTCCGCATCTAGACGCTCCAGGCCGTGGTCGATCTGGCCGGACAGTGAATACCAGCCGTGGTAGCGATTCAGGCAGATCACATCCATGAACTCAAACGCTTCTTCGAGCGCGCCTTCGTGGCTGACCAGCGTCACGGGGCGCGTGGGATCAAGCTCGCGCACCAGCTCCGCCTGCGCCTTGAAAGCCGCGACCGCTTCCGGGCGGCTGGGGTGGTCGACGACGGTCAGATCGCGGTAGTAGGCTTCGCGCGCTTCGAGGTAGGCGGTGTGCGGCTCGTTGGCGATCGACCACATGATGACGCTGGGATGGTTTTTGTCGCGGTCGATCATCTCGCGGATCATCTGCTGGCACAGGCGGTTGCGCTTTTCGAGACCCTCCTCAAAGAAGAACAGGCCAACAGCGGGCGTTTCATCGATCACCAGGAACCCCAGGCGATCGGCCAGATCCATCATCTGCTCCGAGTAGGGATAGTGCGAGGTGCGGAACGAGTTGGCCCCGATCCAGCGCATGAGCGCATAGTCTTTGACGATCAGCGCCGGCAGCAGTCCTTTGCCGACGACAGGGAAGTCCTCATGGCGGCCAAAGCCGACCAGCTTCAGCGGCTCGCCGTTGAGCAGCAGCCGGTCGCCCTCGACCGCGATCGTGCGGATGCCGATCGCCAGCGTGTAGCGATCGACGACGGCGCCGTCACGCAGCAACTCGACGCGTAGATCGTAGAGATTGGGCGTATCCGGCGACCACAAGGCGGCATCGCGCACGATCAGCGTCGCCTCGGTGCCAGTCCCTTCGATGCGGCGCTCTGTTGAACTCTCCGCCCCATGCCCGGCCAGCGTCACGCGCGCAGTCAGCGGCGCCTCGCCCGGCGTGCTGCGCTCGATCCGCACCCGCACCACGCCATCCGTGCCGTCAAGCTCGGTGATGACGGTCAGGTCGGTGATCGCGTCGGGCGGCTGGGTGTAGAGGATGACCGGGCGCTGGATACCGCAGTAAGGGAAGAAGTCGTAGCTGGTATCGGGGAAGTTGACCGTCGGGAAGGCAGCCCCCGGCAACCCGCCCAGCTTTCCGGGCGGCACGCGGTCCGGCGCCAGATCGCCGTCGACGCGCACAACCAGCCGGTTGCCCTCAGCCTTGACGCGGTCCGTGATGTCGAACACAAACGGCAGATAGCCCCCCTCGTGTTCGCCAAGGCACTCGCCATTAAGCCACACACGGGCCAGATAGCTCACCGCGTTGAAACGCACAAAGATCTTCTGCCCGTGCCAGCCCCACGGCAGATCGAACGTGGTCTGGTACCACGCCACGCCGGTGTAATCGCGCCAGTCGACAAACTGGTCATTCCAACTGGCGGGCACCGCGATGATCTCGCCTGGATCAAAACCGGCGCCCCACCCCTGCTCTACCCCCTGATCAGCAGGATCAAAGCGAAAATCCCAAAACCCGGATAGATCGGTCATCTGGCGGCACGTGTTGGATTGAGGATAAAGCATACTCGTCAGCACCCTTCTGAGATGCACAGAACGCAAGCACAACAAGCCCGCCGGCTCGGGCGATACACGCACGGCGATCCGGCGTCCTTTCAAGCAGGATGAAGCCAGGCGCACCCGGCCTGCTCCGTCCGGGCGCGCATCAGCCTTTGATCCCGGTCGTTCCAATACCTTCCACGAAGAAACGCTGGAAAGCGAAGAACAGCGCCATCACCGGAATCAGGGAGATGAGCGAGGCGGCCATGATCAGGGCGTAGTCGGTGGAATATTGCTGGATGAACATGCGCAGCCCCAACTGGATGGTCTTCAGCGATTCCGAGTGTAGGTAGATCAACGGCCCCATGAAGTCATTCCATACAAACACAGCGGAGAAGATGGTCAGCGTCGCCAGCGCAGGCTTGGACAGCGGCAGCATGATCCGGAAGTAAATGCCATATTCGCTCAGGCCGTCGATGCGGGCCGCGTCCAGAATCTCGTTGGGGATACTGATAAAGAACTGGCGCAGCAGGAACACGCCGAACGCCGTGAACGCCTGCAGCAGGATCAGGGAAAGATGGGTGTCGACCAGCCCCAGCTCGCGCATCAGGATGAACTGCGGGATCATGTACACCTGCCAGGGAATAGCAATGCTCCCCAGGTAGGCCAGAAACAGAAAATCCCGGCCCTTGAATTCCAGTTTGGCGAAGGCATAGGCGGCAAAGCTGCTGGTCGCCACTTGAAGGAACGTGATGATCGTCGTTAACTTCAGCGTATTGAGAATAAACGTCAGGAATGGGATCCGCGTCCAAATAGTCGTGTAGTTGCTCCACTGTGGATCTCGGGGAATCCACTCGATCGGAAAGCGGAAAACATCTTTGTCCAGCTTCAACGACGCCGAGGCCATCCAGATGAAAGGCAGAAGCATGAGCATTGCCAGCGCGATCAGAAGCACGTAGGTCAGGCTCCGGGCGATGACACTGCGCCCAAGCCCGCGCTGCCGGACGCGCACCGCGCTCATGCTGAGGCTCCTATGCGTGGGTAAACCGGTCATCTCCGCTGTCTCCTCTACACCTGAGAGTACTCGACCCAGCGGCGCTCCATGTAGAACTGGACGAGGGTGATAACCATCACCAGGGCAAACAGCACCATCGCGATGGCGCTGGAATATCCAAATCGAAACTGTCGGAACGCCGTGTTATAGGTGTGCAGAACCAGCACGTTCGTCGCGCGCCCCGGCCCGCCGTTGGTCATCACCAGAATCAGATCGAAGACCTTGAAGGATGTGATCGTGAGCATGATGCTGATAAAGAACGTCGCGGGGGTCAGCATCGGCACGGTGATATACCGGAATTTCTGCCAGGCGTTCGCCCCGTCGATGGCTGCCGACTCGTACAGGATGCGCGGGATACCCTGCAAAGCGGCCAGGTAGATGATCATGTAGTATCCCATGTTGCGCCAGATGCTCGCCATGACGACGGTCGGCATCGCCCAATCGACCGAGGCAGACCAGCGCGGCGGGTTGTCCACACCGAGCGCCCTGAGGAACTCGTTGACGGGACCTGCCGAGGGAAAGAAAAGCATGTTCCAGACAACGGCGACCGCGACCAGCGACGCGACATAGGGGAAGAAGTAGATCGTCCGAAAGATGTTTCTACCCCGCAGAGGTTGGTTAAGCAGGACCGCCAGCCCCAGCGAGCACACCATTGTCAGCGGCACAGTTCCACCCACATACCACAGTGTGTTTTTCAGGGCGATCTTGAAGGTGTCGTCGTCCAGCAGCCGTTTGAAGTTGTCCAGACCGGCCCAACTGATCTGGTTTGCCCCGTCCCAGTTCATGAAAGCAAGCCCCAGCGAGAACACTATGGGAACGAGCGTGAAGACGGCGAAACCCAGCAGGTTGGGGAGTACAAAGGAGTACGCAACCAGGTTCTTGGTGAGCTGCCTTCGGCCTCTGGTCGGACTCGTGGTGTGGATGCTCAGTCTCATGATTCCCATAGCAAACAATTGTCCTTTTCTCACATCTGGAACGGCGCCCTGACACAGGTTGTTGGGTGAGCGCCAGTATCCGCTTTTCCGCGCCGGCTGGCGGAGGTGAAGAGGTGTGCGTGGGGATGCTCACGGTTGCGCAAGCATCCCCCTCACTGACGTGGAAGTACGAGTCCGATGCCTACCCCAACACGTCGCGGATGCGGCTGGTCGCCTCTTCGAGACCTTCCTGAACCGAGACGGAGTTGGTCATGATCAGGTCGTGCTGCTCGTTGAGGATCTGCTCAACCTCACCCACGTGCGGATGCATGGGCAGCTCCAGGCGAACGGTGGTGGTTTGCAGGGCCTCGGTGGCCTCGGCGGGAATCCCGTCCAGCGAGGCAAAGATCTCCAGCACTTCAGGGGTGCGGAGCGCGGGCAGATTGCCCAGGCTTGCCAGCACTTTAGCCCCCTCGGGGCCGGAGTAGAACTTGATGAAGTCCCACGCGGCATCTTTGTTATCCGACCGCGCGTTGATCGCCAGAGACGTCAGCGTGCCGGCAGTCGTTCCGGGCGCCACACCCTCTGGATGCGGGAAAGCGGCCACGCCCCAGTCGAAGTCGAAGATACCCGCGGCCTGATCCGCCACCAGCCGACCGATAAACCAGGACCCCATCGGGAGCATCGCCACCTGCCCATTGATGAAGGGTCCGGAATAGTGGATGTTGCCCGCCCTCAACTCGCCGTAGTCCATGACGATACCGTCTTTCTGCATCGCCGTGACCATCTCATACATGGGCGCCATGAAGCTGTAGTCGTCGGCGATGATGGTGTGCAGGCCGTCCTGCACGGTCGCCAACTGAACGCAGGAACGCCACACGTGGAAATGCGCGCCGTAGATCTTGTCGGCGCCGCTGCCGCTGGTGAGCTGGCGCGCCAGAGCATCAAACTCCGCCCAGGTCATGTCATTGGTCGGGTAATCCACGCCGGCTGCGTCAAAGATGTCCTTGTTGTAGAACAGAATCCAGATGTCGCTGCGGAACGGGAGCGCGTAAATCGACCCCTCGTACGTCAGTTCTTCGGCGGCGCCGCTGTACACGCTCAGGTCGAGGGCGTCACGCTCGACGTACTCGTTCAGCGGGATGATCTGGTTTCGGGTCAGCATCGCGGCATAGCCGGGGATATCCTTGACGGTGATGATGTCGGTATCGTCGCCGCCGGAGAGCCGGATGTTCATCACATCCTGATACTCAGCCGACGAAATATCGACGAGTTCAACGGTGACGTTCGGGTTTGCAGCTTCATAGGCATCAATCACCGCCTGCCAATAGGGGGTGGTGGCGACGTCCCACGCAGACATGGTGAGCGTGATGCGCTCGCCCTGGGCAGACACTCTACCGGAAAGGAAGCCGCCACTCACCACGAGCGCGACCACGACAAGCGCCACGAGGGTGTTCACAGCGCGCCGGTTTGACCATGTAGCCATTTTAGGTGCTCCTTATATAATCTAGGGTGGCGATTGGGACAGGTGAGCGTGTGTTTCTAATCGATCGACCGGACATACCTCCTTGTCTCAATGTGTTAACGGGAAAGTGCGTCGGGCTAGGGCGCACTTTCCCGTATGATCAATCTCTGGTGAATGATGATCGTCTCGTGCTTGCGCTGGCCACCGATACGTTCGAGCAGCATCTTGACTGCCAGCGCCCCGATCTCGTGTTTGGGAGTTTGCAAAGTCGTCAGCTGAGGATGGACAAGCGTGGCAAGCTGAATATCATCGCACCCGGTGATCGCGATGTCGTCCGGCACGCGAATACCCAGCTCGGCGCAAGCCCGCAACGCGCCAGCCGCCACCAAATCGTTGAAACACACCAGTCCGTCGATTTCGTGAAGGACGTGCTTCAACTGCCTGACAGCCTGATAGCCACCGTTCAGGTCGGCGGGGTGACAGGTGGTGTGCCAGGCAGGGTTAGGCGCGTAGCCCGCCGCTTCAAGCGCATTGACAAAACCTAGATACCGCTCGGTGCTAACCCGCGCGTCTGGCGGGCCGCCCACATAGGTCAGGTTCCGGCGCCCGGACGCAAGCAAATGATTGACGGCGAGCTGCATCCCTTCCGCGTCAGCGGTCTCAATGGCGCCCGCCAGCTCGCGCCAGGCGATACCCTGGCCGTTGACGACCACCACATTCTGAAACTGCTCGACCAGCGGCATCAGCCGGTCTTCCGGCAGGCGTGGGGAACAAACGACAATACCATCGGCCTGAATGTCCTCTAAAAAGAGGAACATCCCCTCTTCCCGGTCCCAATCCCCTTCCGTGTTGCACAGCAGAATCTTGTACTCGTTTTCCCAGGCCGCGTCCTCGGCGCCGCGCGCGATCTCGGTGAAGAACTCGCTGGAAATGCTGGGAACAATCAGGCCCAGAAGAAACGTCTGGTCGGTGGCGAGGCTGCGCGCGATGCGGCTGCGCCGGTAGCCCAGGTGCTCAACTGCCTGCAACACTCTGGCGCGCGTCTCAGGGCTAAGCTCGCCTTTGTTGTTCAGCACGCGCGACACCGTGGTCTTCGTCACTCCCGCATAGGAAGCAACATCCGCAATGGTCACGCGTCGAGTAGGTCGGGACACCGGGCTATCCTCAAGACGATTTCGTTCAAGACACTAATCCGGACGTCGCGCTGAGGTCCGAATGTCGCTGCGCGTGGATCGTAGGCGACGAAGGCAAGGAGAACAGCAACACTAATAATCGCCGTTACCGGTTGCGCAACCGGTAACATCACAATATCACACCTGAATTCGAAAAGTCAAGTAGGCAGCGTCAACGAGCACAAAAGGCTTCTGGCACGGCTGTGCAGAGCAACCGCACCGCGCAGGCACCGCCCTACAGGGCGGAAAAGAGACGCTTGCCTTACGGAGCGTGGGCGAAGGGTGGATTTGCGGTATCATGACATTAAAACGTTGGACTGCACTGGAGCTGGTATGTTTGGCGCTCGTGTGTTCTTGCTGGCAGTAACCGTGACGATGCTTCTGACGGATCTCACGCCGGCCCAGGCCGTGCCGGCAGAACCGGCTGCGCCTCTGGCAGTCGCCCAGGGGCACCCCGGCTGCGCGGGCATCACCCGCGACGTCCTGCAAACGCCGGAATGTGATGCCGTCATGGCGGCCCAGCCCTACCCCGATGTGACGCGCATCCCCTACGATCTGGGCGTCATCGCAGGGCGGGATTTCGTCTACTTCGACGCTGACCAGGTGCCGCTATTTGACGCGCCCAACGGGAAAATCGTCGAGATATTCACGGCCGGGCGCAGCAGCTACGTCAATGTGCTGCAGCGGTCGGGGAACTGGGCGGAGATCCGCCCCGGCCGTTGGGCGTCGCTCAGAAACGCGCACTTCGCCGAACCCTCGACCTTCACCGGTGTGCTGATCAACCGGATGGAGATGCCCTTCGCCTGGGCGATCTACAATCACTGCACATCCCTGGTGCCGGGCGGCCCGCCCAACTGCCAGCAGTCTGGCCGGTTCCGCCGCTACGATCTGATGAACATCTACGCCACCGTGCAGGTCGGCGAATGGGACTGGCATCTCGTCGGGCCGAACCGCTGGACGGTGCAGACCAACCTCAGCATTGTGCATCCCACACCCCCCGCCACCTTCAACTGGCGCTGGGTCGCCGTCAGCACGTATGAGCAGAACCTGGTCGCCTACGAGGGCACTCGCCCCGTGATGGCGACCCTGGTCTCGACCGGCGACATGGACGAAGAGAAGTGGCGCACCGATCCGGGCGTGTGGAAGGTCGAGCTGTTCTGGGAAGTCGGCCCGATGTCGGGCGCCGCGGGCAGCGACGATTTCTACGCGCTCGACCAGGTGCCATACCACATGTACTTCAACTGGCGCGAGGCGCTTCACGGCGTCTACTGGCACGACAACTTCGGCTTCTGGTGGTCGCACGGCTGCGTCAACCTGACCGTCAGCGACGCCAAGTGGCTGTGGGACAACTGGGTGGTGATGGGCACGCGCGTCTATGTCTATGACGAGAAGCCGGGGTAGCGCGGTCAGTCAATCGCGCGGAAGCGATAGCCGATCGCCGGTTCGGTGATGATATAGACCGGGCGCGAGGGGTCCGGCTCGATCTTCTGCCGCAAATTGCTGATGTTGACGCGCAGCAGGTGCGTCTCCCCCTCGTACATCTCGCCCCACACCTCGCGCAGCAGACGCTGGTGAGTCATCACGCGGCCCGCGTTGCGAGCCAGCAGGCGCAGCAAATCGTATTCGGTGGGCGTCAGGCGGACGGGCTCGCCGGCCACCGTCACCCGGCGCTCGGCAAAATCGATCTGCAAATCGCCAACGGCCAGGTGTGCCGCCTCGACAACCGGCTGCGCGACGGGGCGCAACGCCACCCGCAGCCGCGCCAGCAGTTCGCCCGCGCTGAAGGGCTTGGTGAGGTAATCGTTGGCGCCCGAATCCAACGCCGTGATCTTGTCGGACTCCTGATCGCGCACGGACAAGACGACGATCGGCGTCACCGACCACTCGCGCAGCCGCCGGATCACCTCGACGCCGTCCAGGTCTGGCAGCCCCAGATCGAGGATGATCACGTTCGGATTGTCACTGGCGGCGCGTTCTAACGCTTCCGCGCCGCTCGCCGCCTCGCTCACCGCGTAGTGCTGCCCGCGCAGGATTGTGCGCAAATAGCGGCGAAGCGCCTCTTCATCGTCCACAATCAGGATGCGTGCTTTTTCTCCGCTCATCGCTGTCCGTCTGGCGTCCGGTCGAGCGGCAGATCGATCTGAATCATCGCGCCGCCG
The DNA here is from genome assembly GCA_020724465.1 of Thermoflexus sp. Taxonomy (GTDB): domain Bacteria; phylum Chloroflexota; class Anaerolineae; order Aggregatilineales; family Aggregatilineaceae; genus DYGX01. The sequence continues at coordinate 52,441 of DYGX01000009.1, forward strand.
CCCGGCCGCGGGAGAGCCTCGATCTTCCCGCCGTGCAGCTCCACAATCCCCTTGCAGATCGCCAGTCCCAGCCCGGCGCCATCAATTGTACTGGCCTCGCGCGTGCGATAAAACCGCTCGAAGACCTTCTCGCGCTCTTCCGGGGGGATGCCCGGCCCCCGATCCGCGACCAGCACGCGAACCCACCGACCCTCTCGCCGCACCGACAGCTCGACCGGCGCATCCGGCGGCGAGTACTTGAACGCGTTGTCGAGCACGTTGACCAGCACGCGCTCGAACAGCGTGAAGTCGAGCCGGACAAGCGGGACGTTGTCATCCACCTGGACGGTGATACGCCGCTGCTCGCTCCCGTTCTCGACATTCGACAGCACGACGCCGATCAGGTCCTGCAGATCGCAGTAATCGAACGAGGTCTTGATCGCGCCGCTGTCCAGCCGGCTCATGTCCAGCAGGTTGGCGACCAGCCGGTTGAGCCGCCGGGCCTCGGCCCACGCGCTGCGCAACAGTTCGTCCTGGCTGGCCGGGTCGAGCGTGCTGCGGTGCTCCAGCATGCTGCTGAGCACCCCGGTAATGGAAGCCAGCGGCGTCCGCAGGTCGTGCGAGATCGACGAGAGAATCGCCGCCTGCAAACGCTCTTTTTCTTGGAGCAACTCGGCCTGTTTCGCCTTGTCCACGAACTGAATCCGCTCGATAGCCAGCGCGATCAGGTTGGCGTAGGCCGCCAGCAAGCGTTGCTGCGCCGGAGCAAGCGGCGCGGCATCGTCCCGGAGCGAGAGCACCATCACGCCCAGCGTGGTGTGGAGCGTCTTCAGCGGGTGATAGTGGGCGCCGGACGCCGCGAAATGCGGTGTGCCGCGCCCGGCCGCCGCACCCCTCTGGTACACCCATCGCACGATCTCGGCGTCGGGGCGGGCGCGCAACGCCTCAAACCCGCCCGGCAGGATGATCTCCACCCGGCCCGGCAGGGCGCGGTTGATATGCGCCGACGCAGCGCGAACGAGATCGTCCAACTCGGTCACGACCGTCAGCTCCTGGCTCAAGGCATACAAAGCGGCGGTCTCGTCCTCACGGTGGCGGGCCGTCTCGGCCTGGTTGCGCATGTTGACCGCCATGGCGCTCAGGATGCTGCCCACCGCCAGCAGCCCCACAAAAGCCAGAGAATATTCCGGATCGGTCAAGGCGAAGACAAAATAGGGAGGGACGAAAAACAGGTTGAAGGCAAAGGCGCTACAGGCCGCCGCAACCACCGCCGGACCCAACCCCCAGCGCAGCGCGATGAACACAATCACCATCAGGTAGAACATCACCATGTTGGCGGGATGGACCGACGAGCGCAGCGGCTGCCCCACCACCGAGACGGCCAGCACCAGCGCCACACCCGCCGCATAGGGAAGATACCCCTTCGTTCGCGCCCACAGTCCGCGCATCGCACCGCCTGCTTTCCGCATCAAGAAAACATCAAGATTATCCCACGCGGCCGATCTGCACCCATATAATGCTTCTGGTTGGGGCGCCGGGCGCATTTTCGCCCGCTACCCGACCGCACGCGAGCGCCGCACGGGGACGCGCGCCCGGCCGCGCCTTGTGTCTCGATCAGCTCCCCGCCCGACTCGATTGACGACGTCGAGGAAGGAGAACAGGATGATCAGTGTCCGAAATATATCGAAGTCGTATGGCGAAGTTCAAGCGTTAAAGAACGTCGATTTTGAGGTCGCTGAAGGCGAGATCGTCGGCCTGCTGGGGCCAAACGGCGCCGGGAAGTCTACCACAATCAAGATCCTGACCGGCTACCTGCACCCCGACAGCGGCAGCGTGGAGATCGACGGCCTGGACGTGGTCGCGCAGACGCGCGAGGTCCAGGCGCGGATCGGCTACCTGCCGGAGACCACCCCGCTGTATCCGAACCTGTCCGTTCAGTCCTATCTGAAGCTGATCGCCGATATGCGTGCGCTGGACCCCGTCCAACAGCCCGCCCTGATCTCCGAGGCGCTGGCCGCGACGGGGCTGGTTGAGCACCGGGCCAGGCTGATCGGACACCTCAGCAAAGGTCTGCGGCAGCGCGTCGGGCTGGCCCAGGCGATCTTGCACAGGCCGAAGCTGCTGATCCTCGACGAGCCGACCATCGGCCTCGACCCGACCCAGGTGGTCGAGGTCCGCGCGCTGATCAAGCGGCTGGCGCAGAACAGCACCATCCTTTTCTCGTCGCACATTCTGTCCGAGGTCGAAGCCATCTGCGACCGCGTGATCATCATCATGAACGGCGAAGTCAAGGCGGATGCCCGGCTGGTGGACCTCACCGCGACATCCGACGCCATCCTGGTGCTGCAAACCCCCGCCGGCGGCGTGGCCGAGCGCCTGATGGCGATGGGCCAGATCGAGCGCGTGGAGAGCTTCACCACGCCGGACGGCTACCCGGCATACCGCATCCGCAGCGAGCGCGACATCACACCCGTGATCTACGAAGTGGCACGGCAGGAAAACTGGCACGTGCGCGAGCTGCGCCGCGAAACGATGACGCTGGAAGCAACCTTCAACCGGCTGGCGACGGCTGCATAAGGTGAGGAGTACGACGCGATGAGACAGATACTCGCGCTGGCTCGCAAAGAGCTGGATGGTTATTTCAGTTCTTTGATGGCGCTGATCTTCGTGGGGGTGTTTCTGGCCGTCACACTGTTCACCTTCTTCTGGGTAGCGGATTTCTGGGCGCGCGGGCTGGCCGACATTCGCCCACTGTTCCGCTGGATCCCGCTGCTGATGGTGTTCCTGGTGGCGGCCCTGACCATGCGCCAGTGGAGCGAAGAACAGCAGACCGGCACGCTGGAGATCCTGCTGACCATGCCGGTGCGGCTGGCGCAACTGGTGCTGGGCAAGTTTATCGCGGTGCTGGCGCTGGTGGCTGTCGCGCTGGCGCTGACGCTGTTCCTACCGCTCACGATCTCGACGCTGGGCGATCTGGACTGGGGTCCGGTAGTCGGCGGCTATCTGGCGGCGATCCTGATGGCGGCGGCGTATGTGGCGATCGGTCTGTTTATCTCGTCGCGCACGGATAACCAGATCGTCGCGCTGATCGTCACCGTTCTGGTCGCCGGGGCGCTGCACATGCTCGGCGAGCCTGCGATCACCGGCCTGTTCGGCAGCCGGACCGGCGAATGGCTGCGCAGCCTGAGCACCAGCGGGCGTTTTCAGAGCATCGAGCGCGGCGTCATCGACCTGCACGACCTGCTCTACTACGTCTCCCTGACCGCGATCTTCCTCGGGCTGAACATCCTCTCGCTGACAGCGCGGCGCTGGGGGCGCGGGATGCAGACCCGTTCTCTGCGTCTGAACACCAGCCTGACGGCGCTCTTGAGCGTGCTGAACATCATCGCCCTGAACGTCGTGCTGTTCCCGGTCAACGTGGGCCGCTTCGACCTGACCGAAGACCGGCTGTATACGCTCTCGCCCGTGACGCTTGAGCTGCTCGACAACCTGCAAGAGCCGCTTCTGATCCGCGGCTATTTCAGCGAGCGCAACCACCCCCTGCTGGAACCGCTCATCCCGCAGGTTCGGGATACGCTTGAGGAATACGCCGTCGCGGCAAACGATAACCTTGAAGTGGAATTCGTCGATCCCATCCGCAACCCGGAGCTGGAAGCCGAAGCCAACCAGACCTACGGAATCCGCCCGGTGGCGCTGATGGCTGCGGACCGCACCGGGCAATCGGTGCTGAACGTGTATTTCCATATCCTGGTGCGCTATGGTGATCAGAGCGAGGTTTTGGATTTCAACGACCTGATCACCATCGAGCAGTTCGGCAGCGATTTCGAAGTCCGGCTGCGCAATCTGGAGTATGACCTGACCAGCGCGATCAAGCATGTGGTCGAAGGGTTCCAGAGTGTAGACAGCGTGCTGGCCTCGCTGCCGGAACCGGCGGAACTGACGCTGTACTACACGCCGAGCACGCTGCCGCAGGCCCTCGCCGAAGTGCCGGAGCGCATCCAGACGGTCGCCAGTGCGATTCAGGACGAATCGCAGGGGAAGCTGGTGTTTGAAATGGTCGACGTCGATGCAGACGACAGCCCGGTCACGCGCGAATCGCTTTACCAGCAGTACCAGATCCAGCCGATCGCGTCCGGGTTCTTCTCGACGCAGACATACCTGCTGCACATGGTGCTGCGGGTAGGCGACCGGGGCCAGGTTTTGTACCCGTCGGGCGACCTCAGCGAAGCGGGAATCCGCTCCGCCATCGAGTCTGCGCTCCAGCGCGCCGCGCCGGGCTTCCTGAAAGTGGTCGGCGTGTGGACCCCGCCGGCAACCGGCCAGACGGACCCCTTCGGCCAGCCGATCGCCAGTCTGCAGCAGTACCAGACGATCCGGCAGGCGCTGCGCCGCAGCTACGAGGTCCGCTCCGTCAACCTGCGGTCCGGGCAGGTTCCGCCCGATGTGGATGTGCTGTTCGTGATCGCGCCGCAAGGGCTGACCGAGCGCGAGCAGTATGCCATCGACCAGTACCTGATGCGCGGCGGGTCGGTCTTTCTGGCGGTCAGCCCCTACCGGCTGACGCAGGATCCGGCCGCCGGGTCGCTGATGTTGGAGCCGGTGGACGGCAACCTGCTCGATCTGCTGGCGAGCTACGGCGTGACGGTCGAGCAGGGGCTGGTGTTGGACCCGCAGAACGAGCCGTTCGCGGTTCCCATCCAGCGCAACATCGGCGGCGTCATGATCACCGAGATCCAGGCAATCAGTTACCCGCCGTTTGTGGATGTGCGCGCCGACGGGATGGATCGCGACAACCCCAGCCTGAGCAACCTGCCCGCCGTCACCGTCAACTGGGCGTCGCCGATCACCCTGGACCCCGAGCTGAACGCGGAGCGCCAGGTGTCCGAACTGCTGAAATCCAGCGCGAACTCGTGGCATACGCTCAGCACGTCGATCCAGCCACAGCCGGAGCTGTACCGCGAGTTCGGTTTTCCGGTTGGGGAGCCGCGGCAGCGCTATACCCTGGCCGTGGCCATCCAGGGAAGTTTCGAGAGCTACTTTAAGGACAAGGACATTCCGGTCGAAGAAGAAACGGCGGGCCAAGGCGCAACGGAAAACACCGGCGAGGCATCCGACGAGGTCGATCCGCTGCTTGCCGCCGGCAAGCTGGAACGCTCGCCTGAAACGGCCCGGCTGGTCGTGGTGGGCAGCGCCGAGTTTCTCAACGATGCCGTGTTCCAGATCTCCGGCAACCTGAGCAACGAGCGGTATCTGAACAGCATTCAGTTCGTCCAGAACATGATCGACTGGTTCAACGAGGATACGGAGCTGGCCGCCATCCGCTCGAAGGCAACCGGCGTGCGGCTGCTCAAACCGATCACCGAGAGCGAGCAGACACGTTGGGAGATCATCAACTACGCGCTGGCGCTGATCTCTTTGGGCGTGATCGGTGTGATCTGGCGGCTGAGAAAACGCGCCGAAAAGCCGATGCCGCTCACCATGCCGGACACCGCGCCCGACCAGGTTCAGCCGTCGGCGGCAGCGTAGGAGGATTGAACCATGACCAGGACCAATCAGGTGCTGTCTGTACTGCTGATCGCTCAGATCATCCTCGCGATCTTTCTCCTGACACCGGACGATGCCGGGTCGATCCAGGCCGCCGGTCCGCTGCTGGCCGGGTTCGAGCCGGAGAGTGCGGTCAAAATCACGGTTGAAGACGGGACCGGCAGCAGCGTCGTCGTGCAGAAGTCCGAGCAGGATGAGTGGGTGCTGCCCGACAAGGACAACTACCCCGTCCAGATATCGCGCGTCCAGGACCTGCTGAACGGGCTGAAGGGCATCAACCGGAACCGGCTGATCGCCCGCAACCCGGCCAACCACAGCCGGTTGCGCGTCGCCAGCAACGACTACGAGCGTCTGATCACGGTCGAGCTGGCGGACGGCAGCAAGCAAACCGTTTATCTGGGGTCCGCTTCCGGGGCCAGCGCGGCGCACGTGCGCCTGGATGGGGAAGATACTGTCTACCTGACGAACGCGCTGGCATCCTGGCAGGTCCCGGCGCGGCTCACATCGTGGATCAACACCACCTACTTCACCGTCCCGCGCGACCGCATTGTGGCATTGCAAATCGAAAACGCCAACGGAGTCTTCCAGTTGCAGAAGGCGGACGACGGGTGGCAACTCGTCGGCCTGGCAGAAGGCGAGACCTTCGACCCGCAGAGCGTCGAACGGCTGCTCACCAGTGTGTCCACGATCCGTATGACCGAGCCGCTCGGCAAGGAACCCGATCCTGAGTGGAACATGGACCAGCCAGCGGCGAGAATCCGGATCACGGTGCAGGAAACGGTGACGGCAGCCACCGAAGAAGCTGATGACAGCGAAGCGGCGCTGCCACCTGTCGATAGCCTGCTGGTGGGCACGGCCACGCCCGAAGCCACCGAGGGCGCCGAGACAGACGCGGCGGCAGCAACGCCGACCGTCAAGACGGTTGAGAAAACCTACGAGATCAAGATCGGCCAGGTGCTGGCGGGCAGCAACTACCCGCTGATCTCGTCCGAGTCCGAATTCTACGTCCGTGTGTCGGCGGCGACCGCCCAAACCTTCGTCGATCTGAAGCGCGAGGACTTCCTGGTCACGCCGGAAGAGCAGGCCACGGAGACGCCTGCCGAAACCGCCACGCCGGAAGCCACCGCTACGCCTCAGGCCAGCGATGAGAACCAGGGAGGATAAGCGCCGTTCTCCGGCGGCGGATTCGCTGCCTGAGCGGATCAGCACTCGGCGGTAGACTCGCCCCACTTCCTCCCCTTCTGGCAACAGGCCCTCACCGGCAGCCCGACATCGCACAGACGGGCTGCGCCCGCGGGGGCCTGTTGCTTTGTGCTACTACACTGGAATCCAAGAAACCGCGCGCCGGGGTCGATCGTATTCTTTTTCAGACGCGGCGCAGGGGAAAACGGTGTATTCGGCGGTGCCGGGCGCCGATCCGCCGGTGAAGACACGCCCCAATTCCCGCGCCGAGATCGCCTGTTCGCGCCGCGTTCGCCGGGCTTCGAGTCACCCCCCCACGCTGTCCTCTGCGTCGATCTCGAAGCATCGCCGCCGGTCCGTGGCCCACGCCTGTGGCTCCGGTTGCCGCCAGGGTGGCGATCAGGTCATATTCTGGAGGGCCGGTCTGTTTTCAACCCCTCGCCAATTTAGGAGCACAGTTTATCTGGAGGAGATGTGATGCACTTTGTGGCAAAGCCAACGATCATCCTGCTGGTGCTCGCTTTGGGACTGATGCTGCTGACGCCCGCTGCGGCGCAGGACGGCATCGATCTGGTTCCCTTCAGCAGCGATACGTTCGGCGTCGAAGGCGTTCTGCCCGCCGGGTGGAGCGAGGTTGGGCCGGGGGTCTATGCGCGGGGCGCCGGCGCCGCGGACCTGACCAGTCTCATCATCCAGGCCGCGCCGGGCATGACCGCAGAGGCCCTGACCAACGTGCTGTTGCGCCAACTGGGGATCGCGTCGCTGCCGGACAGCACCGGGACGCTGGCGACAGAGGCCTATACCTGGACATTGTACGCCATCGACGTCGCGCAGGCGGGGCTGAACATCCGGGTCGATCTGGCGCTCGCGGAAGATGACAGGGGTGTGACGCTCGTCCTGCTGCAAACCCTGGCCGACGAATACAACACCCTGCACGATGCGGTCTTCCTTCCCGTAGTCGAGGCGCTGGCACCGCTTGGCGCAGGGGCAGGCGAAGCCGGGGCCGAGACCCCCGCCGAGGAATCCGTCTACCGGGACCCGGACGGGCGCTTCAGCGTGCCGATCCCGACCAACTGGCGCGTGGACGCGCGCGAGGGCTATGTCGTCCTGGCTTCGCCGGATGACTTGATCACGGTGTCGTTCGTGGTGGTCGAAACCGACGACGTGGAAGAGGCGCTCGCACAAGCCTGGGCCGTCGTCGATGCCGATTTTGATAGAGCGGTGGCCGATACGCTGGATATCCCGGTTTCGGAGCTCGATCGCTTTGTCCTCTACACCTACGAAATGGCAGATGGAGACGACACCATCGTGCAGGCCGAGGTGCGCGTCCACCAGGGGGTGGCGTATGTTGGGCTCTTCAACGCCAACCTGACCGCCGCGCAGCAGCGCCAGGCGCAGATCCAGATCATCGACAGCGGCTTCAACATCGCGGCCATCGAAGCGACCGACCTGTCGGATGTCGAACCGCTGCCGCTCAGCGACGCGCTGATCGCCGAACTTGAGGCGTACATTCAGGCGGCGATGGAGTCCTACCAGACGCCGGGTGCGGCGGTTGCCATCGTGCGCGACGGCGAGATCGTGTACGCCAGCGGGTTCGGTGTCCGCAACCCGCAAGGCGACCCCGTCACGCCGGAGACACGCATGCTGATCGGCTCGACGACCAAAACCATGACCACGCTGCTGATGGCGCAGTTGGTGGACGAAGGGGTGATGGCGTGGGACACGCCGGTGATCGAGATCCTGCCGACCTTTCGCGTGGCCGACCCTGAGGCGACCGGGGTGATCAACATGGAGCACATGGTCTGTGCGTGCACGGGCGTGCCCCGCCGCGACCTGGAGCTGATCTTCAACTCGGATGAACTTACCGCCGAAGGGATCATCGAGTCACTCTCGACCTTCACCTTCTTCACCGATTTTGGCGAGGCGTTCCAGTACAGTAACCAGATGGTCGCCGCGGCAGGCTATCTGGCGGCCCTGGCGGCGGGCGGCTCGTACGGGACGCTCTACAACGATTATGTGACCCTCGTCGAAACACGCATCTTCGAGCCGCTCGGCATGGAGGGCACGACCTTCTCGTTCGACGAAGCGCTGGCAAGCGACAACTATGCCCTACCATACGGGTTGTATATGGACTTCACCTTCGAGCCGCTGCCGTTCGAAGTCGAACAAGCCTTCCTGATCCCGATCACACCGGCAGGCGCGGCCTGGTCCACCGCGCTGGATATGGCGCAGTACATGATCATGATGCTGAACGAGGGTGTGGCAGCCGATGGCACGCGGATTGTCTCCGCCGATAACCTGGCCCGGACCTGGGAGCCGCAGGTGGCGATCTCAGCCTCGGACGAATACGGCCTGGGCTGGATCGTCAGCGACTACCACGGCCTGACGATGCTCAGCCACGCGGGCAATACCCTCGGCTTCACGTCCGAGTTCGCCTTCCTGCCGGAGCGCGACCTGGGCATCGTGGTGCTCACCAACCAGCGCCTCTCGCCGCTGAACAGCGCCGTCCGGACGCGGCTGTTCGAGATGCTCTTCGAGCAGCCTCATTCCACGGAAGAGGTGCTCCAGTTTCAGCTTAACCTGATGCGCGATCAGTATGCGAAAATCCTCGAGCAGATCGAGCGGACGGCGGAGCCGGAAGCCATCGACATCGCGGTTGGCGCGTATACCAACGAGGCCCTGGGCGACGTGACGATTCGCCGGAGCGAGGACGGTGTGCTGATCTTCGACGCGGGCGAGTTCCGGTCCGAGCTGTGGCGCTACATGCCCGAAGATAAACCCGACACAGACACCATCCACTTTCTACTCTATGATCCGCCGCTAAATGGCCTGGGCGTCCGCTTTGAGGCGGGCGACGACGGCGATTACCGGATGATCGTGGGCGAAGGCGTCAACGAGTACAGCTTCGAGCGCGCCGGTTAGCGCGTCCTCAAAGAACCGGCGCGGGCTGGCTCATCGGGAGCGCCCGGCCTGCCAGGTGCCGATTCGCACCGTGCGCAGACCGGGCGCTGTTGTTCCTGTTGCGGTTCGCGCCTGAGTCAGCGTCATAAATCATGGCAATCTGATGACAATCCGCAGTTGTGCGAAGGGCATGGCAGAGTAGACTGTATTCATGGTTTTGAATGTGAGGAAAAGGCCATGACCGCTTACGAAGAACTTGCCGCGCGCTTCAAAGCCCTGGCGCATCCGGTCCGCCTGCAAATCGTGGACATATTGCGGCGAGGCGATGCCTGTGTGTGTCATATGGAAACTGCTCTGGGCCGGCGGCAGGCGTACATCTCGCAGCAGCTCATGGTTCTGCGCGAAGCGGGCCTGGTGGACTCTCGCAAAGAGGGACTGCAAGTCTTCTATCGCCTGAGCGACCACGTCACAGAAGACCTGCTGAACACCGCTTTGGGAGCGGTTGGAGAAAGCCAGCAACCGGTGCTCACCGGCTGCCCGTGCCCGCACTGCTCGACATCCGCCGTGACAAGTGTTTCATAGGCTGCAATTCTTCGGAGAAGAACCATGCTCACCATCAAAGTGCTCGGACCTGGCTGTCCCAATTGCCGGAAGGTCGAAGCCCACACGCGCGAAGCGCTCGCCAGCTTCGATCCGCAGCCCGAATTTGAACTCATCAAAGTCACCGATCCGCTGGAAATCAGCCAATACATCCTGCGCACACCCGGCCTGGTGATCAACGAGAAGGTCGTGGCGGCGGCGCGCATCCCCAGCCCGGAGGAAATCAAGGGCTGGCTGCGCGAGGCCCTTGAGCCAGCCTGACACGGTGTTCTTGATGCCTCACGCGGTGGTGAGGCATTTCTTGGGCACTTCTTTATTCAATTTCATGAATATTGCGGGGTGTGATTCATGGCTCTCGTACTCGATCTGCTCAACGCCGGCTGGACCGGCCTGCTCGACTATCTGGCCGCGCACGTGCTGCTGTGTCTGGTGCCGGCTTTCTTCATCGCGGGCTACCTCGGCGGCTTGATGCCTCAGGCGGTTGTCACGCGCTATCTGGGACCCAAAACGCCGAAATATATCAGCTATCCCGCTTCGGCCATTGGCGGCTTTATTCTGGCGGTTTGCTCGTGCACCATCCTGCCGCTGTTCGCCGGCATCTGGAAGCGCGGGGCAGGGCTTGGCCCGGCCATCACGTTCCTGTTTGTCGGCCCGGCGGTGAATATCCTCGCCATCAGCTACACTGGGGCGGTGATCGGGATGGATATCGCGGTGGCGCGCATCGTGCTGGCGATCACCTTCGGGATTGTGATCGGCATGATCATGGCCGCGCTCTTCCGCCAGCCCGAAACCGCGCCGTCCGCCGCCGGGATGTTTGAGCAGACGGCCACGATGCGCCCTGCGCTGTGGGCGCTCTTCGGCCTGCTGCTCGCCGTGCTGATCGCAGGCACGCTGCAAATCGACCTGCTGACCGGCACCGTGTTCAGCCTGTCGCTGCCGGTGAACCTGTCACGCAGTGTGCAGGACGCGCTCGACGCGTTGAGCCTCACCTATCAGGGCGTGCTGTTGATCCTCATGCTGGTGGCGATCGCACCCGTGGCCTGGAAGGGCTTCAACAACATTCTGACCGGCTTCAACCGCTGGACCTGGACGGCGTTGGGGATGGCGGCGTTCACGCTGCTGCTCGCCGCCCCGACGACCGGCACGGGCAGCGTGGTCATTCACTTCACCGGGCGCTTCTTCGCCGAACTGACCCTGCTGGGCGCGCTGGCCTATGTCGCCATAAAGCATCTTGAGCGCGACGAGCTGGCACACTGGCTGTGGGAAACCTGGCGCTTCGTCAGGCAAATCTTCCCGCTGCTGATCGTGGGGGTTTTCGTGGCCGGCATGTTCCGCGAAATCACACCTGAGCAGTGGGTGCAGTCCCTGGCCGGGCGCAACACCATCACGGCGAACCTGATCGGCGTGCTGTTCGGCGTGTTCATGTACTTCCCCACGCTGGTCGAGGTGCCGATTGCCGCCGCCTTTCTGGACCTGGGGATGCATCGAGGGCCGCTGCTGGCCTATCTGCTGGCCGATCCGGAGTTGAGCCTGCAAAGCATTCTGGTCACAGGCCGCATCATGGGGCGCGCCAAGACCGCCACGTATGTCAGCCTGGTGGCGGTGTTCAGCACCGTGGCCGGATATTTGTTCGGGGTTGCACTTGCCGCTTGGTGAGGCAGCCTGTGCTTCAGCCAGTGGTGCGCAGACAGGGAAAGGATACGGCTTATGCTGGTGGTCAAAATCCTGGGAACGGGGTGTCCAAGCTGCCGCTATCTGGAAGCGGAAACGCGCCTGGCGCTCGACATGATGGAGACGCCGATCCCATACCAGCTTGTGAAAGTCACCGATTTCATGGAGATCATCGAGTACGGCGTGCTCAGCACCCCAGCGCTGGTTATGAACGACAAGGTGCTCAGCGCGGGGCGCATCCCCAGGCGCGAACAGATCGCGCAGTGGGCGCGCGAAGCGGAGCAGACCACCTCTTAGGCATATTGGATCCCGCCACGTCGCCGGATTGCGCGGCGGCCCGCGTCGGGGTAGCATGTCCGCAAGTCCGGCGCGGGCGGTCTATCAAAGCGTAGACCGATCGGGACTGGTTGCTGGCTCACGATGCACTCGAGCCTGGACGACAAGATCGGCACTGCCCTCAGCCTGTTGGGGGACCGGTTCGAGCTGAACCAGGGGGTGCTGTTCAGCATGCAGCGCATCGACTGGCTAACCATCGGCGTGATGATGTGGGCGCAGTATCTGATGGCGTTGCTGGGGGTGGCGATCTGGCTGGCTTGCGAGCAGCGCGCGCCTATCGCGCGCGCCGTCCGTTCCGCGTGGGCGAAACCATCCCGCGCGAGATCGTATTTCATCTTCTGAATTTGTCGCTGATGCTGGCCCTGCTGTTCCTGCTGTATCAGGTCGATGTTCGGATGGGGATCGCGCCGCTTTTGTTGTCGCTGCTGGTCATGATCCTGGCGCGGCACTACCGGGTGGCGGTGGGGATGATTGCGCTTAACCTGCTGTTCGCGCCATTCTTTGTCACGACCTACGAGGTCTTTGCACGGGGCCGATTCTTTCCCGACAGGCACTACATCGCTCAGGTCGAGAGCCTGGTCAATCCATATGTGGCTTTTCAGGAGAACGCTCCAAGCGGCTGGTGCAATACTCTGCTGATCCCTATGGAACTGTTTTCCTGGCCCGTGACGGTCATCCCAGACGGGATCGGCGTCAGCATGTATCTGACCATCGACGATTTGCCGCTGCCCGTCAAATCGAAATATCTCGTTCTGAGCGAGAACGGCTACCAGCGGGTAAGCCGGCAGCAAACGCTCGAAGTGCTAAACTCCGGGACAGAAGTGCCATATTATTCTGAAAAGCTGGGGCTGTACCGCAACGCCGAGGCCGCGTGTGGCAGCGAGCGGCCATAGAGTCCTGTGCCTGTTTGAGTGCGATGCGGATCTGCCGCTTGCGCGCCGATCTGGCTGGCGCGTCCTTACAGGCGCGCGCTGGCGATCAACCCGCGTCTGATCGTGGCGGACGAGGCCATCTCGGCGCTGGATGTGTCGATTCGGGCGCAGGTCCTCAACCTGCTCGAGGACCTGCAAGACGAGCTGGGCCTGACCTATCTGTTCATCGCCCACGACCTGAGCGTGATCCGGCATATCTGCGACCGGGTGAGTGTGATGTATGTCGGCAAGCTGGTCGAGTCCGCCGAAGCGACGACGCTCTACACCTATCCCAAACATCCCTATACCGAGGCCCTGCTGTCGGCGGTGCCCATTCACAACCCGCGCCTGCGCGACCGGACGCGCCGGATCCGCCTGGAAGGCGACGTGGCCGACCCGGCCAACCCCCCGACCGGGTGCTGCTTCCACCCGCGCTGTCGCTACGCTCAGGAGCGGTGTGTGCGCGAGGAGCCGCCTCTACGCCCAATCGAAAGCCGCGCGGCGGATGGCAGCGCGTACCCGCACTACGTGGCATGCCACTTCGCCGAAGAGCTGTCGCTGCGCGGGGTGATCGCCGAAGGGCGGGTGTCGCCGGCAAACACATAGCGCGGTCGTGCCACCCGCCGCGAAATCTTAGGTTTGTATGTGCTTGAGCAGTGCCCAGGAGTGAATTCTGACCCATGGAATCCGTGACCATCGAAACCCAGATTGACGCCCTCTTGGCGCAGATGACTATCGCCGAAAAAGTCGGGCAGATGTGCCAGGTTCCGATCTCGCACCTCAAGCTGGACGAGCGCATCCGCCGCGGCCAAGTCGGCTCGGTGATCTATTCCGGCACGCCGCTGCCCGGCACCGGACCTCAGGACCCGGTCACCGCGGCGCGTCTCAATCACCTGCAGCGGCTCGCCATCGAGGAGTCGCGGCTGCGCATCCCCGTCTTGTTCGGGCGCGACGTGCTGCACGGTTACAAGACCGTCGCCCCGATCCCGCTGGGGATGGCGGCGAGCTGGTCACCGGATGTGGTGCGGGCGGTCTGCCGCGTGGCGGCGCGCGAGGCGTCTGCCGACGGCATCCGCTGGGTGTTCGCGCCGATGCTCGACATCGCGCGCGATCCGCGCTGGGGGCGCATCGCCGAGGGGTTCGGCGAAGACCCGTTCCTCTGCTCGGTCCTGGCCGAAGCGGCCATCCGCGGCTTCCAGGGGGACGAACTGAGCGATCCGGACTCCGTCCTGGCCTGCCCCAAGCATTACGCGGCCTACGGCGCCGCCGAAGGGGGGCGCGACTACAACGCGGTTGAGGTGACGACCGCCACGCTACGCAACGTTTATCTGCCCCCGTTTCACGCCGCGGTTCGGGCCGGGGCCGGATCGGTTATGTCGGCCTTTCCGGAGATCGGCGGCGTCCCGGTGACCGCCAACCGCGCCCTGCTGACCGGCATTCTGAAAGAGGAATGGGGGTTCGACGGGTTCGTTATCAGCGATTGGGCCGCTGTCGACGAGCTGCGCTATCATGGCGTGGCGGCAGACCGGGCGGGGGCCGCGCTGCTGGCCGCGCAGGCAGGCGTGGATATGGACATGGCGTCCGATGTGTACGCCGACGAGCTGGCCGGGCTGGTAGAAGCTGGTCGCCTGCCGGAAGCCGTCATCGACGCAGCCGTCCGCCGCATCCTGCGCGCCAAGTTCCGCCTGGGGCTGTTTGAACGGCCTTATACCGACGAGCAGCGGAGCGCCGTCCACCTGCACCCGGACCATCTTCAGATCGTCCGCGACGCCGCCGCTCGCTCGCTGGTGCTACTTAAGAACGACGGCATTCTTCCCCTGGCAAAGACCGGCCTGACCATCGGCGTCTTTGGCCCGCTGGCGAACGCCCGCCGGACGTTGTTTGGGGCGTGGACGCTCGACGGCGACGAGGCGAGCGTGGTGTCGATCGCAGACCGCATCCGCGCCGCCGTGGATCGCAGCGTGACGATCCGGACCGCCGAGCTGGTCGACGACGCGCTCACGCGCGCGCGCCATTGCGACGTCGTCATCGCCGTTGTGGGCGAAGGGGTTTCCCGGTCGGGCGAGGATCACTGCATCACGACGCTGGACCTGCCCCCCGGCCAGCAGGCGTTCCTGGACGCCTTGCACGCGCTCCAGGTCCCAACCGTGGTCGTCGTACTGGCCGGCCGGCCCCTGGCGCTGGAGCCGGTCCACCGCAGCGCCGCGGCGATCCTGATGGCGTGGCATCCCGGCACGGAAGGCGCTCAGGCCATCGCCGACGTGCTCTTTGGGGACACGGCCCCCAGCGGCAAGCTGCCGGTCACGTTTCCGCGCACAGTCGGCCAGGTGCCGCTCTATTACAATCACAAGCCGACCGGGCGCCCCCTGCCCCCAGGCGACCGGCGCCATTCGCGCTACACCGACCAGCTCGATAGCCCACTTTATCCGTTCGGCTACGGGCTGAGCTATACCCGCTTCGAGTACAGCAACCTGCACATCACCCCGGACGACAGCCCGGCGGTGATCATCCGCGCCGACGTGACCAACACCGGCCCGCGAGCCGGCGAAGAGATCGCGCAGCTTTATGTGCGCGATCTCGTGGCGAGCATCAGCCGCCCGGTGAAGGAACTCAAAGGATTCGCGCGGCTGGCGCTGGCGCCCGGCGAAACGCAAACCGTCTCATTCCGGCTCACGCGCGACGACCTGTCGTTCTACAATGCGCAAGGAGAGCGGGTGTTCGAGCCGGGCGAGTTCGCGGTCTGGGTCGGGCCCGATTCGAGCTGTGGGCTGATGGGGACGTTCGTCATCGATCCGGAGCAAGCGTGAAACCACGGCTGGCATAGCATCTGCCCTGAACAGTGACCGTCCGATATCTGGCTCTGACAGAAGAGGAGATCAGGATGAAGGCTGCACAGGTACAAGCGCCGGGTGTGGCGCGCATCGTCGAGGCGGCTGTGCCGGAGCCTGGGCCGGGCGATGTGCTGATCGCGGTGCGGGCGGCGGGCATCTGTGGCACCGATCTGCACATCTTTCGCGGGCAGTACGAGGCGACCTATCCCGTCATTCCGGGGCACGAGTTCAGCGGCGTGGTCGCGGCGGTCGGCAGCGAGGTCATCCGCTTCCGTCCCGGCGACCGCGTGACCGCTGATCCCAACATCCCCTGCGGGCGATGCGTCTTCTGCCAGCGGAACGAGCCAAACCAGTGCCAGTCGCTGGCCGCCGTCGGCGTGACGCGCGACGGGGGCTTCGCGGAGTATGTCCTGGTGCCCGAGGGCAACGTCTTCCCGATTGGAACGCTGCCGTTTGACGAGGCGGCGCTGGTCGAGCCGCTCGCCTGTGTCGTCTGGGGCTTGAAGCGGATCCAGGTGCAGCCCGGCGACTCCGTGCTGATCTTCGGCGCCGGCCCGATGGGGTGTCTGGTGCTGCAAGCGGTCCAGCATGCCGGGGCCGCGACCGCCGTGATCACCGATCCGGTTGGCTGGCGGCTGGAGCAGGCGGCGGCCCTGGGCGCCAGCGAGACGGTCCCGGCGGACGACCGGCAGGGACGTCGCCTGAAGGCTCTGGCGCCCCTCGGCTACGATGTCATTGTGGACGCCACCGGCCTGACCCGCGTGCTACAGCAGGCTTTCGCCTACACGCGGCCACGCGGCAAGGTGTGGGTTTTCGGCGTCTGCCCGCCGGGCGAGCGCGCCTCGTTCGTTCCCTACGAGGTGTTCCGCAAGGACCTGACGATCGTCGGCAGTTTCGCGGTCAATCGCACATTCCAGGAGAGCATCGCCCTCATCCAGAGCGGATGGGTGCGCGTCAAGCCGCTGATCTCGCACACGCTGCCGCTGGATGAGTTCGTCCGAGGGCTGGACCTGGCGGAGCGTGATCCGCAGCGGATGAAGGTCCAGTTTGCCGTGTCGGGTGATTGAGCGGGTCAAGGCTGCTGCCGGGTCAAGCGCGGCGGGTAAGACGGTTGGTGAGACTCGTATATGCGCCGAGGCATCTTGTTGGCCATCGCCGGGTTTAGTGTTACAATAAAAAGGGTTATGTTCAGTTAAGTATCTACTGCACATAACCACAAGCTGGTTGTCGATTGTTCTTGTCAATATTTAACGAGTAAAAGGAGAGAGTCCCCATGCTAAAACGTATACTCGGCCTGGCCCTGATCGCCATTCTGGCCCTTGGCTTGCTGCCGACCGTCCGCGCGCAGGAAGGCGAGAACATCTGCGGCACCGACGAGGAAGCAACCGTTACGTTCATCGCAGGGACCGTCGGCTCGGAGCATGAAGTTGCCGTGACCTTGGGCAACAACTTCATGGAAGTGTGCCCGAATATTACCGTGAATGTGGTTGAGCGCCCGACGAGCACAACCGAGACGCTGGCGCAGTATCAGCAGTTTTTCGAAGCCCAGAGCGGCGAGCTTGACGTCTTTCAGATCGATGTTGCCTGGCCCGGCTTGGTTGCCGAGCACGTCCTGGATATGAACGAGTATCTCGACGAGGAATTCCTCAGCCAGTTCTATCCCGGCGTGCTCGCGGGCTACACCGTGCAGGGACGTCTGGCCGCAGTGCCCTGGTTCGCCGGTGCGGGAATGCTGTACTATCGCACTGATCTGCTGGAGAAATACGGCCTCGAAGTGCCCCAGACCTGGGATGAACTGTATACCGCGGCCAAGACCATTCAGGACGGCGAGCGCGAGACCAACCCCGACTTCTGGGGCTTCGTCTTCCAGGGCCATGCATACGAGGGCCTGACCTGCGACGCGCTGGAGTGGCAGGCGTCGTATGACGGCGGCGTGATCATCACGCCGGACGGCGTGGTCGATGTCAACAACCCCAACGCGATCGAGATCTTCGATAAGGTCGCGTCCTGGGTGGGCGACATCGTGCCCGAAGCCGTGCTGACCTTCCAGGAAGAGGATGCGCGTGCGGTCTGGCAGGCGGGCAACGCGGCCTTCATGCGCAACTGGGGCTATGCCTACACGCTCGGCCAGGCGGACGACAGCGTGATCAAGGACAAGTTCGACGTCGGCCCGCTGCCCGGCAAGGAACCCGGCATGAGCGCGGCGACCCTGGGCGGCTGGGGCCTGTCCGTCTCGAAGTACTCGGACAACGTCGATGCGGCGGTGGCCTTCGTCAAGTGGGTGACCAGCATTGATCAGCAAGTCTGGTTCACGCTGCAGCGCAGCGAGCAGCCGGTTCAGCCTGCCGTCTACGACGCGCCGGAGATCCAGGAACAGCTTCCGTTCATCCTGGCCTTCAAGGACGTCCTGAACTTTGCCACCCCGCGGCCCACAGCCGTCGCTGGCGAGCAGTATGCCCGCGTGTCCGAGCTGTACTACACCGCCGTGCATGATGTGCTGGCGGGCAGCAAGGACGCCGCGACTGCCATGGCGGACCTTGAGCTGGCGCTGGCGGATCTGGGATTCGAGCTACCCTAACAGCCCGATCCCACACGCGTTGATAGCTGCTAGGGGCAGTACATGCTGCCCCTAGTTCGCATATGGGGCACATCATTCATAGTGATCACCCCTAATTAGTTTTTGGGGCAATCAAGGGGGTGCTTGATGACACTGATTCCACCAGGTGGCACGCGCCGGCGCCCAACCGAACAGGAAGCTATCTCGCTCGAACTGGTGAGCGGTCTGTTGATGCTCATAGGGTTTTTCGCGTTTGCTTACCTGTTCTACGCAATCGCCACCAACGCCGATATCAAGGAAGCCACACAGGGGCCTGAGGTTCCCGGGATTGGTCTGAACGTGACCCTGGTAGAGCCGGACGAGCCAGAGCCACCCTACTTTGAACTGCATCCTATCGCGGGGGGCACAGCCAGCACTACAGGCATCCGGGCGGGCGACCGGCTCGCCAAGATCGACGGCGAGGACGCCACACCCGAGACAATGACATTGGAGCAGGTGCGCGCGCGCCTCGCCGAAGCGGACGTTTCGCTGGCCGATGACGACTTCGAAATCACGCTGGAATTTCTGCGGCCATTGCCCGACGGCAGCCTGAGGGCGGAAACCCGCGTCGTGCCGAAGAACGTCCCGCCGACGACAACCATCGCCTACCTCAAGAGCTTTGGGTTTGTCGTGCCATTGCTGCTCGTTCTGCTCGGCATCTTCCTGATCCGGCTTGGCACGCGGCTGCGCCAGTACGATGTGGTCGCGGCTCGCTGGGCGCTGGTCGCGCTGCTCTGGCTGATGATCGGGCTGGCTGTGGTAGCGCTGTGGTCCTTTTGGGTGAGCGGGAAGGGCGGCCTAGTTACCAAAGAGCCGTTCAACTATGGCAAAGCAGTGCGTGGCGCCGTGCCTGTTCTGATCGCCATTATCCCGCTGGCGATCGCGTACAAGTGGCTCGGAACGGTGATCGACGAACTGCTCGTCGGCGAGGAGTCACTCACCTCGCGCAACACGCGGTTCGCGTGGACGCTGCTGGTGCCGACTCTGGTCGTGCTGGCATTGGTCGCGGCGCGGCCCCTGGAGCAGACGTTCATCAAGAGCCTGACAGACGACCAGTTCGGCACCAACCGGCCAGCGCGCTTCGTCGGCCTGAGAAACTACGCCAACCTGATCAGCTTCAAGTTCGCGCTCATCGAGTGCCGCCTCGACGACAGCGGCGAGTGCGCGCGCACGCCGAACCAAAGCATCATCTGGGAACGATCGAAAGCCGAAGAAGAGGAAGCGGAGAAGCTGAGAAGCCTCACCAGTGCCGAGCGACGCAGATACGTGCGCTATCAGGAAGCGGCGACCTGGCGTCTGCCGAACAGCACTAAAGGCATCCGCCTGCTGGGCAAAGACCCCACGTTTCTCAAGTCCGTGGGCAACACGCTTCGCTTTACCGTTTCCTCGGTCACTCTGGAGCTGGTGCTGGGGCTGCTCATCGCGCTGGTCGTTAACTCCGGTTTCCGCGGGCGCGGCCTGATGCGGGCGGCGATGCTGGTCCCCTGGGCGATCCCGACAGTCGTCTCAGCCGTGCTGTGGCAGGCGATGATGCGCCCGGACCAGACCGGCATCCTCAACAAGCTGCTGCTCGACCTGGGGCTGATCGCCGGCCCCAAGCAGTGGCTGGCGGCGACCGGCCCCTGGATGAACTCCATTGTGGCGATCGATGTCTGGAAGACGACGCCGTTTATGGCGTTGCTGCTGCTGGCCGGTCTGCAGGTGATCCCTAGCGACCTGTACGAAGCGGCGGCTGTCGATGGCGCGTCCAAGCTGCGGCAGTTTTTCTCGATCACCCTTCCTCTGCTGCGCCCCACCATCGCTGTCGCGCTGATCTTCCGCACGCTGGACGCGCTGCGCGCGTTCGATGTGTTCCAGGTGCTGCTCGATACAACGCGCCCGTCGATGGCTGCCTACAACTACAACACGCTGGTGCTGAACCGGATGGACGGGTACGCATCCACGGTTGGGGTGATGATCTTCATCCTGATCTTCATCTTCACGGTGCTGTACGTTCGATTTGTGAGGATTGAACAAGAATGAGCGGGCGACCAATTTCACGCAGAGAAGTCAGCCATCTGCTGACACGGGCGCTGTTCTGGCTGGTGATCATCCTCGTTGCGCTCTACACCATGCTGCCGTTTGCCTATGCGATCAGCATCTCGTTTCGCACCAACGCCCAGGTCCTGGTCACCGCGCGCTACCTGCCGGAAGACCCGCAGCTCACCAACTATCAGAACCTGCTGAGCGACAGAAACTTCATGCGAACCATGCTGAACTCGTCGGTCGTCGCGTCGGTGACGGTGTTGCTGGCACTCGTGGTGGGGTCGTTCGCCGCCTATGCCCTGGGGCGCGTACAGTTTCGCGGGCGGATGGTCGTGCTGTACCTGGTGCTGGCGATGACCATGTTCCCGCAGATTTCGATCCTGTCGGGGTTATTCGCCATCGTCAACGATCTGGGCATCTACGGCTCGACGGCGGCCCTGATGTTCACCTATCCGATTTTTACGCTGCCGTTCACGGTGTGGGTGCTGACGTCGTTCTTCCAGGGATTGCCTCCGGAAATCGAGCAGGCGGCGCTGGTCGACGGCGCCACCCCGTTTCAGACCTTCTGGCGGATTCTCGTGCCGCTGACCGCCCCCGCGCTGGTCACAACCGGGCTGCTGGCGTTCATCGCAGCCTGGAACGAATACCTGTTCGCGCTCACGTTCACGCTGGTGAACAAGAGCGCCCAGACCGTGCCGGTTGCCATCGCCAACTTTGCCGGGTATAGCTATGAGGTCCCGGTTGCGGATCGAGTCGCGGGCGCGGTGGTGGTGACAGTCCCGGTGCTAGTGCTGGTGCTCATCTTCCAGCGCCGCATCATCGAGGGGCTGACGGCCGGGGCGGTCAAGGGATAGCTCCACCCAGCGGCACCGATCGTGAAAGCCGGGCCGGTCTGTTGATCGGCCCGGATGGTTTGTCTGCCGCCCGCGGACCATGCCCCTGCTGATAGCCCTGCCCTCACCAGCCGCCGTGCACCGCGTCGAAATAGGGCGTGCGCTGCTGCTCAACCGCCGTCGCCGCATAGAGGTACAGCGCCGCAGACCACGTCTGCCAGTCCTGTCCCATCGGACGCCGGTCCTGGGCGCGCAGCCACTCGTTGAAGCCAAACGCGACATCTGCCTCGCGCCTCAGGCGGACCAGCTCGGTCAGTGCGTGCAACTTGTGAGCCGCCAGGCGAGGTTTGCCCGCTGCCACCAGCGCCGCCACGTACAGCCCGCACAGCACCGGCCAGATCCCCCCGTTGTGATACTCGCCGGGCTGGTTGAACCGCTCGTAGCGCGGGTACCAATCCGGATCGGTCGGCTGGATGTACGGGAACAGGCTGGGCGGGAGATCACCTGCCAGCTCGCCGCGCGCGCGCAGCGCCCGGCACTGCGCTTCGATCCAGGTGATCAGGCGGCGGGCGTGGCTGGACGACGCGATCCCCGTCAGAATCGCCAGGCTGTTGCCCATCAGGTCGAAGCGCAGGCTTGAGTGCACCTTAAACGACCACAGCGCATAACACGGCCGGCCAGGGATGGCCAACCCTTCCAGCACGTGCGGTGGCTTGACCCCGCTCGTGATCACCGGTCGGTTGATGCGGCGGCGCAGCGCGTCCGCCTCGGCGTGCAACCCGTAGAGGCGCAGATAGGCGTACACCAGCGTGTTGACATACAGGCCGTAGCCGAGCACCCACTGCTCGTCGCGCCAATCGGTCGTCGGCTGTTGCTGCACCATTCCCCGATCGTCCGGGCTTTGATAGCGCATCCAGACCAGCGCCCGCTCGGCGGCGTCGTGCAGAAAGTGCGGCTGCCCGGCGGCCTGGCGATACCAGGCCAGCCCGATCAAGAACAGCGGGGTCGTGTCACTGGAGCCGAGATCATCGGGATTGTGCGCCAGACCCGGAATCTGCCCATGGGCGGACTGATTTGAGGCCAGGGCTTCGAGCGTCCGGCGCAGCGCGTCACGCAGGTCCGGATCGCCGCTGACAAGGAAGCCTGGCGCCGACAGCATCAGATCGCGCGTGTAAGGTTCCGGATAGCCCCAGGCTGCCGCGCGCGGCAGCCCGTGGTACGGCCCGCGTGCGTTGTGCTGCAGCACGCGCAGCGCCGCTGCTTTGGCTGCTTCGAGATCGGAGCCGGGTTGTGGCACGGCGAGAGCCTTTCTGCCGCCGCCAGTCTGCGAGCGCGCCCGCGCCGACGGCAGCTCCAGCGCGACCCTGGCCGCTGATGATAGCGCGCCACCGGCGGCCCATCAACGCTCTGCAGGCGGCCGCTTCCTTCGCCATCGAGCGCTGAGCGCTTGATCGCCGGCGCCCTCTCACAACAACAAACTCCGGCCCGGTGCCGGAGTTTGTGTTGAGTGCGCCGCTGGAGATTGTCAATCTCTCCCGCAGCGGCGCGCGCTTTGGTGTCGGTGTTGCCCGCCGCGAGGGCTACTGCTCGACGGCTGTGTACTGCTCGCCGTCCCACTCGAAGAGCACTTCGGGGGTGCGGCCGCAGTGCAACGGAGAGCCTTCTTCGCCACCGTTGCTCGGGACGAAGACGCTCCCATCCTCGCGGATCTCCCAGTCCAGCGCCTGACCGGGATAGCACCAGTCGTCGAACGCGACGCGCAGCTCGACCGACGGGAAGCGCCCTTCCCAGGACAGGATGTTGAGTTCTTTAGCATCGCCGGTGCCGGTCGGCGCATAGAGGGTGATGGCGGTCAGCGGGCCGGCATCCCCCTCAACCTCGATCACCTCGACCTCAGGCGCGGGCAGATAGACCAACGCCTGATGCGCTTCCTCGACGCTCAGCGTGCTGTCTTCCAGCATGGCAAACGACACATGATCGCCGCTCTCGTCGGTCACAAACGCAGACACCGGCGCGATGACCTGGCCCTGCCAGCCGTCTTCTCCGTAGAAGAACGCGATGCTCAGGCCGCCCCGAAGCTGATAGACGGTCCGATCCGAGAAATACGGCACCTGCGTGTGCAGGATCAGCTCGTCCGCCCCGTCCCCGTTCAGGTCCATGAAGGCGACCTGCGGCACAAAATCGGTGCTGAGCGGCACGGAGCCGAAGTCGCCGCCGACCTCGACACTCGACACCGGCGGCTCGATCAGGCTTAGCGCGGCCAACCGCTCGACGACGTCCGCCTGCTCAGCAAGCGGCAGGTCCGGATCGGTGCAGTTGTTGAGGTAGAACTCGCTTGAGCCGACCACACGCCGCACGATATTCTCCCAATCTGTGCTGTCCCACTCAATCACGCCGGCCTCGATCTCGCTCAGCGCGCGCTCGAAGACACCGGCCGTGAAGTCCCGCGCGTCGTCGAACGCGGTCGCACAACCGTCCTCTTGCGCGCTGGCAGCCGGAACCATCATCAGGCTCGTCAGGATGGCAAGACGCCAAACGAATCGCCTCATATCCCGTTCCTCCCTGAGTTCACCGCACAGGCGATTTCGACACATCAACCAAAGGCAGGGCGACGCGTCCGCTCGCCTCTGCCTCTCTTCCCAGATTACTCGTGCCTTGCCAGAAAGCATCAGACTAAAGACGGATTTTTTCGATCCCGACACACCGGGCGCTACAGCCGGATCCCAAACAGCGAGAGGGGGCGGCTGCGCCCCCTCTGCATCGCCCGGCCCGGGCCAGACTACCCTAGAGGATCGGGTTACTTTTCCACCCCGGTCAGGATCACGCCACGCATGAACACACGCTGCGCCAGGAAGAACAGCACCACCGGGATCACCAGGCCCATCAGCGCGGTCGCCTGGATCAGGTGCGGCTGCTGGTCGAAGACGAAGTTGAAGATCTGGATGCCCACCGACAAGGGGGCGATCTTCGGATTGCTCAAGGTGTAGATCAGGGGTTCAAAGTAGTCGTTCCAGGCAAAGACGAAGTGGAACAGACTCACCGCGACGATCGCCGGCCACGCCTGCGGGATGATCACCGAGCGCAGGATGCGGAACGGCCCTGCGCCGTCAATCATCGCCGCCTCGTCCAGCTCGATCGGCAGCGTGCTGAAATACTGGCGCAAGAGCAGGACGTTGTAGGCGTTCGCGAAGAAGTGCGGCACGATCAGCGGCAGCCAAGTTCCCGTCCAGCCCAGCACCTGCGAAAACACGAAGTAGGTGGGGACCAGGGTCACCTGCTTGGGCAGGATGATAGTCGAGATCAGGATCATGAACAGCACGTTCTTGTACGGGATCGGGAAGCGCGTAAACGCATAGGCGACCAGCGTGCAGGAAATGACCGTGCCGATCATGCCCAGAATCGCGATCATCAGCGTGTTGAAGAGCAGCCGCGGGAAGCCCACTTCGCGCCAGGCATAGGAGAAGTTCTCCCACTGCGGATCAAACCGCTTCACCGGCTTGGCGGTGGGCTGTTGCTGATTGGCAAACGGCTGCTCGGACCAGGCCAGAATACCCGCATCCAGATTCTCCGGGTCGATAAAGTAGGTTTCCGTCTGGCCGGGCACGCCCTGCCGCACCATCGCCCAGCGCTGCGTTCCGCCATCCGGCGCGGGCACCTCATAGAGCGGATATTCCGCGCCGGGCTGCAGAACCACCTCGGGAATTGTCTTGCCCCGGTAGGTATAGAGCACTTCTTTTTCAAGCGCCGTCGCCTCGGCGAGATCGCCCTGCCAGGTCACAATCCCGGACTCGGGGGCGGCGGGGTCGAGGAAGTAATGCGTGTCCCCTTCAGACTTGAACAGCGCCAGCCGTTTCACGCCCCCGTCAAGCGGGATGTCATACAGCGGGTACGGTGTGCCGCGCACCACCCCTTCTTCCCGGTAGCCCGTTCCCACATACATGAATGTCTCCGGCTCGGTCAGCGGCTCGATGGTCGCCGGGTCGCCCGTCCACTCGATGACGCCTCCGGCCACGTTCGCCGGATCCAGAAAGACGACCATATCATCCAGGGTGGCGATCAGCGCCCATTCCCGCCAGATGCCCTGCTCGTCCGGAACGCGGTAAAGCGGGTAGCGGCTCCCAGTACGCACGCTCCACTCGGGATATTCCTCGCCATCATAGCGGTACATCACCGGCGACATCGGCAAGATGCTCTTCTCGGTGATCTGGGGCTTGTTCTTGATAGCGGTCGTCGCCATGTACCCGAATGGGGACAGATAGGCGATCAGGAGCATAATCGTAAACATCAGCAGGAGCGCGCTGAGGCCAAGATTCCGGTAGCGGGCGACGATCTGCTTGCTGCCCCAGAGTTTGCGTTTGTGCGTGGAATCAGCCATGCGGTTTAGTCATCCCCTCCGGCGTAATACACCCACTTTCGCGCCGTCACGAACAGGATGATGGTCGTGATCAGGGCGATCACGAACAACAGCCACGCCAGCGTGGCACCATAGCCCATCCGGTCATATTGGATCGCCACGCGGTAAAAATAGATGTTGTAGAACAGCGTAATATCGTTGGGCCCACCCGTTCCTCGAGAAATGATGTAGGGAACATCAAAATAGCGAAACAGCCCGATCGTCGACAGGATGAGGTTGTAGAAAATCATCGGCGTGATGAGGGGCAGCGTGATGCGGCGGAAAACCGTCACCGGACCGGCACCGTCCACCCGTGCGGCCTCGTACAGCTCGGTGGGAACGGTCTGCATACTGGCGAGCAGGGTGAGCATGGCGTTCCCAGTTCCCCAGATCCCGATCATCAGCAGCGCAGGATAGATCCAGGTCGAGCTGTACAACCAGTTCGGGCCGGAAATCCCCAACAGGCCCAGGAAGCGATTCAGCCAGCCGGACTGGGCATTGAGGAAGCCGTTGAAAATGTACGTGACGGAAATGATCGGCACGACATAGGGCATGTAAAACAGCGTGCGAAACAGCCGCCTCCCCCACAACTGCTTCGAGTTGAGCAGCGTCGCCAGCCCCAGCGGGATCAGGATCGAGATGGGCAGGGCAAGCACCATATACGACAGAGTGACCTTCAGCGACTTGCCAACATAGACGTCCTTCAGCAACGTCCGGTAGTTGTTGAGGCCCACGAACGACACTTCATCCGGCTTGGTCAACTGCAGGTCGGTAAAGGTGAAGGCAAAGGACGCGATCATCGGAAAGAAGTAGAAAGCGAGGAAGCCGAACACCCACGGCGCCAGAAAAACCCATCCCCACAGGGTACGGCTCTGCTGCAATGTCAGCCGGCCAAAGATCGTCCGGCCTGTGGGTGCCGTCATACTCTGCGTTTGGTCAGCAACAGACATAATTCACCATCTTTCCTCCAACACCGCCAGCCGCCTGTGCTTGGGATGCGGGTGGCGACCGCTTCGGATCGCCACCCGTGCGCCAGTTCGGAAAGAACTAATCCCGATAGCTTTAGGACTGCGCCGCGTCGAAGATCCCCTGCAAGGTTTGCAGCAGGGTTTCAATCTCCGCGTCGACATCGAGGCCCGGCGTGGCCTGCATGTGCAGCGACCAGTTCTGGATCGCGACCACGGACTGGGTGTGGTTAGGCAGCCAGCTCTCGTGGTTCGGGTTATCCGGATACTGCAGGCTCTCGATAGCCACATCCCAGTTTACACCCTGCGGGAACCGGGCGTCCAGTTCGTCGAGGAACGGCTGGAGATAGACTTTATCGGCAGGTGCCGCGCCGTAGACCTGCAGCAGTTCCGGCATGGCCGGGCCGGCCACCAGGTAGTCCAGCACCTTAAACGCCTCGATCGGGTGCTCGGTGTATTCGAGGATGCGGAAGGTGTCCGCGTGCAGCTTGGCGGTGTACGTGCCCTCGTAGGACGGAACCACCGCGATATCCCAGTTCGGAACATCGCCTACGCAGCAGGTGTACCACAGGTGGCTGTAAGCCATCGCCACACGGCCGGAGTTAAACACGTTTCCGTTCAGCAGCATGTCGCTCTGCTGATAGTCATAGTTCGGCATAAAGTGGTCCTCGTGCCAACCGGCGTAGATCCACTTGATGCCTTCGCGCCAGTTGTCCGGCATCACGGCCTGGCCAGTCTCTGGATCGTAGAACGACCCGGCGCCGAACGGCGACGTCACCGCGGAGCGAATGTCATCGCCCCACCACTGCGGCGCATAGCCGAACTGCACGATCTTGGTCGGGTCGAACTCGGGGCTGGTGGCGTTGTTGCCGTTCTCGTCCAGCGTCAGCAGCATGGCGATCTCGCGCAGCTTGTCGACGTTCCACTCATCCCCGTCGGCATACGGCTCGCCGAATGCCTGGGGCGGATAGGCGACGCCAGCCGCGTCGAACAGATCGCGGTTGAAGTAGATGAACGACGGATAGGTGGCGAACGGCAGGGCGGTCAGGCCCTCCTCCGGATCGCGATAGAACTCGATCAGGCTCGGATTCCAGCGGCTCAGGTCATAGTCCAGCTCATCAATGATGGGCTGCAGATCGAGGAAGGTGCCGGCGTAGTCATTCGAGCCGCCGATCCCCACCGGGCCGATGATGTCCGGCGCGTCGCCCGACGCGATGAGCGTGCTGAGCGTCTGGCGGCTGACGTCAAAGTCGGACACGATGATCTCCAACTCAATGTCGTCGTGCTCGGCGTTGAACTGCTCGACGACCCGGTCCTGGGCTTCCCGATGCTCAGGCTGCCCACCGGCACCCAGGCCGATGAACCAGGTGATGACCACCGGCTCACCCCCCTGCGCCTGCACAGGGGCCAGCGGAACGACCATCACCGACAGCGCGGCGATGAGAACAGTGAAAACGGCTAGTTTACGGAACATGCGAGCATCTCCTGAAAACAAACCAACCTGTCGATGTAGTGCGCGGGTCAGATGGCCATGAAACCCGAAATGTCTGGCTGGCCCGCCCGCGAGTTTGGGGTGAACGGCTGCTCTGCGGGCTACCCAGTCCACCCACATATCTGCTCTTGCCCCCGTTACCCCCTCCTTTCTGCTACTCTCGGCCCCTGACGTGGATACACAACGATCGAATCATGAGCGTTGATCGGAAAATGACCCTTCCACTGGCTGCTGGCGCGGCGAGCCGCCCGGCCCCGATTCGAGAATCCCGCCGCAGGTCGAGCGAATCACCAGCTCCGTCGTCAAGATCAGATGGCGCGGCGGGTGCGGCCCCATCTCCAGCAGCTCAAGCAGGACCTCAACCGCTAGCATGCCGTTGCGCCGGACCGGCTGGCGGATGGTCGTCAGCGGCGGGTCGAAGCGCATCGCCGGCGGCAGGTCGTCGAAGCCGATGATCGCCACATCGTCCGGGACGCGCAGGCCGGCCTCGCGGATGGCACGGATGGCGCCAAACGCCATGGTGTCGGACGCGGCAAAGACCGCATCGGGGCGGTGAAGCAGAAGCTGGCGCATCGCGGCATAACCGCTGTCCAGGCTGAAATCGCCCTCGACGATCAGGTTCTCGTCCACCTTGCGCCCGCGCTCTTGCAACGCCTTGATATAGCCCGCGCGCCGATCGATGCCGGCAGTAGAGTCCATCGGGCCGGTGATAGTCGCGACCCGCTCGTAGCCCAGGCGGATCAGGTGGCTGGTCGCCACATAGGCCCCGGAGACATTATCGACATCGACATAGCTGGTCTGGCTGGAATCGGGCGGGCGGCCCACATACACGGCGGGGATCTGGCGGGCGATCAGCTCGGGGATTAGCGGGTCGACCAGTTTGTCGGCGGTGACGATCACGCCGTCAAGCAGCCCCGTCCCCAGCGCGCGCCGGTAGAGACGCTCCTGGTCGTCTTGCGAGTTGAACAGAAACAGCGTCAGCGTGAGGTCGTGCAGATTGCAGGCGCGCGAGATACCCTCGATCAGAATCGGGTAGTAGGGGTCGGCGAAGACGAATTCGGTCACACTGGGGATGATCAGGCCGATGATGCCGGAACGGCGCGACGCCAGCGAGCGAGCCGCCAGGTTGGGCTGGTAGCCCGTGTCGGCGATCACTTTTTCCACCCGCGCACGGTATTCGGGGGAGACACTGGCGGGATTGTTCACCACGCGGGAGACTGTCGCACGCGACACGCCGGCGAGGCGGGCGACCTGCTCGAGTGTAAGTTTCTTTCCGGGGCTGTTGGCCATGATCTTTTTTCTGAGAGCGCTCTATGAAAAACCCAGGACAGACGCCATTTAAGGGAAAAACGAATAGAAAAAAGTCGAAAGTAAACGAAATTCAGAGAGAGCGCTCTCACAACTTGATCTCAGTATAGAACAGTCCTGACCCAGAGTCAAGCACCCGCGCCGGCAATGCCACCTGCCAAGCACGGCTACAACCAACCAGGGTCCGCGGCGCTCAAGGCTGCTGTAAACCTTGCAGCCCGGACCGCGGGGGGAAAGCCTTCGTCACGCGCCCGGGCGAGGTCCGCGCCAAGGTCGAGCGCGGCGATCAGCGGGGAGCTGTGCGGCGTTCCGGCGACGAGCGCGCCACGCCCGGCCGTGCCCGCCAGAGGGACAGACGTCCCCAGCAGGCACGGCAGCGCAAACGCCAGTTCGTCGCGGGCCGTCTGCAGCGTGGCCGAAGTGCCTTCGACAACGATGTACGTCAGCGCGGCACGGTACTCGGTCAGCGCCGGGTGCGCCGCGGGCACATAGCGCAGCCACAACTCGTAGCCGTCCTCGGAAATGCGCTTGCACGGAAAGTGTGTGTTCATCGCTCACCTTCATTCGATTGGAGCCGCCGCGTCCGCACCCTGGTGATGAGGGATACTGAACTCAGGGGCAGCAGTTGACAAGTCTGCCGGGCTGAAGTCTGGGCCTGGGCACAAGGCTTAGCATCTCAAGGCTTTTTTGCGCTTTCTTCTTTCAGAAGAATCAAAAAGTGTGCTAGAATGTACTGAAACAGAGACACTCTTGAAAAAATGTCCGCACGCTGTGCGCGGTTTCCTGATACGGTTTTGTAGGCGCGTCCCATGCGCAGCCAGTTCTCTCTTCTGCAACAGTTCCAGCAGTCCGCTCTCTACCACAACAGCCTTGCCCTGCCGCGCCACGAGTACAGGGTCGTGGCGCTGATGCGTGCGTTGGGCACGCTGTCGCGGGGCGAACTGGCGCAGCACCTGGGATACTCGCGCGCCACGATAACCGGCCTCGCCAAGGCACTGATCGACGGCGGCATCCTGCAAGAGATCGCGGGTACGCAGTCCACAGGCGGACGCCGGCCCCGCCTGCTCGACTTCAACCCGCAGTTTGCTTACGTTGTCGGCGTAGACATGGGCGCCACCAGCGTGGACGTTGGGCTGGCGGACTTTCGCGGCGAGATCTTGTTGCGCCACCAGGAGCCGATCGACGTCCGCGACGGCCCGGAGCCGGTGCTGGACCGCGTGATCGCCATCACGCAAGACTTGATTAGCCGGTGTGGCGTGGCGCCGGCCCGCGTGCTGTCGATGGGCATTGGCGTGCCCGGCCCGGTCGATTTCGTGAACGGGGTTCTCAGCGTGCCGCCGATCATGCCGGGCTGGGAACGCTACCCGATCCGCCAGAAAATCCAGCAAACCTTCCCACACATGACCGTTGTGGTTGACAATGATGTCAACATGATGGCCCTGGGCGAACTGCGCGCCGGCGCAGGCCGGGGTGTAGATAATTTCATTTACGTCAAGGTCGGCACCGGGATCGGCGCGGGCATCGTCGTTGGCGGCGAGATCTATCGCGGCAGCACAGGCAGCGCCGGAGACATCGGGCACATCCAGGCCGATCGCAATGGCCCGGTCTGCCACTGCGGCAACATCGGGTGCATCGAGGCGATGGCATCCGGCAGCGCGCTCGCTCGCCAGGCCATGCAGGCCGCGCAGAGCGGGCGCAGCCCGATCCTGGCGCAGTATCTGGCAAGCGGCGTGCAGCAGCTCACCGCCGAGCATGTCGGCTCGGCGGCTCACGCGGGCGACAAGGTCGCCATGGAGCTGATCATGACCAGCGGCACGCTGATCGGCGAAGTCCTGGCCGGGGTCGTGAATTTCTTCAACCCCAGCCTGATTCTGATCGGCGGCGGGGTCGCCAACATCGGGACGCAGTTCCTGGCCACCATTCGGCGCGGCGTGCTGTCGCGCTCACTTCCCCTCTCAACCCAACACCTGCGCATCGACTATTCTCCAATGGGCGAAGACGCCGGCGTGACCGGCGCGGTCGCTCTGGCGCTTGAGTATCTGTTTGTGGTCAAACCTTGACCGAGCAAAGGAGGAGGCAATCGCAGACAAGACGCACAACAAACCGGGTATTTCCGCCAATAAGTGTCAGGCAAGTGATAGGAGAGCGGATCCATGCGTAAATTGCATCTATTGAGCGTTTTGGCCATAGTGCTTTCGTCGGTCTTTTTCTTTAACGCGGCCCAGCCAACACAAGCCCAGTCCGAATGTACGGGGCCGTTCACGATCGGGGTTTCGAACAGCTTTGTGGGCAGCGAGTGGCGCACGCAGATGATCCAGAACATCGAGAATGTGGTCGCCGAGTTCAACGCGGCGGGCATCGAGGTCAATCTGGTCATCGAGAGCGCCGACACGGACGTGGCCGGTCAGCAGCAGCAGATCCAGAACCTGGTCAACCGTGGGGTGGATGCCATCATCATCAACCCCGGTGACCAGGCTGCCCTCAACTTCGACCTGGAAGAGGCTGCCGCTCAGGGCATCGTCGTCATCGCGGTCGACCAGGAGATCGGCGCTCAGGGGGTCTACAACGTCGTCATCGACCAGACCGAGTGGGCACGCATCAGCGCGCGCTGGCTGGCCGAGAAGCTCAACGGTGAGGGCGACATCGTGGTCATCGAGGGCTTCGTCGGCCACCCGGCCAACGAAGCGCGCATGGCCGGTGCCCTCGAGGTCTTCGCCCAGTATCCCGGCATCAACATCGTCGGGCGCGAGAGCGGCGGCTGGGACCAGGCCACCGGTCAGCAGGTCATGAGCGACTTCCTCGCCAGCCTGCCCAACATCGACGGCGTGTGGACCCAGGACGGCATGGCCTTCGGCGTCCTGACCGCCATCCGCACCGCCAACCCCGCTTCCTGGCCGGTCGTCAGCGGGGAAGCGCGCGCAGGCTACCTCCAACTGTGGCACGACGTGCTGGCCGAGCAGCCTGACTTCTCCTCCATCGGTGTCGTCAACCCGCCCGGTGTCGGCGCCGATGGCGTCCGGGTCGCCATGGAGATCCTCTGCGGCAACACCGTCGATGAAAGCCAGCTTCAGGGTCCCTTCGGCAACACCCTCTACGTCCCCATCCCCTACGCCGTCACCGATGAGGACTTCGCCAGCTACTACCAGCAGTTCGGCTCCTTCCCCGCTTCCTACACCCTGGATGGCTTCATC
Organism: Thermoflexus sp.; assembly: GCA_020724465.1. Classification (GTDB taxonomy): domain Bacteria; phylum Chloroflexota; class Anaerolineae; order Aggregatilineales; family Aggregatilineaceae; genus DYGX01. The sequence goes on from DYGX01000009.1 coordinate 85,199, forward strand.
ACCCAGGAACAGGCCGCAGCCTTCATGGTTGAGGACGACGGCCCCGTCATCAGCGGCTCGGCATTCGCCCAGAACCCGCGCGTGGCAGAGCTGGCCGGGATGTGCAGCGGGCCGTTCACGATCGGGGTATCGAACAGCTTTGTGGGCAGCGAGTGGCGCACGCAGATGATCCAGAACATCGAGAATGTGGTCGCCGAGTTCAACGCGGCGGGCATCGAGGTCAATCTGGTCATCGAGAGCGCCGACACGGACGTGGCCGGTCAGCAGCAGCAGATCCAGAACCTGGTCAACCGTGGGGTGGATGCCATCATCATCAACCCCGGTGACCAGGCTGCCCTCAACTTCGACCTGGAAGAGGCTGCCGCTCAGGGCATCGTCGTCATCGCGGTCGACCAGGAGATCGGCGCTCAGGGGGTCTACAACGTCGTCATCGACCAGACCGAGTGGGCACGCATCAGCGCGCGCTGGCTGGCCGAGAAGCTCAACGGTGAGGGCGACATCGTGGTCATCGAGGGCTTCGTCGGCCACCCGGCCAACGAAGCGCGCATGGCCGGTGCCCTCGAGGTCTTCGCCCAGTATCCCGGCATCAACATCGTCGGGCGCGAGAGCGGCGGCTGGGACCAGGCCACCGGTCAGCAGGTCATGAGCGACTTCCTCGCCAGCCTGCCCAACATCGACGGCGTGTGGACCCAGGACGGCATGGCCTTCGGCGTCCTGACCGCCATCCGCACCGCCAACCCCGCTTCCTGGCCGGTCGTCAGCGGGGAAGCGCGCGCAGGCTACCTCCAACTGTGGCACGACGTGCTGGCCGAGCAGCCTGACTTCTCCTCCATCGGTGTCGTCAACCCGCCCGGTGTCGGCGCCGATGGCGTCCGGGTCGCCATGGAGATCCTCTGCGGCAACACCGTCGATGAAAGCCAGCTTCAGGGTCCCTTCGGCAACACCCTCTACGTCCCCATCCCCTACGCCGTCACCGATGAGGACTTCGCCAGCTACTACCAGCAGTTCGGCTCCTTCCCCGCTTCCTACACCCTGGATGGCTTCATCACCCAGGAACAGGCCGCAGCCTTCATGGAGTAAGCTATGACGCTGACCCTTCTTGCCCAGGGAATTGTCAAACGCTACGGCGGCGTGATCGCTGTTAAGGACGGTCACTTGGAAGTCCAGTCCGGCGTAGTGGTCACGCTCGTCGGAGCGAATGGCAGTGGCAAGAGCACCCTCAGCAAAGTCATCACGGGAGTAGTTGCCCCCAACGAGGGGCAACTACTCCTCAACGGCGTGCCGGTCCAGTTTCCAACGCCTCAGGCCGCAAAAAAGCGCGGCATCGCGGCCGTCTATCAAGAACTCAGCCTGATCCCGGATATGACTGTGGCGGAAAATATCTGGCTGACCAACGAGCCGCTGCTGGGCGGGATCAGCCTGCGCCGTGGCGAGATGCGGCGGAAGACCCAGGAACTGCTCGACCTGTTCGCCGGAACCACATCCAACAACCTGACACCGGACACTCTGGTCAACACGCTGCCGCCCGACGAGCGCCAGATCGTCGAGATTCTCAAGGCCATCAGCAGCCAGCCGCGCCTGGTGATCTTCGACGAAGCGACCGCCAGCCTGGACCGCTCTCAGGTTGACCGGCTGTTCGAGTTGATCCGGCAGTGGAAGCGCGAGGGCATGGCGATCGTCTTGATCACCCACCGCATGGACGAGATCTTTCGCGTGGCCGATCGCGTCACAGTCATGCGCAACGGCCAGACGGTCGGCACGGTCAACGCCGCAGACACCACCGACCGCGAGATCGTGCAGATGATGATCGAGGGCGCTGCCGCGCCCGACGCCGGGCGCATGCCGCAGATCGACACAACGGCACCTGTTCGCCTGGAAGTCCGGGGGCTGCGTTGCGGGCGCCTGCAGCGCGCAGACCTGACGCTCCGCGACGGCGAGCTGTTGGGGTTGGGCGGGCTGCAGGGCCAGGGACAGACCGAACTCCTGCTGGCGTTGTTTGGCGCGCTGCCGTATGCCGGGACGGTGATCCTGGGCGGGAAGCCGGTTCGCTTCCGGCATCCACGCGACGCGATGAAGCACGGGGTTGCCTTTGTGCCGGGCGATCGCGCCACGGAAGGCCTGCTGCTCTCGCGCTCGATCCTAGAGAACTTCCTGCTTCCGTCCTGGCAGCGATACGGCATCATTCATGATGTGGAAAGCGCCCGCCAGGACGCCACGACCGCCGCGCGAGACCTGTCGCTCGTCTATTCCACTCTGGACGCACCGGCCAGCAGCCTGAGCGGTGGCAACGCGCAAAAGGTCGTTATCGGAAAATGGCTGCTGAGACGGCCCAAGCTTCTGCTGCTCAACGACCCGACCAAAGGGGTCGACGTCGGCGCGAAGGCGGAATTCTACGCGCTGCTGCGGCAGCTCACCGCGCAGGGCACCGCCGTGTTGTTCTACAGCAGCGACGACGACGAGCTGCTGGGGCTGTGCAACCGCGTGCTCGTCCTGCAGGATGGGCTGGTCCGCGACGAACTCAGCGGCGAGCGTTTAACACGCGAGAACCTTGTGGCTGCCAGCATGGGAACAACGCATGAACAGCGTTAGGCTTCAGCACTTCCTGACACGCAATACTTATCTCTTTTCGCTGCTCCTGCTGGCGATCCTGCTCAGCGTCAATTACTCGCTGCAAGACAATCTCTTCGAGCTGCGGGTCCTCAACAACTCGATGCGCACACTCCTGCCGCTCATTCTGCTGGCCGTGGGGCAGTCGGTGGTCGTCATCGGCGGCGGGATCGACCTCTCGGTTGGGACCATGGTCTCGATGCTTGTGGCGGTGTTGGTCAAGCTGATCAATGCCGAGTCCAGCGCGGCGGATATCGCTCTGGCCGTGCTGGCCGCCTGCGGTGTGGGAATTGTGGCGGGGTCGCTGAACGGGCTGGCGGTATCATATCTCCGGCTGCAACCCATCGTCACGACCTACGCCACCAGCTTTATCTTCTCCGGAGTGGCTCTGCTGCTCCTGCCCCGGCCCGGCGGTCAGATCCCTACCGAGCTGCGGCGCTTCTACGCGCAGACTCCGTACGGTGTGCCGCTGTCATTCTACGTGATCGGCGTGCTCCTGCTGCTCTGGACGCTGATCCGCTCGACCCGCTACGCGCAATACCTCTTCGCGACAGGCAGCCACAGCCAGGCCGCCTATACGAGCGGGGTTCCTGTCCGCGTGGTGCGGTTCAGCACCTACGTCTGGGCCGGGTTCTTTGCCGGGCTGGCGGCCACCGCCCTCACCTTCTCGACCGGGTCGGGCCAGGCCAACATCGGCGACAATATGACGCTGGACTCAATCGTGGCCGTGGTGCTGGGCGGGACGCGACTCAGCGGCGGCAAGGGCGGGATTGCCGGAGCGATCATCGGCGTCATGATCCTGCGCGTCATCCGCAACGTGATCTTTTTCGCCGACGTGCCGACCTGGTCGCAGACGCTGGTCAACGCGCTGATTATCATTGCAGCGCTGGCCGGGCCGGGCCTGTTCGGTTTGGTACGACGGATGGTGAAGAAATGAATCTCAGCAGCGTCAGCACCGGTATCCAACGCTCTTTTCCCTTCGTGCGCCACCTCACGCCCCCGCTGATCGCGCTGCTGCTGGCCGTGCTTCTCTTCTTCGCGGGCGGGTTGGTCAAGCCGAATTTCGTCAACATCAACCAGGCAACCAACATCGTCCGTCTGGCCGCCTTCTTGGGGATCATCGCCGCCGGGCAGACCCTTGTCATCATCAGCGGCGGCGAGGGCATCGACCTGTCGGTTGGCGCTATCGTTACCCTGGCAGCGATGCTCACCTTCCGCTATACCAACGGCAACAACGGCCTGATCTGGTGGGGCTTTGTGCTCAGCTGCGGAGCCGGCCTGGCCGTGGGCTTCGTCAACGGGCTGGGGATCGCGCTGCTGCGCATTCCCCCGCTGGTTATGACGCTGGGTATGACCGGAGTTGTTCAGGGGACCATTCTGGTGGTGACCCAGGGCGAAATGCTCGGCGCCGCGCCGCCGCTGATGGCGAAATGGATCGCCCGGCCACTGGTTTTCGGCCTGCCCGGTGTGATCTTCATCTGGCTGGCGCTCGGCGTCCTGATGTGGCTGCTCCTCAACCGCACCACCTACGGCAAGCACCTGTTCGCCATCGGCACCAACCGGACGGCTGCCCGGCTTTCCGGCGTGCGGGTGCAGCAGGTGGTCATGATCACCTACATGCTGAGCGGCCTGCTGGCAGGCTTTGGCGGCTTCATCCTCTTGGGCTTCTCGCAGACGGTCTTTCTGCAATTGGGCAACAACTATCTTTTCCCGTCTATCGCGGCTGTGGTCGTCGGCGGCACGTTGCTGACCGGCGGCATGGGCAGCTATTGGGGCACCATGTCCGGCGCGCTGGTCCTCACGCTGATTGACAGCCTGCTGCGCGCCATGGAGCTGGAGCAGGCCTATCAGCTTATTATTGTTGGCATCATTCTGCTGGCGCTGATCACCGTCTACGGGCGGCAGCGCAGCCTGCGGCAGTAGGTGGGTGCATGGTTTAATAAGGAGAGACAGATGGATAAGGTTCGCTTAGGGATAATCGGCAGCGGCTTCATCGCGAACATTCATGCGGACGGCCTGCGGCATGTGCCCCAGGCGGATCTCGTCGCGGTCGCCAGCCGCACCCCCGGCAAAGCGCGCGCCTTTGCCGACGCGCGCGGAATCCCCGACGCCTACGACGACTATGAGGAGATCCTCAAGCGGGACGACATCGACGCGATCACCGTCGCCGTACCCAACTATCTGCACGAGGAAGTCGTCGTCGCGGCGGCGCAGGCGGGCAAGCACATTATGTGCGAAAAACCTTTCGCCCGCAGCCTGCCCGAAGCCGAGCGCATGCTCGCGGCGGTGAAAGAAGCGGGCGTTAAACTGGTCTATGGCGAGATGCTATGCTTCGCGCCGAAGTACGTGCGCGCCAAGCGCCTGGTCGATGAAGGCGCGCTGGGCCGGGTCTTCCTGGTCAAGCAGAGCGAAGAACACGATGGCCCGCACTCGCCCTGGTTCTGGGATGTCAACCTCTCCGGCGGGGGCGTGCTGCTGGACATGGGCTGCCACAGCATCGAGTTCGCCCGCTGGATTCTGGATCGGCCTGCGGTCAAGAGCGTGCAGGCAACGCTGGGGCGTTTTGTGCATCTTGACCGAACCCAGGGCGAAGATCACAGCGTGGTGATCATCGAGTTTGAAAACAACGCGATCGGCATTGCGGAGAATAGCTGGGCGAAAACCGGCGGTATCGACGACCGCTGCGAGATCTACGGCAGCCTGGGGAACACCCGCGCCGACCTGATTCACGGCAACGCGCTGATGACCCACAGCAAAGTCGGCTATGGCTACGCTGTTGAAAAAGCGGACACCACCACCGGCTGGACTTTTACCGGCTTCGAGGAAGAGTGGAACTACGGGTTCCCTCAGGAGATGCAGCACTTCGTCAACGTAGTGCTCGGCAAAGAGGAGCCAATCGAAACCGGGCAGGACGGACTGGAAGTCTTGAAGATCATCTACGCCGCCTACCAGTCCGCCGGAGAGGGCCGCCGCATCGAGTGGCCGTACGAGCCGCCGCAGGTCGATAAGCCGGTTGACCTGTGGCTGCAAGCGCGCTAGGTGCCGCCGGGCAGCCCTGCCTCTTGTGCAGATTCGCCATACCGGATTTCTTGACAGCGACGCGGAAGGTTTTTATTCTGGTAGCTGTACTTGGCACAGAACGCATACGATAGGTTCGCAGTCCGATGTCGCTGACCAGCAAGTGCTCGAAGCAGGAGAAGAAGACCCGCGTCTCGTGAGACGAGTGGTGATGTTCTGCTGGTAAGCGCCCAGCACCAGACGACGGAAACGCCACTCGACCCGGGTGGCGTTTTTCATTGGCGGACTATCATGATGACCATGCACCTACCCATGCCGGACAAGAAGGCGAAGAAGCACATCCCACCCTAGCGGCGGAAGCCGGTAGTGTGCTTGGTGCTGTATCGATCGCCAGCGCGCCTCCCCGGACTTTTGCCGGGCGAGGCGCTTTTTTTCTCACACGGATCACACAAGGCAGAGAGGAGACAGACATGAATCAGGTTGAGTGTGTGGAGTGTGGCACGACGGTGAGCGTCCCCGACAATGTCATGCGCGGCGAGATCCTGGTCTGTCAGGACTGCGGCACAGAGCTGGAAGTTATCGAGCTGGACCCGTTGACGGTCGATCTGGCCCCGCTCGAAATGGAGGACTGGGGCGAATGAGGATCGGGATTCTGTGCAGCCGGGTGCGCGTCGAGGAAAAGCTGCTCTTCGAAGCGTTCGCGCGCCTGGGTGTGCCGGTCGAACAGGTAGACGACCGCGCCCTGGCCATGCGCGCCGGCGAGGGGACACCCCCGGTCGATCTCATGCTGGTGCGAAGCATCAGCACGGTCACCGGGCTGGCCGCGGCCCTGTTGCTGGAGTCCGCCGGGGCGCGCGTGATCAACAGCTACGCAACGGCCAGCACCTGCGCGGACAAAGCCCGCACGACGGTTGCGCTGGCCGCGGCGGGTATTCCCCAGCCCGTCACCGAGATCGCGCTTGGCCCCCAGGCCGCGCTGGACGCCATCGAGCGCATAGGCTATCCGGCCGTCCTCAAACCGGCGCTTGGCTCGTGGGGGCGGCTGCTGGCGCGGGTCAACGACCGCGACGCCGCCGAAGCGATCCTGGAGCACAAGGAAACGCTCGGCGGTCCGCACCACCAGGTCTTCTACGTTCAGGAATACATCTCCAAGCCGGGGCGAGACATCCGCGCCTTTGTGGTCGGCACGGAAACGATCTGCGCCATCTATCGCAGCGCCGACCACTGGATTACCAACACAGCACGCGGCGGGCGCGCCAGCAACTGCCCGGTCACGCCGGAGATCGACGCGCTGTGCCGGCAGGCGGCTCTGGCTGTCAGCGGCGGCGCGGGCGGCGTGCTGGCGATCGACCTGCTGGAAGACCCGGCACGCGGGCTGCTGGTGTGCGAGGTCAACCACACGATGGAGTTTCGCAACAGCATCGACACCACCGGGGTCAACATCCCGGAGCGTATCGCTCGCTACGCCCTGGCAGAAATGAGCGTGGTGGCATGACAATCCGCAACGGCAGCGACCGTCTCACGGTGGGCATCGTCGGCGGCTCCGGCTACACCGGCGGCGAGCTGCTGCGCTTGTTGCTGCATCACGACGGCGTCGCGGTGACGCAGGTCACGTCCGAGACACACGCGGGCGCTCCCCTGCCCCAGGTTCACCCTCATCTACGCGGTCAAACGGACCTGCGCTTCATCAGCCGCCAGCGTCTGGCACCCTGCGACGTGTTGTTCCTCGCCATGCCGCATGGCCAGGCGCAGGCGGAGATCGAGCGCTACGCCGGCCTCGCGCCGCGCCTGATCGACCTCAGCGCGGATTTCCGGCTGCGCGACGCCGACCGGTACACGCGCGCGTACGGTCACGCGCACGCCGCGCCCGCCTGGCTGGAGCGCTTCGTGTATGGCCTGCCGGAGATCAACCGCGACGCGCTGCGCGACGCGTGCTACGTCAGCGGGGTCGGCTGCAACGCGACGGCCGTCCTGCTGGCGCTGTGGGCGCCGGTGCGCGGCGGGCTGCTCGACGCGGGCCAGCCCCTGATCGCCGATGTCAAGGTTGGCAGCAGCGAGGCGGGCAACACGCCGACGGCAGCCTCGCACCACCCGGCCCGCAGCGGCGTGGTGCGCCCCTTCCAACTGACTGGCCACCGGCACGAGGATGAGGTCCGGCAGGCGCTGGGCGACAGCTTCGACGTGCGCATCGCGGTGACCAGCGTCGAGATGGTGCGCGGGGTCGCCGCGGCGGTGCATATTACGCTGCCAGCCGGCCTGGCCGAGCGGGATCTGTGGGCGTGCTACCGCGCCGCGTGGACCGGTGAGCCGTTCGTGCGCATCGTGCACACCGCGCAGGGTCTGCACCGCCACCCGGAGCCGCGCCTGCTGGCAGGCACCAACTACGCTGATGTCGGCTGGGAATACGACCCGCAGACCGGCCGGGCGGCCCTGCTGTGCGCCCTGGACAACCTGGGCAAAGGGGCGGCGGGCACCGCGGTGCAATGCCTCAATCTGATGTGCGGCTTTGAGGAAACGACCGGGCTGAGTTTCGGAGGGTTCTTCCCATGATCCACGTTTTGAAGATCGGCGGCGGGGCCGGGATCGACGCCGCGCCCGCGCTGCACAACTTGGCCGAGCGCGTGCGCAACGGCGAGCGGTGGGTGCTGGTGCATGGCGCCAGCGCCGCCGCCGACGCCCTCGCCGCGCGGATGGGCGTCCCGGTGGAGACGATCACCGGACCCGGCGGGCACGCCAGCCGCTACACACCCCCGGCGATGATCGACCTGTACTGCGCCGCCGCCGCGTCGGTCAGCCAGCAGAACGCCGCAATCCTGGCCGGGCTGGGCGTCGGCGCGGTGGGCTTGGCCGGTCCAAATGTCATCGCCGCGCGGCGCAAGACCGCCATCCGCGCGCTGCGCGACGGGCGGCCCGTCGTCATCCGCGACGACTGCTCAGGGACGATCACGGGCGTGAACGGCGCGCTGCTCGACGCGCTGCTCAGCGCCGGGTTCACGCCGGTGATCGCGCCGGTGGCCCTGGGCGAAGAAGGCGAGCGCCTGAACGTCGACGGCGATCTGGTGGCAGCAGCCGTGGCGCGGGAGCTTGGCGCTGAGACATGCGTCATCCTCAGCAACGTGCCCGGCCTGCTGCGCGACACGGACAACCCGGCCTCGCTGGTGCGCCGCATCGGGCAGCACGAGATCGACGCCTACGAAGCGCTGGCACAGGGACGCATGAAGAAAAAGCTGCTGGCCGCGCGCCAGGCCCAGCCCGCACGGGTGATCCTGTCGAGCGCGGGAGTCACCCGGCCGCTGGATGCCGCGTTGAACGGCAGCGGCACCCATATTGTCGCGCCGGGGGTGGTCTATGCTGGCAACTCCGGCTGACACGCTGGCGCTGGAGCAGCGCCACACCAGCGGCGCGTATGCCAAGCGCGCGCTTCAGATCGTGCGCGGCGAAGGCGCCCGCCTTTTCGACGCAGACGGCAACAGCTACATCGACTGCGCCAGCGGGATCGGCGCCGCCAACCTGGGGCACGCTCACCCGGCCGTGCTGGCCGCGCTGGCCGGGCAGGCAGCCGAGCTGATCGTCTGCCCGGAGCTGTTTCACAACCCCGTGCGCGCGCGCTACCAGGCCGCGCTGTGCCAGGCGGCGGGGATGTCGCGCGTCTTCCTGTGCAACAGCGGCACGGAAGCCGTCGAAGCAGCGATCAAGATCGCCCGCCTGTCTACCGGGCGTCCGGGCATCGTTGCCGCCATGCGCGCCTTTCACGGGCGCACGCTCGGCGCGCTGAGCGCCACCTGGAAAAAAGCCTACCGCGAGCCGTTCGAGCCGCTGGTCCCCCAGGTGCGCCACGTCCCGTTCAACAGCATCGAGCACCTGGAGCGCGCGCTGACGCCCCAGGACGCCGCCGTGATCCTCGAAGTGGTGCAGGGCGAGGGCGGCGTGCATCCGGCGGACGCCGGGTATCTGGCAGCGGTGCAGGCGCTGTGCCGCGCCAACGGCTCGCTGCTGATCATCGACGAGGTGCAGACCGGCTTTGGGCGCACCGGGCGGCTGTTCGCCTTCCAGCATGAGGGAATCGAACCGGACGTGGTGTGCGTGGCAAAGAGCATGGCGGGCGGCCTGCCGATGGGCGCCGTGCTGATGGGCGAGCGTGTCGAGCCGCTGTCGCCGTCGTCGCACGGCAGCACGCTGGGCGGCAACCCGCTGGCGTGCGCCGCCGGGCTGGCGGTGCTGGACGTGCTCCAATCGACCGATCTGATCCCGCGCGCAGCGGCGCTCGGCGAGGCAGCGCTGGCGCATCTGCGCGCGCGCCTGCCCGGCGGCGCAGTGCGCGACGTGCGCGGGCGCGGGCTGATGATCGGGGTCGAACTGCGCGGCAAAGTGACCGATGTGCTGGCCGCGCTCCAGGCACGCGGCGTGCTGGCGCTGCCCGCCGGAGTTACCGTGCTCCGGCTGCTGCCGCCGCTGGTCATCACCGAAGACGATTTGTGGCAGGCGATTTTCGCCGTCGAGGAGGTCATCGGCCGTGCCGCTTGACAGCTATCACATCATCGACAGCACGTTGCGCGAAGGCGAGCAGTTCAGCACCGCCGCCTTCAGCCCGGCCCAGAAACTGGAGATCGCCGGCCTGCTCGACGAGTTCGGCGTCGAGATGATCGAAATGACCACGCCCTGCGCGTCGCCCCGCAGCGAGGCCGACATCCGCATGCTGGTTGGCGCGGGGCTGAAGGCGCGCATCCTGACGCACATCCGCTGCCACAAAGACGACGCGCTGCGGGCGCTGGACACAGGCGTTCACGGGCTGGACGTCGTCATCGGGACGTCCGCGCCGCTGTTGGAGCACAGCCTGGGCAAGGACATCAACCAGGTGATCGACTCGGCGCTGGACGTCCTGAGCTTTGTGCGCCAGCAAGCGCCCGATGTCATCCTGCGCTTCAGCACCGAAGACACGTTCCGCAGCCGCGAAGCCGACCTGCTGCGCGTCTATCTGGCCGTGGCCGATCTCGGCGTGGTGGACCGGCTGGGTGTGGCCGACACCGTGGGCGTGGCGCTGCCGTCTCAAGTCTACACGATGGTGAGCCAGCTTGTGCGCCTGACCGGGCTGGACGTCGAATTTCACGGGCACAACGACAGCGGCTGCGCCATCGCCAACGCCTGCGCCGCGCTGGAAGCAGGCGCCACGCACGTCGACACGACGGTGCTCGGCATCGGCGAGCGCAACGGGATCACCCCGCTCGGTGGCCTGATCGCCCGGCTCTACACGCTCGACAGACGCTATGTCGCCAAGTACAAGCTCCCCCTGCTGCCGGCCATCGACCGCACCGTCGCCGCGATGATCGGCGTAGACATCCCGTTCAACACCTATATCACGGGGTCCAGCGCCTTCATCCACAAGGCGGGCATCCACGCCAAAGCCGTGCTGGCCGATCCGTCGACCTACGAGATCATCCGGCCGCAGGACTTCGGTCTGACGCGCCAGGTCCCCATCGGCCACCGCCTGACCGGCTGGAACGCGGTCCGCGAGCGATCCCTGTCGCTGGGACTCAGCCTGGACGAAGCCACCCTGCGCGCCATCGCCCGCCAGATCAAGCACCAGGCCGACGAGCGGGTGCTGTCTGCGCAGGAGATCGACACAATGCTGCTCAGGGCAGCGGGGCAGGAAGCGTGATGGCCGGGCGAACCTTTGCCGAGAAAGCCCTGGCGCGGGCGGCGGGCGTGCCCGATGCGCGGGCGGGCGACATCCTCGACGTGACGCCGGACCTGATGCTCAGCCACGACAACTCGGCGGCGATCAGCCAGATCTTCCGCGAGACGGGCGCTGCGCAGGTGGTCTACCCGGAGCGCATCGCAATCACGCTCGACCACGCCGTGCCCGCGCCGACCACCCGCCACGCTCAGAACCACGCCGAGATCCGCGAGTGGGTGCGCCAGCAGGGCATCGCGCACCTGTTCGAGGTGGGGCGGGGCATCTGCCACCAGGTGATCGCCGAAGAGGGTCTGATCCTGCCCGGCGAGACGGTCCTGGGGGCCGACAGCCACACCACGCACGCGGGGTGGCTCGGCGCGTTCGGCGCGGGCGTGGGCCGCACAGAGATGGCCGCGCTGTGGGCCACCGGCCAGCTTTGGATGCGCGTGCCGGATGCCATCCGGATCACGCTGAGCGGCCGTCTGGCGCGGGGTGTCACGGCCAAGGACGTCGCGCTGCACATCCTGGCCGCGCTGGGACCCACCGCCGCGCTCTATCGCTCGGTTGAGTTCGCAGGGGACGGGCTGGCAGGGCTATCGCTCGACGAGCGCCCCGTGCTGCCGAATATGATGGCCGAGGCGGGCGCCAAGAACGCGTACCTGCCGCCCGATGACGCGGTCTTCGCCTATCTGGAGCCGCGCCGCACGCGCGATTACACCCCGCTCTACCCCGATCCGGACGCCGAATACGTCGCGGACTACCGCTTCGATCTGGACTCGCTCGCGCCGCAAGTCGCCCTGCCGGAGCAGCCCGATCACGTCCGCCCGGTCACTGACGTGATCGGCCAGCCGGTGCAACAGGCGTTCATCGGCACTTGCACCAACGGTCGCCTGGACGATCTGCGCGCCGCAGCACAGATCCTGCGCGGGCAGCGCGTCCGCTGCCGGCTGATCGTCATCCCGGCCAGCGCCGAGGTCATGCTGGCGGCAGCACGCGAGGGGATTCTCGACACCCTGATCAGCGCCGGCGCGGCGATCGGCACGCCCGGCTGCGGGCCGTGTATGGGGAACCACATGGGCATCCCGGCGCCGGGCGAGGTCACGATCAGCACCGGCAGCCGCAACTTCCGGGGCCGGATGGGCACCCCGGACGCGCCCGTCTATCTCGCCAGCCCCTACGTGGTCGCAGCCAGCGCCATCTGGGGAACAATCACCGATCCGAGAGAGGTCCTGGCATGAGAACGGAACATCGCTGCTGGGTCTATGGCGACAATGTGAACACCGACGTGATCTTTCCGGGGCGCTACACCTACACGCTGCGCGAGCCGCGCGAGATCGCCGCGCACGCCCTGGAAGATCTGGACCCGGACTTTGCGCCGAACGTGCGCCCCGGCGACGTGATCGTGGCAGGCGCCAACTGGGGCTGCGGCAGCAGCCGCGAGCAGGCCGTCACCGCGCTGAAATTCGCCGGGGTCGCCCTGATTATCGCTTCGTCGTTCGCGCGCATCTACTTCCGCAACTGCATCAACCAGGGCTTGCTCCCGATCATCATCCCCGGCCTGAACACGCAGCTGCGTACCGGGGACACGCTCGTCTGGGATCGCGAGGCGGGGACGATCAGCACCCAGGGCGGCGTGTACCCCATCCCGCCGCTGCCGCCTTCGGTCCAGGCGATCCTGGACGCCGGGGGCCTGCTGCCGATGCTCCAGCGACGCTTCCGGCAGGGCGAGCCATGACGCACACCGTCACGCTGATCCCCGGCGACGGCATCGGGCAAGAAGTCATCCCGGCGGCGCGCACCGTGCTCGAACGGCTCGGCGTTCCGCTGGCGTTCCACCAGGCCGAGGCTGGCTTCGGCACGTTTCAGGCACGCGGGACGGCGCTGCCCGACGACACGCTGCGCCTATGCGAAGCCAGCGACGCGATCCTGTTCGGCGCGACCGGCTCGCCCCTGGCGCGGGTCGAAGGCTATCACAGCCCGATTCTGGCCCTGCGCCGCCATTTCGATCTGTTTGCCAACCTGCGCCCGGCCTGCGCGGACGGGATCGACGTGCTGATCGTGCGCGAGAACACCGAGGGCCTCTACAGCGGGCGCGAGCGCCTGGAAGACGGCGGGCAGACGGCCATCGCCGAGCGGGTCATCACGGCGCGGGCGTCCCGGCGTATCGTTCGCGCAGCGTGCGAGCAGGCGTTGCGCCGGCGCCACCACCTGACGCTGGTGCACAAGGCGAACGTGCTGCGGGAAAGCTGCGGGTTGTTCCGGCGCGTTGGGCTGGAAGTCGCGCAGGATTACCCGCAACTGCGTGTTGACGAGCTGCTGGTCGATACGGCGGCGCTGACGCTGGTCCAGGACCCGGGGCGCTTCGATGTGATCGTCACTACCAACCTGTTCGGCGACATCCTGAGCGATCTCGCCGCCGGGCTGGCGGGCGGCCTGGGACTGGCGCCATCGGCCAACATCGGCGCAGCGCCGCCCGCGCTCTTCGAGCCGGTGCACGGCAGCGCGCCGGATATCGCCGGGCGCGGCATCGCGGACCCGCGCGCGGCCATCCTCAGCGCCCTGATGATGCTGGACTATCTTGGCTACGAACGGCTGGCGTCGGCGGCCCGGCGCGTCGTGCTGGCGACCGCCCACACCGGCAGCACGCAGCGCACCACCGAGGCGATCTGCGCCCGCCTGGAAAGGGAACTGCATGTCTGAGCCGAACGCCGATCTTCTAATCGAACTGGTGCGCCGCGCCAGCCCGTCGGGGCACGAAGCCGCCGCGGTCGCGTTCCTGGTCGACTGGATGCGGGCGCATGGCTTGGTCGCCTACGTGGACTCCGCCGGCAATGCGATCGGCATTCGCGGCCCGGAGCGCGCGCGCTTCACGCTGATGCTGCTGGGGCACATCGACACGGTGCCCGGCCAGGTCCCGGTCGCCGTGCGGGATGGCGCGCTATATGGCCGGGGCAGCGTGGACGCCAAAGGGTCGCTGGCCGCCTTCGCCGAGGCGGCGGCCCAGGCCGCGCTGCCGGATGGCTGGCGCGTGGTGGTCGCCGGCGCGGTCTGCGAGGAAACCGACAGCCGGGGCGCGTACCATATCCGGGACAGCTTCGAGCCGGACGCCTGCATCGTCGGCGAGCCAAGCGGCGTCGACCGGGTGGCGCTCGGCTACAAAGGCCACGTCTGGTTCCGATACACGCTGGCGCAAGCGGAAACGCACAGCTCGCGGCCCGAACCAAGCGTCGGGGCGCTCGGCGCGGCGTTCTGGCACGCGGTCTTGAGCTGGTCCGAAAACGCCAACCAGGGCTACGAGCGCCACTTTGACCAGGTGGTGCCCCATCTCAACGCCATCAACACGCGCAGCGACGGTCTGGAGGCGGTCGTCGTGATGTCGATCAGCTTCCGGCTGCCGCCGCGCCTCGCGCCAGACGACGTGCGCGCGGCTATCGCCCCGCTGGCCGCGCCGGGCGCCCGGCTGGAGATGGATCGCGGCGTGGGGGCATATCTAGGCGCGAAGGACAACGCCCTGGTGCGCGGCATGGTCGGCGCGATCCGCGCCCAGGGGCGGCGCCCGGCGTTTGTGCTGAAGAGCGGCACCAGCGATATGAACGTGGTCTGCACACGCTGGCTCTGTCCGTTGATCGCTTACGGGCCAGGCGACAGCCACCTCGACCACACGCCCGACGAACACCTGCCGCTGGACGACTACGCGGCTGCAATCGTCACGCTGCGGCACTTCATCGAGCATCTGGAACCCGCGGCAGAGCTGGCCCCGGCCCAGGGCACGACTTTGCCGGCAGAGCAGCGCGGTGATCTATAATCTGTGCGCATCGAGCAGGCCGCGCACTCAGGAGACGACTTGTGAACTCGAACCGCGATACGAGCCAGCACGCCCGCTGGCAGGGTCGGAACGCCGAAAAGGACGCGCTGCGCGCCGAGGTTTGGTCCGCGCTCGAACGCCATGGCGCGAGCGCCGGATCGGTGTGGAGCCGGATCCCCAACTTCATCGGGGCGGACGCCGCCGCCGCACGCCTGGCCGGGCTGCCGATCTGGCAGCGCGCACGCGTCGTCAAGTGCAATCCGGACGCGCCGCAGATCCCGGTGCGCCTGCGTGCGCTCCAGGATGGCAAGCTGCTCTACACCCCGGTTCCGGAGCTGGCCCAGGAGTATCCCTTCATCCTGCTCGACCCGGCCGATCTGCGCCGCCGGGGAATCGCTTTTGAAGCGGTCGCGCCCATCGCCGGAGCCGTCGAGCATGGGATCAAGGTTCGCTTCGAGGACATGCAGCCGTTCGACCTGGTCGTCGTGGGCTGCGTGGCGGTTACTCGCAGCGGCGGGCGAACGGGCAAGGGCGGCGGTTTCGCGGACCTGGAGCTGGGCATCTTCCGCGAGATGGGCCTGATCGCGCCGCACACCCCGGTTGTGACCACCGTCCACCCGCTGCAGGTGATCGAGGACGAGCGGATCGTCATGCAGGCGCACGACACCCCGCTGGACTGGATCATCACGCCAGATGAGGTGATCGAGACGCGCACGACCTACCCGCAGCCTGCCGGGGTCAACTGGGACGCCGTCCAGCCCGACCAGTGGCATCACATCCCGTTTCTTGCCGATCTCAAGGCGCGGTTGACGGGTGAGGGCTAGCGCGGCAGGTGTGGTAACTCGTCACCGGTTGGGCGATGTGCCGTTCTCGGCGGCGCTGCTCAGCGCGCCGCCCGACAGGTGCCCTGCGGGGACATGATGCCCATTCGGAGCAGAACCGGCGAGTTCTGCCGGCGCGAGAGAAAGCCCGGCATCACGCCGGAACGCAGCCACGACTGCCTCTGGTTCCAGCCCGGCGGCGGCGTTCCACGCGGCGTGGTAGCGCGCCTCACCAAGCCGTTGCTGCAAGGTCGCCTGAAGCTCGACTGTTACGGGCCAGATCCGGATCCAGCCGGTCAGCGATTGGGGAAAATGCGAGGCCACCGCCAGATATGTCACGGCGCGCTCGTGGTCACCACGCGCTGCCACAAGCGGGGCGGCCGCCCCCAGGAGAAACCCGATCGCGCCAGAAGCAGAGGCGGCCAGCGCAAAGTCTGCCGCGGCGATCAGGGAGCGCCACGCCGCGTTGACGTCGCCATACGCGCAGCGGGCCAGCGCGGTTGCCCAGCCAGCCAGCATATGCACAACCGCGTTAGAGGGCACGGCGCGACAATCCTCAGCCAGTTGAACCGCAGCCAGGCTGTGCCCTTCCAGGCTGGCGAGGAAGCTGAGGACCATCAAGCCAAAGGCGATGGTAACCGGGAAGTTCACGGCGCGGGCGATCGCCAACCCTTCCAGGCACGCCTGCCGGCCCTCGGAGACATCACCCTGCAACGCGTACATGAAACCCAGCATGACTTTTGCCTGCGCCAGCGGCAGCCGGTCGCCCGTCTCGTTGGCAAGCGCGGCCGACTCCACGTAATAGCTCTCGGTCAGGTTTACATATTCGCGCGAAAGCAGTCCAATGCTGCCCAGCCCGGCCAGGCAGATCGCCGCGTCGAACTTGTTGCCCGACCGCCGCGCAATCTCTAACCCCTGAGAGGTATGCGTCATGAAATCGAGGGTGCCGCCCAGGGGAAGCAGGCAGTACCCGATGCGGTGGTAGGCGCGCGCCAGGTAGAACTCGTCGCCCACCCCCTCATAAATTCTCAGGCTCTGGCGGAAGTAATCGAGCGCGCCGGCGAAATCCTTGGCCGTGTCGACCAGATAGTACCCCATAGTCAGCAGCGCAAACGCATACTCCGCTTGATCCTCGCAGCGCCGCGCGTCATCGAGCGTCTCGACCAGCACGTCCAGCAGTTCCGGCGCGTGGTGCAGAAACCGCGTCTGGAGCATGATGCTGCGCACCAGAATCTGGCGGCGCAGGCACTGCGCATCCTCGTCAGTCGAGCCTGCAAAGTGACGCTGCGCGGCGTCGAACAGCTCGGCCCCTTCGTGAAAGCGGCTGCGCATCTCGTAAAACAGATAGAGGCTTTCGAGCGCAGCAGAAAGGCCCCCTAGATCGCCCTGCGCCAGCGCCCAGGTCCACGCGGCCAGGATGTCTTCGAGCGACTCTTCAATCTCGGCCAGGGCTTCGATCTGCCGGTGGCCTTTGAGCGCCGGCGTAAGCTGCCGGCATCGATCGAGAAAAAAGTTGCTGTGCAGGTCGTGTGTCGCCTGGGCGCCACCGTGCGTTTCGAGCTTCTCCGCAATGTAAGCGCGCAGCAACCCATGAATGACATACAACCCCTCAGCGTTGGCAGAGACAAACGATTTGTTCACCAGCACGCGCAGCGTCTTGAGGTCGATGCCCGCCACGGTTTCCGCCGCGCGATGGCCGAAACGGCCTTGAAAGACGGACAGACGCATGAGCGCGTGCTGGTGCTCGGGCGCGAGCCGGTGCCAGGAATAGTCGAACGCCGCCCGCACACTGGATTGGCGCTCCGGCATATCCCGCAATTCGGTCGAAAGAAAGTCCAGGCTTTGCGCGATCTCGTCCGCGACCTGTTTCAGAGACAGCATCTCCAGCCAGCCAGCCGCCAGGATGATCGCCAGCGGCATCCCATGCACCAGGCGGCAGATCTGCACAGCGTCGGCGATTTGTTCCTGCGATAGCTCAAAGCCGGGGCGGACCAGGCGGGCGCTCTCGACCAGCAGCGCGAGTGAATCGGTCTCGGGTTGGACGCCGGACAGGTCCTCTACCGGGACGGCCATGCTGCCCAGGGGATAGACAATTTCGCCGCTGAGATTGAGCCGCTCCTGAGCTGTAAGCAGCATCCGAACGCCAGGCGCCACGTGCTGAAGTTCCCTGAGAAACTCAACCCCGGCGGAAACCGTCTCGAAATTATCCAGAACCAGCAGCATGCGCTTGTCGCGCAGGTAGGCGAGCAGTTGCCCTCTCGGCGTACTCTCGCCATGAAACCGGCAGTCGAGGGCATCGGCCAGCACAGGAATGAGCCGTTCGGCGCTGGCGACCGCGCCCAGCGGCACGAAATAGACGCCATCCCGAAACCAGGGCGCGACGGCAGCCGCCACCGCGCACGCCAGGCGTGTTTTCCCGATGCCGCTCGGCCCCACGATGGTGACCATGAGCGGGCGCTCCTGCATAAAAAGCTGCTGGATCTCCCCAAGCTCACGCGCCCGCCCGACAAATGGAACGGGCTCTGAGGGGAGCCTGACGGGGGGAGATGCGCCGGGCGGTACCTGCGCGCTGGCGGGGGACGCCGATTCAGTCGGGCCGACCTCGCGGCTCAGGATGCTCTCAAACAGCGCCTTCGTTTCAGGTTCAGGATCGATTCCCAACTCTTGCTGCAGAAGCTGTGCGCACTGCTCGTACTGGCGCAGCGCGGCTGCGCGCTGCCCGGCCAGGGCGTAGAGCAACATCAGGTCGCGCTGCGCGGCCTCGTTCAGCGCGTCGAGAGCCACCAGACGCCGGCTGTACTCCAGCGCCTGGACGTATGCGCCGCAACCGCTGTACCATTGAACGAGCTGCTGAAGCGCCAGCGCAAGCTCCTGGCGCAGACTTTCCGCCTGGAAGAATTGCCATTCATCAAACGCCGGGCTGTCCAGCAGGCTGAAGCCGGTCATGAAGTGATCGGCATACAGGGCTGCCGCGTCCGCCAGTGCTGCCACAGCATCGGCACTCAAGGGGGGCGCCGCCCGGCGCAGATCGTGAAAGACCGCAAGCTTCGCCCGGAACGCGGCTACATCGACCCACAACCCGGCATCCGGCTTCAGACCCACCGTGTCCCACTGAACATCGAGCAGATCATCTCCGAACAACGAGCGAAGCCGCGACAGATTCCGGCGCAGGTTGGCGCGGGCGCTGGTGTGATCGTTCTCCGGCCACAAGAGAGTCGCCAGCTCGTCCCGGTTGCGCGGCTGGCCGGTCAGCGCCAGATACACCAACAGGGCGATGCCCTTGCGCCGGTGGATGATTACCGGCTGGCCGTGATATTCAAAACGAGGATTTCCAAAAAGGAATATCCGGAGGGCTTCCATTCAGAACCTCCGGCGAAACCAGTTCTGCCCCAGATATACATAAAAAGTGTAGCATATATCTTACAAAACTGGCAAATGTAGATTTGACACGCGGGGGAGCTTGTGTTTCTCCGGTCCAGGCGCAGGCCACGCCACGCGCGCTTGCCCGGTCAAAAGGCTTCAGGCGGGCCGCAACGTGGCGCGCCCGCCTGGACAGCTTTCCGAACCGGATGAAGATGGGGAACCGCCGCTAGATCGCCGTCACGAAGGCAATCCCGCCGACAAACAGCAGCGCGACGGACCAGATCAGGTCGAAGTTGACCCATCCCGTCCGCAGAACCATCAAGCCGAGTCTGCGATACACCACCCAGGCGATGATGGCCATGGTCAGCAGCATCGCCAGCGTGTGGATCGATACCGCCAGCCAGACATTCGCTCCGGCCGAGTGCGACATCCCCCCGAGGCCGTCCATCTCCATGACCCCCAAGAGGGCGGGTGCCGCCATGAGGCCCGCGCCGTGCGCTGTTGCCATCAGGAAGGACCATCCGGCCAGCTCCGGCAGGCTGACGCGCATCCCAACCCACCGGGGGTGGCGGTACCAGTTCATCAGCTTGTAGACGCCAAAGGCGATCAACATCAAGGCAGTGGCCGTCTGGAGCGTGTTCATCGCGATGAACTCCTTGAGGGCCAGCACAATCATCGCGGCCAGCGCGATGGACGCCGCATGACCGATGGCGATAGGCACCAGGGCGATCCAGACCGCGCGCGGGTTTTCCTGCTGCAGCCCGCGAGCCAGCGCGAAGAGCCAGCCCATGGCCGGGTTGAGGCCGTGGTAGACCCCGAACCCGGCCAGGATCAGCCAGAGCCCTAACTCGCTAGGAGAAGCAGTATGAGTCGGTGGATGCATCGCCGCCTTCCAAGCGCACCTGGTGAGGACGCGTGTCCCCGAAATCCACGAAGAAATCCGGATCAATCGCGAATCCGCCCTCGGCGTTGGCGTTCAGCTTGACCAGCCAGCCCCGCAGACCGGGATAAAACTGATCGTCCCACGTGCTGTACAGCGAGTTGGTCACATAGACGCGCTTGCCATCGCGGCTGATCTCGACCATCTGCGGCCCGCCGTTGAGCGGTGTGCCGTTGGGGTGCGCGGCCTTGGCCGTGACGCCACCCAGCCGCACCGAGCCGGTCAGGCGCGGGTTGAGAGGATCGGACACGTCGTACTGGCGCAATTCGCCAGTTCCCCAGCACGAGACATAGAGATAGCGGTCGTCCAGCGACAGGTCGATGTCCGTCACCAGAGGCGGCACCGCACCGAACGGCTTGAGGATGTCCGGCAGGTGGTCGGCATCCGCCGGCTCGGCCGGGATGTGGATGGTCTTCTTGGCTTTCCACTCGCCCTGCTCCTGGTACCAGGTCCAGATCGAGCTGGAAAGATCGGTGGTATTGGTGACCACGCCGACGAAGCCGTAGGTCTTGTTTGGGTTGTGAGCCGGGCGCAGCTCGAGCACCATTTGGTTCTCGGCGCCCAGATCAACCGTCTGGATGTGGCGCCGGCGCCGCAGATCCCAGAAATGAAGCGCGTGGCCAAACCGCTGGTTGACGATGTCTTCTACGTTCAGCCCATTCTCGAACATGGCGGGCGTGGCCCACTCGCTGGTGACCATGACATCGTGCCCGATGTGCCACCAGAAATCGTAGGCCAGATGCTGCGGGCCGCGGTCAATTTCCCACGCTCCAAGAACGTCGAAATTGTAGTGATCGAGCATGAAGATGCCGCCCGGTCCCTGGCCGTCGTTCGTTCCGCCAAGCGCGTTCACGTAGATCGCATCCGGCCCGCAGTGGACCGTGTGCAGGCGGCTGTAGCCGGCGCGAGACGCCACCTCGTCCGCATCCACGATCTTGACGATCCGGGCCTGAATAGGATCCGGCTTGGTGTCGATGACGTAGATGCGCGAAGTGCGCAGGGTGGGGACGAGCAGGTAGCGGCGCTCCAGGTGCGGGTGTGCAGACGAAGGGCACAACGCGGAGCTGCACGCATTCCAGCCAAAATGATGAACCTCGTCGCCCACGTGGGGAAACTCGATCTTGTTTAGAATCTGGCTGTAGGTTGCCGACGCCGGATCCAGATCGACGACAGCGATCCCGTCCGGCTTGCCGTTGCCCACATTCAAAAAGCCGACATAGCCGAAACGTTCCGGAGGCGCCTGCATCGCCTGGCGAGCAGAAGGATAGAACGTTGAATCGGGGCGCAGCAAAGTCATGTTTCCTCTCCTGATGGTTAGACGGTACCGATTTATCTGTAATCTACACGGTTACCGTCCCCTCAACGATCCAGAAACCGTCCCGTCCGCCAAGCGCGCGCGGATCGCCCTGTCCAAACGCACGCGAGCCGCATCCTGACACCCAGTCCCCGACCTGGTGATGCCTGCCCGCGCGTCTGCTCACTTTGCGCCGGGCAGGACCGGAAAGCCACCTTTCGGTTGATTATTTTTGTATAATTCATAATATTGCAGCGCCGATGCGGACTTCGAGACCTGTCCCAACCGCAGAAGGAAAACACGCCTGTGCCCAAACCTGCGCTCTTTATGGTAGACGACGATCTGGATGTGCTGGACAGCATCGAGCGCGACCTGCGCCATGAATACGGCGAGCGCTTCCGCCTGCTGCGGGCCAGTTCGGGACCGTCGGCGCTGGACGCGGTGCGCCAGCTCAAGCTGCGCGGCGAGCCGGTGGCCCTCTTTCTGGTCGATCAGCGCATGCCGGAGATGACCGGCGTTCAGTTCCTGGCCGAGGCGATCAAGATCTTCCCGGACTCCAAGCGCGTTCTGCTGACCGCCTACACCGACATCGAGGCGGCCATCCAGGCAATCAACGACGTTGGCATCCATCACTACCTGCTCAAGCCCTGGCACCCGCCCGAAGAACGGCTGTACCCCGTTCTGGACGATCTGCTTAGCGACTGGCTCTCGTCCTATCGCCCGCCGTTTGAGGGCCTGCGCATCATCGGCTACCGCTGGTCGCCCGCCTGCCACGAAGTCAAGCAGTTCCTGGCGCTCAACCAGGTCCCCTACCAATGGCTGAGCATCGACCAGTCGCAGGAAGCCCAGGTGCTGCTCGATCAGATGCAGCTTGAGCACCCTCGCCTGCCGGTGGTGTTGTTCCCCGATGGAACCTACCTTGATAACCCCGGCATCAGCGCGCTCGCCGAGCGCATCGGCCTGACCATGCGCGCCAAGCGCCCCTTCTACGATCTGGCAATCATCGGCGCGGGGCCGTCCGGGCTGGCAGCGGGGATCTACGCCGCGTCGGAAGGGCTGCGCACCGTCCTGATCGAAAAGCAGGCGCCCGGCGGCCAGGCCGGGACCAGCGCCCGCATCGAGAACTATCTGGGCTTCCCGGTCGGGTTGAGTGGGGCGGACCTCGCGCGCCGGGCGACGGCGCAGGCCCGGCGTTTTGGTGCGGAGATCCTCTCGCCGGTCGAAGCGATCGGCCTGCGGGTCGAAGGCCCCTACCGGATCATTACCCTGTCGGACGGGCGCGAGATTAGCTGCCACGCGCTGCTGATCACCACCGGCGTGACGTACCGCATGCTCGACGTGCCGGGGGTCAGTCGGCTTACCGGGGCCGGGGTGTACTATGGCGCCACCATGAGCGAAGCCCCCGCCTACGAGGGTCAAGAGGTGTTCATCGTCGGGGCCGGCAACTCGGCCGGGCAGGCAGCGGTCTACTTCTCCAAGCACGCCCGGCGTGTGCGCCTGCTGGCGCGCACCGCAACCCTGACGACCAGCATGTCGCAGTACCTCATCGACCAGCTGCACGCCATCGAGAACATCACGATCCACACCGAGACGCTCATCGCCGAAGCCCACGGCACCGAGCACCTCGAAGCGATCACAATCGAGTGTAACGGGCAGCGCCAGACACTGCCGGCCGACGCGCTGTTCGTGTTCATCGGAGCCACGCCGCCGACCGACTGGCTGCGCGACGTCATCGCCTGCGATCCGCAGGGATACATCCTGTGCGGGTCATGGTCATATCTTGCCGACGGGCAGGTTCGCCCGCCCGGCTGGCCGCTGGAGCGCGATCCGTACATGTTCGAGACGAATGTGCCCGGCGTCTTCGCCACCGGCGATGTGCGCCACGGCTCCGTCAAGCGCATCGCGACCGCCGTCGGCGAGGGGGCGATGGTTGTCCAGTTCGTGCACCAGTACCTGGGGAACCTGTGACGGATGGACGAGCGCCTGAAACAATCCCCCGCCTTCGCCGAACTGACCGACGCGCAGCTCGCGCATATTGTGGCGTTGGGCAGGGAAGTGACATTCCCTAAAGATGCGATCATCATTCAGGAAGGGGCGCAGTCCAGGGGGATGTACGTCCTGCTCGACGGCGAGCTGATCGTCACCAAGCACATTCGCGGGCGCTCGGTCACGCTCAGCCGTCTGGAGCCGGTGACCTTCGTCGGCGAGATCTCGGTCATGACCGGCTTCGACCATATGGCGACCGTGCGAGCCGTCACCGACGCGCGCCTGTTGTTCTACGACGTGGCGCTGTTCCGGGCGATCTTCGAGGACTCGCCGCTGCTGCGCATCCTTTTATCAACCACCGCCGAGCGCTTGCGGCGCATGGAAGCGGCGGTGCGCCAGGAAGAAAAACTGACCGCTCTGGGGCGTCTGTCTGCCGGGCTGGCGCACGAGCTGAACAACCCGGCCGCCGCCAGCGTGCGCGCGGCCAAGCAGCTCCCCGCCGTGCTCTCGGCACTGCAAACGCTGGTCTTTCAGCTAAGCGAATTCGGCCTGACCGCAGACCAGCTCAGCTTTCTTGACGAGCGCCAGAGCCAGTTGATGGCGCGCGCCACACAGCCCGACACGCTCGCGCCGCTGGAGCGTGCCGACCGGGAAGATGAGCTTGTCGCGTGGATGGGCGCGCACGGCATCGACAACGGCTGGCAGCTTGCCCCGATGTTCGTCCGCGCGCAGATCACGGTGGGCGAGCTAGACGAGATCCGGATCATGCTGGGCGACCGCGCGCTCCGCACCGCGCTGGCGTGGCTGGAAGGCGTGCTGAACGTGGTGAGCATGCTCACCACCATCGAACAGAGCGCCGAGCGGATTCACAGCCTGGTTACGGCGATCAAAGCCTACAGCTACATGGATCAGTCACCTGTGCAGGAGATCGACATCCACCAGGGGCTGGAGAACACCCTCGCCATTCTGGCGCACAAACTCAAGAACATCACCGTCGTGCGCGAGTACGACCCGTCTATGCCGCGCGTGACGGCCTACGGCAGCCTGCTCAACCAGGTGTGGACCAACCTGCTCGACAACGCCATCGACGCGCTGAAGGGCAACGGGACGATCTGGATCCGCACCGCCTTCGAGCACGATCATGTCACGGTGGAGATCGCCGACAACGGCCCCGGCATCCCGCCCGAAGTGCAGTCGCGCATCTTCGAGCCGTTCTTCACCACGAAAGGCATCGGCGACGGGACCGGCATGGGCCTCGACATCGCCTACCGGATCGTAGTCGAGGATCACCGGGGCGATCTCCAGGTCACGTCCCAGCCGGGAGACACGCGCTTCCAGGTCTGCCTGCCCCTTCAACCCAACGGGGAGTGAGCCGGCGCATGGACATGCCTCGCCGCCCCGGCTACCCGCCCAGGTAGGCGCGCTGGACTTCCGGGCTGGCGCTCAGTTCGGCGCTCGGCCCGGATAGCACGATACTGCCTGTTTCCAGCACGTAGCCGCGGTTCGCCAGCTTCAGGGCCATGTGGGCGTTCTGCTCGACAAGCAGAATCGTCGTGCCCCGCTGGTTGATCTCGGCCAGGATCTCGAAGATATGCTGCACCAGGATCGGCGCGAGGCCCATCGACGGCTCGTCGAGCAGCATTAGCCTGCCGCCTGTCACCAGCGCGCGGCCCACGGCCAGCATCTGCTGCTCGCCGCCCGAAAGCGTGTCGCCAAGCTGGTTGCGGCGCTCGGCCAGCCGGGGGAAGTACTCGAACGCGCGCTCGATCCGCCGTTCCAGTTCCTGCCCGCTGATCTGAAACCCTGCCAGGCGCAGGTTCTCGTAGACTGTCAGGTTGCCGAAGATGCGGCGCCCCTCCGGAACAAGCGCCACCCCCAACCTGACGACATCGTGCGCATTCATCCGGGCCAGATTGGTGCCCTGGTAGATGATCTCCCCCTGATCCGGCCGCAGCAGCCCCGCAATGGTGTTGAGGATGGTGGACTTGCCCGCTCCATTCGCGCCGATCAGCGTGACGATTTCGCCCTCGTCCACGTCGAAGGAGACGCCGTGCACCGCCTTGATGCTGCCATAGGATACGTGCAGATCGTGAACGCTGAACAGCACTAGAGCACCTCCGCTTGCTCGCCCAGATAGGCCTCGATGACCCTGGGGTTGTTGCGGATCTCCTCTGGCGTCCCTTCGGCGATGGTCGCGCCGAAATCCAGCACCTTGATCCGCTCGCAGATGTTCATCACCAGGCGCATTTGATGCTCGATCAGCCAGATCGTCAGATGGAACTCGTCGCGAATCCAGTGGATGAACTCCATCAGCGCGCCGACTTCGCGCGGGTTCATGCCGGCGGCCGGCTCGTCCAGCAGCAGAAGCTGCGGGCGGGCGGCCAGCGCGCGCACGATCTCGACCCGCCGCTGCTCGCCGTAGGGCAGGTTCTTGACCGGCTCGTGCGCGTACCGCTCCAGCCCAAACAGCCGCAACAGTTCCATCGAGTGCTCCTCGATCGCGCGCTCCTGGCGCCGGTAGCGGGGCAGCCGCAAGAACGCTTCGGCCAGCGAATAGTTGATGCGGCTGTGATGCGCGACCCGCACGTTGTCGAGCACGGACATCATGTTCCACAGGCGGATCGTCTGGAACGTGCGGCTGATGCCCAGCGCGGTGATCTCATGGGGCGGCTTGCCCACCAGGTTCTCGCCACGGAACAGGATCTCGCCCTGGCTGGCGCGGTACGCGCCCGTGACCAGGTTAAAGACGGTCGTCTTGCCGGCCCCGTTCGGCCCGATCAGGCCCAGCAGCTCGCCCTCGTGGATGGTCAGGTTGAGGTTGTCGACGGCGAGCAGCCCGCCGAAGTAGTGCGACAGCTTGTTAATCTGCAGCAGCGTCATCGCGCACCCCCATCGGACCAGCCGGAGCGTCGTCCTCGCGGATCCCCTTTAGATTGATGTTGATCTCGCGGAACCCGAACAACCCTTGCGGCCGGAACAGCATCAGCAGAATCAGGATCAAAGGCAACACGACCCATTTGAGCACGGCCAGCGGGCGCAGGGCTTCGATCAGGATGGTGAACAGCACGGCGGCCACAATCGACCCGGAGATCGTGCCCATGCCGCCCAGGTAGACCATCACCAGCGCCTCGGTCGATTTGAGAATCCCGAAAACGCCCGGGTTCACGTAGGCCAGCACGTGCGCGAACAACCCGCCGGAAACCCCCGCGATGAACGACGACACCAGGAACGCCACCAGCTTGATCCGCCGTGTGTGGACGCCCATCAGCTCAGCGGCGATTTCATCCTCGCGGATGGCGACGATCCCTTTCCCGAAGGTCGAGCTGACCAGGTGATGGATCGCCAGGACCGACAGGATGGTGAAGACGAAAATCCAGCGCAGGTTGGTCCACAGCGGAACCCCATTGAGGCCGCGCGGCCCGCCGATGGCGTCGATGTTGTTGATCAGACCGGTCACGATGAAGTTGACGGCCAGCGTCACAATCGCCAGGTAGTCGCCGCGTGTCCGGAACGACGGAAACGCGACGAGCAGCCCGGCCAGCGCCGCCGCCACACCGCCAGCGATCAGCGCGATCGCAAATCCGATGGTCAGCGCCCAGCCGGGCACCGAGAGCACCGCCTCGCCAAAAACGCGTTCGTCCACGAACAACCACATCGTCAGGATCGACGAGACATAGGCGCCCACCGCCATAAACCCGGCGTGGCCGACCGAGAACTCGCCCATATAGCCGTTGACCAGATTCAGGCTGATCGCCAGCATGATGTTGACGCCCATGTAGATCAACACCAGCTCGCGATAGTCGCTCAGCGCGCCCCAGCGCGACACCGCGCCGTACAGGACCACAATCTGCAGCGCCAGCCCGGCCCACGTCGGCAGGCGCACCAGCAGCGCGTTGCTCGGTCGGCGCAGCAGCAGCGCCACGACCAGCACCGGGATGACAAACATGATCAGGTCGTATTCGACGACGCGCAGAAGCACGCTGAAGAAGCCCGGTTCGCGCGGGCCGTGCGACGTCAGCGCGTAGACGAAATCTTCCGCCAGCTTGCGCACCGCTTCCCACGAGTGCTGCAGCGGCGCGTCGAAGCTGTCGGACGGCGAGGGGAACAGAGGCGCCAGCACGCCGGAGAAATCCAGCCTGGAGAACGGCTCGAGCAGTTCCGTGCTGCCGAACAGGCTCGGCATCCGGCGGAAACCAAGCAGCCGGGCGAACGCCTGCCCCTCGCGACGCTCAAGCTCCGTCGCAGCGAACATGCCAATCAAATACGCCAGTACAGGCACCCGGCTGAGTTGCAGCGCGGCGGCTGCCTGCCGCACGGTGGCGGAGAGCCGGGCGCGTCCCAGCGCCAGAGCCGAGCGCCGCTCCCCTGGCAGCACCGCCGCGTCCCCGACCACGGCGGGCGCTGCCGCCTCAGACGGGTTCGAGGTGTTGGCACGCGGGATCGCCGCCTGGAGCACCAGGCCCAGGCCCGCTACCAGCGCCAGATAGAACCCCCCGCGCACGTAATCGGTCGCGCTGGTCGTATCGTTGACCCAATCTTCGTAGAAAAAGATCCCGTAGTAGTAACCAACCAGAATCAGGCCCAGGATAAACACCAGCCTGGCCGCCATCCGGGCGCGGCGTGGTGATGCCAGGCTCCACACGGCCAGCCCTGCTCCAGCCAGCGCCACAACGGGAACGACGATCAAAAACAAGTTCGTGATCCGGGCGGGGACGTCAAGCTCTCTGTCCGTGTCGGCGATCAGGTTATAGGCGGTAACGGTAGACCCATCTTCCAGAGACAGCCAGGGGACGCCCAGCACGGCGATCAGGATGACGGCGGCGCAAGCCAGCACCAGCCAGTCACCGATAGAGAAGGGACGATTCGCGGCACCAAACATGAGGGCGTCTTCCCTACACTTTCTGGCGACGTGCCACGCCGAACAACCCGGTCGGGCGCACGACAAGGATGATCAGAAGCAGGCCGAAAGCGATCGGGTCGCGCCAGGTCGATGAGATCCCAAAGCTGGCGCCATAGGCCGGCACCATGATCTCGATGAAGCCCAGCAGCAGCCCGCCGATCGCCGCCCCGCGAATGTCACCGATGCCGCCCACTACCGCCGCAATAAAAGCCTTCCAGCCGACGCGCATCCCCATGTAGGGGTTGAGCACCGGAAACGCGACGCCCCACAGAATGCCGCCCGCCGCCGCCAGACCCGCCCCCAGCAGAAACGTGAGCGAGATGATCTGGTCCTGCGAGACGCCCATCAGCGGCACCGCGAACTTGTCGTACGAGATGGCACGCATCGCCATGCCCCACTTGGTGCGCTGGACAATGGTGTAGAGCCCGGCGAACAGCACCGCTGCCAGGACGATGATGAGGATCTTGACGTTGCTGATACTCACCCCGCCGAAGTTGTAGACGGTCGTGGTGATGAAATCCTGCGGATAGCTGCGCGGGTTGGCGCCGGTGAGGGCCAGCATCCCGTTTTCCAGCAGCAGGCCGACGCCCAGGGCGGTAATCACCACCGAGAGACGAGACGCTTGCCGCAGCGGCTTGTAGGCGACGCGCTCGATTGTCACGCCCAACAAACCGGTGAGCACCATCGAGAGGATCAGGGTCGGCACAAAGGGGAGATCGAGCGTGATGGACCCGAACACGCCCAGGAAGGCGCCCACCATGAAGATGTCGCCGTGCGCAAAGTTGATCAACAGCAGCACGCCGTAGACCATCGAGTAGCCCAGAGCTATGAGCGCATAGAGGCTGCCAAGCTGCAGGGCATTAAGCAATTGCTGGATGAAATATTCCATCAGGGGTTCTCCGCCGGTTCGCAAGCCAAAAACACGATCAGGCTGCGGTCACAGCCGGTCACAACGCAGGCAAACAAGGCAGAAGTGCCCCATTGGGTCATGGGGCACATCACAGCCGCTCAGACGATCGCTTACTCCGGTGGGAACCCTGCCGGGCAGGCCGAATCGTAGTAGGTAAACGCGCCGTCTTTGATCTGGATGATCACCGCGCACTTGATCGGGTCACCTTGCTCGTCGAAGCTCATCAGGCCCGTCACGCCCTCGAACAGCTCGATGTTCGCCAGCGCGTCACGGATATCCGCCTTATCCAGCGAGTTGGCGTCCTCGATCGCCGTAAAGAGCAACTGGAACGCGTCGTAGGTCAGGGCGGCCACGTCATCCGGCTTGGCGCCGTACCGCTCTTCATAGGCGTTGATGAACGTCTGGCCGACTTCGGTGGCGATGTCCGGCGCGTAGTGCGTGCTGAAGAACAGCCCTTCACAGGCCTCGCCGCACAGCTCGATCAGGTCCGGCGTGCCCCAGCTATCGCTACCCACGATCGGGCCTTCAAAGCCCAGCTCGCGGGCCTGCTGGACGATCAGCGGAACCTCGTTGTAATACTGCGGTGTGAAGAGTACATCCGGATTGGCGGCGATGATGGACGTCAACTGCGAGCTGAAGTCGGTGTCGCCGGTGGTGAAGCTCTCGAACGCAACTACATCCACGCCGGCCGCCTCGGCGGCATCGCGGAAGTTCTCCG
The DNA here is from genome assembly GCA_020724465.1 of Thermoflexus sp. GTDB lineage: Bacteria > Chloroflexota > Anaerolineae > Aggregatilineales > Aggregatilineaceae > DYGX01. Next base: position 115,235 of record DYGX01000009.1, read on the forward strand.
CCAGGCCCTTAGGATAGTCGCTGGCGACATCGTACAACACCGCCGCAGTCTCGGCCCCGAACTCACTGACCACAAACCCGGCCACCACCGGCCCCTGGAAGGGGTCGAGGAACGCCGCGCGGAACACCCAGGGCCGGTCCAACGTCGTCGCGGGGTTTGTCGACCAAGGGCTGATCATGGGCGTCTCGCGGTCGTTGGCAACCTGGCCGGTCGGGACGGCCTGCTTGCTGGCCTGCGGTCCGATGATCGCGATCACGTCTTCTTCAACGATCAGCCGGGTCGCGACGGCCACCGAGGACTCCGCTTTCGCCTCGTTGTCCTCGATGATGATCACGACTTCATAGTTTTCGTCGTCAATGGTCAGGCCGCACTCGGCATTGACCTCTTCTACGGCCATCCGGGCCGCTTCGACCGTGCTCTGACCCACTTTCGGGATGTCGCCCGTGAGCGGCGCAATCACCCCGATCACCACTTCGCCGACGAAATCGCAGTCGTCCTGGGCTGCAACTGTAAATGTGCCCAGCGCAACCATAACAACCGCCAGAGCCAACGAGATGAATCGCTTGGCCATCGTATCTCTGCCTCCGTAAGATATTCAATTGTCAAGGGGAGTACGATCACTAGATTGAACTGCGGACGATGGTTTCCGGTTTGGTTCGGCTGGTCACCTCCTCGCGTGATGACGCGGCGCGCGATCTGGGGAGTCTTGTACCTACCACACGCCCGCGGGCCGGATGCGGCGATTTAACTCATCAGCACTGAGAAATTGGAGCTGTCTCCGCAACCCCGTGGGGCGCTCCTGTCTGGGCAGGCCGCAGCCTGCAGCGCTGGTCCCCTCCTGGGCGATTTGGAACGCATAACAGCCTATATGTAAGGGGTTAGTTTTTGACTAGAATGAATTCAATTATAGGTAGAGTCCTGCCGAAGGACAAGTCCCCAACCCGTCGCAGACGGTTCACAAGGCAGAAGGCCAATGTCTCCATGGACCTACATCGAAGTCGATCTGGGCGCCATCGCCCACAATGCACGAACGATCAAGGCGCACATCGGGCCGGGGGTGCGGCTGCTGGCAGTCGTCAAGGCGAACGCCTATGGGCACGGCGCAGTCGAAGTGGCGGGCGCCGCGCTCCGTCACGGGGCAAGCGGGCTGGCCGTCGCGCGTGCCCCCGAGGGCCTCGCCCTGCGCGACGCCGGGATCACCGCGCCAATCCTGGTCATGAACTACACCCCCGCCCCGGAGCTGGAAGCGGCTGTCACGCACGATCTCACGCTCACCCTCAACGACCTGGAAACAGCCGAAGCCCTGTCCGCGCTGGCGGTCCGGCTGGGCCGCGCGGTGCCGGTGCACGTCAAGATCGATACCGGGATGGGGCGCTTCGGCCTGCTGCCGGACGAAGTGATCCCCTTCGTGCAGCAGGTCGCCGGGCTGCCGGGGATCGCGGTTGAGGGGCTGTACACGCATTTCGCCGCCGCCGACCTGGCCGATAAGGAATACACGCGACACCAGTTCGCGATCTTTCAGCAGATCCGCGCCCGGCTGGCTGCCAACGGGCTGCGACCTGCCGTGTGCCATGTCGCCAACAGCGCGGCCACGCTCGACCTGCCGGAGATGCATCTCGACGCCGTGCGGGTGGGCATCGCGCTCTACGGGCTGCGCCCGTCGAGCGAAGTGGAGCCGGCGGTGCCCCTGCGCCCGGCGCTGGCGCTGAAAAGCCGCGTGGCGCGAGTGCGCACGCTGCCGGCCGGGTCGAGCATCAGCTACGGGCGGACGTACATCACACCCCGCGCCATGCCCGTCGCCCTGGTCCCGGTCGGCTACGGCGACGGCTACCACCGCCTGCTCTCCAACCGCGGGGCAGTGCTGATCAACGGACGTCGCGCGCCGATCGTCGGCCGGGTGTGCATGGATCAGTTCGTGGTGGACGTCTCGCGGGTTGGGCCGGTCGCCCTGGAGAGCGAGGTCGTGCTGATCGGCTGCCAGAGCGGCGCGTGCATCTCCGCCGAAGAGGTCGCCACCTGGGCGGAAACCATCAACTACGAGGTCACAACCGGGCTGCTGCCGCGTATTCCTCGAATCTATCTACCTGACGAGGCAACCTAGACTCAAGCCGAGATCAAACGCAGGAGATTAGGCAGCGGGCGCAGCAAGCTACGCCCCTACGGGGGTCCGGTGACGGGGGCCGAACGGCACGGGGGAATGCCCGCGCCAACCTCTCGGCCCGTGTCCCCCTCATCCCCCCGGCCCCTTTTCCCGCGCGCGCGGGGAGAAGGGGCGAGCGCGCGACGATTCGAGGCCCCTCTCCCCGCGACGCAGTCGCAAGAGGGAGAGGGGTTTGGGGTGAGGGGCGAAAGGTCAGGCGTCAGGCGCAGGCTCCCCGGTGGCGCGCGTCTCCCGAAGCTGGTCGAAGGCCAGCCCGCTGCTGCCCTCGCCGCGCCCGGTGTGCTTGCTGATGCCCAGCCAGACAAACGCCCGCCCGCCGTTCCAGCGCGTGCGCTTGTACACCTGCTGGACCACCACGCCCGCGCGCGGGACCTCTTCCTCGTGCAGGAAGTACGCCGTCTTGGGCGCGCGATCCAGCCCGACGCGTAGCAGCGTCGTCCGCGGGCGGACCTTGACCGGCAGCCGCGGATCGCCTTCGAGGATACGCGGCATGGCGGCCCGCTGGAGCTGGATCTCGCGGTTGTCGCCTTCCAGATGCACCGGGACGAACGGGATCCACTCTTCCGGCACCGTGTTCATCACCTCGTAGCGGATCGGAGCAGCCGGTTCGGGCGGGGGCGGTGGGGGCGTGGTTGCCAGCTCGTCGGCCAGGCGCGCGGCGTAGAAGCGGTAGGTTTCGAGCGCCGCTTCCGGGCCAGACTTGCCCCAGCCGGTCGGCAGAGGGATCACGCGCTCGATGCCCCACACCATGTTCGCCATCTCGTCGCGGATCAGCACAACTTCTTCCAGCGGGCTGCTCTCCAGCACTTTGGGCGCAGTGGACAGCAACAAAAGGCTGGTGTCCGCCTGCTCGCCGGACTGCCCCTGTACATTGAGCGTGAACATGCTCCACCGCTGCCAGGCGTCGTCCGGACCGCGCCCCGCCGGCTCGATCCAGGTGCGCTCGTTGAACACATTGGTCACAGCCATCCCGCGCACCTGCGCAATCGACCCCGCCGGAAGCTGGTACGGCAGCAGGAACCAGTCGTTGGCATACACCAGCCCAAACTCGATCAGCAGCAGCTTGGCGATGTCGGTCGTATCCGGCTTGACGTCCCCAAAGTTGGTGCGGTTGTCCTCGAAGGCCCACCAGCGCGTGTTGGGCATGCCATCGAACGTGATTTGGGTGGGGATGAATGTCTTGGTGTCCGGCTTTTGCGGGTCGGGCGTTTCGGGCGGTAGCTCGGCGTCCAGGCCGGGCGACTGCGCGTCGACGTCGAAGTTGTACCAGTCTAGATGGCCGTGATAGTACTCCTCGGCGGCCAAAACCTTCTCGCCCGACCCTTGCGGCGCGGAGACCTTGAACTGATATTCGAGCCGGTCGGGCAGCCAGGCATCGGCGTCCTCGACCGGCGGCTGGTAGACGAGGCGCTCGAACCACGCCACGAAGCGCGCCGCCAGGTCATCCAGCGCGGGCTTGTCTCCATCCGCGATCCCGGTCACGCCGTCGTAGGCGCGATTGGCCGGGTTCGCCTTGAGATGCAGGTACAGCTTGCCGCCGTCCATGCGCCGCCCGGCAACTGCCGCGAAGACACTCCACGATTCGGGGTGCGCCGCGATCGCGGCGTCGGCGCGCTGAGTCGGGTCCGGTTCATCAATCGGGTAGGCGTCGATGAACGCCTGCGCATAGCCGCCGAGCGCGCCCAACAGCTTGAGCCACTGCCGCCCCATCAGCAGGCGCAGATCCAGCGACGCCGGGCGCCCGCCGCTGGAGAACGCGATCGGACGCCGCTCGACTTTCGTTTCCAGCGGCACCCCGTCCTCGAACGGCTCGGCGGCGTGCCCGTCGGGCCGGTATTCCTGCAGGCGCGTGGTCGCCAGGTGAACGCGCGCCAACACCGGCGATCCGGCGTCATCGCCCTGGAACTCGCCCATCTGCCACTGGCGGGTGAGCATCCACAGCGCGTCGCGGATCTCGGCTTTCAGGGCGCGGTCAAAATTCAGCGTGCGCGGGCGGCCTTCCAGCCGGTTCCAGATCGTGATCGCCGGGACCGTGCGCGCGGCCAGTTCGTGCTGGATGTTCTGGATGATGAACTGCTGCTCAGACATCAGTCGTCTCCTGCAAGCACCGCGAAGACCCGGTTGTTGGCGGCCAGGCTGGCCGAGATGGATAGCCCGTAGAGCGTGACGGCCATCACCGTCGCGGGCAGGAAGCGCGCGAAGGCGGTCTTGTCCACCTGCGCCGGTTCGACCGCCCGCTTGCGCGCCAGGGCCAGCGTTTCGTGCAGCGCGTCGACCAGGTCCTGCCACTGCCAGCTACCCACGAACTGCGGCGGCGTGACCAGCAACATCGCCTGCGGCGGCTCCGCGTTGGGCCGGTCGTAATGGAAGGTCAGGCCGGTGGTTTCCTCTGTGCCGGGGATCACCTCGGTCCACTCGTCCACCAGCAGCCCGCACTGCGGCGCGCCGCGGTCGAACGGCGCGGCGTAGTGGGCCGTGTACAGCAGGCGGTCGCCATCCAGCGCGTAGTCGTCGGGGAACTCCAGCGCCAGCCAGCGGTCGCCGTCCTGGTAGGGGAACTGCGCCGGCGTGAGCTGGGGCGAGGCGCTGCCGAAGCCCTCGGCCAGCATCAACACCCGCTCCCAGTGGCGCAGCTTGTCGCGGACCCGCGCCGCGCCGTAGAGCCAGTCATCCACCGGGAAGTCGACGTTCAGCGTGCCGGTCAGGTGATCGAGCAGCGCGCCGCTGGCGTTGAACGCCTTTTCCCACTCGGCGCCCTGATCCGCGCCAAGGGTGAACTCCGGGATCATGAGGAAATCCGGGCCGAACAGAGCCTTTGCCTCCGCCTGGAGCGCCCCGACCTTCTCGGACGCGCCGGCTGCGGCGTCGTGCGCGTCAAGCTGCGCCTGCGCTTCGGCCAGCCGCGCGTCGAGGTCCGCACCCAGGCCCGCGGCCAGCCCCAGCAGGTCGCCCGCGAAGAGGATGATCTCGTCCTCGGTCGCCGTGATGGGGAACGCGTCGAGATCAAAATCGCTGACGGGCAGCAGCGCCTGTACGCTCACCACCAGAGCGGCCAGCGGCTGTGTGTCGCTCAGCAGTGCCTCGAACTGGGCCAGCCGCCCCACGAAGGCCGCGCGCTTGGTGTCCAGCAGCGCGCGCATGTCCGCCGGGGTGTCGGGGAGCGGGTTCTCCGGCTGGGCGGCGACCCACCGCTCGGCCTCGATCAGCCGGTCGAAAAGCTCGGCGGGCGGCGTGGTTCCCGGCAGGGCGTCGTAAGCGGCGATGGCTGCGTCGAACGCGTCCCGCCGTTCCGACCAGCGCGCGACCAGCGCCCCGATCGCGTCCAGCAGCCGCCGGTAGATCGCGGCGCGGCGCTGGACGATGAAGCCCCAACCGGTCTGCGGGATGGCGCTGCGGCTGGCGCGCTCCAGCAGGGCGATCATTTGGCCGGCGGTGGTATCGATCCCGCTCAGGATCGCGCCCCGGTTGGTGTCCGGATCGGCCAGCAGCGGCTCCAGCCCCGCCTGGAACGCGGCCAGATCGCCGCGCAGCGCCGTAACCGTGGCGTGGGCGGTGGCGACCCGCCCGCGATCCAGCGTGACGGTTTCGTCCTGCGCGGGCTGCGCCTCGACGGGCAGCATCACGTCGCTGGCGCGCAGCGGACGCGATGTCAACGCCAGCTTGCGCAGGCTGGCAACCAGCGGCATCAGCTCAAAGAAAGAGAAGGTCCCCAGGTTGGCAGATTTGCGCGTGTAGTCGATGCGGATCGCGGCGTCGGCGCGCGGGTTCTGCGTCTGGATCACGTGACGCATCACGCGGTCGTCCAGCTCGGCCATCGCCGGCTCTGTCTCATGGCTCAGCAAATAGAGCAGGTCGATGGGTTGCAGGCCGAGGTCCTGCTGGGTGACGACGATTTCCGTCTCGGCAGCGGTCACCGGGTCGGTGAGTGTCGCGATACAGAAGACCGCCGCCGGGTCGGGCAGGACGCCCGCCAGCCAGTCGTTGAGGGCCGGCTCCGCCTGGCTGCGCGGTGTCACCGCCATACCGGGAACCGGGCTGGTGGCCGGGTTCACGCCGCTGCGCAAGTGAATCCCGACGCGATGCGTCAGGGTGATGCCGCTGCGCGGCGTCTGGACCACATCCGGGATCGGCGGGTAGTTGCCCTTGCTGTAGGTGTCGAGCGTGCCCGCCGCCCGGTCATAGTTCCCCTGCGCGGCGTGATGAACCGCCTCGGCGATCGCCACGTCGGCCACGGCGTCGTGCGTGTCGAGCATGCGCTCCACCTCGGCGTTGATCGCGTTGGCCTCGGCGACGGTCGCGGGCGGCAGCGGTTTGCCAAAGGGATAGGTCTTGTTCCCGGTGGCGCGGATGTGCTCAACCAGCTTCAGGCCGTCCACCACATTGCGCGCCTCGATCGCCTCGATGCTCGCGTCATCCGGCGGCAAAGTCGATTTCAGATGCCCGGCCGTCAGCGGAAACTGCTTGCGCAGGTCGTAGATGAACTTGTCCACTTCGGCCATGTTGTGCCGGTCGTGCAGCCCGCGCTCAAGCTGGTAGCCCAGCAGCGCGCCCAGGCTCTGCCCGGCGCGGATGCCCTCGATGGCGCTGATGGCGCGGCGCACGCGATCCGACGACAGGTTAACGGCCAGCGAGTCCGGGGTCGACGGCGCCGCGTTGGACAGGTAGCCGTTGCGCAGGATCGCGGCGGTCACGGCGTGGTTGAGCGACGGCGCGTGGATGTAGCCCCCGTTGGTCGGGTCGCGCATCAGCGGCGGCGCAGCCGGATCGGTGTTGAAAACGGCGTCCAGCTCCGGTTCGAGCATGACCGGCGTCAGAGCCTTGCCTTCGGGCCGCAGATTCTCCACCCAGCCATACGCGCCAACGTACAGCCCGCGCCGGACGGTCTCTTCATCGCCCTCGCGCGGCGGCTGGTAGCGCATCAGCATCAACTGGTAATTCAGCAAGCCCAACTCCCAGGCGTCCAGCCGGTACGAGACGGTGTCGATGTGCTCGGCGAACAGGCGCTCCAGGCGCGCAGTCGGCACATCGCGCAGCCGCTCCAGCGCCTCGACCTGCTCGCGCAGGTCGGCGGTGGCGACGGCCTGCGTCCCGCTCGTCTGTGGCAGGATGCGGGCGATATGATCGGCCACCAGCACGTTGTCGCTGCCGGTGATCTGCGGGCTGGTGGTGAAGAGGTGCGTGAAGCGGCTCTCGCTGACCTGGGCCTGCTCCTGCACGTGGATGAACTTCGGCTCGTGGCGCACAGCCTGAACCTGCGGCGCGGTCAGCACTCCGGCCAGCTCGTGCAGGCGGATGCTGGTGATCCAGTACGACTGCATCAGCGCGTAGCGCGCCAGGATGTAGAACAGCGCGGCGGGGATTTTATTGTCGATGAAGCCTTCCTGGCGCCGCAGCGTTTCGAGCGACGCGCGCGTTGCGTCCACCAGCCACTGCACGTAATTGCGCCCGTCTGGGGTGTAGGGGCGGATCGGGTCCGTCTCAGACAGCGGCACATCGTCGATGACCGGCCCCTGCATCAGGTGCTGGTTGGAAAGGAACAGCCGCTCCAGAATGTCCGGCGCGATATCGCGCGTGTAGCCGAACTCCGCCAGCAGGTTCATCCCGCTCTGGACATACGCGCCGGCGATCAGCGCCGCCAGGAAGCTGCCCCCCGCGCCGTAGAGATTCGTCAGGTTGTAGAGATGGTCGATGCTCTCGGCATAACGCTGGTGGTATTCGACCGAGGCCGGGTGCAGCCCCAGGATATCGAGCAGCGTCTGGTGCGGGTCGGCCTGCGCGTTGGACGGGTCCGCGACGCGCGCCACGGTCTGCGCCATCTCGGACCAGTGCTGGTCCATGCGAAGCAGCACGGCGTAGAGCCGGGTCAGGTACGTCCCGCCCGCCACCACGCCGTGTGTGGACAGCACCCCGCCGGCGTCCGTGCCGCGCCCGCGCAGCCAGCGCATCCGCGAGAAAACGCTCGTCGGCAGCACGCCGTACGGCTGTGCGCCGATGCGCAGCGCGGGCAGCGCGCCCCGCCCGCTGACAAAGTTGATGAAGAACGTGCGCGTGAAGCGGATGTCGTCCGGCGAGAAGAGCGGGGCCATCATCGTGTCCATCATGTAGCCCAGCGTGCCGTTCCACAGCGCGGTGTTCATGGCGCGCGCCTCAAGCTGGTCGGTCCCGCCGCTGCCCCGGATCCTCTGGATCACTGCCGGGTCGAGGCCCAGATAGTCGGCCAGCCACTGCCCGTCGCGCCGCAGCATCGGGTCCGCTTCCGGCGTGTAATGCACGTCGGACTTCAGGTATTGCTCGAAGGTGGCGTCGGCGTCTTCGGCGTAACTGAAGCCCGCACCGGCCTGCTCGGTGTTGTTGGTCGGCGTGCCCTGGGGCAGCAGGCTGATCCCGGTGCGGCTGTAGTGGTGATGCTCGAAGAGCGTCTCGACCAGTTCCTTGCCGCCCTGCTCGTCGGCGCTCAGGCGCACGCCGAGCACCAGCAGCCGGTCAAAACCGCGCCGCGCCTGGTCGATGGTCAGATTGACGCGGAAACCCATGCCCACCTGAACCGCGCGATCGAAATCGACCATCCATTTCAGATCGTCCGGGATGATCAGGTCGCCCTTCTCGTCCGGGCGAAGCTGCTCGCTGTCCGGCGCGGACGGATCCGGCCCGACGATCAGCGGCGAGGGGATCGGGTTGCCGACCACCGTGAATGCGACGCTCTCACCGATGTAGCCGATCAGCACCAGGCGGTCGGGTAAAACATGCACCTTGGGCGCCTGCGACCAGGAATTCTCCTTGCTAGGGACATTCTCCGGCGTGGGGAAGTCGAGGAACGCGACCGTCACCGCGACGTCGCTTTTGCTCAGCGGGGGCGCGGGCGCGGCGCTCAGGTTGGTGGGCACAAAGCGCGTCGCCAGCGCCTCGGCCCGCTCCGCACCGACCGCGCTTTCCAGCGCCTGCCGCGCTGCGTCGAGCGCGCTCGCGTCGCCATCCGCCAGCCAGACTGCCTTCCAGTAGGCAGCAGCGGCGGTTTTGTCGGCAGCGGTGAGCGTCTCCTCGCTGGCGATCACCAGAATGATGTCGGTCGGGTCGGCCTTGACCGGCTGCTCGGCGGCGTTTTCGGGCAGATAGGCGCGCGCGATCCACGCCCCGCGCCCGGCACCGTGGCTGGCGACCAGGCCGCGCCAGGCGCTGCGCTCCAGGTCTTCGTCGCCGCCCGCGGCCCACATCTCCGCCCAGAATAACTGCGCGCTATGGATCTCGGCTTCGGACAGCACCGGCTCGAAGCGATCGATAGCGCATTCATCGGGATAGGCCCGCACCCACAACTGCGGGCGCGGCGCGGGAGTTCCCGGCTGTGTCACCATCTTGAAACGCGTCTCGAGGCGCAGCGGCAGCAGCAGAATCGGGTAAGAGTCTTTGAGCTGCCCGATCATCTCGCGCGGGTCGGTGAGTGGCTGGAACCGCTCGAAGGTCGCGGCGACCGCATCTGCGATCTCGGCGAGCCCTGCACGCCGGCGTTCGAGGGTGGCTTCGGCGCGCTCGATGCGCGCGTCCAGCGCCGCCATGCGCTCGCGGTGCTGCCCGTCCTCGGGGTTGAAAACCCGCTCAAACCGCGCCTTCTCGCGCCGGAGCCTGCGCACCTGCTCCTGGGCCAGATAGGCCGCCTGGGCCGCGCTGTCTCGCTTGGCGCGCGCGTCGGCAAGTTGCTGTCTCAGTTCGTCAAACTCGCTCATGGCGTCAAACTCCCTGCGCTCAGCGCGGACGCAGCATTTCCGAAGCGTGGACGGCGACCAGCACCGGCACCTGGTAGAGAATGTAGGCGAGGTCCGCCGCGTTGGTGTTGGTATTCCAGCTTACGAAGCGGTCCTCTTCCCACTGGACGTGCTTCTCCTGAACGTCCGGCTGCGTCGGCTCGACGAGCGTGAACGCGCTGCTGACGGCGATGTGTCCACCCGGCGCGCCCGGCAGCACGTCTTCCCACGACAGATCGTTCCAGATGTTGATGGCCGGCTGCTGGTCGATGTCCAGCCCGAAGCGCGGCTCGCCAGGGCGCTCTTTGATCACAAAGAACCAGCCTGGCCGGTCGCCCGGATGCGTGCCGTCGTCGCCTTTAGCTTCATCAGCGGTCAGGTCAAAGCCGAAGAAGTAGATGTCCGGCGCGACCTGCGCCTGATACAGCGGCGTCTTGACCTTGTCGCGCGGGGGATTGGCTTCTTCGGCGGGAGTCAGCTCTTGCAGGCGGCGCTCTTTGGTGTTGTCGATGTTGTCGTTGCTGGGCTGCCAGCGCGCTTTGTGCGCGTAGATGACCGCGTTCGGATATTTCTTGAGCAGCTCGCCGCGAATAACCAGCACAACCTCTTCTTCCGCCTCGCCGCCCTGCTCGCGGTGATCGTGATCGCCCAGCCGCGAGAAGCGGGACCACAGGTGCAGCGGCGGGATATCGCGCAGCATCTCGCGCAGCGCGTCCCGGTCCAGCGAGGGATCGGTGTTGAGGTAGCTGGTCACGTCCCAGAACTGGCGGAAGTAGCTGCCGCGCTGATCGGTCGGGTACTCGCGCCAGAGCAGCTCGCGCGCGAACTCGTGGTTGAGGCCGACCATGTACGCCTCGATGAATTTCTGATTGGTTTCCAGCAGCGTGATGCTGTTCTGCTCGATCAACTGGATGTTGGGCAAAAACAGCTCGGCCGACTGGTCCACCAGCGGTTTGTACATCGGCGTGTCGAATTCGGGGTAGGCCATCGCCTCGGTGAAGGTCTCGGTCATCTGCTCCGCGATCCACCCCGGCACAAAGATCGTTCCCAGCACGCGTTTGGGCACGGTGATCTCCGGGTTGATCGCCGCCACCACCTGTCCCGCCAGTCCCGGCAGATCGACCCGGCTGCGCGGCGGCGTCTTGCCGACCCCGGCGCTCGCCACCAGCAGGCGGTTGACGTCCGTCAGCGAGGCTTTGAAGCGAACCGCCTCGACGCTGTCCGTGCGCCCCGTGCGCGGCGTGAAACCCTCGCCCGGCGCCGTGATGCGGAAATCCGGCGATTTGGGGATGCGCTCCACCGACTCGGGCGTTTGCCCGTCCCCGCGCAGCGCGTCCGCGGGCTGCAGATCGCGCTCCCAGGCAGCCAGGCGTAGATAGAGCGCGATCAGCAGCGGAATCAACACCACGCTGACCGGGATGCAGACAACGATGCACATCAACAGGACCAGCAACACGATCAGCCCAATGATGACCAGCCGCCACCACCGGAAGCGCCGCAGCACGTCGCGCACCACCGGCGGAACGTTGGGCGGAGTCATGTGATCGGCGGCGTCTTCCACGGTCGGCAGGCCAGGCGGCGTGACCTTCGGCGGCGCCGCAACCACCTCGCCGTCGTTCACCCGCGTCAGAAGGTTGTCCGGCCGGACAGCCCCGTTGAACGGCACCGAGCGTATCAGCCGCCCGCGCGGGCGCAGGGCGCGGCGCATGGCGGTTGAGGCCAGCACCGGCGGGACGATGCTCGTATTGAGCGTGTGGTAGGCCGTCGCGCTGCCGAACATGACGCGCCGATGCAGCGGCGCGGTCAGCGTCAGGCCGCGATCCAGGCTCGTCGCGTGCAGCGGGAGCAGGTGCTTGGCATACCAGATCGCTCCGGCCTCGCGGGCGAACTGCGCCCAACGGATGCGGCGGTTGGCTTCCAACACGTCGCCGATCTGTTCCCAGGCCGCGTCCATGTACTGCTCCTGGTTGGCCTGCACGACACCCGTCCCAAAGCCAGCCGGCACGCGGTAGCGTGGGTCGAGGTTGAGATCGTGTACCCAGTTGTCGAGCGGGCTGATCGGCGTGCCGTCCCGGTTCTCCAGCAAGCGCCTGGTCAGCGCGTGCCATTGCCCGTAGAGCGGCGGCGTGATGAGCGGATCGGGGTCGTCGTCGGGATCGTCGTCGGGATCGGCATCGAACACATCGTCGAAGCCGCTACCCGTGTTGGCGTCTCCGGCAGCCAGCGCCTGGTAGTCGTCGGCCAGGTTGATCAGCGCGGCCAGCTTTTCCTGGAAGGGGTGCGGGCGCGGTTGGTCCCACCGATCGTACATGTCCGCTTCAGCCAGCTCATCCGGGCTGAGCAGGGTGCGCGGCACGCTCAGCGCGCCGCCCAGCCGCAGCACGCCATGAAACTGCGGTTCCATGATGCCGGGCAGGTTCGCGCCGGGTCGCTGCACATCCATATCGCGCCGTCCCACACGCGGATCGACCGGCTTCGGCTCCAGCAGGCGCACCAGGTATTCAAAGTCGCCCTTCGTCCCCGTGCGGAAGAACCAGCGGAAATAGACCGGGTAGTTGGTCGGCTCCGGGCGCGTGCCAGCCGGGTAATCCGCCCAGGCAGAAAAAGTCGCGTGGGGCGCCCCGGCAGGGTCTAGGCCCAGCCCGGCCAGCCGCCCGGTCTCGAACACCGGGATCAGAAAGGCGTGATAGGCGGCGTTCTCTTCCAGCTTGCGCGGGCACAGAAGGCGCGAGTAGCCCAGGTCAGGGTCCTCGTTCAGCGCGGCCTGCACCCTGGGCAACACCGCGTTCATGTCGTTGCTGGTGATCTCCGCGTCGCTGGCCGTCAGGCTGCGGTTGACATGGACGTGCGCCCAGGCCCAGAGCTGGCTCGTGTCCGGGAAGACGCTCGCGTCCGGCACGCTGATGAACGGCAGGGGGCGGCCCTGGATGTTGCGGCCTTCGTCAAACTCGCCTTCTTTGAGCACCACCAGCGCGATCCACGGCCGCAGACGGTGGTTGCCCGTGTTCGCCGCGGCGGGGGTATAGCGCCAGGGAAAATCCTCGTCGTAGAACTCGATGCACGCCAGGTAATTCGGCTCGAAGTTCGTGATCCAGTTGCGCGGCTCGGTGCGGATGATGGCGCGCGTCTCGATCCCCACGATGTCACCGGGGCCGTAGAGGCTCACCGGGCGCGTGATCGTCTCGACCTGCGAGCCGCCGTCCGTCTTGGTGGCGTCAAGCTGAAGCGACACCTGCACCGACGCGCGCAGCTTCACGCTGCTGTCCAGGTCGGCAGCGGTGATGTTATTGGCGACGCCCTGGCGCAGCCAGGGGAGAAAGGTATAGGTGGGCAAAGGACTCATGGCGTCACCTCGAACTGCGGGATCACGTGGACGGCGTCGGCCATCGAGGGATCCGCCCCGATCATCTGGCTCATGTAGTCGCGCGCCTGCGCCTCGCTGGAGAAGACCGCCTGCACGCCGACCGCCTTGTTGTTCTGCTGGAAGGCCACCACGTAAGCTTCTTCGCGCGCGACGATGGCTTCGTCGTACGGCTTGAGCTTCGACTTGTACGCTTTCGAGAGGCTGGACTGGCTGATGCTCGCGCCCTTCAGGAAGTGCGTGAACAGGCTGGCGAGATCCAGCCGGAAGCGCTGCACGAAACGCAGGTAGTTGTTGTCGATGATGATCTCTTCGTAGCGGATGATGCGCTTGACCGCCCGGCTGGAGCGCAGTTGCTGGCCCGAGACGGATAGATCGACGCCGCTGTGCTGCCTCTGGAAGGGCGGCGTCGAGAGCTTGCTCGCGTCGTCCATCTTCTGATACTGCGCCAGGGCGAACTGGTCCTCGGCGTCGCCGGCCTTGCTCAGGCCGCCGGCAGACACCGCGATCGAGAAGCGTTTGGCGTCGCTGATCGCCTGGCTGCCGAGCTTCTGCACGTCCAGATCAAGCGGCATCAGTTTCTGGCTGACCCGCAGCGTCCCGACCGGGTGCAGCACCAACCCATCCTGCGTCTCGTCCAGCTTGCGCAGCGCCACCAGCAGGTTGTTTTCGGGCGGCAGCAGAGCGCGCCAGTTGGCCGGTTTCTCCAGCTCGGCCTTGAGCAGCGGGATGACCGCAACCGGCGGCAGCGTGGTATCGCGCGCGTCGCCCCAGGTGATGTCGAAGTCCGCCGAGATCTCGAAGAACAGCAGCGAGATCGAGCCGGTGCCCCGCGCCCGGTACGGCGTCGGCCCTTCCAGCGAGAAGCGCAGGCGGATGCTGAACACGCCCACGCCGAACGCCTTGAGCGACACCGAGGCCGAGATCTCTGCGATGAAGTAGAACGGCGAGAACTGGATCAGCACGTCGAAGCCGATGTGCCCCTGCAGGCTGAACGCGCTGAACCCGAAGTACAGCTCCGCCGACGCGCCGAACTGCACCGAGTTCGAGGTCACGCCGAAGTAGCCCTGCACGGTGATGCGCGCCCCCGGCTGGTTGAGGATGTCCACCGAGATCCGCCTGGGGTTAGGGAACGGCAGCGGCGGCGGGTTAAAGCGCGGGTGGAAGCCGCCCACGCTCACCACGAAATTGGCGTCGTCACCAAACGCGACGAGCAGCCCCATCTCGCCCTCAATCGTCACGAACAACACGCGCGACTCAAACAAGGCCGCGAAGAAATAGATGCGCTGCTTGTCGAACTCGATCGCGCCGATGAAGTTGACCTGCAAGACGATCAGCGCGGCGTCGTCAGCGGGCAGGGCCACTTTCAGGATGCCGACGATCGCGATGTTGCCGGGGATCTCGATGATGATGCCCATTGAGATGCTGATCAGCGTGGGCGTGCCCCAGCCGATCTTGACCATCGGCCCGATCAGGAACTTGCCGTTCTGCGGCGGGAAGAACGTGCGCAGATCGCTGATGATGCGCGGCGCGTTGGCGATGATGTCGCGCGGGAACATGACGCTTTCCAGCGCGCCAGTGCGGACGCCTTCCGTCAGCGCGTCGAGGCGCATGGTCCGGTTGAGGCCCAGCAGACCGCCGACAGCCAGCAGCGTGAACCCGAAGCCCAGCTGGATGCCAGTACCGAACTCTGCCGTGATGATGATCAACAGCGAGAAGCCCGACGAGCCGTCCGGCATTCGTGTCGTGATGAGGCCGATTGCCGTGACCGTCACGATCTCCGCCAGGGATAGCTCCAGCGCCCCGGCGTACTCGCCCTTCTCGTAATCGAGGAACAGGTACCCCCCGCCCCGCACCACGCCGGCATCGATCGACAGCCCCGCGCCCTTGGGCGGCTTGAAACCCAGCGCAAAATCGACCGGCCCCAGGTTGCCGTCCCGGTTGGGGGACAGGCGCAAGGTCGCCGTAAGGCCCATCTGCTCGATCACCGCTTGCAGCGGACCCAGCATCGCCTTGAGATCGATCCCCAGCCCGATCGGGAATTCCGAAGCGCCCAGGCCGATGCCGATCGTCAGCGCGTTGAGTTCGACCGGGCCGAGCGCCACATGCAGCGGCACCTGGATGTCCAGCGTGCTGCTGCCGACGAAGAAGATCCCCTCTTTGGTCGAGAAGCCTACGCCCAGGTCGAAATCGGATTCGACCTTCAAACCGGCGAGCAGCGTGGCCAGAAAGCCATCCGCGCCCTCCATGCCGATGACGATCTTGCCCTTCTTAATCTCACCCAGCACGCTGAACTCGCCCTGGCCGTGATCGGTCAGCCAGGCGATCCCGGCGCCCACCCGCACCACGAATTGGCGCGCCTCGACCCGGCTGGCGCCCGGCTGCCCGAAGATCACATACGGCTCGCCGGTTTCGCTGCCGCCGGTGAACTTGATGAACGCGTCGCCCTTGAACTCGCCCGACGGGGGAATGACGGTGACCCTGTCGTTCGGCTGGACGATGATCTCCGTGCCGACCTTGATCTGCGAATCGAAGCCGACTTCGAGCTTGAAATCGTCCTGCACGATGGGCGTGGTCTGGTCGAAGGTGAACGAATCCGCGATCCGGATAGATAGCCCGCGCGGGTTGACCGCCGTGTTGGCCTGCACCTCGACAAAATAGACGTCGAGCACCGGCGGGCTGACGCTTGTATCCAGGATGACCGGCACGCCGGCGCGGGCCAGGATCTCGGCCAGCCGCCCCAGCAGCGAAGCGCCGTCGAACCCCGCGCTGCCCCAGCCGTAGCGGGCGTTGAGGTGATCCAGCGGCGATTCGAGAAAGGCGGTCAGCTCGCCCAGGTGCAGCCTGCGCCGGGTGTAGGGCGGTTTGGTGGGGTCCGTCGAGCCGACATTTTCGTCCGTGCGCTCCAGCGCGCCGACAAACTCCAGCGCATCTGCCGCGCCAGGGATGATCTCCAGGTTGCGCGCGACCAGATACTCCAGCAGGCGCTCCGGAAGCTCGTTGGCGAAAGCGGCCACGTCGGCCGGGGGCAGCCCGGTCGCGGCGCCTGCGTTGCGGAGCGCGGTGGCGAGGGTGTCGAACCCCTGCACCACCCGGCGGATCACGTCGATCAGTTCCAGGCTCTTGGCGACGATCTGCCCCAGGTCTTCGCTCTCGATGGCGTCGAGCAGGGCCGAGGTCAGCGGCGGCAGCCCCTCGATCGCCAGCGCCGTCGTGCGTGCCGCGTCCATAAAGGCGGGCACACCCTCAAGCGCCGGCGGGAACTGCAGCCCCAACTCGGCGAACAGCACGCGCACCTGCTCCGCCTTCAGCCGTTCCGCCAGCGGGTCAAAAAGCCGCGCCAGTGTGATCGCGATGAATTCGAGTGTTCCGGTTTGGTTGGCCATCAATCCGCTCGTCCTCGCTCAGTCCCCGGCGGCAGACTCGCCGGTGAGTTCGGGCAGGATCTCGTCTTCAAGGGCGTCCGCGATAGCGTGAACCGTGTCGTAGCGGGTGATCAGGCGCAGCAGGGGACCGGCATAGCGTCCGACCGCCGCGCGCAGCGCCTCGCTGCCGTGCTCTTCCAGCGCCGCCGCCATGCTGACGAACGCCTGGGCGCGTGTGATCCCTTCGATCTCAGCAGGGATACGATAGGTTGAGTGTTTGGCACTGCGCCCCAGCGCCGCCAGAAAGGCTGGACCCTGCTTGCGGTGCCAGGTGACCGTCACGGCGCGGTTGCGCTGGATCAGGCGCACGATCTCGTTGCGGTGGGTGTGGATCACCTCAAGCAGCGCCCGGCCCTGCGCCGAACGTGTCAGGCGCTCGTTCAACATCCGCACCAGCTCCGAGGCTTCCGGCTGCTCAGCCACCAGCACGACCGGCTCGGTCACGCGCATCACTGGCCCGGCGGTGTTCAAGCCGCCCGCCGGAATTGTGATGTTCAGCGCGCTCAGCACCGCGTCGATCGGGCAGGCGATCCCGTTGCCGTAGAGCGACGTGCCGGGCGTCAGATAAGCGCCCCACATCAGGCCGATAACTTTGTTGTCTTTGTCCACCAGCACCGAGCCAGAGTCGCCCCGGTCCTGAAACAGCGTCGTGCCCGCGTTCGGCTTAACCAGAATCTGGTTGGTGCGGGCGGGGGTGCCGTCGCTGCCAGCGCCCGACGCGTGCGTGACCGACACGACCGTGCCTTGCGTCTTGTCGCTGGTGCGCCCCACCTTGACCACCGTGTCCGTGCTGACCACGGCGGTCGCGCTGCCCTGGACGATCCCATCGGAGCCGTCGGTGTTGAGCATGCGGATCACGTTTTCCGCGCCAACACCCGATTTCAGGTGCACGATGGCGGCATCCAGCGTGCCATCGAACTTTTGATCGGCGCTGGCCGAAAAGCCGATCTCGTCGCACGCGCAGCAGCAGCACTCGACGTACTCCGGCTGGCCCATCTTCACCGTGCCGGACGCGCCGCCGACCTGCACCACGTGCGCGTTGGTGAGCACCACGATCTCGTTCGTGCCGTTGACCTTGGCGACGCAGCCCAACGTGCCCTGGCCCGAGGGCTTTTCGTTGTCGATCTGGATGCCGCCTTTCAGCGGGCGGTACTTGTTGGTGTCAAAGGTGGGGGTTGGCAGGTCATACTCAATGACATCCGTTTTCACGCCGAAAATCTCGGCAGGGATGATTTGATCCGGCGAAAGCTGGTCTTCGGGCAGTTTCTCAGTGACGTAGACACGGAAGGATAGGTCATCCGTCAGCGCCCCGCCGCTCTCTTTGATGCCGATCTCGACGGATACCACGCCGGGGTACTTGCTGAGTTCCTGGCGCGCTTCGTCGAGCAGCCCCATCAGTCGATCGTGTTCTTCCTGCCACGCTTGAGTCGTTTTCATGCTGCGTGTCCCCAAGAATTGTCACAAACGAGTAGATTCTGCTGCGGTCAGGTCGCCCGGCGGAACGGAGCGCCGCTGCTCGATCCTCGCGCGCCATCCCGATCGCCTCAGAGCCGGTCGTGCTCGGAGCCGGCCAGCATCTTGACGATAGCCCCAATCAACTCCGGCCAGTTGCGGAAATACGCCACCTCGCCGGTCAGCGCGTGCCTGACCTTGCCGCGCCATTCGGCGCGCCCCTCGCCAAGCCGCTCGCGCCAGACGCGCACAAGAAAGAGATCGGAATGCGAGCGGTTGGCCTTGTGGTCCATCGTCACTCCAGCAGCCCAGCCAGGGAGCGGGTTTCGCGCCCCGGGCACCACAGCACCACCCGCCCTGGTTGGATAATGGCTGACTGTAGCAAAGGGGGCGTTCCAAAAGCGTTTGGTGGCGGTTTTCACAGAACGGATACGGCGCCGCCAGCGGGGCGAGTGGGGAGTGTGCTGGAGCGCCTGCGAGGTGGTGTGCGCCCGCCCTTCCAGGCGCCTGCCCATCGCTAGCGAGCGCCGCGCAGCTTCGACAGTTTACGCTGCAGGCGGCGGCGCCCCGTGCGATTTCCAGGCTGCAACAGGGCGAGCGCCCGCTCGAATGCCTGGCGGGCGTCGGCGGGCCGGCTGATCTGCTCGCAGATATCGCCCAAACGCTCAAAGAGAGCGCTGGCACGCCGCGCGCCGCGCGACGCATCCGGCAGAGATACCGCCAGCGCACACGCTCGATCGAGCAGCGCCGCCGCCTCCCCCGGCATGCCCGTCGCTTGGGCGTCGCCGGCGGCTTCGCAGTAAAAGCGCACGGCCAGGTCGGCACAGCCCGCCCCCTCGTAGTGTGCGGCGATCTGCCCGCTGACCGGGCCAGGCGCACCCGCGTGCAGCGCCCGGAGCGCCAGCGCCATCCGCCGGTGCAGCGCCGCACGCCGTACCGGCGGTATGTCGTCGTACAGCGCGTCGCGAACTATCCGGTGACTGAAGTGCGCGCGCGTGGATCCTTCTTCGCGGACTACCCGCTTGCGCTGCAGCTCGTCCAGGGCGCCCATAAACGCAGCTTCCGCCAGACCGCTTGCCTGCTGCACCACCGCGATTTCAAAGCGCTGCCCGGCGGTGGCCGCCAGGTCCGCCAGGTCGCGAGCCGCCGGAGACAGCGCCGCCAGCCGCGCCTCGATCGCCTGACGCAGGCGGGCCGGCAGCGGCAGTTCGCCTGCGACGCTGCGCCCGGCAACAGCCCGCGCCAGCTCCACGACGAACAGCGGATTACCCGCGCTCTCCTGACACACGCCGTCGCACACTGCCGGATCAAGCGCTGTGCCTGCCGTATGACGGGCAAGCGCCAGCGTGTCGTCCCGGTCGAGCGGGGGCAGCACCAGATCGGCGATCTGATCGCGCCGGCGCAGTTCCGCGCACAGCGACCGCAGCGGCGGATTGTCGTCGAAATCCTCGCTGCGCGCCGCCGCCAGGATCAGATACGGCGCGCCCGGCCTGGCCCGCAGCAGGTAGGACAGCCAGTTGGCCGTGGCGAGATCGCACCACTGCGCGTCGTCAACCACCAGCAGCAGCGGCGAGCTATCGTCGGGCAGCAGCGCGTGGACCAGCGCGTCGTAGAGGTGATGGCGCTGCCAGTCTTCGACCAGCGGGCGCGGGGGAGATAGCTCCGGGTCCTCGGCCAGCAATTCCGGCAGCAGGCGCGCGATCTCGCCACGCCAGACGCGCTCCAGAGGCGGCAACGGTCGCGCGCGCAGCCACCCCGCAACCGGCGCATAGGGCAGAGCGCCCTCGGCAGGGAAGCAGCGCGCCGCCAGCACCGGCACTCCCTGCCCCTGCACGTGCGCGGCGAACGCCTGGCAGAGCGCGGTTTTGCCCATGCCGGTTTCGCCCAGGATCAGCGCCAGATGCGGCCAGTGGTCCAGGGATGCCTGCCAGGCTCGCTCCAGGAATGCCCAGGCCTCAGCCCGACCGACCAGATGGGGCGCAGCGGGGCGGTTCGCCCCGGCTTCATGCGGCGCGGCCAGCAGTTCGTGATACAGCGCCTGAGTGGCCGGGCCGGGATCGACGCCCAGCTCGGCCTGAAGCCGGCCGGCACACACGCGATAGACCTGCAACGCCGCGGCGCGATCCTGGTTGAGCATGTGCAGGCGCATCAAGACGCGGTGGAGTTCCTCGTGCAGCGGCTCAAGCTGCAGCAAGCGCTGGGCGCTGCCGATCGCCGCGCGATAGTCGCCCGCGCGCTCCTGCCGGGCAAGCTGCTCCCACAGCACATCGATGTACACCTGGCGCAGCCGCTCCCGCTCCGCGATCAGCCAGTCGTCATAGCAATCCGGCAGCAGATCGCCGTGATAGATCTCAACCGCTTCTTCCAGCGCCCCGGCGGCGACGGCGGCCTCGAATTGCGCGACATCAAGGGCCACGCGGTCATCGGTGTTCCACTGAATGTGCTGCGCATCGATGGACAACAGCCGGTCGGCATCGGGCAGGCACTGGCGCAGGGCATGTAGCAAATGGCGCAGGTTCGTGCGCGCCTGGCTTTCCGAGGAATCTGGCCAGAGCAGGAAGGCCACATAGCCGCGCGGCTGCGGCGTGTCGCGGTGCAGCAGCAGAAAAGCCAGCAGGGATTTCAGGCGAGCGGTCAACAGGGAGGTTGCCGGACTCGTGTTGTAGACGAGCTGAAAACCGCCCAAAAGCCGGATCTGAAGCGTCTGCCGTGCTGCGCGTCGATGCATGGCCCGCCGGGTCGAACTGAAGCGAACGGTGTCATGAAGCGGCCGGGCGATCGGCGGGACAGGCCCACCCCTCGATACCGTCTGAGCCGTCTCGATGCATGTCGAAACGCACCAGCGACCGGCATCTGAGTTTTTGTATTATACATCGTTTTTATTCGCCGTTGCAGGCACGCAGGTCCTGGTCCGGCGCAGGCAGAGATCAACAGTGGAGAAAAGCAGGCGGGCGTGCCCCGGAAACGCCCGCTCAGCCGAGGAACTCCGGCTCCAGCAGCCCGCGCGCCCCCGGGTCCAGCCGCAATACGCGACCGGCGAAGGGCTGGTGCGCGGGGTTGCCCTTTTTCACCGGGCTGCTAGCGGATGTGACGAACAACTCATCGAGCGCCTCGCCGCCAAAGGCACAGCTTGTCGGAAACTCGACCGGGAGCCGGATGACGCGCTCCAGCTTCCCGGCGGGGTCATAACGCTGGATGCACCACCCGCCCCATCGCACACTCCACACAAACCCGTCGCGGTCGACCGCCAGACCGTCGGGCACGCCCGGCTCGTCGCTGCTGTCGACAAAGACGCGCCGGTTTTCGATGGTTCCGCTCGCCAGGTCGAAATCGAACGCGTAGATCTGGCGCGGAGTCGAATCGGTAAAATAGAGAATGCGGTTGGCCGGGTCCCATCCGATGCCGTTGGCGATATCGACGCCGCTCACCATGCGCGTGATCGTCCGGTCAGGATCGAGCCGGTAGAGCGCGCTGTCATACGACTGGCCATAGGTGCCCGCCCAGAAGCGCCCGGCGCGGTCAACCGCGCCATCGTTGAAGCGGGCGTCCGGCTTGTCGGCTTCGGGGTCGCCGATGTATTCCAGGGGACCGCCCGGCTGCCACAGCGCGAACCCCCACCGGGTGGCAAGCACGAATCCGCCGCGTTGCCGCAGCGCGATACAGCCGACCTCGCAGGGCATCTCGAACGACTGGCCTTCCCCGCTCGTCGGGTCCCGGCGATGAATGCGGTGTCCTTCGATATCAGTCCAGTACAAAGCCTGCTCGCGCGGGTCCCAGAGCGGGCCTTCGCCCAGCAGACACACCATGTCACCCAAAGTCTCGATGCCGTCGGTCATGTGCGGTCTCTTCCTGCCGCCGTCGCGGCGCCGATGCGGCCGGCGCTAGGATGGCTCGGCCTCGCCAGCCGGCTCGTTCGAGGCGGGCTGGATATCACGGCTTTCCAGCCTGTGTGTCACCAGGTTGTAACGCCCGGCCAGCTCGTCGATCAAGGTTGCGTCGGCTAGCTTGACGCCCTGAAAATAGCCCGCGCGGCCCAGCATGTGCGCGGCAACCGGCGCGGTCAGCAGCAGAAAGACAATCGTCGCCAGAGCGCGGCTGGTTACGCCGGTTTCACCGAAGTAGACCGCCACCGCGATTAGAATCGAGCCGGTGCCCAGTGTGGCGGCCTTGGTGGTGGCGGACATGCGCAGGAACAGATCTGGCATCCGCAGCAGGCCGACCGCCGCCACAAGCATGAACAGCGCACCGATCAGCATCAACCCGCCGGTCAGCACATCCAGCACCGTCACACTCTCCGTTCAATGTAGTAGGCAAATGCCACCGTTCCTAAAAACGAGATGAGCGCCAGCGCGATCGCGACATCCAGGAATTCCGCGTGATCTGTCGCGATGGCATAGGTCCCCATGATCCCGATCCCCAGCGTGTTCATCACGTCCAGCGCCACCACGCGGTCGGGCAGGCTCGGGCCGCGCAGCAGACGGACAAATGCCAGCGCCGCTGCCACCACAAGAATCGGGAGAATGACGAACAGCGCAAACTCTTCCAGGCTCATCATCGCAGGATCTCCATCACACGGCGCTCGAACCCCTGCTTGATGCGCGACCGGAACGCGTCCAGATCGTCCACGAACATCGTATGCACGTACATCACGCTGCGGTCGTGCGAGACATCCAGATAAAGCGTGCCCGGAGTGAGCGTGATCAGATTGCCCAGCAGTGTGATCGCCGTGTCGGACCGCACATCGAGTGGGATGGCGACCACCGCCGGGGAAATAGACAGCCGCGGCGAGAGTACCACCACCAGCACGCGGATGTTCGCCACCACAAGCTCGGCCAGGAAAAACAGCACGAACTCCAGCACCTGCACCACCTTGCTGAAGTAGTTGGTTGGCGGGCGCAGGCGCTGCGTGAACCACAGCAGGCTAAACCCCAGCGCAAACCCGAAGAGGAAGTTGACCGGGGTAAAGGTGCCCGTCAGCGCGATCCACGCCAGGGCGAGAAGCGTGTTCATCAGAAAGAGTCTCATGCGGCGCCTCTCAGTACAGCCTCGATATAGCCGGCGGGGTTGAGCAATTGGGCCGCGGCATCTCTTGCCAGCGCCAGCATCGGCTCGGCCCCGATCCCAAGAATCACACTGAGCGCGGCCAGGGCTATCACCGGCACAACCAGCTCGCGCCGGTGGCGCAGCGGGGCAAATGGCCGGTCGGGGTCCGGCCGGTCTTTCCAGAACGCCTCGGCCCAGATCTTCGTCATCGAGAACAGCGTCAGCATACTGACCCCCAACGATACCGCCACGATGAGGTACTCGGTCGTCTCCAGGCCCGCGCGCACCAGCGCCAGCTTGGCCCAGAAGCCCGACAGCGGTGGCAGCCCGGCCAGCGCCATGGCCGGGACAAAGAACAGCAGCGCCAGCCCCGGCCGGGCGCGGTACAGACCGCCGAGGTGCTTCAGGTCATAGCTGCCCGCCACCCGCTGGACGATCCCGCTGACCAGAAACAGCGCCGACTTGGCGATGATGACATGCACCATGAAGTAGATCGTCCCCGTCAGCGCCAGCTCGGTATACAGGCCCAGCCCCATCAGCAGATAGCCGATCTGGCTGATGATGTGAAAAGACAGCAGGCGCCGGACCTCGGTCTGAGCCACGGCGCCAAGCACGCCGGTCACCATCGTAAACCCGGCGATAATCAGCATCAGCGTGTGGGTGTAGTCGATGTCCTGCACGAAAATGAGCGTGAAGATCCGCACCAGCGCATAGACGCCCACCTTGGTCAGCAGGCCGGAGAACAACGCCGTGATCGCAATCGGCGGCGTGTGGTACGACGCCGGCAGCCAGAAGAAAAGGGGGAACAAGCCGGCTTTGATCCCAAACGCGACCATAAACATCACGGCCAGCACCGTCGCCAGCCCAGAATCCACCGCGCCGTTGCTGAGCCGAACCGACAGGTCCGCCATGTTCAGCGTGCCTGCCAAGTTGTAAAGAATGCCCACCGAAGTCAGGAACAACGCAGAAGACATCAAGTTAAGCGTGACATATTTCAGCGCGCCCTCAAGCTGCTGGCGATGGCCGCCCAGCGCCATGAGCACAAACGACGCGATCAGCATCACCTCGAACCAGACATAGAGGTTGAACATATCCCCGGTGAGGAACGCGCCTGTCACGCCCATGAGCAGGGTGTGCAACAGCGGATAATACCCGAAAGATTCGCGCCGGGCGTCGATGCTGCCCAGCGAGTACACGGCGACGATCAGCCCCATCAATCCCGTCATGACCACCATGATCGCGCTGAACAGATCCGCCACCACAGTGATGCCGAACGGCGCGGGCCAGTTTCCGATCTGAGTCGCCTGGATGCCTTCGCGCCACACGGCGACCAGCAGCGCGATCCCGGCCAGCGGATGAGCGATCCCGCCCATCACGTTCAGCCGGCGCTGAATCGCCCGGTTGTGCCAGAAGATCAGCGCGCTAACGGCCGTCAGAAACGGAATGAGGATCGGCAGCAGAAGCAGGACGTTCATGAACCCCTCCGCGACATGTCCGGCAGCTTCAGCTTTCCGCTCTGCTCGGTCGACGTGATCGCATCCAGGTCATCCGTCTGCGTCGACTGGTAGGTGCGCTTGAACAGCACGAGTGTAAACGCCTGGACACCGAACCCGATCACGATTGCGGTGAGGATCAGAGCCTGGGGCAGCGGGTCGGCAAACGGCTCGACGGGCTGCACCGCCCCTTCGGGGACGATGGGCGGCGCGCCGCGTGTCACACCGTTGATGGTGAAAATAAGCAGGTTCGACCCGTACGCCAGCAGCGCCAGCCCGATCACCAGCTTCACGATGCTGCGGCGCATCATCATATATAGCCCGGTCGCGTAGAGCGTCCCGATCACCACAGCCAGCAGCACTTCCATCGCTATTCCTCCCCCTCAGCCAGCGCGAAGATGATGGTCAGGGTCACCCCTACCACGACCAGGTAAACGCCGATGTCGAACAACAGCGGCGTGCCCAGCTTGCCGACCACCGGAAAATCGCGCGTGGACCACTGCGCGGTCATGAACACGCCGCTCGCCAGCAGCCCGATGATCCCGCTGATGCCCGCCACCAACAGCCCGACGCCGATCAGGCGTCGCGGGCTGATCATCAGCAGCTCCCTGGCCGACTTCACGCCGCAGCCAATGGCGTAGAGAACGAACGCGGTCGAGGCGACCAGCCCGCCCACAAACCCGCCGCCCGGCTCGTTGTGTCCGCGCAGCAGGGCAAAGAGCGAAAACAAGAGCAGAAGCGGGAGCAAATAGCGGGTTGCCGTCCGCAGAATAACCGAGTCCATCCGGCTCACCTCCCGGAGTCCGCCGCTTGAGGTTCGGCTGGCGGGTCCGCTTCCGCCATCGCGCTGAGTTCTACCGTGGCGCGCGTCTCCGGCAACGCCTCGCGGCGTTCGCGTTCGGGACGCAGGCGCATCAGCGCATAGACGCCTGCCGCGGCGACCGACAGCACGATGATCTCGCCCAATGTGTCAAAAGCGCGAAAATCCACCAGGATGACGTTGACGATGTTGCGGCCCTTCGCCAGGAGCACGCTGTTCTCGCTGAAGAATGTGGTGACGTGCCGGCGCGATGTGTCGGCGGTCAGGATCAGCACCAGAGACGTCATGAGCACGCCCGCGCTGGCCGCGATCAGCGCGTCGCGCAGCCGCGCCGCCCGGTTGGTCAGCGTGGCAAAGCGCGGCAGGCGATAGATGACCAGGACAAAGAGCACCACCGTCAGCGTTTCGATCGAAAACTGGGTCATCGCCAGATCCGGCGCGCCGAACATAATGTAGAGCAGCGAGACGCCATAGCCGACGGTCGCCAGCGCCAGAACCGCCGCCAGGCGCGATTGCACCTGCGTCACAACGATGGCAGCAACCACGATCAGGGCAACCACGACGATCTCATAGAACCGCGCGTCGGGCAGGCGCCAGACCCCCTCGATGTCGGCTCGCGTCAGCAACGTGTAGCCCGTCAGCGCGACGGTCGTCAGCACAATCGTCATCAGATAGACGCGCAGATACCCGTTTTGAAGGATGCGCGTCTGGCGATCCGCCGTCCACAGCATACCGCCCAGCAGCACGCGATAGCCGCGCTCCGGGCCGACGCGCGCCCCCAGATCGACTCGATCCGCCCACGGCTGCAGCGGCACACGCAGAGCATACACGGCCAGGCCCGCCGCCACCGTGAGAAGGCTCAGCAGAAGCACAACGTTCAGGCCGGGCCACAGCTCCAGCTCGATCTCCGCCGCGTGGTTCAGCGTGGCTTCCACGGCGGTGCGAATCCCGTATTCCGCCACCCAGGACGGAACAAAGGCAAACAGCACGCCCAGCCCGGCCAGCACCACCGGCCCCAACAACATGCTCGGCGGCGCCTCGTGCGGGTGCTTTGGCGTCTCAAGTCGTGCCCCGAAGAATGGTTTGAGGCTGACCAGTGCGGCAGCGGTGACCATGAATACGCTGCCGGTCACAGCCGCAGCGGTCAGCGGCCCGGCCAGGTCCGGCGCGTCGTATGCGGCCTTGTAGAACACCTCTTTGCTGATGAACCCGAACAGCGGCGGCAGCCCGGCCATCGACGCCGCCCCCAGCAGCGCCGCCGTGCCGGTCCAGGGCATGGCGCGCCACAGCCCGCCCAGCCGGGTGACATCGCGCGTGCCCGTCTCGTGATCGAGCGCACCCGCCACCAAAAACAGCGTGCCTTTGTACAGCGAGTGTGCCAGCAGCACAGTCAGCGCTGCCTTGACCGCGTACTCCGTGCCGATGCCCAGCAGAAACACAAGCATGCCTAGCGCGCTGACGGTCGAATAGGCCAGAATGCGCTTGAGGTCCACCTGCCGCCAGGCGACATACGCGCCCAGCACCATCGTCACGCCGCCTACCGCCGTCACGCTGATCTGCCAGGCGTCCGTGCCGCCCAGCACCGGACTCAGCCGCGCCAGCAGGTAGATGCCGGCTTTGACCATCGTGGCGGAGTGCAGATAGGCGCTGACAGGTGTGGGGGCGGCCATTGCCCCCGGAAGCCAGAAATGAAACGGGAACTGGGCAGATTTGGTAAACGCGCCGAGCAGCACCAGGACGAGGATCGCGCCGTACAGGCTGCTCGACTGCGCGGCCTGTGGCTGCGTCACCATCTCGCTGATCGTATAGGTGCCCGTGGCCTGCCCCAGCAGAACCAGCCCGGCCAGCATCGCCAGCCCGCCGGTTCCGGTCACCAGCAGAGCTTGCAGCGCCGAGGCGCGCGAGTCCGCTTCGCTGTGATAGAACCCGATCAAGAGGTACGAACTGATGCTGGTCAGCTCCCAGAAGACAAACAGGGTGATCAGGTTATCGGCCAGCACCACGCCGAGCATCGCGCCCATGAACATCAGCACGTAGGCGTAGAAGCGGCCGAGCTGGGGATCGCCCTTCAGGTAGCCGCCGCCATAGATGATGACCAGCGCGCCGACGCCGCTGATAATCAGCGCGAACAGCGCCCCCAGACCGTCCAGCCGGAACGCCAGATCAGTTCCCAACGAGGACACCCACGCGTAAACCGCGCTGAACGTCTCTCCGCCGGCAAGGCGCTCCAGGTGCGCGCCGAAATACAGCGTGAGACCTGCCGGCACGAGTGCAATCAGCCACCCGGCCCAACCGCGGGCGGCGCGATGTATCCAGGGGGCAAATAATGCGGCGATGAATCCGGCCAGAACCGCCCCAATCATGCGAACTCTCCTTGCCGCGCTTGCCTGGGATTAACCCTGGGCGAAAAAGGCGTGTATATAGCACAAAGGCTTGCTATCGCTGGTGATTATAAAATCTCTCAGATGCTGTTGTGTTAGAAAATCACAAGACTGATTTCGAGTTTTACCGGTCGCGCGCCCACAGCGGACGTGCAGCGGCGGGACTCGGCGCAGAAATGAAGCAGCACGGGCAGCGAAAGCCGCAGGAACGCACACTTGGATTATAACCAAAGCGCACGTCCTCCCGGCAACCCCGGGTCCCTGGCGCGCCAAAACCAGGGGTTGAGTAAAATAGGGACAGGCACCGCTCAGGAGGTGCGGCGCGAATCACATCTGCCGGCTCATGCCGCCGGAGCAAGACGCTGCTGAATACATTTCGAAGGGTGCGTCGAAGTGCCACCGGCTGGCGATTTCGACGGCTTGACAGCGCGCCAGAAACCGGGTATGCTGTAACCGTGCATGGAATTTGATCCTTGAATAAATATTCAGATTGTGCCTACACCCATGCTTTCCACCCGGCCCATCGAAGAACTTCGCCTTTTGACGAAGGTTTCCCATCTCTACCACCTCGATGGGCTGAATCAGCGCGAGATCGCCCAGCGGTTGTCGCTTTCTCAGGCAACGGTGTCGCGCCTGCTCAAGCGCGCCGTGGCCGAAGGCGTGGTGCGCATTACGGTCAGCATGCCGACCGGCGTCTTCAGCGATCTCGAAGAAGCCCTGTGCAAGCAGTACGGCCTGCGCGAGGTCATCGTGGTGGACTGTGAGGCCGCCGACGACGAGGCCAGCATCCAGCGCAGCCTGGGCGCCGCCGCTGCATTCTACGTCGAGAACACGTTGAAAAAGAACGAGGTGATCGGCATCTCGTCGTGGAGCGCCACGCTGCTGGCGATGGTGGACGCCATGCACCCGGTTTCCCGGCCAACCGGCGCGCAGGTGGTGCAGATCCTCGGCGGCATCGGGCACCCTGAGGCAGAAGTGCACGCCGCGCGCCTGACAGACCGGCTCGCCAAGCTGGTCAACGGCACAGCCAAGTTTCTGACCGCGCCGGGGCTGGTTGGTTCGATCCACGCCCGCGACGTGTTGCTGGCCGACCCCTACGTGGCCGCCTCGATCGCGCTTTTTGATCAGGTTACGCTCGCCCTGGTCGGCATCGGCTCGGTCCAGCCGTCCGAATTGCTGGCCCGCAGCGGCAACATCTATTCGGAAGAAGAACTCGACCTGCTGCGCCAGGGTGGCGCGGTGGGCGACATCTGCCTGCGCTTCTTCGATGCCAGCGGCAACCCGGTCATTACTCCGCTGAACGAGCGCGTGATCGGCATGCCGCTCGAAAAGCTACAGCGCGTCGATCGTAGCGTCGGCATCGCGGGCGGCAGGCGCAAGCTCCAGGCGATCCGGGGCGCGGTGCTCGGCCACTGGATCAACGTGTTGATTACCGACCGGTGCACGGCTGAACACTTGTTGTAGGAGTTTTTAAGTCATGTTCATGCGGCACAAAGACGCGCCTGCCAGAATCATGCTGCTCGCCGGTCTGGCGCTGCTGAGCGCTACGCTCTCCGGCTGCGTTCTGGCGACCGTGCGCACGCTCAACGAGGACGTCGAAGCCAAGCAGGGCTTTACCGGCGCGGCCTATGTCGCCGAGATCTGGGACAGCCGCGTCTTGCCCACCTACGACGAGCAGGCACAGGACCTGCCCACCCTGCTCGCCCTGCTCGCGCAGGACCAGCAGGCCGCCATCGACCAGTTCGGCCATCGCTCGGGCACCGGTCCGTACAGTTTCATGGTGCGTGGCGAGGCTCGCGTCCTTGATTTCGACACATCCTCGCGCACCGGGCTGCTGGTCCTGGACTTTGAGCCGGCGGATGGCACGGCGGATGCCAGCCTGGTCGTCGGTCCGCTGATCCGCATCAGCCAGCGTGCCGCCGTGCGCGACGCGGTCGGCTTCATCGAGTACGGCAGCTTTGTCAACCAGCAGGAATTCGCCGACGTCGCGAATGCAATGGGCGACCGCATCACGGCAATGATCGCCGAGGCGCTTGGCGCCAGCAATGCCGAAGCCATCCGCGAACTGGACCCCGCCCAGATCGAGGGCAAGCTGGTGCGCTTCGTGGGCGCGATGACATACGATGACCCCAACAACATCGTCGTCGTCCCGGTCCAGCTTGAGGTGGTGGAATCATGACGGCACCGGCGCTCGCTCAGGAACGTGCTGAAGCAGTCGACGATGTTATCCTGCGCGCCGAGCAGGTGACCAAGATCTATCCGGGCACCGTTGCCCTCGATCGCGTCGATTTCAACGTCTATCGCGGCAAGGTCAACGTGCTGGTGGGCGAAAACGGCGCCGGCAAGTCGACGCTGATGAAGATCCTGGCCGGGGTTGAGCAGCCCACCGAGGGCCACCTGACGCTTGAGGGCCGGCCTATCCACCCGAAATCGCCCCGCGAGGCCGAGGCTCTGGGGATCGGGATCATCTACCAGGAGCTAAACCTTTTCCCCAACCTGAGCGTCGCCGAGAACATCTTCATGGCGCACGAGCTGACCACCGGCGGCGCGATCATCCAGCACCGCGAGCAGGAAGAGCGCACCCGCGCGCTGCTGGCGCGTCTGGAGCAACCCATCGACCCCCGAACACTGGTCCAATATCTGCGCATCGGCCAGCAGCAGATCGTGGAGATCGCCAAGGCGCTGGCGCTTGACGTGAAGATCCTGATCATGGACGAGCCGACCTCGGCCCTGAGCACGACCGAGGTCGAAGGGCTGTTCCGGGTCATCGAAGAACTCACCGCGTCGGGCGTGTCGATCATCTACATCTCGCACAAGCTCGAAGAACTGATGCAGATCGGGGACTACATCACCGTCCTGCGCGACGGCCGCAAGGTGGCCGAAGCGCCGATGCACGCGGTCGATCTGTCCTGGATCATCGAGCGCATGGTCGGGCGCGACACCGCCGCCTCGTACCGGCCGCCGCAGCACCCCATCGACGGTGAGCTGTTGCGCGTGGAGAACATCACGCTGCCCAAGCAGGGCGGCGGCTACTTGCTCCACAACGTGTCGTTTACGCTGCGAGCGGGCGAGGTGCTGGGCATCTATGGCCTGATGGGCGCCGGGCGCACCGAGCTATTCGAGTGCCTGATGGGCCTGCACCCTCTGGCGCAGGGCGAGGTGTGGCTGGATGGCAGGCGGCTGACGGGTGGGATCGACCGGCGCATCAAGCAAGGGATCATGCTGATCCCGGAAGATCGCCAGCGCGAGGGACTGGTTCCGGAGCTGTCGGTGGCCGACAACATGCTGCTCGCCAGTCTGCGCAACTATCTGCAAGGCTTCTTTCTCTCGCGCTCCAAAGAGATGGCGAGCATCAACCGGCTGGTGCGCGAGCTGGCGATCAAAGTCTCCAACGTGCAGAATCTGATCTCGTCGCTCAGCGGCGGCAACCAGCAGAAGGTCGTGGTCGCCAAGACGCTTTTGACCTCGCCGAAGGTCCTGTTGATGGACGAGCCGACGCGCGGGATCGATGTCGGCGCCAAAGAGGAAATCTTCGAGATCATGCGCCGGCTCGCCGCCCAGGGGCTGGGAATCATCTTTGTTTCGACCGAGCTTAAAGAGATTATGGCGATGGCCGACCGGATACTGGTGATGTCGAAGGGTGTGATTACCCGCGAACTGGACCGCGAGAGCGCGACCCAGCAAGCCCTGGTCGAAGCCTCTGCAATCGGTCATGAACTGGTCAGAAAGGACGTATCGGGCAATGGCGGAAGTTAACGTGCAGACAACCGCAGACAGCAGTCCGCTCAGCCAGCTTCGGAGAGGACGCCTCACGCTACGCGGTATGCTGCTCCAGCTGCGGGCCTTTATCGCCTTGATCCTGCTCTATGCATTCTTTGCGATCGTGTCCGATGCCTTCATGACGCAGAACAACCAGGTTATCCTGGCCAAGCAGGTGGCGATCAACGCGGTGCTGGGCATCGGCATGACTTTCGTCATCCTGACCGGCGGCATCGATCTGTCGGTCGGCTCGATCGTCGGCCTGACCGGTATGGTTACCGGCATGCTGATCCACAGGGGTCTGATCCTCACGCCGCTCGACCGCGTGGTCTATTTCAACGTCTGGATCATCGGCCTGATCGCGATTGGCGTGGGGATGTTCATCGGCCTGATCAACGGCATCCTGGTCACGCGCTTCCGCGTCGCGCCGTTCATCGCCACCCTCGGCACGCTCTACATGGCGCGCGGGCTGGCGCTGCTCTCGAACAACGGCGCGACCTTCCCGAACCTCATCGGCAAGCCGGAGCTGGGAAACACCGGGTTCCCGGAGCTGGGACGCGGCACGCTGCTCGGCCTACCCTACTCGATCTGGATCATGGTCGCGCTGGGTCTGCTGGCGACCTTCATCACGCGCAAGACACCGTTTGGGCGCCAGGTGTACGCCATCGGCGGCAACCAGCGCGCCGCACAGCTTTCGGGCGTGCGCGTCAAGACGGTCACGATGATGACGTACGTGATCTCGGGGTTCTGCGCCGCGGTGGTGGGATTGATCATCTCGTCGCAGTTGATCGCCGCGCATCCGGCCACAGGCGACGGCTTCGAACTGAACGCGATTGCCGCCGTGGTGCTGGGGGGCACCTCGCTGGCAGGCGGGCGCGGCACCATCCTGGGCACCATCGTCGGCGCGTTTGTCGTCGGCGTGCTGCGCAACGGGATGGTCATTGAAGGTGTCAGTTCCTTCTGGCAGATGATCATCACCGGCGGTGTGATCGTGCTGGCGGTGATCATCGACCAGGCTCAACAGCGCATCCAGGAACGGAGCGCGGTGTGATCCTTCGCAGAGCAAAGCTTAAGGAGGTGTCGACATCCACAGACATGAAGGCAGACCCGACGGATCGCAGTGGCATCCATTTATCCGCCCGAAAGACTTGCTGGCAGTAGAGAGGGAGATTATGTTCCACAAGAATTGGTCCAAGCTCATCGTGACGCTGCTCGTTCTGGCGACGGCCCTGGTGGGCTTCAACACAGGGGCACCGGCGCTTGCCCAGGAAAGCCCAGGGCTGATCGTGATCATCACGCCGTCGCACGACAATCCGTTCTTCAAAGCGGAGGCGGATTCGGCGCAGGCGGCAGCCGAGGAACTCGGCTATGAGACGCTGGTGCTGGTGCACGACGACGACCCGAACCTGCAAGACCAGCACTTTGACCAGGCTATCGCGCTGGGCGCCAAAGCCATCATCCTCGACAATGCCGGGGCGGATGCGTCCATCGCCGCGGTGCGCAAAGCCAAGGAAGCGGGCATCCCCACCTTCCTCATCGACCGCGAGATCAACGAGACCGGTCTGGCTGCCTCGCAGATCATCTCCAACAACTACCAGGGCGCGGTCATCGGCGCTGAGGAGTTCGTCCGCCTGATGGGCGAAGAGGGCAAGTATGTCGAGTTGCTGGGTCGCGAGAGCGACACCAACGCTCACATCCGCTCTCAGGGCTACCACGACGTCATCGACGAGTATCCCGACATGGTCATGGTCGCCCAGCAGACCGCCAACTGGTCGCAGACCGAAGCCTTCGAGGTGATGGAGACCATCATCCAGGCGCATCCGGACATCAAGGGCGTCATCTCCGGCAACGACACCATGGCCATGGGCGCCATGGCTGCCCTCCAGGCGGCGGGCATGACCGATGTCATCGTCGTCGGCTTCGACGGCAGCCAGGATGTGATGGACGCCATCAAGGAAGGCAAGATCCACGCCACCGTCCTGCAGCCCGTCGCCCAGTTCGGCCCCTTGGCCGTCCAGCAGGCGCACACCTACATCACCACCGGCGAATTGCCCGAGCAAGAGAAGCTCTCCATCGACTGCATCCTCATCACACCCGATAATGTCAACGACTACTTCAACTTCGCCCCGGTCGAGAAGCCGAAAGGCGAAGGGCTGATCGTGATCATTACGCCGTCGCACGACAATCCGTTCTTCAAAGCGGAGGCGGATTCGGCGCAGGCGGCAGCCGAGGAACTCGGCTATGAGACGCTGGTGCTGGTGCACGACGACGACCCGAACCTGCAAGACCAGCACTTTGACCAGGCTATCGCGCTGGGCGCCAAAGCCATCATCCTCGACAATGCCGGGGCGGATGCGTCCATCGCCGCGGTGCGCAAAGCCAAGGAAGCGGGCATCCCCACCTTCCTCATCGACCGCGAGATCAACGAGACCGGTCTGGCTGCCTCGCAGATCATCTCCAACAACTACCAGGGCGCGGTCATCGGCGCTGAGGAGTTCGTCCGCCTGATGGGCGAAGAGGGCAAGTATGTCGAGTTGCTGGGTCGCGAGAGCGACACCAACGCTCACATCCGCTCTCAGGGCTACCACGACGTCATCGACGAGTATCCCGACATGGTCATGGTCGCCCAGCAGACCGCCAACTGGTCGCAGACCGAAGCCTTCGAGGTGATGGAGACCATCATCCAGGCGCATCCGGACATCAAGGGCGTCATCTCCGGCAACGACACCATGGCCATGGGCGCCATGGCTGCCCTCCAGGCGGCGGGCATGACCGATGTCATCGTCGTCGGCTTCGACGGCAGCCAGGATGTGATGGACGCCATCAAGGAAGGCAAGATCCACGCCACCGTCCTGCAGCCCGTCGCCCAGTTCGGCCCCTTGGCCGTCCAGCAGGCGCACACCTACATCACCACCGGCGAATTGCCCGAGCAAGAGAAGCTCTCCATCGACTGCATCCTCATCACACCCGATAACGTCAACGACTACTTTAACTTCGCCCCGGTGACAACCGGGTAGTGTGATCCTGAGCAGCCGGGGGATGAGCCACGCACCAACGCAGGAGCATCCCCCGGTCCGGGGCAGCCGGGCGCGGATGATGTGGCCCGGCTGCCCCGCCCAGGAGAACGCGCCATCTGCGTTGCTGGCTCCTGTGTTCAAAGGCACATGTCACGCAGGGGCCGTCGCCAGCGAACCGATCCGGCGGCCGCCCGGCACGGGTATGCCTGCTGACGGCGCGTACCGCACGGGCTGAAGGGACCCGCCTGGTCTGCACAGGAATGCGATTGGGAGAACCGGTATCATGAACGAGCGAGAGCTGAGACTGAAATCCATCGAGTACCGCAAGACCATCCTGACGATCATTCACCATGCCAACGCGGGCCACACCGGCGGCAGTCTCTCGTGCGTGGATATCCTCAACGTGCTCTACAACCACGTCATGAACATATCCCCGCAGAACTTCGACGATCCCAATCGCGACCGCTACGTGCAGAGCAAGGGACACGCCGTCGAGGCGCTCTACACCGTCCTGGCCGATAAGGGGTTCTATTCGCCCGCCGAACTCAAGACGCTCAACCGCTACCAGTCGCATTTCATCGGCCACCCAACGCGCAAAGTCCCCGGCGTCGAGCAGAACACGGGCGCGCTGGGGCACGGCCTGTCAGTGGCGGTCGGGATGGCGCTGGCGGGCAAGCTCGACGGACGCCGCTACCGCGTCTATACCCTGCTGGGCGACGGCGAGCTGACCGAAGGCTCCAGTTGGGAAGCCTCGATGACCGCCGCCCACTACAAGCTCGACAACCTCATCGTGATCATCGACCGCAACGGCTTGCAGATCACCGGCCCGACTGAGCAGGTTGTCGCGCTGGAATCGCTGAAAGACAAGTTCGAAGCCTTCGGCTACGCCGTGCGGTCGTGCAACGGAAACGACGTTGGCGACCTGCTGCGTACCCTGGAACAGGTGCCCTTCGAGCCGGGCAAGCCCAACCTGATTCTGGCGAATACGGTCAAGGGCAAAGGCGTCAGCTTCATCGAGAACCAGATCGGGTGGCATCACAAGGTCCCGACTGCTGAGGAGCTTGCGCGGGCGCTGGCAGAGCTGGAACAGGCACAGGCAGAACTGGAAAAGGTGATGGCCTGATGGAGCTGGGACGACCGAACCTGGAAGAATTCGCGGCGACGCTGCTGGAGCTGGCCCACCGGGATCGCAATGTGCTGGTGCTGACCAGTGATTCGCGCGGGTCCGGCAAGCTGGTGCCCTTTGCCAGTGCCCTGCCCGATCAGATTATCGAGGTTGGCATCGCCGAGCAGAACCTCGTGGGCATTGCCGCCGGGCTGGCCTCGGCGGGCAAGAAAGTCTTTGCCGTGTCGCCAGCCTGCTTTCTGACGGCGCGCGCCTTCGAGCAGATCAAAAACGACGTGGCCTATTCGGACCGGCCGGTGAAGCTGATTGGGATCAGCGCGGGGGTCAGCTATGGGGCGCTCGGCTCCACGCATCACTCGCTGCACGACTTCGCCGCGCTGCGCGCCGTCAATAATCTGGACATCCTCGCACCTGCCGACAACTTCGAGACTCGCGAGGCGATTCGGGCCGCCTATCACCATCCGCGCCCGATCTACATTCGCTTCGGCAAGCAGCCGATGCCGCACGTCCACACGCCGGACACACGCTTCGAAGTAGGCCGGGCGATCACGCTGCGCAGCGGCACCGACGTCACGTTCATCGCCACCGGCGAGACCGTGCCGCGAGCGGTGCAGGCGTGCGATGTGCTGGCGGAACGCGGGATCTCCGCCGGGACAATCAGCATGCACACCATCAAGCCGCTCGACGAAGAGGCGCTGCTGATTGCCGCGCAGACCAGCCGGGCGCTGATCACCGTCGAGGAGCACAGCGTCTACGGCGGGCTGGGCGAGGCCTGCGCTGCGGCGCTGATGCAGCGCGGCGTCTTCAAGCCGCTGCGCATTGTCGGCATTCCCGATGAGTACACCGTCACCGGCAGCCAGGCCGAGATCTTCGCGCACTATGGCATCACGCCGGAAGGGCTGGCGATCACGGCGCAGAAGCTGCTGGCTGTGGAGAGCGTGCGATGAGCGTGATTCTCGCCCTCGACCAGAGCACCTCGGCCACCAAAGCCCTGCTGTTCGAGCTTGAGGGCCGCGTGCTGGACCGCGAAACCCTGCCACACACCCAGTATTACCCGCAGCCGGGCTGGGTCGAGCACGATGCCGAGGAGATTTACCGCAACACGCTGCAGGTGATCCGCGCATTGCTGGCGCGCAACGCGGCCCGCCGCGACGACCTGCTATGCCTGAGCCTGACCAACCAGCGCGAGACGATCGTCGTTTTCGAGCGCGGCACAGGCGCGCCGCTCCATCACGCCATCGTCTGGCAGGACCGGCGGGGCGATCCGCTCTGCACCCGGCTGGCTGCGCAGGGCTACGGCGAGTGGGTGCAGCAGCGCACCGGTCTGAAGATCGACACCTATTTCCCGGCTTCCAAGCTCGCCTGGCTCTTCGAGCGCGATCCATCGCTATACCGCCGCGTTGAATCCGGCGAGGCACTGATCGGCACGATCGACGCGTACCTGGTCTACCGGCTGACCGGGGGCGCCGTCTTCGCCACCGATCACACCAATGCCAGCCGCACGCTGCTCTACAACATCCACACGCTGGGCTGGGACCGCGAGCTGTGCGATCTGTTCGGCGTGCCCCTCGCCGCGCTGCCCGAGGTGCGCGAAAGCAGCGCGCGCTACGGCGAAACAACCTGCGACGGGGCGCTGGATCGCCCGCTGCCCATCGCCGGCGTGATGGGCGATTCGCAGGCCGCGCTTTTCGCCGAGCGATGCTTCCGGCCGGGCATGGCAAAGGTGACGTTCGGGACCGGCTCGTCGGTGCTGCTCAACATCGGCGCGGACGTCAAGCTCTCGCGCAGCGGCATCGTGACCACGATTGGCTGGGTGCTGGACGGGCGGCCCGCCTATGCCTTCGAGGGTATCATCAACTTCACCGGCGCCACCATCCAGTGGCTGCGCGACCAGCTCAAGCTGATCGAGACCGCGGCGGAGACCGAAGCGCTGGCGACGGCAGTGGCCGATAACCACGGCGTGTACTTCGTGCCCGCGTTCGTCGGCCTGAGCGCGCCCTACTGGCGGGCCGACGCCAGGGCCGCGATCGTGGGCCTGACGCCGGGCGCCACGCGCAGCCACGTGGTGCGCGCGGCCCTGGAGTCGATCGCCTACCAGATCCGCGATGTGCTGGGGCTGATGGCGTCTGAGGCCGGCGTCCCGCTCGCCTACGTCCACGCCGACGGCGGCGCGGTCAGCAACCGCTTTCTCATGCAGTTCACCGCCGACCTGACACAGTATACGTTGCGTGCATCGGCCCTGCCGGAGCTGTCTGCCCTGGGCGCTGTCTTTTCCGGCGGGCTGGGCATGGGAGTCTACGCGGGGCTGGACGCGCTGGAAAGGCTGCCGCTGGAGTCCGTCGATTACACCCCGCAGATCAGCGGCCAGCAGGCGGACGCGCTCTACACGGGCTGGCAGGCGGCGGTCCAGCAGGTGCTGGCGGCCCCCAGGGAACCGGCGCATCCGGCGCAGCAGGCCGGGCGCGCATAAACAGGACTTTTTTGAACAGCGCGAACCACTGAAGCGAGGCGAGACATGATCAACGAGAAAATTACACTCGGCGTCATTTTCGGCAACCGGGACTTCTTCCCGGACGGTCTGATCACCGAGGGGCGCGCCCAACTGCTCGGCGTGCTGGACGAGCTGGGCATCGGGTATGTTGTGCTCGACCCGCAGACGACGCCCCTGGGCGCGGTCGAAACGTGGGAGCACGCCAAGGCGTGCGCGGCCCTCTTCCGCCAGCACGCAGACAGGATTGCCGGGATCCTGGTCAGCCTGCCCAACTTTGGCGACGAGAAGGGCGTGGCCGAAGCGATCAAGCTTTCCGGGCTGCGCGTGCCGATCCTGGTACAGGCATTCCCGGATGACCTGGACAAGTTCAACCTGGAGCGGCGGCGCGACGCGTTCTGCGGCAAGATCTCGGTCTGCAACAACCTCTACCAGTACGGCTACCCCTTCAGCGTCACCGGGCAGCACACCGTCTACCCCAACACCGACGCGTTCAAGGCCGATCTGCGCAAGTTCGTGGCGGTGTGCCGCGTGGTCAAGGGCCTGCCCAACGCCCGGCTGGGTGCGGTCGGCGCGCGCCCGAACGCCTTCAACACCACGCGCTACAGCGAGAAGTTGCTGCAAGCCTTCGGCATCAGCGTGCAAACCATCGACCTGTCGGTCGTGCTGGGCCGCGCCGCCAGGCTGGAAGACAATGACCCGAAGGTCCAGGCCAAGCTGGACGCGATTCGCGCCTACGTCTCAACCGAGAACGTGCCGCCGCCAGCCGTGATCAAGCAGGCCAAGCTCGGCGTGATCATCGAGGACTGGATGGACGAGCTGGACATCGATGCCACAGCGATCCAGTGTTGGGATTCGCTTCAGCACAACTACGGTGTCAACGTCTGCACCCTGATGAGCATGATGAGCCAGAAGCTGATGCCCAGCGCCTGCGAGGTAGACATCACCGGCACTGCCTCGATGTACGCGCTGTCGCTGGCGTCCGGCAAGCCAAGCGCCCTGGTCGACTGGAACAACAACTACGGCGACGACCCGGACAAGTGCGTGCTATTCCACTGCGGCAACTGGGCGCACGACTTCTTCGACGAGGTCAAAATGGCGAACGCCGAGATCCTGGCGACGACGCTCGGCACGGAGAACACATACGGCACCGTCGCCGGGCGAACCCCCGCCGGACCCTTCGGCTACGCCCGCATCACCACCGACGACCGGCACGGGCGCATCAAGGCGTATGTGGGCGATGGCGAGTTCGTGGACGACCCGCTGGATACCTTTGGCAGCCGTGCCGTGGTGCGCGTCCCGCGCCTGCAAGAGCTGATGCGCTACGTGTGCAAGAACGGCTTCGAGCACCACGCCGCCATGACCACGGCGCATGTCGCCGATGTGCTGGCCGAAGCCTTCGAAACCTATTTCGGCTGGGAAACCTACCACCACCGCGCCTGATCCTCGGCGCGCGGCTCACCCCCTTGAACGGCAGACCTCGGAATCTGGCCCCCGAGGTCTGCCGGGTTTCCGGGAGCCAGTAGCCGATGGCTCCGCCGCTCAGCGGATTCCCCGCCGGGATACTTCGCATTCCCGCCGCGATCGCGTTTATAATGGCCCGCGCCTGATCAACAACCGGCTGGGGCGCTCCACTGCGAAACGCCAGCCTGTGGAACGGGACGACACGGAAATTGCACAAGCATACCCTCGCGATCGCAGCACTCTTTCTGATACTTCTCACCGCCCTCCTGCTGGCAAACGCTACACAGTCGTTCGAGCGTATCTACAGCACCGCGCAGTACAGCTTCGCCGCCGAGCGCACGTCGGTCTTCCCGCAAACGTGCGCGCGCTTCGAATGGGCCGCGACGCTGTATACCGATCTCTATTTCAACGGCGAGCCGGTTGACGGCACGGGCGAAAAAACCGTCTGCGCGCGCGGCGATCTCAAGGGCATCCTGACGGTCGTCTATCTCGACGGAAACCCGCTAACCTATGCGCTGCGCGTTCCCGGCGTTCTGGGGCTGTTCATCCGATCGCTCGCGGCCTTCGGTCTGCTGGTGGCGCTGGGCCTCGCGTACCGGGCCATCCCCAAGCGCGCATCCACCCCGCGCGCGCCCGACCCCGCGCCGGACCCGCCGCCAGCCCCTGGCCGGCTGGCCGCCGCGCTCGTCCTGAGCCTGATCACGCTGCTGGGTCCGCTGGCGGCGCTCCAGGCGTTTTATCCGGCCATCCTGCACGATTCCTGGCGCGACTGGGCGCTGTATTGGCTGTATCTGACTGCCGGAGTCGTGCTGCCGGGCACGCTGCTGTTGCTTTCCACCATGCCCTGGAAAGCAGACTGGCTCACCTGGGCAGGGCTGGGCTGGGCAGTGGGACACGGTCTGGAGCTGGTGGCGCTGCTGGCCGCGAAGGCGGCTGGGCAGCCGGACCTGTTCGCGCTGTGGATTCCGCTGGCGCTGGCGGTCGCCGTGTGGCGCCGGGACCGCTGGGCGCAGGGCGTCGAGCCGCTCGTACGACGGCGGCAGACGGGCGTCGCCCTGGCCGCGCTCGTTCTGATCGGGGCGTTCTGCTTCGTCAGCCTGAACCTGGCCGAACTGAGCCCGCGCCCGCCGTATGTCTCGGATGTCTGGTTCCATATCAACAACGCGCACGAGTTCCGCGACCACGCCGCCACCCAGGATCCGCGTCTGGCCGGCGAGCCGTTCAACTATCACATGTTCGGCTACGCGCCGACCGCGGCGGCCAGCCTGCTCACCGGCGCGCCGGTGGCGAACCTGCTGGCGCGCTATGTGGGTCTGAGCAGCGTGTGGCTCCTGACGCTGCTACTGTTCAACACCGGGCGCTCCGTCGCCAAGGGGCACCCTCTCAGCGGCTTCTTTGCCGCTTTGCTGATTATCCTGCCCCTGGACGTGCCGGCCCTGCTGTCATCCGGCTTCAGTTTTGGCACGTTTCTCATGTTCTACGGCGCCTACATCAGCACCACCACCCTGGGCGGCTATTTCTTCCTGGCGGCACTCCTGCTGCCGCTGGTGTACACTTTCCGCCAGCCGGTGCCTGCCGGGCTGGGCGTGATCGCGCTGCTGACCTTCGCCGGAGCAGGCGCCAAAAGCATGTTCGGACCGGTCGTGTTGAGCGGGATGATCGGGTTGCTCGGCTGGCAGGCGCTGATCCGCCGCCGGTGGGATCGGCGCTGGTGGGGCCTGCTGGCGGCGGTGCTGATTCCGGTGGGTGGCGTTACCGCGCAGCTTGTCTTCGGCGCGAACAGCTACTCCGAGAGCGTCCGCTGGGGCTATGCCTATTTCAGCCGCCTGATGCCCTACTACCTCGTTCTGACAGCACGCGGCTGGCCGGAGTTTCTGGCCGCGACGCTGTGGCCCTTGGGGTTTGCCCTGCTGTTTGTGATAGGGACTGCGATCGTGGTTCGTCGAACGCGGCACGACGAGCCGCTGGCGACGCTGCTGTTGTTTGGCGGGCTGGCGTTCGTCGCTTCGCTCGTGGCGGCGCTGGCGATCTACCTCAACGGCGCCTCGCAGTTGTTCTTTCTGTACTACGGGCTGGCCGCGCTGGCGCCGGTCGCGGGATACGGGCTGGCGCGAGCAACCCTGGCGCTGATCCGCCGCCCCAATGCGCGGCTGATGGCGGCAGCGGCGTTCCTGCTGGTGCTCAACTTCGGGCGCTTCGAATCCACCAGCCCAGATCGCTCGTTTGGTGAATGGATCACCTACAACCAGGCGGGGTTTGTGTGGCGCGCCTTCCAGTGGGCATCAGACGCCTTCAAGACCGACGCGCAACTTCCGCGCGAGCCATATCTGCAAGCCGCCTCAGGCCCGCTCGGCCCTTACGCCAGGCAGCTTGTTCTGACCGACCACATCGCCGAAGGTCTGCGCTGGGCACGCGAGCACCTGCCGAAAGACGCGGTGTTCGTCGTCAACGTCGCCGAAGCAGCGGCTTATTCGGGTTACAGCGAGCGGCGGGCTTTTCTGGAAACCACCCTGTTCAGCACCCAGCGCCACATCGCCGCCTCGCTTGAGGCCCCGCTCGAAGCCTTCGCCTGGCGCCACGAGATCATCGCGGCGTGGCAGGCAGGGGATGCCGGTATCCTTGAGCGTATGCGCGCGGCGGGCATCACGCACGTGTTTGTCGATCACGTAAACGGCGTGCCAGTCGCTGCGCTGCCCGCCGACCGGCGCGTCTTCCAAAACCGTGATTTCGCGATCTACACCACCGCTCCGCCTGCGGGTCAAGAGGATGCGGCGGAGTGACGCGGGTTCAATCAGACGGGGAGCAGCTCGTACACCGCGCCGGCGCCGGTCGAAAACTCGATCACCCCGTACGCGTCACGCCGGGTGCTGACCTCGGCACCGCCATGCAGAACGCGCAGCGGCACATCGCAGCGCACGCGGCACGGCCCGCCCAGCCGCGACTCGACGCGCGCCCGCACCAGCCGACCGTCTTCCCACGCCATCGCCACGCCGAACCCGCCGCGCGCTCGCAGCCCGCGCACCCACCCCGAGGACCAGGCGCCCGGCAGCGCGGGCAGCAGATGAAGCTCGCCCGCGTGGCTTTGCAACAGCATCTCCGCGATGGCGGCGGTGTAGCCGAGATTACCGTCGATCTGGAAGGGCGGATGCGCGCTGAACAGGTTGGTGTACACGCCACCCGGCTCGGCGATCGTGACCTCGTGCGAGCGAACCCGGCGGAACATATGCCGCACCAGCGTGTGCGCGCGCTCACCCTCGTGCAGCCGCGCCCACAGCGCGATTTTCCACGCCAGCGACCAGCTCGATCCGCGATCGCCGCGCAGCACCAGCGAGCGGCGCGCTGCCGCAGCCAGCGCGGGCGTGGCGTCCGGTGTGATCTGCCGCCCCGGAAACAGGCCCCACAAATGCGAGACGTGCCGGTGCTGCGGTTCGACCTCGTCCCAGTCGTGCGCCCATTCCTGCAGTTGGCCGCGCGCACCCACCGCATAGGGAAGAAGCCGGGCGCGGGCGGCGGCCAGCCGGGCGGCAAACTCCGCATCGACCCCCAGCGCGTCCGCCGCTTCGATGCAGCCGGTGAACAGCTCGCGGATCAGCGCCAGGTCCATCGTGGCCCCGGCGCTGACGGCGGCTCGCTGGCCGGACGGCGCGACAAACGGTAGCTCCGGCGACACCGAGGGCGCGGTAAGTAGGTGCCCGGCGCCGTCCTCGACCAGCCAGTCCAGGCAGAACTGCGCCGCACCTTTCATCAGCGGCCAGGCGCGCTCGCGCAGGAACGCGCTGTCGCCGCTGAACAGGTAGTGCTCCCACAAATGCTGGCACAGCCACACTCCACCCATCGGCCAGTTCGCCCAGACAGGATCGCCGCTGTTGTCTCCCACTGGCGCCGTCTGACGCCACAGATCGGTGTTGTGGTGCGCGACCCACCCGCCCGCGCCGTAGTTCACGCGCGCCGTCTCCCGCCCGCAGACGCTCAGTCCCTCGACCAGGTCGAACAGCGGCTCGTGGCACTCCGGCAGATCGATCACTTCCGCCGGCCAGTAATTCATCTGGGTGTTGATGTTGAGGGTGTAGTTCGAACTCCACGGCGGGCGAACATCCTCGTTCCAGATGCCCTGGAGATTGGCCGGCTGCGTGCCGGGCCGCGAGCTGGCGATCAGCAGATAGCGCCCGTAGTGGAACAACAACGCCTCAAGCTGCGCGTCGCCTGCCGCGGGATAGTGATCCAGCCGCTCGTCCGTCGGCGCGTCCGGCTGCATCTGCTCGCCAAACACCAGCTCCACCCGCCGGAACAGGCGACGGTGATCGGCGCAGTGTGCCCGGCGCAGCGCGGCGTAGGACTGGCCGCGTGCAGCTCGAAGCTGCTCCCGCGCTGCCGGCAGAGGATCGCGTCCCTCGCGTCCCGGCGAGCGGTCGAACCCGTTGTAGCTGGTCGCCGCCGTCAGAATCAGCACGGCGGAATCCGCGCCGCGGACGCGCAGCCGCCCCTGCTCGGGGAACACCTCGCCGCCGTCCGCCGCGACGTCCACGCACACGGCGAAGGTCATCCCTTCGCCGTCGGGTTCGCCGGCGTAGACGATCGCGGGTTCAACCGGGCGATAACTCGGCTCGACGTGCTGCGGGCACTTGCCGGTCATCTCCAGCGTCGCGCCGGCGTGGACGGTGTGGTGGAGCGGGCTGGTCAGCGCGACGTCAAAGCCGATCTGCCCCGGCCGGTTGCACCATACCCGCAGCACCACGGCCTGATCCGGGGCCGAAACGAACATCTCGCGCTCGAAGACGGTGCCCTCGACTTTATAACGAACGTGCGCCAGCGCCGCGTCCAGATCCAGCGCGCGGTGATAGCCGCTGACCGCGCCGCCGCGCTCGAAAGTCAGGACCAGGTCGCCTAGTGGCAGGTACGACTGGGTGTACGGCCCCTGCATCTGCTGGCAGAGGGCATCGGCGGCGGCATAGTCGCCCGCAAAGATCAGGCGGCGAACCTCAGGCAGCAGCTCGCGGGCGCGCGGGTTGTTCCACGCCCGCGGGCCACCCGACCAGAGCGTGTCCTCGTTGAGCGCCAGCCGCTCGACCGGGACGCCGCC
The DNA here is from genome assembly GCA_020724465.1 of Thermoflexus sp. Taxonomy (GTDB): domain Bacteria; phylum Chloroflexota; class Anaerolineae; order Aggregatilineales; family Aggregatilineaceae; genus DYGX01. The sequence goes on from DYGX01000009.1 coordinate 160,041, forward strand.
AAAGACCATCGCGCCCAGGCGACCGTTGCCGAGTGGCAGCGCGTCCGTCCACTCCGCCGCCGGCTGGCGGTACCAGAGCGTCCAGGGAGACGGCAGCTCAGCCATCGGAGTGCTCTCCGCGCGCAAAACCAGATCGCTCCTTCGCCTGCATGGCGCTCGCCAGCTCAACGGGATGGCCGGGAATCCGGGGTGATCAATGCCGGTACAGCTCAGCCAGCTCGTCGGGCGTGGCGTAGCGCCGGATCACCCGCCAGGCGCCCCAGTTTATCGCAAGCACCGAGGTTGAGAAAACCGCCAGCACGCTGATCCACAGCGGCACAACCAGCCCGATTCCCAGCGGGATCAGCGCCAGCGCCAGGGTGAGCAGAGTCCAGGCCGGGTGAGCAAACGCCAGCCGAACAGACACGCTCAGCAGGCGGCGCGGACCCAGAGCGAACAGCACGAGCAGCGGCCAGAGGTAGACGTTGACCATCCGCGCGGCGAGCGCCACGAACAGGTACAGGCCGTGCAAGAGCCATGACGGAGATGCAGCACGCTGCCGGAGGGGTTCCCTTGCAGCCCACCGGTCTGGACACGCGCACTCAGGACTAGGCGCTTGCTGGCACTGTGTTGCTGGCTGTGACAGGCGCGCCGGGACTGTGCACCGCGACCTTAAAACCACTAAACTCTGAGTACCGCACCCGCCTAGTGTCTGTGAGAGTGAGGCATGTCCAAGAAACAAGAAACACCCAAGAAGCAAGACAGCAAGAAAGATAGCCCGAAGAATCCGAAGAAAAAAGATAAGAAGAAAAAGTAGCCCACCACGCGCCGGTCCGCCGTGTTGACTGCGACGAACCGGCGCGCCCGCTGCTCATCAAGCCAGGGGTGGCGCCCTCAAGCCGGCATCGCCCGCGCTGTGGCGCGCGCAGCGCCGCCCCAGGGGACGGATATCGCAACCATGCTGGCCGGGAGGGTTGACTCAGACGAACGCTTCGTAGGCCGCCAGCCCGATCTGCCCGAAGGCCGTATCGATCTCCATCGCGCGCGCCCATTCCAGCGCGCGATTGCCCCGGCAGGCGTCGTGATCCCAGGTCGCCAGCACGCTGACGGCGACATGCGAGTGCTCCCCGGCGTAGATGATCCCGCAGTCGTTGCGCACCCCGCTGAGCGTCCCGGTCTTGTGAGCCACCGGCGTGCCGGGCGGCAGAAAGCGCGGCAGGCGGTCGTTCAACTGCTGCTTGAGCAGAATCGCCAGCATCTCGTCGCACGCCTCGCGATCCAGCACTTCCGCCTTGAAGATCATCTCCAGCAGACGGGTCAGCTCGCGCGGCGTGCCAACGTTGTTGTCGGCACCCAGGCTGTAGGCGAACCCGTCGCGCCGGACGCCGTGCTCGGCTTCCCAGCGGTCGAGCGCATAGGGATCCTGGTCCGGATCGGGCGTCGGCAGCATGTCGGCGAAGATGGCGCTGAGCGTGCGGGCCACATGCGTGCTCGTCAGGCCCAGGCTGTGCAGCCGATCGTCGATGGCGCGCAGGCCCAGGCGCTCGATCAGAATGTCCGTCGCCGTGTTGTCGCTGATGACGATCATCAGCGTCAGCAGATCGCGGACGGTCGGCGCCAGGCCGTCGTCAAGCTGCGTCAGGATGCCGCTGCCGAGCGTCTTGTGGCGGTGCTCCAGCGGCCAGCGATCATCCAGCGCGAAGCGGCCCTGGCGAAGCTGATAAAAGGCTTCCAACATCACGGGAATCTTCACCACGCTCGCCAGCGGGACCGGTGTGTCAGCCGCGACGTGCAGCGCCTCGCCGCTTTCCAGATGCAGGATGCTGATCCCAAGCTGCGCCGTACACCGCGCGATGATGCTCTCCATGCGTGCCTGTAACGTGCTCACCCTTTCATTCCCCCTCAGGCGTGGCCCATTCGTCGGGCGTATACGGCCAGTCAAGCTGCGCGCAGACCCGGCGCCAGCGCGCCGCCATCTCCGGCGCGAACAGGAACGGCACGTAGCCCAGGGCGAGATAGGTTTTCAGCGCCGCCAGCCGGTAGTCTTCGGTGTAGAGATGAATGTTACGATAGCCTGCGGCGATCAGCCGCGCCGTGACCGCAGCGCTGACCGCCCGCCCCAGCCCGCGCCCGCGGTGATCCGGATCGGCGGCCACCCACCCCAGTTCACCGCCGAAGGGGTGCAGATCCGAGTGATCGTGCAGCGCCATTGCCGTCGCTACGATCGCGCCGCTGGACGCGTGCACCGCCATGAACCAGCCATCCGGCAGAATACGCGCCATCCAGGGTTGCAGCCGCGCCTCATCCCACGCGCCGAAGCCGGCCCGTGCCATCACCTGATAGAAACCCGGCTCGTCGCCAGTCCGGTACGGGCGCAGCGCGTAACCGTCCGGAACGTGGGCTTCTGGCGGCGCGGCCAGCCGGTGACGTGGCCAGACCATCTGAAGCTGCGCGGGCGATTGCGGTGCGCTCATGCGAGTCCATCCTGATCGGGTCTAGGGCAGCCGGTCCGGGATCGTCTCCAGCGGCGCGAGGCTGGCAAAGAACAGCGCGCCGTCGTGGGGCGCCAGGGCAACCGCAATGCGATCCACGGGCTCCGGCCAGCGCCGCTGCGCCACCCACTCCGCGATGTAGCGTGGGCCGGACAGCCCCAGCCGGTTGAGCGTGTAAACGCGCCCGGCGGGCGTGTCGCCCGTGTTGAACACGAAGATCGCCGCCAGATCGGGCGCGCCGCCCAGCGGCACGCGCACCTGCACGCGGACCGGGTCCTCGCCCGCCCTGTTCTCCGCCGCCTGGCCCAACAGCGGGAAGCGGCACAGCGCGCGGCGCGGCTGGAGCAGCAGCCGCCACAGCCGCATCCGCTCCGGCGACAGCTCGTGCAGCGCGTCGCTCGTCATGGTCACGCCGCCGATCATCCCTGCGTAGATGGCTAGCGAGCGTTGCTCAGTCTCGCTCAGATGATGGTACCGCTCGCGCAGCAGGATGCAGTCGGGATCCGCCTGCCACAAAATGTGGTTAGCGAAATTGCGGGCCGCCTGATCGCGCAGCAGGGACTGGGCCGACCGCTCGCCAGACCACTCAACCCCAACGTCGCGCCCGATCCGGATCGCATCCACCAGCCCGACCGACGCCCACAGCGGGCAGCCGCACCCCAGCCAGAGCGCGTCGCCGATCTCGTCGCGGATCATCTCGCCCACCCGGCGCCAGATCTCGACGCGCGTCAGCCCGGGGGTGTGGTAGACCGCGCGCTCCGGCCCGTAGACAAGCGGGAAGTGCATGAAGTCCGTCTTGAAATATCCGCAGCCCCACTCGTGCCGCCAGGTGCGGAACACGCGCCGCAGATAGTCGAACGCCTCAGGGTGGGTCGTGTCGAGGATGTAATACTCCTCGCTGCGCTTGTGCCAGCGGAACTCGCCGTAGAAGGTCATCAGCGCCAGCGGGCCGCCCGTCTCGCGGTCGCGCACCACCCAATCGGGATGCTCCCGGAACAACTGGCTGCGGTTGCCCACCGTAAACGGCGCGATCCACAAACCCGGCGTCAGTCCGGCGGCGCGGATCTCGTCCAGCACCGCTTTCATCCCGCGCGGGAACTGCGGCTTGACCGCCAGCCAGTCGCCCATCTCCGGCGTAAAACCGTCATCGATCTGAAAGACGCGCAGCGGCAGACCCTCGCGCGCCATCACGTCTGCCGCGCCGCGCAGGTGTTCCAGGATGTTCTCCTCGGTGATCGCCGCGTAGAGGTTGTACCACGAGCACCAGCCGGTGATCGCCGTCTCAGGCACGCGCGGGGCCACCGGCGCGGACGCCGCCACGATCTCGGCCCAGGCCCGCAGCGCGTTCTCAACATCCTCGTGCTCGAAGATCACCAGCCGCTCGGATTCGGCCCGCCCGCCCGGCGGGATCGCCTTGCGATCCCAGAGCGTCGTCACGCACAGCGAGGGCGCCGTCTCGGTTGCGCCGAGCTGGAAGGTGTGCTGGAAGCGATCGTGGCGGTCGAAGCCAAGCACTACGCTGCCCGTGCCCTTGCGCGGCAGAAGCTGAGTCAGCCCGTAACCCGGACCCGACGAGCCATGCCCCACCGCCACATACTCCGCCCCGTCCCAGCTATAATAGCCGCTGCGCAGATAGGCACGCGCACCCTCAACCGCCTGGATGCAGACGCCGAACGAATCGAGCGCGAAGCCGGGAGCCAGCCCATCCAGCCAGTAGCGCAGCGCCAGGCGATCCGCCGTCTCCTGCTCGATCGCGACGCCGAACGCCGCCTGCCCCAACGCGGGCAGCGGCATGCGCAGCACGATTCGCGACGGCTGCGCAGGCTCGCCCTGCACATCGGTCACGGCGATCTCGACCTCATCGAGCAGTGTCCCGTTGACCACCGGGCGCAGCCCGTGCAGGCGGATCCGGCGCGAGACGAGGTGCACCTCGCGGACAGGGGACAGGCGCGCCTTCACAGCGCCACCTCGGCGCGCACCTGGTTGGAGCGGGCCGCTGCCAGCACCAGATCAAGCGTTTTGGCGCCCTCGCGCAGGGGCGTACGCGTTTCCCCGCCGGCCCGGATCGCATCGAGCAGATCCTGCATCTGCGCCAGGCGGAAATCCCGGTCCGAGTCGATCACCAGCGGCTCGCGGTCCGGCTCGCCCGTGAAAGTGAAGACGGCCCGGTTGGCGTTGGCGAACTCGGCGGTCAGGTTGCGCGTCACCACGCGGTAATCGTTGATCCACTTGCCCGGAATCGCGCCGTTCGTGGCGTAGACCACGCCCAGCGCCCCGTTGCGAAAGCTGACCACCGTGGCGCTGGTGTCTTCGGCGGTGTAGTCCGGCACATCGGAGTGAAACAGATTTTCCTGACGGCTGTACACGGCGGCGGCTTCGCCGAACAGGAAGCGCAGCAGATCGAACAGGTGGATCGCCTGCTCGACAAGCTGCCCGCCCGACTTCTCGCGCCTGCGCCACCAGTCGGCGTGCAGCGCGTTGCAGAAGTAGCGCGCGCTGATCAGCCCCGGCCGCCCGGCTTCGCCTGAGTCGATCAGCGCTTTAAGCTGCTCGACGGCGGCCCCAAACCGGTACATAAACCCGACCTGCGTCTTGATCCCCGCCTGCTCGGCGGCCTCAACCATGCGCCAGCCCTGTTCCGACGTCAACGCGATCGGCTTTTCCACCAGCAGATGCACCCCGCGCGCCGCCGCCTGCTCGACCTCGTCGGTGTGCCCGTACGGCGGGACGACCACCACCAGCAGATCCAGCCGCGCCCGGTCGAGCATCCGCACGTGGTCGGTGAAGACGGCTGCGCGCCCACCGGTATACTGCTCGGCATAGGCCCGCGCTTTGGCCTCGGTGCGGTCGCAGAAGGCCACCAGCTCGGCCTGCTCAGGCAGCGCGGCCAGAATCTGAGCGTGACGGTGCGCGAAGCTGCCGCACCCCAGGATCCCCACGCGTAAAGGAGTCATGTTGCTCTCTCGTTTGTGTCAGTCAGAAAACGCCAGAACCGCCTGCAAAACCTGATCGGGAGCCTGATCCAGGGTGGCGTACATCTCCGCCGCCTGCTCAAACGGCGTGATATGCGTGATCAGCGGGCGCAGGTCCAGCAAGCCATCCGCCTGAAGCTGGATCGCGGTTTGCCACAGGCGCAGCTTGTTCCAGCGATATTGTAGCTCCGGGTCGGTCCCGCTGATCTGCGAGCAGACCACGTTGATCCGGTTGTGGTGAAACTCCTCGCCCAGATACAGATGCTGGGCGTCGCCCTGGAAGAAGCCCATCGCCACCACCCGCGCCGAATAGGCCGCCGCCCGGATCGCCTCGTTGAGCGCCGCCGTCGACCCGGTCACCTCGAAGCAGACATCCGCGCCGCGCCCGCCGGTCAGCTCTTTGATCGTCTCCGCCACGCTGCCCTCGGCGGCATCAAGCGTAACCTGCGCCCCGGATGTCTCGGCCATCGCCAGCCGCGCCGGGATGCGATCCACCGCGATCACGCGCGCGCCAGACCGCCGCGCCGCCTGCACGACGATCTGCCCCAGCACCCCCAGCCCGAAAACGGCGACCGTCTCGCCGATGCGCACCCGGCCATCATGCACGCCGTTCAGCCCGACCGCCCCGATATGCGAGAAAATGCCCAGGATCGGGTCGAGACCGGCTGGCATCAGGCGTGGGCGCACGTAGTCGCTGGTGGCGACGTAATGCGTGCGGTGCCCCCATGTGCCGAACACCAGCGTGCCCGGCAAAATATCGCGACCCTCGGCCCCAACCTCGATCACCTCGCCGACCTCTTCATAACCCCAGGTGCGAACCGGGTAGGTCAGCGACGCCTCGGCGTCAGGGCGGAACAGGCGCAGGTCGGGGTCCCAGCGCTTGTGCAGATAGGGCGACGTGCCCCGGTACTGCGCCAGCTCGGTCCCCGCGCTGATGCCGGAATACAGCGTCCTGATCCGCACTTCGTCCGGTGCCAGGGGCGCATCTTCATACGTTTCGTAGCCGACCTGACGCGGACCGGTCAGAACCAATGCCCTGCCCATAGATCGTTCTCCCGTGTGAAGAACCTCTCAAAGCTCCAGGCGCGCGATTGTAGCACGAAGCCAGGGGCCAGGGTATCAGACCGGTGCGGTACGGGTACGGGGCCGCCGGTCAGCACGGCTGTCTGTGACAAGCTGCCGCTTGACTTACGCGGAAATGTGTGGTGAAATCGTATAACGTTATTGTTTTCATATTGGAGATTAAGTGTCCGCCTGACACACGAAACGACAGGGGAGCCTATGGCCGAGGAAAATCACCGTGCAAATACGCGCCCGGCAACGATGAAGGACGTCGCGCGCCTGGCTGGCGTTTCCCAGCCCACCGTCTCGCGGGTGCTCAACAACACTGCCACGACGATCCCCGTCAGCGAAGACACGCGCCGCCGGGTACTGGCTGCCGTCAAGCAGCTTGGCTACCGGCCGAACATGACCGCCCGCAGCCTGCGCACCCAGCGCACACAGATGATCGCGCTGCTGATCGCGGACATCTCCAACGGCTTCTATCACCCCATCGCGCGGGCGATCCAGGACGTGGCGCGGCTGCACGACTACGACGTGCTCATCGCCAACAGCGATCACCTCTACGAGAGCGAAAAGCATTTCTGCGAAGCCGTCATCCGGCGCCCGGTCGATGGAATCATCGCCGTGCCGATCCATCTCAGCGAGGACGAGATCGACCGGCTCATCACGCTGACCCGCACGCCATTTGTGGCCCTCGGCCAGCACATCCAGCACCCGGACGTCGATATCGCCTATGTCGATGACTACGCGGCCACCCGCGCGGCGATCACCTGGCTGATCACCGAACGCGGCTATGAGACGGTCGGGTTCCTGGGCGTGCCGGACGAATACCCGCCCGGCCCGCGCCGCTGGCAGGGTTACTGCGACGCGCTGCAAGCCCTGGGCCTGCCGGTCGATCCGCGCTTTGTGTATCAGGGCGATTTCTCGCTCGAGGCCGGGCGGCAGACCGCGCAGAAGCTGATGCGCGAGAAAGTCTGGCCGCGCGCAGTTTTCGCCATCAACGACCTGATGGCGATCGGCATGATTCTGGAGCTACGCGCCGCCGGCCACGCCATCCCCGATGAGATCGCGATCATGGGCTTCGACAACATCCCCGAAGCGACCATCATCACCCCCACCCTGACCACCATCGCGCAGGACCCGCTAGATATCGGTCAGAAGCTGGCATCCGCCCTGTTCGATCGTATCGAGGGGCGCGTCTCCGGCCCGCGCCGCGTGCTGGAAAGCCCCTGGGCGCTGATCCCGCGCGAGTCCGCCTGACGGCGCGCTACTCGATCCGCGCGCGGCTGAAGTACACCCTGGCCTGGCTGACGTCCATCGCCGGGCCAGTGATTTCAAACGCCCCGGTCAGGCGGATGTCTTCCGACGAGCTGCCGACCATCACCTCGATCGTGCCCGGCTCAACGATCAGCCGCATGGCACGGTCGAGGAAGGCAAGCTGGTTGACGGCCAGCGTGAAGACGACGGTCTTTGTCTCGCTGGGGGCCAGGGTCACACGCTGGAAGCCTTTGAGTTCTTTCACCGGGCGCGTCACCGACGAGGCCACGTCGCGCACATAAAGCTGAACCACCTCGTCGCCGGCGCGCTCGCCGGTGTTCGTCACATCGACCCGGATCTCCACCTCGTCGCCAGCGGCGGCGTGCCCGGTCGAAAGGCGCAGGTTGTCGTAGGCGAAGCGCGTGTAGCTCAGCCCATAGCCGAACTCGAACAGCGGCCTGGACGACAGCTCGACATAATCCCCCTTCCAATGCGAGCGCCCGCCCGACAGCTTGTGGCCGTAGAAGACCGGAATCTGACCGGGGTGGCGCGGGACGGTGATCGGCAGCTTGCCGCCGGGGTTATAGTCCCCAAACAGCACATCCGCGATCGCGTTGGCTCCTTCTTCCCCCGGCAGCCAGGCGTGCAGCACCGCGCCCACATGCTCGGCGATCCAGGGGATCGACTGCGGGCGCCCGCTGACCAGCACGACGATAACCGGCGTGCCGGTGGCGTGCACAGCCTCGACCAACCGCTGCTGCGCGCCCGGCAGACCCAGCTCCACCCGGTCACGCGCCTCGCCACAGGTGCAGTCGTCCGTCAGGCCGGATTTCTCGCCGACCACCAGAATCGCGACATCCGACTGCCGCGCTATCTCGACCGCCTCAGCAAATCCATCCGTCGAAGTGTCCTGGACGGTCCGCACGCCAGGCGCGTAGCGGACCGTCACGCCCTCGCCAACCTTGGCGCGGATCCCATCCAGCACGCTGATGATCGGCACGAAATCTTCCACCAGCTCGATGCGGTCTGGCAAGGCGCCGCCCAGAGGGTTCTCAAGCTGGTTTTCGAGGATCGTCTCGATATGCGCCGGATAGGCATAATCGCCCACCAGGTTCCGCGTCACATCCGCATTCGGGCCAATCACTGCGATCGAGCCGATCGACCGGCTCAGCGGGAGCAAGCCCGCGTCGTTCTTGAGCAGCACGATCGACTCGCGCGCGATCTGGCGGGCCAGCTCGCGCTGCGCGGGCGTGTCAAACACCAGCGGCGCGCTCTCAACCGCAACATACGGGTTCTCGAACAGCCCCAGCTCGAACTTGACCCGCAACACACGGCTCACCGCCTGATCCAGCAGCGCCTCGTCCACCCGGCCGCTCTTGAGCGCCTCGAGCAGCGGCGCGCCGTAGCAGTCGGTGCTGGGCAGCTCGACGTCGATTCCCGCCTCAAGCGCCGCCACTGCCGCCCCCTGCTTGCCCTCGGCCACGTGGTGATAGACGGCAAGCTGGTCAATCGCCATATAATCGGAGACGATCAAACCCTCGAACCCAAGCCGCTCGCGCAGCAGACCGTTGAGCAGCTCCCCGTTGGCGCCGCATGGGATCCCGTCCAGCTCGTGATACCCGTTCATGATCGAGGCCAGATTGGCCGTTTTGATCGCCGCCTCAAAGGGGAAGGTATACACTTCGAGAAGCTCGCGCGGGCCGAGGTGTGCGGGCGCCCAGTTCATACCCCCTTCGCCCATCCCGTAGCCGACGAAATGCTTGCCGGTGGCGAGAATTCCCTCGCGCCAGTGCGCGCCTTGCAGCCCGCGGACAAACGCGGTCCCTATCGCGGCTACCAGATACGGGTCCTCGCCGAAGGTTTCCTCGACCCGGCCCCAGCGCGGATCGCGCGTCACGTCGAGGACGGGCGCGAGAGCCTGGTGCGCCCCGACCGCGCGCATCTGCGTGCGAATTACGGTTGTCATCTGTTCCACCAGCGCGGGCTGCCACGTGCTGGCCACGCCGATCGCCTGCGGGAAGCACGTCGCGCTGAGCGCCATGTACCCGCTGCAGCATTCTTCGTGCACGATGGCCGGGATGCCCAGGCGGGTGTTCTCCACCAGCCACCTCTGAATGGTGTTCGCCAGCCGGGCGCTTTCGGCGGGGCGCAGGTTGCTCGCGCCACCGATGCGGGTGATCTGCCCGATGCCGGCCCCCATCACCGCCCGCGCTTTGGCGTCGGAGAACTCTAAGCCGTCCAGCAGTTCAAAAACCCAGGCGCTGCCTAGCTGCGCCACCTTTTCCTCAACCGTCATCAGCCCAAGGAGCGCCTGCACACGCTCTTCGATCGGGCGCTCCGGGTTCATATAGGTGGACTTCTGCTCAGTTGCCTGCGTCATCAGAAAAACCTCGTTTCATCTGGACTGCCAGCGTGTCGCCTGGCGCTACCGATGCGCGCTACATGATATCCCGGGGCCAACGAGACCTGCCCCTGCAGAACACACAAATCATTCACCTGGATCGGTCGAGCGACCCGCGAGGCCGGGCGGCCCCCGGCGTCAACGAGCGGGCGGCGCGCACGAGTCGCGGATGACCAGCGCGGTGTCCAGCTCGATTCGCTCGCACGGGCGGTCCGGGTCTTCGATGTAGGTGAAGAGGAGTTGCACGGCGATCCGCCCCATTTCGACCAGCGGCTGCCGGACGGTGGTGAGCGCCGGGCGCACGCTGGCCGCCTGCGGGATGTCGTCGAAGCCGAGGATCGAGATATCGTCCGGGATCGACAGGCCGCGCACGCGCACGGCGTCCATCGCGCCAAACGCGCTCAGGTCGTTTGAGGCGAAGATCGCGGTGGGCGGGTCGGGCCGATCCAGCAGCGCCTGCGTGGCCGCGTAGCTCGGCCCCTGCAAAAATTCTCCATCCACCACCAGGCTGGGGTCATATTCCAGGCCGTGCGCTTCCAGCGCCGCCCGATAACCTTTGTGGCGCTCGATCGCGCTGCTGAGGTGCTTCAGCCCGCGAATAAATCCGATCCGCCGGTGGCCCAGCTCGATCAGATAGCGCGTCGCGTCGAAGGCAGCCTGATAGTTCTTGGCGATGACCGTCGGGCTGAAGTCGTCGAACCCCTGGTGATCGATCACGACATAGGGGAAGCGCTCTTCGTGCAGCGTCTCCAAATACGCCTGCGGCTCGGTGGGGACCAGCAGCAGCAAGCCGTCGGTCATGCCATAGGTCAGCGTGCGGACAAAAGTTGACTCTTTGGTCCTCTGCCGGTGCGTGGTGTAGAGCATCAGCTCGTACTGCGCCTCGGCCAGCGCTTCGTCGATGCCCCGCACCACCTGGCCGATGTACGCGTTTCCCAGCTCCGGCACGAGCAGCCCGACCATATGCGAGCGCCCGCCTGCCAGGCTGCGTGCCTGCGGGTTGGCGACATACCCCAGCCGGGTGACCGCGCTCCACACCCGCTGGCGCTTGTCGGGGCGGACGTGCTCGTAATGATTCAGCACTCGCGAGACGGTGGAATAGGAAACCCCCGCCTCGTGGGCGATATCCTTAATGGTGACACGATTCAAGCGTTTGGACTTCATAGCCTGTTCCGGCAGCCCGAGACGAACAAGTTGCGGCGCATCACGCAGCGCGGCAAAATAATGCACTTAGCCGCTGCGATCTTGAAAGCGTTTGCAATCCACTGTAACAGAATCCGCCCCTGCCGTCAAGCTCGGCTCACGCGCCGGCAGGTGGCTCCTGCGTGCCGAGCAGCGCCGCCTCAAGGAAACCGATCACGCGCGCCTCATACTCCGCCGGCAGCCGGCGGTACGCCTGCGTGTGGCCCACGCCCGGCGCCACCCACACCGTCGCGCGCGGACCGGCCGCTTCCGCGAACAGGCGCGCGTAATCGACTTCCTGGCTCGCCTCACCTGCCGCGATCAGCAGCAAGTGCGCGCCTTCCGCCGCAGTGATCGAGTCGAGCATCGGTGTTGGCGGCCGCTCTCCGGAAAAGAGCTGCACCGCGAACGACATGACGCGGATCTGCAGGCTGCTGATGAGCGAGCGGTGCTCAGGCAGGTCAGTGAACTCATCCGGCGAGCGGTAGGTAGCACCTTCGCTGACAACCGCCCGTAGCGCCGGCACAGCGGACAGTGCACCGAGCAGAATCTCGCCGCCTACCGACAGCCCCAGCCCGCCAAGCACCTGCACATCGTCGCGCGCTAGCAGAAAGCGCGCCGCCGCCTCGACATCCCGCGTCCCCTGCCAGCCCAGGCGGTTCATCTTGCCGCCGCTCTCCGCGTGGCCTCGCAGGTCGATCGCAAGCACGCCAAAGCCATGCTGCGCTAGCAGCTCGGCATGGGCGCGAACGCTCTCACGCGAGTCGCCTGAGCCGTGCAGCAGCACGATCGCTGCGCCGTTCTGCGGCGGGGCGAACCAGCCCGCCAGCGTCACACCATCGCTGGTCGTCAAATCAACCGCCTGAAACCCGTCAGGGGGCGCACCCACGGTGTCGCGCTGCGGCACAGTCGCGTAGAAGCCGTACGCAAAGGGGAAGATCATATAGAAGAAAACCACCACCGCCGCGAACAGAATCACAAACCAGCGCAGCCGGCGGCGTCCGGACACTCTCTGAAACATGGCGACATCCTTTTCCGGGCCAGAGCCAGGAGTTGTGAGAGGCACAGCGCGCTGCTACCCGGTGATTGACGGAGCAGCACACCTACATTTTATACGCGCGCGGTGTGCCGGACAGTGCGTTTTGTCCGCCGGCGGCAGGCGAACGTCAGAGAGACGCGGGCGATTCACCCAATTTTCCTAGGGCACTTCTCTGGTGAAATCGGATACAATCTCAGAATGCTGGAATAAAGCGTGATATTACGCGCCGCAAAAGAAAGCTCTAGACCTCTATGCGATCGATTTCGGTGGTAGTCCCGGTCTATAATTCGGCGCCGAGTCTGCCTGAGCTGGCCGCACGCCTGGCGGCGGTGCTGCCCACCGTCAGCGAGCAGTACGAGCTGATCCTCGTGGAAGATGACAGCCGCGATCGCAGTTGGGATGTCATCCGCGAGCTGGCGGAGCAGTACCCGTGGGTGCGCGGTCTCAAGCTGATGCGCAATTCCGGGCAGCACAACGCCCTGTTGTGCGGCATTCGGGAAGCGCGCTATCCGGTGATCGTCACCCTCGATGACGATCTGCAGCACCCACCTGAGGAGATCCCAACCCTGCTGGCGAAGCTGGATGAAGGGTATGACGTGGTGTACGGCACGCCGCAGCGCGAGCAGCACGGGCTGTGGCGCGACCTGGCTTCGCGCATCACCAAGCTGGCGCTGCAAAGCGCCATGGGCGCCGAAACGGCGCGCCACGTCAGCGCATTTCGCGCTTTCCGCACCCGGCTGCGCAAGGCGTTCGAGGTCTATCGCGGCCCGTTCGTCTCCATCGACGTGCTGCTCACCTGGGGAGCGACGCGCTTCGCTGCCGTGCCGGTCCCGCACTACCCCCGCCAGGTGGGCAAGTCCAACTACACATTCCGCAAACTCGTCATTCACGCCATGAATATGGCGACCGGGTTCAGCGCGGTGCCGCTGCAACTGGCGAGCTGGATCGGCTTCGCCTTCACCCTGTTCGGCGCGCTGATCCTGGTGTATGTGCTGGGCCGCTTCGTGATCGAGGGGGGCAGCGTGCCGGGGTTCCCGTTCCTGGCGTCGATCATCGCCATCTTCTCCGGAGTGCAGCTTTTCGTGATCGGCATTTTCGGGGAGTACCTGGCCCGCATGCACTTCCGCCTGATGGACCGGCCCGCGTACACCGTCGCCGAGGACACCGCCGCGCCGGATAACAACGGAGCGCCCCTTGACTGAGCTGCCGCTGTGCCGCTTTCTCCCGTGGGACACGGAGTTTTTCGGGGTCCGCATTGGCCGCGTCGAGCCGCACCGGCTCACCCCGGCCAGCGCGGCTGAGATTCTGGCGTGGTGCCGCACGAACGCCATCGACCTGCTCTACTTCCTGGCCGATTTTGACGATCCGGACACCGTGCGTCTGGCGGAAGAAAACCGGTTTCATCTGGTCGATCTGCGTGTCACGCTCGACCGGAAGCTGGACACGCCCGTCTCATCGCCTTCAACGCACTCGATCCGCACGGCCCGGCAGGACGACCTGCCCGCGCTGCGCGCGATCGCGTCTGCGGCGTTCCGTCAGTCTCGCTTCTTCTTCGACCAGCGGATCTCCGACGAGCGAGCCGGCGACCTGTACGCCATCTGGATTGAAAAACGGGTTCACGAGCCAGACAGCCAGGTATTCGTCGCAGATTGGAACGGTGAAGCGGCGGGTTTCATCACGTGCCTGCTCGACGGCCCGCACGGCGAGATCGATCTGTTCGGCGTGGGTGAGGTCGCGCGCGGACAGGGGCTTGGGACGGCGCTGGTGGAACATGCCCTGCGGTGGTTCGCCGCCGGGGGAGCCGGGCGCGTCTCCGTGGTCACGCAAGGGCGCAACATTGCCGCCCAACGCCTGTACCAACGCTGCGGCTTCGCAACCGCCGCGTTGCAGCTGTGGTATCACCGCTGGTTCTCAGCGGATGTCTCGTGATGCGCGATGCTCCGCACTCGAGGCAATCTCTTATCTGGCCTGACCGGCCGGTAAGCTACCCGGAGCGCTACGTCAGCCAACCCACAGCGATTATCCCCGCGTGAAAACGATGAGCGATCCTGTCCGGCCCCAACGCTTGATTTCATGGCTGGCCCTGCTGGTGTTGTGCGGCGTTTTTCTGCTGCCGGTCGTGGCCTGGGCAACCGGCTCAAGCGTGATCGACCGGCAAATCGACGGGATGCACGTCACCCTCTCGACCAGTGCGCGGTTGATTCTGCCGGGCCGCTGCGCGACCGTGCGCTGGAACGTGCGCGGTGCGGAGCAGATCACCCTTAACGAGGTGCCGGTCGCGCCGCAGGGCGAGTGGAGAGTTTGCCCGCAGGAGAGCACCGGATACAGCCTGACCCTGCTGCACCAGGACGGCCACCAGGCGCGCCAGAGCGTGTTTGTGCGCGTGCTGTTCACCACCGCCAACACCCGCCTGCTGGGCGCTGTGGTCGCGCTTTACCTGGTTGTCACTGTGCTGGCCGTCAGCTTTTTCGGCGATCTCCCCATCCTCAGCCCGCGGCTACAGCGCCCGCGCCGCGCGGCGATAAGGGCCGGCACCGTCTTCGCCCGGTGGGTGCTCCAGCACCTGCAGCGCTCGGATATTCGCCATGACGTCGAGCACATCACGGCTCTGGCGGTGCTGGCGGGCTTGCCGCTGCTCGTCCCAAGAAGCATGGGCTGGGAGCACTCTGGTCTCATCGCCGCGATCTTTGTCAGCGGCGGCGTAGCGGTGATGCTCCACTGGGTGCGCAGCGCCCCGCCCGACGTCGTGACCCCTATCCGCGCGCGCCCTGGCCGGCTGATCGCAGCCGGAACGCTGCTGGCGCTCACTGCCGCGCTGGGTTTCTACATCCCCATGCGTGACCAGTTCTGGATAGGTGGCGACGAAATCCGCGTGCTGCAAAACGCGACCGAGGGCTGGTCGTCGGTTCCGGTCTTCGACCAGACGCAGGGCCGCCCGCTGACACCGCTGGTCGCCATCCTGGTCGGCTATCTGACGCCGGACAACATCTTTGGTTTTCTGTGGATGGCCGCCGCGCTACGGTTCCTCAGCGGCGCGCTGGTCTTCGGCATCGTGCGGCTGTTGCTGCCGCACCATCTGCTCCTGGCGCTGGCCGCCGGGCTGCTGTTCGTGATCAACCCGTCCGAGCCGACGCGGTTTATCGCGGTGCACATGCAGGGCTACAACGGCGTCGTGTTTCTGTCGCTCCTGGGGCTGTATCTCTACATCCGCTCGGCCAAGACTGGGCACCGGCTCCTGCTGGCGAGCGCGTGTGTGATGCTGCTGGCGAGCGTCCTGGTCGGTGAGGTGGCGCTCCCGGTAACCCTGCTCTGGCCGGGGCTGCTCTGGCTGGGCGCGCGCCGTCATCGGCTGACCTGGCTCTACGCCTGGGGAGCAACCTTTGCGCTTGCCACCGCCCGGGTGCTGCAATTCCAACTCTCGGCAGAAGAAACCTACCAACGCAATCTGGTCGCCACCGCCTTCGCACCGGATGCCTGGATCGTGCAGTTCTTCCGGCAGCTTGGCGCGATCACGCGTTATCTGACGGTTTACCCGGCGTCGGCGCAGGACTGGGCCTTCGGCCTCGCGCTGGGGATCATCGTGGCGGCAGGGCTGGTAGGCTTCGCCTGGACCAGCCAGGCCCGGCAGGTGCCAACACTGAGCCACAGGCAGATTGTCGCCGGCCTGGCGCTGGCGCTGGCCGGGATCGTGCTCGGTTTTCTGCCGCTGTTGACGGTGACCGGGATCCTGGGCAGTCTGCGCACACAGTTTCTGAGCGCTCCCGCGCAGGCCGTCTTCCTGGCATTGGTGCTGGCGTGGGTCGGTCAGCACGTTACCAGGCGCGCGCGGACAGTGTGGATCGCCGGGACTACCGGGCTGCTGGTGACCCTGGCGACTGTGTCCGGCTTCTACACGCAAGCGCACCGGCCCGTCAACCCGCATGCCCGCTACGAGCACGCCGCCTGCATCGCGCACCAGATGCTCGAGCAGGTCCCTGCCGTGCAGCCTGACACAGTTGTGCTCTTTGTGCTGGACAACGGAGTCGACTCGCCGCTGGGTTGGAACTACTTTGCCTTCGAGCTGGCGCGCCATCTGTACGGGGTCGAAGGCTATATGCTCAATTACACTGACTCGCTGGGCGTGCGCTACACGCTAAACCGCGCGGAAGTTGGGGAAGGCGCCTTTTTCGTGCCATACCCGCTCGACCGGTACGTCGCTTTCCGGGTTCAGGGCGACGGCACGGCGCGCCTGCTCGACGAACTACCGCCCGCGATCCTGCCCGCCGACCCGGACGACACCGCCGGATACAATCCCCACGCCCGCATCATCCCCGGCGAGGCGCGCCCGCTGCGCTATCTGCACTGCCCGGTTGAGGCACCCGCGCGGTAAAAAAGGCGCGGGCGCGCCCTGCCACTTGAGCGCGCCCGCTGGCACTCAGGCTGATTGCTGCGCCAGCCGCCAACCGGGAGAACGGCGCAGGTCACATATACCGCGCGCTGGCCATCCCAACAAGCGAGATCACACTCAGGACGGTGGTTGACTGCATCGCGAAGGCGCTGCGAGCCTTCAGGCGCTGCACCTCGGCAACCAGCTCCGGTCGAGGATGTGGGTTACTCGCCATCAGACGATGCTGGACTGCATCGAGTCGCTTCATCGTCGGCCCGATCAGCAGCAGGCCGTCGAAGAAGGCGAGCAGCCCGGCGATTGCGCCGACGGTCAGCGTCAGCCCCGCAGCCGACTCCATCCAGTCGCGGTTGAAGCCGTCTGACACCCGCGTGTACAGCCACAGGCCGCTGATGATAGTCAGCAGCGAGGCGAGCGGCATAAGCTGCGCGTAGCGCGTGTGCTTCTGCATGCCCTGCATGAAAGCGCCGCCGGTTGGCCCCAGAGCCGCTACTGCCGGAACGATCACCAGCATCATCAGCAGGTCGGTCCCGACCCAGAATGAGCCGCTGAAGATGTGCACCAGGCGCAGGATGATCATCGTTTCGTCCATGGTCCATGCTCCTTCCCGTCCTACAAGGTCAGCAGATAGGCGATCAAATCAGCAATCTGCTGCTGAGATAATCTCTTGTCATAATCGGACGGCATGGTATTCGAGTAGCCCCGGACGACATACCGGGACGGCCGGATGATGCTGTAAAAGGTGTATACTGCGGGGTCTTCGTCCGGCACGCGCGCACCGGCAATCTGGCCGTATCCTGCCAGCGGCGGACCGGCGCGCCGCTCCGTGCCGGCCGCGTGGCAGGCCGAGCAGGCAGCCGCGCCGTTGACCGGCCGGTCGAACAGCGCCGCGCCGGGCGCCGCGTCTCCGGCAGGGAGATCGCCGTACGAGAACGAGATCGCATCCGGCGCGCAGCCCGCGCCGACCAGCAGCGCCAGCGCAAGCAGAGCCAGTCGGTTGATCCAGCAAGCCCTGTGTGACATGGCGCGCACCCCCTGTCGGTCCAGATGCCAGCCCTCGGACATGCGAGGACGATCCGGCCACCGGGCGCGGGAAACGCCGCGCCGTCCCGTCTCTCAGCACTTGATGGTTGTATTATCGGACGGAATAAACGCCGTGTATATCGCTCTGAGCATGATTCGAGAGGGAGAGGCGAGTTATTTCGCGCCGACAACAGGCCAATTAGCAAAAGCCGGAATATAATCTCCGACCGTGCATAACGCGGCGGAGAGCGGGCACATCCGCGCAGCCGTCATCCTTCCGAGGGGGACACCATGCAACAATTCACGCTGGTCAACGCCAACGGCATCGAGGTCACAATCACATCCTATGGGGGCGCGATCACCTCGCTGCGCGTGCCGGATCGTCACGGCACGCCGGCGAATGTCGTCTTGGGCTACGAGACGCTTGAGCAGTACGCGGCGAATCCGCTCTACTTTGGCTGCATCACGGGGCGCTGCGCCAACCGGATTGCCGGCGGCCGGTTCACGCTCGATGGGCGCGAGTACACCCTGCCGCTGAACGACGGGCCGAACTCATTGCATGGCGGCCATGCCGGGTTCGATAAGCGCGTCTGGCGCGCCGGCGCGATCAACGGCCAGGGACGGAGCGGGGTGACGCTGTCGTACCTCAGCCCGGACGGCGAAGAAGGCTACCCCGGCAACCTGGACGTGACGGTTACCTACACGCTCACCGATGCCAACGAGATCCGCATCGACTACCGCGCTACGACCGATCAGCCGACCATCGTGAACCTGACCAACCATTCATATTTCAATCTCGCCGGCGAGGGCAGCGGCCCGGTTTACGATCACATCCTGATGATCAATGCCGACCGTTATACGCCGGTCAACGACAACCTGATTCCGACCGGCGAGCTGGCGCCGGTCAACGGCACGCCGTTCGACTTCCGTCTGCCGAAAGTGATCGGCGCGGGCGTGCGCGGGCCGCACCCGCAGATCGCGCGCGGGCGCGGCTACGATCACAACTGGGTGCTCAACCGGCCCGCACCCGACGACAGCTCGCTGCTGCTGGCCGCCCGCCTGTACGAACCCCGCTCGGGACGCCTGCTCGAAGTCTGGACCACCGAGCCGGGCATCCAGTTCTATTCCGGCAA
Source organism: Thermoflexus sp. (assembly GCA_020724465.1). Classification (GTDB taxonomy): domain Bacteria; phylum Chloroflexota; class Anaerolineae; order Aggregatilineales; family Aggregatilineaceae; genus DYGX01. The sequence continues at coordinate 178,965 of DYGX01000009.1, forward strand.
CTTCCTGGATGGCACGGTTTCCGGCCCCAGCGGGCGCGCCTATCGCCAGGGCGACGGGCTGGCGCTCGAGACCCAGCACTTCCCGGATGCGCCCAACCAGCCGCACTTCCCAAGCGTGGTCCTGCGGCCCGGCGAGACATACCAGTCCACGACCGTCTACCGCTTCCTGACCGACTGAGCCACCGGGATCACGCCGCGCCGGGTGGCTCTTGCGCCTCAAGCAGCCACAGGTTGCCGTCGCGCGCGTTCTGGAAGGCGATCGCCCGCCCGTCGGGCGAGACGGACCAGTCGCCGTTGGCGATGGTGAACGGCATCGTCTGCGGATCGCTGAGCGGCATCGATTCCCCGCTGGGCACGTGATAGAAGTTCAACTGCTGGATATCGGTGTCCGGGTCGAAGGTGATGCAGAAGACGCTCTCGGAGTCACGCCAGCGGTAGTCTCCGAACCAGGGCAGCTTCTGAGGCACAGCGCCCGGCGCGATCTCCAGCGCAAAAGCGCCGTCGGCAGCCGGATCCGGGTTGAACGTGCTGAAAAAGATAACCCGCTGACCGCCCGGCGCCACCTGCAGATTGCGAATGCTGTGCCAGACGCCCAGCCGGTAGGCAGCGCCGTCGAAGACGTTGACGACCGACAAGCTGCTGTAGCGGCCCGGCATCTGCTCGCGCTCGGTGACGAGCAGGTGACTGCTATCCAGCCAGCGGGCGCTCGTGCTCTGGCCCTGCCCGGTCCACACGGCGTGATTCAGCGCGCCGTCCAGCGAGGCCACGTAGACCGCTCGCCGTCCGCCGTCAGCGTCCATCCACATCACAAGCCGGTTATCCGGGCTGAGGCTGGGCAGCGCGTCGGGGATCGACAGCACCCACTCCACGCCGTCCGCTAGGCGGCGCACGATGGTACGATCGCGCTCGTAGATCAGCTCGTGGGTGCCGTCCGCCGAAAGAATCGGGGGCGGCGCGCTCTGCACCAGGACCGCGCGCAACGGATTGAAGGCGATCTCATAGACACCGGCAAGCTGCCCGTCCGGCCCGTCCATGAACATCAGCCGGTTGGTCTCGCCCGGATGCCACCACACCCCGGCGCAGCAGCCGCCGCTGCCGATCTGGCGCAGCGTCCAGGCGGGGCTGACCGGCGTGAAGGGGCGCTGAGGCGGCGGGGCAATCTGCACGCTGCGCGCGGCAGGGGTTGGCCACGTCTGCGCGTAATCGTTCAGGCGCCGCCCGCCAAAGACAACCTCAGGTTGGTCTTCCAGGCTGATCCAGCGGCGCGGCGCGGTCAGGTCGCGCTGGAAGACCGGGCGCAGCCGCGAGTCCATCCCCAGCAGGCTGTGCCACGGCGCGTCGATGGTCAGGATCGGGTTGTACGCGATGCGCTGGTCGCGCGAGCGGACCTCGAAGTGCAGGTGCGGCCGGCTTTCGCACGTTTCGTCCGGGTCGCCGGACAGGGCAACTACCTCGCCCTGCCGGACTGCCTGCCCCTCGACCAGCGCGGGCCGCTCCAGAAGATGTCCGTATAGCACCGACAGTCCAAGCTCAGGGAAGTCCAGCGTCAGGTTGTGAGGCGCGGACCCCCGGTACGGGTTATCCACCGAGCCGACCACGCCGTCCGCCACGGCCACCAGCGGCGTACCGCACGGCATGGAGATGTCAATGCCAAAGTGGAGATATTGCCCGGCGGAGTACTGCCGCGCGCCAGAGACAAACGCGCCGGTCGTATTGCCGTAGGGCTGACCGAGCAGCCAGGTCGACGGACCGGGCGGACCGGCCACAGGCATGATAAACGGTTTGGAGTCCGGCGCAGGCCCCGGTCCCTGAGCATGGCCGGTCGCCGCGCCGGCAAGCAGTATCACCAGCAGCAGCGCCAGAAAGCGACCGCCCCTCACCTGTCCTGCACCTGCCTTACGAGGCTGCACCCAGCTTGCGTTCGAAGAACGAAACCATCTGCTCGAAAGCATCCTGCGCGACTTCATCCTGGCGAAGCTGGCCGTTTGCCAGCATGAAACCGTGCGGCTCGCCAAAGTAGACTTTCAGCTCAAAATACTTGCCCGCCTCGGTCAGCGCATTGGCGTAGCCGTAGATCTCGCCGATCGGGCTGGGCTGGTCCGCAGTGCCGTGAATCATCAGCATCGGCGCCCGAAGCTGATCGATCAGATCGGCAGGCGCGGGGTCGCCCCGGAAGGGGAACCCATACCAGGCCACGCCGGCAGCAAATTCCTGGATCTGCGGCAGGAACAACATCGTGTAGCGCCCGCCCGCGCAGAAGCCCGTCAGGCCCAGACGCGCCGGGTCCACATCCTCGCGCGCGCTGAGGAACGCGACGCTGTCGTGCAGAAGCTGCTCAACAGTCGCGTCCGAGGGGCTTTCCTCAAACGTCTGCCACCCGACGGCCAGCACCACAAAACCGCGCGCCGCGAACGCATCCGTCATCGTGCGGTAGCCTTCTTCGAGGCCGCGGAACGAATGAATCAACACGATCCCAGGATACGGCCCGCCCTCGCTGGGCGCCGCCAGATAGGACGCATATGCCCGGCCGTTGCTCTCAACCTCGACGTCCATACTCGTCACATCCAGTCCTTCGGGTCCTTGTGCCAGCGCCGCGCCCGGCAGCATCAGCAGCGCGCAGCCCAGCAGCGAAGCGATCACTCGTTTCATCGGGCCCTCCTGTTTCCGACATTAATTTCATAGTATTTTAATTTAACTTCCCCCTGCGACGAGATTTACTCATTGTTCTCTAATATCCGGTTTCAGGCGGCGTGCCCGACGCGAAAGCGGGCGTTTTCGCCCGCTCCGAGATGATGGCTCTGCCGGCGCAGTCGCCCGCAATGTCACTGCGCTTTGAGGTGCTCCAGCGCCAGCTCGAAGAACTCCGGACTGCCGAAGCTGCCGGATTTGAGCACGAGCAGCAGCGGTGGATCGGTCAGCGACAGGCAGGACGGCAGGCCCGGCTGGATCTCCTTCCAAATGCGCAGGCCGGAGATCCCCAGCCGCTGTGAGACGGCGTTCGAAGTTTCGCCCCCGGCGACCAGCAGACGGTTCAGCCCGGTCTGCGCGATCACCTGCGCCACGACTTCGGCCAGCGCAGCCGACACCCCGCGCGAGACATCCCTTGGCGACAGCCCGCGGCGCGCGCCCTCGGCCCGCACAGCGGCGACGCCCGCTTCTGAGTTCGACGTGTGCAGCAGCGCGTCTATGCCGGCGCGCAGCGTCCCCACCACGCGCTCGGTCAGCTCCGCCAGCGCCGGCGCGCGCCGGTCCGGGTCGAACAGCGCCAGCGGATCCAGCTCGAAAGCCGGAACGCCGCGCGCCTGCAGGTGCTCGATCTGGGCTGCCGTTTGCGGCATCAGGCTGCCCGCTGCGCACAGCACGCCCAACCCCGCCACCGGCGGCGGCGCGCTGATCGCCTGCGGCGCCGGTCGCACACCCCAGGCCGCCGGAAGTTCCTCGGCGATCGCGGAGCTTCCGCACAGGACCGTGCAGTCGTGCGCGGCGCGGGCAATGATCGCCAGCGAATTCTGATCGACCACGTCGAGGATGACGTAATTCCAGCGCGTGCGGGCTGCGTCGATGGCGGCGCGCAGCGCGTCCGGCCCCTGCTCGACGACGGTGTGATCGATCAGGCCAACCGAGCGCCGGGTCTGCGCCTGCAAGATCTCCACCAGGTTCGAGCGGCGCATGGGGTGAACCGGGTCGTTGCGAAACTCCGAGTCTTCCAGCTTCTTGCCGTGCACGTAATGAATACCGTTGATTGTCTGCCGCCCGTTCTTGGGGAAGCCCAGCACCACCACCGCGAAGTCCTGCCCCAGCGCATCGAGCATGGCGTCGAACTCCGCGCCGATGTTGCCGCGAAAGACCGAGCAGGTCTTGTTGTGAAACTGCGTGCAGCCCGCCGCCTGCAGATCGCGTGTGGCGGCGAAAACCTTCTGGTAGGCGACATCGGGCGGGTCCAGGCGCGAATTCGTGTCCAGAATCGCGATATCCGGCGCGCCGGCGCCACCCAGGACGTGCGCCAGCGACCCTGGCCCGGCGTAGGCATAGACGTGCACCAGCAGGCCAGACTTGGCGAACATGATGCCGATGTCGTTCGCGCCGGTGATGTCGTCGGCCACCACGCCCATGATCATGAGGACCGCCACCGCCTGCGCGGCTTGTAGCCCGCGTTCTCCAGAAAATCCGTCACCGTTTCCGGCGGCAGCCCGCGGACGCTCAGCCCGGCGCCCCGCGCCAGCAGCAGCATCCGGCAGGCGATCTCCAGCGTTTCCAGACCCATGAGCGCCTCGGACAGGCTGGTGTCGTAAACCAGCACACCGTGATTCTCAAGCAGCAGAACGTTGGCCTGGTCCGCCTGCTGGCGGACGGCTTCGCCCAGCGCCGGGCCGGGATGCCGGTAGGGCACGCGCGCCACGCGCTCCAGGTAGTACATCGCGGAGATGAACCAGTTGCCCGGCACGTCCAGGTCCGTGCAGGCGACCAGTGTGCTATGCAGCGGCTCTGCGTGCAGGATCACGTTGACGTCCGGACGCACCTGATACACGGCGCGGTGCATCGGGACTTCCTTCGACGGCTTGCGCCCCGCTTCCAGCGCGGCCCCTGTCTCCACCGAGCACAGCACCAGGTCGTCGGGCGCCAGCTCGCCCAGCCGCGATCCGCTGGCCGTGATCAGGAAGGTATCCGGCCCGGCGCGGGCGCTCAAGTTCCCGGCGTTGCCCCAGGTCAGGTCGCGCTCCAGCAGCAGGCGCCCGGCCCGCTGCAAATCGGCGCGCAGCGTGTCTAGATCGGTCATCGCACTCCCTCGCCTCACTCCGCTTCGATGATCTGCCTAGCGACGTTCCACCCGCTGACCGCGATCCGGCGCTCGCCGGGTGGAGCGCCGCACCACATCACCGCAACGGCACGCGACTCGCCGGGCAGCAGGCAGAAGTAGTTGTCGTCAAACTGCGCGTAGCCGGGGGCGTCCGGCGGGCGCGCGTCTTCCAGCCACACAAACAGCGCCGCCACCGCGCCGGGATTCGACACGGCGATCCGCCACCCGTCCGCCGACCGCTCGACGCTAAGCGCCAGCACCGTCTGGGGCGCGTGCAGCGCGGGGGCCAGCGTCGTCTGGCGCGTGAACAGGTAGCGGCGCCGGACCCGTTCCGCGCCATCGGGATCGTGCAGCGCGAGATCGAGCAAGAACACGTCATCGACCGCGTCCAGCGGGCAGCGCAGCGTGGGGCCGGGCGTGATCGCACCCGGCGCCAGCGTCAGAGGCTGCGCCAGCGCCGCGTAGACTGTCCCGCGCAGGTTCACCAGCCGGGCGTCCAGCGCGGTCTCGACGGCGCCAGGCGTCGAGTTGGCGCACCACAGCTCCGCCTCGAACCCGGCGCGGCCCGCCCAGCTTTGCGTCTCAAAGCGCGCGGCGACCAGCAGCGGGGCATAGGCGCGCGCGACCGCGTAGTAGAGCGGCTTGGGGCGCCCGTAATAATCGACTGCCGAGGTGCAGGCCGCCATCGGGTACGGCTCGTTGAACTGCCAGGGCAGCGACCCGCTGTTTTGGAACTTGCGCCGCCGGTTGGCCTCGACCGCGTAGCGCACGCTTTCGGCCTGCAGGTACTGCGTCCCCTGGATCAGCCTGTCCAGCGTCTCGACCTCGCCCAACGACGCGCGCCACTGCGCCGCTTTGATCCACCACGCGCCGCGATGAAACCAGACCGGGTTGTCGAGCGTCACCGGCCAGCGATCGCCCGCCGGGACGGTGTGTTCCAGGGTGATGCGGTTGGCGAGGCCCTCGGCACCGAACTCGCTGTGCAGCAGCGACGTCGCCCGGTTGTAGAGCGTCTGCTGCGCGGTCAGACCCTGGTGTTCCCAGGGACCGTGCACATCGTGCTGCGCCAGCGGATCGCGCTCGATCTCGGCCAGGCTGTTGGAGAACGCGCGCCCGCTGGGCGAGGTCGGCAGCCACATCCGCTCCGGATCAAGCTCCGCCACCACGTCGCGCAGCGCCGCCAGGACCGGGTGCCGCTCGTCGAGCGGGACGGAGCCGTCGGCCAGCTCGTTGCCGCCGCCCCAGATCGCCAGCGACGGATGATTGCGCTTGCGCGGCACGATCGCCCGTGCCTCGCGTGCCATCAGCGCCACGAACTCCGGATCATCGGCGGGGATGTTGTCCAGCCCGGAACTCGACTGGATGAACTCCTGCCAGACCAGAATCCCCAGCCGGTCACAGCGGTCATAAAACGCCTCTTTCTCGATCAGCCCGCCGCCCCACACGCGCAGCAGATTGACGTGCGCCCGCCGCGCCAGCCCCAGCAGGTGATCGAGCTTCTCCGTGCGCTCCACTCCGTAGAGCACATCAATCGGGACCCAGTTCCAGCCCTTCAGGTAGATCGCCCGCCCGTTGGCCCGCAGCGTGTACGGTCTTGCAGTGCGGTCCGGTGTGTCGTTCGGCACGAACTCCAGCCGCCGGATGCCGAACGTCACCGCGCGCCCGTCCGATTCGGCGCCGCTGGCCGGATCGACGACCGCCACACGTGCCCGGTAAAGCGGCTGGCTGCCGTGCCCGTTGGGCCACCACAGCGCCGGATCCTGCAGCGAGAAATGCACGGTGGTGACCGGCTGCGCGGCGTGGAGCCGCTGCTCCGCCAGCACGCGCCCCTCATGCTCCAGCGCGACGGCGATCTCGGCGGGCAGCGCAGCGTCGAGCGTGACTTGCACCGCGACTTCGGCGCGGCGGAGCGCGTCGTCCGGCGCGGCGCGCACCCACACGTCCGCAATGCGCTGCGGCCCGGTGAAATCCAGATGCACGCCGTCCCAGATGCCGGCGTGCACCAGGCGCGGGCAGAAATCCCACCAGTAGGTCATGCGGCACTTGTGAGTGCGCACCCGGCTGGTCCGCCCGACCTGCGGCTGCTCGTCCGGCGGGGGGTCGAGCGCCACCGCGAGCAGATTGTCCTCGCCATAGCGCAGCCGCTCGCCGACCTCGAACCCGGCGGGGGTGAACATGCCCCGGTGCGCGCCGAGCGGCTCGCCGTTGAGGAAGACCTGCGCTTCGTAGTCGATGCCCTCGAAGCACAAAACGGCCCGTCGCCCGCGCAGCGCCTCGGGCACGCTGAACCACTTGCGGTAAACCCACGCACGCTGCGAGACCCACTCGCACGCCAGGCTGTTGCGCGCCACATACGGATCGGGCAGCTCGCCTGCCTGCCACGCGTCGTGCGCCACGCTGCCGGGGACCATCGCCGGAAGCCAGCCGTGCGTGTCGCGCGTGTCGGGCCGGTGCGACCCGCGCATCAGCCAGTCGAGGCCGTAGAACGGCTTGCAGAACCAGTCGTTTCCGTTCAGCCAGAGGCGGGTGTGCAAAGGTTCGGTCATGCCAGGGGTCGATCTTCCAGCTCAAGCAGATCGGTCTCGGTCACAGGCTGCGCGTCGTCGAACGGCACGCGGAACGTCTTGATCTCGCACGGGCCGAAGGGCGCGGTAATCGTGCGGTTCCACGCCGGCAGCCGGATCGTGGCGTCTGCCGCCGCGCCGGTGGTCTCGTAGGCGCGGACGATCAGCGCGCCGCCGTCTTCGGCCTGCTTGACCACGCTCACCAGCACGCTTTCCGGCTCGCACATCACGTACCCGGCGCTGGGCGGCAGCGGCCCGTCGTGGAAGGTCGCCAGCAGCGCAAACGGGCGCTGGTTCAGCTCGGCGGCGCGGCACACCGTGCCCGCCGTCTCCCACCGGCCCGCGTGTGGCAGCAGGGCGTAGGTGAAACGCTGCTCGCCCTGGTCAATGTAGCGATAGTCGCGGCCCGGCTCCGGCTGGGCGGGGATGTGATGCGCGTAGATCGGGCTGCGCAGCACCGTCAGGCCGATGTCGCGCACGTTCACGTCGAAGCTGTACTTCCCGTCGTTGAGCAGGCTCAGGCCATAGGTTTTTCCGGTCGCCTGCACCGAGCCGGAGAGGTCCAGCCAGCTCTGGCCCGGCTCCTCGTCGCCGGTGTTCTCGCGCTCGATGTGCCCGTAGGGGATCTCGTAGACGGCGCGCATGAAGATCTGGTTGACGGCAAAGCGCAGCTTGAGCAGCTTGTGCTGCTCGCGCCAGTCCACCGTGACGCGCACCTCGACCGGGTCTAGATCGCGGTAGAGCATGAAGTCCTGCGTCAGCGTCGATCGCTCGTACGTGCTGACGACGCGCAGCACCGCCCGGACCGGCCCGCTCTCCACCAGGCGCACGCTCTGCGGCACGAACTGCCCGACCACGTCCTGGAAGCGAAAGACGTTGTGCGACCAAGTGTCGCTCGGGTCGTCGATAACCACCGGGCGCGCGGCCTGCCTCTGGAAGACCTCGACACCCGCTTCCTTATCGTACAGGCTGGCGATGCAGCCGGTCTCCGGATCGATGATCAGGCGCAGGCGGCGGTTTTCCAGGGTGGTGCTGCTGGCGAGCAGATCGGCGCCGGGGTTGGGTGTCGCGGTCCCCGGCTGCGACGGCACAATGCGATATGTCCGGTAGCCAAGCGGCGGCAGGTCCGCCACGAAGCACAGGCGCGTCTGCCCGCGCGCCGTCGCCCACGACTGGATTTCCTGCACCGCGACACGACGCCCCGCGTCGTCCAGCAGCGCGTAATGCTCCGGCAGGCCGCGCGCCTGCACCTCGACCGCGACACGGCTTGCCCAGGCGTGCGGGTTGAAGACGACCAGCGGCTTCGCCCCGTCTTCCGGGGGGATATGGATGGCCCAGGCCAGCGATTGCACGGCGTCGTTGTGTGCCCGGTCCGCGATGGCGAGCGCCTCGCCGTACAGCGCGCGGGCGTCGTCATAGGCGTTCTCCAGGCTGGTGCCGGCCAGGATGTCGTGAAACTGATTGAACAGCACGCTCTTCCAGGCGCGGGCCAGCGCCTCGCCCGGATACGGCAACCCGGTCACGCGCGCCGCGATGGCCGCGAACTTCTCGGCGGCGATCAGACGGTTCTCCGCCTCGCGGTTCCAGCGTTTGATGCCCGAATGGGCCGCGTAGCACCCGCTGGCGTGATGCTGAAGCTCGTCACGCACCACCGGGATCGGCAGGTCGCGCGTCTCGACCGACGCGAAGAACGCGTCCGGATCGCTGAAGATCAGGCGCGGGAAGGCCGGGTCGGCGTTCAGGCGGTGGATGCTGGCGATATTCTCGCGCGTGGGGCCGCCGCCGTGGTTGCCGACGCCGTAGAAGCACATGCCCTCATCGAAAGGCGCTTTGAGTTCCTCGGCGCAGCGGCGGACGTGATCATCCAGCTCTCTGCCCCAGCTCAGGTATTCGAACATGACGCGGAACGCCAGCACGCGCGAGCCGTCGGGAGATTCCCACCAGAACAGGCGGTTGGGCAGGCCTTTTTCGTGGGGCATGGGGCGCAGGAAGACGTAGCGGCGCAGCCCCGCCTTGGCCAGAAGCTGCGGCAGCATGGCGTTGTGCCCGAAGCTATCCGGGTTGAAGCCGGTGGTCGCCAGCACGCCGAATTTCTCGCGGAAATAGCGCTGCCCGTAGAGCGCCTGGCGCACGAACGACTCGCCGCCGGGGATGTTGCAATCCGGCTCGATCCACCACCCGCCGACCACGCGCCAGCGGCCCTCGGCCACCCGCGCCCGGATCTCGGCAAACATGGCGGGGTCGCCGCGCTCGATCCACTCGTAGAACTGGGCCGAGCTGGCGACAAACACGAAGTCGCCGTCTTCCTGCATGCGGTCCAGCGCCGAGCGGAAGGTCGCCTTGACCTCGTGATACCCTTCCTGCCACGGCCAGAGCCAGACCGGGTCGATGTGCGCGTGCCCGATCATGTGGAGCGTTTTGTTGTTCATCCGTTCGTGTCTCTTTCCAGAGGGGCGGGCTGGGGGCCGCGCTGCGCCAGCACGCTCGGCACGCCGTCGTGCCACAGCATACGGCTCAGGAACAGAGCGCGCCCATCGGCAACCCAGCCGTGATAAAACATCCATTCGCTACCATCCGCCAGGCGAATCAGGTCTTGCCCGCCTGGGCCGACCACACCCTCGCGGAGATTTGACTTGAGAAGCGGCTCGCGGCCCGGCTTGGTGTACGGGCCAAGGATGCTGCCGGCGACCGCGTACCCCACCGCGTAACTCGGGCTGGCGTAATCGTTGGCGGAGTAGAACAGGTAATAGCGGCCATCCCGCTTCCACAGCGTCGGCGCCTCGATCAGGCGGCCTTCCCAGCGTTGGTCGCGCTCCAGAAGCGGCACCGGCTCGCCCAGCAGGCGCAGGCCATCGGGCGCCAGCGGCTGGATGTAGATCCACGTCTTGCCGCCCAAAGCGTTGCCGTCGTTCTTCCACAACAGGTACGGCGTGCCGTCGTCGTCCACAAACGTCGCCGGGTCAATCGAGCCGCCCTGCGCCGTCTGGCAGACCAGCGGCGCCTCGCCCACCGGTTCGAACGGCCCCTCGGGCGACGGGCTGACGGCGACCCCGATGCACTGCACGCCCTGGTAGCGCGCCACGTGATACAGAACAAACTGCTCGCCATCGAAGGTCGTGACCTCTGGCGCCCACGCAAACCCGAACTCCTGAGCAGCCCAGGACGGCAGGCGTGGCAGCGCGTCCGGCAACATCTCCCAGCGCACCAGGTCGGTCGAGCGCGCCACCTGGATATTGACCCCGCCGGAATTGGTCGCGTAGGCAAAGAAGACGTCGCCCACGCGCAGCACGTCCGGATCGGGGAAGTCGCGGTTCAGCACCGGGTTGGTGTAGCCTTCCGGCGCGGGCGTGGGGTCGCCTCCGGCTCCGGCAACCCGCCCGCTCAGACTTGCGAGCGCAAGCGCGAGCAAGCCGGCAATCGGGAGAAATAGAAGGGTCACCATTCGACCTGGCCTTACAACTTGTCCGGCGTTTACTGGCGGCGTCTTGTTTCGTGCCATCGCGTTCTCGCTAGCTCTCCAACCCCGGCGCGGAGACCAGCGCCTCGGCCACCTGGCCCAACCGCCGCCCGTCGAGCGTCAGGTCGGCGGCGATGCGCGCGCGGCGCGGGGGCGGCCCGTCCGGCAGCGTGAGGGCGAACGACGCTTCGGCGCCGCCACTTGCCGGAAGCGCGACGCGCCGCTCCACCGGGGCCGCCGACCAGCCCGGCGGAGTCACCAGGCGGACCCACGCCTCAACCGGACGGGGAAAGGGGTTGGCGATCTCCACGGTAACGGGAACCGTCTCGCCCGGCTGCGCAGCGATCCGGTAGGGGTGGACGTAGGCCGCCCGGTCCTCGCCGCCCAGGTCGAACGTGTCCAGCGGCAGCAGCGCCCGGTGATGGGCTTCCAGCGCCGCGCCGCGCGCCTCAAGCCGGTCGAAATAGCCCGGCGTCACCCACAGCGGCGCCCAGTGCCCGGACACGATCAGGTCGGGCGCGAGCCGCCGGTACAGCGCCGCCGACGCGCGGTAGTCGGCCAGGTGGAAGCGATTGGCGTAGACGTAATTCCATTCCAAGCCATCGTCCCCCTGGTACTGATCGCCCGTCGCCAGCACGCGCTTGCCGTCCACCTCGAAGGCGAGCGCGACGGCGTGGCGGGTGTGGCCCGGCAGCGCGTGACAGGTGAACGTGTACTCTTCCCAGCGGACCGGCTCGCCCAGCGGCAGCACGCGGTCAACCGGGATCGGGTCGTACCACAGGCAGGGCAGGTCATAGTGATAGGGCTGCCGCAAAATGTCCGCGAAGTTTTCCGCTGCCCAGACCTGCGCCCCTTCGACTTCGCGCAGCAGGTTGCAGCCCGCCACGTGATCATCGTGGTAGTGCGTCAGGATTACAGCGTCGATCGCGCGCACGCCGAACTCGCGCTTGAGGGCGGGCAGCGTGTAGAGCCAGGGCCGCCGCGAGGCGCGGTCTGCCCCCGCCGGGACGCCGGTCACGAAATCGTAGCCGTAGTCGATCAGCAGCGCCTTGCCGCTCCGCGAGAGCAGCGCGTAGCTGTTCGCCATGCTGGTCCGGTTCCACAGCAGGTGCGGCGTGATGGCGTCATAGGGCTGTTCCAGAAAGCGGAACAGGCGCGGGTTCTGGCCGCGATCGCGCAACAACGCCCACAGCCGCTCGACCAGCAGATCGATCGCTTCGCCGGGACGATCCATCGGCTCGCCGTGGGAAGGCAGCAGCACATCCGGCGCCTGCTCCTTAAGCGACACCAGCGACGGGATGCTGGCCGCGACGCCTTCCGCGCCGTTGTAGCTCCACTGCGTCGCGGCCAGCGACCAGACCTTGCCCGGCGCGGCGATCAGGTCGCCGGTGAACGCGACACGCCGCCCGTCGATCTCCGCCAGCAGGCTGATCGAGCCGGTGGTGTGCCCCGGAGTCGGCAGCACGCGGAACGCCACCCCTGCGAAAACCCGCGCGGCGTAGTCGTGCAGCGCGCCCGCCACCGGGACCGGCTCCAGCAGCGAGAAGCGATCCTGGCGATTGTCGTAGTTGTTGGCGAGCGGGCGCGCCAGCCAGTGCGCGTCGACCCGCGCGATCAGGTCCTGCTCGGTGGCGGGAACCCAAATTGGGATGCCCGCCTCAACAGCTCGCGGCAAACCCTGAACCTGGTCGCGGTGGTGGTGCGTGACGAGGATCGCCGCCACGCGGTCTACGCCGATCTCCGTCAGCGCGTCCAGCACGTCGCCGCTGCCGAAGTCGATCAGCATTGCCTGGTGCCCGGCGCGGATCGCGTACACGTGGCAGGTATCCTCGAAGCGGTAGAGCGATTCAGACAGCCGGAGCATGTGCCCTTACCTAATGGTAGCGCCCGTAGGTTTTGGCGACCTCGACCAGCTTGAAGATGTTCTCGTCTGGCGTGTCGCGCCCGCACTGGTCGCCGGTGGAGAGGATGAAGCCGCCCCCTGCTCCGGCGGCGTCGATGGCCGCGATCGCCGCCCGCTCGACATCCTCAGGCGTACCGCGCAGCATCACGTCCGTCGTGTGCAGATTGCCCATCAGCGCGATCTGGTGCCCGTGCGCTCGCTTGATCTCGGCCAGATCGCAGTCGCCCATCGGCGGGATTTCCAGCGGATTGATGCAGTTCAGATCGGTTTCCTCGGCGCACCAGCGGACCAGCTCGCGCTCTTTACCGCACGAATGGAGCATGGTCGGCACGCCGGCCTCGCGCGCCATACGCGTCAGCTTCTGGATGGTGGGGAACGACAACTCGCGCGCGATCTTGGGCGATTGCAGGGTCAGCGTGCCGGACGCGCTGAGCAGGACAAAGTCGGGGCGCGCGTCGAGGATCATCTCCATCTGCTTGAGCGCCTGCCGCTCGTGAAGCTGGCGCAGCGCCTCGATCTGGTCGTGCTGGAAGTAGTACCACGCGCTGAGGTCCATCAGCCCGCCCCGGAACAGGTTGAGCCAGGCGTGAAAGCCCGGATAGCCGAGGCTGACGCCGAATGCACCCAGCTCGCCCAGCTCGGCCCGCTGGCGTTCCAGCAGAGATGGATTGTAGCCCACCGGCGGCGCGAACCACTTTTCCAGCAGCGGCCAGCGCGCTTCGAGGTCCTCGAACGGGGGCAGCGTCGGCGTCGGTGAATCCGCGATGTAGTAGGTGACTTCCTCATGATAGCGCTGGTCATCGATCCGGCCCCGGCGGCGGACGACCCACGTGGTCGCGGTCTTGCGGATGTCTTCGACCGCGCTGGCGCGGTCGCCCGGCCACTGGTACTGCATTGAGCCGTCGGTGAACCAGCCGTCGATGCCAAAGTGCTTGACCGCCTCGATATAGGCCCGCCACAGCGGCGGATCCGCGAAGTAGTACACTTCCCAGAACGGCTTGCCCGTCAGACGGCAGGGAATCATGTTCGAGATATCCGGCGCGACGGGCACGCGATCGGGCTGCTGGTTGGTCATCGCGGCGATCATCCGCTCGCGCGGCGTCATCTCCGGCATCGCGGAAACACCTTCTGGCTTAATCGAGCAGCGCCGGCTTTCCCCGCCGCACGGCATCGAGCGCGTAGAGATACATGGCGGCAGACCACGACTGCCCGTCGTAGCCCATCGGGCGCCCGGATCGCCCGTGAAACCACTCGTTGAAGCCCCACTCGCCGCTCTTGCCGATGCGATTCATGTCCGTTAGTTTGTCGAGCTGGCGCGCGGCTTCGTCGTGACGCCCTGCCGCGACCAGCGCCGCGACGTAGAACCCGCCGATATACGGCCATGCACCGCCGTTGTGATAGTGGTCGGGCAGGTTGAGGTTGCGCACGCGGTAGTAATGGCGCCAGTCCTTGTCGCCCGGCTGGATCGGCGGGTAGAGGCAGCGCACCGGGTATGGCTCGTCCAGCCCGCAGCCGTGAATGTAATCGAGGATCCGGCTGGCCTGCACCTGATCCGCCACACCGAACAGGATCGCCAGCAGGTTCCCAATTGTGTCCAGCCGGTCGGCATAGTCGCGGAAAGCGACGTAAGGCAGGTAGAACGGGCGCACCACCAGCTCGGTTTCGATGCGCTTGAGGGTGTACAACCACTCCTGCCGCTCGCGGTCGATGGCCGCCCAGTCCTTCGGCTGCTCCGGGCCGATCCACAGCAGCGTGTTGATCTTGCGACGCACGTCGGCGGCCTGCTCGGTGTAGAAGGCGTCCGGCTCGCCCAGCGCGGCGGCAAGCTGCCCCATGCTCTGCCAGACCGCCGCCCAGAGCACGTTGGCGTAGAGCGTGTTGTAGCGGTTGGCGAACAGGTCCGCCCAATCCATCGACTCGTGCGCTTCGAGCAAGCCGCACTCGTTGACGTCTTGATAGCGCAGCCAGAGCAGCGCCGCTTGCAGGCTGGGCCATGCCTCGCGCAGAAAATCGGCGTCGCCGGTGGCTCGCCAGTCGAACGCGTGCCCCAGGATGTACCACAGATTGCTGTCGATCACCCCGGCGTGCTGTGTATCCTTGACGACCACCTCGCCCTCGTCACCGGTGCCCATCCGGCCCCCGTAGGCCACCAGGGCCGGGTCGTCCACGTTGGCCAGCCCGACGTTGTGCGGGATTTTGCCGAGCGGTGATTGAAAGCGGCGCAGCGTCGTCAGCGAGCGACGGTGGATTGCCCGCCCTTCCGGATTGGCGCAGAGCAGCAGGCCAAGCCCGCAGATCATGCTGTCGCGCGCCCAAACCTGCCGGTACGCCTGTGAGGCGCCGAGCAAGCCCAGCTCGCCGCCGTTCGCCAGCAGTATCTGCTCGGCATGGGCAGCGCCTTGATCGTGAAGCGCGGTGGTCATCGCGCAAACTCCTTTGCGTATCCGTGGCTGTGAAGAAAATGCACAATCTTATCTGCAACGGTCTGCTCAACGGCATCCAGCGCCGGGCCAAGCTGCTCCGGCGGCAGGGCCTTGCACTCGGCGTTGAGCATCCGCTGCTCGCGTCCCAGCGCCGCCAGCAGCGCGTTCTCCAGGTCGGTCGCGATGTTGATCTTGGTCACGCCGCCGCCCGGCAGGCGGATCGCCCGCTGGATGGCGTCCGGGGGAACGCCCGACCCCCCGTGCAGCACCAGCGGCACCGGGGTCTCGGCGCGGATGGCGCGCAGCCGGTCGAAGTCAATGCGCGGCTGCTTGACTTTATAGACGCCGTGCACCGTCCCGATCGACACGGCCAGCGCATCCACGCCCGTCTCATCGACGAAGCGCCGCGCCTCACGCGGGTCCGTGAACAGCTCGGTGTCGTCGTCCGTTTCGATGTTCTCGTCGCTAGCTTTGCCGATCCGCCCCAGCTCCGCCTCGACCGACACCCCGTGCGCATGCGCGTATTCGACCACCTGCCGGGTGATGGCGATGTTCTCGTCCAGGGGCCTATCGGAAGCGTCGATCATCACCGAGGTGAAACCGGCGGCGATGGCTTGCTGGATCACCGCAAAATCACGCGTGTGATCCAGGTGCAGGGTGACCGGCACGGTGATCGCCTGTCGCTCCAGCTCACTGAAGAACACGGCGGCGAACTCATCCGCGCTGACTTGATACCACCCGAACTCGTTTTGCGAGATCTGGACGATCAGCGGGGAGTCCGCGCGCTGCCCGGCGCGCAGCACCGGCGCGATGACGGGCGTATAGCGCGGGGCAAACGACCCCACCGCGCAGCCCGCCCGCCGGGCGGCTTCGAGCATTTCGCGCAGCGTGAGCAAATTAGCAGCTTTCGTAGGCATCGCGCGTGCTTTTCTCCAACAGGCTGTAAAACGCGTTGAGCGGTGTTTGGAGTGCCAGATATCCCTGCTCAAAGATCCGGAGATGGCGGCGGTGACGCGCCGCGTCTGGATAAAACACCTCGCCGCCTTGAGGGGCCATCGCCTGCACGGCCTCATCGGCTCCGGCGAACAGCCCGGCGCCGATCCCGGCGATCATGGCCGCCCCCAGCAGCGTCACATCCGAAAACGGCGCCACTTCGAAGATGCAGTTGGAGACATCCGCCTTGATCTGCATCCAGTGCTTGTTGCGGGTGCCGCCACCCGCCGCCAGCACGCGCTCAATGGGGGACGCGGTAAGCTGCTCGGCGGTGCGGCGAATGCGCTCCATCTCATAGGCGGTGCCCTGCAGCACAGCCTTGAGCAGGTCGATCTGGCGGTGGTGCGCGTCCAGGCCGATGAACGACGCGCGCGTCGCCGAGAGCAGCCGGTTCAGCGACGACGACGTGCTGCCGAGCAAATACGGGTAGTACAGGATGTCGGTCGGCTCGTAGTCCGCTTCGGCCAGCAGTTGATCGAGCTGCTGGTAGCTCATTTGCGGCGTGCCGAAGATCGTCCGCAACCACTCAATCGACCCACCCGAAACCGACAGCCCGCCGAGCCAGTAATAACGATCTGGCACGACGTGACAGCCAAACGACAGCCCGGACTCATAATCGCGCTGCGTCAGACTGCGCGGCTCCAGCGTGCCGAGCAGCACTTCGGCGGTTCCCATCGAGTTGAAGACCTTGCGTGGCGTGACAGCCCCCACCCCCAGCGCGCCGCAGATGTGATCGTGACCGGCGACGGCAACAGGCAGCCCGACGGGCAGGCCGCTGCGCGCGTGTCCCCGCTCGTGGACGCTCCCGGCCGGCTCGCCGCTTGGCCCGGCCGGCGGGAAGATATCCGGCGACAGCCCGTGATAGCGGATCCACTCGTCGTCCCAGCACTTCCGGTCGATGCGGAACGCCAGCGTGCGCCCCGCCAGGGAGTAGTCCGTCCGGAACTGGCCGGTGAGACGGAACACCACATAATCCGCCGCCGACAGCCACACGACCCCTTGCAGGGCTGCCGGATCGCGCTCCTGCAGCCACAGCAGCTTGGCGAGGCTGACCTTGGGGCCAGGGTGCAGGCCGGTTTTGCAGAATCGCGCGAGGGGGTCATCCTGCCGCGCCAGCAGCTCGGCCTGCGGCTCGGCCTGGGTATCGAACCAGGGGAAGAAGTGCGAGCGCGCCGCGCCCGACGCCCGGTCGACCAGCACGCCAGTTTCGGCCATGCTGGCGATCCCGGCTGCCGCGATCTCGCCGGGCGGCACGCCGTCGACCGCCTCGCGTAGCGTCTCGCAGACGGTCTGGAACAGTTCCTCCGGGTCGTAGTAGGCCACACCGTCGCGACTGGCACGGGTCGGGGTGGGACGGCTCACCACGCGCAGCGCCGCGCCGGTGCTGTCGAACAGCCCGGCCTTGCACGAGGTCGTCCCCACATCCACACTGACCAGTTTCATCCCAAAAGCACCGCTTTCACGCGCTGCATCGCCAGACGCGGGCTAGACAGAAACCGATTCTGGAGCGATTCCGGAAGCTGCGCCACCACGCGCGCCATCGACGCCTGCGCCAGCACCACCAGATCCGTCTCGGCGGCCAGGTCGAGCAGCGCCTCCGCCAGCAGCGCGTCGTGGGCGGCGGCGTTGCCGGCCATCAACTGCTCATAGGCCGCGCTGACCAGCCGGGTCTTGACCGTCACCGTCCGGTTGGCGTCTGCCGCCTTGCGCTCGATCAGCCGCAGTGTCGGGTGGAGCGTGGTCGCCAGCGTGGCCGTCACGCCGATCACATCCCCCCGCGCGACCGCGTCCTCGGCCATCGCCTCGTCAATGCGAATAACCGGGATCCGCACCCGCCGGCGCATCCGGTCCACCACCTCGCCCACCGACGAGCACGCGCTGAGGATGGCGTCCGCGCCGACCTCTTCGGCGAACGCGGCGTACTGCACGAGACGCCCCGCCACCGCCTCGACATCGCCGCCGTTGGCGCGCAACTGCGGCAGAATCGAATCGTCCACGAAATTCACCACGTCCACGCCGGGGAGCATCTCGCCCGCCAGCGCCTTGAGCGGCTCGATGGTAGCCGGGGTGGTATGGATGATCGCCAGTCGCATCAGGCTTGCTCCCTCAGTTTCAAGCGGTAGGCCGCCCACGTCTCGCGGATCAGGCGGTAATCGTCCTCGGTCAAGGCTTCGCCGGTGCTGTCGATGTGCGTCGCGAAATAGAGCGCCGGGACGCCCAGCTCCGGCTGGAGCGGCACGTAAGCGCGCCAGGTCGCCAGGTCGGGCATCGGCCAGTTGTCCGTGTCGATCGGCGCGCCCGGGCACGCCAGCGCCGCCACCTGCGCCCGATGCCGCATCGCCCGGTTGACGTCCGCCCCCATGTTGATATCGTTCAGCCGGATCATGTCCACCACGTCCGCCAGATAGGAATGCGGCGTGTGCGTCATGATCAGCGCGTCGGGCTTGACCTGCCTGGCCTCGCCGTGCAGGATGCCGAGATAGGCTTTCATCAGCTCCAATCCCCAGGCGGCGCCGTGCCGGCGCAGGCCCGGCCCGCTGGGAATGCGCGCCGTAAAGTCGACTTTGAAGCCGTCCGCCCCGTAATCGTCCAGCATCAGGCGCACCGATTCGCGCAGCAGCCGCTCGTAGAGCGGGCTGGTCGGGTCGGCAGCGACCGGCATCCCGGCGGCGTTCGTCACGCACGCCTCTGCCGGCAATCCTTCCGGATCCCACGCTTTGAGCCAGAGCAGCACCCGCCGCCCGGCCTCGTGCTGCCGCTGGATGAACCCGGCCAGGTCCGGCCATTTGTCCGGATCGACGCGGTTCTCGCCATAAGTGCGCTGCCACTTGTCATCGAGGACGACCGTCCCAGGCTGCACGCCGCGCTGCGCGAGTGTGTTGAGCAGGTCCTCGTAGAAATCCTGGCGCGCGTAGTCCGGCGCGCGGCCCTCGTCGCGCGAAGCAGCATAACACTGCGCGCCCCAGCCGCAAAATATCGGCTCGCGCCACCACGTCGGTTGCGGGCCGCCAGGGATCGAGGGCGCGCAGCGGTGGCGGATCAGCGCGGCCCGGTGGCACGCCAGCGCCTCATAGGGCGAGGGGGCGAGGTCGAAGCCGATCGCCGGCAGGGTGTAGGTACCCTCGACCGGCGTATGCCCCTCGTAGGCCAGCGTCAAATGAAAGGCCCCGGCGCTGCCGTGATAGTGATAGGCGGTGAAGCGGTTCTCGCCCGGCGGCGCCTCGACGCCGATCCCAAGCCATCCACCCGGCCCGCGCAGCGCGTAGCAGAACGGCGGGGGCGTGAAGAACCAGTCCGCGCGGCCCGGCAGCGGCACGCCCATCAGATCGATGGTGCTGCACCCCGCTGCGGCAAAGCCGGTGACTTCGGCGCTGTTCGGCTCCGGATTGAACCCTTCCAGAAAGTGCTGGCCGGAACGGAAAAAGCCCGACCCCCAGCGCAGATAGCCGGAATAGTAGCCACCGAAATAGTGTGCGTCGGTGAGCGCGCCGCGCCCCTGCACCGTGATGGAATAGCGCCACCGGTCGGGAAAGCACTCGAAGGTATACCGTTTGGCATCCCAGATCGAGCTGGCAGCGTCCAGCGTCAGCGTGATCTTCTCGCCGGCGCTGTCCGCCTGCCACACGCCGATCCAGGTCGTGTCGTCCTGGCCGAGGGTACTGTGCACGCTCGACAGCGTAAACAGCTCGGCCAGCGGGTGCCCTGCCGCGTCCGCGAGCGCGACGAAGGGTCGATCGGCGGCCCAGGTCAGGCAGTAGGCATCGGCAGACACCCGCACCACACCGTCATCGCGCGAGAGCTGGATCACAGCGCGCGCTCCTCGCCCTGGCTAGCGCCCCGCCAGACCGGTGATGTTGATGCCCTGCACAAAGTAGCGCTGGAAGATCAGGAAGATCACCAGCACGGGCAGCATCACGACCAGACTGGCCGCCATAAGCTGATTCCAGGCCGGCGCTCCTCCCGCCGCGAACTCAAACTGGCGCAAGGCAAGCTGCAGCGTGTATTTGCTCTCGTCTTGCAGGTAGAGCAGCGGACCCATGAAGTCCTGCCAGGCGCCCTGGAATTTGAAGATCGCCACGGTCGCCAGCACTGGGCGCGAGAGCGGCAGGGCGATGCTCCACCAGATACGCAGTTCTGATGCCCCATCGATCTTCGCTGCTTCAGACAGCTCGATGGGGATGTTGCGCATGAACTGGCGCATCAGAAAAATCTCAAACCCGGTCGCGCCCAGCCACGACGGAACGGTCAGCGGCAGAAAGGTGTTCACCCAGACCGACGACCCCTGAAAACCATAGGCCGGCATGCGCGAGAAGATGATGAAGCGCGGGATCATGACAACAACCTCCGGGATCATCATCGTCGCCAGTACCACGCCAAACAGAATATCGCGCCCCGGCCAGCGCAGCCGCCCAAACGAATAGCCCACCAGCGCGGTGGAGAGCACCGCCCCCGCCGTGCTGACGCTCGTGATGATGAGCGAATTGAGGGTCCACCGCCCCCACTGCCCAAAACTGAAGGCGTCGCGGTAGTTGCGCCATTCCAGCGTTTGCGGGATCCAGTTCGTGTTCGCCAGGTCCGACGGGGACTTGAGCGAGGTCGAGACCATCCACAGCACCGGGATGACGAACAGCGCCGTGATCGCAAACAGCGTCAGCCAGGCCACAACGCGCCAGAACCTGAACCGCTGCCAGCCCGAGAGCTGCCATCTTCTGGTCAAAGCCTGTGTGGTTGCCATACTTTTCCCTCGACCTCACGACGTCTCGTAATAGACCCACCGCTTCGACATCGCCAGTTGGAAAAGCGTGATGGTCAGGATGATGGCGAAGAGGATCCAGGCCAGAGCCGACGCATACCCCATCTGCAGTCCGTGCGGCCCGACGCGCCCAAACGCGCGGTTGTACAGGTAGAGCACATAGAACAACATGGACTGGCGCGGGCCGCCGATGTTCGAGCGCGTGCCAGAAATGATATAGGCCGTCGTGAAAATCTGGAACGTGCCGATGATGCTGGTCACAATCTGGAAGAAGATCGCCGGCGAGATCATGGGCAGCGTGATGTGCCACGTCTTGCGCCAGGCATTCGCCCCGTCGATCTCCGCCGCTTCGTAAAGCGTTTCGGGAATCCCTTTCAGGCTCGCCAGGTAGATCAGCACATTGTTACCGATGAACCACATCCCCATCACGATCAGCCCTGGCTTGGTCCACGCGGGATCGGTGAACCAGGCCGGGCCGTTGATCCCGATCACATCCAGCCCGCTGTTGAGCAGACCGTTCGGTGACAGAATCCACTGCCACAGGTAGATCGACGCCACACCGGCCAGCACGGACGGAAAGTAGATCAGGGTGCGGAATATCCTGTCGCCCGGCAGGTTCATGTTCAGCAGCATGGCGATGCCCAGCGCCACCGACATCACAATCGGCGTCTTGTACAGCACCATCCAGAACGTGTTTTCCAAAGCCTTATAGAAACGCGGATCGTCGATGATCTGCTGGTAATTCTGCAGGCCGATCCACTGCGGGTCCTGAACGATGTTGTAGCGGGTGAAGCTGGCATAGAGCGAAAAGAGCATCGGCCAGGCGGTGAAGAGAACGAATCCGATGATCCACGGCGAGGCAAACAGCCAGCCCGTCAGCGCTTCGCGGTAGGAAAGCTTCCAGGCAAAGCGCGGGCGGCGCGCGGACGCCACAGCCGGGCCAGGCGAGCCGGACTGCGTGCCGGGAACTGTCACACTCATGCTCTGCTCCTTCAAATGTAGGGAGAGCGAGGCCGGGTCGCTGCGGCGCATCCACGCGCGGCGGCCCGTTCCCCAGCTCTCCCTACCCGGACAGGTCACATATGCCCGCCGCTTAGAACTCAGCGTCCACGAGCGCCTGGGCGTCGGCCAGCATGTCCTCGGCACTCAGCGTGCCGTACCAGACATCTTCCTGCATCAGGCCGATCGTGTCGTTGAACCAGTTGCTGTACTCCGGCACGTAGGGGATCAGCTTGCCGTGCTCCATCGAGCTGACAAAGAACTGCCAGATCGGCTCGGCCATCAGCACCGGGTCATAGGCGGCTTCCATGTAGGTCGGGATGGCGTAAGTGTCGCGCGCCCAGGAAACGTTGGCCTCGTAGCCAGACGCGCACTTGATGAACTCCCAGGCCTCGTCGGGGTGGGCCGCGCCGGTCGGGATCGACAGGGCAAACCCGCCGCTCCAGGTCGCCGGCTCTACCTTGTAGGGGATAATCCCCGCGCTCCACTCCATATTGACCTGCGAGCCATCCGCCAGTGTGGTCCGCGGGCGATAGAACGCAAGCTGCGAGTGATAGCCGGCCACATCGACCTTCATCACCACCGCGTTGGACATAAACGCGTCGTTGGGCGGAGCGCCGTACTGGGCCAGGAACTCCTGCACCTTCTCCCAGCCGCCGTAGCGTTCGATCCACTGCTGCAGCCACTGCACCGTCTCGAGCACCACCGGATCATCGATCACCGGGCGCCCGTTCTGAACCCACTCGTGGCCGTTCGTCATAGCCCACAGGTCCAGCCCCACGTTGCCGTACAGCGGGAAGAACGCCATCCGCTTGAGGCTGCCGTCCTCGTTCCACTGATCCAGCGCGTCGGCGTATTCCCACAGCTCGTCCCAGCTTTCGGGCGGGCGATCAAAGCCGGCCTCGTCCAGCAGGGTCTTGTTGTAGAACAGCACGCGCACGTCCGTCTCGAATGGGATGCCGTAGCTCTCGCCCTCGTACAGGGTCTGCTCCCAGACGAACGGCCAGAAGACACTGGTGTCCAGGCCGTCCCGCTCGATGTAGGGCTGTAGACTCTGCTCGATCCCATCCGCCGCGATGCGCGGAAGCTGCGGGCGGTCTTCGACGATCACATCCGGCATCCCGGTGCCCGCCGCCACCGCCGCGATGTTAGCGGTCCAGATCTCGCCCCAGGGCTTGAAGACCTCGTTGACCTTAATGCCGTCCATCTGCGCCTCGCAGATGGCGACCACACGACGGATCGCTGTGCGGCGTACCGGCGATCCCCAGAAGTGCCAGAAGGTAATCTCCGTCTCGCCGTCCTGGGCCAGCGCCGTGCCCGCAGTGCGCAGGGTCGGCACACTGATATCGGCCACCGGCACAGCCACGGCCATCACCAGAACAACCGCAATCAACCAGTGCAGCTTTTTCATCAGAGTTCCTTTCGTGACTCGCTAAACGGTGAGATTCACGTTTTTTGACATTTGAGAACCGGGCCGGACGATAACTTCCCGCGCACCTCCTTTCTCCCAGTGAACCAGCGGGGAGTCGATAGCGCACTCACATCCAACGCTGGGGTTGTTCCAGCACCTGGCGATGCACAGCCGCGACGCTGCCAAACAGGCACGTGTCGGCGCCGTGTGCGGCGAACGTGATCTCGCAGTCTTTGCGTACCCAACGCAGCGCTTCGGTCGCCACCACATCTTCGATCACCGGCAGCAGCCACCGGTGCCCCAGGCTGAGCACGCCACCGATCACGACCAGATCCGGGTTCAGCATATTGATCAGGTTCGCCAGCCCGACGCCGAGCCAGTGACCGATCTCGGTCAGGGCAGACTGAGCCAGGCGATCCCCCTGATCCGCCGCGTCCACGATCATGGCGACCGTGATCTGCGCCGGGTCGTGCGCCATCTCGCGCAGCAGCGACGCTTCGCCACCCGCCAGACGCTCGCGCACGCGCTGGAGCAGCGCCATCTGGCTGGCGTGCGTCTCCCAACAGCCGACGCGCCCGCAGTTGCAGCGGCGCCCGGTGTCGGTCACGGTCATATGCCCCACTTCGCCGGCAAACCCGCTTGTCCCGCGCAGGATGTCGCCATGCGTCACGATGCGCCCCCCCAAGCCGCCCTGCGTGCTGAGATAGAGCACGTTGTTGTGGTTCTGCGCAGCGCCAAAATAGCTTTCGCCCAGCGCCGACACGCTGGCGACGTTGTCCACAAAGACCGGGATGTTCAGCCGCGCTTCCAGCATTTGCTTGAGCGGCACATCCGACCAACCCAGGTTGGGCGCGAACAGCAGCGTGCCCGTCACCGTGTCCACCAGACCGGGCACGCCCAGCCCCAGCCCGAAGACGCGCTCGCTCTGCTGGCGGGCAACGTCATATGCGGCGCTGAAGACGCGCATCGCCTGCTCAAGCACCGCGTCCTGGCTGGCGTTGGGGAGCATGGTTTCTTCGAAGCGGGCATGGATTGTCGGCGTGAAATCGGTGACGATGGCGGAGACAGTGGGGAAGCCGATTTCCGCGCCGATGATCGTGCCGGCCTGGGCGTTGAGCCGCAACGGGATCGCGGGGCGTCCGGTCGGAGAGGCCTGCACGCCGTCCTCGCAGACCAGGTTGCTGCCGATCAGCTCGCGCACCAGACGCGTGATCGTGGCCCGGTTCAGCCCGGTGATCTGCGCCAGGTCAGTGCGCGTCAGCACGCCGTAACGCCGGAGCAGATCGAGCAGCGCCGCCAGGTTGCGCTGGCGAAGGGCCGACTGGTCGCCGGCATAGCGCGCGTTCGAGGAGCCAACACCAGACGTCGTCATAATCGGCTGACAGCCTTAGTTGCTTTCTGCAAGCAATTATATATAATTTATTATATAGTCGGTTTTTTGCCGCCGTCAAGCCTGACCAGAACTCTTAGCCGGGGCCGGACCCGCACCGCGCCAGAGTGAGCCATGCCGCCTTCACACCCCGCCAACCCACCCGCTTCCCCGTCCCGCACGCCGCCCATGACCCCGCGCGAGCGGTTCATCGCCGCGCTGGAACGCCGCCCGCTCACCGGGCGCGTGCCGCATTTCGAGCTGGTCTTCTTCCTCACCATGGAAGCCTTCGGCAAGGTGCACCCGTCGCACCGCAACTACGAGCAGTGGCTGCAGATGGAAGAGCGCGAGCGCCAGCTTCATCGCGAGGACATGGCCGACCTCTACCTGGCGACGGCCGAGCGCTACGAGCACAGCGCTATCTTCCTACACCCCAACCCCGGCACCCTTGAGGAAACGATTCGCCTGATCGACCTGATCCGCGAGAAAAGCGGCGACCGCTATTTCCTGATGCGGCACGGCGACGTCACCTTCGGCATCCCCGACGGCAGGCAGATGACCGAATTCTGCTACCGGCTGGCCGACGAGCCGGACAAGCTCAAAGCCGAGGCGCAGGCCAACGTCGACGCCATGCTGCGCAAGGCCGAGGTGCTGGCCCGGCATGGCGGGCTGGACGGCTTCGCCCTGTGCACAGACTACTGCTTCAACACCGGGCCGTTCCTCAGCCCGGCGCAGTTCAGCGAGTTCGTAACGCCGTACCTGGCGCAGCTCACGCGCGGGATGCGCGACCTGGGCTTCTACGTCATCAAGCACACCGACGGCAACATCATGCCGATCATCGACCAGCTGGTCGAAACCGGGCCGCACGCGCTGCATTCGCTCGATCCCCAGGCCGGGGTGGATATCGCCGAGGTCAAGCGGCGCTATGGGAATCAGATCTGCCTGATCGGGAATGTCAACTGCGGCCTGATGGATACCGGGACCGACGAAGAGGTGATCGAGTCTGCCCGCTACGCTCTGCGGCACGGGATGCCCGGCGGCGGCTATATCTTCTCGACCAGTAACTGTATCTACACCGGGATGCCCCTGCGCCGCTACGAGCTGATCCTGGACGTCTGGCGGCGAGAGGGCAACTATCCGGAGCGCTGACGGAATTCACGCCTCATAAGGAGTCTGCGGCATATGCCCGGCAAACCGATCGTGCACCTGGTCTGCAACGCGCATATCGATCCGGTGTGGAAATGGCCGTGGGAAGAAGGCGCGCGCGAGGCGATCTCGACCTTTCACACCGCCGCCGACCTGCTCGAAGCCTATCCTGAGTTCATCTTCACCCACAACGAGAGCGTGCTCTACGAGTGGGTCGAACTCTACGACCCGCCCCTCTTCGAGCGCATCCGCGCGCTGGTGCGCGCCGGGCGCTGGCATATCAGCGGCGGGTGGTATTTGCAGCCGGACGTGAACCTGCCCGGCGGCGAAACGCTGGTGCGCTGCATCCTCGAAGGGCGGCGCTATTTCGACGACAAATTCGGCGTGCGTCCAGCCGTCGCCTACAACTTCGACTCGTTCGGGCACGCCGGCAGCCTGCCCCAACTGCTCGCCCAGAGCGGCTTCCGGCTGTACATCCACTGCCGGCCGGTCGTCAAACAGCTTGCCCTGCCCGCGCCGCTCTATCGCTGGCAGGGACCGGATGGGACGGCCGTGCTGGCGCTGCGCCCGGCGGGCGTCTTCTACTGCACGCCCAATCGCGAGTACAGCGTCGAACGCCAGGACGCGGTGCAGCAGGCACGCACCGGGATCGCGCTGGCTCGCGCCACCGGACAGGACGTGCTAGTGCCCTGGGGTCTGGGCGATCACGGCGGCGGGCCGACGCGCGACGACCTGGACGCCTTCCGCGCACTGTTCGAGGAGATGGCCGACGCGGATGTCGAGGTCCGCCACAGCACGCCGGAAGCGTTCCTGGAGCGCGTGCAGGCCCAGGCCGAGACGTACCCGCTGGTCACCGGCGAGATCCAGCGCACCGCGCCCGGCTGCTACACCTCGGTCGCGCCGATCAAGCGCCGCATGCGCCAGGGCGAGGCGCTGCTGGCCTCTGCCGAGCGCTGGGCGGCGATCGCGTGGTGGCGCGGGGGACGCGCCTATCCGGCGGACGCGCTGCGCGAAGCCTGGAAGCGGCAGTGTTTCAACACCTTTCACGACATCCTGCCCGGCACGCTGATCGAAACAGCCTTGCCGGGCGTGATGGATATGTTCGGCGCGGCGGCGGACACGGCCCGGCGGATTATCATGGGCAGCCAGAGCGCCGTGTTGCCCAACGTCGAGCCGCAACCAGGCACGATCCCGCTCTATGTGCTCAACCCGCACAGCATGCCGCTGCGCGGATTCGTCGGGACGAACTTCCTGCGCGCCTACCATCCCGTGCAGAACCGGGGGCCGTTTGCGCTCTATGACGACCGGGGCCAGCGCGTCATTCACCAGGAGCGCGGCGGCTCGCCAACCCTGGAAGGCAGCAGTATGCAGCCCTTTGTGGGGTTCGTGGCCGAGGTTCCGCCGCTCTCCGCGCGCCGCTACGAGATCCGCTTCGAAGACACACCGCTTCCGCCCGGCGCCCCGCTGGACGTGTCCGAGGATGCGGACGGCATCACCGTGCAGAACACGTGGTGGACCGCCCGCTTCGACCGGGCAAGCGGCGGCCTGGCGCGCCTCACCGAGCGAGCCGGCGGGCGCGAACTGTTGCGCGAGCCGACCCGCCTGATCGCCGCGCACGACACGCCGAACGCGTGGGGCGGCTTCGCCGACGCCGTGCACAGCCGCGTCCTGGCCGCGTTCGAGCCGCTGGACAGCGCGGCAGTGGGCGCGTTCACCGGCCAGGAAGACGACCGGCGCGGCCAGGCGGTCCGCGTGCTGCATCAGGGGCCGGTCGCCGTCACGGTTGAGTGTCTGACCGGCTGGCAGCACACCCGCGCCAGCCTGAAGGCAACCTTCTACGCCGACCTGCCCCACATTGATCTCGACGTGCGCCTGCATATGCAGGCCCGGCAGAAGATGATCAAGCTGCTTCTGCCGTTTGACCTGCCCGGCGCGCGCGCCTGGTGCGAGGTCCCCTACGGGATCGCAGAGCGGACCGCCGACGCCAGCGAGCATTCCTGCGTGCGCTGGGTCCGGCTGGAGACGCCGGAACACGTGATCGGAGTCGCCAACAACGGAGTATCCGGGTTCCATGCCGGGCCGGACGGGACGCTGGGCCTCAGCCTGAGCCGGGGCGCCGTTCACGCCTGCGGCGACGAGCGCCCCACGCTCGACCCCAATCGCTCGTATGCGTTCATGGATCAGGAGACGATCGACACGCGCTTCCGGCTGGTGGCGGGGTCCGACCGCGCCGCCACCGGGCACGCGCTGGTGCTGGCCGCGCTGGAGCTGAATCACCCGCTGGAGTACTTTTTCAGCTATCACCCGCCCACACCGCCCGAAGGCGCGCCCGCGCAGCCCGCGCCGTTTCTGGCAGTCGAGCCGCCGCAGGTGATCCTTGGCGCGCTGAAGAAAGCGGACCGTCAGGATGCGCTGATCGCGCGCCTTCACGAGACGTCCGGCGCCCCCGCCCGCGCGATGCTCCGGCTGGAAGGCGGCCCGCCGGTGACGTTCGACCTGCGCGCCTACGAGGTCAAGACGCTGCGCATCTCCCGGCAGGCCGGCGAGATCGTGTGGGCCGAGAGCAACCTGCTGGAAGAGTAGACACGCCAGGCTGTAAGGCGGCCTTGCCAGACAGCACCGGGGCGGTCTTGCGACCGCCCCGGATGATTCACACTCAGCAGACGTGCGCGCAGGGACTAGGGCCGGGCCATACCGGCGACGGCATCCGCCCCGCCGATCGACTCCAGGCTGTCGTAGAGCACCTGCAGCGCATAGTCGCTGTTGTGGGCAAAGGCGCCCGGATCCTTGGCGATGTACTGGTAGTTGTAAGCCGCGCGCAACAGCGTAGGCGTCCAGCTCGCGTAGCGGTTGCCGCTGTTGATCTCGTCGGGATCCGCCACGCCGTTGGCGTTGGTGTCGGTAAACCAGTACGGATGGCTCGCCGGCGTGTAGACGATCGGCGTGCCGGCAGTCTCGGCAGCGTAGGTGAGGATCGCCGCGTACAGCGCCTCGTGCATGGTTGCGATCTCATGCGCGACGCCTTCCAGGTCGTCACCATCGCCGTCGTAGTCTGTTGGCGGGCCGAGATCGAGGCGGATGTCGCGGATGTCCTCAAACTCGCCGTGGCAGATCGTGCACTCGTCCACCCGAACGGTGAGTTCGTGAACGTCGTGGCAGCCCGCGCAGGTATCCACGCCCGGCGCGTGCAGGTTGCGGCCCACGTACTCTTTGCCGTCGTACTGGTACGCGCCCTGCGCCTCGCTACCGAAGACGGTCGCGCCTGCCGCGAAGTAGTGCACGTTGCGGAACGTCAGGTCGGGCGAGACTTCGTCGTCGCCCACACCAGCCCGGTTGATGGCGGCATTCACCGACACGGTCGACTCGCGCCCCTGGTGGCAGTTCAGGCACAGGTTCGAGGCCAGCTCGCCCTCGAAGCTCAGCACCGCGCCGCTGGGGAAGGTCACTTCTGCAACCTCGTAAACGCTGAAGTCTTCGAAGCTGGCATGGCAGGTTGTGCACGCCAGCGACTGCGACGGCTCAAAGGCGATCATCACGCCGTGCTCCAGCAGGAAGGGCAACCCTTCCGCCGTGTGGCATTTGGCGCACGTCGCGGGAACTTCGCCTTCTGCATCCCAGTGGCGGAACGCCTCAGCCGTCACGTCGAAGTGACCGGCGTCGTCGCGCTGGGCCTGCGCCAGCTCAACCGGCGAATCCAGCGCCTCGTTCAGCACTTCGATGGAGTCGTAGAGCAGTTGGACGTAGTACTTGGCGTTGTGGGCAAAGGCGCCGGGGTCCTTCTCATACATCTGGAAGTTGTAGGCGGCCTGCAGCAGGCGCGGCGTGAAGGCTTTGTAGCTGTTGGGGAAGGCGACCTCGCCTTCGTCGGCCTGGCCGTTGCCGTTGGTGTCCACAAACCAGTACGGGTAGGTATGGGCGTCGTAGAGGATCGCCGTTCCGACGACGTCGCTCGCATACGCCTGGATAGCCTGATAGAGCAGCTCCTGCAGGCCTTCCAGTTCGTCCGCGATGCCTTCCGTCATGTCGCCGTCGCCGTCATAGTCTCGCAGCGAGCCGGGCATGCGGATTGCGCGCAGGTCGTCGGCGGTCGCAACCTCAACGTGGCAGGTCGAGCACGCCTCGACGCGGACTTCCAGCGAGTGCGGGCTGTGGCACTCGGCGCAGGTATCGAACGCCGCCACATGCTCGAAGCGCGGCTGGTACGCCTTGCCTTCGAACTCGAAGCCCCCGTGGACTTCCGAGCCGAACAGGCTGGCGGCTGCCGCGAAATAGTGGATGTTCACGAACGACAGCGCGTCGCTTGACTCGTCCAGGCCCAGCCCGGCATTCTCAATCGCGGCGCTGACCTGGACCATCGAGGCCCGCCCCTGGTGGCATTCCATGCAGCGCGCCGAGGGGCCGACACCGGTCATCTCCACGCCGGACGGGAAGACCACGCTGTCCAGCGTGACCGCCGTCGCATTGTGGCAGACCGTGCAGGTCACGACCGTGCCGATCGGCGCGGGGTTGTCCACCACGCCGGGCGCGGTCCCATCATCACCCAAGAAGTCGAGATAGCCGCCCTCGCTGTGACACTTCGCGCAGGCAACCGGGACTTCTGCCGGATCTTCCTCGTCCCAGTGGACAAAGGCTTCCGCTTCTGCGTCCGCGTGCGCCGAGCCGGCCCACGCCTCGACGATCCAGTCGGGGCACAGGCCGTCCACGCATTCGCCTTCGCCCTCCTGAGCGAGCGCGGGTGCGGACGGACTCTGAACCCAAATCAAGGCCGCTGCCGTAAGCAACAGCAATGCGGCGAGTACCAACACGTGGGAATACTTCATTGCGTGCTCCTTCAGTCAGTTTTTTGACTTCCCTGTAAATCCCTCAGATCGGATTGCGCAGTGGCTGACAAGTCGAGCATGGGACACAAGGGTGCAGTTTCACCTCCTTAAAGCTATCCCCCTTCGGCAAACAGTGTGGCTGGCAAGTCCGGGCGCCACACGCGTCAGACACCGGCGCTCAGCACGCGGGGTATCAAGAGGCAACAACGGAGCGGCGTCACAAACTGGCGCCCTGGAGTCATCGCGACCACATAGCTCAATTTTATCCGGAATCCAAAAATCGCGATACCGTTGATTGCCCAACGAAAGACTGCCCAAGCAAGCATTTTATCCCGGCATGGGGAACAGTGCGGCGCAGATCGCAACGCGCCGACGGGCTGCCGGCGCGTTGGGGGGTGGCAGGGGATGGTTTCACCGGCTGCGCGTGCTATTGCCCTGCGAAAGCCGGGCGCGCGACGCGTTCCGTCGGGGCCGGAGCGTGCTCACCATGCGCCCAGCGATCCACCCAGCGGCGCGTGCCAGGCAGGAGCAGATACACCAGAAGCGCGGTGCTTAGCATGGGCGCGGGGGCAAACATCGAGAACGTGCCCTTGTCGATCATGCTTTCCACGGCCACCGGGTACCCGCCAAGCATCGACATGATCGCGGCGCCAAGCCCCACCGGGAGCGCCCAACTCCGCCGCCCCAGCAGCGCGAAGATAAACACCGCCCAGGCAATCGACGCCCACCAGTTGACCTGCTGCACCATCACATACAGCCCCTGCACGATGTCGTCTTCCACGATCTGGATGCGGTCGATCGCCGCGACACCATCCATAAAGGACAGCACATAAGCCAGCCCGGCCACAAACGCCAGCAGCGCCGGCTTGCGGCTCACCTGCCTGAGCCACACCAGCCCGATCCACAGCGCCAGGCTGGGCACAAACACCAGCGCCATGTACGGAGTCTGGCTGCGGCTCATGGCCGGGATCATGGGGAAGAAGCTGCACAGCAGGCTGAGCGTGGCGGCGATCACGGCCAGCATCCACGCCCAGGGCTGCTGCACAACGAACCCGTAGAGCGCTACGGCCCAGAGCGCCACCGCTGCCGCCATCAGATAGCCCAGCACAGGGAAGACGTAGCGAATCACATTCGCCTCGTCCGGCCGCCCGGCGTCCAGCTCGACCTGGATCAGATGGTTGTAACTGAGGATAAAGATGGCGAACCCAAGCCCCGTGGCGAGGATGCCCACCGCCGTGAGTAGCGCGCCGAGCCTGTGGGAATACGCATTGGACATCGTGCCGTTCTCCTTCTCAAGCAGCAATCTGTCACCAGCTTTTTTGTTTCTTCATATCACACCTGGAGCACGGTGTCTTTGCGTAAGCGCAAATCGCGCGGGGGCGCAGCGCGGCAGCGTGGGATATGCCATAATGGACGGCAGCGATTGACCGGCTTGAACAGCGGAGTTAGCGATGAGCGGCTCACTGGAGCAACTTTTGGCACACAACGCGGTCTTTGCGGAACTGAATCACACACAGCGCGATCTGGCAGCGAAACGCGCTCAGCATCGCCATTATCCGGCGGGCACGTTCATCACCCAGTACGGCGATGTCTGGCCGTTTCTGTTCATCGTGGGGGCGGGTGTGGTAGATGCGCTAAAAGAGTCAGCGGATGGGCGCCAGCTGATCGTGCTCACCCTGGCGCCCGGTGATCTGTTTTGGGGACTGGCCTTCTTCAACGACGGCATGCAGACGCCCGTCGCGCTGGTCGCGCAAGAAGCGACCGACCTCTACCTTTGGCCGCGCGAGGCGCTGCTGCCGCTGCTGCTGGAAACGCCGCGCGCGCTGTGGCGTCTGAGCCAGCTTATGGTGATGCGCATGGCGCAGGCCAGCCAGATCGTCGAAGGGCTGGCGTTTCAGCCGGTTTCGGGACGGCTGGCCCGCTTCCTGCTCGACCAGTTCGCGCACGCCGGCGAGCCGTCGTTGGAGCGCACGCTCACCCTCGACGAGATCGCCGCCCGAATCGGCTCCACGCGCGAGATGGTCTGCCGCGCGCTCTACCAGTTCTCGGACAAGAACTACATCCGCATCACCCGCACCGAGTTCAAATTGATCGATGAAGGCGGGCTGGGCGAAATCGCCAGGGGTAGCTAGAAGCGCCCTACTCCGTCGTGTACAACTGTCTGGCGCGCTCCATGCGCGCGGTGCTGTCGTCCAGGCCGCCGGGCCGGTTGCGCGCCAGCCAGACGGCGCGGTGCTCTTGCATGATCGCGTCCAGTTCGGCGGCCATGTCCTGCCGCGATAGCTGGCCGTCACCCATCTGCAACAGAGCGCGCTTCGCGCCGTGACGCAGCATCTGCGCGACATGCGCGTACTCGCGCCGGATCAGATCGGCATCGGGAACGGCCATACGCGCCCGGTCCAGTGGCGCCACAATGGCGTCGATGGCCGCCAGCGCCTCGTGCAGCCGCGCCCGCAGCCCTTCGTCGGCGCGCAGCTCCGGCTTGAGCGGCACGCGGTAGATGTCGAACAACAGATTACCCGGCCGGGCGGGATACTGGTAGATGTTGCCCAGGTCGTAGACCAGCCGCCCCATGCTCCGCGCCTGGTCCTCGAACGCGAACGTGTCCAGCACGAGCGGCAAATCGAGATCGGTGTTGGTCGCGTAGGCCCAGCTCACCGCCGCGCCAAAGGCGTAGCCCAGGTAGCTCACCGGAAGTGGCTGCCAGTGCCCGTGATCCCCCCAGTCCGTGTTGAGCAGCCCGCGCGCGCCGTTGTCCAGGCCATGGGCGGCGGCGCTGCGGATGTTCGCGATGCAGTTGTCGGTCCGCCCGGAGAGGCTGCTCCAGCTTGAGGTGCCAGGGCAGACGTAGAACGGGACGCCCGATTCGGCAAACAGGCGCGCCTTGCCCTCGAAATCGTGATCCGCCTCGTAGCCCCATTCGAGGGCGATGGCATCCTTCGGCACCTCTGGCACCAG
Organism: Thermoflexus sp.; assembly: GCA_020724465.1. Classification (GTDB taxonomy): domain Bacteria; phylum Chloroflexota; class Anaerolineae; order Aggregatilineales; family Aggregatilineaceae; genus DYGX01. The sequence continues at coordinate 212,559 of DYGX01000009.1, forward strand.
GTCCGGATACTGGTTGATGATGTCGCCCCAGAACTGCATCGTACGCCCGTGCTCCTGCACCAGCCGGTAAATGCTCAGCAAGAAATCGAGATAGACGCGCCCTTTACCACGCGCCTGGACCAACGCCCGGCTGCGGCCCAGGCCCAGATCGAACGTCTCGTCGCAGCCCACGTTGAACAGCCTGCTGGTGAAGTTCGGCAGCAGCTCCGCATACAGCCCGGCCAGGAAGGTCAGCGACTCGGGCACGGCGGGTGACAGGCTAAATGGGGGGAGCATCTCACCCCACGGCGCGCGGAACGGCCCGTCCGTCTCGGCCATGAAGCGATAGCGCTCGTGCTCGAACCAGCGGTGCATATGGCCGAAGCTATTCTGGTTGGGGACCAGCTCGACAAAACGCTCGCGGCAGTACGCGTCCAAAGCGCGGATCTGCTCGGCGGTCATCGGCGAGGCGTGCTCCCACACTTCGCGGTGATCGCGGTAGGCGAAGGTGTGTTCGGTGTAAAGCTGGAACTGGTTGATCTTCCACCCGGCCAGCTTATCGACCAGCGCGTAGAGCGTGTCCATCGTGGGCACTTTGTCGCGGCTGATGTCCAGCATCACACCCCGCACCGGAAAGTCCGGCCAGTCGTCGATCACCAGCGCCGGCAGGGTGCGCCCGTGGGTCTGCAGAAGCTGCGCCAGGGTGGCCGCGGCATAGAACACGCCAGGCGCGCCGCTGGCCGCGATCTCGGTCCTGCCGTCCGTCACGACCAGCCGGTAGCCCTGGTCCGAAGGAATCCGCTCGTCCCAGGTGATGGTGAGCGCAACAGCACCCCGGTCCTCGCGCGTCCAGCGCAGCCCCGCGTGCTGTTCCAGGGCCGCCTGGATGCGCCGGATGGCCGGTTCCAGGTCCGCCTCATGTGGCACACGGAGCGCGATGTGCCCCATTTCCGGCAGGGAGACCGTCCCCCCGGTCAGTTCCAGGTGCTGCGGGCACGGCAGCAGAGTCAGCGGGCACGACATCGTCAACCTCTCCTCTCAAAGCCTGGCGAGCAAGGCAAGCAGTTGGCTTTCACTATATCCGTCCTGCGCGCTGCAGGCCAGTGCATCGGGGCCGAGGGCTAGAGCGCGCCGCGCGCGGATAAGACGGCAAACGGGGTTCTCAAGAGGATGAGCACATCGAGCTTGAGCGATTGATGCCCCACATACCAGATATCCCGGCGAACGCCCTCATCGAAGCTGGTCAAGCCGCGCCCGGTGATCTGCCACCAGCCAGTCATACCGGGTTTCGCTATCAGCCGCTGCCGGTGCCACATCTGGTATGCTTCCACTTCGTAGCGAAGGGGCGGCCTCGGCCCCACCCGCGTCACGCGCGGATCGCGGCGCAGCTTGCACACCGCGGTCTAGCCGCCCTGCAAGCGCGCCATCTGATCCTGATCGTCCCGCATCAGCGCCTGGATGTACGCTTGGTGCAAGTCGCTGCTGACCCCATGGTGCATCGAGCGAAATTTGTAGCAGACGAACGGTACGACAGTCCAAACCTCGCCCTGCCTATCCAGCACGCGCCGGGATGTGAGTCGCTCCTGCCGGAAGATGGCCGGACCGGGTGATTCCAGGCGAATGAGAACGGCCACCAGAAGCAGCAAGGGAGCCAGCCCGATCAGCAGCATGACGGCCACCACAATATCCATCATACGCTTGCAGGCAAAGTAAAGGTTCCGCCGGCGCTCAGCCGAATGCACACCCGGTGGCGAACCCGGATGAACTGGCCTGAGAACCATGAGACAGGCGATAGCGGGACTCGCTGCGGGCAGCGTGGCGTTCTGGCTGTGCTTCATCGATACCTCGCGCTCTCAGGACAGCTTACGGCGTGAAGACCGGAAATACCTGAACAAGATCTCGATGATGCGTTCCTGATCGTCGGGCAGAAGCCGTACGTCAATCGGCAAATACACCAAGCTGTTGGCAACGGACTCGGTAATGGGCAGATGCGTGCTATCGTCGGCTATATATCGCCGAAGGCCCGGCAGTAGGTGGAGCGGGACATCTGGAGCAGTGGCGCGCACTCCCTGCAACTGCAAGAACGCCAGCAACAGCAGGTTATTGGGGCGCAGGTCGAGCGTATCCTCGCGCGAGGCAGCGTACTTGCACATCAGCGATTCGCCCCAATGGAGAAACACGCCCCCCGCCAGACAGGTATCGCCCTGATAGGCTAGCAAGACGAATCCGTGATGGGAGCAGATGATTTTCTCGTGCAGCAGTCGAAAGAAGCGCCATGGCTGGACCGGCATCCCCTTGCGCCGGCGTGTTTCAAGGTGCAGGGTGTAGAACCGGCGCATATCGTCTTCGTCAGCGCCGTACTCGACGCGCACGCCGTTCCGCCGCGCCGCGCGGATATTCTGCCGGTGCATCGAGTCCAGCGCGCGCCCGACCTGCTCGGTATTCGGACATAGCGGCAGGCGGTGTAGCACATAGGACGTTCCCGCCGCGATCGGCTGGCGCGCGGGTAGTGCCCACCGGACCTCGATCCAGGGCGTGCCCGGTGCCTGAGACAACCTGACGAGCGCGTCCGTCCAACGCTCGAGGCTCGCCGCGTCGTGAGCGAGGGGCGTGCAGTAATCACTGAAGGGCAGCGCCACCCAACGCCGCCCGGTGAGCCAGCTTTTCACGTCCATAAAGGGCAGGCCGGCGGTGATGGAGCCGCCCGCATCCCGGCTGACCAGTACGAAATACCGATATCCGTAGCACGTGTTTAGCAGGTCCATCCAGGCGGTGGCGTGGAAGATGTTCGCGTCTGGCAGCGACGCGACGAACGCCTGCCACGCCTCGTCGTGCGGCGGCACAAACTCCAAACGCTCACCCTTGGCCATGGCGGGCTATTGCGCTCCAATCTGCTCCCGGTGCGCTAAATCACTTTCTCCAGCCATTCTTCGCGCCAGAAATAAAAGCAAGACCGGTCGCACGGCCCATACTCCGCCCGACCCTGACAGATCGCATTCTCCAGCAGCACGATCCCATTGCACCGCTTGAGCTGGTAATCGCGCTCGTCCATGAACTGCCGGACCGGTTTGAGGACGCGCTGGGTCGTGCCACAATACGGGGCCATCTCGGCCATAAATCCGCAGCCCTTCAACTCACCCCAGGCGTTCAGCGTCGCTTCGATTGCCTCACGCGAGCGGACACGCACCCAATCTCCGGCCTGAAGCGGGGAGGTTTCCACACTTGTAGAACGAACAGCCGGGGGCGGCGTCTGGGCGCGGGTGACCCGGTTGATCATGCGCAGATAGCGCTTCTTTAGCGCCCGCTTCGTCCCTGTGCTGAGCCGTCGCTTCAAAAACAACTTAACCCGCATTGAGAGGGAGCGACCCGCCATGCTGGCGTGCCCGCTGGCCAACGCAGGCCAGCACGCGAGCTGGCAAAGCGGCCCGTCCATCACCCTTTCCTTCCGATAGCTCCCGGCCCCGCTCAAACCCGCAGCCAGGCACACGGCGATCTGTTTAGCCTTATTCAATACCTTCGCCAAAAATGAGGCGGGATAGGGCTTTCGCGTTAGAGTAGTAGT
>DYGX01000041.1 GCA_020724465.1 Thermoflexus sp.
GCTCATACCCCCAGTTTAGCATCGTCCGTTTCAAAAGTGCATAACACGCTCTAGAAAAATGTTCGCCGGAACATCGAGGTTGCCTGCCAGAGCCAGGTCCTGGTAAATTGTCTCGATCCCCAGATCGCGTGCCTGGGACGGGTGCGTGATATCGACCTTGCGTCCTTCAAAGTAGATCTCGCCTTCGTTGGGCTGATATACGCCGGAGATCATTTTTATCAGAGTCGATTTCCCCGCGCCGTTGTCACCTACCAGCCCGACCACCTCGCCGGGACGAATCGCCAGATCGACCCGGTTGACAGCCGTCAGGCCACCAAAACGTTTAGTCAGGCCCCTGACCTCGAGTAATGGCTCCATCGCCATCTCCTACGTTTCCGCGCGCCCGACGATAAGATCACGCGCCTGGTCCATCAATACAGCCAGGATCACCACAATGCCGACGACGACAAACTGCCAGAATGGCTGCACCGCCATCATGACCAGTCCGGTCTGCAGCACAGCGATGATCAGCGCACCGACGACCGTCCCGCTGACCCGCCCGCTCCCGCCGAACAGGCTCACACCGCCAATGACAACCGCCGCAATCGAGGACATCAGGAGTGGATCGCCCGCAATAGAAGACCCACCCGAATAGCGAGCGGTATTCAACACCCCTGCGACGCCGGTCGTGAAGCCGGAGAGAATGTATAACCGGATGATATGCCCGTCGACCGCGATTCCGGCTCGCAGCGCAGCTTCTTTGTTGCCGCCGATAGCATATGTGTGGCGGCCAAACTGCGTGCTGCGCAGCACGAAGGCCAGGATGATCGCCAGCACCATCCAGACCACAACCGGCCAGGGCAAAATGCGATCCAGCAAGCGCAGCGCGTTCCCGCTGAGTTCAGGCTTGTGAAGGATATAGAATGCTTTCTGCTCGCCCCGCACCAGATAGAACAATGACTCGTTACCAATATCGCGCAGCAGGCGAGGCTGCTCGCCGACGATATTGCCGCCCGACAGCAGAAGCGCTACACCCCGCGCGACGAAAGAGACACCCAACGTCACAATGAACGGCGGCACACGCAGCTTGGCAACGATCACGCCGTTGATCAGACCGGAAAAACAGGCCACACCAACGCCGAGCGTAAACCCAAGTATGATGGCAAACACATCCGGGTAGCTTGCCGCTCCAATGGCCGTGAAGACCTGCTCAAACACCCGAGATAATCCCTGGCGCTCGGCTTCAATCGTCAGCAGCTTGACCGTATCCCGAATGACGATGGCGGATACCACCGAAGCCAACCCCATCACCCACCCGACGGACAGGTCGATGCCTCCCGCGATGATGACAAAGGTCTGCCCCAACCCCATCAGAAAGATCGGGGTGATGGCAACCAGAATATTCTGGGAATTGCGGATAGAGAGGAACCCAGTGCCCTTGAAAGAGAAAAAGACAATCAAAACAATTAGAAACAACCACGACCAGATCTGGCTGAGAACCAGGATACTGCGCTGTTCAAAGGTACGCGGGCGCCGGGCTGCCGCCGGGGCGCGTGCTTCGGTTGTCGCGTCCAAAGCCATGCTGCTCTTACTCCTTAAGGCGACAGGCGGATCGGGTGGCGCAAGGTGTTTCCCCCCTCGCGCCACCCTTCCTTGCGTCAGCCTGTGTCTTTAGGGAACCTGATAGATAAAGCGAGCGACTTCCGGATCGTCGACGTTCTCGGCCGTAATCACCGCATACCCGGTAGGAACACGTTTGGGCAGGCTGGTCACACCCCGCCAGTCAGCCATCGCGAACTCCACCGCCATGTAGCCCATATCGAAGGGCTTCTGCGCGATCACCAACGTAACCGTGCCGTCGCGAAGCTTCTCGATGGCAAACTGCGTCGCGTCAAACGCGATCACCTGGACCGCGCCCTCAAGACCCGCGTTCACCACAGCGGTGCCCGCGCCCTGGGCGCTAAAGACATTCACGCCGAAGATGCCCGCCAGGTCTGGCTCACGCTGAAGAATAGCCGCCGTCTGCTCGTTGGCGATGTTCGCATCGTCCAGGCAGTATTCCTCGCCGATGACTTCCATACCAGGGTATTCGGCAATCCCTTCACGGAAGCCCTGACTGCGCTGTTCGGTGGTGCTGACCCCGACATTCGTGTTCTGAATGTAGACCTTGCCTTCTCCACCCAGCGCCTCGGCGAGGGCGCGCGCAGCGATGCGACCCCCCTCGACGTTATCCGAGCCAATGTACGACAGCGGGAACGTCACCGGGCCGTTGATGTAATCGCCGTCGCCCAGGAACGTGTCCACGGTGATGATTTTGATCCCCGCATCGCGCGCCGCCTCAAGCGGAGCAATCATCTGCTCTTTGTCCACCGGCGCGATGATGAGGTAATCGAGGTCACCGCGGGCAACCATCGCGTCAAGAATGGGTGTCTGCACCGTCGGCCCCCAGGTTTCAGGATATTGCGTAACCAGTTCCAGTCCAAAGTCCGCGACGGCCTGGTTCACGCCCAGCTCCATCACCTGATAGAAAGGATCCACAACCCCCGGTAAGAATCCGATCTTGGGCAGGTCTTCCTGAGCACTGGCCTGGAAGGAAACGATCGGGGCTGCAATTAAGGCCACGATGGCAAGCAACAACGCTTTCTTAAACATCGCGCACTCCTTAGTAGTATAGACAGCCAAACAATGCTGTGGGAACAGGCCAGCGGCCTATGAGGATCGCGCGCCTAGGTACTCCTTTCTCCTCTCACGGCTGGCGGGGAAGGCAAACATATGGGTGAATGTACCCCTTTGGGCGCAATTGATCAATGTCTTGCGTACCTACATAGAGTACGCCGTGCGCGCCGAGCGCGCGAGGATTCGCCTCTACAGATACAGCACTTTTCGCCCCAACGCAACTTGGCGCGCGGCCTTCCCCGCCCCGGTGCTTATTTGGCAAGCAACTTGCGCAGGTTCTCCTCAAACGGCGGGTAGACGACCCCGCGTTCGGTGATGATGGCCGTGATGTAGCGCGCGGGGGTGACGTCAAACGCCGGGTTGCCAACCTCGACGCCATCGGGTGTGATCTGCACGCCGTCGATGTGAGTCATCTCGCGAGCCGGGCGCTCCTCGATCTCGATTTCGTCGCCGGAGCGGGTGCTGAGATCGATCGTGGTCGTCGGCGCGGCAATATAGAACGGCACGCCGTTCTCGTGCGCCACCACCGCCAGGTTGTACGTCCCGATCTTGTTCGCCGTGTCGCCATTGGCAGCCACCCGGTCGCAGCCGACCACGCACAGATCGACGTGCTGAGTTCGCATGTAGTGCCCCGATGCACCATCCGCGATCACCCGGTGCGGGATGCCCAGGTTCTTCAACTCCCACGAGGTCAGGCGCGCCCCCTGCAGCCGGGGGCGCGTCTCGTCCACCAGCACATAGACCTGCTTGCCATGCTCGTGCGCCGTGCGGATGATGCCCAGCGCCGTCCCATAATCGACCGTAGCCAGCGCACCGGTGTTGCAGTGATGAATGATCGTGGCGCGGTCGGGGACCAGCGGAAGCGCGTTCAGCCCGATCTGTCGGTTGGTGGCGATATCTTCCTCGGCAATGCGGTGTGCCTCGTCCAACACGGCAGCCCGCAGACTCTCCACGCTCGCCAGCGCGGGATCCGCGGCGCGTGCCAGCACGCGATCAATCGCGCCGAACAGGTTCACGGCGGTGGGACGCGAGCGGCGCAGCACTTCTGCCGCAGCCTGCAACGCAGCGCGCAGCCCGTCCGGATCAGTCGCGTCACTGTGCACCGCCGCCAGCGCCAGCCCGTACGCTGCCGTCGCCCCGATCGCGGGCGCACCCCGCACGACCATCTCGCGGATCGCCTCGGCCACACCGGCGGCATCGGTGTAGTCTAGATAGACCGTTCGGGCAGGCAGCTCGCGCTGATCCAGCAGGCGCAGAATGCCGTCGTCAAGCCATTCCAGCGTGCGATACGTCATGGTGATAGTCCTCGCTTCTCTGTCTCAAACCGCGTCCTCGCGCGCCCATCATACAACCGGATGGCGAACAATTCCACCCCACCACGTCAACCGGTTGACTGCGAACGCGTTTCCTCTTATAGTACATGTACGGTCATTTGCATACAGGTGCGTACAGGCCGTCAGAATGGTCTTATTTCGCCTCACCCGTGATAGTTCCCTTCCCCTGCACCGCCAGCTCCTCAACGAGCTGCGCCACGCCATTCTGAGCGGCGAGCTGCAGCCGCACGACCAACTGCCCGGCGAGATTGAACTGGTCGAGCAGCTCGGCGTCAGCCGGGCGACGATCCGCCGCGCCTGGCAGGAAGCCATTGAGGAAGAGTTGATCTATCGCGTCGCGGGCAAAGGCACCTATGTCGCGGCGGTCCAGCCCACGCGCACCCCCCGCAAGGTGATCGGCTTTTTAATCCCCGGCTTCCACAGCCCGTTCGACAGCTATCTGCTTATGGGCGCCGAGAGCGTGCTGCGCGCGCAGGGATACGGCCTGCTGTTCGCCTGCACCGAGCGCAACGTCGACGAGGAAAACCGCATCCTGGCCGAGATGTGCGCCGATGGGGTGGCAGGCATCCTGCTCTGGCCCGCGCTCGGCAACGCAAACCAGCGCTATCTGATGGACCCGCACTGCAGCGTCCCGGCAGTGTTGATGGATCGCCCTATCCCCGGGCTGGCGCTACCGTGCGTCTCCAGCAACAATCACCGGGGCGGGCTGCAAGCCATGCAGCACCTGCTCGAGCTGGGCCACACCCAGATCGCGTTCCTGTCCAGCCCGCACCTCGACCTGTGGACCATCGCCGAGCGCTTCCGCGCTTATGAAGACGCCATGCGCAGCGCCGGGCTGGAACCCCTTGCCCCGATTGTGGTCGGCACGCGCGAGGAGTTCAAGGTCTATGCCGAGCACTACTCGTACCTGAAAGCCTACCACGACGAGATCGAGGCGGTCGCCGGGCTGTTGAGCCAGCCGCAGCGCCCGACGGCGATCTTCGCCATGAACGACCTGATGGCCTTCATTGTAATGCGCGCAGCCAGCCTGGCCGGTTTGCGCGTGCCCGACGATCTGTCCATCGTTGGCTTCGACAATCTCACGCTGGCGGAGCACATCGATCCGCCGCTGACCACGGTGGCGCAAGACCCGATGGGAATCGGGAAGGAAGCAGCGCGGCGCCTGCTGGCCTTGATCGAGGGCGAGCCGGCGCAGGACATCCTCACGCTGCTGCCAACCGAACTGGTCGTGCGCAGCTCAACCGCCCCCTGGCAGAGAAAGGAGGCAAAGGCCGGTTCAGAGACGAGCAGTTCATCCGTTACCGCGTTTGAAGAACAACCATCCGAAATCGATCATGCGCTCCGCTAACCTGTCTGGTGAAGAATGGTTGACTTTAGGAAAGGGACAATAAGCACATGGCTAAGACACGACTTTTGCTCTCGGTGCTGCTGGCCGTCAGCCTGGCGGTCGCGGCCCTCGGGTTCGCGGCTCCGGCCCAGGCGCAAGACGGCCCGGTAACTCTCACAATCACCTGCCGGTGCGTGGCCGGGGGCGTGAACAACAACCTGGTAGTGTGGCTGACCACCTACGTCATCCCCAACTTCGAGAAGATGATGGCAGACCAGGGCCGCGAGGTGAAGGTCGAGCTCGTTGAGTTTGGCGGCAGCGACGAGCAACTCAAAGAGCAGTATGCGCTCGACCTGAGCGTGGGCAGCGGCTATGACATCATGGCCTTCGACGGTTTCTGGGTGCCGGAGTTTGTCGGCGCCGGGCTGCTCAAGCCCCTCAGCGAAGTCGTCGGCCCCGAAGTGAACGAGTGGGAAGGCTGGGGCCACATCTCGCCCGGCATCCAGGCGATTCTGGGCTACCAGGGCGATGTGTACGGCATCGCGTCCGGCACGGACGTGCGCCAGATCTTCTATCGCACGGACCTGTTCGAGCAGGCCGGGATCGAGCTGCCCTGGCAGCCGACCAGTTGGGAAGACGTTCTCGACACGGCCCGCAAACTGAAAGAGGCGGGTGTGCCGATTCCGCTTCAGATCAACGCCGGCACGGCGATGGGCGAAGCGACGACCATGCAGGGCTACTTCATGGTGCTGCTCGGCGCCGGCCACCATATGTACGACTTCGAGCAGAACAAGTGGATCGTCAGCAGCCCGGCCATCCTCGACGCCCTGAACTTCTACAAGACCGTATACGTCGATGAAGAACTCGGTGACGCACGCATGCAGCTTCTGCAGGACGGGCGCAACCGGTCCTTCGTTGAGTTCCGTGATGGCAATATCGGCATGCTGGTCGAAGGTGACTGGTTCTGGCGCTCGGTGATGGCGCCCGGCTCGGAAACCGGCCTGGAGAATCGCAACGAACTCGTGGGCTGGGCCAAGATGCCCGCCAAAGAACCCGGCGCCGGCTATAACAGCCAGGACTTCGTGAGCATCTCCGGCGGCACCGGCTGGGTGATCAATCCCAACACCGAGCATCCATCCGAGGCCTGGGCGCTGCTCTCGTACATGTCCAGCCCCGAGCCGGTGCGCGCCTTCGAGCTGATGCAGCCGCGCATCAGCTTCCGCGATGATGTCGCGGTGGCCGGTGACCCGGTCATGACCGCCATGGCCGAGGCCCTCCTGCCGCTGACGACCGTCCGTCCGATGCTCCCCGAGTATCCGCAGATTTCATACGAAGCCCAGCTCATGACCGAGCGCGTGGTTTCCGGCGAGATGACCCCGGAAGAGGCGATGCAGGCCTTTGACGAGGCCGTCACCGAGCTGGTGGGTGAGGAAAACGTCATCCGGATCCCGCTCCAGTAACACCCTGCTGCGCAAGGTTGACGGGTCAGGCCCCGCGGGGCCTGACCCTTACCTCTTGAGAGGACACTGTGGAACGAAGAGCCATATTCTCGGCCAAGGTGGGGTTTCTGTTCCTGGCCCCCGCGCTCGCTTTCGTCGCCGTGTTTCTGCTCTACCCGTTTGTGCGCGTATTCCTGCTGAGCTTCACCAACCAGACTCTGCTGGGCACCACCGCCCCCAACCCCGAATGGGTAGGGTTCGACAATTACCGACGCCTGTTCGATTTCGACCGCTGGATGCGCCTGGGCGAGTTCGGCAGCGCGCTCAAGATCACCACGCAGTTCGTCATCGGCTCCGCGCTCATCGGCCAGGTTGGGCTGGGGTTGCTGATCGCGTGGGCGTTCTATCGCAAGAAGGGAGTGCTGCGCGAGACGGTCTACACCCTGGTGATCATGGCGTGGATCATCCCCGAGACGGTTGTGGCGTTCACCTGGGTCGCCTTTCTGGACCGCGACTTTGGCACGCTCAATGCTTTGCTCGATGCAGTCGGGCTGGGCCAGCCGGACTGGTTGTTCAAACATCCGCTAGAGTCGATTATCCTGTTCAACTCCTGGCGCGGCGCCGCGTTTTCGCTGCTGCTGTTTTCGTCCGCGCTGGAAACCATTCCACCCTCCTATATCGAGACGGCAGAGGTTGCTGGCGCCAACGCGTGGCAGAAATTCCGCGACATCTTCTTCCCCCTGCTGCGCGGCCATATCTTAACCGACCTGATCTTGATCACACTGTGGACCTTCAACGTCTTCACGCCCTTCCTGCTGACGGGCGGCGGGCCGGCCAGACGCACGGAACTGGTCTCGATCTATACCTATCGCACGGCGTTCCACGGACAGCATGAATTCGGCAAAGGCGGCGCCATCGCCGTGGTGATGATGTTGATCAACTTCGCCCTGGCGCTGGTCTATCTGTCGCTGATTCGCCGCCGGAGAGTCCACGGATGAACCGCTACCGGATTCGCACAACCACTTCGCGCGCTTTGCTGCTGGTCTTTGCCTTCATCATGAGCGCTTTCTTCGCGCTGCCGCTGCTCTGGCTGCTGACGGCGCCGTTCAGCACACAGGCCAACCTGGCCGTCAAAATCCCGGAGACTCCGTCGCTGGCGAACTTCGAGGCGGTGTTTCGCAACAAGTTCGCGATCCGCGCTCTGTTCCAGAACAACCTGATCATCGGCGGCGGCGTGATGGTGCTCGTGGCGTCGGTTGCCACGCTGGCGTCCTACGGCCTGTCACGCACGCGCGTGCCGGGCCGCGATGTGCTGGTCTACATCCTGATCTTGTTTTCGTCTGTCGTCAGCGGCACGGCGGCGATGGTCCCCCTGTTCCTGCTGATCTTCAACCTGGGGCTGATCGACACCTATCTTGGCGTCATCCTGGTGATGACCGGCGGGCTGCTGCCATCCGGCATCTTCATCATGCGCGACTTCGTCGATTCGATCCCGCGCTCGTATGAAGAAGCCGCGCTGGTGGCCGGCGCATCTTCCTTTCGCATGTTCCGCGACGTGGCCTTTCCGCTGGTGCGGCCGGGCGTGATGGTTGTTGCCATCTGGGCGTTTGTCAATGCCTGGGGCGCGTTTCTGATCCCATCCGTTCTGCTGCGCAGCCCGGAGCACATGCCAGCCTCGATCGCGTTCTATTCCTTCTACACCGAAGCCGGGACGCCGAACCTGACGCTGGTTTCGGCCTATGCGTTCCTCTACACCATCCCGGTCCTGCTGCTCTATCTGATTGTGAACTGGCGCTTTGGCTTCCGCTTTTTTGGCGGCATCAAGAGCTAACTGGACGACATCCGCATGAGTCAAATCACGTTCGAGAATGTGGTAAAGCGTTTTGGCAGCGTGGTCGCCGTCGACAATGTGACCCTGACGATTGGCGAAGGCGAGTTCGTCGCGCTGCTGGGTCCGTCCGGCTGCGGCAAGACCACCACGCTGCGCCTGATCGCCGGGCTGGAGCTGGCCGATCAGGGCCGGATCCTGATCGGCGACCGCGATGTGACCTATTTGCCGCCGGCAGCCCGCGATGTGGCGATGGTGTTCCAGGACTACGCGCTTTACCCCCATATGACGATCCTGGACAACATCGGCTATCCCCTCAAGGTGCGCGGCGTTTCGCGTGCCGAGCGCGCGAGGCGAGTCACCGAGGTCGCCCGCGAGCTGCAGATCGCCAATCTGCTAGAGCGGCGCCCGTCGCAGCTTTCCGGCGGGCAGCAGCAGCGGGCCTCGGTCGCACGGGCTGTGGTGCATCAGGCTGTCGCGTTCCTGTTCGACGAGCCGCTGAGCAACCTCGACGCGCAGCTCCGGCTGGAAGCGCGTGCCTTTCTCAAGCATCTGCAGAACGAGCTGGGCGTTACCACGGTTTACGTCACGCACGACCAGGCCGAAGCGATGGCCCTGGCCGACCGCATCGTCGTCATGCGGCTGGGCAAGATCATGCAGATCGGCACGCCGCTGGAAGTCTACCGCAACCCCGCCAACACCTTCGTCGCCTCGTTCATCGGCAGCCCGCCTATGAACCTGCTCAGCGGCACAGCCCTGGTCGGACAGGGCCAGTTCGTCATGGACGACGAGACTGTAATCGACATGGGCGAAGTCTACCGGCGGATGAGCCGCCCGCCCCTGGATGGCCAGGAGATCACGCTGGGCATCCGGCCCGAGCACATCACCATCCACGCCGAGCCGCACCCTCACGCCATCCCCGGCCAGCTCTATGTCGTGCAGCCAATGGGTGGCGAGACGCTGGTCAACGTGCGCGTCGGGTCGAAACTGGTCACCGTGCGGCTCTTCCAGGACGAACCGCCTGCCCTGCCGGATCAGGTCTGGCTGAAGCCGGCGCTGGATGCCAGTTTTGTGTACGGTGCGGATGGCGAGCGCCTGTCATGAGCCAGCTTTCCGACATCACCGAGCACGTGCTGGAAGGGTGGGTGCCGCCGTCGCAGGCCGGCACCTACTATATTGTGCCCTTCGAAATGCCGGCGGGAGTCTCTCGCCTGCATGTCTCGTACGACTACAGCAACCCAATTGGCTGCGACCCGCACCTCACCGGTGGCAACACCATTGACATCGGGATCTTCGACGAGCGCGGCGCGGACTTTCTGACCGAGGGATTTCGCGGCTGGAGCGGCAGCGCCCGGCGCGAGTTCTTCATTGGCCCCGACGCAGCGACTCCCGCCTACCTCGCCGGGCCGCTCAACCCCGGCACGTGGCATATCCTGCTGGGCCTGTACAAGGTCGCGCCGGACGGCTGCCAGTACCGCGTCACCCTGCGCTTCGAACACGGCGCCCAGACGGCTCCCGCCGCCGATCCGCCGCGCCTAACTTTGAGCCATACCCCGCCGCCGCGCGCCCCCCGCCCCAATGGCTGGTATCGGGGCGAGCTTCACTGCCACTCGCAGCACAGCGACGGAGACAGCGCCGTCGAGGAAATCATTGAGGCGGCTCTGGCGCTCGACCTGGATTTCCTGGCGATTACCGATCACAATTCGCTAAGCCACCTGCAGGCGCTGGCGACGCTCGATTCACCGCCGATCGCGCTCATCCCCGGCTTCGAGGTGACGACCTATAAGGGACACTGGAACGTCTGGGGCGCGTGCGACTGGATCGACTTCCGCACCCTGACGACTCCGGCGCTCAACGCGGCGATCGAGATGGCCGTGCAGCGTGGCTATCTCGTCTCGTGCAACCATCCCCGCCCATACGGCCCCCCCTGGGAACTGGCCGACGCGCGGGGGTACCACTGCGTCGAAGTCTGGAACGGGCCGTGGCAGCTTTTCAACAGCGAGTCGCTCGCCTTCTGGGAGAGCCGGTTGCGCGCCGGCGAGCGTCTCGTTGCCGTGGGTGGCAGCGACGCGCATCGCCTGCACAGCGGCGCGGACGAGATCGCGCAGATCGGGACGCCGACGACCTGGATCTACTGTCCCGATGCGCCGTCTCCCGCGGCGCTGCTGGCCGGGCTGCGCGCCGGTCATGCGACCCTCAGCGCCCGCCCCGACGGGCCGCGCCTGACTCTGACCAGCAATCACGCGATGATGGGCGACGGCGTCCCGCGCCCGGCGGACGGTCGGCTCCCGGTAGCCGTGCACATCCTGGGCGGCAGCGGGCTGGTGCTGGAACTGGTTACCGCTCAGGGCAGCGTCGAGCAGCACCCCGTCGCATCCGGCGACCAGCGCGTCGAACTGATCGCCGATGTCACGCGATCGCCCTATATACGCGCGCAGCTTGTCGCGCCGGGCAGCCGCTGGGGCGACGTGCGCGCGTTGACCAATCCCATCTACCTGGACTGATGCGAGATGCCTGACCAACCCGCCCTGCTCACCGTTGTGTCGCACACCCACTGGGACCGCGAGTGGTATCGCCCGTTCCAGGATTTCCGGCTGCGTCTGGTGCGGCTGATCGATGATGTGCTCGACATCCTGCAAACCGATTCGTCGTATCACAGTTTCCTGCTCGACGGCCAGACGATCATCCTGGAAGACTACCTGGAGATTCGTCCGGAGCGCGAGGCGGAACTGCACCGCCTGATCGCCGCAGGGCGTCTGACTATCGGCCCGTGGCATATCCTGCCCGACGAGTTTCTGGTCGGCCCCGAGTCGACGGTGCGCAACCTGATCCTGGGCGCGCAGGTCTGTGCCCGGTTTGGCGCGCGCATGGCGGTCGGCTATACGCCCGACCCCTTCGGGCATATCGGCCAGCTTCCGCAGATCCTGGCGGGTGCCGGGATTCGCGTGGCGATCTTCCGGCGTGGGCTGTCTGAAGAGCCACTCGAACTGTGGTGGGACGCGCCCGACGGGACGCGCATCCTGGCGATCTACCTGCGCGAGGGATACGACAACTTCCAGTGGGCGCCCACCGATCCGGACGCCTTCGTCGCCGCGATCGAGCGCCAGATCACGCGCCTGGCACCGCACAGCAAGAGCGGCCGTCTGCTGCTGCTGAACGGCACGGATCACATGCCACCCCAGCGCGAGCTGCCCGCCCTGCTGCGCCAGGCAAACGAGCGCCTGGCCGGGCGCGCCGTGATCGAGCACGGCACGCTGCCGCAATACGTCGAGGCCGTGTGCGCCGCGCTGGGCGCTGATCCCGATCTACCTGTTGTCCGGGGAGAGCTGCGCGCTCCCCGGCGCCACCACTTGCTGCCGGGCGTGCTTTCTGCGCGGATGTGGATCAAGCAGCGCAACCACGCCTGCGAAACGCTGCTGGTCCGCTACGCCGAGCCGCTGAGCGCATTCAACCGGGCGCTGACCGGACTGGATCGGCGCGGCGAGCTGCGCCGCGCCTGGCGCATCCTGATCGAAAACCACCCGCACGACTCGATCTGCGGCTGCTCCATCGACCCCGTTCACGATGAGATGCGGGTTCGCTTCGATGCAGCCGAGCAGATCGCGCGGGGCGTGATCGACGAGGGGTTGGGGCACCTCGGCGCCCAGGTCGATCCGGCAATCTTCAACCCATCCCCCCTGGCCCCGCTGAGGGGGCGACACTAACAACGGACAGGAGGGCCGGAGCAGAGATACCAGTTC
>DYGX01000018.1 GCA_020724465.1 Thermoflexus sp.
ATGGTGAACGTCACATCGTCCAGCGCGATCTCGCGCGCCTGGCTGGGGCCGGGCGCCGGCTCAACGGGCTCGCGTCGGGCCTCGCCGGAGAGTGCGGCCTCGACGCTGTCGATCTGTCCTACGCGCTCCACAGCACTGAGCAGCGGGACGTCCGCGGCGCTGTAGGCGAACGAGACATGATCGAACGTCAGGCGGCCCTTCACCTCGTCCAGCACGATCGCGTTGGGCTTTTCCTCGATCTCCAGCGGCAGGTCGATCACCTCGAAGACACGCTCGAAGCTTACCATCGATGTCGAGAACGCGACCGGCGCGTTTGCCAGCTCTTGCAGCGTACCATAAAGCTGAACCAGATACGAGCTGAACGCGACTACCGTGCCGATGCTGAACACGCCGCGCAGCACGAGATGGCCGCCAAGCCAGTAGACCAGCGCCGTCCCGATCGCGGCCAGCATGCCGACCAGCACAAAGAACTGCATGCCCAGCACGGCCCGCCGGACGCCGGCATCGCGCACCCGGCCGGCGCGTACCTCGAAACGCTGCACCTCGGTGGGGCCGCGCCCGAAGAGCTTGACGAGCATCGCCCCGCCGACGTTGAGCGTCTCGTTCATCATTGCGTTCATCTGTGCATTGTAACTCATTGCCTCGCGGGCCACTTCGCGCAGCCGGGTTCCGGCGCGGCGCGCTGTCGGAATAAACAGCGGCACGACCACCGCCCCCAGCAGTGTCAGGCGCCAGTCCAGCGTAAACATGACGAACAGCACAGCCACAGCCTGAATCAAGTTGGTGATGATGTCGACGATGGTGTTGCTGATCGCGCGCTGGGCGTCGACGACGTCGTTGTTCAGGCGGCTCATCAGCTCGCCGGTTTTGGTGTGGGTGAAGAAGCGCAGCGACATGCGCTGCAGGTGCCGGTACAGGCTGACGCGCAGGTCGTAGATCACACCCTCGCCGACCGCTGCGTTCAGCCGTCGCTGGTAGATGCGGATCACGCCGGTGGCCACCGGAATGGACACCAGCGCGATCGCCAGGATGTTCAGGCGCGTGGTGTCCCGGTTGGGGAGGGTATTGTCGATCAGGTCACGCAGAATGAGCGGCTGCACCAGGCCCAACCCGGTGGTGAGCAAAATGGTGACCAGAAGCAGCACGATCTTCAACCAGTATGGCCGCCCGTAGCTCAGAACGCGCTTGAGCAGCGCCCAGTTGGCCGGGCGTGGTGATTCTTCCGGGCTGCGCACGTACGCGCGCCACCCGCTGTGAAATCCCATTGGCGAACCTCTTCCCTTTGGCATCTGCGAGCGTCTGCGAATCGTGGATAGATCGTAGCCAATCGTGCCGCCCGTGGCTAACCCGATCTGGGCGTGACTCTGCCGGGGGGCCGCGCCGCCGCAATTCATGCCGAAACGCAGGTATCAAGACGAAGACTCTCATAGCTCTTGCGGGCGAAAACGCGATACTATAAGAACCATGGCATCCAGCATCGGTTTCAGGAGCAACTTCATGTCTTTAATCGAGGAAATCCGCCAGACCGTGATCGATGGCCAGGCCAAGCTTGTTGTCCCCAAGGTGGAGCAGGCGCTGGCTGAGGGGATCGCGCCCGAGACGATTCTGCACGACGGGTTGATCAGCGCGATGCAGGAAGTCGGGCGTTTGTTTGAAGAAGGCGAGTATTTTGTGCCCGAGATGCTGATCGCGGCGCGCGCCATGAAAGCGGCGCTGGCGATACTCCAGCCCCTGCTGGTCGATCAGGGCGTCGAGCCGCTGGGCCGTGTCGTGATCGGGACGGTCAAGGGGGATCTGCACGACATCGGCAAATCGCTGGTGGCAATGATGCTCGAGGGGGCCGGCTTCCAGGTAGTCGACCTTGGCGTGGATGTGGCGCCCGAACGGTTTGTCGAGGAGCTGCAGCGCGGCGCCGATATTGTGGCCATGTCCGCCCTGCTGACGACCACCATGCCCAATATGCGAACCACGATCGAGGCCATCGAGGCGGCTGGATTGCGCAATCAGGCGGTGATTCTCGTCGGTGGTGCTCCGGTGACTCCCGCCTATGCGACAGAGATCGGCGCGGACGGCTACGCCCCCGATGCGTCGTCGGCGGTGCGTGTCGCCCGTCAGCTAACAGGCAAGTGAGCCACTATCTCGCGCTGACATGTGAGGCGCTGGCCCGCAGCATCTACGCCGTCTCGGCAGCCGCGCCGCATGCGATTTCGGTCCGGCTTGTGCGCCAGGGGCTGCACAATGCGCCGAAGACGCTGCGCGCCACGCTCCAGGAGCAGATCGATGCCGTGGCACCGGGTGCTTTCGACGCGATCCTGCTGGCATACGGGCTGTGCGGCACATCGACGCTTGGGTTGGTGGCTCGCCACACGCCGCTGGTTCTGCCGCGCGCGCATGACTGCATCACGCTCTATCTTGGCGGGCGCCAGCGCTATCAGGCCGAGTTCGAGGCGCACCCCGGCACGTACTGGTACAGCCTGGACTACCTGGAACGCAGCGGCAACGGGGCGAGCGTGGGGCTGGGCGCGGCGACCATCGGCGCCATGGATGAAATCTATGCCGAGTATGTTCGCAAGTACGGCCAGGATAACGCCGACTATCTGATGGAAGTCATGGGCGAGTGGGGCAGGCACTACGATCGCGCTGTGTATATCGACATGGGCACGGGCGACGGTCAGGTTTACGAGCGCATGGCCCAGGATGAGGCGGCACGGCGCGGCTGGACGTTTGAACGCCGTCAGGGGGACCTGCGTTTGCTGCGCAGGCTGGTGTGCGGAGAGTGGGCGCCGGATGAGTTTCTGGTTGTGCCTGCTGGATGGCGTATTCGCCAGTCGAGCGGGGACGATCTGGTCGACGTGGAGCCAGTGGACACAGAACTGTGACCGAGATCGCGTTTCAGCCGATCGGACGGCGGATCGCCGTCCAACCTGGCACGACGCTGCTTGAGGCGGCCCAGGACGCCGGGGTGGCCCTCTCTGCGGTATGCGGCGGCGCCGGCGTGTGCGGCGACTGCCGCGTGCGCGTGCTGCAAGGACGCGTCAGCCGCCTGAATGACGTTGAACGCGACCATCTCACCGAAGCCGAGCAGGCAAGCGGGCTGCGCCTGGCCTGCCAGACGATCGTCGAGGCGGCGGACACGGTCGTGGTCGATGTTCCGCGCGAGTCGCTCAGCGCGTCACAGCGCAGCCAGGTCGAGGGTGAGGAACTGCCGCTGCCGGTCGATCCGCCGATCGCTGTCTACGATCTGGCGGTGACTCCCCCGTCGGTTGACGATCTGCGCGGCGACTGGGAGCGCGTGCGCGGGATCGATCCGGCGCAGTGGCAGCCCAGCGCGCTGGTGCTGGCGGACCTGCCGACGATCGCCCGCGCGCACGGCTGGCGGGCGCGCATGATCGCGCATGGGCGCCATATCGCCGCTTTCCTGCCGCCAGATGCCGAGCCGCTGGGCTTCGCTGTGGATGTCGGCACGACCGGGCTGGCGGCCTATCTGGTCAGCCTGAAGAGCGGGGACACCCTGGGGATCGCGGGCGCGACAAACCCGCAGATCGCCTACGGCGAGGACGTCATGGCGCGTCTCACGTTCGCCGCGCGAGACCGTCACGGCGCCCAGCGCCTGCAGACGGCCATTGTGGACGGGCTGAACGACCTGTTGCACGAGGTCTGCCGGCAGGGGGGTGTGCCGCCGTCACGCGTGGTGGAAGCGGTCGCCGTGGGCAACACAGCCATGCACCATCTGCTGCTTGGCCTGCCGACCGAGCAGCTTGGCACCGCGCCGTACGTCCCGGCGGTCTGCGCGGCGATGCTCACCCCGGCGCGCGATCTGGGCCTGCGGCTGGCGCCAGGGGCGCTGCTCTACCTGCCGCCGAACGTCGCTGGGTTTGTCGGCGCCGATCACGTCGCGATGCTGCTGGCGACGGAGACCGCCGAACAGCCAGGCATCACGCTGGCGCTGGACATCGGCACGAACACTGAAATCTCCATCAACGCGCACGGGCAGCTCTGGTCGTGCTCGACGGCATCCGGTCCGGCGTTCGAGGGCGCGCACATCCGCGACGGGATGCGAGCGGCGGACGGTGCCATCGAGCGGGTGATCTGGCAGGACGGCGCGCTGCACTGGCTGACGATCAATCACGCGCCGCCGGTTGGGCTGTGCGGATCGGGGATTCTGGATGCCGTCGCCATGCTGCGGGCGGGCGGTGTGATCTCCGAGATGGGGGCGATGACCCGCGACCATCCCGCCGTGCAGGGCGAAAACCACAACCTGTGGTACGAGATCGTCCCGGCGCGGCGGACAGGGCACGGGCGCGCGGTCGGGCTGAGCCGGGCGGATATCAACGAAGTGCAGCTTGCGAAGGCGGCGATCCGGGCCGGGATCAAACTGCTCACCGAGCGCGCCGGACTGAGCGAGTCCGAGATCGATCGCGTCATCGTCTCCGGCGCGTTCGGGAACTACATCGATCTGGAAAACGCCATCGCGATCGGGATGTTCCCGGCGCTGCCGCTGGAACGCTTCCGGCAGGTGGGGAACGCGGCAGGGATCGGCGCGAAACGCCTGTTAGTCAACGCCGGCGAGCGCGAGCGGGCGGCGGCACTGGTGGCGCGACTCCGCTATATTGAGCTAACCAACCATCCGGATTTCACCGACCGTTTCAGCCAGGCGGTGAAGCTCACGCCGGATCCGTGGGACTGAGGCGGCTGACCACAAGGAGAGAGCATGATGGAAACCGTGCTGCGTGGACCTTCGTCGGAAGTGCGCATTGGTCCCGGCCTGCCGACCGTGATCATCGGCGAGCGGATCAACCCGACCGGACGCAAGGCGTTCAGCGCCGAGTTGCAGGCGGGTGACCTCAGCCGGGTAGCGCGCGACGCCGTGGCACAGGCCGAGACGGGCGCGGTAGTGCTGGATGTGAACGTGGGCGCCGCGGGCGTGGATGAGGTGGCGCTTCTGCCGCGAGCCGTCGAGCTGGTTCAGCAGACGGTCGACCTGCCGGTGTCCATCGACTCCGCCAACCCGGCTGCGCTGCGGGCGGCGCTGGCTGTCGCCAGGGGGCGCGCGCTGGTGAACTCGGTGAACGGTGAGACGGCCAAGCTCGAAGCAGTCCTGCCGGTGGTCGCGGAGTATGGCGCCGCAGTGATCGCGCTGTGCATGGACGACAGCGGGATTCCCGCCACCGCCGAGCAGCGTCTGGGGGTGGCGGAAGCCATCCTCGAGGCGGCGGCGCGGTACGGGATTGGACCGGAAGATGTGCTGTTGGATCCGCTGGTGATGTCGGTCGGGGCGGATCACACCTCCGGAGCCGTCACACTCCAGACGGCGCACTTGATCCGCGAGCGGCTGGGCTGCAACATGACCGCCGGGGCCAGCAACGCCTCGCACGGCATGCCCGAGCGCGACTTGCTGAATACGGTCTGGCTGGCGCTGCTGATCCAGGCCGGAGTCAACGCGCCGATCTGCAATCCGCTGAAGAACGGCCTCGCCGTGCGGGCGGTCGATCTGATGCTTGGCTATGATGAGTGGGGCATGGCCTACATTCGGGCCTACCGTGCCGTGCAGAAAGCCAGCGCCGGATGAAATTGCAGTCCATCAGATTGCTGCTACCAGCCAGCTAGCCGCCCGGGTTGATCGCCTGGATGATGAGATAGAGCACCGCACCGAGCGCCGCCGATATGGGGATGGTCAGAAACCAGGACATCACAATGTTGCTCACCACGCCCCAGCGGACCATTTTGACGCGGTCGGCGCTGCCTGCGCCCACAATGGCGGAACTGATCACATGCGTGGTGCTGACCGGGCCGCCCAAAACAGCAGCGGCGGTGATGACCGCGCTGGCAGCCGCCTGGGCGCCAAAGCCGTGCACCGGGCGGACGCGATAAAACCGGGCGCCGAGTGTGCGGATGATGCGCCAGCCGCCGAACAGCGTGCCCAGCGCGATCGCCGCGGCGCTGGACACCACCACCCAAAACGGGACATGAAACGTGCTCAGCGCGCCGGTGGAGACCAGGCCCAGCGTAATGATGCCCATGGTCTTCTGGGCGTCGTTGCCGCCGTGCGCCAGCGCCAGGCTGAAGGCGGTGACAAGTTCGCCGCGTTTGAACCAGATGTTGGCGCGCGGCGTGGCCCCGCGCGCCAGGAAGTACGAGAGCTTGACCATGTAATAACCTGCGATCAGGCCCAGGATGGGCGACACGAACAGCGCCAGGACCACTTTCAACAACCCCTCAAGCTGAACCGCCTGCAGACCGTACCCCGCAAGCGCCGGACCGAGCAGCCCACCGACCAGCGCGTGCGATGTGCTGGACGGTATTCCGAGGGCGATTGTGGCGACATTCCACACAATTGAAGACAGAAGCGCGGCATAGACGACATTGAGCGTCATGGCGCGCTGCGCAACGACTTCATTGCCGATGGTCTGCGCGACGGCAACGCCGAACAGAAAAGGCCCGATGCTCTCGCCGATCGCCGCCATAACCAGCGTCCGGCGCGGGCTGAGCGCGCGGGTCGAGATGACAAGCGCAACCACGTTGGCCGAGTCCTGACGGCCGGTCAAAAATCCGAGATAAAGCGCGATCGCGCTGAAGACGATTGCCTCTAGTGGCAGGTCAGGCATGGAATCCTCTTTCGGTAGCGCCGGCGTGCCGCTCACAGGGCCGCGCAGAGGTCCAGGCGGCTCACAAACTTTAAGAGAATTTAACCAGGCAGCCAATTGTACACAATGACGGCGCAAACCGCAGGCGCCAGCCCCGGCCGTCTACGGCGCGCAGCCCGGCGATGGGTTATATTTGCATCCTGGTCGAAAGGGCGTGATGGCTAGTGGATGATGGGCGTGACGAGATGGAAGGCCGGCGTCCTGCTCGGGTTGGGGGCAGCAGTGCTGGCGGCGATTCTGGGATTGAGCGGCGCTGTTCAGGCGTGGCAGCCGGGCGCAACCCCAACCGCAACCTGGACAGAGCCGGCAGGCTGCCTGCGCCCGCCTGACGATTACACGCGGCACTGGGTGAGTGTGGGCTATTTCAACGCGCGCACCCTGGCGATGCTTGACCACGCGCAGGCGCTCTATGCGGCTCAGGGCGGAAGCATCGATCTGCGTGTGGCGCTGACGCAGGGCAGCTACACCGGCGGGGCGCTGGCCGCGAGCTTCGGCACACATGACGGCGGCGGCGCGGTCGATCTGTCGGTGCGTCACCCGGTCACATGGGACATTCTGTGGGACGAGATCGACCTTCTGATCGCGGCGCTGCGCACGGCAGGCTTTGCCGCGTGGCTGCGCGATACGGGCGAGCTCTATCCGGACTCACCCATCCACATCCACGCGATCGCGATCGGCGATCGCGAGCTATCTGAGGCGGCACGCGCGCAGATCGACGGGACGTTTGGATATCTGCGCGGGTACGACGGCCTGCCGCGCCGCGACGGCATCCCCGTCCCCGACCGGCACGGCGGGCCGGTGCTGTGCGGCTGGATGATCCAGGATGGCTGGCGCGATATGCGCGGCGAGCGCAATCCGCTGCCGACGCCGGGCGGCACGTCGGTGGCCGTCACCGCGCTGCCCTGACGGCAGCTTATGTGAGGCTTAGCGAATCGGGAAGGTGCAGCTTTGGATTCATTCCGCCTGCGCAACGCCATCATTCGTCGCAACGGGCAGGGGGCCGGCATGAGTCTGCGCCTGCAGATCGTCGCCTTTACGCTGGCGCGGCTTGTGCTCAATACCGGTCACCGGATGATCTACCCTTTTTTGCCAACGATCGCGCGTGGGCTGGGCGTGCCGCTGGAGACCGCGGCGCTGGCCGTGACGGCGCGCGCGGCGCTGGGGCTGGTCAGTCCGCTGTTCGGATCGCTGGCCGATCTGCGCGGGCGCCGAGTGGCGATGATCGTTGGGCTGGGCCTCTTCGGCGTGGGAATGGCGCTGATTGCCGTCTGGCCCACCTATCCGGCGCTGGTGATCGGTTTGTTGCTGGCGAGCGCCGCCAAGCTGATCTTTGACCCGGCGATGCAGGCGTACGTCGGCGACCGGGTCCCCTACGCGCGCCGGGGACGCGCATTGGCGTTCACCGAGCTAAGCTGGTCGTTCGCCTTTCTGCTGGGAATGCCGCTGGTCGGGTGGCTCATTGCGCGCTCAGGAAGCTGGTTGGCGCCGTTCCCCTGGCTGGCCGGGCTGGCCTTTCTGGCGGGAGCAGGGCTGTACCGCGTCATCCCCTCAGACGGCCCCGCGCCGGGCGCACGCGTCTCGCTTGTGGCCGGTGCGCAGCTTATCCGGCAGCACCCGGCGGCGCTCGCCGCGCTGGCGGCAGCCCTGTTGATCGGCCTGGCGAACGAAGCGGTGTTCATTGTGTACGGCGCGTGGATGGAAGACGCGTTCGGGTTGAAAGTCGCCGCGCTGGGGCTGGCCTCTGCGGTGATCGGGCTGGCGGAACTGGGCGGCGAAGGGACGGTCGCCGCGCTGGTGGATCGGATTGGCAAGCGGCGCGCGGTTGTCCTGGGGACGCTTGGCAACGCGGTGATGGCGATCCTGCTGCCCGTCGTCGGATTCAGCGTGAGCGGGGCGCTGGCAGGGTTGTTCGTGTTCTTTCTGACGTTTGAGTTCGCGCTGGTCAGCCTTATCCCGCTGATGACGGAGCTTGTTCCCGGCGCGCGCGCGACCCTGATGGCGGGGAACGTCGCGGTGTTTTCGGTGGGCCGGATGCTCGGAGCGTTGCTCGGGCCGGTGCTGTTCTCGTACGGCCTGGCGGCAAATGGTATTGCGGCGGCCATCATGAATGTGGCGGCGGTGATCGCGGTGATGTTGTTCGTCAAGCACGAGTAGCGGCTGCGCAGGCTGGGCGCGAAAGCGGTGCTAAAGGTCACTTGTTGGCACCCGAACCATTTTGCACAATAAAGCCGATATCGACCTGAAAAAATCGGTCTGTGCCCGGTGACGCTGCACAATCGCGCGAAAGCGATGCGCCCATGCCCCTCTTGACTCCTGGCCGCCGCTGGCAGCCCCCGTATTCCCCGTTCAAGCGCGAGCCGCTGGGCCGCCGCCTGCTGGCGCGCATCGAGCGGATGGTCAAGGGGCCGCTGTTCGGCTGTCGGATGTGCGGCAATTGCGTGCTGCAAGAGACGGCCTTCATCTGCCCGATGGCGTGCCCCAAGGGAGTGCGCAACGGTCCTTGCGGCGGTTCGACGGAAGCAGCCTGCTACGTTGACCCGTCCCGCCCGTGCATCTGGTATGCGATCTATGATCGCTCGTTCCGGATGGGCCGCGAAGACCGGCTGCTGGAAGTGCTGCCCCCGCTGGATTGGAACAAAACGGGCACCGAAACCTGGGGCGACGTCTGGCGGCAGGTGCGGCGGGTGGGCGTCGGGCGTGTCGTGCGTGGGATGGCGACGCGCGACACGGCGCGGCGGGCCGAAACGTGGGATGCCGTCTTCCGGCCTGTGCGCCAGCCCGACTGGTGGCGGGGGGATGCGGCGTACCATCCACCCGCGTACACCGAGCCGCTCTCGGAGTTAGAGCGGCGCTTGCGCGCCGGAGAATTCGTGGTGACGGCCGAAGTCGGGCCGCCTCTTTCCGCTGCGACTGGCAGGCTGCTGCGTAACGTTGAGCTGGTGAAGCCGTACGTCGCGGCCATCAATTTCACGGACAATCCTTCGGCAACTGCGCGCATGTCCAGCCTGGCGTGCTGCGTGCTGGCGCTGCAAGGGGGGGCGGAGCCGGTTCTGCAGATGGCAGCACGCGACCGGACGCGCCTGGCGCTTCAGTCCGAAGCGCTGGGAGCCAGCGCGTTGGGGGTGCACAACGTACTGTGCCTGTCGGGCGACAGCGGGCGGTTGGGGCCCGAGCCGATTGGACGGCTCGATGTGTTCGACATCGACTCCGTGCAGATGTTGTGGACGCTGCGCAGAATGCGGGATGAGGGTGTATATCTCGACGGTCGCCCAATCCAGTCTCCGCCGCGCCTGTTTCTGGGAGCAGCCGCCTCGCCGTTTGCGTCGCGCCCGGAGTTTCAGGCGCTGCGCGAGCAGAAGAAGGTCAATGCCGGTGCGCAGTTCTTCCAGACGAACTGCGTCTTCGATCTCGACCGGTTCGACATCTGGCTAGAGGCGCTGGCGCAGCGCGGCGTGCTCGACAAAGTCTACATTCTGGCGGGCATCGCGCCGCTCAAATCGCTGAAGATGGCGCGCTATATGCACGAGAAAGTGCCGGGCGTGACCCTGCCCGAACCGCTTCTCCGCCGCATGGAAGCGGCAGGGGATGGCGCCGAGGAAGAAGGGGTTGCGATCGCCCTGGAACTGATCGAAGGGGTGCGGGCGCGGCAGGGTGTGCACGGCGTGCACCTGATGGCGATTGGCTGGGAAGAGATTATCCCCCGCATTGTGTCCGAAGCCGGTTTGGCGCGGTCGCGCGGCACGGCCGTGCCGATTGCCGCCATATCGTGACGCTGCTGCGCGGGCGAGCCGCGAGCCGGGCGCCGGGCGGCGCCTGGCTCGTTTCGTGTGGGCCAAGCCCGCGTGCCGCGCAACCTTTGCCGGCGCGGGGGTTTATGGTTTTCGGAGCGGGTGTGACTCCGGTTGATCGCCACTGGAAGGGCAGACAGTGACCCCAAACGTGCAAGACGTGGTGCTTGCCATAGATAACGGTACCCAGAGCGTGCGTGCGCTGTTGATCGATCCGCAGGGGAACATCCTCGCCAAATCGCGCGTGCCGATCGAAGCTTATTTTTCCCGGCAGCCGGGGTGGGCAGAGCAAGAGCCGGAATACTTCTGGGAATCGCTCTGCCGGGCGTGTCAGCAGCTCTGGCAGCAGACCGACATCCCCAAGGCGGCTGTCAAAGGGGTGACGATCACGACGCAGCGCGGGACGGTGGTGAACCTCGACGATCAGGGCCGCCCCCTGCGACCGGCAATGGTCTGGCTCGACCAGCGCCGCACCGAGGGGGTCAAGCCGGTCGGCGGGCTGTGGGGGCTGGCGTTCCGGCTGGTCGGGATGTCCAGGACGGTCGCCTATGTCCAGGCCGAGGCTGAGGCGAACTGGATCTACGCGCACCAGCCCGAAATCTGGGAGCGCACTGCCAAGTATCTGCTGCTTTCCGGCTATCTGACGTATCGCCTGACGGGCCGCTATGTCGATTCGGTCGGCTGCCAGGTGGGATACATCCCGTTCGACTATAAGCGGCAGCGCTGGGCACTGGCGCGGGACTGGAAATGGCAGGCGCTGCCGGTCCGCCTTGAACAGCTTCCCGAACTCGTCCCGCCCACCGGCGTGCTCGGCGAGATTACGCCGGCGGCCAGCGAGGCGACAGGCATCCCCGCCGGACTACCGCTGATCGCCGCCGCGGCGGACAAGGCCTGCGAGGTGCTCGGCTCCGGCTGTCTGGAGCCACACATCGGTTGTCTCAGCTATGGCACGACGGCGACGATCAACACCATCCATCGCCGCTATATCGAAGTCATCCCGCTGATCCCCCCTTATCCGGCGGCAGTGCCCGGCGCCTACAGCCTCGAAATCCAGATCTACCGCGGTTTTTGGATGGTGAGCTGGTTCAAAAACGAGTTTGGCCTGCGCGAGATTCTGCTGGCCGAGGAGCTTGATGTTGAGCCGGAAGCCCTGTTCGACGAGCTTGTGGAGCAGGCGCCCCCTGGCTCGATGGGTCTCGTGCTGCAGCCGTACTGGTCACCGGGCGTGCGGATGCCCGGCCCAGAAGCCAAAGGCGCCATCATCGGGTTCACAGATGTCCACACCCGCGCGCACCTGTATCGAGCGATTCTGGAAGGGCTGGCCTACGCCCTGCGCGACGGCAAGAGCCGCTCCGAGCGGCGCAGCAGAGTACCCGTCACTGAGCTGCGCGTCTCGGGGGGCGGGTCGCAGAGCGACGCGGCGCTCCAGGTGACGGCAGATGTCTTCGGCCTGCCGACGGCGCGCCCGCACACGTACGAGACATCCGGCCTGGGCGCGGCGATCGACGCGGCGGTGGGGCTGGGGCTGCACAGCGACTTCGCCACAGCCACGCGCGAGATGACGCGCATTGGCCGCATGTTTGAGCCGGATCCGGCCACGCACGCGATCTACAACGAGCTCTATGAGCAGGTTTACCGGCGGATGTACCGGCAGCTTCAGCCGCTCTACGAAAAGCTGAGCGCCATCGCGGAGCGCCAGAAGTCGGGTTGAAGGCGCCGGGTGCAGCGGCCAATCTCGCACGCGGCGACGCCATGCTATAATCGCTGCCAAGCTTTCTGGGAGCTGACCGGATGGATCTGCCGTATCAACGCCGGCGCTGGCCCTCGCGCCGCACGGCGCTCATGCTAGGAGTCGAAGTTCTCGTACTGGCCCTGGCGGTCTGGCGCCTGTCGGGCGTGTTTATCTCGCCTGCCGGTGATAACCCGGCAGCCGGTTCGAACGGGCTGACGTTTCGCGACGTGCTGCCCACCCCGACCGTTGATCACAGCATCCCCCCGCGCCTGATCGTGTTCCCCGGCGCGTCGATGAGCGCGCCCATCATCCCGGCGGATCGCTCGAAGGGCACCTGGGAGACGCGGCATCTGGGCGATTCGGTCGGGCACCTGGCCGGCACGAGCTGGCTCGATGATCCGGGCGGGAATATCGTCCTGGCGGGGCACGTAGAAACCGCAACGGGCGCGCCGGGGCCGTTTAAGCACCTCTTCGAGGCGAAACCCGGCGATCTTGTGCTGCTGCGCGACGGCAGCCGGCAGGCCTATTTCCGCGTGGTTTCGATTGAGGAAGCAGCGCCTGAGGACGTTTATTACGTCCGCCAGGATGGCCGGCCACGCCTGACGCTGATCACCTGCACGGACTGGGACACCGAGGCGGCGACCTATCTCGGGCGGCTGGTGGTGATCGCCGAGCCGCTTCCAACACAGACGCCGCGCTAGCGAACGGCTGCGGCGCGAATAACAACCCACGGGAGCCTCGTTGCGAGCGCTCCCGTGAGTCGTGTGGAGTGGCAGGCGCGGCGCGCCGGCGGTCTATTGGAAGCTGTCGTTGATCACTGGTGGCACCAATCCATAGACCATCTCAACCACGCTGTTCGTGCTGGCAGGGTCGATCGTCAGCGGGACGATCAGGTGTGCTCGCTTGACGAAGCACAGTGTTTCGTTGACCGCCTCGCACCAGTAAATCGCAAAGTCGCCTTCAAGTTCGGTCTGCCCGGCGCTAAACTCGGCGGGGATCTCCAGCGGCATGACCGGCTCGACGGCGCGATACTCCTGCCAGTCTGGCGCGATGCTCACCAGCGCGTTCTCGCGCCATGTGGCCGTGAATGGCGCCAGATAGTTGAACTTGTAGCCTTCCGGCATGGTGATGTTAACGCGGATGGTTCCCTGCCCCGCGCCGACCGTTTGAGCGGGCAGCGTCACATTGTCGTCAACGTCCGGGCTGCCAAAGACGAGCGGTAGCCCGCCTTCAGGCGCGGAAATGGGCGGCGCGCCCTGCTCTGCACCGGGCAGGGCGCTCAGCGCCTCGTCGGCCACCAGCCGCGTCACGTTTGGAAAGACGACAGTGCTGACGGTGCGGCTGGCGAGATCGATCACGCGGATGGCGTGGTTGTTCGTGTCCGCCACATAGAGCTTCCCGTTCGCGTAATCAATGCCGCCTGGCTCATAGAACTGAGCGTTTTCCCCGTCTGCCGCGCCAGGCTCGCCCGTGCCTGCAAACGTCACGCTCTCGCCGGTGGCCGGATCAATGCGCTTGATCTTGTTGTTGTACGTGTCGGCCACGTAGAGATAGCCGTCATCGGCGACGGTGACGCCGAGCGGGTGCTGCAGGCGAACCTCATCGCCCACGCCATCGACATCACCAAAATCGAACAGGCCGGTGCCCACGATGGTGCTGAGTTCGCCATCCGGATCAAGGCTGGCGGTGCGGACGGCGCTGGCCTCTGAATCGGCGATGTACAGCAGCGCGCCGTCCGTGTCGATCCCGCTTGGCTGGTTTAGCCCTGCCCGGCGCAGCGCGCCGTCGAGCAGGGCTTCGCGTCCGCTTCCGGCGAACGGCCCGGTGATGCCGGTTGCGAGATCATAGGTCCACAACTGATGCTGGCCGGCCATGGCGATATACAGCACACCGTCATAGGCGACCAGATCCCACGGCGAATTGAGCGACATCTCCGGCCCCGGGCCGCTCTGATCGAAGTTGAAGACCTGCTGGCCGTTCCCCGCCACGGTCGAGACGCTGCGGGTGGTCAGATTCACGGCGCGGATGGCGTGGTTCTCGGTGTCGGCCACAAACAACACATCATCCACCAGCGCCAACCCCTGGGGCCGGTAGAACTGCGCCTGCTCGAAGCTGCCATCCTGCAACCCGGCCTCGCCGCTGCCGATCACGTCCAGCACCTCGAACGTCTCCAGATCGGTGACGATGAGGCGATTGTGGTTGCTGTCGCTGATAAACAGGCGGTTGCCCGGCGCGTCCGCCAGCACTTTGCCAGGAAAGCGCAGCGGCCCAACCGCCAGATTCGCCAGTTCCGGCGCCCATTGAGGCAGCGGAGCGGGATTGATCACGCCAGCCGCGCGGTATTCACGCGCCATCGTCTCGATCACCGGCGCGATGCGGTCGTAGAGCGGCTCGCCCGAAAGCTGGCCGACCACTTTGCCGAACGGGTCGATCACAACGACCGTCGGCCAGGCCCGCACGCCGTAGGCGTTCCACACGGTGAAGTCATGGTCGTTGATGATAGGATGCTCCACCTCGTAACGCTGGACGATGCGCCGGATGTTGTCCGTTTCGCCCTCGCTGTCGAACTTGGCCGAGTGAACGCCGATGACAACCAGTTCCTCAGGGTATTCCGCTTCCAGGCGCTTGAGATCGGGAATAATGTGAATACAGTTGATACAACCATAGGTCCAGAAATCGAGCATGACGATCTTGCCGCGCAGATCGGCCATGCTGATCGGAGCTGAGGCGTTAATCCATTCCGCACGGGGCGGAAAACTGGGCGCTCGAACCGTGCCTTCCCAGGTGAAGGTCGTGCCGGGGTTGTCGCCGGGGGCAGGCGTCGCGTTGTCACCCTGCGCCAGCACGTCCACCCCCGACACGACCAGCACGCCGAGCGCGATCAAGGCCGCAAGACCCGCTGCGCCAAGCAGTGTATTTCGTTTCATTCTGCATCCAATCCACTTAGACTTAGCATCCTGTCTTGTATCATGATCGCCAGCAAAGATTACAGATTACTAAAGAATTTATAAGAGCCGGATGAGAAAAACAAGCCGGTCGGCCGGTGACGCGCTGCAAGTTGGATGCGCGAGGGGGTTGGGCGGTTGCTCAGCCGCGTGTCCGGGCCAGGGCGCGCCGGTAGGCGGCCAGGGTGCCTTCGGCGGTCTTGCGCCAGGAGAATTCGCGCGAGCGCGCCAGCCCTCGGTTGGCGATCTGGCGGGCATGCTCCGGCTCCAACAGCAGCGCCAGGATCGCGCCCGCCATGGCCTTCGACTCCGTCACGTCCACCAGGTAAGCTGCGTCGCCGGTGACTTCCGGGATCGAGGACGTATTGCAGGCGACCACCGGTGTCCCGCTCGCCATGGCTTCGAGCGGCCCCAGGCCAAAACCTTCGTAGCGGCTGGGGAAGGCGAAGACGCTCGCCAAGCGATACAGCGCGGGTTTGTCCGCTTCGTCGACCGGCCCGATCCAGCGCACGTGACGCTCCAGGCCCAACTCCACGATGTAGCGCGGCAGGTTGGGACACTGGCGTGTACCCCATCGCGCCGGTGTGTGCCCGGCCAAAACGAGCGGCACGTCCGGCCCGGCGCCCTGGACCACGTAGGTATAGGCGGCCAGCAGCAGGCGCAGGTTCTTGTGCGCGTTAAACGAGCCGAGATACAGCACGAAGTCATCGACGTCATCCAGCCCGTAGCGGGCGCGGACCGCGTCGTGCTCGGCGCGCGAGCCTTCCGGGTGAAACGCGCGGTCGGCGGCCAGGTAGGTGACCGAGACGCGCTCAGCCGGGACGCCAACGCGCATCACGATGTCGTTCTTGCTCGCCTGGGAGATGGTCACGATCTCCACGACGCCTTTGGTCGCCGCCGCGACCAGGCTGGTATACAGGCGGCTGAGCAGACCGGCGCGGTATTCTGGCAGCACCAGCGGGATCACGTCCAGCACGGTACAGACGACCGGCACCAGGCTGCGCAGCGGGGGTGCCCAGTACGGGACGTGCGCCAGATCGGGCCGCAGCCGTTTCAGCGCGTTCGGGAACGCCTGCTGCTCGAACAACACCTTGCCGAGGTGTCCGCCGAAGCGCCCCTGGACCGGCAGCACGTCCACCAGGGCAGGCAGCGCGTCGAGGACGCGCATGTGGGACGGGATGACTAGCGTCAGACGGTGTTCCGGCGCGAGGCGATGCAGGGCGTCGAGCAGATGGCGTAGATACTGGCCGCTGCCCGTGTGCGGCTGATCCCAGAACCAGCCGTTCAGGGCGATGTGGAGCGGCCCGTCTTCGAGCCTCTCAGCGTACTGATTCGTCGCGTTCATAGCCGTGCGGGTAGGCGGTATGCCAGGCCCACGCCGAGCGGATGATCTGCTGCAGGTCGGGATAGCGCGGCTCCCAGCCCAATTCGCGACTGATGCGCTCGGACGACGCGACCAGTCGGTCGGCGTCGCCGGGTCGCCTCTCCGCTTCGACCGCCGGGAAATCAACGCCCGTTACTTCGCGCGCCACGTCGATGACCTCGCGCACGCTGTAGCCGCGCCCATTGCCCAGGTTGTACACCATACGGTCGCGGCCATTGGCGAGGGCTTCCAGGGCCAGCACATGGGCAGACGCCAGGTCTTCGACGTGCACATAGTCGCGGATGCAGGTGCCGTCCGGCGTGTTGTAGTCCGTCCCGTAGATGGTTACCGCCTCGCGCTGACCGAGCGGAACTTGCAGCGTCAGCGGGATCAGGTGGGTCTCCGGATCATGCGCTTCGCCGCGGATGGGCGTGCCGTCTGGGGCGAGCATGGCGCCGCACGCGTTGAAATAGCGCAGCGCGGCGTACTGGAGACCCGTCACGCGGTTGTACCACTGGAGCATGGTTTCGATCATCAGCTTGGTCTCCCCATAGACATTGGCGGGGCCAAGCGGATCATCTTCGCACAGCGGCTCGTCTTTGCTGGCGTACACGCCCGCGGTCGACGAGAAGATCAGTTTCTTGACGCCGTAGCGGGTCATGATCTCCAGCAGGTTGTTTGTACAGGCGACATTGTTGCGGAAGTACTTCCCCGGCTGCTGCATGGACTCGCCCGCCTCAATGAAGGCGGCAAAGTGAGCGACGGCGTCGAAGTGGTGAGTCTGAAACAGGACTTCCAGCGCGCCCCGGTCTGCCAGATCGCCTTGGACGAAAGCGGCTTCCGGTGGAACTGCGGCGCGGTGCCCTTTGATCAGGCTGTCGTAGACGGTGACGCGGTGCCCGGCGGCAAGGAAATAGGCGGTTGTGGCCGACCCGACATACCCTGCGCCGCCCGTGACCAGGATGTGCATGGACGCTCTCCCGCATGCTTCTGCGTGTAACTCTAAGGCGAAATTTCGTCGGCACGGCGCGAGAAAGCCCGCCCTGCCGGATTGATT
Organism: Thermoflexus sp.; assembly: GCA_020724465.1. Taxonomy (GTDB): domain Bacteria; phylum Chloroflexota; class Anaerolineae; order Aggregatilineales; family Aggregatilineaceae; genus DYGX01. The sequence goes on from DYGX01000018.1 coordinate 17,530, forward strand.
GTACCTGAAAACACTCCAACCTACAGGTCAGCCATCGCGCAGGTCAAGGGTAAAGAGGATGATATGATCCGGGCTGCTGCCGCCGGCGTCTACCCGCAGACGCTCACCGGTGACGTAATTGTACAGCCCCAGGCGGGCGACGTAACTTCCCGGCGGCAGACCGGCGGGGATGGTCAGACGCTGTGTTTGACCGACCAGCGTTTCGTTCGGATAGCGCCAGGTCAGCGGCAGCCGCGCCTCGCTGACCGGCGTGAAATCTGCCTGGGCGAGCACATGGGCGGGATCCGTCAACGGCGTCAGGTGCAGGAAGACCGAATAATTGTCGCGCGGCGGTGCGACCGGCTGCCAGTAGAAGCGCAGCGAGAGCGTGTCGCCCGGCTGTGGCGCCGCCGGTTGCTGATCCCATCCCACCAGCCGAATCTGGCTGCCAAACTCGGCGTTGGCCTGATGATCTGGTCCCCAGAGGCGAAAGACGATGACAGCCGGGCCGCGCTGCTGCTTCTGCGGCGCCACGATGCGCAGCGGAAACAGATGTGCAAGATAGGCGCGCCCCACGTCGGTTCGCTGCAGGTCGATGGCCTGGGCGTAGGGCATGACCAGGTACGACATGCCGCGCCGCCGCCACTCGCCCGGCGTGTGTTCGGTCACGTCGTCCGTCACCCAGCTATCAAACCATTTCGTGCCAAGATAGCCGCCCCAATAGCGGTTGAACGTCTTGTGATTCTCATCCGTTACAACCATGGTGCCGGGATCGAGCGCGGTCTCGGCCCAGGCGGCGAGGTCGGCGCGGGTGTCCGCGTAGGTGCGCAGGGTTGACTCCTGCCACGCGATGACAAGCTGCGGGATCAGATAGACGATGAGGAACACGACGATCAGCGCGCCGGTGGCGACGAAGCGTGCGGCGCGCCGGGGCAGCCCGATCCGGCGCAGCAGCGCCGCCGCAGCGCGCCCGATGAACGCCAGACTCGCCGACCACAACACAACGGCGGCGGTCGTGCCGGGCAGGATGTCGCGTATGGCCTGGATATTCCCGGCGCGGAAGGATGCGGCGATCCAGGGGATGAGGACCGTCACCGCCCACAGCGCGGACAGGGTGGCCGGATGCGGCGCGCGATCGGGCGTCCGGCGCCGAATCGCCAGCGCCAGGATTGTTCCGGCGACCGCAATTCCCCAGCCCGCGAAGGCCCAGGTGGCGCGCGCCAGCGGATAGAAGACCAGCGCCAGGTTCTGGCGCGCGAGATCGGGCGACGTGACGCGCTCCAACCCCTGCGACTGGAAAGTAGCGCCTTCGTTGTAGTTGACGATGCCGTAGACGCTCACCAGCCACGCCCCCACGACGGCGACGCAGGCAACCTGGAGCAGCAAGAGACACCAGCCAAGCCGCCGGTCCCGGCCCAGCACGACCAGCGCCGCGATCCCGCCGGGGACGATGGCCGGGACAGCCGGATACTTGACGAGCGTGGCTGCCAGGGCGACCATTACGCTCCACAACGCCCAGAGCGAGCGGCCAGGCTGCGCGATGGCTTCGACGGCCAGCAGCGTGCTGGCGCTGACCAGCAGATAGACGAAGGGATCGGGCGTGGCGTAGAGGCTGCCCTCGACGATTTCGGGGGCGGCGGCCCACACCGCTCCGGCGAGGAAGGCCGCCATCCAGCCGCCCACACGCCAGGCGGTCCGGGCGATGATGGCGGTCGTGGCGAGACTGGCTGCAACCGACAGCAGGCGCAGCACGCGGACGTAATCGGGAATGGCCGGGTTGCCGAGGGCGTCCATCAGGGTCTGGACGGCTATTTCAAGCCAAATGTAGAGGGGCGGGTAGCCCGCGTTCTGGAAGACCCGCAGCTCGCCCCGCCACCACAGCGCGGTCAGCGCGAAGTTCGGTTCATCGGGATGATCGAGATAGGGCAGGGCGAAATCGTACCCGCGCAGCCGGAGCACCGCGGCCAGGGTGAGGAGCACTACCCCAAACAGAGCGGCGCGGGGAGCGACCCGACCGCGACGGGCAGAATGCGAAAGCCAGGGCGTGATATGCAGCACGCGTTCCTTCTTGCAGGCGATCTGTCAGGGCCGGTACGCCAGTATACCCCGGTCCGTCTATCGCTCCCACACGGCACACAGCGCGGCGTGCGGAAGAGCGTAAAAGTTGTGTAAAATCTGCGCGCGCGTGCAGCCCCGCGCTACAATAATCGCGTATAGTCTCGGTAGATACGCAGGACATCGGAGCGCAGTGCAACGTTGATGGACGAGGGATATCCGGACCTGGACCGCGGCTTTTCTGCCGAGGAGTCGTTTGGCGAGCCGCGTCGTAATCGGTGGCGGGCATGGCTGAAGGAGCTGTTCCAGCTTGCCCTGATCATCGTGTTCATGCGTGTGGGGATGGATGTGTTTTTGCCGCGCTATATGGTGGACGGCGCGAGCATGGAGCCGAATTTCCACACCAGCCAGCGCGTGATCGTGGATCGCATCACGATGGTGCTGGGCGGGCCGGCGCGGGGCGATGTGGTAGTGTTGAATTCACCGACGAATTCCGACGAACTGCTGATCAAGCGTGTGATTGGCCTGCCGGGCGAGCATGTCGAAATCCGAAACGGCCGGGTCTACATCAACGGCGAGGCGCTGAACGAACCTTACGTCGCCGAGTTCTGCACCTACCGCTCGTGCGAAGGCTCGTGGTATCTCGACAAGGACGAGTACTTTGTGCTGGGCGATAACCGCATGCACAGCCTGGACAGCCACTCGTTCGGTCCGGTTAAGGCGAGCGCCATCCAGGGCGTCGCTCGCCTGCGTTACTGGCCGCTGGCCGAGGCGGATGTTCTCCACGCTCCCGAATACTGACCCCGCCATTCGATGCGGGATGCGCGTCTAACGGCGCACCTCGACGACCACTCCTTCTTCCGCCCAGTCATAGAGCGTTGCGGCGTTTTCCAGGCTGAGCAGGATACAGCCATAGGTCGCCGGGCGGCCCAGGTTGTTAGTCCACAGCAGGTACCCGCCGCTGGCCGAGGTGGGGAACCCGTGAAATCCGTTCATGACCTCGACATTGGGACCTGGGTGGTAAAAGCCGACGAAATGGGGCATGTAGAGGTTCCATTGCTCGGCATAGGCGTTGATCTCGTGCGACTGGACCTGGAACACCCCCGGCGCTGTGGGGCTGCTGGAGATGCCGGTCGAGACAGGCCAGTCGAACACCACCTGGCCGTTTTCATACGCCCACATCCGCTGCTGGCTGCGGCTGATGATGATGCGCTTGTGCGGCACCGGTTCGAGCGGCACCAGCACGTCGCGCGAGGGCAGGGTCAGCGTCTGCCCGGCGCTGAGCGCATCGGCGTTGATGCCGGGGTTGGCCGCCTGGATATAGGGATAGGGAATGCCCACTTCTTCGCCGATTTGCGCCAGCGTCTGACCCGCGCTTACCGTATAGGTCGTCGGATTGTGCCAGACCCGGATCGCGGCGTCGGTGCGGTTGGACCGGATGGCAGCCTGCATCGCGGCGAGGGCTTCATCAGGCTTGATGTAGCGCTCGTCGCCAAAACGTGCCTGCGCTTCGATGAAGGCAGCCGGCCCCTCGCCCTCGAGCGCCAGGGCCAGCCCGGTGGGACTGTCCGGATCGCTGGCGGCGGTGATCCAGTTCGCCCAGACTTCGGGCGGCGCGGTCCAGGTGGCCCATTCGTCGCGAATCGGATCGTAGGCGCGCAGGGTGAAGGGCGACGCCAGAAGGGCCTGAGCCTGTGCCACCAGCGCCGAGGCATCCGTGATTGCCGGGGCGGTCTGGACCATTACCAGCTCGAGGGCACCATCAGCCAGCTCCGCGCCCGGATCGCGCTGCAGGCGGGCGAGCGTGGCGGGGATGTCGAGCGCGCGCCCCGGCTCGGCGGGCGTCGGTTCGGCGCGGCCATTGACCAGGCGCACTCCGGCGTTCTTCGCCGGGACGTCGATGCTGCTCTTGGCTTCTCGCAGGTAGTCACCGAGGCGCGTCCAGTCAACACGCAGCACCGGCGCAAGTGCCACTTCGCCGAGCACCGCCCGGAATGCTGCCGAAGGCCCGCCCACCGACCGGCCCCAGGACCGGGCGGCTGCCGCTGACGCGCCGGGATCGAGGGTGATCCCAAGCGCGGCGGGATCGGCGGACCACACCCGCTCGCCATCACGCAGCAGCACGCCGCTGCCGGCCCACGCGGCGGCGAGCGCCTGCGTCGCTTCCGACTCGGTCATGCCGCCCAGGTCGACACCAGCCATCTGCACGCCGGGCAGGATCTTCCCGCCGCCGTACATCACCGCTCCGGCCACGACCAGGGCCATCAGGCAGACGGTTGTTAGCGCCAGCGTGCCGACCAGCGCGAGAGCCAGCACGCCCCTTGCGCGCAGCGCTGGCCTGGAGCGCGCGGGCGCGCGCCGCGCCGGGTGTGCAGCGGGCGCGTCCTGCCGGGCGACGACCGGTTGCCACTTCTGGACGCGCGCGCGTGCCCGCATCTGCGCGGGCTGCCGGCGGGCGGGTGGGCGCTGGGGAATAGGACGGTGGGCCTTGCGGGATGCACGCTGCATGGCTGCCTCGATGACTGGGTACTGGTGTGCATTCACATTATAGTCACATTTGTGTCAATCGGGCGTTCCGGCACCGAGCCGGTGTCCGGACGGCAGCCGGGCGTAGGCGAGCGGTCAGCTACGCTCGTCTGCGAAGCGGATAGGGGCCAGCAGCGTGGCGTCGAAGTCCGAGCGCCCGGCGTCGAGCATGGCCTGCAGCGCGGCTTCGACGGCGGCTGCATCGGCGCGAAGCTGCCGCACGTCCACGCCGCGACAGGTATCCGGCAGAGACGCGAACCATTGCGCACTGCGGCGCAGCATTTTCAGCGCGCCGCGCGGGTTGCCGCGGGTGATGTGATGGTACGCCACGCCGACCTGCAAAATGGCGCGGTACAGATCGCGCACCGGGCCGGGCTCGGCGATCCACAGTGCCTCGAACAGGTCGTGCTGCGCGTAGTACTCGCCGGCGTTAAAGCGCGCGATGCCCTCAAGCCCAGGCGGCGGCATCGGCTCGCCGCACTGGTCCAGCAGCCGCGCCTGCCGGGCCGGATCGGGAAGCCGGGCCATTGCGCGGATCGCGCCGGGCAGGCGTGCTGCAAGCTCCTGAGCGGATAAAAACGCATCGGCTCCGGCGCGCAGCGCCGCTGCAGCCTGATCCGGATCGGGGCCTACGACTACCAGCGGGATGCGGCGCGTCTCCTGGCGGACCTTCGGCGTCGTGACCCACCACTCCCAATCGCTCACGCTGCCGTCCACCAGTACCAGCGCGGGATGCGCGGCCACCAGGCGGTCCAAATACTCGCCGCGCTTGTGTACATGCTGCAGGGACAGTCCGGCATCGCGGAGCAGGCGCGCAGCTTCAGCCGACCAGGGCGGCGCTCCGATCAGGATTGCTGGCGGCTGCGGATTAGCCGGGGCAGACATTCAGAAGCGCTCGCGGATGAAGCGCAGCACAACCGGATCGAGCCGGTGGGGTGCTGCCGGCGTCCAACGTTCTTCGAGGTTCTCCGTGCCGACGAACGCGGCAAAGGCTTCGATGCTCGCTGCGTCCCACTGGCCGGTGATCGGCCCGGTATAGTAGCCGTGCTGTACCAGCATTGCCTGTAACTCGCGGGCCAGCGGCGCGTCAATCGGGATATGTTCGGCTTCCGGTGTGTGTCCGAAATAGAGGCGGTGCAGGTCCAGCAGGCCGGCCAGGCGTGTGACCGGGTCGGGATCGTCGTCGACGCGCAGATCGATGTACCGATCGGTGTCGCCCCCGTACCCGCCGCCTGGTTTGACGACCAGCAGCGCCGCCGACTGCTTGCCGCGCCGGTCGCCACCGGCCTGATCGCCGGCGCGCAGGGCCGCCAGCAAACGCGCTGCGAGGTCACCCTGCGTCTGTTCGAAAGCGGCGGCCATGGCGTCTAGCGTCTCTGGCCCGGTCAGAATGTTCCCCTGGCAGGCGTAGCCGGGGCCGGTGCGGTGTCCGGCCCATGCCAGACACGCCGGGCCGGTATAAGCAGCCGAGCCGCCGTGCGCGTCCACACAGCCGACCTGCCGGTGATCGCGGCCTTCGTCGTGTTCGAGCAGGCGGTCGAGCACTTCCTGCGCGCTGGTTCCCTGCGCCAGCAGGTTCAGCCCGTCCGGACCAAAACTCACGCGTGCCAATGCCTGCGTCGCAATCGCGCCTGCCCCGGCCCGTGCCCAGGGAACGAGCGCGCCAGCAGCCAGGAACTTGCTGGCGACCGCGACGCCCCAGGCCGGTTCGTCAGGATCGCAGGCAACTATCGAGAAGGTGTTCAAAACGGGCATGCGTCACCTCACAAGGCGCTTAGAAGGGGGGATCGCCTTCGAAGAAGAGCTGCCACCACAGGCGCCACGGCGGCTGCTGGGATTCGGACGAGCCGCTGCGGGCGAGGGAGACGGGCGGTGTCGGCGTCGGCGTGATCTCCGGTTCGCGGCCCGGAATCGGGATGACGAGGACTTCCCCCTCACGCACCATCTTGCCTTCGCTGTGCGCCCACTGCTCGACCTTGGCGTCCGACTCGGCGTAGTCGCGCTCTTTGCGCAGCGCGAGCTGCTGCGTCTCGAGCACGTCGATCGTGGCTTGCAGGCGCGCGCGCTCGGCGTCCATCTGCTGGCCGCGCGCGATTCGCCCGCTGAGATTGATGACCAGCAACAAGCCGATCGACAGAATCGCCGCAAAGACGATCTGCATGCTCGAAAGCTGCTGGCGGGGCCGACGAGGCGGGGTGGGAGCCTCGGCTTCCGCGCGGTCGTCGGGGTCGAGATCGTGATCCATCATGGCTGCGTCATCTACGGCTGCCTGGCGTGCGCGTGCGCCGCGAGTGTCTCAAACGTACCACAAGCAGATGTTGCGGGCAATCAAAAAAACCCAGGCCGTGCGACCTGGGTTTCCTGATGCCGAAGGTGGGAGTCGAACCCACACTCCCTAATGGGAACTACGCCCTGAACGTAGCGCGTCTGCCAATTCCGCCACTTCGGCGCTGTGGTTTTCATTCTAGCGCAGAATCATCGATCGTCAAGGGCGAGTTCGGGGTCTTTTTCCGCCTGATGCATCCCGACACTCACTCGACAAAGCGCCACGCCCGGATTGTCCGGAAGCGGTCGCTGGGCGCGCTCAGGAAGCCTAGTTCCACGCCGTCCAGATGGGAATCTGCGCCGTAGATGTAGAGCGGGTAGTACAGCACCAGCGCAGGCACCCGCTGGGCGAACAGCTCTTGAAAGCGGCTGTAGTAGTAGGCGCGATTCACGCCGTGTGGCTCGCGGCGCGCGTTTTCCAGCGCCTCGCTGATGCGGCGGTCGTCCATCGCGCCGTAGTTCTGGCCGTCCTCGCTCTGGCCCTGGTGCCAGAAGACATACGGATCGGGGTCGGCGTATGGCTCGAAGCTCAGCTCCACCAGTGCCATATCGAAGTCGCCCCGCTCCAGGCGCGCTTTCATCTCGTCCGGCGAAACCGGGTCCACGCCCGCGCTGAAACCGAGCTGTTCCCACGCGGCGGCCAGATCCCCGGCGAGCGCCTCAAGCGCCGCATCATCCGGCACCAGGATCGTCATGGCGCGTTCCGGCGGGGCAGGCGGGGTCTCGGTGGGCGTTGGCGTGGATTCTGGCGCTTCGCCCTCACCCTCAGCTTCTCCGTCGCCGGGGGCCGTGTCTTCGGCTGGCGAGGTTTCGCCGTCGGGCATGGGTTCATCGGTGGCTTCCGTGTCTGCTTCCGGTTCGGCTTCGGCAGGCGCCTCGAACACCGCGCCGGCAGTTTCCATAAGCTGCTGCGCGCGCGCCAGATCGTATGCCGGCCATGGCGCGGGATCGTAAGCCCACGAGTTGGGCAACAGCGGGCTGTCGGCCACAATCGCCGCTCCGGTCAGGTGCCTGGCGACCAGCGCCGCCCGATCCACGGCGTGGGCGAGCGCCAGCCGCACACGCGGATTGCGCACATAACTCACGCTGTCGCGGTCCCAGTTGTAGATCAGCACGCCCACCTGCGGCGCAACCGCGGCGTACAGGCTGAGGTTGGAGACCCGCTGCGCATCGAGGAGCAGGGCCGGCGGGATATGCCCGATGCTGTTGACCTCGTTGGCGGCGAACGCTTCGAGCGCGGCCTCGGCGCTGGGATACGTCCGGAAGACAATGCGCTCCAGAGCGAAGCCTTCGGCGCCGTCCGGGCGCTGCCGGTAGACCGGCGCCAGCCGAAGCTGCACGCCGTCCAGGTTGCCGGTCGAGGCGGTCAGCGCCTCGAACTGATACGGCCCGGTCCCAATCGGGTCGAGGTTGAATGGATGCTGGGCCAGCGTTTCGCCGGAGACGCCGCGCAGCACATGCTCCGGCACGATCCCGATGCGAAGCTGATCGGGGAACGAGGCGAGCGGCTGGGTCAGCCGGAAGCGCACAGTCCGTTCGTCCAGCACATCAACTTCAACCGTGCGCCAGAACTCATGCAGCTCGGCCGGGCCGGGGAAATCTGGCGCGCTGAGTAATTGCGTGGTGAACACCACATCCACCGCACTGAACGGCACGCCGTCGTGCCACAGCACGTCGTCGCGCACCCGCACCAGGTATTGCAGCCCATCATCCGAGACGCGCCAGCTTTCCGCCAGCAGAGGAATGATCTCCCCGTAGGCGTTGGTAGTGGTCAGACCTTCGAAAATCAGCGCGGTAATATCGCGGTCGACCGGGTTGTAGCTGGCGAGCAGCGGGTTGAGCTTGCGAATTTCGCCCACCAGCGCCTCGACCAGCACCTGGGGCGGGGTCGCGGTTTCTTCGGCGGGCGGCATACCAGGCTGCGGCGGAACCGGGGTGCTATCGGATGTGGGGGGCGGGGTCGAGGTGCCGTCCGATTGGGCCAGGGCGATCGGACGACTGGCTGCAAAGATTGCCCAGATAACGGCGGTGGTTAGCAGGCCGATGGCGATCGGCAGGTGTTTCGGCGCCGGACGGAGCCGCGTGCGCATCGTACTCTCTCCTCAGGAACAGAACGAGGTGTTCTGCGCGTGCGCACAACACCCCCTGTCATCGGCTATGCTCTTACTCGCGCACCGGAACAGGCCGGGCGACAGTTCTCGGCCCTGGCAAGCGTTACTGGATCAGGAGTTGCAGGATCGCGTTTCCCAGAAAGGCGACTGCCAGCCCAACAGTAATCTGGAAAAGCGTTTTCTGCAGGCCCCGGCGCGTCTTGGTGATGCCCATGCTGTCGCCGCCACCCAGAAGGCTGCCCAGCCCCTGGCCCTGCGCCTGCAAGATGATGACGATGATCAGGGCGATTGAGGTGAGAATCTGGATGAACTGCAGGGCGTCTTGAACTTCCATTGGTTTGATCTGTCTCCTCGGTAGTCAGGCGGGGCGATTATAGCACGGCGGGGCAGACTCGCAAGGGGGTGTTTGGCTCGGCTGCGCAACGCATCATCCCCAAAAATCGCGGCGCGAAAACGTTGACATTCCGCCGTTTCGTGCTATACTTACCTTTCTTGGACCCCAAACCGGTATGTCTAGACGAACAACTCAACCCCATGCATGCAGTCCGTCTCGCACTCTAGAGGAGACTCGAATTCTCCGCTATCCCCTTTGGTCTGCACCGAAGTCTCTGTTGGCGGTTGTATCTTTTGAGGAGTGGTGAATGCAGCGGCGGCTAGATGAGAAGAACTACGCGCGCACACGCGATGTGCTCGAACTGCCCTCACTCATCGATATCCAGCTCGAATCGTTCCAGCGCTTCATCGACGAGGGCTTGAACGAGCTGTTCGATGAGATCAGCCCCATCGAAAGCTTCAACGGCAACCTGAGGCTGTACTTCCCCGGCAGCAGCGTCGAGGCGGCCGAGTTCGGGCTGACCTACTGGTTCGACGAACCGAAATACCCCGAAGAAGAGTGCCTGGAGCGCGACATCACCTTCGCCCGGCCGCTGTACGTCAAGGTGGCGCTGGTCAACCGGGCGGCGAGCGACGAGGTGGTGATTTCCGACATTTTCATGGGCGATTTCCCCATGATGACGGAAAAAGGCACCTTCATCATTAATGGCACAGAGCGCGTGGTCGTCAGCCAGCTCATCCGTTCGCCCGGCGTCTATTTTGACGCTGACGAGGATCGGACGACCGGTCGCCGTCTGGCGACGGCGAAGCTGATCCCCGACCGCGGCGCGTGGATGGAATTCGAGACGCGCAAGACCGATTACCTCGCGATCAAATTCAACCGCAAGCGCACCATCCCGGTGACAATCCTGTTGCGTGCGCTGGCTGCCGTCAGCGATGGCTTCGACGAGTACTCGCCGATCAAAGAAGGCACGGACGAGGAACTGCTGGAGATCTACAAAGAGGTCGACAACGACATCGATCACCAGTTTATCCAGGGCACGATCCGCATGGAGCCGCAGTGGGACCTGCGCGACGGCCAGTCGGTGGCCGAAGCGGCCCTGCTGGAGTTCTACAAGCGGATGCGTCCCGGCGATCCGCCCACGCTCGACAACGCGCGTGAGTATCTCGAAAGCCAGCTTTTCGACCAGCGCCGTTACGATCTGGAGCGCGTTGGACGCTATAAGCTCAACCAGCGGCTGCGCATCGACGACATCGTGCCGCGCAGCCACCGGACGATCACCAAGTTCGACCTGGTGAAGCTGGTCGAGCGCATGATCTTGATCAACAACGGGCTGGAAGAGCCGGACGATATCGATCACCTCGGTAACCGCCGGGTGAAAACCGTGGGCGAGCTGATCCAGAACTCGCTGCGCATCGGTCTGCGCCGTATGGAGCGGGTGGTCCGCGAGCGGATGTCGATCCGCGAATCGGACGCGCTGACGCCCATGACGCTGATCAATATCCGCCCGGTGGTGGCGGCGGTGCGCGAGTTCTTTGGCTCGAGCCAGCTCTCGCAGTTCATGGACCAGACGAACCCGCTGGCGGAGCTGACGCACAAGCGCACGCTCTCGGCGTTGGGGCCGGGCGGTCTGCGCCGTGAGCGCGCCGGGTTTGACGTGCGCGACGTGCATCACAGTCACTACGGGCGCATCTGCCCGATCGAGACGCCGGAAGGCCCGAACATCGGTCTGATTGGCCGCCTGGCGAGCTATGGCCGGGTCAACGAGTACGGGTTTATCGAGACACCGTACCGGCCCGTCTATCGCGAGATGACGATTGACGATAGCCGCTTGATCGACCGTATCGTTCGCGAGGATATCGTGGACGCGAAGGATAAGGTCGTGGTGGAAGCCGGGACGGTTATCGACGAGGAAGTGCTCAAGAAACTGCGCAAGGCGGGTGTGGAACGTGTGCCGATCGTCCCGTTTGTCAGCGACGAGACGAAGTACCTGTCGGCGGATGAGGAAGATCGCTACACCATCGCCCAGGCCAACGCGCCGCTGGACGAGTTCCACCATTTCGCGACCGACCGCGTCTCGGCGCGGCATCACCAGCGCTTCCTGGTCGCGCCGACGCTGCGCGTCGACTTTATGGACGTGGCACCGCGCCAGATCGTGGGTATTTCGGCGGCGCTGATCCCGTTCCTGGAGCACGACGACGCCAACCGCGCGCTGATGGGCTCCAACATGCAACGCCAGGCTGTGCCGCTGCTCAAGCCGGATATTCCGATTGTGAGCACGGGGGTCGAGCACCAGGCCGCCAAGGATTCGGGCCAGGTGCTGCTGGCGGCCGAGGACGGCGAGGTCATTTCGGTCACGGGCGATCGGATCGTGATCCGTGGCGAGGGCGGGGTCCGCACCTACCACTTGCGGAAGTACAATCGCTCGAATCAATCGACCTGCATTGACCAGCGGCCTGTCGTGCAGAAGGGGCAGTTCGTCCGGCGCGGCGAGGTGATCGCCGATAGCTCCTCGACCTACTACGGGCAGCTCGCGCTGGGCCACGACGTGCTGTGCGCTTTCCTCTCGTGGGAAGGTGGTAACTACGAAGATGCGCTGCTCATCAGCGAGAGCCTGGTGCGCGAGGACAAATTCACCTCGATCCACATCGAGAAGCACGAGATCGAGGCGCGCGACACCAAGCTCGGACCTGAAGAGATCACGTACGACATCCCGAATGTCGGCGAGGAAGCGCTGAAAGACCTGGATGAGCGCGGCATCATCCGCATTGGCGCCGATGTCGGGCCAAATGACATCCTGGTCGGCAAGATCACGCCGAAGGGCGAAAAGGAACTCAGCCCTGAGGAAAAGTTGCTGCGCGCGATCTTTGGCGAAAAAGCGCGCGAAGTGAAGGACTCCTCGCTGCGCCTGCCGCACGGCGAGAAGGGGAAAGTCGTCGACGTTAAGATCTTCACCCGCGAGGAGCATCGCGACCTGCCGGCGGGCGTCGATCAGATGGTGCGCGTGAGCGTGGCTCAAAAGCGCAAGCTGACGCAAGGCGACAAGATGGCCGGCCGCCATGGGAACAAGGGCGTCATTTCGAAGGTCGTGCCCATCGAGGATATGCCGTTCCTCGAAGACGGGCGCCCGATTGAGATCATCCTCAACCCGCTGGGCGTGCCCGGCCGCATGAACATCGGCCAGGTTCTTGAGACTCATCTGGGTTGGGCGGCCGACCGGCTCGGTTTCCGCGCCATCTCGCCCGTTTTCGACGGCGCCGAGGAAGACGAAATCGAGGCCGAGCTGGGCCGCGCCTGGATGATCGACTGCGCGTGGGAAGATGTGACCGAACGCGCCTGGGCCTGGCTCAAGGAAGTCGAGTACGACACCGAATACCTCGAGGACGATGACGACGCCCGGCGGTCGTACATCATGCAGTGGCTTGGGCAGAATCCGGAATACGACTCGGAGCGCCTGGAGTATGACTATGTCTATGCGCGCCGGGCGGTGCTGCGCGAGTGGCTGCGCGAGCACGGATACGATCCGGATGATATCCTGCTCTTCACGCACGATGGCGTTTCGCTCGACGAGCGCGCCCGGCGCGATGCCAACGCGCGCTACGCGACCCTGGTGCTGTGGATCGAGCGGACGACCGGCGAACAGGTGCCCGACGGGTTGAGCGAAGCCGAACTGCGTGAGATGGCCCGGCGTGTGGCGCAGCGCCATAATGTGACCGTGCCCCTGATTGGCAAGCAGATTGTCTACGACGGCAAGACCGGCGAGCGCTTCGACCAGCCGGTGACGGTGGGCATCATCCATATGCTCAAGCTGGCGCACCTGGTCGAAGACAAGGTCCATGCGCGCTCAACCGGCCCGTACAGCCTGGTGACGCAGCAGCCGCTGGGCGGTAAGGCGCAGTTCGGCGGCCAGCGCTTCGGCGAGATGGAAGTCTGGGCGCTTGAAGCGTACGGCGCCGCGCACACCCTGCAGGAAATGCTGACCGTCAAGTCGGACGATGTCCAGGGGCGCGTCAAGACGTACGAGGCCATCGTTAAGGGCGAGCCGATCGAGGAGCCGGGCGTGCCGGCCAGCTTCCGCGTGCTGGTCAAGGAGCTGCAGAGCCTGGGTCTGGCGGTGGAAGCGATCACCGACACCGGCGAAGTGATCAAGTTCGGCAAGGATGAGGAAAAAGCGCGCCAGCCGAAGATCCAGACGGCTCTGATGGGCTTCACCGACAACCGCTAATCCCTCAGTTTGCATGACACAATCCGACGAGCAGCCTGCCGTGGCTGCTCGTTTTTTTTCGGGCTGCTGTGCGCCGGTGGCATGCTGTGGGGCGAGCGTAGAAGCGCCGTCAGCCGCCCGCGTTGTACGCGGTTGGGAACGGTTGTAGAATGAGCGCATAGCCACTCAGAATGCGATTATCGGGCCTGTAACCGGTGGCGACAGATCAACGTGGAAGGCAGCCAATGAGAATTTACGCGCGCGCTAGACTGACCCGGTTGGGGCTAGCCGTCGCCATGCTGGTTCTGGCGGCGCTTGCCTGTAGTATTGGGGGTGGCGATAACGAGCGCTCCGACGCCACGCCGACGCTCGCTCCATCGATCTCGCCCACGACGACCGACAGCGCCGTCGGAATGCTTGCCAGCCCGACGGCGTTCGCCACATGGACGCCGTTGCCCTTCGCCACGGCCACGCCCTTCGTGCTGGCGCCACGAGTCAATACGCCGCTGCCCACATGGACGCCTTTCATTCCACCGCCCACGCCGCTGCCCTATGATGTGCGTATCACCTATCCGGTGGACGGCAGCCAGATCGCCGGGTACGTAACGGTAACCGGCAGCGCCAGCCACCCGCGTTTTCTCCAGTACGCGCTGGAGTGGGGGCCGGAGCCGAACCCCGGCAACCTGTGGTATCCGATCACGGCGCCCCGTGCGGTGCCCGTCCTGAACGGCATTCTGGGAGCATGGAACACAACCAGTGTCGTCGATGGCACGTACCGTTTGCGGTTGCATGTCTGGCTTTCGGACGGCACCGACACCGCGTTTGTCGTCGGCGCGATTCGCATCTCGAACGCGCAGCCGACTGCCGTCCCGACGGCGACCCCGACGCAGCGTCCCAACCAGATCCCGCTGATCAACCCCGTGCCGGGCCAGCAGATTGAGGCTGGCCAGACGGTGCGCATTCCGATCACGGCGTTCGACCCGGACGGTGACCCCCTGCTGACGTTCGCGTCGTCGAATAACCCGGCGGTGGCCGTTGCCGAGGTGATCAGCCCGTCCGAGATCAGCGTGCGCGGTGTGACGGCGGGGTCGGCGGTGGTGACGGTCAGCGTGAACGATAACCGCGGCGGCGCGTCGAGCGCGGCCTTTGCGGTAACCGTCACCGGACAGAACCGCGCCCCGGCGATCAGCCCGATCGTCAACCAGACCATCGAGGTTGGGCAGACGGTCGACATCGCAGTGCAGGTGTCGGACCCGGACGGCGATACGATCACGTTGAGCGCGGTGTCCAGCAACGATGCTGTGGTGAGCGCATCCGCGCCCAACGCCAGCACGGTGCGCATCGTGGGGCGCGCGGAAGGTAACGCATCCGTGACGGTCACGGCCAATGACGGACGGGGTGGGGTGATCAGCACCGTCTTCCTGGTCACTGTCGGTTCGGCGAACCGTCCGCCGGTGGTCGATCCGGTGGGGCCGCAGGTGCTGGTTCCCGGCGAGACGCGCGACGTGGCGTATAACGCGTCCGATCCGGACGGCGACACGCTAACGGCCAGCGCGGTGTCGAATAACCCCGGCGCTGTCAGCGCCAGCGTGCCCGCGCCCGGCACGATCCGGTTGGTTGCCGTGCAACCCGGCGTTGCCACGATCACGCTAACCGTTCAGGATAACCGGACGGCTCCGGTCAGCGTGCAGTTCGAAGTCGCCGTTCAGCAGCAGAACCGTCCGCCGTCGGTCGAACCGATCGGGTCGCAGTCCATGACCGTGGGCGCGACGCTCAACGTGCCCTACAGCGCCAGCGACCCGGATGGGGACACGCTAACGGCTGTCGCGCAGTCCAGCGACCCCGGCGTGGTGAGCGCGCAAATCGCCAACGCCGGGACGATCGCGCTGAGCGCACATCAAGCGGGAACCGCGACGGTCACGCTCAGCGTTGAGGACGGGCACAACCCGGCGGTGAGCGTCGCCTTCCTGGTGAACGTGGGCGCGGCGAATGCACCCCCATCGGTTGCACCGATCGGAGATCAGACGCTGACGGTGGGCGACACCGTCGACATCCCTTACGCGGCGACCGACCCCGACGGCGACCCTCTGACTGCCGAAGCGCTGACCGATAATCCGGCTGTGGCGAGCGTCGAAATTCCGGCAGCGGGCACGCTGCGCATTGTCGCTAACGGCGCGGGGCAGGCGTCGATCACGCTGGCAGTGTCGGACGGCACCAACGACGCCGTGCTGACTAGTTTTGTTGTCACAGTCGCTGCTGCCAACCAGCCTCCGGCCGCCCAGCCGCCGGGCGAGCAGCGTCTTTCGGTTGGCGAGTCGATCCGCGTTCCCATTGGCGCCACCGATCCGGACGGCGATTCGCTGACGCTCGACGTGGCATCCGACAACCCGTCGGTCGCCAGCGCGCAGGCCGAGCAAATGGATGCCGTGATCACCGGGAACGCAGCCGGGACGGCGACGATTATCGCGGATGTCAGCGACGGGCGCGGGGGTGTCAGCACGGTCACGTTCCTGGTGATCGTCGAGGGCCAGAACAGCGCGCCTGTGATCCAGCCGGTGCCCGAGCAGGCGCTGGCGGTAGGCGAGACGATTCAGGTGCCGCTGAGCATCACCGATGCCGACGGCGATCCGATTGTCCTGACCGCCATCGCGCAGGATCAGGGCGTGGCGACGGCGCAGGCGGTCGGCGCGGACACGGTCGTGCTGCAAGGGATCGGGGAAGGGGTGACGGTGGTCGATCTGACTGCGGATGACGCACGGGGTGGCGTGACGCTATCCAGCTTCTCCGTGACGGTGACAGCCGCCGGCCCGTCTTTCGACCTCAACGCGTACCCCGTGGTCCCCCAGCTCACCGAGCGAAGTGTGGCGATGCTGCGGCAGGTGTACGACAGCGGTGCACTCAATTTCGGAAACCGGGCGGGGGCCTTCAGCAAGGTGGGCGACGAGTCCGTCGCCAGCGATGCCTTTCTAGCGCCGTTCGCCGGGGACCAGTACAACCTTGGCAGCTTCACGTCGCTGCAAGGGCTGGTCGACGTCTACCGCGCGACTCCGGTCCATGGCGATGATCCATCCGTGAACAGCTTTAACGTGAACAGCGTGGCCGCTGAAGCAGGTTTTGCGATCGATTCACTCTGGCTGCCGCCCGCGCCGGGCGCGCCTTGCGATGGTCCGGCGTCCGCGACGGCGCTCGGCTGCGAGTTCGCCGCTACCCGGCCCAGCATCGCCCTGATCAGCTTCGGTGCGGAGAACGTCGCGTTCATGAATCCGGACCAGTTCCGCAGCGAGTTGCAGGTCCTGGTGATGGACAGCCTCAGCCAGTATGGAGTCATCCCGGTGCTGGCGACCATCCCGGCGGGCGGCGGGTACACCACCGAACAGCTCGCCGAGTACAATCGCGCGATTGTCGAGGTTGCCACGCAGGCGGACGTGCCGCTGTGGAATCTGTGGCGGGCGATGCACGAGCGCGGAATCGGCGATCCGTTCAGTGTGGCCCCTGAGGGCGCGGGGGTCTTGACGGACACGGGGCTGAGCTACGGCTACAACGTGCGCAACCTCACCGCGCTGCAGACGCTCGCGGCAGTGCGCGAGGCCGTCGGGCTCCAGTAGTTCCCATGCCCGCAGGCGCAACGGCCCCCAGAACGGGGGCCGTTCTGCTTTACCGGGCGTCGCCGGGCAGTGAATCGGGCGGCTGAAGTGGGTCGGCCTCGGCAGCGTTGGGCGACACAGCGGGCATCGACTGCTGCGTTCTGTCGAACTCGTTGGTATGCTCGGTCCAGCTTGGGAGCAAGCGCCAGTAGTCGGGACCTTCGGTGTGATGGCGCGGGCGAAGCCCTGTGCTGCGGTCTCGCAGGCTGGAGAGGTCCGTGACCCGGCCATGCGCTGACTGGCGGAAGTAGTAGAGGCGAAAGAGGTGAATGCCATCAGTCAGGGCGAAGGCGGGGGTATACTCCTGCTGGCGGACGTAGGCGCCGCTGCGCTGGATCAGCGCCAGGTCGAGATAGGCCGCGTCGAGGGCCAGTGTTTCGGTGGGGAACACGAAGCACGAGCACTCGTTGTTTTCCAGCAGGTCGTAGGGGCTGCGATAGACCGGCAGCACCCGGCCCAGCGGCACCACCGGGAGATGGCGGCTGAGCAGCGATCCGGGCACCAGCGCAACTTCGCTGTGCCCGACATGCCGCCAGACGCGCGCCTTCTCGTAACCGCGCGTTCCGGCATCGGAGACTTCGTAGAGGCGGCCATCCGCCCAGAACAACGCCCCTTTGGGCAGGCGCTGCGTCCGGACTTCTGGCAGCCCGGCAAGATAGGCTGCGGTGCGCGAATCCATCGCGGCGTTTCCCCCTTTTGCTTGATCAAAACGCCCCGTGTTGATTACCATTGGTGTGTGCGGCTGCCCGCCGGCGCACCGGTTATCAGGATGCGGTGGTGAGGACAGTCATCTGTTAATGAAAACCGGATTTTGCAGATTTGGTTACGCGTGGGCCGCGCAGCGATGGCGCGATCCACTCACAGCGGGGCGACCTCTATGAACCGGGCGAGACGTTATCTGGCTTGGCTGGTGATGCTGGCAGCTTTGCTGGCGGCATGCCAGGATCAACCGGGATCGGGCGGGCGGCTCAACATCACCGTCTATGCGGACGGCTCGAGCCGCGTCTACACCTATGACGATCCCGTTTCCGTGGGCCAATTCTTGCAGGCGATCGATGTGACGCTCAACCCGCTCGACGAGGTGAATCCGCCGCTCTATACCCAACTGCGCGATGGGCTGCGCATCACCATCACCCGTGTGGAAGAGCGCCAGGAATGCGCGCGCGAGCCGATCCCGTTCCAGCGGCAACTGGTCCCATCCGAGCGCCTGCGGCCCGACGAACAGCAGATCGGCCAGACAGGAGAGGTCGGCGAGCTGGAAGTCTGCTACCTGGTGACGACAAAGGACGGCGTGGAAGTCAGCCGGAACCTGAGCAGCCGCGTTCCGATCCGCCCCGCACGTGACGAGATCGTGTACGTTGGTGTGGAGCCGTCCGAAACGGCGATCAGCGTCGAGGGCACGCTAGCCTACATTTCGGGCGATCAACCTTGGATTATTGAGGGGAACACCTCGCGGCGGCGCCCTGCAGCCGAGATCAGCGGGCTGGACAGGCGCGTGTTCGATCTATCGCCCGATGGCCGCCAGCTTCTTTTCACGCGTGCCACCGCCGACACCAGCGACCCAGATTTCTCCAACGAGCTGTGGGCGGTGCTGGATACCCGGGCGCGGGTGCCCCAGGCGGTGCAGTTGTTTCCCAACGATGTCCTTTCGGCGCATTGGGTTCCGGGGCGGCCCAACACGCTCAGCTACTCGACGGCAGTCCCCTCGACCGACCAGATCGGCTGGCGGGCGTACAACGATCTGTTCGTCGTCGAGCTGGATCCCGCGACGGGCGAGGCAATCTCCGACAGCCTGGAGCAGGTGATCGAACAGAACGCGCTCGGCGCATACGCCTATTGGGGACGGCGGTTCCTGTGGTCTCCGGCAGGGGACCGGCTGGCCTGGGCGAATGCGAACAGCATCGGCACGGTAGACCTGGAGACCGGCGAGTTTGTGCCGCTGCTCTCCTTCGCCGCGTATTCGACGCTGCTGCCGCTGGTGTGGGTGCCCACGCTTTCATGGTCGGATGACGGTTACCTCGTGACGATCGCGCATGGGGCGCCCTATGGTACCGAGTCGCCCGAAGACAGCATTGTGTTTGATACCGCCGTCATTGACGTCGAGAATAGCCTGGTGATTGCGGAGTTTCGGGCCAGGACCGGAATCTGGAGCAGCCCGACCTATTCGCCGTTGGTCGAGGGACCGAACGGCCAGTCTGAGCGCTATATCGCGTTCTTCCAGGCGCGCGAGCCGCTCAACTCACTCGGCTCAACCTATGACCTGTGGGTGGCGGATAGTGACGGGAGCAACGCACGCCGCGTCTTCCCCGCCCCCGGCGATCCCGGCCAGGGGTTCCGCTCGCCCGACCCGGAAGACGGCATCGCATGGAGTCCAAGCGGGCGGCATCTGGCGTTCATCTACCAGCGGAATCTGTGGGTCTACGACCTCGAATCGGGCGTCGCCTATCCGATCACGAGTGATGGGCAGGCGTCGCGTCCGCGCTGGTCGGGTGCGCCATGAGCCGGGGTTGGTTGGTCTTCTGGGCCGGGCTGATCCTGGCGCTGGGGAGTGCGGTCGGCGGCTTGGTCACGCTCAACCAGCGCGCCGGGCTGCTGCGTGGCTGGGAAGACGCGACCGCGACACTCGATCTGCCCTTGCGCGTGCCGCTTGCCGGCGTGAACGTGGAGCTGACACAGTACGATGATCCGACGCTGGAGCGCGAGCTGGATCGCATTGCAGCAGCCGGGTTCCATTGGGTGCGCCAGCCGGTGCTGTGGGAGCGGATTGAACCGGAACGCGGTGTCTTCGATTGGTCGGCCTATGACCGGATTGTTGAGGCTGTCGCGGCGAGGCCCGGCCTGGCGTTGATTGCCGTGCTGGATGGCACGCCGCGTTGGGCGCGGCATACGCTCGCGCCGGATCATCCCTTCGCGCCGCCCGCCAGCGTGGCGGATTTCGGAGCTTTTGCTGCCGCAGTAGCCGGGCGCTACGCTGACATCATCGACACCTATCAAATCTGGGACGAGCCGAATCTCAAATCGCACTGGGGCGGCTTGGACCCGCGCCCGGCGCACTATGTCGCCATGCTGCGCGCGGCCTACGACGCGATCCATGCCGCTGATCCGCACGCGCAGGTCATCGCGGCGGCGCTGGCGCCGACGGTCGAAACCGGTCCGGATAATCTGTCGGATGTGCTCTATCTGCGGGCGATCTACGAGCTGGGCGGGCAGGGTGCATTTGACGCTGCCGCCGGCAAGCCTTACGGATACGACACCGGCCCGTACGACCGCCGCGTGAGCCACAGCGTACTGAATTTCTCGCGCCTGATCCTGCTGCGCGAGGAGATGGCCCGGCATGGCGACGGCGCCAAGCCGCTGTGGGGCAGCAACTTCGGCTGGCATCACCTGCCGGATGGCTGGACGGGACCCCCGTCGATCTGGGGGCAGGTGAGCGCCGACGAGCGCGCGCGGTACACCCGCGATGCATACCGGCGTGCCGCGCAGGAATGGCCCTGGGCAGGCGGGCTGATCCTGCAGCATTGGGCGCCGGACGCGCCGCCTGACGATCCGCTGCAGGGGTTCGCGCTGGCTCCGGTGATCGACGAGTGGCTGCGCGATGGCCCGCTGACCGGGGACCACGGCCTGATCCCCGGTCGCCACCCGGTCCAGAACCCGCACGCGCACTACAGCGAGAACTGGCGCTTCAGCGATCTCGGCGCCGACGCGGCCATCATCGACCCTGCCGCCGTCACGCCGGAGATGGAGAACCGCATCACGCTGACCTTCGAGGGCACCGATTTCGCGATCGCGGCGCGGCGGGATGACTACAGCGCGTATCTGTTCATCACCGTCGACGGCCACCCGGCGAACGCGCTGCCGCGCCAGCCTGACGGACAGACGTACATCCTGTTGACCTCACCGGACCGCCTGCCGTCGCTGGAGCTGATCGCAGTGGCGCGCGGCCTGCCGGCTGGCCCGCACACGGTCGAGATCGTCCACCGTCCCATTCAGGGGGACGATCGCTGGCCGATCGCCGGCTATGCGGTTGCGCAGCGTGCCAACACGGGCCGCTTCCGCGCGGCGCTGGCGGTATGCGCAGCGCTGGGCGTGACCGGTCTGGGGTTGGCGGCAGCGACGGGCCGGCGTCTTCCCTGGCGCGCGGTTCGCTGGCCGTCCGGCGCGACGGTGCGGCACGCGCTGGATTGGATTTTGAGTCTGCTGGCGTCTGTGCTGGTACTGGTCGGGACGCTGCTGGCCTGGGGCGAGCCGCTGGCAACGCTGCTGCGGCGCGATCCCCCGGCGCTGGCGCTGACGATCCTGACGGCCGGAATCGCGTCGCTGTCGCCGGTGGCGCTGATGACTTTTGCGGCGCTGATTGTGCTGTTTGTGCTGATCTACAACCGTCCGCTGCTGGGCCTGATGCTGGTGATCTTCTGGTCGGCGTTCTTTCTCTCCACGCTCGATCTGCTCATCCGGCTATTCGCGACGGTCGAAGTGTATCTGGTTCTGACGGCGGGCGCGCTGGCGCTGCGCGCGCTGGTTGGGTGGGCGCGCGCCTACCGTGCTGGGAAGCGCTCTATCGAGTTCCGCCCGCGCCTGACGCTGCTCGACTGGGTGGCGCTGCTGTGGGTGGCGCTGGGCGTCGTGTCGCTTAGCTGGGCGCGCTTTCGCCCGTTCGCGCTACACGAACTGCGCGTCATCATCCTGGATCCGGCGCTGTTCTACCTGCTGCTTCGCGTGATGCGGCTGGGGCGGCGCGATCTCGTCTGGCTGGCGGATACGCTGGTATTCAGCGGCGCGGCGATCGCGACGGTCGGGCTATGGTGGTTTTTTACCGGGGAAGGGGTCGTCGAAACACAGGAAGGCGCGCGGCGGCTGATCAGCATCTACGGCTCGCCCAACGGGGTCGGGCTGTATCTGGGGCGCTGTCTGCCGTTTGCGCTGGCGTACGTCTTGCTGCCGCTGGGTGGTGTGCGGCGCACGGTTGGAGCGGGAGCGCTGAGCGTGATGCTGGCTGCGGTTTTGCTCAGCCAGAGCCGCGGCGCAATCCTGCTTGGGATGCCGGCTGCCGTGGTGCTGGTGCTGGTGTTCTGGTACGGGCGCCGCGCGGTGAGGCCGGTTCTGGTGGCGCTGGGCGTGATGACGGCGATCTTCGTGCCGCTTTCGCTAGCGCTTCCGCGGCTGCGCGATCTGCTTGGCGATACGGCCTTTTTCCGGCGTCACCTGTGGTACAGCGCGCTGAACCTGATCCGCGAGCATCCCCTCACCGGCGCGGGCCTGGATCAGTTCCTGTACTGGTATCGCAGCCGCTATCTGCTGCCGGAAGCCTGGGCCGAGCCGAACCTTGCCATTCCGCATAACGTTCTGCTCAACCACTGGGTGAACCTGGGCGTCCTTGGCGTGATTGTGGGGGCCGGGTTCCAGATCGGCTTCTGGCGAGGACTGTGGCAGGCTCGCCAGCACGTGCAGAGCGATCCCGCGCTGTTTGCGCTGGTGCTTGGGCTGGCCGGCAGCATGGCACACGGGCTGGCGCATGGCTTGGTTGACGTCACCTATTTTTCGATCAATCTGGCGTTCGTGTTCTTCCTCTCATTGGGGATGCTGAACCATCTGCTGCGTCTGGCGGGGGCGAATCCCGCCAGGTCTGAAAGCGTCGAATCGCAAGAAGGAACAGTTGCGTAGGGAGCGTGAGATGCGGGCGCAGATCAACGGCGTGACCATCGCATTGGCGCAGGGCGACATTACCGAACTGGACTGCGACGCCATCGTCAACGCGGCGAACTCGCAGCTCATCCTCGGCGCCGGAGTGGCCGGGGCGATCCGCCGCAAGGGTGGGCCTTCAATCCAGGAAGAATGCCTGAAGATCGGCTACTGCGAGGTTGGCCAGGCCGTGATGACAGGCGCTGGAAACCTGAAGGCCCGTTATGTCATCCATGCGGTGGGGCCGCGAATGGGCGAGGGCAACGAGCGCGGCAAACTGGCGAGCGCCGTGCGCGCCAGCCTGGACCTGGCCGAGGAACACGGGCTGGCGAGCATCGCGTTTCCGGCGATCTCGACCGGCGTCTTCGGCTTCCCGCTGGAAGCCTGCGCCGACGTGATGCTGCGCGTCCTGATCGACTACACGTTCGAAGATCTGCGCAGCCTCAAGCAGGTGATCGTCTGCCTGTACGATGCCCATGCTTACGAGGTTTTCGAGACGGCGTTTCGGGAAAAACTGCGCGAATTGCCCGAGGTGTGAGCCGGCACGGCGCGGATCGCTTGGCGCACGCCCGATTTGTGGTACACTTCGCCCGGCTTGGCGTCTGCGAACACGAAGGAACAGGCTGATTCTATGCGCGTTTTGATTACCGGCGCTGCCGGATTTCTTGGATCGCACCTGTGCGACCGCTTCCTGGCCGAAGGGCACGAGGTGATCGGAATGGATAATCTGATCACCGGCAACACGGACAACATCGCTCATCTGGCCGGGCGCAGCGATTTTACGTTCATCCGCTATGATGTTACGCACTATATCTACATTGAGGGACCCGTTGATGCGGTGCTGCATTTTGCGTCGCCCGCCAGCCCGATCGACTACCTGAACTATCCGATCCAGACGCTCAAAGTGGGATCGCTGGGGACGCACAACGCGCTGGGGCTGGCGAAAGCCAAGGGCGCGCGCTTCTTGCTGGCGTCCACATCAGAGGTCTACGGCGATCCCCTTGTTCACCCGCAGCACGAGGATTATCCCGGCAACGTAGATGCGATCGGGCCGCGAGGCGTCTATGATGAAGCCAAGCGTTTCGCCGAGGCGATCACAATGGCCTATCATCGCACGCATGGCGTGGACACGCGCATCGCGCGTATTTTCAACACGTATGGGCCGCGGATGCGCCTGGACGATGGCCGTGTGGTTCCGAACTTCATCGGGCAGGCGCTGCGCGGTGAGCCGCTGACCGTCTACGGAGACGGCTCGCAGACGCGCAGTTTCTGCTACGTCAGCGACCTGATCGAGGGCATCTATCGCTTGCTGATGAGCGACTATAACCTGCCCGTCAACATTGGCAACCCGAGCGAGATGTCGATTCTCCAATTCGCCGAGCTGGTGAACCGCCTGACCGCCAACCCGGCAGGAATCGTCTTCAAGGACGATTTGCGCATTAAGGGCGATCCCCAAACCCGCCAGCCGGATATCACACGGGCCAGGGCGATTTTAGGCTGGGAGCCGGTCGTTGACCTGCCGCACGGCCTGGAGATGACGATCGCGTACTTCAAGGAACGCGTCCGGTGACTCTTGCCCGCCCGGTTATCTCGCCGCGCGTCCGCCCCATGGCGTGGGGTGCTGCAGCGCTGATCTTTGGCGCTGCAGCGGGGTTGCTACCCGTCCCGGCGAGCACCGGGCTGCTCGTTGCCCTGGTGCTCGGCCTTGCCGTGCTGGTGGAGCCGTCGCTCGGCCTGGTGGTGATGCTGTGTGTGGCGCCGTTGAAGGTGCTGATCGCGACCGAAGCGCCGCTCGCGCTGCCCGGCGATGTCGGGCAGTGGGCGTTTGGGGCGGCTGTTGGCGCATGGGCGGTGTGGCGTGCCAGCCGGGCGAGGACTCGCCCGCTGCCGCGCACGCGCGTTGCTGCCGCGCTGCTGGCGATCCTGCTGGGGTTCGCGCCTTCACTGTTCGCGGCAGCATCAGGTTCGGCGTGGCTGGCCGAGGCGCTGAAGTGGATCGAGATGACCGTCCTGGTCCTGATTGTGGTCGAGCTGGGCGAGCGCGGACGCTGGGCGTGGATTGCCTTTGGCATCGTGCTGTCGGCAGCGCTCCAGGCCGCCATCGGGCTGTACGAGTACTGGGGCGGATCGGGCGCGCCGCATCTGTGGATCGCCGGCTACACCCGTTTTCGGGCGTTTGGGACATTCGGGCAGCCGAATCCGTTCAGCGCCTTCATGGGGCTGTCGCTGCCGCTGGCGCTCGGGCTGGCGTGGGGCAACGCCCGCCTGGCGTGGAATCGCTGGCAGGCTGGCGATGGCCGCGCCGTGCGCTGGCCAGCCGCTGCCGCAGGTCTCTATGGCGGCGCCGGACTGCTCATTTTGGGCGGGCTGGTGGCATCGTGGGGGCGAGGCGCCTGGCTGGGATTTGCCGCCGCGCTGGCAGTGATGGTGATGTTTGCTCCGCGCCGCCGGGCGATTGGAGCTGGTCTGCTGCTGGGCGGCGCGGCATTACTCGGCGTGGTGTGGGCGGCTGGACTCGTCCCGGCGGGTATTGCCGGGCGCGTGACCGGTACACTGGACGAGTTCGTCGGCTTCAGAGACGTGCGAGGGATCTTCGTGACCAACGAGAACTTCTCGACCGTCGAACGGCTGGCGCACTGGCAGGCGGCGCTCGACATGGCAGCCGCGCATCCGCTGGCGGGCGTCGGGCTCGGCAATTACGAGGCGGCCTATCCGGGCTATGCCCTGCCGCGCTGGCCGCACGCTTTGGGTCATGCCCATAACGACTATCTTAACTTGCTGGCCGAAACCGGTATAATAGGGCTGGCAGCCTACCTGACCGGGTGGGCGCTGATCGTGATCTGGACGGTGCGTGCGCTCAGCCTGCGCCCGCCGGTCATGCACGGTCTGGTGGTCGGCCTTCTGGGGGCCTGGACTCATCTGGCGGTTCACAGTGTGGTCGACAAGCTCACCGTGAATAATCTCTTTCTGCACATCGGCGTCATGCTTGGCCTATTGGCTGTGGCGGACCGGACCCGCCGCTGCGCCGCAAAGGGCACGGAATATGGCATCATCGGATCACACTGAATCGCTCACCGAGACACTGGCAGGCTGGTCGATGCAGCCGCTGCGTACGCTCAACAGCTTGATCGCCCGCGTTAGCCTTCGCTTTGGCAACAGAGCCAAGGAAGTCGAGCGCTTCATCAAGTTTGCGATCGTTGGCATTATCGGCGCGGTGGTCGATTTCGGCACGCTGAACGTGCTGCAGGCGACCGTCTTGCGCCCGGTCGATCCGCATCTCGAGACGAAGGTCGCGCTGGCGACCGGGATCGC
This sequence comes from Thermoflexus sp., assembly GCA_020724465.1. Taxonomy (GTDB): domain Bacteria; phylum Chloroflexota; class Anaerolineae; order Aggregatilineales; family Aggregatilineaceae; genus DYGX01. The sequence continues at coordinate 43,699 of DYGX01000018.1, forward strand.
CTTTAGTGCAGCGGTGACCAGCAACTTCACCTGGAACCGCTACTGGACCTACCCGGACTCGCGCTCGCGCCGCATCCGCTACCAGTTGGTGCAGTTCTTCATCGTCAATTCGCTGGGGATGGCGTTCCGCCTGTGGTTTGTCCACACGCTGTTTGTGCCGATGGGGCATGCGGGGTACGATGTGCTCCGGGCGCTGAGCCTGCTGGAAACCGAGCTGTCTCAGGCCGCGCAGAGCCAGCTCGGCACGAATATCGCGCAGTTCTTCGCGGTGTGGATCGTCATGTTGTGGAACTTTTTCGTGAACCGCTACTGGACCTACAACGATGTGGAGTAGGGGACATGGGTGAGCGGATTCTGATCGTCGATGATGATCCACTGCTGTGCAACTTCCTGACTCTGACCCTGCACCGCGCCGGATACGAGACAGAGGCAGTGTACAGCGGACAGGATGCGCTGGACTACCTTTCGGGCAGCGCGGTCGATCTGATCCTGCTCGACATCATGATGGCAGACCTCAACGGTTTTGAGGTGCTCAACGCGCTCCGCTCCGATCCGCTAACCGAGTCGATCCCCGTTGTGGTGCTCACGGCGCGGGTGGATGCCATCAGCCAGAAGACAGGACTGGACGCGGGCGCGGTCGAGTATCTCACCAAGCCGATTACGCCCGAGGCGTTGATTGGGCGGGTTCGCGAGATCCTGTCCCCTGACGCCTGAGCGCGCTCGCCATGCCGACGATCGGCATTGACTACACGGCTGCATATGAACAGGGCGCCGGGATCGGCCGCTACGTGCGCGAATTGATCGGCGCTCTGGCAGAGATCGACTCAACCACCCCCTACCGTCTCTTCGTGTCCGGCGCCACGCGGCGCAGTCTTCCACCAGCTCCAGGTGCAAATTTCACCTGGCGGCCCACGCGGATTACCCCGCTGTGGTTTGCGCGGCTGTGGCATCGCGCGCGGGTCCCGCTGCCCGTCGAGGCGTTTGTGGGCCGCGTCGATCTGTTCCACGCCACAGACTTCACGCTGCCGCCGACCCTGCCCGGCACGGTAACCCTGCTGACGGTACACGATCTGTCTTTTGTCCGTGCGCCCGAAACCGCAACGCCCGTCCTGAAAGCCTATCTCGACCGGGTGGTACCCCGTTCGGTCCGGCGGGCGAGCCACGTCCTGGCCGACTCGCAGGCCACCAAAGACGATCTGGTCGCGCTCTACGGCGTGGCGCCGGAAAAAGTCAGCGTATTGCTGAGCGGAGTCAGCGCGCACTTCCGGCCCGTACAGGATCCGGCGGTCCGCGCTGCTGTACGCGAGCGGTACGGCATTCCGGCGGCGCCGTATATTTTCTCGGTTGGGACCGTCCAGCCGCGCAAAAACTACGCACGGTTGATGGAAGCACTCGCCGCACTGGGTCCAGAAGCTGGTGATATCCGGCTGGTGATCGCCGGGGGGCGCGGCTGGCTCGACAGCCCGATCTACGACGCGGTGCGGGCGCTTGGGCTGGAGGGGCGCGTTCATTTCACCGGTTTTGTGGACGATGCCGATCTCCCGGCGTTATACAGCGACGCGCTGTGCCTGGCCTATCCGTCCCTGTACGAAGGGTTTGGTTTCCCGGTGCTGGAAGCGTTTGCTTGCGGAACGCCCGTGATCACGTCTAAACTGTCATCCATGCCGGAGGTGGCCGGGGACGCGGCGCTGCTGGTGGACCCGTATGACGTTGGCGCGCTGACGGCGGCGCTCAAGCGCCTGCTGAGCGATCCGGCGCTGCGGGCGGAACTGGTCAGGCGCGGCTATCGTCAGGCGGAGCAGTTCACCTGGGCGCGTGCCGCTTCCCAACTGGCGGGCATCTACCGCCGGCTGATCGCGCAGGAGTGAATCGGGCGCTCTGAGGACAGTGCACGAGGAGGGTCGATGAACGCACCACATTCTGGCCCCAAACCTGATCGGCCGCTCTTTATCTTCGATACACGCGGCGACTGGCACGCGACAAAGCTTGGCGACGCGCTGTTCAGCACACGGGGGGAGTATATCGGCTTTGTCGAGGGCCAGGACGTATACAAGCGTGATGGAGAGTGGATTGGCCGGCTGAGCAAGGATGGGCGCATCTTGCGCAAGCGGGCCGAGCGCCGCCGCCCGTTCCATCCCAACCCGCCACCCCCGCCGCCCAAACCGGGGCGCCTGCCCCCGCGAGCGCCGCTGCCGCCGATGATGGCCGAGCTGGAATACAGCACTATCGATGTGCTCGACGAAGAACCGGATATCTTCCGGCGCATCTCCGACCTGCGGCCGGACATGGACTGACGATGAGCGACGAAAAGCTGCCGCCCAAGCGAGTTTCAGAATCCCGCGTGGTTCTCAGCATGATGATGAACCCGGCGCACGCCAACGCGCTGGGTCACGTGCATGGTGGCGAGATCATGAAGCTGGCGGACGAAGCCGCCGGGCTGGCCGCGATGCGTCACGCGCGTTCGGCTGCGGTGACGGTTGCGATCGACTCAATGACGTTCGACGAGCCGATCTATGTCGGCAATCTGGTGACGCTCGTCGCCGAGCTCACCTACACCGGCCGGACGTCAATGGAGATCCGGGTCGAGGTGTCGGCGGAAGATCCGCTATCCGGGTCGCAGGTGCACACCAACGTTGCATATTTCGTCTTTGTCGCCATTGACTCGCAGGGGCGGCCCCGGCCGGTTCCACCTCTGGCGATTGAAACACCGCAGGAGCAGCTCCGGTTCCAGCAGGCCCAGGAGCGGCAGGCCGAGCGCGTCCGGCGGCACCAACGCGAGCAAGCCCTGCGCCAGCATATCCAGGGCGAAGACGAGGAAGCGTAACGAGCCGATGCACAACACAGCACCTCAACGCGAAAGCGAAACCGGTACACCCTCATCGCGGCTGCTGGAAATGCTCAACTCGGCGGGCGCCAAGCGCGTGCTGCGCGAGCCGGCCCCTGACCTGGGGTTGGCGGAGCATATCCCCTTCCCGTTCTTTGCCATCGTCGGGCAGGTCGAGATGCGTACCGCCCTGCTGCTCTCGGTGATCAATCCGGCTGTTGGCGGCGTGCTGCTGATCGGGCCGCGCGGCACCGGCAAGACAACCTGCGTGCGCAGCCTGACCGATCTGCTGCCCTATGTCGAAACCAGCACATGCCCGGAAGGGTGCCTGCCAACCGACGTTGACGCGAACGGCAATCTGGACGTGTGCCCCGACTGCCGCGCCAGGCTGGAGCGGGGTGAGTCCATCACGGCGTTGGACGCAGTCAAGCTGGTCGAACTGCCGCTCAACGCGCGCCTGGAAGATGTGGTCGGCGGCGTGAACGAGCGGATCGCGATCCAGCAGGGGCGCATCCGGCTGGAGCGCGGGATTCTGGCGCGTGCCGACCAAAATCTGCTGTATATCGACGAAGTGAACCTGCTCGACGATGTGATCGTCGACGCGATTCTAGATGCTGCGGCGCAGGGCAGCTACACCGTGCGGCGGGGCGCGATGGCCGGCACATACCGCTCCCGGTTTGTGCTGATCGGCTCGATGAACCCGGAAGAGGGACGGCTGCGCCCGCAGATCATGGATCGCTTCGGCCTGCGGGTTCCGGTGCAGGGGCTGGTCGACCGCGGGCTGCGGTACGAGGTCTATCGCCGCGTGCGGCGCTACCAGAACAACCGGCGGCGCTTCGTGGCCGAGTGGGCTGAGGTAACCGCCGCCGCTCGCGAGGAGATCGCGCTGGCGCGCGCGTTGCTGGCCGAGACGGAGCTATCGACCGAGGCGGTCGAGATTGGCCTGGCGCTCGTCGAGCAGTTAGGGATCGATTCGCACCGCGCCGAGTATGCCATGTTCGAGGCGGCGCGCGCACACGCCGCGGCGGATGGGCGCGATCTGGCCGATGTGGATGATATCCGTGCCGTGGCGCCGATGGCGCTGCGACACCGCCGCAGCCAGTTCATGGTGGACTTCTTCGCACAGCAGATGGAAGAGGATAACGCCATCCGCGATCTGATTGACGACCTGGCAGGCGACGCGCGCCGGAGCCGCAAGTGATGAGGGCGTCACGGGCGGCGCTTGCCTTGCTGGTGTCGGCAGCCGTGGGAGTCGCCGCGTATCATCTGCCCTGGGTCGAACACGCTACGGCGGGGTTTACGATGAACGGCTTCGACCTGGCGGAATGGACCAGCCTGCACCCGGCCGTTCGGAGCAGCACGCCGCCGCTGCTTGCAACGTTCTTGCTGCGCGTGCCGCACGTGGCCGCTGTGCTGGCGCTGGCGTGCGCGGCGAGCGGGCTGGGCAGCGCGCGCTGGCGAGCCGCCGGCTGGGCGCTGGCGCTGGTTCTGGCGGCGCGCTTTATCCCGCCGGTTGAGTTTCTCCAGAGCGCCCGCAGCGACCCGAACTATCGCCAGATGGCGCTGCTGACCGGGCTTGGTGTGGCCGGCGTGGCCGCCGCGATGGCGCTGCGCCGGGTGGTGGGACGCCGGTCCGCTCTGTGTGGAGCGGTGGTGCTTGGCCTGGGGATGGCTGCCGGATGGGTGGGTCTTTCTCGTGCTTTGGTTTTGCTGGACAACTTCGAGATCGCGGTGGCGGTTGGGCGAGGGGTGGTGCTGTACACCGCTGCTGTGCTTGGCGCGGTGGCGGTGGCGGTGTGGGACGTTGGGAGCCGTCAGCGGCGATCAAAAAGGGCGATTAACGTGATGTCAATCGCCGCTTTTCTTGTCACCCGGTAAGACGACGGTCAGACGACCGGGATCAGACCATGTGGGCTTCAATATAGGCAACGGCATCACCCACAGTGGTGATTTTCTGCGCTTCCTCGTCAGAAATCTCCCCGCCAAATTCGTCCTCGAATGCCATGATCAGTTCGACCAGGTCCAGAGAGTCGGCTTCCAGATCCTCGCGGAAGCGCGCCTCGAGCGTGACTTGCTCCGGGTCGACGCCGAGCAACTCGACGATAATATTCGTGACCCGTTCCTGAGTCGTTGCCATGTCTTCATCCTCCAATGTGATATGGCTCATGCCTCTTGCATGGTGAATGCGCTGCGCCAGGCTGCGCTTATTGTACACCAGAACGCTACGCGAGACAGAGGACTTTTGCTATATTCTCTGTCGGGCGGGCAAGTTTACCTGCTCCGATCGGGTTTGTCCACCCGACCGCTACATGACAAAGGAACACCGTCTTATGCCGAAAGTTACGGGGAGTTCCGCCACCGAGCGCCGCAAAGACGACCATATCCGGATCAATCTGGAAGAAGCGGTTCAGTTTCCGCGCCTGACAACCGGACTGGAGCGTTTGCGCTTTATGCATCAGGCCGTGCCCGAGCTAGACCTGGCGCAGGTCAACACCGCAACGGTGTTCTTCGGCAAACGCCTGAGCGCCCCGCTGCTCATCTCGTCGATGACCGGCGGGACTGAGCGCGCCCTGGCCATCAACCGGACTCTGGCCGAGGCCGCTCAGGAAGCCGGGATCGCGATGGGATTGGGGTCACAGCGCGCCGCGCTGGAAGACCCCTCGCTGGCCGAGACGTACAACGTCCGCAGCGTTGCGCCAGACATCTTGCTCTTTGCGAACCTGGGTGCCGTGCAGCTCAATTACGGCGTTACGGTCGATGACTGCCGCCGCGCGGTTGACATGATCCAGGCCGACGCGTTGATCCTGCACTTTAACGCGCTGCAGGAAGCCGTTCAGCCGGAAGGCGACGGCAATTTCAGCGGGCTGCTGGCGCGTGTAGAAGCTGTCTGCCGGGGGCTTGAGGTGCCGGTGATCGCCAAAGAGGTGGGGTGGGGCTTCTCGCCGGACGCCGTGCGGCGGTTGGCGGATGCAGGTGTGGCGGCCATCGACGTGGCGGGGTCCGGCGGGACCTCGTGGAGCGAGGTTGAGTATTACCGCGCGCCGACCGCCCAGCACGCCAATGTGGCGCGGGCCTTTGCCGACTGGGGCATTCCCACCGCGGACGCCATTCGCTACGCGCGTGAGGCTGCGCCCCACCTGCCCGTGATCGCCAGCGGTGGTCTGCGGGACGGCGTGGACGTCGCCAAGTGCCTGGCGCTGGGCGCGGACCTGGGCGGGCTGGCTGGCCCCTTCCTCAAGGCGGCGGCTGTGTCGGTCGAGGCTGTGCGGCAGAAGATCTGGGAACTCCAAACTCAGCTTCGCGTGGCGATGTTCGCCAGTGGCGCGGCGGACATCGCGGCCCTCAAGCGCACGCCACTCTACCCGGCTGAGGGATAAGGCCGGTCGCGCCCTACAGGAACGCCATGAACACCTGGTTGCCCAGCAGCCGCCCGCGGCGGGTCAGTCGCAGCCGCCCATCCGGATCGCTTGCCAGCAGCCCGGCAGCTTTCAAGGGGGCGATCGCCGGGCCATAGACCGAGTCCAGCGAGATGCCGAACCGCCGGGCGAAGTCAGTGTAGGAAACGCCTTCTCCGGTCAGCCGCAGCCCCATGATCATCAGCTCAGCCATGGCCGTCTTCCGGTCAATGCGCTCAACCCAGTCCACCGCGGCGCTGAACGGGAACGGCCCCGGCGCTGACTGCGCCTCGATCCGCGCGATGTAGTCCTCGGGCTTAAGGACCGTGGCATAACGAATCCCGGCGGCGTACCCATGCGCGCCCGCGCCGAAGCCGAGATACGGCCGGCAGCGCCAGTACTGCATGTTGTGGCGTGATGCCTTGCCAGGGCGCGCCCAGTTGCTGATCTCATATTGCTCGAACCCGGCTGCCGCCAGGGTATCGGTTGCCCACTCGTACATATCGGCGGCCAGATCCGGGTCGGGCAGGGGGATTCGCCCGCTGCGCAGCCAGCGTTCAAAAGTCGTCCCCTCGTCGATGGTCAGGCTGTAAAATGATAGATGGTCCGGCTCAAGCGCCAGGGCCGCGCGCAGGCTTTCTTGCCACAGGCGCAAAGTCTGGCGCGGCGCCCCGTAGATCAGATCGAGACTGAGATTGTCGAACCCGGCGGCGCGTGCCCGGCGCACCATATGTTCGACGTCCGACTGGGTGTGCAGGCGGGCGTACAGCTTCAACTCGGACTCATGCGCCGACTGCATACCGATGCTCAGCCGGTTGACCCCGGCGCGGCGCAGCCCGGCGAGGTCGAGATCGGCTGCTTCCGGGTTGACTTCCAGCGTGATCTCCGCCTTGTCCGTCAGCGCGAAAGCCCGGCCGCATGCTTCGAGCGTCGCCCGGATCTCATCGGCAGGGACGAGGCTCGGGGTGCCACCACCGAAGTACACGCTTAGGGCGGCGCGCGACGTGCCCGCCGCCACCAGCGCGATCTCGCGGCGCAGCGCGGCCATGTAGGGCCGGATGAGCCTCTCGCGTCTGGTGTAGACGTTGAATGAACAGTATGTGCAGTGCACGTGGCAGAACGGGATGTGCAGATAGAGGGCCAGTGCAGCGTCATCGGGCGGCGGGCTGCCGGCGTCGGCGGCGGGGTCACTGTGAGAGGTGGGGTGCATGCGCCGGGTGGGTCCAATTGCGGTAAGGTCGTCTGCTCACTATAATAGCCACAAATTGGCTCTCCATCCACGTGAACTTTCGAAGCCCCACGAGCCAGGGGCCTGCTCGAAGGCCGAAGTCTGACATGGTTGATACACAGCGATTCACGGGCCGCTTTCCCGAGCAGCCGACCGGAGACGGGATGCTCCAGGTTGGCTCGGTCTTGCAGGGCCGCTACCGCATCACCGGCGTCATTGGCGTGGGCGGGATGGGCTCGGTTTATCAGGCGCGCGACCTGCGGTTCCCCAATGTGGTGCGCTATGTGGCCGTCAAGGAAATGCTCAACCTGACGACCGACCAGGGCATGCGCGAGATGACTTTGCGGACATTCGAGCGTGAGTCCGATATGCTGGCGTCGCTGAGCCACCCCGCCATCCCCGGCATCTACGATTACTTCCCCAGCAAGACGCGCGCCTATCTGGTGATGGAGTATATCAACGGGCGTGACCTGGACGCGATCCTGAGCGCGTCCAACGAGCGGCTACCCGTATCGCTGGTGCAGCAGTGGGCGGTCGAGCTGTGCGATGTGCTTGGCTACCTGCACGCGCAGGAGCCAGAGCCGATCATCTTCCGTGACGTGAAGCCGTCCAACATTATGATCGACCAGCACGGGCGCCTGCGCCTGGTGGACTTTGGGATCGCCAAGATCTTCCAGCAGGGCCAGAAAGGCACGATGATCGGCACGGAAGGCTATTCCGCCCCAGAGCAGTACCGGGGTGAAGCTAACCCGGCAAGCGATGTCTACGGCATTGGGGCGACGCTCCATCACCTGCTTACGGGCCGCGATCCACGGCTGGAACCGCCCTTCACCTTTGCGGACCGCCCGATCCGCGAGGTGAATCCGGACGTGCCGCCTGAGTTCGAAGCGGTCGTGATGAAGGCGCTGTCCTTTGACCCGGCGGATCGCTATCCAAACGCAGGGGCGATGAAAGAGGCGCTGCTGCAGATCGTGGGTCCGGCTCCGGTGGCTGGCGCTCAGCCTGCTGCTGCTCATGTAGACGAGAGCGCCATCTGGGACACGGCCAGTTCTGGCGTGGCCGCGCTGTGGCGGTTCTGCTGCGAAGACGAGGTGCGTTCTTCGCCGGTGGTGCACCGGGGGGTCGTGTACGTCGGGGCGTACGACAATAACCTGTATGCGCTCAACGCGGCTGACGGGACGTTCCGCTGGAAGTATCCGACCTCAGAGGGGATCTCGTCGTCTCCGGCAGTGGCCGATGCCGAAAACCTAGTGCTGTTTGGGTCGCTCGATCAACTGCTGTATGCCGTCGATACGCGGCTCGGGCAGCTTAGCTGGACGGTTGCCACCCATGGAGCGGTGCAGTCGTCTCCGGCGATCGCTCATGGGCATGTCTTCTTCGGCAGCGACGATGGCAATCTCTACGCGGTGCGGCTGGCAACGGGTCGCGTGCAGTGGAAGTGGCCGGGGGGCGTGCCTATTCGCTCGCGTCCGCTGGTTGCCGGCGAGATGATCGTGGTTGGGCTGGAATCCGGCGACGTCGTTGGGATCGACCTGGCGGGCCAGATGATCTGGCGCTTCAAGGCTAAGCGAGCAGTGGTCTCGTCACCGGCTGAGCGCGATGGGCTGGTGTTCTTCGGGTCGATGGACTGGCATGTGTACGCGTTGGATCTGGCTCGCGGCTGGAAGGTCTGGTCCTTCCGCACCAACAAGCCTGTCGTTTCGTCCCCGGCGATCGGTGAAGACAAGCTGTTCATCGGCTCGGTCGACGGGAGTCTCTACGCGCTCGATCTGTCGAGCGGCAAGGAAAAATGGCACTTTGAGACCGCCGGCCAGATCACGTCGTCGCCCGTTTACTCCGAAGGGGCCGTGTATTTCGGCGGCATTGATGGGAAAGTGTACAGCGTCGAGGCCAAATCGGGGCGGTTGCGGTGGAGTTACGAAACCGGCGGACCTATTCCATCCTCTCCGGCGTTGTATGAAGGGGTGGTCTACATTGGCTCGATGGACCATTGTATTTACGCCTTGAAAGCCTAACCCGTGCGGGGAGATACGCTGATGAACTTCTTGCGCCGCGTGTTTGGCCTGACGGATGCTTCACGGTCCGCCGATGACGAAGGGATCCAGATTACTCAGGAATTCGAAGCGGAGACGCGCCCTGAGGAGCCAGTCATTGAAGCGCCGCACGATGGTGCGACACCTGTCGCGCCGAACGGGGGAGCCGGCACTGGCGCAGACGCGGACACCGATCCGCTGCTCGAAGAGAGCCTGGGGATGATGATCGGGACGCGACCGCTGCCGCACCTGGAAAGTGTGATGCTCCGGCCGGGCCAGCGCCTCACCTTCGGGCAGTTAAGCGATATCGGGATGGTGCGGACCAACAACCAGGACGCGATCCTTTCCGTCCATGTGTCCAGCGCCAGCACCGACGATCTGCCCGAGTTTGGGTTGTTCATCGTGGCGGACGGCATGGGCGGGCATCATGATGGGGAGAAAGCGGCGTCGATCACGACGCGGATCGTGACGCAGCACGTCATGGGAGAAATCTTCATGACGATGCTGGAACAGAAGATGGATGATCCGGACCGGCCCGCAATCACCGAGGTGCTGCGCGAAGCCTTGCAGCGCGCCAACCGCGCCGTGTCCGAACAGATTCCTGAGGGGGGAACAACCGCCACCCTGGCGACCGTCATCGGCGACCTGGCGTACATCGCGCATGTGGGGGACAGCCGCGCATACCAGATCACCGATGAGGGCATCGAGCAAATCACGCGCGATCATTCCCTCGTCCAGCGGTTGATCGAGCTGGATCAACTGACCCCCGAGGAAGCGGCCGAGCATCCACAGCGCAATGTGCTGTATCGAGCCATCGGCCAGAATGAAACGCTCGATGTCGATGCGATCACACGGCGTCTGCCCCCGCGCTCGCGCCTGCTTCTGTGTAGCGACGGCCTGTGGAATCTCGTGCCCGAAGAGACGATCCGCGAGATTTCGGCCAGGCACAGCAGCCCGCAAGAAGTGTGTGAGCGGCTGGTCAAACTGGCCAATGAGCGGGGTGGGCCGGACAATATCAGTGTGATTGTCATTCAAGCCCCCGGTTAATCGCAGAAGGTGGCACCGATTCTTCATGGATGTATCGCGCAATCTCTACGCGATTTTGGGCGTTCCCTCGGATGCCACGCAGGACGATATCAGGGAAGCGTATCGCCTCGCCGCACGCCGGTTCCACCCTGATGCCAACCCGAACGAGGGGGCAGATCTGCAGTTCCGTGATATCGCCGCGGCCTATGAAATTCTCGGCAACCCACAGCAGCGGTATGCCTATGACGAGGCCCTGCGCGCGGTCGAAGCCCCCCCGGCGTACTTTTCGGTGCGAGTGACGCCAAGCAGGCGAGTGCTCAGCACCCTCGACGAACCGCAGGTCCTGTACTTGCTGCTGGAAATCGCGCCTCTGCGCGAGCTGGCGCGGCAGAAGCGCCCCGAAGTCCGGCTGAACCTGACGCTGGTCCTTGATCACAGCAAGTCGATGAAGGGGCTGCGCCTGGACAAGCTGAAGATCGCGGCCATTCAGATCATCGAGAATCTGAACAGCCAGGATCGGCTGTCGATTGTCAGCTTCAGCGACCGGGCCGATGTGTTGATCCCCGCCGGGGCCGTGGAAGACAAGACGGCGCTGCGGGCGCAGGTGAACATGATTCGAGCCGACGGTGGCACCGAGATCTATCACGGGTTGCGCGCCGGAATTGACGAATGCCGCAAGTATCTCAGCGATCGCTACGTCAACCATGTCATTTTGCTGACCGACGGGCGAACCTTTGGCGACGAAGAACGTTGCCTGGAGCTGGCGGAGAAAGCGGCAGCAGAGGGGATCGGCATCAGCGCCATGGGGATCGGCGAGGAATGGAATGACGAGTTCCTCGACGCGCTGGCCTCGCGCACCGGCGGGACCTCGACCTACGTTAACTCGCCGACGGCTGTGGTGCGCTTTCTAAATGAGCGGGTGCGCAGCCTGGGCGATACGCTTGCGGAACGCCTCAAACTGTCTGTGGCTCCAGACGCAGACGTGGTGCTCGAGTCGGTCTTCAAATTGCAGCCGAACCCGCAGCCGCTGGATATCACGCCGCAGCCTATCCCGCTCGGCTTGCTTGAGTTCAACCGGACGCTGACCTGTCTGATACAGCTTCAGATGCCGCCGAGCACGCGGACGGGTTTTCGCACCGTGGCGCGGCTCGATGTGTCGGGCAACATTCTGATGGCCGAGCGACAGGGGTACAAAGCCGTCAGCGATATATCGGTCGAGATTGCCGAGAATCCGCCCCCCGAAGATCCGCCGCCGGCGATTCTTGACAGCCTGGGCAAGTTGACTTTGTATCGGATTCAGGAAAAGGCTCAGCAATCGCTCGCGCAGGGGAACGTGGTCGAAGCGACGCGCCGCCTGGAGAACCTGGCCACCCGTCTTTTGGCATCCGGCCAGGACGAGCTGGCGCAGATGGCGATTATCGAAGCCCGGCGCGTGGCCAGCACGAGTGTGCTGTCTGAAGAGGGCCGCAAGACGCTGAAATTCGGCACGCGGATGCTGCTGGCGCTGCCCGAGCCAGAAGGCGATAGGGAATGAAGCTCTGTCCTTACTGTGCCCAACCGAATCGCGAAGGAGTGCTGTTCTGCGAGGAATGCGGGCAGCCGTTTATTGGCCCGCAGGCCATTATGGCAACCAGCCAGTTGATCCACGAAGAGCAGGGCGGCCTGCGAGGCCGCGTGACCTGGGGAACGGCGCGTTTCGACCGGCAGGCTGTCGTGGTGATGCGCATCCGCGACGTGCGCGAGCCGCTGACTCTGGTTCCCAAAGACGAGATCGTGTTGGGGCGATCGGACGCGCACTCGCACATCGTGCCCGACGTCGACATGGCACCGTATGGCGCTGCGGAGCAAGGTGTCTCGCGGCGGCACGCGGCGATCCGGCGCGGGGAGGATACCCTGACTCTGGTGGACCTGGGGAGCACGAATGGGACGCACCTGAACGGCCAGCGCCTGATCCCACACCAACCGCGCGTGCTGCGTGACGGCGACGAGATTCGCTTGGGCAAGCTTGTCTGCCATATATTCTTCAAAGAGTGGCCTGCTCACACGGAATCGCAGTGAGCTTTCACGAAGGGTGCGAGGTGATGCATACCATTTTCGTACATCTGGCGAACGAAGAACCATTTGTGGCCGAAGTGGAGACGCTGCCTTCTCCCACTGATCACGCGATCTTCTGCCTGAACCCGCGCAAGCGCGATGGGAAAGATCTGCATTATGTGCTGCCGGAAGTGCAGCAGATCATCGTCCCATGGTGGCGAATCAACTTCATTGAGGTGATGCCCAGCGGCGAAGAGGAAGAGATTGTTGCGTTCTACCGCGACTAAGCGGTCTGCGGAAGGATGTGAGATGGCGACAGGGAAACCTCCGCGCGCCGCACCACGCGACGCGAAGCGGATACTGGTAGTGGATGATGAGCCGCGGATGATCGGGTTCATCCGCATGAACCTGGAGCTGGAAGGCTATCAGGTGATCGAGGCGCACAACGGCCTGGAAGCCCTCGAGGCGATTCGCACGCAGCTTCCGGACCTGGTGTTGCTGGACGTCATGATGCCGCAGCTTGACGGGTTCGAAACGCTGCGGATGTTGCGCGAGTTCTCGAATATCCCTGTGATTATGCTGACGGCAAAAGGCGAGGAAGACGATAAGGTTTTCGGGTTGGAGCTTGGCGCGGACGATTACGTAACCAAGCCGTTCGGCTCGCGCGAGCTTTCGAGCCGGGTGCGGGCGGTGCTGCGCCGGTTCGAAACGCCGACTGCCTCGCCGGAGACGGCCGTGCTGAAGATTGACGACCGCCTGAGCGTGGATTTCAACCGGCGCGAGGTGATCGTCAACGGGGAACACATCAAGCTGCGCCCGACCGAGTATCGGCTGCTCTATCATCTGATCGAGAATGCCGGCTGGACCGTCCCGCACGAGCAGCTTCTGGCAAAAGTGTGGGGATACGAGTACCGCGACGAAACGCACTACGTGCGCCTGTACGTCAACTATCTGCGCGAGAAGATCGAGGAAGACCCGGCCAACCCGAAGTATATCCTCACGGAGCGCGGCGTGGGCTATCGCTTTGTCGATTTCAAAAAGAACGCCGGCTAGCGCTGTCTGAGAGTTGTCCCGGTTCAGGCCCGGAACGCGCTCCGGGCCTGATGCGTCTTAGGGGGTGTCCTCGCTATCAGTGTCGGGCGTGTCATGGACCTCAAGCGCGATTGCCGCCAGCGCCGCGCGCGCAGAGACTCGCTGTGGCTCCAGCCAGCCTTCGGCCGTGACCATTTTCTCCAGATGGATGCGGATGGCGATGCGCTCCTCTTCGGTCAGGATGCGCCAGACGGCGCGCACCCGGCCGGCGTCGCGGCTGAGCAACTCCCCCCAGAGCGTTTCCAGATCCAGTTCGTCACTCATGCGCTTTTCTCCTCCTGAGCTGCCGGCGCTGCAACCCGACGCGCTTCCTGATGGGCGATGGCTGCCTGAACAAAGGCGCAAAAGAGCGGATGCGGACGGTTGGGCCGGCTGGCGAACTCTGGATGAAACTGGCTGCCGACCATGAAGGGGTGATCGACCACTTCCATAATCTCGACCAGCCGCCCGTCGGGACTGAGGCCGCTGAAGCGCGCGCCGCCGGCGATGAAGGCATCACGGTACTGGTTGTTGAACTCGAAGCGGTGGCGATGCCGCTCGTTGACCTGATCTGTGCCATACGCTGCGGCGGCGATCGACCCCGGCTGCAACACGCAGGGATACAGACCCAGACGCATCGTGCCACCCAGGTTGGCGACGCTGTGCTGGTCCGGCATCAGGTCGATGACCGGGTGCTCGGTGGTGCCGTCGAACTCGGTGCTGTTGGCGTCGTCCAGCCCCAGGACGTTGCGTGCGAACTCGATGCACATGATCTGCATGCCCAGGCACAGCCCCAGGTACGGCGTCTTATGGACGCGGGCGTATTCCGCCGCATCGATCTTCCCTTCAATCCCGCGATAGCCGAAGCCCCCCGGCACAACGATCCCATCCACACGCTCCAGCAGCGCCGTGCCCTTTCCCTTCTCCAGATCGCTGGCATGGATCCATTCGACTTCCAGCCGGCGGTTATGCGCTACGGCGGCGTGGTTGAGTGCCTCTTTGACGCTCATATAAGCATCGCGCAGTTCGACGTACTTGCCGACGATCGCGATGCGCAGCGGTTGTTCGACGTGGCGCATACGGGCGACCAGATCGCGCCAGTCATCCAGGTCGGGCGGTCCGGCGTTCAGATGAAGCTGCTCGACGATATAGTCGCCCAACCCCGCGTCTTCGAGCAGCAATGGAACCGCGTAGATGTTGTCCGTCGTCTCGAGGGGGATGACCGCGCGCTCTTCGACGTCGCAGAACAGGGCGATCTTGCGCACGAGATCGTCGGTGACCGGGTAATCGGTGCGTGCCAGAATCACCTGTGGCTGAATACCGAGGCTGCGCAGCTCGCGCACGCTGTGCTGTGTAGGCTTCGTCTTCAGCTCGCGCGTGGCGCCGATATATGGCAGAAAGGTGACGTGGATGTACAGCGTTTGATCGCGGCCCACGTCGGCGCGAAGCTGCCGGATCGCTTCGAGAAAAGGCTGGCCCTCGATGTCTCCGACCGTGCCGCCGACCTCGACGATGATGACGTCGGGATCGGTGTTCTGGCCGACGAGCGCGATTCGTCGTTTGATCTCGTTGGTGATGTGCGGGATGACCTGGATCGTGCCGCCCAGGTAGTCGCCGCGCCGCTCCTTGCTGATCACTTCGGCGTAGATCTGCCCCGATGTGACGTTGCAGGTGCGGTCGAGGTTTTCGTCGATAAAGCGCTCGTAGTGGCCGAGGTCGAGATCGGTCTCGGCGCCATCGGCGGTGACGAAGACCTCGCCGTGCTGGTAGGGACTCATGGTACCCGGATCGACGTTCAGATAGGGGTCGAGCTTCTGGATCACGACTTTCAGCCCGCGCGCTTTGAGGATGCGCCCAATCGCGGCGGCGGTCACACCTTTGCCGACCGAACTGACGACTCCACCCGTACAGAAAATGTACTTCGGCATCTAGACCTCACCTATCTCCCTGCGCTGTTTCCTACCGGTCCATAAAAAGAGCGACGGGGAGATGAGGCCGCAGCGCTGTCTCCCCGCCGTGTGCTTGGATATCCAGCCCGGCCGTCCGCCAGGCAGCGATTCTTTCGCTTATACCAGCTTCTCAAGATCTTCCGCCGCGCGCTTCATATCGAGGAAGACCAGGCCCAGCTTGGCGCCGTCGCGGACGAGCGCCGTCAGGACTGCTTCCTCGCCGATCGACATCAGAATGACGAAGCCTTCGCTGCCGCGAATGTAGACCTGTTCCAGCGCGCCACGTCCCAGCTCAGTCGCGATGCGCTCGCCGAGCGACAGCATCGCGGCGGACATGGCCGACACCCGATCTTCTTCTGCATCAGATGGCAGCGCCGACGCCATGATCAGGCCATCCACGCTGACCACGGCGGAAGCGGCGATATCGGGCGCACCCACCTGCAACTCGCGCAGGCGATCGACCATTAATTCGGTCCGCGATTTTGCCATGCCGGGCGGCTCCTTGTTGGCGTGACGCTGGAACACGCAGACGGGCCTATCCGCTGCGAGACCGCCTGCATGATAGCATATGGCCCTGGCCGCGTCAACCGGGATGCGCGCTTGTGCCTTACCGGCCATGTGGATTAGGATAAGGCGGTAGTCGGGCTTGCCCGGCGACGCCAGCAGACGGGCTTTGGTGTACGGTCCGCCGGCGTGCCATGCCGGGCAGATGGCGCGACACAAGGCAGTGGTAGATGACGGAATGGATGCGCAATCATGGCTTCAATCTCTCGCGTAGTTGTCGTCGATCCCCGGCACGAGCTGGCCGGTATTGTGCGTGGAGCTGTGGCGCTGCTGGCCCGGCAGGCGGTGCTGGTCGAAGTGCCCGGCGCGGAAGAAGCCCTGGCCGAGATCGAGCGCGGCGCTGTCGACCTGTTGGTGACGGCGTCAAGCCTGCCCGGCGACCTTGACGGCGTTGGGCTGGCCGACCGCGTGTCGCATCTGGCTCTGGGCACGCGTGTGATAGTCCTGGCCGAGTATGATGATCCCCGCCCGGATCCGGCTGTGCTGGAGCAGGCGCGCTTCCAGTACTATGTCCGCCCCGCAGCCGAGCCATTCTTGCGCGGGATTCGAGCCGCGCTGGAAGGTCTGCCCGCCGCGAGCGTGACTGAGCAGGTCGAGCCAGGCGCGGATACGCTGCCCGATGTCCCGCCGGTTGATCTGCGTGCGGTGCGGGCGATTGTGCTGCCGTTGATGCGCGATGTGGGGGCGATGGGGGTGGTTCTGGTTGACCGGCTGGGGCGGGTGCTGATCGACGAAGGCGCGACCGGCTACCTGGATCGCGAGCGGTTGGCGGTGGCGCTGGCCCCATCTTTTGCGCGCACCGGCCAGGTGGGGGAACTGGTCGGCGGACGGGCGTGGGCGATGCACTACTATGACGGCGAGCGCCTTGATCTGTATGCCCTGTCGCTCGGCCTGCACTACTTCCTGTGCCTGCTCTTTGAAGGCTCGAACCGGGCAGCGATGGGCGCTGTGGCGGTCTTTGGCCGGCGAGCGGCCGAGCAAATCATCGAGCGGATGGGTGTGTCAGCGTTCCAGATCGTCGAACAGGCCGCCGGATTGGCTGCGGACACGGAGATGGAGCGTGAGGCAGTACGGGTGCCGGACGTAGCAGAAGAACCCGTACCGGCGGCTGCGGCGGATGCACTGCTGCTGGAGCCGCTGCCGGATTCTGCTTTTGACCCCGACGCGCTGTTCACGCAAGACGTGGACGAGCGGCTCGCCGATCGCCTGTTCGACCCGGAGACACTGGGCGAAATGGCTGCCTCTTTCGGCCCGGATGAAGACGAGCAAGTCGACCTGGACACCGCGCGCGATCTCGGCCTGCTGGACGAGCAGACCTGACACCACGCGCATCCCGGCCGCCCAACGGTGATCTTTGACCGCGCAAAAAGGTGTGAAGCGTACTTGTCCGCGCGGGTAGCCTGCCGCTAAAGTAGGGAAGCCGCACGGACACCGGTTGGGTGGGCCGTGCGCAATAACGTTTCCCGAGACTGTTACGGAGAGAACAGCCTATGGTTAGTTCATCAGTCGTGCCAACCGATCTTGAAATCGCCCAGGCGGCGAAGGTTCGCCCGATTCTGGAGATCGCTGAAAAGCTGGGCTTGACTATTGACGATCTCGACCTTTACGGCCGCACGAAGGCTAAGGTTCATCTGTCTGTTTTGGAGAAGTTCAAAGACCGCCCGTACGGTAAATATGTGGACGTGACCGCCATCACGCCGACGCCGCTCGGTGAAGGCAAAACGACCACCACAATCGGTCTGACGCAAGCGCTGGGACGCCTGGGCTACAACGCGGTAACCTGCATCCGCCAGCCGAGCATGGGACCCACTTTCGGGATCAAGGGCGGGGCCGCCGGCGGCGGGTACAGCCAGGTGATCCCGATGGAAGAGTTTAACCTGCATCTGACCGGTGACATTCACGCGATTTCCGTGGCGCACAACCTGGTTGCGGCAGCCATCGACACGCGCATGTACCACGAGAGCCGGCAGAGCGACGAGGCGCTGGCGCGGCGTGGCGTCAAGCGCCTGGATATTGACCCGGACTCGATCACGTGGAACCGCGTGGTCGATGTCTGCGATCGTTCGCTGCGCCAGATTAAGATCGGCTTCAACGACGACAAGCTGCAAGACGGCCGTCCCAGCCCGATCTTTCCGCGCAGCACCGGGTACGATATCACGGTCGCCAGCGAGTTGATGGCAATCCTGGCGCTCACCACGGGGCTGCAAGACCTGCGCCAGCGCGTCGCGCGCGTCGTTGTCGGGACTACCCGCAGCGGGCAGCCGGTGACGCTGGAAGACCTGGGCGTTGCCGGTGCGGTGACGGTCCTGCTCAAAGACGCGATCATGCCAAATCTGATGCAGACGCTGGAAGGGCAGCCGGCGTTTGTGCATGCCGGCCCCTTTGCCAACATCGCCCACGGTAACAGCAGCATCCTGGCCGATCAGATCGCGCTGCGGCTGGGCGACTATGTTGTGACCGAAAGCGGCTTCGGCGCCGACATCGGTATGGAGAAGTTCTTCAACATCAAGTGCCGCTACTCGGGGCTGATCCCGAACGTGGTGGTGCTGGTGGCGACGATCCGCGCGCTGAAGATGCACGGAGGTGGCCCGAAAGTCACGCCCGGCCAGCCGCTTGACCCGGCCTATACCAGCGAAAACCTGGCGCTGCTCGAAGCGGGTGGCGCGAACCTGGCCAAACATATCGACATCGCGCGCAAGTTCGGCGTGCCGGTTGTGGTAGCGGTCAATCGTTTCCCGACCGATACCGACGCGGAAGTGGCGCTGGTGAAGAAGATCGCCGACGAAGCGGGAGCCGAAGCAGCGGTCATGTCCGATCACTGGGCGCGTGGGGGGGCTGGCGCGATTGAGCTGGCCGAGGCGGTGGTCGACGCCTGCCAGAAACCCAGTAACTTCCGGTTCCTCTATCCGCTCGATCTGCCGATCAAGGACAAGATCGAGATCATCGCGCGCGAGATCTACGGCGCCGATGGAGTGGAGTACCGTCCGCAGGCCGAGGAACAGATCGAACGCTATGAACGTGCGGGATATGGTAATCTGCCCATCTGTATGGCGAAAACCCACCTGAGCCTGAGCCACGATCCGTCGCTCAAGGGTGTGCCGACCGGATTCACGATCCCGGTGCGCGAAGTGCGCGCCAGCGTGGGGGCAGGCTTTGTGTACCCGCTGGTGGGCGAGATGAGCACGATGCCCGGCCTGCCCACAACGCCGGCGTTTATGAACATCGACATCGACGAAAAGGGGAACGTCGTCGGGCTGTTCTGAGGCGCGCGCCGCGTGTTTGGAGCGCGGCTATTCCCATTGACCCGGTTGTGATAAGATGCGTGCATCGGATTGAGGTCCGATGCACGTTTCGATCTGGTTCAGGGAGAGGGAATAACGCATGTCCACCGCCGAGGATGCGATCGCCCGGGCGAAGCGAGCGTACCGGGCGGGCCAGCGCGCCGAAGCGCGGCAGATTCTGCTGAACCTGCTTCAGCATGACGCGCATCATGAAGCTGCCTGGCTGCTGTTGAGCGCCCTAGTGGAAACACCTGCCGAGCAACGCACTTGCCTGGAGAACGTTCTGACGCTTAACCCGACACATGAGGCGGCGCGCAAGGGGCTGGAAGCCATCGAGCGCAAGTTGAACCGTCACGCCGGACCATCTCGTCTGGCGCCCGCCGACGACCCCTGGGCGGACGTTTCCGGCGGCGATTTCGCGCGGTACGATCCGGACGCGCCAGTCACCAGTGTTGAGTGGTCGCGAGACGAGGGCGCGGCGGTGTACGGCAGCGGGAAGCAGATCACGCTGCCGACCGGGCAGGAGTATGACGAGTGGGTGCGCAGTCTGCGGATCAGCACAGACGCCCCGGCTGACGAGGCGAAAGTGCCGCCGTTTGTGGCCGAGGATCTCGGCCCATTTGGCGACACCGCTTTCATGGTGGACACGCATCCGTTTGCGGGTGATCCGGCGTTCGATGCCTTGTCTGGCAATAGCGCGCCTTTCTTCCAGGCCGATGACGAGATGCCAGTGGAATATCCCGGTAGTCCCGGCCCAAGCCAGGGCGGGCGCGTGTGGGGGGCCGACCCGGCGCCCCGGCAGCCCGACCCGGACCACGCGCCTCGCCGGACGCGTCACGAGTTCTCGTTTGAGCCGGACGACGAGGACGAGCTGCCCGCTGCGCCGCTGCCCTCCGCCAGCCCTGTACGGCCCGCCGCTGCGCCCGCGCCGGTCCGGGCAGCGGCCGCTCATGAGCCTGAAGCATCCGGTCCGGACGTATTCTTCAAGTACATCCCGCCGGAGATCACCGCGCCCTCGGGCGGCTCTGGACGGCGCACGGTGGCGCTGGCGGCTGGCGTCGTCGTGCTGATCGCTGCGAACATCGCGGCGCTGGCGGCGTTGCTGGGTGCCGTATAGTGCCAGGCGCTTGCCAGGGACGGAAACGATGCCGGAGTTCTTGCAGGTCTTGCCTCCCGACGCGGCGCGGGCGCGCTGGCTGGATGCGGTTACCCATCGTGTCAACGAGGAAAATGTTCGGGCCGAGGACGCGCTGGGCCGGGTAATCGCCCGCGCGCTCGCCAGCCCTGAGCCGCTTCCCGCCTTTCGCCGCGCGACGGTTGATGGCTACGCGGTGCGGGCGGCGGATACCTTTGGGGCGACTGACGCGCTGCCGGCCTATTTGCGTGTTGTGGGCGAAGTGCGCATGGGCGAGCGGGCGTCCGTGGCGCTCCGGACCGGGGAAGCGGTTCTCATTCACACCGGCGGGATGCTTCCGGACGCGGCGGATGCCGTGGTGATGATCGAGCACACGCAGGAATTCACGCCGGGCGAGATCGAGGTGATGCGCCCGGTCGCGCCGGGGGAGAACGTCGTGCAGGTTGGCGAGGACGTGATGCCCGGCGCGGTGATCCTGCCGGCCGGGCGTCGCGTCATGCCGCAGGACATCGGCGGGCTGCTGGCCGTTGGTGTGGCCGGCGATGTGCCGGTGATGTGCCGCCCGCGTGTGCACATCTTCTCGACCGGTGACGAGCTGGTGCCGCCCGAAACCGGCACACTGGGGCCGGGGCAGATCCGTGACATCAACAGCGGGACCATCGGAGCGCTCTGCCGCCGGGCCGGGGCCGAGGTGATCCATGGCGGCATCATCCCGGACCAGCCGGGTGCGCTGCTCGTCGCGCTCGAAACCGCGCTTCCACGGGCCGATTTGCTGGTTGTGACGGCGGGCAGCAGCGTCAGCGTGCGTGATCTGACTGCCGACGCAATCGACCGGCTAGGCGAGCCGGGCGTGCTGGTGCACGGCGTCGCGGCGCGCCCCGGCAAGCCGACGATTCTCGGCGCAGCAGGTGGCAAACCGGTGATTGGGCTGCCGGGGAATCCGGTCTCGGCGTTTGTGATGTTCACGCTGTTTGGCCTGCCAGCGATTGCGCATCTGCTCGGCGCTGCTGCATCGCCTCAGATCGCGGTCCCGGCGCGTGTCAGCCGCAACATCCCGTCCAGCGCCGGGCGCGAGGATTATGTTCCGGTGCGCCTGGTGCAGCGCGACGGCGAGCAATGGGCCGAGCCGGTGCTCGGTAAAAGCAACCTGATTTTCACCCTGATCGGGGCGGATGGGCTGCTGCGTGTCGCTCTGGACGCCACCGGCCTGCGGGAAGGGGCCTGGGGAGAGGTGATCTTGTTCGTATGACGGAGCCGGGAGATCGCGCGATCTATCTGGAAGATGTCCCGATGGCCGAGGCACAGCGCCGGTTTCAAGCGGCGCTGGAGTCGGCGGGGCGATGGGAGCCGCTGCCGGGCGAGCGGGTGGCCCTTGATGACGCGCTCGGTCGGGTGACCGCGGCGCCGATCTACGCGCGCATCAGCTCGCCGCACTACCACGCCGCAGCGATGGACGGCTACGCTGTCCAGGCTGCCGACACGCTCGGCGCGACCGAGACGAGGCCGATTGTCTTGCGGCTGGAGAGTCAGGCGGTGCCGGTGAACACTGGCGCGATCCTGCCGCCCGGCACGAACGCGGTGATCATGATTGAGCAAACGCAGCCGCTTGGCGACGATGCGATTGAGATCCGTGCGCCAGCCGCACCCTGGCAGCACGTGCGCATGATGGGTGAAGATATGGTCGCTACCGAGCTGATCCTGCCGGCGAACCATCGGTTGCGGCCGCAAGACCTGGGCGCCATCGCCGGATGCGGGCACACAGATGTGTGGGTGCGGCGGCGGCCCCGTGTCGCCCTGCTGCCGACCGGGTCGGAACTGGTTCCGCCCGGCACGACGCCTGAGCCGGGCCAGGTGATTGAGTACAACAGCCTGGTGCTGGGCGCGCAGATTCGCGACGAAGGGGGAGAATTTTCGCGCTGGCTCCCGCTGCCGGACGACGCGGACGCGATCCGTGAGGCGATCGAAGCGGCGGCTGCCGGGCACGATCTGGTGCTGGTGCTGTCGGGATCGTCCGCCGGAGCGCGTGACTTCACGGCGCGGGCGGTGGCTGCCTGCGGGACGCTGCTGGTGCACGGGATCGCGGTCCGGCCCGGCCATCCCGTGATCATGGGCATGGTCAACGGGGTTCCGGTGATCGGCGTGCCGGGCTATCCGGTATCGGCGGCGCTGACCGGCGAGCTGTTCGTGCGCCCGCTGCTGCGGCGGTGGGCCGGGCAGGCTCCCCCTGGTTACGAGCGCATCACCGGTCGCCTGGCGCGCAAGCTGAGTTCGCCGGCGGGCGATGACGACTATGTGCGCGTGACGGTCGCGCAGGTCGGCGACCGGACGCTGATCACGCCGCTGGCGCGGGGTGCGGGGGTGATCACGTCGCTGGTGCGGGCGGATGCGCTTTTGCATATTCCGCGCTTCAGCGAAGGGCTGAACGTTGGCGATGCGGTGGAAGTGCTGCTGCTCAGGCCCCGCGAGGTGATCGCTCGCACGGTGCTGGCGGTGGGCAGCCACGACCCGATGCTCGATCTGCTGGGGCAGTATGTGGCCAGCCGCTATCCTGGCTGGCGGCTGGCGTCCGCCAATGTGGGCAGCCTGGGCGGGCTGGTGGCGCAGCAGCGCGGCGAGGCACACCTCAGCGGGACGCACCTGCTGGACCCCGATACCGGCGAGTACAACGTCGGATACGTGCGGCGCATGCTCGCCCAAATCCCCGTGCGGCTGGTGACGTTTGTGCACCGGGAACAGGGGTTGATCGTCGCGCCGGGGAACCCGCTGGGAATCGAATCACTGGATGACCTGCCGCGCGTGCGTTTTGTCAACCGCCAGCGCGGCGCCGGGACGCGCGTGCTGCTCGATTACGAGCTGGAGCGGCGGGGCATCGACCCGGCCAGCATCGACGGGTACACGCGCGAGGAGTACACCCATCTGGCCGTGGCGGCGGCGGTGGCATCCGGCAGCGCGGACTGCGGCCTGGGGATCCGCAGCGCCGCTGTGGCGCTGGGCCTGGATTTTGTGCCGGTGGGGTTCGAGCGCTACGATCTGGTCGTTCCGGCGGCCTATGCCGAGACGCAGCCGGTCCAGCAGGTGCTGGCACTGCTGTACGATGCCGATTTTCGCGCTGCGGTCGCCGCGCAGCCGGGCTATGAGGTGGGGGAAATGGGCCGAGAAGTCCCGTTCTGATCGGCCTGGTGTTGCGGAAGCCCGCGGCGCATGGCGCTGGCCCACGCTTCGGGGATGCGCACAACATGCCCGTCGTGCGTGATGCAGATATGGTGCGAGCGCCCGGTGACGTGGACTGTCCCGCTATTCGCGTCGGCGATCTCATAGCCAAAAGTGATGGCCCGGCTCTTGAGGTCTTCAATCCAACACCGGGCGACAAGCTGCTGCCCATAGCGCGCCGGAACCGCATAGCGCGCCTGCACCTCGGCAACGGTCAGCCAGTAGCCGCTGCGTTCAAACTCCGCATAGCTGGCGCCGAGCTCGCGCGAAAAATGGCTGCGCGCTTCTTCGAAGTACACAATATAGACGGAATGATGGACGACGCCCATCGCGTCAGTCTCAGCGTAGCGGACGTGAAAAGCCGCTTCGGAAACGAACCGATCGGTTGGGGGCATGGACACGGCTCCCTATTCGCGGTATCACTAGAGGCTGTTATGCACTTTAGAGCACATGAGCCACCACCTGAACAAACCGCT
>DYGX01000019.1 GCA_020724465.1 Thermoflexus sp.
GACTACTACTCTAACGCGAAAGCCCTATCCCGCCTCATTTTTGGCGAAGGTATTGGAAGAACGTCGTCAAATGTTGTCTCAGTCGTCAGCGGCTCGAAGGCGACCTCGCCGACCCAGCGCAACGCCAGGATGATCGCGAACACCAGCAGCGCGCTGATCAGGGGGCCAATCGGCCAGCCGGCGGCGAAGTCGGCGATCGACGCATCCAGATCGGCCACGATCGGGGCCAACCGCTCGCCCACCACCGGCACCCAGCGGTCCAGGGCCCGGTTCAGCGTATCGAGCAGCGAATCGCTGTCGACGTCGAAATAGGTCACGATGGTGATCAGGCTGGTGACCAGCCCCAGGATCCCCCCGGCGATGTTCAGGCAACTGACACAACCCTGCTCGCTGTCCATTGGTGAAGCGCCCTCCGCCTGGCTTGGTGCTTATCTATATCAATGCAAATGTGCTGCCGGCTGTCAAGCCGCGCAGCGGGCGCGCGACGGAATCACTGATGAGGATCTGGGCAGCGGCGTCCCCCAACCGGTAGTACTATTGTGCTATTCTTACGCTTGACGCTACCGAACATTAGTGCTACACTGACTCAAGACTAAAGTTAAAATGACGTTTGTGTCGAGGCGGGAGAAGGCTTGTGACGCTCGAATTTGAGAAGGTTGTCCCGCAGGTCGAGCGGATGGGCCGGGCGCTGGCAGCGCGGAATATCACGCTCAGCGAGCGCGGCGAAATCGCCTGGCAGATGTTCCAATCCCTCGGCGATCTGGACGCTATCCACGCGCGCATCCAGCTCGCACGCGACCGCGATGCCGGGTTCCGGGGCGCCGCACCGCTCCACGAGCCGGTGAACCGGGCCTATCCGCGCCCCGACCCGCCCCGGCTGGCGACCATCCTTGCCGCTGATGGATCGCAGGTCTATCCCAACACGCACGGCGCCGCGCTGTATTACCTGACCAACGTCGGCGTTTTCGTTTACCATCACGGCCTGGACGAGCTGCCCGAGCAGCTCACCGAGCCGGTGCTGTGTTATACCGACGCCCTGTTGCACGACGAGCGCGGGCAGGTCATCAGCAACGCCGCTGTCAACGCCCGGCGGACCGTCCACGAGCTTCAAGTCCTGGCGCGCGAGACCTGGAACCGGCGCGGGCTGGGCCGCCCGCTTCTGGCCATCAGCGATGGGCCGCTGCTGTTCTGGGTGGGCAAAGACGTGCCGGACGGTCGCCAACTGCAGGACGACTACCTGGCGGCTATGGTCCACCTGCACGACGCGCACGTCGCGCTCCAGCAGACGTCCGGGCATTCGGCCAGCACGATCGGCTATGTGGACCGGCCGACCTCGGCGTTCGTCGTCAGCCTGGTCTATCTGATGAGTCTGATCCCCGACGAGGTGCGCGCCGCCGCACTGGAAACCAACGGCCCGCTCGAAGGGCTGATCGACCAGTGGTTGATGTTCCGCCTGCTGCGGCCAGGCGAGCGCTCGGCGCTGTTCGTCCAGCAGTCGCCGCAGAACAAGCGCTATCGCGACCGGGGCGAGAGCTACGAGATCGTCTTTTTCTATCTCAACGTCGGCCAGCCGCACGCTTACCATCTGGCGCGGGTGGAGATGCCCGCCTGGGTTGCCAAAGACCCGGCACGTGTCGACGAGGTCCACGCGCTATTGATGGCGCAGTGCGAGATGATGTGGCGCTATCCCTACGCGCTGACGCGCGCCGATGAGCTGGCCGTGGTCCGCAGCATTGAGCGCACGCAGCTTGATGAGCTGATCGAAATCGAGCTGCGCCGCAATACGCAGACAGTCGAGCTTTCGGAAAAGCTTGAAGCGAAAGTGGTGCGGCACGGCCGCACACGGTATGGTGAGAGGC
This sequence comes from Thermoflexus sp., assembly GCA_020724465.1. Taxonomy (GTDB): domain Bacteria; phylum Chloroflexota; class Anaerolineae; order Aggregatilineales; family Aggregatilineaceae; genus DYGX01. The sequence goes on from DYGX01000019.1 coordinate 1,860, forward strand.
GACGCCGGTAAGCGTTGGAGCGAGGAAGGCGCGGGCGCCACGCAGGCGGCCCGCCGAGCGAGGGATCGAGTATGAACGAGACGACGACACAGCAGCCTGTTATCGGGAGCGTCTTACGAGCCAGCACGATGGGCTTTGTGTGCGGGACGCGCAGTCAGGACATCGGGCACCCCTCGTTTGGGGCGTTTGTGCGCACACAGCACGAACCCGGCAGCGAGACCGAGGTCATCGGCCTGATCTACGCCATCAGCATCGACGACGACCCCCTGGTTCGCCAGTTGATCCTGGCCAACAACATGAACACGGCCACCACCCGCGACCAGCGCGAGAATCGCATGGTCCCGGTCGAGATCAGCGTGGTCAATATCGGCTACATCCAGGCCGGGCGAGTCTATCACAACCTGCCGCCCCGCCCGCCGCTCAGTCTGGATCCGGTCCAGCTTTGCGACGACGCCTGTATCCAACAGTTTACGGAGCGGTTCGATTTTCTGCGGCTGGTGCTGAATACCAGCGAGGTGCCGACCGAAGAGCTGGCCGCAGCGGCGCTGCTCCACGCGGCGAGCGCCCGCCCGCCCGAGCAGCGATACGATTTTCTGGTCGCCGCCGGACGCCAGCTTGCCGGGCTGCTGGCGCACGATCTGCCGCGCCTGCAACACCTGCTGCGCCTCATCAAACCGGCGTAGCCTCCCTGATCCGCTGCTGCTGGCGAAGGCGCGCGATGACTCGAGGGACCTTCCCCACCAACCGGACAGAGCTTGTGGCGCTCGGCGTGTTGACCGCCGTGTCTGTCGCCCTCGGCGCGCTGTTTGCCGTCTTCTTCAACCGCTTGCCGGTCGAAGGCACAACGCTGGCGATCGACTGGAAAGGACTGTGGGCGGACATTCGATCCGGCGTCCACTATGGCACACTCCGCAACCCGCCATGGAGTATCTTCTTTCTTTACCCGCTCACATGGCTGCCCATGCAGGCCGCCTGGGGCGTGGCGATGTACCTGACCCTGATGGTGCTGATCGTCAGCGTGCCGCCAACTCACCCCCGCTGGCGCTACTGGCTTGGTGTTTTGCTTCTCACTACTTCAATTCCTTCTCTACGGCACATGGCTGACGGCAACCTGGAAGGGGTGATGGTTGCCGGGCTGCTGTTGGTCCTTTACGGCTATCACCGGGCCAGCGCGCCGGCTCTGGCCGCCGGTTTGCTCTTGGGCACCGCCAAACCTCAACAAGTGTTTCTGCTGCTGCCGGTTCTAGGTGTCTATATGCTCTTGACGCTCTCGCGCCGCGTGCTGCTCCAGACGGCCGCCATGTGTCTGACCGTGATGATCCCGGCGCTGGTGTGGCGCGGCGAGGAATGGTGGGCGATCGGCATCAATGCGATACCCGACCGGAATTCGCTGATGGATATGTCGCTGATGGCTGCTCTCAACCGGATGGGGCTTGGAGCGCCAACGGTCAAGATCATCGTGATTGGGGCCGTAGCCGGGCTTGCTTTTTGGACTGCGTGGCAGGTGCGGCCGGTGCTCTCGCGCGAGTTGGTGGGGATGCTGGTGGCGGCGTCGCTGCTGGCCGCGCCCTATTCAGCGGGGAACAGCGTGCTGGTCGTGCTGGCGCTCGGGGTGATACCCGTCTTCCAGCGCCGTGTCGTACCTGGCTTGGTCTTGATTGCGCTGTATAACGCGTCAATCGTGCTCAACAATGTTGAATATCGTCATCTGGCGGCATATTACCAGACCGGGCTAACACTGTTGTCCCTGCTGGTTCTGGCTGCAGACGTACTGCACCAGAGGCGCCAACCGGAACCGTCGGCCGGAAGTACAGCGGTCAAGCGGCAGCAGCCCATGCGGGCGTAAGATTGAAGCGGGGCAACAACCCGGTACAATTCAATCTAAATTCGCGCAATGCCCGGTTTGGGGTATAATAGTTTAGAACTAACGTTCTATGCTGCGAGGGAGAGGATCATGGTGGTTGGCGATACCCTGTTCCCCGATTCGGACCGGCTCGAGGACTGGTTCCCGCGCGAGACAGCGGCTCCCGCATCCGGCCTGATGATGGCCGGGCGGCGGCTGGGTGTGGTCGTCGGCGGATCGCTCAGCCGCGGGCTGGACGTCAAGCTCGACCGCGAGACGGTGATCGAGGACCTGGCCGTGGGACGCTATGTCGTTGTGCGTGGCAGCCACAAGCGCTTCTTCTGCATGATCACCGACATCACGCTCGACACCACCAACCCTGCCATCCGCAGCGACCCGCCGGACCTGTCCGACCCGTTTCTGCGCGAGATCTACGCCGGAACCGCCGCCTTCGGCACAATCCACGTCGCACCGATGCTCACCATCGACGAGGACGAAGGCGAGCCGCGCCCGGTCAAGACCATCCCCAGCCACTTCATGCCGGTCGAGATCGCCACTGCCGAGGATGTGGATGACGTCTTTGGGCGCGAGGACCCGACGCACTTCAACATCGGCGCACCGTTGGAACTGGAAGAGACGCAAATCAACCTCGACCTGCGGCGGCTGGTCGAGCGCTCGGTGGGCGTCTTCGGCAAGAGCGGCACCGGCAAGAGCTTCCTGACGCGCATCCTGCTGGCAGGGATCGTCAAGAACCAGGTCGCCACCAACCTGATCTTCGACATGCACAACGATTATGGCTGGGCCGTCAAGGACGAGCACGGCGTGCAGGCCAAGGGCCTCAAACAGTTGTTCCCGGATAAGGTCGCCATCTTCACCCTGGACGACGAAGCCACCCGCCGCCGGGGCGCCAAAGCCGATCACATTGTCCGGATCAGCTACCGCGACATCCAGCCCGAAGACCTCGCCATGCTCAAAACCACGCTCGATCTGTCGGACTCGATGATCGACGCGGCCTACGAGTTGCAGAAGAAGTGGCGCGACGAGTGGATCGACAAACTGATCAACGCCGACCCGGCCCTCATGGATGCGTTGAAAGAAGAGCTGTCGTCCAGCATGGCGTCAGTCCAGGCGCTGCAGCGGCGCGTGCGGCGCTTCGAGCGTTTCGAATTCCTGCGCCCCGAAGTCGTCGCGGACTCGGCTACCGAGATCCTGAACCACATCGAGCGCGGCAAGAGCGTTGTGCTGGAGTTTGGGCGCTATGGCAACGCGCTTGAGGCGTATATCCTGGTCGCCAACTACCTGACGCGGCGCATCCACGCCATGTATGTGGAGAAGGTCGAGAAGGCGCTGGGCGACGAAAGCCTGGAGCCGCCGCAACTGCTGATCACCATCGAGGAAGCGCACAAGTTCCTCGACCCGCTGATCGCGCGCCAGACCATCTTCGGCACCATCGCGCGCGAGCTGCGCAAATACAACGTCACACTGCTGATCGTGGACCAGCGCCCCAGCGGGATCGACGAAGAAGTGATGAGCCAGATCGGGACACGCGTCACCGCGCTGCTCGACAACGAGCGCGACATCGCCGCCGTGCTGACCGGGATCAGCGGCGCGGGCGGCCTGCGCGAGGTCCTGGCGCGGCTCGACACCCGCCAGCAGGCCATCATCATCGGGCACGCGGTGCCAATGCCGGTTGTGGTCAAGACGCGCACCTACGACACCGAATTCTACGCCGCAGTCACAGCCGACGGACGGCCTGCCGGCGCCGTCGCCGACACCAAGATCAAGACCGACGCCGACCGCGCTCGCGACCGAGACTCGCGGCGCATCCGCTAAACGGCACGGGGCCACTGACGGAGCGGTGTCGCGCCACACGGCGGACCTGCACCACTGGGTAAGCGCGTAAGAAATCCATAAAATCGCTATAGACGAGCAACCCACATCTGCTCTGCGCGTACAGACTAGCAGAAATACCGCATCGGATGTGGAATAGATAAGGCGAGGACACTGATGACCGAGAATAACACGTCACCGACGCCCGAAGAGATGGGCGCCAAGCTGGACGAAGAGATCAAGGAAACCGTGCAAGACTGGGCCGAGAATCCCGAGAACACCGACTTCGACGACCTGGACAAGCGCATCGACGCCAAAGTGCGCCGCACGATCGCCGGATGGGTCGGCGCCGACGAAAACGCGGACTGGAAAGAGATCGGCCTTAAGGCGGACGCCAACACCCGCAAGGCAATCGCCGGGTGGGTGGGCACCGATGAGACTGCGGACTGGCCGACGATCACCAACAAGGTGGAGAACCGCATCCGCCTCAACATCGCCTCGCTGGTGCACGCCGAGCCGAAAGCCGAGCCGGGCACCGAGGCCAGCTGGGCCGACATCGGCACCAAGGTTGAAAGCGACGTGCGCTCGTGGGTGGCCGGTCTGGTCGGAACTTCGCAAGACGCCGACTGGCGCACGATCTCGAACCAGGTGACCGCCAAGGTCAAGGACGCGTTTGAGAAGCTGCGCCGCACGGAGAAGAAGACCGACGACAGCGACGTGCGCCGCGCCGCGCAGCGCATCTCGATTGAGGGTGAGGAAGCCGGCGGCGAGAACCCGCCCCCCGCTGCGCCGGTTGACCCGGCTGAGCAGATCGAGTAATCATACATCCAGCCTGGCCGCACGCAACCACACACCAACTCCCCCGGCCCGGCTCTGCCTGCCACCGGGGGAGTTGTGCTACCTGCGCCGGGCGCGGCGCCCGGCCTGCGCTTCGCCGCTTCTGTTCTGCGAAGGAGACATCATGGACCTGTCCGAATGGGCTTTGATCATCGCGCCGCTGGCCCTGATCCAGATCGGGCTGGCGGTCTACGCGCTCTACGACATCTACAAGCGCGGTGGGGCGCGCCCGCCCCTGCCGACCTGGGTGTGGGTCCTCATCGTGGCCTTCGGCCAGTTCTGGGGGCCGCTCGTCTATTTTTTCCTTGGCCGCCGAGAGGACGTCTAGCCTATGACCGGCACGGCGATTGAGATCCGCAGCCTGACCAAACGCTTCGGGAATTTCACCGCGCTCAAGGGGTTCGATCTCACCGTTCCGCGCGGCGCGATCTTCGGTTTCCTGGGGCCCAACGGCGCGGGCAAGACCACCACGCTGCGCATCATGACCGGGCTGGCACGCGCGACCAGCGGCGACGTGGTGATCGAAGGCGTGCGCGTCGGCAGCGGGCAGCGCCCGCCCATCGGCTATCTGCCGGACACGCCCAGCTTCTACAACTGGATGACGGCGCCTGAGTTCCTGCGCTACATCGCCGATCTGCACGGCCTGGCCGATCCGCCCATCGCCGCGCTGCTGGAGCGCGTCGGCCTGGGCGACACAGGCAAGCGCAAAATCGGCGGCTACTCGCGCGGGATGAAACAGCGGCTGGGGCTGGCCCAGGCGCTGCTGCCGCGGCCCGCCGTGCTGCTGCTCGACGAGCCGGCCTCGGCCCTGGACCCGGCCGGGCGCAAGGAAGTGCTGGACATCATGAGCGACCTGCGCGGCGAGCTGACCATCTTCTTCTCGACGCACATCCTCAACGACGCCGAGCGCATCTGCGACGCCGTCGGCATTCTGCACGAAGGCGAGCTGCTGCTCCAGGCGCGGCGCGACGAGCTGCTCGCGCGCTTTGCGCAGCCGATCTTCGAGATCGACGTCGCGCCGGACGACGCGCCGGGCCTGGCGGCGCTGGCCGAGCAGGTCAGGGCGCAGCCCTGGGCCGAGCGCGTCTATCAAGATGGCGCGCGCCTGCGCGTCAGCGTCCGCGATGTGCCGGCTGCGCGGCAGGCCCTGTTGCCGATGCTGGCCGACCGCGCCGTGCACCGCGTCGAGATGGTCGGCGCGACGCTGGAAGACGTCTTCCTGCGGCTGACGAACAACAAGACCGGCGCGACAAGCGCCGCCGAGAGGGTGGCGTGATGCGCGTCTTCCTGGTGCAGATGCGTAAGGAACTGCGCGAGCAGTGGCGCACGCGCAAGATGCTGATCGTCGTGGTCGTGCTGGTGGCGTTCGGCCTGATGTCGCCGGTGTTCGCCAAGATCACGCCCGACCTGCTCAAGTCGCTGGGCGAAAGCCAGGTGGGCGGGGTGCAGATCATCATCCCCGAGCCGACCACCCGCGACGCAAACGATCAGTTCGTCAAAAACACGACGCAGTTCGGGCTGCTGCTGGCCGTACTGGTCGGTTTCGGCGCGATTGTCGGAGAGCGCGAGCGGGGCCAGCTTGCCCTGATCTTCCCGCACCCGCTGCCGCGCCGGACCTTCGTGCTGGCGAAGTTTGCCGCGCTGGCGATTCTGTTCGGTGCGGCGCTGCTGCTTGGCGCCGCCGCCGATTACCTCTACACCGTGCTTTTGTTCGACGCCCCGCCAGCCGGGGGCTTTCTTGCGATGGTCGCGCTGCTGTATGTGTGGCTGCTCAGCCTGCTGGCGCTCACGCTGCTGGCGAGCACCCTGGGCCGCAACATGACGGCGGCGGGCGGGATCGCGTTCGGGCTGGTGCTGCTGGCATCGCTGGCGGGGTTGATCACGCGGCTGGCGCCCGGCGCGCTGACCGAATGGGGCCGCGCCCTCGCCAACGGCGGGGATCCCCCGGCGCGTTGGGGCGCGCTGGCCGTCACGCTGGCGATCACCGGGCTGGCGGTCGCTGCGAGCGTGCTGATTCTGGAGCGCCAGGAAATCGAATAGGGGCGCCCGGCGTCATGCAAACCGGGCCGGATAGCAACCGGCCCGGCCAGCGTATTGGTAGATCAGAATGCGGCGGCTATTCCCAGTTTTTGAGCAGCTTCAGCGTTTCTTCCATATGGCCCTGCTCGTCGCGCACCATATCCTCAAGCTGCACGACCAGCGCTTTGTCACCGAACTCCTCGGCCATCTGGGCCCGCTTGGTATATCCGGCAACGGCTTTCTTCTCCGCCTCGGCGATGGCTTCCAGCATCGCGCGGACCGTGTCCGCTTTCGGCACCGCAACCGGCTCGGTCGTCGGCTCGCCGCCCAGCGCGACGATCTTGTCCGCCAGGAACTGCGCGTGCATCAACTCATCGGTGATTTCGGCTTGCATGAACTGGACGAGTTGCGGGCGCCACGGGCCGCTGACTTTCGCCGAATAGACGGTGTACATGATAACCGCCTGGAGTTCATTCGCCAGGTCCTCATTGAGCGCATTGATCAGTGTTTGCTTGTCCACGATAGCCCCTTTCTTTCAGCCTCTGCAAGCGAGTCTGCGAAATGACTATTCAGATTGTAGCCCAATTCTGCGCCAATTGTGAGCCGGCCCCCCTTCGCTCGCTTTCATCCCGCACCGCCGTGCGCTACAATTACGCCGTCTCCAACGCAAGCGGGAGCAGGCCGAGTGCGCATCACCAACCATGATCTTGAGACGATCAAAACCATCGCGCGGATGGCAGCTTCGCTCTGCCAGGCAATCCAGGCCGAGCTGGTCGATCCGGCTCAGAAGGACGGCAGCGAGCCGGTGACCATCGCCGATTACGCGTCGCAGGCGCTGATCGGGAACGCGCTGGCCGAGAACTATCCCGACGACGCCGTGCTGGCCGAAGAACGCTCCGAAGAATTCATGCTGCTGCTGAACGACCGGCAGCGCGCGCTGGTGCAGCGCTACGTCACCGACGCGGTGGGCGGCTATGTGTTCGAAGAGCAAATCTGCGCCTGGCTGGACTATGGCAAGCAAAAGACCGCCGCCCGCACGTGGGTGATCGACCCCATCGACGGCACCAAAGGGTTTCTGGGGCGGCGGCATTACTGCGTGGCGATCGGGCTGCTGGTTGACGAGCGGCCGGTGCTCGGCGTCCTGGCGTCGCCCGGCTTCTACAGCGACGATCCCAACCCGCCAGACGACCCCGGCGCGCTGATCTACGCGCGGCAGGGCGGCGGGGCCTATCTGGAGCCGCTGTTCGGCGGCCCGCCTCAGCCGATCCATGTTTCCTCGCAGCTTGAACCGGCGCGGGCCGTGTTGCTGACCAGCTACGAGGCAGAGCATGTCGATCGAAGCTTTCTGGATCGCGTCCGGCGGGCGCTGGGCCGCGGGCCGGACTCGCCCGAGCGCCAGATCGACAGCCAGGACAAGCACGCCATGATCGCCGCGGGCATCGGCGACATCTTTGTGCGGCTGGCTCCGGAGCCGGGCTACCGCGAGAAGGCCTGGGACCATGTCGCGGGCCACGCCATCGTCGAAGAAGCGGGCGGGCGCATCACGGATATTCTGGGCCGCCCGCTTGATTTCAGCACCGGGCGCCGCCTGCTGAACAATCGCGGCGTGCTGGTCACCAACCGCTATTTGCACGACGCCGCGCTGGCTGCGATCCGCATCAGCCGGTCGTCGCGCCGCCGGGATGAAAGCCAACCGCCGGGAGATGACACCGAACGATGAACGAGCCGATCCGTGTGCTGCATTTCGCCGACGTGCACATTGGCATGGAGAACTACGGGCGGACCGATCCGGGTACCGGCCTTAGCTCGCGCGTGGTGGACTTTCTGCGCTGTATGGACGAGATGGTGGAATTCGCCCGCGCGCACGAAGTTGACCTGGTGATCTTCGCCGGGGACGCCTTCAAATCGCGCAATCCGTCGCCAACCTTCCAGCGCGAGTTCGCCTACCGGGTGCAGGACCTGGCGGCGATGGCGCCAGTTGTGCTGCTGGTGGGCAACCACGACCTGCCGGCCATCGAGCGGCGCGCGTCCAGCATCGAGATCTACGAGACGCTCAACGTGCCCAACACCCTGCTCGGGCGCGACTACGCCGTGCACGAGCTTCAAACCCGGCGCGGCGGCGTGCTGGTCGGGACCGCGCCGTACCCGGTGCGCGCCCAACTGCTGCGGGGGATCGACGTGCCGCATCACAGCACCATCGCCGAGATCGACCAGTTGATGGAGCAGCAGCTTACGCGCACGCTGCAGACCCTGGCCGATCAGGTCACCGGGTCCGAGCTGCCGCGCATCCTGACCGGGCACTTCAGCGTCGGTGGGGCCTCGCTGGGCAGCGAGCGCAGCGTGATGCTGGGGCGCGACGTGATCGTCATGCTCAGCACCGTGGCCGACCCGGCCTGGGATTACGTCGCCCTGGGGCACATCCACAAGCACCAATGCCTGACGCTGGGCCGCGAGGGGGTGCCGCCGGTGGTGTACAGCGGCAGCCTGGAGCGCATCGACTTCGGCGAGGAAGGCGATCAAAAGGGCTTTGTCTGGGCCGAGGTGGGGCGTGGTTCGGCGAGCTGGCAGTTCGTGCCGGTCGCGTGCCGCCCGTTTACCACCTTGCGGGTGGACGTGCGCGGTGCCGGCGATCCAACGCAGGTTGTGCTGGAAGCGATCGCCCGCCATAACCTGGACGACGCGGTCGTGCGCCTGATCGTCACCGCCGATCCGGAGTCCGATCTGCTGCTCAACGAGCGGGCAATCCAGCACGCCCTGCTCGAAGCCGGCGCGAACCACGTCGCATCCCTGCAGCGCAGCGTCGAGCGACCCGCCCGGCTGCGCCTGGGATCGACCCCCGAAGGGCTGACGCCGCTTGAGCTGCTGGAACGCTATCTGGCCAGCAAAGAGGTTCCGGCGGAACGCGTGGCACTGCTGCTCGAACACGCGCGGCAGTTGTTCGAGCAGGACGAGTGACGCGCGTCCATCGACCGGCAAAACAGACAATTAGTGTCATAAAGGGTTTGCCATGCTTCCTGTGCGCCTGGAGATCCGTAATTTCCTGGCCTACCGCAACCCCGACCCGATCGAGTTCGATGGTATCCACCTGGGATGCCTGACCGGGCCGAACGGCGCGGGCAAGTCGTCGCTGCTGGATGCCATCACCTGGGCGCTGTGGGGTCGCGCCCGGCTGCGCAGCGACGATGACCTGATCCACCAGGGCCAGACCGAGATGCTGGTCCAGCTGGACTTTCTGCAAGGCGCGACGCGCTACCGCGTGGTGCGCAAGCGCCAGATGGGCAGGACCGCTCGCCAGGGGCGCAGCATGCTCGACCTGTTTGTGTGGGACGAAGAGCAGCAGACCTGGAACTCGCTCTCCGGTTCCTCGATCCGCGATACCGATCGCAAGATCACCGAGCTGCTGCGGCTGGATTACGAGACGTTCGTCCACTCGGCGTTCCTGCAACAGGGGCGCGCCGATGCCTTCACGGTCAAGACCCCGACCCAGCGCAAAGAGATTCTGGGCGAGATCCTCGGGCTGGCGCAGTGGTCGGTGTACGAGGAACGCGCCAAGCAGGTGCTGCGCCAGCTTGAAGACGAGCTGAACGTCATCGCCTTCCGCCTGCACGAGATCGAGCAGCAGGAAGCCGAGGAACCGGCTCTGCGCCGCGATCTGGCGCTGGCGGAAAGCGCGCTGGCCGACGCCACCGCGCTGCGCGAGCAGGCCGAGGCGCTCTACAACGAAGTCGCCGGGGCCGAAGAGCAGATGAGCGCCGCGCAGCAGCGGCTGGCCCAGGCGGAACAGCGCATCCGGCAGCGCCGCGCCGATCTGGATGAGATCGAGCAGGACATCGACCGGCAGACGCACAAGCTGGAGCAGTTGCAGGCCATCGTCGCCGCGCGCGAATCCATCGAGGAAGGCTACGCGCAGCTTCAAGCCGCGCGCCAGGCCGACCAGGCTCTGGGCGAAAAACTGCAGGCCATGAGCGCCATCAAGGAGCGGCTCAACGAGGTCGACCGCCGCATCCAGGACGCCCGCGCTCAACTGGAAGCCGAGGCCAAGGTTCACCGCGACCGCATCGAATCCGCCCGGCGCAGCGCCGAAGAGCTGGAAAGCCACCAGGCCGAGCTGGACGACGTGCTGACCCAGGTCCGCGCGCTGGAAGCGGAAGAACAGCGCCGCGACGAACTGCGCGACGAGATCGCCCGGCTGAGCCAGGAAATGGCCGATCTACAAGCGACCAACCGCGCGCTTTACGACGAGATGCAGGCTATCAAGGCGCGCCTGGAAGACGTTCAGGCTGCCGAGGCGACCTGCCCGCTGTGCGGCCAGCCGCTGGACGAGGATCACAAGGCGGCGCTGCTGGCCGACTTGCAGGCACAGGGCACCGCGCGCGGCGACCGGCACCGCGCCAACCAGGCCCGCATCGAGGAGATCAAGACGACGATTGCGGCGCACAAGGAGACCATCGACGGCATCACGATCGCCCTGCGCGGCCTGCCCGCCCGGCGCGATCGCGCCGCCAGCCTGCGCGCCAGCACCGAGCAGGCCCACGAAGCCGCCGCCACGATTCAGCAAGAGGCGGCGGCGCTGGCCGTGATCGAGCAGATGCTCGCCGCCGGCGACTACGCGCAGGAGCTTCAGCAGCAGCGCGCCGCCATCCAGGCCGAGATCGACGCGCTCGGCTACGACCACGACGCCCACAACGCTGCCCGCGCCACGCTCAACACCTATCACGAGTTCGAGGCGCGCCAGCACGAACTGCAAGCCGCCTTGCAGCAGCTCCCGGAAGCCGAAACCGCGCTCGCCAATCTGTATGCCCGACGCGAACGGTGGCAGGAAGCGCTGGCCGGGGAAGAGGCGGCGTACGAGGCCGCCCGGCAGGAGATCGCCGGGCTGCAGGGGGCGGTCGAAGAAGCGCGCCGCCGCGAAGAAGAACTGCGCCGCCGCCGCACCGACGAAAAGCGCGCCAACGAGCAGGTCGTCCGCGTCCAACAGGCGCTCAGCGCGCTGGAAAACGCCCGCCAGCGCAAAAGCGCCCTGGAAGCGCGGCGCGCTGAGCTTGTGGAGCGCCAGTCGATCTACACGGAACTGCGCGACGCCTTCGGCAAAAACGGCGTCCCCGCCATGATCATCGAGGCCGCCATCCCTGAGCTGGAAGAAGCGGCCAACCATCTGCTCAGCCGCATGACCAGCGGCCGGATGCATGTCCGGCTGGACACGCAGCGCGAAAAGCGCACCGGCGGCGTGGCCGAGACGCTCGACATCCTGATCAGCGACGAGCTGGGCACACGCAGCTACGAGGCGTATTCCGGCGGCGAGGCGTTTCGCGTCAACTTCGCGATCCGCGTGGCGCTCAGCCAGATGTTGGCGCGGCGCGCCGGGGCGCAGCTTCGCACCCTGTTCATGGACGAAGGTTTCGGCACGCAGGACGAAGAGGGCCGCCAGCGCCTGGTCGAGGCCATCACCGCCGTGCAGGACACCTTCGATCTGCTGCTGGTGATCACGCATGTCGAGGAGCTGCGCGATGCCTTCCCGGTGCAGATCGAGGTGCAGAAGACCGCCGACGGCAGCCGGATCACGGTGCGCTAAGACGGAGCCGGATACCGATGCCGCTCTCACTTGACCGGCAGAACGCCTATCGCGCGCAGTACGCCCGCTTGCATCCCGGCTGGCGTCCTGCGACCGAGGTCTACGAAGCCCTGATCCGCACCTATCTGCGCCCCGGCCAGACCATCGTCGATCTGGGCTGCGGCCGGGGCGGGGTGCTGGAACAGCTTGGCGCGGCGGCGGAGCGCTCACTGGGAATCGATCCGGATTTCGCATCGCTGGCCGGGCATCGCTTGCCCGATCTGCCGCGTGCGGTCGCGCTGGCCGATGCGCTGCCGCTGCGCGCCGGCAGCGTAGATCTCGTGCTGGCAAGCTGGGTGCTGGAACACCTCACCGATCCGGCGCGCACCTTCGCGGAGATCGCCCGCGTGCTGCGGCCTGGCGGGGCGTTCCTCTTCCTGGCGCCGGGCGCGTACAGCCCCGCCGCGCTGGTCAACCGCCTGCTCGGCCCGCTGCAACGCTGGCTTGTTCCCCGCCTCTATGAACGCCAGGAAGCGGATGCCTTTCCGGTCGTCTACCGCGCCAATACCCGGCGGCAGATCGCGGCGCTGGCGGCGCGGGCCGGGCTGCAACTGCAAACGCTGCAGCACATCAGCGACCCGACGTATTTCGCGTTTCACCCGCTGCTGTTCCGGCTCAACGCGGCGCTGGCCAGCATCTTGCCGCGAGCCATGGCCGAGCACCTCGTCGGCGCGTGCGTCAAGCCGGACGAGGCGCAGGCCCCGTGGGACAACCGCCAAGCTGATCCAAAATTCTAAGTAAACCTGCGAATTTTCTATCGTTTTTCTACCATTTTGACCGATCATCCTGTATCATACACGCCACAGACTGGCCGGCTCGGCAAAGGAGCGTGCATGATCCGGGTTCTCACATCCCTCAACGTCGCGCGGCTGGCGCTGTTCCCGCTGGGGCTGGGGCTGGCGATGGTGCTGGTCTCCGGCACGCTCAACCGCGTCATGATCGTTGAGCTGGGGCTGCCCGCGTCGCTGGTCGGCCTTTTCTTCGCCATGACGCTGATCGTGTCGCCCACGCGCGTGTGGCTCGGCTACCTCTCGGACGGGCACCCGCTGCGCGGCAAGCGCCGCGAGCCGTACATCGCTCTCGGCGCGCTGTGCGTCGCCGCCTCGGTGACCGGGATGACGCTGCTCGTCACCAGGGCGGGCGGCAGCCGCGCGGTGATCATCCCCGGTGGACTGCTGGCGTTTGTGGGCTATGGCGTCAGCCTGAACCTGGCCAGCAACTCGTTCGAGGCGCTGCTGGCGGATCGCTTTCACGGCCATGCACGCCCGCGCGCGGTGACGCTCTTCAAAGTGGCGATGTTCGGCGGGATCATGGCCGGGGCGCTGGGGCTGGGCCGGCTGCTAGAGCCGTTCGACTACGAGCGCTTTCTGGCGATCGTGCTCGGCGCGATGGCGCTGTTCATCGCGATGGCGCTGCTCGGCACGGCGCGCCAGGAGCCGCCGCTGCCCGCCCTGCACACCCTCACGCAGCGCGCCGCCGCGCAGCCGTTCTGGTCTGTGATCCGCACCGTGATCTGGCGCGACCAGCAAGCACGGCGCTTTTTCGCGCTGGTGGTGTTTGTCACGCTCGGCACGCTGGCGCAGGACGTGCTGCTCGAACCATACGGCGCGCTGGCGCTCGACATGAGCGTGGCGCAAACCACCCGCCTGACGGCGATGTGGAGCGTCGGCACGATGCTGATGCTGGTCGTCTCCGGCGTATGGCTGATCAAGCGATGGGGCTATATTGCCGTGCTGCGCGCCGGGCTGGCGATCAGCATCGCCATGTTCGCCGGGATCGTGATCGCGGGCGTGCTGAACAGTGTGCCGCTGTTCATGGCGCTGATCTTCGGCCTGGGAATCGGCGCCGGGCTGGCGATGGCCGGTCTGCTCACTGCCGTCATCGAGTTCACGACCGCCGTGCGTGCCGGGCTGCTGATGGGCGTCTGGGGCATGGCCGCGGAGTTTGGCCGGACGGCCGGCGGTTTCATGGGCGGGATCGTGGTTGATGTGCTGCGGGCGCTCACCGGCGGCAACGACTGGATCGCGTACAGCGCCGTCTTCGCCACCGAAGCGATCCTGCTCCTCATCGTGCTGGCGCTGGCGAGCGAGCTGCGCGTCGAGCGGTCTGTGGCGCAGGCCGAGGCGCGCGCCCCGATCCACCCACCCGCCGAAGAACTGACCGCGCTCGGCCTGTAAGCCGCGCGCTGCGCGCCGGGCCGCCGCCCGCTTGCATTTCACCCCCACTCGTTGTAGGCTGGTCCGCATGAGAGAGACCCAGGCGATTATCGAACGCGTGCGGCGCATCGCGCCCGACCTGCAACAGATCGATCTGTCGACCGACGCCTCGCTGTCGCAGCTTCAGCCCGGCCAATCGCTGTTCGCCCACGTGCTCGAAAACACGCAGTACACGCCCTACCTGCGCGAGCAGTGGTACCCGATCGCGGTCGGCGCGGCGCGGGTGGTGGTCGAGCTGCCGCCTCGCCAGCGTTATCACCCCGGCCAGGTGGTCAGCGTCCTGACCCCGGTCGGGCGGCCGCTCCCGGTGCGCAGCGGCGCGCGTCATGTGCTTTTGATCGTACACGATACCCCGCCCACGCCGCTGATCCTGCTGGCGCACCAGTTGATCGCGGCGGAGGCCGCGGTGACGCTCGTGCTCAGCGGCAGCGCGCTGCGCTATCCGCTGGAGCTGCTGCCCCCGCAGATCGAGATCATCCACGGCGACACCGGCTGGGCCTGGCCGGAGCAGGTGCAGACGCTTGGCTGGGCCGAGCAGGTGATCGCGCTGGCGCCGCCCTACGCCCAGGTCGAAACCTATGGCGCGCTCTACGAGACGATCGGGCAGCTTCGCGCGGGGGCGATTCCCGACGGGTTCGCGCTCGGTCTGTTCGACCAGCCGCTCGCCTGCGGGACGGGCGCCTGCCAGGCCTGCCAGGTGGCGTGTCAGGGCGGCGACGTGCTCGCCTGCGTTGACGGACCGGCGATTGACCTCAAGCGCGTGAGATTCCGATGACCCACCAGCCGGCACCCCAGACCGCGCTCGACGACGACCGCGCGCAGCCCGTCATGCTGCGGCATGTGCTGTTCTTCGGCGCCCATCCCGACGACGAAACCGTGATGCTCGGCGGCACGCTCGCCATGCTCAAGCAGCGCAACGTACACACCCACGTGGTCTGCGCCACCGACGGTCGCGGCGGCGAGCACGGCGGCCTGCCCGAAGCCAGCACGCCCGAGACGCTGGCGCGCGTCCGGCAGGGCGAGCTGCGCTGCGCGGCAGACGCGCTGGGGCTGGACAGCCTGACGCTGCTGGGCTATGAAGACCCGGTCGTCGGTCCTGGCGAGACGCTTTACGGATTCGACGCCGACGACGAGACGCTCGTCCGCCAGGTGCTCGACCAGATCCGCGCTGTGGGGGCCGAGGTCGTGCTCAGCCACGGCAGCGGCGGAGAATACGGACACCCCGCGCATGTCCAGATGCACCGGGCAGTGCGGCAGGCAGTCGAACGGCACGCCCCGCACGTGATCTTCTATGGTGTCAGCGCGCTGGTGCCCGGCATCGAGGACCGGCTGTGGAATCAGGACGACCCGGCCCATCTGCTGTTGGACATCACGCCCTGGATCGAGCGCAAGCATGCCGCCATGCTCTGTCACCGCACCCAGCACCCGCTGTTCCTGCGGCGGCGCAAGCTGACGTCCGTGCGGCAGGCGATCCGCACCATCGAGTCGTTCCACCGCTTCTGGCCGCCGCTGGCCCCCGGCCAGGCCCCCGACGATCCCTTTGCCCGCGCGCTGCTCACCGCCGGTGCCGTGCGAGGACCAGCCTGATGCGCCGGGCGGCACAGGAGAGACGCGCATGATCGAGCTGACACGCGGCGGCAAAGCGCCCCTGATCGTCAATAACCCGGTCCTGCTGGCGTCCGGCGTGGCCGGATACGACGCTGCCGCCTATGCCGGCCTGCTGGATCTGTCGAAGCTGGGCGCGATCGTCACCAACCCGATCACCTGGCGCCCGCGCCGGGCCGCGCACGGGCCGCGCGTCGTGCCGCTGCCGGCCGGCGTGCTGATTCACACCGGGCTGCCCAACCCCGGCGTCCGCCGCGTGATCAGGGACTATCGCGCGCGGTGGGCGCGCAGCCCGGTCCCGATCATCGCGCATGTGGTCGCCACCACGCCCGAAGACGTCGCCGCCTGCGCCGCCGAACTGGACCGTTGCGAGAGTGTAGCGGCGGTGGAGCTTGGGATACACGACCAGGCGGCGCAGCGCGATCTGCACGCTGTCATCCAGGCGGCGCGCGACGCAACACTGCTGCCGGTTCTGGTGCGTCTGCCGCTCTACAACGCGTTGGAACTGGCACCCGGCGCCGAAGCGGCCGGCGCAGGCGCGGTGGTCGTGGCCGGGCCGCCGCGCGGGACGGCGCGCGATCCGGTTTCCGGTCAGCTTGCCGGGGGGCGCATCTACGGGCCGAGCCAGACGGCGCAGGCGCTGCGCGCGGTGGGGCAGGTGGCGCGGGCGGTCGCGATCCCGGTGATCGGCTGCGGCGGGATCCACACGCCGGACCACGCGCGCGACTTCATCGAAGCGGGCGCGGTGGCCGTGCAGATCGATGCGCTGCTGTGGACGCAGCCGCACATGGTCGAGGTCATCGCCCGCAACCTGGGCGGCCTGGAGCTGACCCGCGCCGCCGGAGCGCTGGCCGACGAGTGGGAACCGGGCATGGGCGAAACGATGCGCAAGCGGCGAGAGTGGGACAAGCCTCACCGCCCGTTGGACGTGCGCCCGCTCCGCCCGCCCGACGACCTGCCCGAATGACGCCCGGCGCGTCGGGATCGGGCTTGCTTAGCCCGTGGCAAATGCGAAATCAAGCGCGCGGCGGGTGGGTAGCGGGCGCAGCAACCCGCGCCCCGACAGAACACCTACCGCCGAGGGCGGGGGTGAAGGGCAAAGGCGCATCCCACGCGCTAGGCGTGCAGCTTCGGCGCGAGGTCGCCCGCCCAGGAACGGATGGCGTCCCAGTCGCGGTGGTCGCCTTCCGACCACACGCCAAGCCGGACGCTCACGCGGAACATCAGCCGCTTGCGCCAGGACGGAACTCTGGCAATGTCCAGCGCCCCGGCGAAGTACCCCTCGCTCACCGGCCTGACCAGGCCCCGGACCGGCTCCAACCACGCTTTCACGCCCTCGTGATATTGCGTATTCTTCATAGAGAGCGTCATGCAGACCAGAAACGCGGCAAACGGGCGTTCGGCCAGGGCAGCCTGGTGCGCGCGCAGGAACTGCATGGCTTCCGGCAGCCAGCGGCGATCCTGGATCGCGCTCCCGGCAACGACGGCGCTGTACGGCGACAGATCGGTTACCTCTGTCATGGGGCGAACCTCAACATCGAGACCGCGCTCGGACAGAGTCTGCCCGATCGCTTCGGCAACACCGGCGGTCGTGCCGGTCCGGCTGGCGTAGGTGACCAGAACGCTGTGGGACATCAGATGTGCTTGCTCCCTATCGCGGCGGATGATCAGGGGACGTGGACACGCACAGGGTAGCACGCGGGTGCGCGGCGGGACAGTGCCGGACGGCGTGAATTTGCGCGCCGATCCGCGCTGCGCGCTCCCCCATCCGCCCGAACCAATCAATTTAATTGCACCATCAATATAACACATCGTTGATATTGAAATTTTTAACTTCGTGATTGACTTTCTGAATTTGCTCTGTTACGATAAAAAGCAAGCGCGCTCAGAACCACACCAACGAGGGAAGGCCATGTATCCAGTCTATCCGGTGCCCAGCCAGTGCCCGGTCTGTTACGAGACGATGATCATCCAGCGGCTGCACTGCCCCAACTGTGACGTGACGGTCGAGGGGCGCTTTTCGCTGGGGCGGCTGGCTCTGCTCACCCCCGAACAGATTGAATTCGTCGAAGTCTTTCTGCGCTGCGAAGGCAAGATCACCCGCGTCGAAAAAGAGCTGGATATTTCCTACCCCACCGTGCGCAGCCGCCTGAACGAAATCATCCAGGCCATGGGCTACGAAGTGTCAGGCGGCTCGGAGCACGGTGAGGACCTGACGCCCGAAGAACGCCGCCAGGTGCTGGACGATCTGGCGAGCGGCAAGATCACGTCAGAAGAGGCGATCGAACTGCTGCGCGGCGAGCTACCTTAGCCGCACCCGGTTCTCCCAGACGCTGAGAGAAGGAGCGTATGATCATGGCATCGCGCAAGGATATTCTGGACATGCTCGCACGCGGCGAGATCGACGTGGATCGCGCCACCGAGCTGCTGAGCCAGGCGCACAGCGCGCCCGCGCCGGACGTCCCACCCCCGCCTGAACCCGAAGCGCCCATCCCACCGGCTCCGGCGCCGGAACCACCGCGCGCTGCTGCGGCCCGTGGCACAGGCAAGCCGCGCTGGCTGCGGGTCCATATCAGCGAGCTGGACACGGGGCGCAACCGGGTCAAGATCAACGTGCCGCTGGGGCTGGTGCGTTTGGGGATGAAGATCGGTGCGCGCTTTACCGACGAGTTGAACGAGGACGTCATCGGCGACGTGCTGCACGTTCTTGAGAGTGAGGATATCGATGGCACGCTGGTCGAGGTCGAGGACGTCGAGGACAACGAGCGGGTGCACGTGTTTGTCGAATGAGGCCGGAAACCGGGCAGAAATCCGGGCGAGAGGACGGGAAAGATGAAGCGGATTGAGGAAGTTAACGTCAATGCCCCGGTGGTCGTGCAGGCGGTCAGCGGAGACCTGACTCTGCGCGGGCGCGAAAGCACCGCGCTGACGATCGACGGCGATGCTCCGCAGATCGAGTATCTGGGCGGGAGCCAGCCCTATCTGGTGCGCTGCAATGGAGACTGCCGTCTCACCGTTCCGCCCAAAATGAACGTCGTCATCCAGCACGTGGCCGGAGACGCGCGAGTTGCCGATTTGGACGGAATGACCGAAATTCAGAACATCGGCGGCGATCTGACGATCGGGCACGTGCGGAATGTGGTGATCGACAACGTCGGCGGCGACCTGCGGCTCAAGTGGGCCGACCAGGATGTGCGTATCAAGAACATCGGCGGCGATGCCACGCTTCGCGAGGTATGCGGCAGCCTGACGATCGACAACGTCGGCGCGGATGTCTATATCCGTGGCGTGGATGGCAACTGCACCGTCGAGCACTCCGGCGACGACCTGGTGCTCAACATCGCGTTCCATCCGGATCACGAGTACCGTTTTGGCGCCGGTGGTGATATCCTATGCCGCATCCAGCCCGAAACCGACGCGCGCTTCGTGCTGCCGCCGGATATGCGCTACGAGCTGGACGTCGAGGCGACCATCACCGAAACCGAAAGCGGCGAGCAGACGGTGATCGTCGTCGGCGAGGGGCGCGCGACTGTCACGCTTACCGCCGGGCGCGAACTGCGCCTGATCGGCGAGGCCGAGGACTACGTCTTCAACCTGGGCGCGCAGATCGAGGAAGAGCTGGAAGCCCGGCTCAGCAGCCTGGAAGAGAAGCTCAGCCGTCAGTTCGAAGGGCTGGACGAGCGCATCCAGGCGCACACCGAGCAGTTCGCCGAGAAAGCAGCGCGCTTCGCGTCGCGCGCGGAGCGGCAGGCCGAGCGCGCGCGCCGCAGTCTGGAGCGCAAAATGAAAAGCCGGAAGCGCGAGTTTGGCGGCGTGCGCTTCACGTGGGGCTTTCCGCCCGAACCGCCCCAGCCACCGCGCCCCCCGGCGGAACCCGTCAGCGAAGAAGAGCGCCTGATGATCCTGCGCATGGTGCAGGATAAGAAGATCACAATCGAAGAGGCGGAGCGGCTGCTGGCAGCCCTTGAGCGGCGCGAATAGCGCGGCACACACAGCGCACAGCCGACAACCGCCGCGCAGCAAACAGAGCAGGACGGCAGCATGGCGGCAGGCGCAGTCACCACACGGCCCGCGCGCCCCGAGACCGGTCTCCGGCCGGTCCACTTGCGGCGCGATCTGGGCGAGATCGCCAACCTGATAGAGTATTGCTTCGCGCCCACGCTGGACAGCAGTGGGCGTGCGGCCATCCAGGAGATGCGCCTGTTGAGCCGGTCTGGCCCGCTGTTGTGGCTGCTGTCGCGCTTCGACAGAGTCGGCCCCAGCCTGCTCAAAGGCTTCGTCTGGCTGGAAGCGGGCCGTCTGGTCGGCAACGTGTCGATCTCGCCGGCCGGGTACGGCGAGGGATGGATCATCGCCAATGTCGCGGTCCATCCCGACTACCGCCGCCATGGCATCGCCCGCCATCTGATGCAGGCGGCGCTGGACTGGGTCGCCCATCACGGGCGGTTCGCCGTGCTGCAGGTCGAGGCCGACAACGAGCCGGCACGCGCGCTTTACGATGGGCTGGGGTTCCGCGCCCTGCGCGCGTTTACCCGCTGGCGCCGGGCAAGCGGTTTCTTCGCGCAGCCGCCCGCGTCGGCTGGCGCTCCCCTGCGCCTGCTAGGGCGCGCGGAGATTCCGGCGCTGCTGGCGCTGGCGCAGCGCGTCCGCCCGGATGCGGCGGGCGGGCTGGGCTGGCTGCGCCCCACCCGGCTTGAGGCGTTCAGCCCGCCGCGCTTTGGCCTGGTGAGCAGCCTGCTAAGCGGCAAGCGGATCACCCTGTGGGGTCTGCCTGAGGGCAACGCGCTTGGCGCTGGCCTGATCGCCGAGACACGGGCCGGGACGAGCGCGGCGGTCTTTGACCTGCTGGTCGATCCGGCCCGGCAGGGTACGCTTGAAGCGGCGCTGATCGGCCATGTCGTGCGGGTCTTCGCCCGGGCGCGCC
Source organism: Thermoflexus sp. (assembly GCA_020724465.1). Taxonomy (GTDB): domain Bacteria; phylum Chloroflexota; class Anaerolineae; order Aggregatilineales; family Aggregatilineaceae; genus DYGX01. Next base: position 22,745 of record DYGX01000019.1, read on the forward strand.
AGCCGCTGATCACCGAGCACCCGGCCGATGATGAAGCCGCCGCGGAGCAGTTCCGCGCCAACTATTTCCGTCCGGAGCGCACCCTGGTTCACATGATCTGGCCGGCGGATGCGCACTAGGCAACACACACGGCAAGGAAGGATTGAACAGATGTCGACGGCAGAAGAACGGATGCGGATCTTGCAGATGATCCAGGACGGGAAAGTCACGCCCGAAGAGGGAGCGAACCTGATCGAGGCGCTGAACCGCGGCGGCCGACCCACCCCGCCCCCGGCGCCTGGCCTGGATCCGCGCCTGCTGCGGGTGCGGATCACCGATATGCGCACCGGCAAGACCAAAGTGAACGTCAACATCCCGATGGGCCTGGTCAACGTCGGGGTCAAGCTGGGGGCGCGCTTCGCCCCGGCCAGCTCAGGGGTGGACTACGAGGAAATCATGGCAGCCATCAAGAGCGGCGCCAGCGGCAAGCTGGCCGATGTCGAGGACATAGAAAGCGGCGAGCATGTGGAGATCTGGGTCGAATAGCGAACGAACGCCGCGCGCCTGTGCGCGCCCCCCAACGTCAGAAGCGCCTGGTTTCGCGTCACCCGGCGCTTCTTTTTCGCCTCAGGCCGGGCGCCGCGCTTCGTCGAGCGCCCGCTCAAAGCCGGGCAGGGCGCGCCGGATCATGGCGTCGCTAGCCGTCAACGAGATGCGGAAATAGCCGGGCATCTCGACGACCGTCCCCGGCAGACAGAGGATCTTGTGCCGGGCCAGGATGCGGACGAACTCCCAGTCGTCCGCGATGGGCGCGCGCGGGAGCAGATAGAACGTGCCTTCGGGCGAGTGCAGCTCGTAACCCTGCTCGCGCAGCGCGCCGACCAGCCAATCGCGCCGGGCCTGAAGCTGGCCGATGTCAATCGACAGGCGATCCAGATCGGGCAGGGCGTGCTGCAACAGCGCGTTCGGGAATGCAAAACCGATCAGCAGCAGCGCCCCCGTCAGGGCGTCGCGCAGCGGCTCGCGCTCCGGCATGGTGGGCGGCAGCGCGATAAACCCGATCCGCTGCCCTGGCGACAGCAGCGTCTTGCCATAGGTGTAGATCAGCAGCGTATAGGGATAGTACGCCGTCGGGCTGGGGTAGGCGCGCCCCTCGTAGATGATGCGGCTGTAGGCTTCGTCGGAGAGCAGGTAGATCGGGTGCCCGTGGCGCGCGCTGGCATCCGCCAGCAGATCGGCCAGCGCCTGCAACGTCTCCGGCGGGTAGATGCGCCCGGTCGGATTGTTGGGCGAGTTAACAATGATCGCCCGCGTGCGGCTCGTGATCGCGTCCGCGATGGCGTTCAGGTCGAGATCAAAGGTGATCGGGTCAACCCGCACGCGCACAGGCCGGCCGCCGACCGCCAGGATCTGCGCCTCGTAGAAAAACCACGGCGGCGAGTTGAAGATCACCTCGTCGCCCGCCTCGACCAGCGTCCACAGCGCGGCGAACAGCCCGGCAAACGCGCCGGTGGTCATCAGGATATCTTCAGCGGCGAAGTCGATCCCGCGCCAGGCGCTCAGCGACCGGCTTACCGTCTCGCGGGAGTCCGGCTCGCTCAGCTTGTAGGCAAACCAGCCCTTATCGTGCGGCGTCGTAGCGCGCTGCAGCGCCTCGACATAAGCGGGCAGCGGCCCGTCTTGTGGATTGCCATAGGCAAAGTCAGCGATATCTGGCTCGTGGGCGTGCTTCTCGAAGAACTCGAAGTAGCGAAGGACTTGCTGCAGCGCGGCGGCCGCCTGAGACCTGTCCGCAAGCCGGTGGATGGTATGCATGATGTCAGGCTCCTGTGTTCCGGTCCGGACGATTTAATTCTAATATGTTAAGCGATCTTAAGACGCTTTGTCACAGCGCGCAAAAAGCCCGGATTGCCGCGGCAACCCGGGCTGTCGAGTGCGTGATACACTTCGGGGCTAGGTGGGCCGCTCGATGGGGTTCGCCAGCACCGCCGCCAGCAGATCAACCGCCGCCACGATGTCGCCGCGCAGGGCGGTTTCGCTGCGCGTGTGAACCTGGCGCGCGGGGATTGAGATGCCGCCTGTCGGCACCCCTGCCCGCGCCAACTGGATCGAGGCGCCGTCGGTCGCGCCGAGCATCATCACGTCGAGCTGGTAGGGGATGCCGGCCTCCTCGGCGCGAGCGATCATCAGGTCGCGGACCCAGCCGGGCACGATGTGACGGGTATCGCGCACTTTGATCGCCGCCCCGCCGCCGAGCGTGATCGCGGATGGCGACGCCTTGGGCGCATCCCCCGCCGGCGTGATATCGATCGCGATCCCGAAATCCGGCTCCAGAGCGAAGGCGCCCGTCTGCGCGCCCCGGCGCCCGATCTCTTCCTGCACGGTGAACGCGAAGAAGAGCGTGTGAGGCGTACCCTGCTCGCGCAGGCGGCGCAGCGCCTCGATCTGGACCGCGCAGCCAAGCCGGTTATCGAGCGACTTGGCGATAACACGCTCTCCCTGCCACAGCGCCTCGCTCACAAAGGCGCCGGGGTCGCCCGGCCGCACGCCGCTGCCGGCGGGAAGATCGAGAAAGAACCCTTCCAGGCGGGGAATCTCGTTGCGCTTGCTGAACTGATGCTCGACGCCGACCGGCGCGATCGTCCCGTTCTCGAAGCGCACGCGCGCGCCAAGCAGCGACGCAGGCAGCACGCCGCCCAGGTTGCTGAAGCGCGCGAATCCCTGCCGGTCGATGTGCGACACGATGACGCCGATCTCATCCATATGCGCCGCGCTCATGACCCGCAGCGGCCCCTCGCCCAAGCGGCAGATCAGGTTGCCGAGCGCGTCGACCCACACCTCGTCGGCCAGCGGCTCGACCTCGGCACGGATCAGATCGCGCACCTGGTGCTCGAACCCGGACGGCCCCCACGCCTCGGCCAGTTTCGTGATCAGTGCTTCCACGGCTCAATCCCTTTCCAGCACAGCCGGTGTCAGCGCCATCCACGCGGCGCGCAGCAGCCGGCTTTGATTCTCGAAATCAGACAGGTTCATCACGCTCGCCGGGCCGTGCAGATAGCGGCACGGGTTGGCGACCACCGCGCTCGGCACGCCGCCCCGCGTCAGGTGAATCGCCCCGGCGTCGGTCCCCCCGGCGTGCTGCGGCGAGCGAAACTGGAACGGGATCCCCTCGCGCTCGCCGGTCTGCGCCAGAAAGCGCACCAGGCGCGGATCGCTGACCATCGAGCGGTCGACCACGGTGATCGCCGGACCGCCGCCCAGGCGCGTGATCGTCGTCTGATCCGGCTCGTCGGGGTCTTCGGGCAGGTCGTGGCAGGCGGTCGTTTCCAGCACAAACGCCACATCCGGCTCGATCGCCTGCGCTGCCACCCGCGCCCCGCGCAGGCCGACTTCTTCCTGAACGGTAAAGGCGACGTGCAGGTCAAAGGGGAACGGCTCTCCCTGGATCAGCGCGATCAGCGAGGCGCAGCCCGCGCGATCGTCCAGCGCCTTGCCGCGCACGGTTGGACCCAGCTCGACCAGGCGGCTGTCGAAGGCGATCAGCTCGCCGCGTTCCACCGCGTTTTGAGCTGCGTCGCGGCTCGACACCCCGATATCGATCCGCAGCCGCTCGATGGACACCGTGTCTTCGGACGAATTGAGATGAATGGGCGCCCACGCCACCACGCCGGGGATGCGCTCCGGCCCGACCAGCACGCGCGTGCCCGGCAGAATCCGCGCGTCGATCCCGCCCACGGCGCGGAAGCGCAGCAGGCCGTCGCTGTCATAGCCGACGACGATCAGCCCCACCTCGTCCATGTGGGCTGCCGCCATCACGCGCAGATCGACCGCGCCCGTCCCGCGCCGCACCGCGAGCAGGTTGCCGAGCGCATCGACGCGTACAGCCTCAACATAGTCGCGGATGTGCGTGTAGATCAGGTCGCGGACGGCGTCTTCCCCGCTGGACACGCCGATCGCGTCGCACAGCTCGCGCAGAATCATGGCGTCCGCTCCTCTTTTGCGTTGTCCCGCGGCAGTTTCCAGGCGATCTGCGCCAGCGTGTCCGGCCCCAGCGTCTCGATGAACGCCGCCAGCAGCCGGCCCGCCCGTGTGATATCGCGCAGGTCGACCACCTCAGAGGGCGTGTGCATGTTGCGAATCGGGATGCTGAGCAGCGCAGTCGGGATCCCGGCGTGGCTGACCTGGATCGCCCAGGCGTCCGTGCCGCTGTGGCCGGGCAGCACCTCAACCTGGAGCTTGATTTCATGGTCCTTCGCCACCTGGCGCAGGGCCTTGAACAGGCCGGGATGGAAATTCGGCCCGCGCCCCAGTGTTGGCCCCTCGCCCAGCGCAAACGACACATCGTCGTTGACGCCCGGCTGCTCGCCGAAGGTCGTGTCGATGGCAATCGCCAGATCGGGCCGCACCTGATAGGCTGCGACAGTCGCCCCGGCCAGGTTCACTTCTTCCTGCACCGCGGCAACGGCCACCACATCCCACGCGTGCGTGCGGCGCGTTAGCTCGTCCAGGCAGACGGTCACCGCCGCGACCGAGGCCCGGTTGTCCAGCGATTTGCCCACCGCCCGCTCGCCGCGCAGCTTCACAAACGGCGCGTCGAACGTGACCAGATCGCCGATGCGAACCAGCGCGGCGACTTCGTCCGCTGGCAGGCCGACGTCGATCCACAGCTCGCTGGCGGGCGGGTATTTCTTGCGGTCGCGGCTCATGTGCGGCGGCGCCGCGCCGAACACGCCCGGCAGCACGCGCCGCCCGTGCACCAGAACCGGCTGTGCGAGCAGGGCGCGATAGTCCGTCCCGCCCAGCTTCTCGGTGCGCAAGAAACCGTCGCGCACCTCGGCCACTATCAGGCCGATCTCGTCCATATGGGCGCACAGCATGATCGTCGGGCGCGGCTCTGGCCCCGTGCCGCGCTTGACCGCGATCAGGCTGCCCAGGCCGTCCTGCTCGAACGCGTCCACCAGCGGCGTCCAGGCCGCCTGAATGACAGCCCGCACCGGCCCCTCGTGCGCCGAGGGAGCCGGGGTTTCGCTCAGTTGTTTAAGATGCTCGGTGAGGTCCAATGGCATAAGAGGATGTTCTTTCGATGATGGTCTGCGATCCACGAAGGAATTTTGTTCCGGTTACTGCGATGAATTCGATACTGAATCCGGCGAAAACGTGTCCTGCGTCGGCGTTGGCTCCATCGTCGGCGTGTCCTGCGGCGGAACCGGCGTGTTGGTCGGCAGCGGGATCTCGGTCGGCGGCAGCGTGACGGTGGGCGGCAGAGTCGCCGTCGGCGGCACGGTGAGCGTCGGCGCGACCGTCGGCTGTGGCAGCGGTGTCCACGTCGGCAGCGGCGTGATAGTCGCTGTTGGGAACACGATCTGCGGCACAGTTGGATACAGGAACAACTGCGTGGCCGTCGGGCGCAGCGGGCCGCCGAGCGGGGTCGGGGTCGCCAGGCTAAACGGAGTCACCGTTGGCGAGGCGGTCACCCCACCCAGGGTGGGCACCGGCGTCCCCCCGCCGGAGCGCGTGGCCTGCGATTCGGGCGCCGTCGCCAGCAGGATCGCGCCCAGGCAATAGCAGGGCAGCGTCAGCAGGATAATCACCAGCAGCACGATGCGAATGGTGCGCTGGCTGCTGGTGATGTTTACCAGGGAGTCAAAACCCATCGAAGACCTTTTTCCCGGCGGGACCCGTCAGCGCGAATGGTAGCATGCCCGCCGAGGGCTGTCAAAGCCCCCGCTAGCGAATGTCCAGCCAGACCGCCGCCGCAATCGCCCCGGCGGTGCAGACGGCCGCATGATGGGCCGGTGTGTCATAGTGCGCCAGATCGAGGGCGCGTCGCCCGCGCTGCTTTTGCAGGCGCTCGACCAGCGGCCAGACGTAGCTCCGCCCCTCGACACGCCCCAACTCTGCCACCAGCCAGAACCGCCGCCCATCATAGATATGCAGCCAGGCATCGTGCGCGATCGCGACCGGGCCGTCGAGCGTCTTGCGACCGCGCGCCCGGGCCGGTGTCTGGGTGAGCAGCACATACTCGACCCGGTCAAACGGCACACGCCAGCGCGCCCGGCCGCTGAAGCGGTTGCGGCGCCAGACCTCGCGCCGCTGCGTGTCGATCAGCACATCCGAAACGGTCAGCGCGCGTCCCCAGGTCGCCAGGGCGAGCAGGCCCAGCACCCCCCCTACGCCGATGCCAACATAAGGCAGCCAGGGCGGGTTGACCTGAGCCAGCCCGCTTTGCAGCGAGCCGATACCAAGCATCACGAACAGCAGCGCGGCGACGGTGTACCCGGCAGCGCGCAGCACCAGCGCGATCACCCAGCGCGCCGGGCGGGCAAAAATGAAGCCGCGGCGGGTGGCCGCCATGCGCCACTCTTCAAACGCGAACGGCGGCGTGCGCGGCGTGACGACCGGGGCCGCGCGCAACCCAGGCGCCGCGGGTCCGGCGGGCGCGGGTGGCGCCGCCGGCTCCGTCTCCGATTGGCGCGCGGGCGGTTCCACCGGCGGCGCGGGCGCGAGCGGGGTGGGCGGAGTCGCGGTTACCGGCGTGGAGTGAGGCGCGCCGACAATATGAAACGGTCGCCCGATGACCTCGGCCAGCGCGCGACCCGACGCGGTCGCCTGGGCCTGGTATTCCTCGGCGCGCCCGCTGGGCCAGTGCGCCAGCCCGCACCAGCGCAGCCGGTCGGCGTCGCCCGAGGCAGGCTGGAGCATCAGCCCCAGATGCCAGTTGCGGCTCTCCGGCGCCCAACCGACCACCACGCGCGCCACCGAGGCCGGGTCGACATAGCCGTCTTCGGGCAAGCGCCGGGCACGGGCAAACGTGGGCGAGCAGACGATGGCGCCCGGGCGCGCTTCGAGCAGCGGGCGCACCACACCCGCCGAGGGATCGTGTGCGCCGTTGAACAACCGCCAGCGGCCCGGTTCCAGCTCGATGGTCAGGTTGTAGGCGGCATGGATGGTCTCGGGCGGGTTGGACATGATGACGTACTTCACCTTCGCAAAAATACCTTCCGAGCGGGCGGCACGCGCAGCCCCGCGCACCGGGCCTTTAGTCTACCGCGCAGCGCGCCCGGTGGCGAATGGACCGTCTCACGCGCTCAAGAAGATCACCGCCGTGCCGGCCACCGCCAGCGCCGTCCCCACCACCGCGCGCCAGGTGATCCGCTCTTTGAACACAAAATGCCCGACCGGCAGCAGGATGATCGGCGGGAAGCTCATCAGGGTCGAGGCGATTCCGACGGGCGCGTTCTGCACCGCCACCAGCGAGAGCCACACGCCGATGAACGGCCCGAACAGGGCGCCGCCGATCAGAATCGCGATCACGCGCGGGTGATCGCGCAGCGCCTGGAAGCTGCTGCGCGCACGCCCCGTCGCCACCGTGATCGCCCAGATCGCCACGGTCGAAACCGACAGGCGCATCAGATTGCCGGACAACGCCGGATAGTCGCCTTCCAACCCGACCTTCGACGCGATCAGGCCCCCGGCCTGGCCCAGCGCGCCGCCCAGGCCCAGCAGCACCCCCAGCACATAGAAGCGCGGCGGCATCGCCGGCAGGCCGCCCTTGCCGCTGTTGCTGCGGTCGATCACGACCCACGCCACGCCGCTCACTGCCAGCAGAATCCCGGCGATCTCCGGACCGGTCAGGTGCTCGCCGAGCAGCGGCCAGGCCAGCAGCGCGCCCATCACCGGCGCAAGCGCCATCAGCAGCATCGACAGGCGCGGGCCGATCATCACGAACGCCTGGAACAGCATCGCGTCCCCGATGACAAAGCCGATCAAGCCAGACAGCCCCATCCAGCCCCAGCGTTCCGGCCCGGCATCAACCGGCAGCAGGCTGCCTTCCATCGCCCAATGCAGCAGGCTGACCATCACGACCGCCATCAGCAGGCGGACGCGATTGACCACCGCCGAGCCAACCCGCCGGCCCGACAGCGTGAAAAAGACCGAGGTGAAGCTCCAGCAGACCGAAGTTGCCAGCCCAGCCAGCTCGCCCAGGTAGGAGTCCACAGATGCCGTCCTTGTGCTCACATCGCCCGATCAACAAGACCGCTAACGCGCGCCGGTCGCACGTTAGCGGCGGATACCATTTCTCACCATCCTGACTTCACCGGCTGATCCCCCCTTTTGAGCGCCAGAATATCGGGCTTTCACCGCGTTACCAAGTGCACCGCGCGAGAGAAGAATTCTACCACCTTTTAAAGTCAGTTTTCGCCCTGTTTTCAAGCGTCACTCAACACAGAGGCCTTGTTTCACCCTATTTGCTTATGGTCCAATACAACTCAATGATGAGAATCATTCTCAATTAGCGCTTCATTATCGCCAGGGTATGGGGAGGAACCTCGCATGTTGCCATCTTTGCTGCTCACCCTGCGTGAAGGGCTGGAAGCCGCTCTGATCGTGGGGATCATATTTGGCATTCTGCGCCGGTTGGAGCGACAGGACCTGCGCGGGCTGGCATGGACGGCGATCGCCGCGGCATCCGGACTGAGTCTGGCGCTGGCGGGGGTGCTGCACATCGCCGGGGCGGAGTTTGAAGGCCAGGGCGAGATGCTATTTGAAGGTATCACCATGCTGCTGGCGGTCGGCGTGCTCACCTGGATGATCTTTTGGATGCGCCGCCAGGCGCGCTTTATCGAAAGCAGACTCGAAACCGAGATGCGCGGCGCGATCCGGCACGGTCACTCCTGGGCACTGTTCAGCGTTGTGTTCCTGGCGGTTTTCCGCGAGGGCGTGGAGACTGCCCTGTTCCTGACCGCAGCCAATGTCGCCAGCGGCGATGGGCTGGCGACACTCATCGGCGGGGTGATTGGTCTGGCGGGTGCCGTCCTGATCGGTTGGGGGATTTACGTCGGCGCGGCACGACTGAACGTGCGGCGCTTTTTCGACGTGACCAGCGTGCTGCTGCTGATCTTTGCCGCCGGATTGTTTGCCCACAGTCTGCACGAATTTGAAGAAGCAGGCTGGCTCCCGGCCATCGCTGAGGAGGTCTGGGACCTGAAGCCGATCCTGAGCGATACCTCAACTGTGGGAAGCATGCTGCGAATGCTGGCCGGTTACAACGACGCACCCACCCTCCTTGAAGTGGTCGGTTATCTCGCTTATTGGACTGTGGCGCTCATCGCCGCCAATCGCTGGAGCAGGGGCATGAGCAATTCGCCATACCGCTCTTCAGATGATGGGCCAAATGCGCGGGATCGGATGACGCGAAGGGTCGAAGCCCAGGACCGCTAACGCGCGCCAGGCGCGCGTTAGCGGTGCGAGCACAGCCCTGCCGCCGCGCTCTCAGGCGGCGAGGCGGCGGCTCAGGCCAGTTCCAACGATTTGACGTCGATCAGATAGGTGGCGTGGTTGATGAATTCCTTGACGCTCATCGCGCCCAGGTCTTCGCCGGTGCGCAGACGCACGCTGACCGCGCTCTTCTCGATATCGCGGTCGCCTACCACCAGCAGCCACGGCACGCGCATCTGCGTCTGGTGCCGGATCTTGGCCGCCATGCGGTTGTTCGAGTCGTCCACCTCGACGCGCATCCCGGCCTCGCGGAGCTGCCGCGCGACGTCGCGGGCGTACTCCAGGTGGCGGTCGGCGACGGGGATCAGCACGGCCTGGACCGGCGCCAGCCACGGCGGGAACGCGCCGTTGAAGTGCTCGATCAGGATGCCGATGAAACGCTCCAGCGAGCCAAACGGCGCGCGGTGGATCATCACCGGGCGGTGGCGCTCGTTGTCTTCGCCGACATACTCCAGCTCGAAGCGCTCCGGCAGGTTGTAGTCCACCTGAACCGTGCCAAGCTGCCACTCGCGCTTGAGCACGTCGCGGAAGATGAAGTCCAGCTTCGGCCCATAGAAGGCCGCCTCGCCTTCTTCGACCACGTAGTTGAGACCAAGCTTTTCGCAGGCGTGGATGATTGCGTTCGTCGCCTGCTCCCAGCTTTCGTCGCTGCCCACGTACTTATCCGACGCGGGGTCGCGCGTGCCGACGCGCACGCGGAAGTCGTGCATGCCCAGGCTGCCGAAGACGTACTGGATCAGGCGCACCACCTCGATGAACTCGTCCAGCAGTTGTTCGGGCGTGACGAACAGGTGCGAGTCATCGATGGTGAAGCCGCGCACGCGCGTCAGGCCCGAAAGCTCGCCGCTCTGCTCGTAGCGGTAGACCGTGCCGAACTCGGCGTAGCGCACCGGCAGATCGCGGTACGAGTGCAGCTCGCTCTTGTAGATCATGATGTGGTGCGGGCAGTTCATCGGCCTGAGCAGGAACTCCTCGCCGTCCACATCGATCGGGCTGTACTGGCTGTCCTTGTAGTACGGGTAGTGCCCGGACGTCCGATAGAGATCCAGCCTGCCGATGTGCGGCGTGACGACGGGCTGGTAGCCGCGCTCCATCTGCGCCTGGCGCAGGAAGCGCTCCAGCGTGTCGCGCAGGATGGCGCCCTTGGGCTTCCACAGCGGCAGCCCCTTGCCCACCAGCGGATCGATCACGAACAGGCCAAGCTGCACGCCGAGCGTGCGGTGGTCGCGCTTTCTGGCCTCTTCGAGCAGCGTCAGATATTCCTCAAGCTGTTCCGCCGTCTCCCAGGCCGTGCCGTAGATGCGGGTCAGCATCGGGCGCTTCTCGTCGCCGCGCCAGTAGGCTCCGGCGGGCGCTTTGAAGGTGATGCTGATCGCGTCCGGGTTGATTTCGCGCGTGTTGGCGACGTGCGGCCCCCGGCAGAGGTCCTCGAAGGTCGCCTGCCGGTAGGTGCTGATCACGACCGGCTCGCTGGTCTTCTCGCCGTACTCGTCCAGGCCGCCTTGTTCCAGCCCGTCGATCAGCTCCAGCTTATAGGGCTGATCGCGGAACAGCGCGCGCGCCTCGTCCGCCGAGACCTCGCGCCGCACGAAATCGTGCCCTTCGCGGATGATCTCGCGCATGCGCGCCTCGATCTCGACCAGATCTTCCTCGGTCAGCGGGCGCGGCAGGTCGAAGTCGTAGTAGAAACCGTCCTCAATCGGCGGCCCGATCGCGATCTTCGCGTCGGGAAACTTCTCCAGCACGGCCTGCGCCATGACGTGCGCGCAGGAATGCCGGATGCGGTAGAGCTTGCTGTCGGCATACCGTTCCATAATTGGGTCGGTCATCTCCTTGCGAATAGGGTCCGCCCGCGGCCTGCGCCGCGGTGTATCAAGCCCGGCCTGCGGCGCCACCTAAAGGCAGCAGCGCCGGTGCGGCTGCCAGTTGGCGCGGTCGGCGGGCAGCAGCGCGCCCGGCCGCCGGATCGCGGCCTGCCTGCCGGATGCCAGGCCGTTGACGGGCCGGTACATCCCGCCGCACACGCCGACATTCGCCCATTCCGCCGCAAGCTGCGCGGCGTCAAGCCGATCACGCATCGACTGGTTGCTGATGTGGGGAGCCATTGGATCACTGCCTCCTGTTAGCGCTAAGTGCTGCGTCCCGGCGGTGTGCGGGACGCCGAAAGACGGTTGTGCATGTGGCTAACAGGGGGCACGCTGCGCTGACCCCTGCTGCCGGCGACGATGCGGCTCGCTCGGCAGGGATCAGCGCAGCCAGTCCCTACCGATGCCGCCCGGTAGTGCCGTCGGTGGTGGTGTCACCCGTCGGGGTGTCGGGAAGCATCGCGGTCATCACCCTCACGCTCCTATCGAAGCCGGCAGCTCGCTCTCATTGGCGCACTGCTCAAACACGCTCTCAAAGACGCCCAGCACCATCAGGTTATCGACGACGTCCTCGATCGTGTCCTGGAACAAGTCCTCAACGATCACATGCGGTATTTCGAGCGCGAGGAAGGGCGTCGGCGCCAGGGCGCGCTTGTGTGCGCGCGCAACATCCAGGCTCAACTGCATCTCGCGCCGCAGGTATTCGATCGTCACAAAGTGCGCCTGCCAGATCTGGTTGTCTTCCATCTCCACCAAGACATCGGCGCTGTCTGTATACGGGTCGAATGCCACCTCAGGCTCAGGTTCAACCCAGACACGTTTTACCAGCACGGTTCAATTCCCTCAGACCACAGTCTTCATTACAGCAGATATTCCCATACTACACCCATTTTGCGCACCCCAAACAAAAACCTCGCCCTGTGACCTGTACAGCCTGGGGCGAGGTCCGAATGACCACGCGGTTCCACCCACGTTCAACAGCGTGCCGCGTGGGCACGCCGTCCTCTTTGGCCGATAACGGGGCATCCGGCGCTGTCTACTGGGCCAGGGGCCGTTCGGAGCGCGCTCTCGGGGGGTTTTCGCGGCGGGCGGTCGAGCGGGCTTGCAGTCCGAGACCCGCTCTCCCTGGGACGCGCACACAGACCGCTACTCGTCCCGATCATCGCTTTTCACGATCATGTTCGGTTGTCAGGATAACAGCATAGCGCAAGCCGGCCCGTCAGTCAAGAGTTGGGCGCGCCTTTATAGCGATCACTAATATCTGCGCGAGGGCATCCCTGGCGCGGTGCCCGGCGTTGCATAGCTGTTTGGTACGATTTCCTCTGCATTTGGCGCTGTGCTATACTGACGCTATGCAAGACGCGAATCTGCCGGATGACCTCGAGCGTTGGGTTCCTCGTCTGCGCGGTTGGGCAGCGCGCCTGCGCGCGCTGCGGCTCGATGGCGCTGCCGGGGTGCTGCTGGACGTGGCCGAGCCGCTGGGCCCCATCGGAGCGCAGTTGTTGTGGGTGGTACAGCCGGCGCTGGCGTGGGTCGCCCCGCGCGACGAGGTCGCCGCGCTGGCGCGGCTGATCGACGCTCCGGGCGGGGTCGCCTGGATGCGCGAGCAGCTCATCGCCGGGGACGGAGAAGAAAGCGACCATGAATGACAGCGCGCTGATCATTGTTGTGCTGACCATCGCCTTTTCCGCGACGCTGATTGGCGCGGTGATTGCGCGGCGCGTGGCGGTGCCGCTGCGCCCCATCGCCGCCTACCAGGCGCTGCCGGAGATCGCCGCCGACGCCGTCGAGAGCGCCCGGCGCGTGCATGTCTCCCTCGGCAGCAGCGCGGTCGGCGAGCCGGGCACCGTAAGCGCGCTGGTATCCAGCGAGATCGCCTATCAGCTTGCCGAGCGCATGGCGATCAGCCCGTACCCGCCGCTGGTCACGCTCAGCCAGGGCACGACCCTGCCGCTGGCGCAGGACACGCTGCGCCGCGCCTACGAGGCCCGCCAGCGCGCGGCCTATTTCCGCCCCACGCAGGTGACCTGGTACCCGCAGGGGCCGCGCTCGCTGGCCTTTGCCGCGGGCGCGTCGAGCCTGGCCGCCGACAGCGACGTTTTCACGTCCATTCTGCTGGGTCGCTTCGGGGCGGAGCTGGCCTATTTCGGCGAAAGCGCCGTGCGCCACGACCAGATTCTGATCGCGCACAGCGACCAGCCGGGCGGCCAGGCGATCGCGTATGCTCAGTCGGACCGGCCACTGCTCGGCGAGGAGCTGTACGCCGGCCCGGCCTATCTGACCCGGCGCCCGCTGCACGTCGGGACCGTCGTGGCGCTGGATGTGCTGCGCTGGCTGGTGATTCTGGCGATCCTGTTCACCGCGCTCCAGGCCGCGCTGTGAGACAACGGGTAGAATGAAGCGCCCGGCGGAACCGCCGGCCATCGAGACGCGAAGTAGGGGGGTGCGCGTGAGACGCCATCGCTTGCTCAACTTCCTGGCGACCGCCACCGCGATGATCGCGGGCGTAACGATGGTGATCGGCCTGCTGAGCGATCCCGGCTCAGACGCCCGCGCCGTCGCCGCACTGGTGATCCAGCTTGTGGCCGTCACCGGCGCGATCGCCGTGCTGCTTGGCATCCTCAACCTGCTGAGCGTCCACCTGGGTCGCTTCACCCACGCGGAGCGCGGCTGGCCGTACAGCCTGCTTGTGCTGGTGGTGGCCGTCGGCGTCATCGTGCTGCGCATTCTGGATCGCGCCGCGATCTGGTCGGGCGATCTCGAGGGCGAACAGCTCAGCCCGCGCGTCTTCGAGGCCGTCCAGGTCAGCGTGGAGTCGGCGCTGGCGGCTCTGGTCGTTTTCTTTCTGGTCTACGCCGCCTTTCGGTTGATGCGCCGGGGCGTGACCGGGTGGAATGTGCTGTTCACGGTAACGATCGTGGTCGCGCTGGTCGGCTGGATTCCGCTTGAAGACCTCGACGTGTTCGCGGAACTGCGCGAGTGGCTGGTACGCGTGCCGGTGGGCGCGGGCGCGCGCGGCATTTTGCTTGGCGTTGGGTTGGGCACGGTCACGGCGGGCGTGCGGGTGCTGCTCGGCCAGGACCGCTCGCTGCGCGACTAGGCGCCGGCATCCTGAGGGGCAGGACAGCGTATGCCAGACGATCGCAACCTCTTTGACGATGACAGCCTGCTTCCCGATAAGGAACAGGCTCAAACGCCCGGCGCGGCCCGCCCGCCCTGGGAGACGCGGCCCGGCGCTCAGCCAGCCGAGCCGCAGGACGCTGCGCCGACTCCGGCGCCATGGGAACTGCACCCCGGCGCTCCCGAAGCCGCGCCCGGCTCCGAGCCGGCGTCCCTCGACGCGCTGCGCCAGCAGGCCAGCGCCTGGGAGACATGGGATCTGGCCGACGAAGAAGCGCCGGACGAGCACCACGCGCAGGCCTCTGATGAATCCGGCACCGGCGATCTGGCCTGGATGAGCGCGTTCGGGACCGCCGCCGACGCCGCGCCCACACCCCCCGAAGAAGACGATCTGTCCTGGCTGGGCGAAATCGAGCCGGGGCAGGAGCCACCGCCCGGCGAGGCGCCTGCCGCGCCGCGCAAAATGGATACCGACGAACTGCCCTGGCTGGATGACGAGACTTTCCGCCGCATCCCCACGATCGAGCCGGAAGACGACCTTGTGCTGTCATCCCCGGACCTGGAAGCGGAATTCCTCACGGCGGAACAGCCCGCCGAACCTGCCGAAGCGATCCCTGATTGGCTGAGCGAACCCTTCAGCGCGGATGAGGCCGAGACCGCCTCAGACAGCGCCCGCCTGCCCGCTCCACCCGAAGAAACCCCGGAGCCTCGCAGCGTGATCCGGCGGTTAGAACCCCTCAAGCCGTCGCCGCCCGCCGAAGACGAAGGCGTGCCCGACTGGCTGAGCGAAGCCGACCAGGCGCTCGACGCGGTCGAGGCCGGTCAGCCGCCCGCGCTGACCTACGACGAATGGGAGCGCCAGCAGGAAGAACAGGAGCGCGAAGCGCGCAAGACGCCCGAAGAGCGCCTGCTGGAAAGCGTGCCGGACTGGTTCGAGAAGTTCGGCGACGAGCCGGTTCCGCCCCCGCCCGCCGGCCAGCCGCAGGACAAGCCCCAGGAGCCGGATTTTGTCCCAGGCTGGTTCATGGGGCTTGAGGAGCAAGCTCCCGAAGAAGCGCCAGACTGGGTTCAGAAGCTCGATTTCACGGGCGATCCGCTGGCCGCGCCAGCCGCGCCGCCAGCCCCCGCGCCCGAACCCGACCTGGAAGACGAGGTACCCGACTGGTTTAAGGGAATCGGCGCGCCCGGCGAGGCAGGCCCGGTTTCCCCCACCGCCCCGCCCTTCCTCAGCGAGCCGGGCCAGGACTTGCCCGCAGGCGAGGAGCTTCCGTTTGCCGATTGGATGGCCGGCGCGGAAGCGGACCGGACAGAAGCGGACACAGGCGACTTTGTCGAGCGGTTTGAGCCGCTCCAGCCGACCGATTTCGGCCCGGCGCCCGACGCCGACAGCATCCCGGATTGGCTGCGCGAGATCGAGCTTCAGAGCCAGGCTGCGCCGTTCGCGCAGCCGGACGAAGCGCCGGCGGACGACAGCCTGGACTGGCTGGCCAACCTTTCGCCAGAGGATGTCGCCGCCAGCCAGGCACTCGAAGAGCTATTCGGCGCAGAACCCCAGCCTGCCCCCGTAGCGCCCGCGCCTGAAACACCCGAACCACCGGCAACCCTGGCCGAAGAGGAGCTGGAAGACTTGCTGGGGCGCTATGAGGCGCCACCCCCGCAAGAGCCGCTGGAAGCAGGCGAGACGGCCTGGGCCGACGAGCAGGCGCTGGCCGCGTCGCTCGATCAGGCGCTGACGGCGGAAGCCCAGCCGGAGCTTGAGGGGTTCTTCCCGGAGATCCACCCCGGCCAGCCCATCCCCGGATTGGAGCGCCTCTTTGAGGACGAGACACCGCCGCCCGGCGAGCAACCGCGTGAAGCTGCCCCGGCGGAACCCCCCGACTGGGTCGCGGACCTGCGCCCGTCCGATCTGCCGGTGACGGTGCGCGCAGCCGGTGCCGAAGTCGATGTGCCGCAGACGCCCGTCGTCGAACTGCCTCCGCGCGTCCACGCCTTCCGCGAGAAGACCCTGCGCGAGCTGGGCGAACCCCCACCCCCGCCGCCTGCCGCCGAAGCCGGCGCGCTGGCCGGGATCGCGGGCGCGCTGGGGCGGGTGGATGCGATCCTGCCCGCCGAGGAACCGGCCGGGCCGCTTTCAGGCGTGGTGGTCACGCGCGAGCAGCAGACGCGCGTCAAGAAGCTTCAGGCGCTGCTGGCCGCCGCCGAAGAGCCGGAAGAAGGCCCCGCCGCGACGCCGGAGCCGCTCGAAGCGCTGGCCGTGCCGGGACGCGCGCCGCGCCGTCCGCGCCGGGCGCGCCGCTTCAAGCCCGACCGCCTGGTCGTGATGCTGCTGATGCTGGCGGCGTTGGTGGTCCCGTTTGCCACCGACGCCCTGCATTTCGCCGGCGATCCGCCGCCGCTGGGCGTGGCCGGGCAGGACACCGCCGCGCTGTTCGACGCGCTCGAACCCGGCGATTATGTGCTGATCGCGTTCGAGTACGGGCCGACCGCCGCGGGCGAGCTGGATCCGCTGGTCGATGCCGTGCTGCGCGATGCGTTCGTGCAGGGTGCCGTCCCGCTGGCGATCAGCACCAATGTGGGCGGGGCGCTACACGCCGAGGCCGTCTTGGCGCCGTTGGCCCACGACGACGCGCTGCTGGCCGCCCGTTCCGGCGAGCGCAATCCATCGCCGCTGCGGGCCGGGCGGGATTACGCGCTGCTCGGCTACCTGCCCGGCGATCTCTATGGTGTGCGGACGCTGGCGGACGTCTACGGCGAGGCCGGAACGGTGCACCCGGCTTTCGCCACCGATCTACGCGGCAAAGCGACCAATCTTCCGGTTCATGCCGTGGCCGAAGACATCGCCCTGATCGTCGTCGCGGGCGAGGAAATCGACGACGCGCGCACCTGGGCCGAGCAGCTCAAAGACGTGCCTGTGCCGAAGGTCGCGCTGGTGACGGCCGCGCTGGAGCCGCTGATCGATCCATATGTGTATGAGGACGGCTACGCGGGCTACCTGGCCGGGGTGCGCGACACGTACCGCTATAACCTGGCGCGCAACGCCAACGCGCGCACGCCGTACACCCTGCCCGATGGCCTGTCATTCGACCTTCCCAACCCAGAAGAAGCGCGCTGGCACAGCATGGCGCTCGGCGCGGCGGCGGCTGCCGCGCTGATCGCGCTCGGCCTGCTCATCAACCTCTCCCGCACCCTGCTACGGAGGCGGCTGTGACTCCTGAGACTCTCGACCTGATCGGCGGCTGGGTGTCGCTGGTGCTCACGCTCATGGTGTTCAGCTATCTGCTGGGCGACAACTTCCTCTACCGCATCGCGGTGCACGTCCTGGTCGGCGTCGCCGCGGGCTATGTGGCGGTTGTCGCCGTCGAGAACGTGATCCTGCCCTGGATCAACGCGACGCTACTGGCCGATCCGGGTGAGGCCGGCCAGACAACCCTACGGGGGATGCGGGCCGTGGGCGCGGTTCCGTTCCTGATCGGTGTGCTGCTGCTGTTCAAGGTCTCGGCGCGGCTGGCGCCGGTCGGCAATTTGGGACTGGCGCTGCTCGTCGGCGCGGGGACGGCTGTGGCCGTGATCGGCGCGGCGCGCGGGACGATCATCCCTCTGGCTCGCGAGACCGGCCAGGCCGCCGGCGGCGAGGACAGCGCCCTGATTGAGGGCGTGATCCTGATCATCGGTGTGATCACGACGCTGGCCTATTTTCAGTATCTGGCGGCGGCGCGCGATGGCCGCGTCCAGCGGGCGCGCGGGCTGCGCGTGTTCAGCGGTGTGGGGCAGGCGTTCGTGATCGTGACGCTCGGCGCGCTCTACGCGGGCGCGATCCTGACCAGCCTGACCATCTTCAGCGGTGTGTTCCGCGACCAGCTTGAGTTCATCCTCGACAAAGTAGGGGGCTAGCCGGCGATGGCCTTTGAACAAGTCAATTCGGTCCTCGTCGCAGACATCGGCAGCGCGCACACCCGCCTGCTGCTGATCGACCTGGTCGAGGGGCAGTACCGGCTGGTGGCGGCGTCACGAGCGCGCACCACCGCCGCGCCGCCGCTGGGTCGGGCCTCGCTTGGTTTGGAAGACGCGGCTCAGCGCATGACCGCCCAGATCGGGCGCAAGCTGGTCAGCAGCGACCCGGATCAGCTCTTCCTGATGCCCGAATCCGGCGGCCACGGCGTGGACGAATTCCTGGCGACGGGCAGCGCCGGACGGCCCATGCGCGTGCTGCTGGTCGGCCTGACGCCGGAGATCAGCCTGGCGAGCGGGCGGCGCGCGCTGTCCGGCAGCTACGTGACCGTCACCGACGTGCTCAGCCCGGACGATACGCGCAGCGAAGAAGAGCAGATCAACGCCATCCTGCGCGGCGAGCCAGACTTGATCGTGATTGTGGGCGGGACGGACGACGGCGCCGAATCGGTCCTGCTGGCCTTGGTCGACCGCGTGCGCGACGCGCTGGCGCTGATCGGGCGCGGGAACGTCCCGGCGGTGCTATTCGCGGGCAACCACCGGCTGCGCGGTCAGGTGAAACTGATGCTGGAGCCATATACCAGCGTTTTCGTCGCCAGGAATGTACGCCCCTCGCTGTCTGACGAGCAGCTTTTCCCGGCGCAGCTTGAGCTGGCGCTGGTCTACGACGACTATCGCAGCCGGACGGCGGGGGGTTTTGCAGAAGTCGGGCGGCAGAGCCAGGTCGGTGTGGTGCCAACCTCGCAGGGTTATATCAGCACGGTGCGCTATCTCAACACGCTGCCGCGCCGGCGCGGGATCGCCGGGCCGCTGATCGTGGACGTGGGCAGCGCCAACAGCGTGATTGTGGCGGGCGTGGGCGGCGAGCCGTACTATACCATCCGCACCGATCTGGGCATCGGCGAGCATTTCCCCAGCGCGCTGGCGGCGGTCGGCCCTCAACGCGTGATGGAGTGGCTGCCGTTCGAGACCACGCCCGACGCGCTGTGGGATTACGCGCACAACAAGGCGCTGCGCCCCGGCACCATCCCCGGCACGCCGGAAGACCTGATGATCGAGCAGGCGCTGGCGCGGGCGATCGTGCGCCAGCTTGTGACGGAGTCGCGGGCGGATTGGGGCGTTGCGCCGGATGGGAAGCTGCCCGCCTTCGATCCGATTATCGGCGCGGGCGCCATCCTGACCGAAGCGCAGCATCCGGGCATCTGTGCCATGCTGCTTCTCGACGCGATCCAGCCCGAAGGCGTGACCGATCTGCAGATCGACCCGGCCAACCTGCTGTCGGCGGCGGGCGTGATCGCCTACCTCAAGCCGTTGATTACGGTTCAGGTGCTGGAAACGGGCGGCCTGCTGCGTCTGGGGACGGCTTTCAGCCCGACCGGACAGGCACGCTATGGCCGGCCGGCGATGCATGTGCAGATCCAGCCGGACGACGGCCCCACCATCAACCACACGGTCAAGGGCGGCGAAGTGTGGATGGCCCCGGTGCTGCCCGGCGTCGCGGCACGGGTGACCGTCCGGCTGCGCGGCGGATTGTCGATCGGCGGCAAGGGTCGCATCCGCCAGCGCGTGATCGCAGGCGCCGCCGGGATCATCTTCGACGCGCGCGGGCGTCCGCTGGCCATGCCGCGCCCGCGGGACCGCGCGGCCCGTCTGACACGCTGGCAGGCGGCGATGGGCGGGCAGGAGGTGGCGGCTGCCCTGGAACGCGCCGCCGCATCCCCCATGCACAGCGCCCCACCGCCCGAGGAGAACGTCTATGCCGTACTATCCTGACACGCGTGTGGTGAAGGGCCTGGCGCGCATCGTCCGCGAGCGGCGCCTGCCCCCGCACGCCGTTCCCCGCGCGACAGCAACCCCCAGCGGCACGCCCGTCGAGGCGGTGCACGTCGTGCTGCAGGGCGATGTGCTGCGCGATTACCGGATCATCGACGTGGCGGATTATTTCGACACGCGCGACACCGCGCGCGCCGCAGGCTGGATCGAGGTCGGCGAGGGCGACCATGTGACCGCCGGGCAGCCGTTGGCCCAGCGCGGGCGCGGGCGGCGGGCGCGGACGCTCAACGCGCCGGCCAGCGGAATCGTGGTGCGCCTGGACGGAGCGCGCATCGTGCTGCAAGTCAGCGAGACAGCGGTGGAAGTGCTCGCCAAGATCCCCGGCGAGATCACCGCCGTCGAACCGCACGCCGTTCAGATCACCGGCATCGGAGCGCTGATCCAGTGCGTGTGGGGCAACGGCGGCTATGCCTTCGCCACCCTGCGCGAGCTTCCGCCGGACGGTTTCGCCGGGCTGAGCAAGCTCGACACACGCATCTCCGACTATCGAAACGTCGTCGTCCTCAGCCCGCAGCCGCTGACCCGTGGGGATCTGCTCGTCGCCCAACAGCAGGAGCTGGCGGGCGTCGTAGCGCCGAGCATGCCCTCGAACTTGCGCGAATTTGCGCTGGGGCTTACATTCCCAGTATTGTTAACGGAAGGTTTCGGGCACATCCAGCCCACTGAATTGATCTATCGGCTTTTGCAGAGTAACATGGGGCGACAGGCGGCTTTCGACGCGGCAGTTCCCGATCCCTGGTCTCCAAACCGGCCCGAGATCATGATTCCGCTGCCCTCAGGGGGCACCATGCCCGCCGCGCCATCGCTGCACGACCGGCTGACGGTTGGCGCCCGTGTTCGTCTGACGCGCGCGCCCTGGCAGGGGCTGACGGGCGAGGTGAGCGAGCTGCCGGAAACACCGCAGATCGTCGAGAGCGGGCTGCGTGTGCCTTGCGCGCGCGTGCGCGTCAGCGGTGGACGTGTGATTACCGCCCCGCTCGCCAATCTCGAATTATTTGGCTAGCCTCGTGATAGGGGGCCACCGCAGCACCCTCACGTGCACCTAACGCGGAGGAAATTATGGGCTTCGAAGACCTGGAAGATCTCAGCGAACTTGACGAAATGCCGCCGTTCGAGGAGGATTTAACGCTTCCCGACTTCGACGAAGAGCCAGGGGGCGGCGTCAGCCGGACCTTCAAGATCATCGGTGCGCTGTTGGTGCTGCTGGTCGTCGGGATCGTGGCCGTGCTGGTGTGGTGGGCGCTGCAAGGCGGCAATGAGCCAAGCCCTAACGAGAAAACCAGCACCGCCATCGTCGCCATGAACGCCACGACCTTCGCGGACGCGACGCGCACGCAGGAAGCCTACCAGGCGACGCTGGAAGCCCTCTCCATCGCGGCCACGGCCAGCCAGGAAGCGATCGCGACCTTCGAGTTCTACTCAACCCAAACGCAGGAAGCCGCCATCCAGCAGGAGATCCAGCGGCAGACGCAGGCCGCGCTCGACGCGGCGGCAACCGCCACCGCCGAGGCCGACCTGAATGCCACCGCTTTTGTGCTAACCCAGACCCAGGCCGTGAGCGACGCGAACCTGACCGCGACCGCCATCCAGTCGCGCGCATTCAGCGGCCAGGTGATCGACGAGGCGGGCAATATCTTTGGTGGTGTCATTCTGCGGCTGTATCGCGACGACGGCGACGGGATCTTCAACCCGGCGGACGAGTTCGCCATGTCCGGCGCGCCGCAGCCCAACCCCGGCTCGACGCCGCAGCCTGGCACGCCGCAGACGCTGGCCTACGGAGACACGGTCAACGATACGCTGGAGCGCGAGTCGGTGGATCTGTGGCGGTTCGAGGGACGGGCCGGCGACGTGGTCACCATCGAGGCGATCGCCGGAAACCCGGCGCAGATGGATATGTTCCTGGTCCTGCTCGGCCCCAACCAGCAACCCCTGACCGATGACGACGACAGCGGCGAAGAGCTGAACGCGATGATTAGCGGCTACACGCTGCCCCAGGACGGAGTCTATACCATCCAGGTCAGCAGCGTCTCCGGCCCCGGCCCCTACACGCTGCGCCTGACGGGCAGCACGTCCGAAACCGAGAGCCAGGGCGCACTGCCGCGCGTGCAGGACCGCAGCGGGATTCGCCTGGTTCAGCTTGGGGCGCCGTCGCCCACGCCGATTCCCGGCGGCGGCGACACGTTCATCACCTTCACCGAGACGGACCTGGAAGGCCAGTTCCAGTTCGAAGACCTGGACCCTGGCATCTACTGGCTGGTGATCGACTACGACAGCCTGCCCGAAAGCATCAAGGCGCTGATCCCGCGCACCGAGGAACTGGTCATTATGGTCACCGTCCCGGTGACGGGCCGCGTGACCTTCACCGTCGGCGTGCCGCCGACTGCGACGCCCGACGACTCGATCTTCCGGACGCAGACCGCGATCGCGACGCTGACCGTGTCCCCCGAGGCGCTCGGCTCGCCCACGCCGGAAGCCACAGCTTCGCCGACGACCGGGCCGGACCTGACCGCCACGCTGGAGCGCTACGGCTTGCTGTCGGACTTCGGCGCAACAACCGGTCTGGAAGGCGGCAGCGGCCTGACGGTGCTCGCCATTGCCGCGGCTGGTCTGGTGGCGGTGGTGTTCATCGCGCGCAAGCTGCGCACCGCGGCCTGATCGACGCCGGGCCGTGCTGCCCGGACACACACCAGACATCTATCTGCCGTAGGGACGCCGCCTTGTCCCTACGGCATATGTACTATCTAATCCGGATACGATCGCACCCGTTATGGTCCAGATACCCGCCACATCCATCTACCGCTCTGCCGATGCAGCCGCGATCCGCGAGGTGCTGGGTCGGGGCCAGCCCGTCGCAGTAATCGGACTGAGCAACTTTGGCAAATCCACCCTGCTGCGCTATCTGGCCAATCCGCTTCACAGCGAGCAATATCGCCAGCAGACCGGGCGCCAGGCGATCTTCGTCTATGTGGACTGCAACCGGATGCTGGAGATGACGCCGCAGGGATTCTACGAGGTGATCCTGCGCGCGTTGCTGGAAACCCTGCGGAGCGTGGGCGCTCCCGACGCGCTGTACAACACCATCGCGGCCTACTACGGGCGCGTGGTTGAGGGAACCGGGTCGTTCGCCATCCCGCTGGCCTTCAACAACGCGATCGTCGCGCTGATGGACGACGAGCACAACCGCGACGTGGTGCTGTTGCTGGACGAATTTGACGCGGTGCTGACCGGGCTTGACGAGCGCGTGTTCCTGAACCTGCGCGCCATCAAAGACAAATACGGCCCGCGTCTGAACTACCTCACGGCGACCGTCCGTCCGCTGTCGGCGGCGGGCGGCGGCGACGACCTGGCGGAGTTCATCGAGCTGTTCGCCGCGCACAAGTATGTGCTCCAACCGCTATCCCCCGACGACGCCACCGCGCTGGCCGGCGATATCTTCCGCAGCGCCAACGACACGCTCGAACCGCTCGAGCGCCGCTTTATTCTGGAGCAGGCCGGGGGGCATCCCGGGCTGATAGAGGCGGTGGCGCACGTGGTGATGCAGATCGAGTCGGGCGCGCCCGCCTCGTACACCGCGCAGGCGTTCAGTATGGCCGCCGATGAACTGCAAAACCACCGCCTGGTGCGCGCCGAGCTGAACAAGCTCTGGTCTCAGCTTCCCGCACCGGCACGCAACATCGCCGTGACCGCGGCGGTTCACGGCATGGACGCGCTCCAGAACGACCAGCGACGCGAGCTGGAAGCACTGGGGCTGATCGTGCGCGACGAACACGGCGAGCGCCTCTTTGCCCGCCTGCTGGAGCACTACGCGCGCCGCCAGGCGCTGGTCCAGCGGAGCGCGCCGGAAGGGGTGCGGGTCGATCTCGACGCCGGAACCGTCTGGGTCGAGGGGAAAATGACCGAGCCGCTCACCGATCTGGAGTACCGGCTGCTGCTGCTGCTGTACGGGCGCATGGATAAAATCTGTGATAAGTATCAGATCGTCGAAAGCGTCTGGGGGCAGGAATATCTGGGCGAGGTCGATGACGCGCGCATTGAAAAGCTGGTCAGCCGCCTGCGCGCCAAGCTGGAACCCGACCCCGCCCGCCCAAAGTATATCTCCACCGTCCGGGGGCGCGGCTACCGGCTGAACAGCGCGCCCGACACCACCGCGCCGTAACCCGTGCCCGCGCCGCGCACGCCTCCCGGCAGGTCCCCCGCGAGCGAATCGGACGTGTGCTATACTGTGGGCTGCATCGCTTGGTCCGGCTGAAAGCCTGGGTCAGAAGATGGCGTACCTGCTGATTCTGCCGATCGCCCTGTACATCGCGCTGGCAACCGTCGCGATCCAGCGCCAGCCGCGCACGATCTCCAGCATTGTGCTGGCGCTCTACCTCGGCGTCGCGGCCATTGCCTCTTGCGCGCTCTTGATCCTGGGCACGACCGACAACCCGCGCCTTGCCGACTTCGTCGCGCTGGTGATCACCGTCCTGACCGCTTCGTTCTACTGGCTGTTCCTGCCGCTGACCCTCATCGGCCTCTATTACGATACGCGCCTGCGGCGCCTGCCGCGCGGGCGTCTGGCGCTGATGCTGGGCGCGGCGCTGGCGTTGATCGCCGCGCTCGATGTGCTTCTGGTCCGCGCCCTTGTCGCCAGCCCCGGCCCCATCGCGGTGCGAGCAGCGCACAGCTTCTGGCTCGGCTGGTGGCTGGAACACGGCCGGTCGCCGCTGGCGCTGATCGGCGTTCTGCTGGCCGCCCAGCTTCCCGTGCTGGCGGTGGTTGTGGTCAGCGTTCGCACCCGGCGGATGGACCTGTGGCGGGTGGCTGTGCCGCTGGTCTTTGCGTCGATGCTCAGCCTGATGATCCCGCTGGTCACCCCGCTGACCGGCACACGCTGGACCATTACCCTGACGGGTCTTGGCTACGCGCTGCCGATCCTCGTGCTGACGCGCACGGTCGAGCACGTTGCCCCCGAACTGCCGCTGACGACGCTGCTGCAGTCGATGATCGACAGCCACAGCGCGGGCGCGTTTGTCATCGACAGCAAGCGCCGCGTGATCTGGACCGACCGCCAGATCAGCCGCTGGCTCGGTGGGAATGGAGCGCCTGCCGGTCTGGTTCCACCGTCGCTGGGCGAGTTTCTACGCAACACCCCGCTGCGCGACGCGACCCTGGCGCTGCTGGCTGCAGATGAAACCAGCGGGGAGTGCGTCATCCCCGACGCGACGGACGAGCGCGTGTTGCGCATCGAGCGCCACCCGCTCCAGGCCGAGGTCGGGATGCCGGGCGCGCAGCTTTTCATTCTGTACGACATTACCACCTCGCGCATCCGGCAGGACTTGCACGAGCGCCGCCAGGAAATCCTGGCGCTCAGCGCCGTCAGCGCGGACATCGCTTCGGCGCTGGACATGGACGAGGTCATCACGCGCGCGCTGACGCAGGTAGTCGCCATGACGCACCTCAACGCGGCGGCGATCGCCCTGCTCGACCCGGCAGCGCCGGGCGGGCTGCGGCTCGCCGGCAGCACCGGCCTGCCCGCTACCCCGGACGCGACACGTCACGCGCTGCCCTTTGGGGATGCGATCATTCATCAGGCGCTGCAAAGCCGGGCGCCGGTCATCATCTCCGACGCAACGCGAGACGCCGACTACGGGCCGCACCTGGTTCAGACCGGCATTCTGTCGCTCGTCACCGTGCCGCTCATCGCGCGCGATCAGGTGATCGGCGCGCTGCTGGTAGGCCGCGAGACGCCGTACACATACGAGCCGGTCACGGTCGCGCTGATCGAAAGCGTGGGGCGCCAGCTGGCGGTTGCCATCGAAAACGCGCGCCTGCACGCCGAGGAGCGCGCCCAGCGGCTGCTGGCCGAAACGCTGGCCGAAGTCGCGGGGATTCTCAACTCCGTCGATCTTGATCACGCCTTGCAGCAGATGCTTGAATTGCTGCGCCGCGTGCTGGAGTTCGAGACGGCCAGCGTGCTGCTCAACGCCGAGCCGGGCCAGCTTCGCCTGAGCGCGTACACCGGTTTCGACAACCCGCCCGACCGCGAGACGCTGCTTCAGATCCGGGTGGAGATCGCGCGGCTGCCCTATCTGCAGCGGCTATTCGCCGAGCGCAAACCCCTGCTGGTCGCCGACACGACGCACGATCCCGTCTGGGTTCAGCGCGACCACCCGCGCGGATCGTGGCTTGGTATCCCGCTGCTCATGCACGATCAGGTTTTCGGCTGCTTCAGCATTTCGCACTCGCAGCCGGGCCACTTCACCGAGCGCGACCTGCAGATCGCCGCCGCTTTCGCCGACCAGGCCGCGGTGGCAGTCGAGAATCACCGCCTCATCGCCAGCGAGCACCGCCGCCGCGTCCAGGCCGAGACTCTGCAGCAGACCTCGCACGACCTGGTCACCAGTCCCAACCTGGACCGGGCGATGTCCGCCGCGCTCAACCATCTGGCGGCCGTGCTCCAGTTCGACCGCGCGCATATCGCGCTGTTGGAAAATGGCGGGCGCGTCTGGACCCCCCGCGCCAGCCTGCCCACGCCCCCCAGACTGCCCGAAAACAAATCGCTGCTGGTGGCCGATTTTCCGCTGATCGCCGAGCTGGTGAAAACCAAGCGCCCGCTGCTGATCGCCGACACGCGCCAGCATGACCTCTGGCGGCCGGGGCGCTACAGCCCGCGCGAAATCCGAAGCTGGATCGGCATCCCGCTGATCGTGCGCGATCGCGTCATCGGCCTGCTAAACGTGGATAGCTACGAGCCGAATCGCTTTTCAGAAGAGCAGTTCCAGATCGCGCAGGTCTTCGCCAACCAGATCGCGGCGGCCATTGAGATTTTCCGCCTGATCGAAGCCGCCAGCCGCCAGAACCGCGCCATGCAGGCGTTGAACACCATCCTCTCGGCCAGCAACGAGGCGCTCACCCAACAAAACCTGATGGCCGTGCTGCTCACGCGCGTGCTGGAAGCGCTCAACGTCAAGGCGGGCGCGATCCACCAGCGCGACGCGGACTGCGGTGATCTGGTGCTTCAGGCGGCCGCCGGCCTGCCGGATGCGGTTGTCGAGCAGATCCGCCGCATCCCGCTGGCGACCACGCTCCCGCCGGTCGCGCTGCCGGACGATTTCGAGATGGCCTTTCTGAGCGTGCCGCTGATCTCACACGGCAGCGAGATCGGCTTGCTGAGCCTGTGCCAGCCCAGGCAGACGCCCTTCAGCCCCACGCTGCACCGGCTGCTGCCGCAGATCGGCCAGCAGTTGGGCGTCGTGATGGACAACGCCAATCTGTTCGAAGACGCCCTACGGCGCGAGGCCCTTTCGACCAATCTGGGCCGCCTCAGCCTGGCGATCAGCGCGCAGCTTGACCGCGAGACCGTCCTGAACCTGATCTGCCGCGAGAGCATCGCGGTCTTCGAGGCCCAGGGCGCCTACATCTGGCTGATTGAGAGCGGCGAGCTGGTCGGCAGCGCGGCTACTGGCGAGGGTGCGGAGTGGTTCATCGGCCACCGCATCGACCTGCGCGACACGGAGCAGCTCCCCGCCCGCGTGCTGCACGCCTGGCAGTCCCAGTATGTCAATCATGTCGCGTCCAGCAATGCCCTCGATCCCGAATTCATTCAGATGACGCGCGCGCAATCGGTGATCGCGGTGCCGCTGCTCAAGGCGGATATCCCGACCGGGACGCTGCTGCTGGTCAACACCGAGAACCCCGAAGCCTTTGCCGGCTGGCAGACCGAGCAGATCGGGCTGCTGGGCGTTCAGGCGGCGCTGGCGATCCAGAACGCGACCCTTTTCGACGAGATCCGCCACCGTCTGGATCAGCTTCGCCTGGTGAACGAAGTCGGGCGCTATGCGACCGCGATCCTCAGCCCGCAGAGCCTGATCGAAGGCGTGGCCGACAAGCTGTCGGACATTCTGCATTACGACCTGGTCGGCCTGATGCTGATCGAAGACGACGACCTGTCGGTCCATTCGATCTTCGTGCGCGACGAGGTGCTGGCGACCACTGACGAGCGGGGCTTGCGCTCGCCGATGCAGACGGTCGGGTTGCAGGCCGTCCGCCAGGCCGAGCCGATTCTGCAAAACCACACCCTGCTGCGCCGCGCCGAAGAAGGCACCACGCCGGAGACGGTACCCTACTGTGCGCTGGCAACGCCGCTGATCGCCGCCGACGAGGTGATCGGCGTGCTGGTCGTCGAGCGGCGCGGGTTCAACAGCATCCTGCAAGAAGACCTGGACGTGATGGAGCCGCTGACTGCCCAGCTGGCGATCTCGGTGGCAAACGCGCGCCTGTTCGAGAAGGTGCGCCAGCAAACCATCGAGCTGGAAGCGCGCGTGATGGAGCGCACCGCCGAGATCCGCCGCCAGCAAGAGCGCACCGAGGCGATCATTGGCTCGGTGGCCGACGCCGTGATCGTCTTCGACCTGGACGGGCAGGTGATGATGATGAACCCGGTGGCACGCGCGCTGTTCGAACAGCACGACCTGGAAATGGACCTCAGCACGCGCATCAGCGGGTTGGTGACGCGCTCGCTGGCCGCCGGGGCGTCCGGCGCCGACCTGACCGAGATCATCGAGCGGGGCGAGGTGGCGCTGCAGGTCAAGGCGGCGCGCGTGGTCGATGGCGACCGGGTGCTGGGGTCGGTAGCCGTCCTGCGCGACATTTCGCAGCTCAAAGAGCTGGACCGCATGAAAGATCAGTTCGTGTCCAACGTCTCGCACGAACTGCGCACGCCGCTGGCGAACCTCAAGCTGTATGTCTCGCTGCTGCAGCAGGGTCGCCCGGAGCGCCGCGACAGCTACCTGCAGGTCATGGAGCGCGAGGTGGAGCGCCTGGCTCGCCTGATCCGCGATCTGCTGGACCTCTCGCGCCTGCAAAGCGAGCACCGCGCCGAGCGCGTCCAGCGCCGCGAGCCGGTCAACCTGGAAGAGACCATCAATCTTGTCATTCAAGACAACTTGGCCTGGGCCGAGAGCAAGCACAACCGGCTGTGCCACCAGGCCGAGCGCAGCCCGCTGCCGTGGGTGATGGGCGACCCTGACCAGATCGTGCGCGCGCTCACCAACCTGATCAGCAACGCGCTGAGCTACACGCCCGAACATGGCGAGGTGATTGTTCGCAGCCGCGCCGAAGGGCCGGAGCACAGCCCCGCCGAATGGGTTATCATTGAAGTGACCGACACCGGAATCGGGATCCCAGAAGCCGAGCTGCCGAAGATCTTCGAGCGCTTCTACCGGGGCACCAACGTCAACCCGGCGATTCCCGGAACCGGGTTGGGCCTGGCCATCATCAAGGAGATCGTCGAGTTACACGGGGGGACGATCACCGTCGAGAGCCAGGAAGGCAAGGGCAGCACGTTCCGGATGCGGCTGCCGGCCATAACATCACGTGTGCCAAACACGTAGCGGGGAGAGTGGTTCAGGATGGGCAAGGCAACGATTCTGGTCGTCGAAGATGACCAGCATCTGATGGAAGGTATTCGCGATATCCTCGAAATCAACGAGTACGAAGTCTTGACCGCAACGCACGGCCAGGCGGGCCTGGAGATTCTCCACAGCCGGCCCGAACCGCCCGATTTGATTGTGTCCGACATCATGATGCCGCACATGAACGGCTACGAGTTCTTCGAGGCGGTGCGAGCCAACGACGCCTGGATCGCGATCCCGTTCATCTTCCTGACGGCGAAGGGCGAGCGCGATGATATCCATCGCGGCAAGCGGATGGGCGCCGAAGATTACGTCGTCAAACCGTTCGATGCCGACGATCTGCTGGTCGCCGTCTCGGCCAAGCTGGACCGCAAGCGCCAGCTCGACGCGGTGGTGCAGGGCAGCATCGACGAGATCAAGCGGAACATCCTGACCATCCTCAATCACGAGATGCGCACGCCGCTGACGTATGTCGTCGCCTATGCCGACATGCTCAGCCGCGACGTGCCTGATCTGAGCGTGGACGACATGCGCAGCTTCCTGCGCGGGATCAACGCCGGGGCGAACCGCCTGCGCCGTCTGGTGGAGAACTTCATCCTGCTCGTCGAGCTGCAAACCGGCGAGGCAGCCGCCACCTACGCGTGGCGCCGCCAGCGCATGACCGATTTTTCGGGCGTGCTCCAGAACGTGCAGCAGAAATACGCCGATATCGCGGACGAGAAAGGCGTCACGCTGGTGCTCGAAACGACAGACACGCTCCCGCCCGTCCTGGCGGACCCGGAATATCTTTCGGCGGCGGTTGAGTGCCTGGTCGACAACGCGATCAAGTTCACCGAACAGCCCGGCCGCACCGCGCGTGTGCGTATCTTGGGCACGGACGACGGCGTGGCGATCGAGGTCTCGGACCAGGGCCGCGGCATCCCCCCTCAGGAGCTGGAGCATATCTTCGAGGCGTTCTACCAGATCCAGCGTGAGAAGTACGAAGACCAGGGCGCAGGGTCCGGGCTGGCCATCGTCAGCGGCGTCGTCCGGCTGCACCAGGGGACGATCGATGTGAACAGCGCGGTCGGCAAAGGCAGCACCTTCACCATCCGGCTGCCCCGTGCTCCCGAAGCCTAGCGAGCGGTGCGCGCCGGGTCAGAAATTCGTCAGTCGGTTGTCAGACCTGGGCACACCCGGCATGGTAGGATCGGAGACAGCAAGACAGGTGCACCGACAGGAAAGAGTTTTACGTATACGGTACAGTCAGATAGAGTCTATGACGGCGCTCACGCCGCGCTGCGCCTGGCCGGATGCCCGGCCCCCGCGGCTGTGTTCCATCGTTTTCGCCAGGTGACGAGGAGGTAACCCTTCCCATGGCTTCTCTGCTGCAGAAGATTAACACCCTGATCTCGGCCAACATTCACGGGCTGGTCGACCAGGCGCTCGAAGCGAACTCGGTCAAGGTGATGGACGAGTATATCCGCCAGGCCGAGCGCAACCTTGACGCGCTGGACGACGCGGCGGCGACCATCGGCGGCACGGTCAAGACGCTCAAACGCAAATATGAGGAATTCGCCGCCGCTGCCGAAAAGCTGGACCGCGACATCGACACGCTGCTCTTGCGGGCCAAGACCGATCTCGCCCAGGCTGCTCAGGCCGAGCTGAATCAGAAGCAGCAGCTCGCCCAGGAATACTACGAGCAGTGGCAGGCCCAGGAACAGGAATACCGTCGCATGCTCGACGCCAAGCTCAAGCTGGAAGCCAAGCTCACCACCATCAAGCAGGAACGCGAGCATCTCAAGGCCCTGCTGGAGCTGGTGGAAGCCAAGGAGCTAACCACGCGCACCATCAAGAGCCTGGATGATGTGGCGGGGGTGGGCGACGAGGATGTCCGCCGCCTGGGCGACCAGATCCGCGCCCGGCTCGACCGCGAAGAGGCGCGCCTGGAAATGGCGTCGACCAGCATCCGCGACCAGATCGACGAGGCGATCGGTATTTCCGAGATCGAGCTGCAGCTCGAAGAGCGCCGCCAGCGCCTGGGCCTGAGCAGCCCGGAGAGCGCCGCCGGCAGCGATCAAAGCTCGGCCAGCAGCAGCGGAACCGGACTGTAGTCCCCGGACGGCCGTCGGAACCCGGCTCAGGCGAAGGGGCGTATCGGTCATCATACGCCCTTGCCTGTTTTCGGGCGCCCCGGCAGGAAAAGGTGTGCCTATTATGAGAGACGAGATGCGCCAGCGCGCCTGGAAGGCGATCTTGAGCAATGCCTTTTTCAGTCTTGAAAGCGCCTTGATCATCGCCCTCTCAATCGTGCTGTTTGGGCTGGGCTTCGCCCCGTTCGAGGCGTGGCAGGCGTGGTACTGGCTGGTCTTCGGCGCGCTGGCCGAAGCGCTCTATCTCGGCGTCACGATCACCGACCCCGAAGCCAACAAGAAGATCGTCAACCAGATGCTCAGCGAGCGCTTCGACCCCGGCATGATCCGCAACCCCGCCGCCCGCGACCGGCTGAAACGCGCCCTCGACTATCACCGCCTGATCCTCGAGGCCGCCGCGCGCTTCAGCGGGCCGACCCGGCGCAGCATCGAAACCACCGCAGATGAGATCAGCGACTGGGTCGAGCAGATCTACCGGCTGGCACAGCGCCTCGACAGCTTCGAGGAAAACCCCATCATCAACCGCGACCGGCGCATGGTCCCGCACGACCTCAAGGCGCTGCGGCGGCGGTTGGAGCGCGAGACGGACCCGGCCGTGCGCGCCGAGCTTGAAGAGGCGATCCAGACCAAAGAGACACAGCTTGCCAACCTGCGCAACCTGGAAAACAACATCAAGCGCGCCGATATCCAGCTCGACCACACGCTGTCGGCCCTGGGAACCATCTACGCACAGGTGCAACTGATCGACGCCCGCGACGTCGACAGCGCGCGGACACAGCGGCTGCAAAGCGAGATCCGCGAGGAAGTGCTGTCGTTGGCGGACACCATCGCCGCCATCGACGAGGTTCAGAGCTATCACAAGGCGGCCAATGGTAGTCTCTGAGGCGCGAGAGCCGGACCCGGGCGCGGCGCCAGCGGCGCTGGGCTACCGGCTGGCGCGCGCGACCCTGCTCGATCTGCGCGCGATTTACCGCCTGGAGCAAGTCATCTTCCCCTACGATGCCTACACCTATCTCGACCTGTTGCTGCTCTTTCTGTGGCCGGGGACGCGCAACCTGAAGATCGTCGCGCCAGACGGCTCGCTGGCCGGTTTCGTCTCGGCGGGGCCGGGCCTGGCCCGCCGGCGCGGGTGGATTATCACCCTGGGCGTGGCGCCCGAACACCAGCGGCGCGGGTTGGGGCGCTGGCTGCTGGCCGCCGCCGAACAGCGCCTGGGCCGCCCGGAGATGCGCCTGACCGTCCGCATCAGCAACGCGCCCGCCATCGCGCTCTACCACCAGATGGGCTACAGCGTGGTGGAGCGCCGACCGGGTTACTATCGCAACGGGGAAACGGGGCTGGTCATGGAGCGGCGCATCAGGCCCACTGGGGAAACTCGATGAACTCGACGCTGTCCGCCTCGGTGTCGAGCAGGGCGATCGAGCGCGATTGCGGGCAGCTTCCGCCCAGGGCGCCGGGGTTGATCAGGCGCACCCGGTAGGCGCTGCGCAGCTCGTTGCGGCGCTCGTGCGTGTGCCCGTGGCACAGATAGGTGAAGCGCCCGCTGAACATCATGCGGTAGAGCAAATCCAGATCGTGGCCGTGCGTCACGCCGATGCGCACCCCGTCGATCTCCAGCTCGCGGCTGCGCTGCGGCGGCTGAACCCCGATCTGCCGGGCCGCATCGGCCAGCTCCGCCTGCGCGTAATCGCCGTTGCCGAGCACAAAGGTCACATCCCACCCCGCAAACAGCAAGATGATCTCCGGCGAGGTGAAGTCCCCACAGTGGATCAGGCGCGAGACGCCGCGCTCGCGAAAAACATCCAGCGCGCGGCGCGTGTTGTCCCGGCTGTTGTGCGTGTCGGAAAGCAGGCCGATTTGCATCGTGTCTAATATCCCGGCAAGTCGTCATACGGCCAGGCGCAGAACTCGGTCAGCGGCAGCATCGCCGCCCGGTCGAGCGCCAGGACTTCGGCAAAGCCGATCTGTCCCCAGTCCGCAAACCGCGCCGGCTCGCCGCGCAGGTGCGCCAGATAGAGCGTGAGGACGGTGGCATGGCTCACCACGGCGATCGGCTCGTGCAAGGGATGGCGCGCAAGGATGCCGTCCATGGCGGCGACTAAGCGCCTCAGGGCTGCGTGAGCCGGCTCCCAGCCGGCGACCGGCGCCCGTTCCGGATCGGCCAGGAAGGCGCGCTGCGCCGCCTCGAACTCCTCAGGCGCCAGCCACACATCGCGGCGCGCCTCGTCCAACCCGTCAACCACGCGCACCGGCAGATTGTGCGCGGCCTGAACCGCCTCGGCGACCACCCGCGCCTTGAGTTGCGGGCTGGTATACACCGCCGCGACGCCCGCCCAGAAGGGGGCGCGGACCAGCGCACGCACCTGTTCCTCGCCCGCCGCCGACAGCCCCCAGCGCGAAGGCGGCACATGCGGCTCCTGGCGCGTGTGCGGATGGCGGATGAGGTAGATCCAGCTCATGCCTGGCGATCCTCGTCGCGCACCTCGTAACGGCCTTCGATGACCGGACCCTCGCTGTTCGCCGGGCGGCGCGCGGCGCGCGGTCCCCCGGCGGGGGGCACCCTGCCGCGATACTGCTGCAGCACTTCTTTGGGCGCGCTGTTGATGAACATCTGCAGGGCGAGCAGCAGCACGCCGATGTCGTCCAACGCCCCCAGCGGCCCGAACGCGATCTCCGGCAGGAAGTCGATAGGCGAAAACAGGTACAGCAGCGCGGCCAGCGGGATCAGCTTGGCCCGCCCGCTCACCCGCCGGTCGAGCAGCAGACGCCACGAGAGCGTGACATTGTTCCACAACCGGGCCAGCAGGTCCGGATCGTTCAGACTGGTCTGACGGCGTTTAGCCATGTGTTTTCTCTGTTCCTCGCTAACGTCCCATTGGTTCTATCGAACTATACGCGGGCGCGCGGCGCTGGTTCCGCGTCGCTTCGAGTCGAAGCAGGGCCGCGCCCAGCAGCGTGACGGCCAGCACACCGCCGATCCCCGCCACAAAAGGCCATTCGGGGCTGCGCGTGTATAGCGCCCCGGCAAGATTGGTCCCGCCCAGCGTCGCCAGCCCGGCCAGCGTATCGACCAGCGCGTAGGCCATTCCGCGCTGGTGCTCGGCCACACGCTCGCTGATGGCGGCCACAGCCAGCGGGCGCGTGGTGTAGTAGGCGCCGAGCAGGAAATAGGCCACCGCAACCACCGGACCCGCCCCGCTCCACAGCAGCAACGCGAACGACACCATCACTAATAATAGGCTAGCAAAAAACGCCCGCCAGGACGATAGCCGCCCCAGCGCCAGGCTGAAAACGGCCGTGCCCAGCGCGTTGAGCGAGCCGAAGACGCCGATCGCCGTGCGCGAAAAACCGCGCACTTCCTCAAGGAACTGCGCCGAAAGCGGCTGGCCGGTCAACACCGCCAGGAAGCCAAAGGTCAGCACGCCCAGCGCCAGGATCACCGGGGGGCGGCGCAGCATCCCCTTGTAGTCGTGACCGTGGGACGGGCGCGACGGCGCGGGATAGTCGCGCACCTGGCGGATCGACCAGATGCTCAGCACGAACCAGAAGACGCTGATCAGGAACACGGCACGCAGGCCGACGGTGTCGCCGATCCAGCCGCCGATCGTGGGTGAGGCGACCAGCCCGGCAGAATACGCGGTCCACAGCAGGGCGAACGACGCCTGAATCGGCAGGTCGGGCGCGCGGGTTGGGTCGTGCTGCGCCGCCTGCGCGAGATACAGGTTGGTGACCGGGATCGCCACCGACGACATGCCATAGATCAGGAAGCCCGGCGCGGCCCAGCGCCAGTCCGGCGCGAGCGCGATGATCAGCACGCCGGCCAGCCCGATATACCAGCCGGGCAACATGATCCGGCGCGCCCTGGCCCGATCCGCCAGGATGCCCACCGGCAGGATGAACAGCAGCCGCGCCAGCCCCCACATACCGATGGTGAAGCCGGTTTCGGACGGCGAAGCGCCCAGCGAGCGCACGTAGAGCGGCTGGATGTACATCCATAGCCCCTCGCCGATCCCCCACAGCAGGTACGACGTCATGACCCAGCGCGTGTCGCGGCCTACCTGATGCCAGAGCTTGAACACAGGCGCTCCTCGGTTGCACGATAGCAGCGGTGGCAAGCAGGACAGAACATCTTAGCGCCAGGCGGGAGCAGCGCGCAACCGCCGCATCCTGGCGGATCAGTCCATGCGCGCCGAGATGAAATCCCACACCAGGGCATAGACCGTCTCGCGCTCGATATCCTGCGTCAGAACGTGGTCGCTGTTTTCCAGTGTGTGGGTAACCAGGTCCGTGCTGTTCACCAGGCTGGATGCCAGCGCCAGATTGTCATAGGGAACGGTGCGGTCGGCGCGCGAGTAGATCAGCAGCAGGGGAACCGTCAGCCCCGGCAGCCGGCGCAGCACTTCTCCCATCAACTGGTGAAGCTGGCCCGCCGATTCGGTCGGCACCACGCCGTAATCGCCCCGGCCGTAGACCTCGCGCCCCTGCGCGCGCTGAACCTCGCGCACATAGGCATCCAGGCGGCCCGGCCAGTTTTCTTTGGGGACGAACGGAACGGCGTGCTTGATCAGCGGCGCAAAGGCGAGGTCGCGCCGTTCCAGGCGGAGCGGCGCCGCCATCGCCACGACGCCGTCGACCAGCCCGGCGGCCCCGGCCAGCAAACTCAGCAGGCCGCCCATCGACAGGCCGACCGCGAAGACCTTGCGGCAGTGCTGGCGCAGCAGCGCGATCGCGTCTAGCTCATCCTCGTACCAGTCGATCCAGCGCTGGGTCGCCATCACTTCGGGGTCGGTCCCGTGGCCGGAGAGGCGCGGCCCGTAGACGGTCAGCCCGCGCGCGTGCAGGTACTCGCCCAGCCAGCGCATTTCCTCAGGCGAGGCGGTGAAGCCGTGCGTGCAAACCGCGCCGACCTCGCCGCCCAGGAAGAAAAAGGGCGCGCCCCCAGGGGCGATCACAAACCCGTCGCTGTTCATCGCGTCTCCGTTCTCCGTGACCGCACGGCGCTGAGTCTAGCACAGCGGCGGCCAGCCGCCTACCGCGCGTAGGACGCGCACCGGGCACAACGACGGGTAACGCGCCGCGATCCCCGCTATACTACACAGCGTGACCGCTAAGGAGACATAACCTATGACATCCCTTCCCATACGCACACTGCTCTGGCTGGTTCTCGCGCTGCTGCTGGCCGTCCCGGCGGTGCAGGCGCAGGACGCATCCGTCTTTCCGCTGCCCGCCGATCTGTATATCCTGACATCGGAACACCGTGTGCTGCGCATTGATGCCGTCACCGGCGGGCAAACGCCTGTCTCGCCGGAAGGCCAGCCGGTTGCCACCTTTGATCTCGCGCCTGGCGGCGCGTGGTACGCCTACCGCACGCTCGACAACCACGCCGTGATCGTGGGCGCGCTCAATAACATGAGCGGGTTCGTTGTCGAGTTCGACCAACCGCTGCCGCCGGGTGACACGGCGCAGGGTATCGCCTGGTCGCCGGATGCCGCGCGCCTGGCCTACACTGTTCCCCAGGGCGTGCGGATCGCCGATCTCAGCACCTATGGCATCGATCCGTTCACGGTCAGCGAGGTCCAGGGCGGGCCGTGGATCGATCTCTATTGGGCTGATGCCGGCACCTTGATCGCGCTGAGCGCCGATGCGTCCAGCACGCGGATCAGCGGCGGGCCGGGCGCCTGGCGCGCCGAACCCAACCCGGAGCCGCCCGCCCGCCGTCTGCCGGTCGAGGCGACGCTCGATCCCGAAGGCGTGCGGCTGGCGGATGGCCGGGTCGTGCCGGGAACCGCCGGAGCGCTGGCCTTCGCCTGGGGGCCGCTCCCGCTGCCGTCGCTGCCCGCCGATGTGCTGCCCGCCGATCTGGCCTTCCTCGCGCCGGATGCCAGCGGCGTCACGCAGGTCTGGGTGCTGCCTGCTGGTGGAGCGCCGGCGCGGGCGGTGACGAGCAGCCCCCAGCCCGTGCTGGATTACGCGGTCGCAGCGGGGCGCGTCGCGACGGTGACAGCCGATACCCTGGCGGTCGGCAGCCTGGATGGTGGCGCGGCGCAGACCCTGGCCACGCTGATCACCGAGCGCGTGCGCCCATCGGTCGCGTTCAATGCGGACGCCTCGCGGGTGGCGTTCAGCGACCAGCGCGGGCTGTGGATCGTGCCGTCTGACGGCAGCGAACCGCCACGCCAGGTGATTGCGAACGTGCTCGACGATCAGAACGTGATCGCGATCCGCGTCTATATGCGGCCGCAGTGGAGCGCCGACGAAACGCGTCTGCTGGTCACCATCGGGCTGTATGAAGGCTCGTATCCGGGCGTCGTCGATCTGG
The DNA here is from genome assembly GCA_020724465.1 of Thermoflexus sp. GTDB lineage: Bacteria > Chloroflexota > Anaerolineae > Aggregatilineales > Aggregatilineaceae > DYGX01. Next base: position 60,615 of record DYGX01000019.1, read on the forward strand.
CCGATGGCAGCGTGACCGAGCTTCCGGGTTCGGTGGCGGGCGAAGCTCAGTGGACGGTTGATGGCCGCGTGGCGAGCACCAGCGCCAGTTTTGGCTACAGCACGCCGGGACTGTACGTGCTCGATCCGGCCACGCCCGACGCCGCGCCTGTGACGCTGCTGGGCACCGATCACCCGGTCTTCGACGCGATGCAGGCGCCGGACGGTACATGGTATGTTGTGGTGGGCTCCAACGCCGGGATGGGGCCGCAGTGGATGCGGCTGCTTTCGGGCAGCGCGCCCGGAGCGTTCGCGCCGCTGTTTGGCGAGGCGGGCGCGGTGCTTGACGCGCCCGAACTGGCACCCGCGGCGGGGGCGGCGCCCCGTCTGGTAGGCGGGCTGCGAAACACGACCTACACGCCGGACGGAATCGAGGGCGAGCTGGTAGTCGCGGATCTCAGCAGCGGCGAGGTGTGGGTGGCGCCTGCGCCCGCTCCGGCGCGCGCGCCAGGATGGGTGCGCTAGGCCAGACCGGGACAGCCACGTGCCCGGATGCGCGCCTGGGGCAGAGACTCATACCGCGCCGGGCCGCATCCGGGTACAATTGTATCAGTGTGTAGAGCGGGCCACCTCTGGAAAGGAAGGCCGTGATGCCAGAGCGGATTCTGGTCATTGAAGACGAAGAGCGCATCGCTCAGTTTGTCAAGCGCGGCTTGATCTACGAGGGCTACCGCGTTGACGTCGCCTACGACGGACAGCAGGGTCTTGAGATGGCGCGCGATACACCGCCGGACCTGGTGATCCTCGACTGGATGCTGCCGGGGTTGGACGGCCTGGAAGTCTGCAAACGCCTGCGCGCTGCCAGCGACGTCCCGATCTTGATGCTGACCGCCAAGGAAGACGTGCAGGATCGCGTGCTGGGGTTGGACGCCGGCGCCGATGACTATCTCGTCAAGCCGTTCGCGTTCGACGAGCTGCTGGCGCGCATCCGGGCGTTGTTCCGGCGTGCCGCGCCGTCGTCGCAGCCGGAAGTGCTGCGCTTTGCCGATCTCTCGCTGGACACAGGCACGCACCGCGCCCAGCGCGGCGACCGCTTCATCGACCTGACGGCGAAAGAGTACGAGCTGCTGGAGCTGTTCATGCGCAATCCGCGCCGGGTGCTGACGCGCGAGATGATCTTCGACCGGGTGTGGGGCTACGACTTCGGCGGCGAGAGCAACATCATCGAAGTGTATGTGCGCTATCTGCGTCAGAAGACGGAAGAAAACGGCGAGCCGCGCCTGGTCCACACCGTGCGCGGCGTGGGGTACGTGCTGCGCGAAGACTAGCGAGTTTGGGGCCGGCGCCGGGGCCAGCCGGCCGCTCCGGCGCCGCATTCCGGCCGGTCGGGCACGCCAACTGCTACCCTCTGGCATTTCTCATCCCCTGCTCACATTCTGGTGCTACACTGACAGACAACGCACGCCCCATCGTTCGCCTAGCACGAGGGCAGCAGAGCGCCCAGCCGTATGACCATTCGCACCCGCCTGACCTTCCTCTATTCCAGCCTGCTGGCTGTGGTGATTCTCGTCTTCATCGCGGCCACGTCGAGCATCCTGAGCTGGACGCTGCGCATGCAGGTGGACGAAACGCTGCGCGACGTGATTGAGGACGAGCGTTACAACGCGATCAACGACATCATGTGGCCGACCTCAGGCGGGTCGATGTCGCCCAAGGCGCGCAGCACGCCGGGGTTGTTCGTGCAGGTCTGGCATTACGACGAGCAGGGGCGGCCCTTCCTGCACACCGTGTCGTACAGCCTGCTCGGCTACGGCTACAACGAACCGCTGGACCCGATGGCGCTGGGCGAGTCGCACGAGGTGCGGCGCGACGTCCACACGGGCGGCGACCACCGCCGGGTGATGTCCGCCCCGCTGATCGTCGATGGCCGGGTGCGGGGCTACATCCAGGTGGCCGCCTCGCTGCGCACAGTAGACGCCGCCATTGACCGCCTGCTGAAGATCATGCTGGTCGGTGGGGCGCTGGCGCTGCTGGTTTCGCTGCTGCTGGGCGACTATCTGGCGCGGCGGGCGCTGCGGCCCATCGACGCCATCGCCCAGACGGCCAAGCAGATCACGGCGGCGGACGATCTCAGCCGCCGCATTCCCTACGACGGCCCGCCCGACGAACTGGGCCAGCTCACGCATATCTTCAACAACACCCTCGAACGGCTGGAGCGCCTGTTCAACGTCCAGCGCCGCTTCGTGGCGGATGTCTCGCACGAGATGCGCACGCCGCTGACGACCATCCAGGGCAATATCGACCTGATGCGCCGCATCGGCCCGGACGACGAGGCGATGGAGGCGATCGCCAGCGAGGCGCGCCGCATGTCGCGGCTGGTCGAAGACCTGCTGCTGCTCGCCAAGGCCGACGCCGGGCGACTCCCGCTGGAGCAGGTGCCCGCCGAGCTGGATACCCTGCTGGTCGAAGTCTACCATCAGGCGCAAATGCTATCGGACGGAGTCACGATCGCGCTGGGGCAGGTCGAGCCAGCGCGCGTGCTGGGCGACGCCGACCGTCTCAAGCAGCTTCTGCTGAACCTGGTGTCCAACGGCATCAAATACACACCCCCCGGCGGCACGATCACCCTGGGCCTGGCTCGCGAAGGCAACGAGGCGGTCCTCACCGTCCGCGACACCGGCGTGGGCATCCCGCCCGAAGACCTGCCGCACGTCTTCGACCGCTTCTACCGGGTGGACAAGGCACGCTCGCGCGGGCAAGGCGGGACCGGCCTGGGCCTGTCCATCGCCAAGTGGATTGCCGAGGCGCACGGCGGATCGATCAGCGTCAGCAGCGTGGTCGATGCCGGGTCGGTTTTCACGGTGCGCCTGCCGCTGCTACCGGACTCTGAGCACCACCCGACTGCCTCGCGCCCCCCGCTGCCGAGCCTGCGCACCATGCGCCTGTCGCGGCCACGCTGAGCCGCGCTGCGCATCGACCTGAGCCAACTTCTTAGACATTTCTAAGATCGCGCTTACACATTCTTTACACTTTGTTGCCACATTGATTCATGGCTAAACGCGGATTACCGGGCGTAATCCATGCTGGCTGATGGTGTGTGAGCTGGAACTGCGTTTGCGTCAACAGTCATGAAGAATGGAGGTGTCGCAGACTATGTCTGATCGGAAGCGGTTACTCTCTCTTGGGATTGCGCTGGTACTGGTCTTGAGCGGTCTGGGGCTGGGGATCGTGCGCGCCGATGACGTAGCGCCGGTTGCGAACAGCGCGATCCAGGCCGAACGGCCCGCCTGGCTGGGCGTGTCGATCGCGGATTCGGACGACGGCGTGGTGGTTCGCGAGGTTGTGCCCGGTTCGCCCGCCGATGAAGCGGGCATCCGCGTGGGCGACGTGATCACCGCGGTGGACGGCACGGCCGTTGACTCGGCCCAGGCGCTGGTCGATCTGATCGCGTCCTACGCGCCGGGCGACGAGATCACCGTCACGACGGAGTGGCGCGGCGTCTCGCGCGAGCACAGCGTGACCCTCGGCGAGCGCCCGGCGGACCTGGAAACCCGCCGCCCGCCGGAAATCAGGCTGCGGCCCGGTGTGGGCATGCGCGGTGTTTTTAACCTCTTTGGCCTCACCGCCGAGCTGACCGACGAAGGTCTGGTGATCAAGACGCTTGAGGACGATTCGCCGTTTGCGGCGGCAGGCCTGCAAGAGGGCGATGTGATCACGCAGATCAACGGCGTGGATGTGTCGGCCAGCATGGGGCACGACCTGATGCTCTCGTTCCGATCCGGCGAGCCGCTGAGCCTGACCGTGCTGCGCGACGGCGAGGAAATGACCGTTGAGGTCGATCTCGGCAGCGTGATGAGCGATCTGATGCCAAGCCTGCCCAAGCTCGAGGAGATGATGCCGCACGGTCGCGGTGCCGTTGGCTTCGGCCTGGGGTCGCTGATCAACGCCCTGCTGGGCATTGACGCCGAGCTGACCGACGACGGTCTGGCGATCCGCGCCATCGACGAAGGCTCGCCGCTGGCGGACAGCGGTCTGCAGGCCGGTGACGTGATCACGGCGGTGAACGACGTGTCGCTGACCGAGATTGACCTGGGCGCGATCATGCGCCTGCTGGGCGGCCTTCGTCCGGGGAGCACGCTGACTCTGAGCGTCCTGCGCGACGGCGAGGAGATCACGCTGGAGTTCGACCTGCCGGCGAACTTCAGCTTCCCGCGGGTTTCTCCGCGCATGGGCACCATGATGATGGGCGCCCAGCCCACCCAGCTTGGCGTGCAGTTTGCCGTCATCACGCCTGACCTGGCCGCCGAGCGCGATCTGCCAGTCGAGGAAGGCGCGCTGATCGAGCGTGTCTACGACGACACCCCGGCAGCGCGGGCCGGGCTGCAGGTGGGTGACATCGTGACGGCGGTGGAAGGCGAGCCGGTCGACCAGCGCCGCACCCTGCGCGAGCGCCTGCTACCCTATGACGAGGGCGAGGTCGTGACGCTGACCGTGCTGCGCGACGGCGAGGAACTGAGCCTGGACGTGACGCTCGGCCCCAACCCCGGCGGCGTCGGGTTTGGCTTTGGCTCCGACCCGGAAGGCGGCGCGCTGCAGTACTACTTCTTCGGACCGGGCGAGCTGGATGAGGACTTCTTCAACATGCCGCACTTCTTCTTCGGGCCAGGCGGCCGCTTCGAGTTCGGCCCGTTCCGGTTTACGCCGGCCCAGCCGGAAGGCGAAGGAATGCCGTCCGGCCCCCGCGCCTGATCGCCGCCTGCGCTGCTGGCCCTGCCTGGCAGGGATGCCATGAGTCATCCCGAATTTTGAAACAGGAAACGGGGTGAGGGAGGATGAGCCAG
>DYGX01000020.1 GCA_020724465.1 Thermoflexus sp.
CACAAAAGTATGCCAGATGAACCCTTCTTTTTTCTACTGTCGCCCCCTCAGCCCTCGCACGCGGGGAGAAGGGGAGCGCGTCGTGGCACAAAACGCCCCTCTCCCCGCGACGAAGTCGCAAGAGGGAGAGGGGTTTGGGGTGAGGGGCGCTACTCGACGAACTGCACCACGACCGCGCCCGCACTGCCGATGATGAAGCGTGCCAGCCGCTCACCTTCTGCGGCGATGGCGTCGCGCTGGTCGGGCGCCAGCGGCTCGAACAGCTCGATCAGCAGCACAGCGCCGGCCTTCGTCTTCTCCAGGCCCCAGCCGGCGCGCACGAAGCCATCGACCAGCACGCACGAGCGCACGCGCAGCCCCGGCAGGAAAACGCGCCAGCGGTACTCGTCGGCGATCACGCGCGTGCGGTCCTTGTAGGCCAGCAGCAGGTTGTCGTATTCCGGCAAAAAGCGCACCGGGGCAGGCGTATCGGCGGGCGGCAGGGGCTGATCGGGCAGATCGAGTAGCTCGCGCCCGCTCTCGTCGCGGAAGGTGACCAGCTCGTCTCGAAACGGGGCGATGGCCGCCTTCAGCCCGGTCAGGCCGGACCATGTCTGCAGGTCGGCCAGCGACGCCGGCCCGAACGCCGCCAGATAGCGAAAGACCAGCGCGCGCAGATCGGGCGCGGCCTCGAGCGGCTGCCCCAGCCACTGCTCCGCCAGGGTGAACAGCGGGTTGCCGGGGTAGCTCCAGCCGTTGCGCGTCGGCACCTGGACCAGCGGCAGCTTCATGCGAACGGCGTAGCGCATGGCGCCCACGTCGGCATCCGGCATCAGCTCGCCCAGCATGTCGCTCAGAGCGGCGAAGGGGCGCGGCTCCTCGGCCAGGAAGGCGCGCCCTGCCGCCAGCACGCGCTCGAAGTCCAGCCCGGTCGCCCGGCGCTGTTTGGCAATGGCAGCCAGGCTGCGTTCCAGCACCGGCTCCAGCGTGGCGCGCAGCCAGGGATAGTCGCGGGCAGTGACGAGGTGCAGCGTGGCGCGCTGCAGCGTGGCCTTGACCACGGCGCGCGCGTGGATCGGCCCGGCCAGGGTCTCGCGCTCGAAGTCACGCAGGCGCGTCCACAGGCCGATGTACGGCGACTGGGGCTGCTGCCCCTGCAAGCCTGCCAGGTGCTCGATCGCGTCTAGCACGGGGCGCTCGCTGCGCGCCAGCAGCATCTGGCGGGCCAGGGTTGCCCGGTTAAGTTCAGCGCGGGTCAGGATGCGGTCGGTCATGAGGCTGCTCCTTTCCGGGGTTGGCCGCGCGGGTGCGGCCTCGGTCGAGCGATCCCAGTATATCGCACATTTGTTCTATTGTCGAGCACAAACACAGCGCCGGATGGACCAGACTCCGGCGCTGTCAACGGGGCAGATGCTACCCGGTCGGACCCTGCTCACAGTGCGGGTGCTGCTGCAGGTCGATGACCTTGGCGTCCAGGTGGCTGAGGGCATCGTTGAGCCGGACGAAGTCCGCGCCGCGCTCTTTGATGGTGATGTACGCTTTCCCGCCCTGGTGCCAGGTGATGGCGCTGATGATGTTGCCGCCCACATCCGCGATGGCCTGGGCGACCTTCGCCAAATTGCCGGGCTGGTCGGCGACTTCCAGCGTCATGCGCGCGCCGTCCTCGCCGGCGCCCATCAGCGTCGCCAGCGTTTTGAAGATATCCGTGTCGGTTACGATGCCGACCAGCGCCTCGCCATCCAGCACGGGCAGGCAGCCAATCCGCTGCGCCTGCATCAGGCGCGCCGCTTCTTCCAGCGGGCAGCCGGGGCTGGTGGTGTAGACCGGGCGGCGCATGATCTGCTTGAGTTCCAGGCGCGAAAGCAGGCTGTGGATCTCATAGATGCTCAACGTGGTGGCGGGCGAGGGCTGTGCCTGATAGAGATCGCTCTCCACGACAATGCCAACCAGCTTGCCGCGCTTGTCCACGATCGGCAGGTGGTGAATATGATGCTCGCGCATCAGCTCGGACGCTTGTTTGTGCGTCGTTTCGGGGGTGGCGGTAATGGGATTGGGCGTCATGATATCTTTAACCAGCATCTCGAGATCCTCCAAGACATGATAGCAGTCAGCAAAGCGTCGCTCGCCGCGCTGCCGCACGGCACCAAACTATCTTGTTGAGTGCATCCCCATTGTATACCGGCTGGCCCGCGCCGGGAACCTTGCCTTTGGCGCGCGGGGCGGCCTTGGCCCGGCGTGCGCCGATCCGCCAACCCTGCTACAATGCGCCGCTATGCGACGTCAACTGCTCATGCTGCTGCTTGTGCCGGCGGTGCTGGCCGCCGCGCTCGCGCCGCCGGTGCCATCCCCGCTGCACGCCCAGGATGGCACCCCGCCGCCCCCCGTGCCGCTCGCGCCGCTGGTCTACGTCTCCGGCGCGCCGCGCCCGGTCGTTCGCCCGCCCCTGGGCGATACGTTCGACTCGGCGGCCGGGTGGCTGCCGGACGGCGTCTGGCGCTTCGAGTCTGCCGCCGGGTACGAGGGCGCGGGCTGGCGCGTGGACGGATCGCTGCGCGGCGTGACGAGCACGCTCGAATACGCCGGGCAGATCGACCTGACCGGCAAGACCAACGCCCAGCTTCTCTTTCGCCAGCGCGGGTCCCTGCCGCAGACCGATATCGCCGCGGTCGAGCTGAGTCTGGACGGCGGCCTGAGCTGGGTGGCAGTGGACCAGCAGATTGGGGTCGAGAGCGAATGGGAACAGCGGGCGGTCGATCTGCGCTTTTTTCGCGGCCAGGTGGTGCGGCTGCGCTTCCGCGTGACAACCGGCTCCGCCGCCCTGCCGCCTGCCGAACCCGCCGCGCCCCCGCCCGACTATACGCTGGACAACGTGACGCTCCAGTTGTTCCTGGACAAAGCCGACCGCGTCTATTTCCCGCTGGACACGCGCCCGCGCGCGCTGATGGGCCTGCACCTGACCATGGGCGCGCAGAGCGGGCCGGTGGTCGAGCTGGCGCGGCGGTTGCAGGCCATTGGCCGCCCGATGTCCACCCTCAAGGGCACGACCGGGACCGAGAGCATCCTGGCGGCGGTGCGGCAGGTTTCGCCCGAGACGGTGCTGATCTATCGCACGCTGGAGACGCCCGACGGAATGATCGACTGCCCGGACGCCACCAACGATCCGGTCGCCGAGGCGCGGCGCTGGATGGACAACCAGATGCCGTACTGGGCGCGCGTCCCGGCGGACTACTACGAGATCATGAACGAGTGTCACCCGCCGATGGCGTGGCTGGTCCCGTTCGCGATCGAGGCGATGCGCCTGGCGAACGAACGCGGGCTGTGCCTGCTGCTGTTCTCGTTTGCGGGGGGTAACCCGGAACCGCACGAGTTCGCCGCGCTGGCGCCCGTCTACGACTACGCGCTGGACAACCCCTGCGGCCCGCAGCGCTATCACGGAGTCGCCCTGCATGCCTATTCGGGCAGCGCCGGGCGCCTGCTCTCCGAATCCGGTCCGTGGCTGGCCTACCGGCACCGCAAGTTCTACGAGCAGCTTCTGCCGTTGCTGCCCGAAGCGTACTACATCCCGGTTTACATCACCGAGGCGGGGCCGGGCGACGGGCGCGCCGAGTTCACCTGCGAGGACCTGGCGCGCGACGTGGTGCAATACACACGCGAGATCGAGCGCGATCCGTATGTGCGCGGGTTCAACCTATGGAATGTCGGCTCGGTCGAGCCATGGGTGGACGTGACGCCCTGCCTGCCCCAATTGGGAGACGCGCTGGTGCGCTACTACGCCGGGTCGCCCGGCTAGGTGTTTTTCCCTTCAACCCCCGGCCCCTTCTCCCTCGCGTGCGGGGAGAAGGGGAGCGCGCAACACAAAAAAAGCCCCTCGCCCCGCGACCCCGTCGCAAGAGGGAGAGGGGTTTGGGGTGAGGGGAGAGCGATCCCGCTACGGGCCGGGCTGATTCCACGCCGCCGGGCCAACGTGCGCGTCCAGCACCGCCCGGTACGTTTCCTCGCGGGCCGGGTGATCGCGCCAGTAGCGCAGCATGACGCCCGGCTCGTCGGCGAACTGCCCCTGTGGGTTGGTCCAGGTGAACAGCAGAAACGCGCGAAACAGCACCAGCGAATAGACCAGCAGCGCCATCACCGCCAGCCGCGCGCCGAGTGGCCGCCAGGCGTGCCGGCTGCGCCACGCAAACGGGGCAGGCAGCCGCCCGGCCAGCGCCGCCAGCAGCAGGACGTAGACCGCGTACAGCTCGGACATCCGGCGCGGGCCGAAGGTGTCCCCCGCGTACCAGTCGCGCGCCGCGCCGTTGATCAGCACCTGGGCCGCGATCATTCCCCCCAGCAGGCCCGCCCACAGCCGGTCGCGCCGCCAGAGCGCGGGCAGCCCCAGCAGGCTCAGCACGGTCAGCGGCGCGTAGCCGAGCATCTGCCCCAGCACGCGGTGGGCGTTGACCGGCAGGCCCATGAACTGCTCGCCCGTCGTCTCGTCATACGGCACGATGAACGGGTCGCCAAACAGGTGATTCCACACCAACGGCAAGAGGATAAGGGCCAGCGCCGCCGCCGCCGTCGCAACCGCCAGCCCCGACCACTGGCGCCGCGCTGCGAGCGCGATCCAGCCCAGGCCCGCGACGGCGATCAACTGCCAGCGGACCAGCACCATCAGCCCGGCCGCGCCGCCGAGCACGATCCACGCCCCCAGCGCGCGCGCCCGCCCCGCCGGAGCCGCTTCGGGGGGCGGACCCCCGGCCAGCGTGCTGGTGCGCGTCACCAGCAGATAGAGCATCAGGGCCAGCAGGAAGGCGGCCGGGTTGTGCGAGTTGAGCGGCGTGACGGTGCTGTAATACAACAGCGGCGACCCCGCCAGCACCGCCCACGCCAGAAACGCCGCCGACCACGCCCCGGCCAGCGGGCGCGCCAGCCGCAGCGCCAGCAGCATCGCGCCCAGCGCCAGCGCGTTCGCACCGAACATCAGCGCCAGGCTGTAGACCTGCTCGACCCCCTGCATCTGGCGGAAATAGTCCGGGTTGGCGCCCGTCCAGCCCTGCCCGGCGAGCGCGTGCGCCAGAGCATAGGACGGCGCGTGGACGATGGCCGCGCCGAAGGGGAAGATATCGACGAACCGCTGGCGCTCGATGTGCCAGGTGATCTGGTAAGTGTTGACGTGCTGGAAGCGCTCGAACTGGTTGGTGAGATCCAGATCCCGGTCGCGCACGAAGGTGTCCAGCCACGCCAGATATGCCACGCCGTCCCCGCGAATCAGCGGGCGGTCGTAGCGCAGCAGGGTGATCGCCCCCACAACAATCAATGCCAGAACAGGCCAGGTGGATCGGTGCAGCCAGTGGCGCATAAGAGCCGGTCATCTCGCCAAGCGCAAAAGCCCGCGCATCAGAGGCCCCGATGATATATGCCCGGCGCCGTCCCTGCCACCCGGCGAGTAAGCGCGCAGCAAAAACGCCCGGCCTGGAATGGCGCGGGCGCTTCGAGTGCTCGTCTTGAGCCGGATTGGGGCCGGGGATAAGGGGAGCACAGCCTGCTGACAACAGCCTCTAGAAACCGAGGCGAACGACGCGGCTGGCCTGCAGGCCCTTCTGGCCCTGGGTGATGGTGAACTCCACCTTCTCACCCTCAAGCAGCTCGCGATAGCCTTCACCCTGAATTTCGCTCTGGTGCACGAAGACATCGGGGCCGCCCTCGCGCTCGATGAACCCGAAGCCCTTCTGGGCGTTGAACCATTTGACGGTCCCGGTAATGCGTTCTTCCGACATTTGGAAGACTCCTTCCACGTAAAAAACGGACAGTGTGGTGGGGAAGGGAGCCGCTACCAACAAAAAAACCTGGCGCGTGTTGAGGCGCGTCCAGGTTTGTGATGTCCTCGTGAACAACCGTCTCCACTACATGCTAGATACTATACATCTTGGCGGGATTTGTCAAACTTAGGTTGCTTGCTCAGCGCTGCCGCGCCGCCCAGCCGCCCCCCGGAGAGCGCCCGCAGCCGGGCCGGACCCTCTTCGGCCAGCATGAGCGCCACGCCGAACGTGATCAGGACGTTGGTCAGCAGGAAGAAGACCAGCTCCTCGATCGGCAGCACCCCGCCGATCAGCACCGGCAGGCTCTGCGCCGGGTCGATGGTCCATGTGCCGGAGCCGATGGTCAGCGCGTCCATCAGCGCCAGGTAGGCGGTCGTGCTGAGGATAGCCGTCCCGATCAGCGCGCGGCGGCGCCAGAGCATATCCGCTCCGAAAACGAACTGGAGCATGATCGGCGGCAGCGCCCAGACCAGGATCAGCCCCAGGTAGCGCCCGGAGTCCCATCCGCTCAGTAGCACGCCCGCCGCCGCCAGCCACACCGCGCCGAGCGCCAGCGGCGCAGCGCGGCGCAGCGCGGGGCGGGGTGGCTCGACCGGCGGTGCCGGGAAGACGTGCCGCGAGAGCGCCAGCAGCCACAGCCCGCTCAGCAGCGTCTGGACGACGAAAAAGGTGTATTCCTCGATGGGAACCCAGCCGATGGTCACGCCGGTCACCAGCGCGGGGTTGTACCACCACACACCGGTCGCCACCAGGTAGTTGTCCCAGGGGGTGGTGTAGATCAGCGCGATCGCCACGTGGACCAGCACCACCGCGATCGCCGGGCCGCTGCGCAGGCCGGTACGCGCCAGCGGGCGCCCCCGTCGGCAGTCGGCCAGGGTCAGCAGGGCCAGCGCCACCAGCGGCGGGCCAATGAACAGCGCCAGCGCGCCAAAGTAGGTCATCGGGAACGAGTCATCGGGCGCGGGCCAGCCCCACGCAGCGGCGCAGGCGGCACACGCGCCGCCTGTCATCCCAGATCATAACCGCCCGGCGGCGCGCCGCCCAGGGCGCAGGCCATGATTCACTTAACTCTCTTCTTCCCTTAAGTGTCCTTTAAGCGGGCAGGCAGAACCTGAACAGTTTCCTAACCCACACCAGGCGGGAACTGGGCTACAATAGGGGCATCGCACACCCAGCTACCCGGCGCGCCCGCCGTGATGCGCGCCACCGGCTCTCCTGTTCTCACGGCAGACGGTGGGCACCACCCCAAGTGCCCGGTCGCAGCACGATCGAGTTCCTGGTACGACCAGTCGTTAGGGACTTTGCTCAAAAACACATGCCAAAACAACCCGCGCAAACGACCCACTCGCTCCAGGTGCAGGGTGACTGGTATCACGTGCGCCGCCGGGGGAGCCGCTACAATATTTTCGGTCCGGGCGGCCGCGTCTTCACCAGCTACCAGAGCGCCGGGGTTGCCGGCCCGCGCTGGGAAGAGCTGACCCGCACGCCCTGGCCGCATCCGAGCAGCGCCTACCGGCCCGGCCTGCGGCTGGCACAGCTTGATCCGGCGCCCGCCGCTCAGACCCCCGCCCCGCCGCCCGCCCCGGCTCCGAAGGCGGCCCCGCCGCCCCAGCCTGGCCCCTACGAGATCGTCAAGGTGCGCCGCCGCGCGCCGCTGGCCGAGCCGGTCCAGGAGCGGCTGCAGGACCCGACGATCCGCGCCCTGCTGGAGCGCGAGAGCAGCGGCACCGGTCCCGAAGCCCGCCGGGCGCGCCAGGCGCTTGAAGCGGTGGCCCTGCCGCTGGAAGACACTGCCTTCGAGATCCGGCGGGGTGAGCAGACCGTCGCCGGACCCTACGCCACGCTGTTGATCGCGCGCGCCGTCAAGGTCGCGCTCATCGAGCGCGATCGCACCCTGCTGCGCGATCCGGCCGCGCTGCCGCTGGGCCTGCCCGCGCCGGGGGTGGCCGCGCCTCCCAGGCGCGAGCCGCCGCCCCCCGTCCGCGAGCCGGTGCAAGCCCCGCGCCCGGATCGCGACGAGCGTCTGCGCCGCAACCGCCGGCGCAACGAACTGCGCGCCGCCCGCATCGACGCGCAGGCGATCCTCACGCAGCATGTCGCGTGGCAGGTGGAGCGGCAGAAGGCGGCAGTTGGCGGTTAGCGAAAAGCAATTTCAAGCGGGCGGCGCGTCGTCCAGTTCAGCTAGAAATCGCTCAATCTGGCGGCGCAGAGGGGCAATTTCGACTTCAACGATATTCCAGATGATCGGCAGATTGACCGAAAAATAGCCGTGCACGATGATATTGCGAACATCTGCCATCTCGCGCCAGGGGATTTCTGGCATTTTCTGGCGGATGTCGTCTGGCATGGCGCGCAGCTTCGCCCAGCACCGTTAGGCTGTTGAGAACGGCACGCACGAGCAACTCATTTTCGACAAAAGACTCGTAGGTTAGGCCCTGGGTGTGCGATTCGATGAAACGCGCCTCATCGATCATATCGCGCAGGTAGGGCCTAGAATCCCTTGGCATAGATGACCTCGTTCAAGACGGTCGAGCGCACCTCGTCGCGGAGAGACTCCTCGAGAACCAGATCGACGGGGCGACCAAGCAGGTCTTCGAGCGCGTGCTTGAGGCGCATGAAATTACGGAAGGACACATCCGCCAGCTTGACCAAGATGTCAATATCGCTGGCTGCATCGGCCTCTCCCCGCGCCGCCGAGCCAAACACGCCAATACGCTCGACGCCCATCTCTCGCAGCGCGCTCGCGTGGGCTTCAATCGTCGCCACGATCTGCCGGGGATCGGCCGGCGCGGGGGAGTGCGCAGAAGATCGGCCAACTGGCGGCGCTCGTCCGGCGAGAGCTGCAACGACAGCCGGTAGACGTCCTTCAGCGATACAGTCATGGGGGGGCCTTCCGTGTAGCTCTCCCGACGCTTCCATTATAACGCCTGTCGCGCCGGGGGAGATTTGTCGCGAGGTCTCGCCAACCGCGCCGCGCGCCCGTACAATTGAGCTATGAGCGGGGAGCCACGCGCAGCGCCCAGGGACTGCCTTTGGCTAATCGCCACCCACTAACCGCTGTTTACCACCCTGCGAGAGACGCCATGCTTCGCCTCTATTCCTGGAACGTCAACGGCATCCGCGCCGCTCAGCGCAAAGGCTTTCTGGACTGGCTGGCGGCAGAGCAGCCCGACATCCTGGTCGTGCAGGAGACCAAAGCCTCGCCCGACCAGCTTGAGGAAAGCCTGCTCTTTCCCGACGGCTACCTGACCTATTGGGCGTCCGCGCAGCGCAAAGGCTACAGCGGCGTGGCGCTCTTCACCCGCACCGAGCCTGAGCGCGTCATCATCGGGCTGGGCATCGACGAATACGACGCCGAGGGGCGCACCATCACCGCCGACTACGGCGATTTCGTGCTGGTCGGCGCATACTTCCCGAACGGCGGCATGAAAAACGAGCGCGTCCCGTTCAAGATGGCGTATAAGGCCGCCTTTCTGGACTATATCGAGCGCCTGCGCGCCGAAGGGCGCCCGATCATCTTCTGCGGCGACGTCAACACCGCGCACACCCCCATCGACCTGGCCCGCCCTGAGGAGAACGTGAACGTCACCGGCTTCCTGCCCGAAGAGCGCGCCTGGATCGACCGCGTGCTGGAGCGCGGCTATCTCGATATCTTCCGCACGCTCTACCCCGACCGCACCGAGGCGTACACCTACTGGCCGTACTGGCGCAGCGCCCGCGAGCGCAACCTCGGCTGGCGCATCGACTACTTCTTCGTCACGCCGGACCTGCGCGCGCGCGTGCTCGATGCAGCGATTCACCCAGACGTGCAGGGGTCGGATCACTGCCCGGTGAGTCTGAAGCTTAAGGCAGCAGAAAGCAGCTAGAAGCAGCCGGAAGCAACGGAAAGGCAGCGGGCAGGGCACGCCTGCGGCCGTTCGCTGCGCCTGTTGGCATCCCCTCGCCAACCAGCGTATGACCTACATACACCTGAGTATTCATTGGACGCTGGCTGGAGAGGACGCGCGGTGAAGACGGTATTCAAGCTGCTAAAGGAAACTTTCTCGGAATGGAAAGAGGACAAAGCCTCGCGGCTGGCGGCGGCGCTGTCCTACTACACGATCTTTTCGCTCGCGCCGCTGCTGCTGGTCACGATCACGGTAGTGGGCTTCGTGATGGAACCCGGCGACGTCAAGGGGGAACTATACGCCCAGATCCGCGATCTGGTGGGCGAGGACGGCGCCAGCATGATCGAAACGATGGTCGATAACGCCGCCGCGTCCGATGCGAAGGGCATCGCGGCGGTGGTCAGCGTGGTCACGCTGCTGCTTGGCGCGACGGGGGTTTTCAACGCGCTCAAGGACGCGCTTAACACCATCTGGAACGTGCAGCCCGCGCCGGGTCGCGGCCTGGCGGAGACGCTCAAGGACCGCCTGCTGTCGTTCTCGCTCATCCCGGCTATCGGTTTTTTGCTGCTGGTTTCGCTGATCGTGGACGCGGTGCTGGCGGCCCTGTCCAACTCCATGAGCGGGGTATTCCTCAACGACGTGTGGGTGCAGACGATCCGGGTGGTCAGCCTGGTGGTGTCGTTCGGCGTCATCACGGTGCTGTTCGCAATCATCTACAAAGTGCTGCCGGACGCGCAGGTTGCCTGGCGCGACGTGTGGATCGGCGCGGCGGTGACCGCGCTGCTGTTCACGCTGGGCCGCTTCGCCATCGGGCTGTACATCGGCAACAGCAGCACCGCCTCGGCCTTTGGCGCGGCGGGGTCGCTGATCGTGATCCTGCTGTGGATCTACTACGCGGCGCAGCTTTTGTTCTTCGGGGCGGAGTTCACGCAGGTCTACGCGCGGCGCCACGGCTCGAAGATCGTGCCCGAAGCCGGGGCGGAGCTGCTCACCGACGCGGCGCGCGCCGGGCAGGGCCTGTCCCCGCGCCAGCGGCGCGCCCCGCCCATCGCCGCGGCGACGTATGCGCAGAAGGGCAAGCCGCTCGGCTACGCGCTGACCGGGCTGGTGGCGTTCTTTCTGGGCGTGCTGGTCAACCGCGGCGAGGAATAGCGTATAACGCCCTGGGCTGCGATTGCCGGACAGGAGAGCGAAGATCAATGTACGGACTGCATGGCAAGTTTCGGGCGCATCCCGGCCAGCGCGACGCGCTGCTCGACGTCCTGCTCGACGCCGCCGGGCGTCTGCGCGAGCTGGACGGGTGCTACCTCTACGTGGTCAGCACCGCGCCGGACGACCCGGACGGCATCTGGGTGACCGAGATCTGGCGCGACCAGGCCGCGCACCAGGCGTCGCTGGCGCATCCCGCCATCCAGGCGCTGATCACGGCGGGGCGCCCGCTCATCGCGGCGATGTCCGATCGCAGCGAGTTCACTCCCCTGGGCGGCAAGGGGCTGCCCGCCGGGGCCACGCGCTGATTGTCTGTTTTCCCCTCGCCCCAAACCCCTCTCCCTCTTGCGACTGCGTCGCGGGGCGAGGGGCTTTTTGTGCCGCGCGCCCCGCGTGCGAGGGAGAAGGGGCCGGGGGATGAGGGGCAGCATCCCCCTCTTGCCCAATAAAACAGATTGTGATATATTTTATTTGACGATTGTGCGATTTTTCACGCGCCAGATTTGTTCGCTTTTTCACAAAGCGGCAGACGGAAGCGCGAGAAAGGAGACCGGCGGCCATGCTGCACACTCACCGTCCCCGCGTTCTGATCATCGGCGCCGGATTTGGCGGCCTCAACGCCGCGCGCGTCCTGGCCGGGCGCGAGGTCGACGTGTTGATCGTTGACCGGCAGAACTATCACCTCTTCTCGCCCCTGCTCTACCAGGTGGCGACGGCCGGCCTGGAGCCGGGCGAGATTGCCTCGCCGGTGCGCGGCATCTTCCACGATGCGGGCAACATCCGCTTTCTGCTGGGCGAGGTCCAGGCCATTGACACGGCGGCGCGCCGCGTCACCATCCGCAGCAAGCACGGCGCGCGCCAGGAAGCCTACGACTATCTGATCGTCGCGGCAGGCAGCCAGACGCACACCTTCGGGCTGGATCAGGTGCGTGTGCACGGCTACGGCCTGAAGACGCTGGCCGACGGCGTGGTGCTGCGCAACCACGTGCTGAAGAACTTCGAGCGGGCCGCCTGGACCGACGACCCGCTCCAGCGCGAAGCCCTGACGACCATCGTCGTGGTGGGCGGCGGTCCGACCGGGCTGGAAACCGCCGGGGCGTTCCAGGAACTGCTCGACCACGTGCTGCGCAAAGAATACGCCGGGTCGCTGGGCGACACGCCGGGCCGCGTGATCCTGGTCGAGCGGCGCGATCACCTGCTGCCCACCTACCCGCCCCGGCTGCAACGCGCGGCCCGGCGCCAGCTTGAGAGCCTGGGCGTCGAGGTGGTGCTGGGCGAGTCGGTGGTCGAGGTGACCGAGGACTGCGTCCGGCTGAGCGGCGGGCGCGCCATCCCCACCCGCACGCTGATCTGGGCGGCGGGCGTCAAGGCGTCGCCGCTGGCGGAGATGCTCGGCGTGCCGCTGGACGTGTCCGGGCGCGTGCCGGTCACGGCGGCGCTGCAGGTCATCGGCCTGCGCGATGTCTACGTGGTGGGCGATATGGCCTACCTGGAAGACGACCGCGGCCAGCCCTATCCGATGGTGATCCCTGTCGCCAAGCAGCAGGGGGAGCTTGCGGCGCGCAACATCCTGCGGCGCGTCGCGGGCGAGCCGCAGCGCGCCTTCCGCTACCACGACCGCGGCCTGATGGCGACCATTGGCCGCAGCCGCGCCGTGGCGTGGATCTACTACCGGCTGCAGCTCACCGGCTTCGTGGCGTGGATCGCCTGGCTGGGGCTGCACCTGATCACGCTGATGGGCTTCCGCAACCGGCTGAACGTCTTCGTCAACTGGGTGTGGAACTATCTGACCTATGACCGGTCGGTGCGCATCATCCTGGAGCACAGCGCGCGCGACGCCGAGCCACTCGACCCCTGGGCCGAGCCGCGCGAGCACATCCCGGCGCGCAAAACGGCATGAGGTCGCAGCGGGCGGCGCCGGAGTCGCCCGGCAGACAGGCGCAAAGGCCAAACGGCGGGGCGATCCAGGCGGATCGCCCCGCGCGCGTCACTGGCAGAGCAGCGCGGCAGCCGCCGGGCCAGTCGTCGGGATGGGATACTGGTGGATCAGCAGCCAGGTTTCGTTCACACTGGCGATCAGGTTGGCCCGGCCGAGCGAGAGCGTGGCGCTTTTGGCGACCTCGCAGGCGTCTTTGAGGACCGCGTCGGCCTCGTTCAGGTTCCCGATGTTGGCTTCGGAGCGCGCCCAAAACAGGTACTGGTTGACGCCGTAATACCGCTTCAATTCCTCATCGACCGCCATCTGCTCAACAAGCTGCTGGATCGCCTCATACTCGCGGCGGCCGTCTTCCACGCGGCTCGGCTGGGTGAAGAGGAACGCGGCGTACATATTGCGCGCGCGTCCGGTGGCGTAGTCGCTCGCGCCCGCGGCAGAGTCGATGGCCAGCCGGTAGTAGCGCTCGGCGGTGGCGAGGTCCCCTGTCGAGGCGAAGCCCGCCGCCATTGTCGCGTAGTCCGCCCAGCCGACTTCATCCGGGATCTCGCGGGCCAGATCGGCGGCCTGCGCGAGCAGCGCGGTGTTTTGCAGGTCGAACGTGTTGTAGGCCTGGCGCGAAAATTCGCGCATTTGCAGGTTGTTGGGGTTGCTCTGGATCTGCTGGAAGATGTCGATCTGCTGCGCCTGGATTTGCAGGTAACGATCCAGCGTGTCGGTCAGCTGCTGGCGCTGGTCGCGGGCGGCCTGTTTCTGGCTGGTGTTGAGCGAGATGACCAGCGAGATCACGGCGATGGCGATGGTCAACAGCTCGTTCCAGGAATGCGGCAGAAAGCGCGCCAGCGCTTTGGGGACCGACACCCACCGGGAAGCCGGGGGCGCGCCGTCTGGCGCTTCTTCGCCGGGCAGCGGGGCCTGATCGCGTGCCAGTTCTTGCGTCATGGGAAGTTCCTCATATGCGCACGGCGTTTTCCGGTATGATATTTTTAATCCAGAGATTTGTAAACCACTTACCGCACGACGCCGGGCGAAAATAGGGGTCGCCGGGCGCGGCCCTTTCGTTGATATAATTGACCTTAATCGGACAAACCCAGCCGGGCCTGCCCGGCGGATCGCGACCGTAGGGGCCGTGGTCACCCGCCCAGTATCGAAAGTTAGCTGAGGAGACGATGGGATGTTTGAAACGGTTGAGAGTGTTCGCCACGCCCTGGACGGCCAGCAGTACATCGCCACCGACGAGATCGCGACGGTGCTTTTCCTGGCCGAATCGCTCGGCAAGCCGCTGCTGGCGGAAGGCCCCGCCGGCGTGGGCAAGACCGAACTGAGCAAAGCCTGGGCCGCCGCCACCGGGCGCGAGCTGGTGCGCCTGCAGTGCTACGAGGGCCTGGACGAGAGCAAGGCGCTCTATGAGTGGGAATACGCCAAGCAAATGCTCTACACCCAGCTTCTGCGCGACCGGCTGGCGAACCTGCTGGCGGACACGCAGTCGCTGGCCGAGGCGGCAGACCGGCTGGGGCAGGAAGAAGACGTGTTCTTTTCGGATCGCTTTCTGCTGCCGCGCCCGCTGCTGCGCGCTATCCGCAGCGACCGCCCGACCGTCCTGCTGATCGACGAGATCGACCGCGCCGACGCCGAGTTCGAGGCGTTTCTGCTTGAGGTGCTGAGCGATTTCCAGGTCAGCATCCCGGAGATCGGCACCATCGCCGCCAAGCAGCGGCCGGTCGTTTTCCTGACCAGCAACAACACCCGCGAGCTAAGCGAGGCGCTCAAGCGGCGCTGCCTGTACCTCTACATCGACTATCCCGACACGGAAGAAGAGCTGCGCATCGTGCGGCTGAAGGTGCCGGAGCTGGCGCCGGAGCTGGCGCGGCAGGCGGTCGAGGTGGTGCAGTCGCTGCGCACGCTGGACCTGAAGAAAAGCCCCAGTGTCAGCGAAACGCTGGACTGGGCGCGCGCCCTGGTGACGCTCAACACGCGCTCGCTGGACAGCGCTATGCTGGAAAACACGCTGACCGTTCTGCTGAAATACGAGGCCGACGTCGAGCGCGCGCGTCGCGCTCTGCGGCGCGTGGGAGGCGAGGGCAATGGAAGAACGTATCATTAAGTTCATCGCGGCGCTGCGAGCGGCGGGCGTGCGCGTCTCGATGGCCGAGAGCCAGGACGCCTGGCGCGCCATCGAGCGGCTTGGCGTGCGCGATCGCGATACGTTCCGCCTCAGTCTGCGCGCCACGCTGGTCAAAGACGCCGACGCGCTGCCCACCTTCGAGGCGCTCTTCCCGCTCTATTTTGGCTCTGGCACGCCCCCGCTGGGCAATCCGCAGGCCGGGCTGACGCCGGAACAGCAGCAGATGCTGCGCGAATTGCTCGAGCAGATGATGCGCGATCTGGCGCGCCAGCTTCAGCAGCTTCTGGAGTGGCTGTTCAGCGGGCGCGGCCCCAGCGAAGAAGACCTGCAACAGCTTGCCCAGCAAACCGGGATGGACCCCAGCCGCTATCCCTCGCCCGCCAGCGCGCGGCGCCTGGCCCGGCGGATGCTGGATTTGCTTGGCTGGGACCAGCTTCAAGATCTGCTCGATCAGATCTGGGAAGCCCTGGCCGAGGCGGGCATGGACCCGCGCGCCATCGAGCAGCTTCAGCAGCAGGTGGGCGAGAACGCCGACCGCTTGGCCGACCAGCTCGGCGAGTTCGCCGGGCAGCAGGTTCGCGAGCAACGCGTCGAGCAAGCGCGCCGTCGCTCGCCCCGCGATCTGCTCGACCGCCCGCTGAACCAGCTCAGCAGCGAGGATATGGACGCCCTGCGCGAGCAGGTCCGGCGGCTGGCGGCCCGTCTGCGCAGCCGGGCCGCCCTGCGTCACAAGCGCGGCAAGCAGGGCAAGCTGGACCCCAAAGCCACGCTGCGCGCGAACCTGCGCTATCACGGCGTCCCGTTCGACATGCGCTTCCGGCAGCGGAAGCTCAAGCCCAAGCTGGTCGTGATCCTGGACGTCAGCACATCCATGCGCCCGGTGGTCGAGTTCTTCCTGCGGCTGCTCTACGAGCTGCAAGACCAGGTGCAGAAGACGCGCAGCTTCGCCTTTGTCGATCACCTCGAAGACGTGACCGGCGACCTGCAAAGCCACCGCCTGGACGACGCGATCGCGCTGGTGCTGACCAAGCTGCCCGCCGGGCACTACAACACCGACCTGGGCCGCAGCCTGCGCCAGCTTGAGGCGGCGCACCTGGACGCGCTCGACCGCCGCACGACGCTGATCGTGCTGGGCGACGCCCGCAACAACTTCAACGACCCGGCGCTGGACACCTTCGGCCGGCTGTGCCGCCGCGCCCGCCGCGTGATCTGGCTCAACCCGGAGCATCCGGCTCAGTGGGGCAGCGGCGACAGCGACATGCTGGACTACGCCCCGCTGTGCAGCGCCGTCTTCCAGACGCGCAGCCTGAGCCAGCTCGCCGACGCGGTGGACCGGATCCTGGGCTGAGGGGGAAAACGCCCCCTCATCCCCCAGGCGCATCTCCGGTGACGCCGCGCCATACCGCGTCGAGCGCCTGAAGCGTCAGCAGGTTGCGCAGCGGGAAGCCGGTCCGCAGGTTGGCGGGGGTGGCGAAGTCGCCCGCGCCTGTCAGCGGACCGCTGAGATGAAAACCATCCGCCGCGATGCCGTGATCGGGCAGCGGCTCCAGCGCCCGCCACAGGTTGATCAGCGGCAGGTTGTAGTCCTGCGCGACGCGCACCACGATCTGGTTGTAGAGGATCGACCGCTCCGGCAGGGCCAGATGGCGCGGGAAGGTGCTGAGGATGGGGACGATCCCCGCCTGCATCGTCTCGACCGCCACGCGGCGCAGGCTCCGGTCGAACTGCTCGGCGTCGAGCGCCAGCAGGTCGTTGGTGCCGAACATGATCACCGCGAAGGCGGGGTTGCGCAGGCGGTATTCGCAGGCCAGAGGCGACTCGCCCGGCTGGCAGGCGTTCGGGTTGGCCCACAGCGGGTCGAGGACCGCCGCCGCGTTCATGCCGTTGTGCGCGGCGCGCGTCAGCACGTTGAACGACGCGCCGAAAAGGTCGATCACCGGCTGGAGCGCGCTGTAGTCCCCCAGTTTGTAGCGCCCTTCCCCGAAGGGGTGCAGGAAGACATAGCCGACCGAGTTGCAGTCACCCACCTTGGCGACGGCGCGCGGGTCGCGCCCCCGCGCCTGCCCCTGGCGGTAGATGCGGCGGGCGGTGTCGGTCGCTTCCGGGATCAGCGGGTAGGCGTCCAGGTCGATCCGCGCCGCCAGGGCGCGCACCACGTCCCCTGCGCCGTACATCTCCACGATCTCGTACTGCGGCAGCGTTTCCGGCGGCAGCGCGGCGGCGGCCTCATCCAGCGGCGCGTCGCTGACCGGCAGGCGATCGACCGCGAACCCGGCGCGGAAGGTCACATAACCGGACGCCACCCACCCGCGCACGCCCCGATCCACCGCGACGGCCAGCAGCCAGCCGTAGTCAGAACTGCGCGCCAGCAAAGCGAGCGCGGTCCCCGGCTGGAACTGATTGAGGACGGCGTAACCCGTTCCCGGCCCGGCGCGCACGTTGATCAGGGCGGTCGTCCAGGCGTCGGGGTCGGATTGAGCGCGGGCGCCGGCCAGCGGCGCGAGCAGCAACGCGGTGAGGATCAGCAGGCAAAGCGGGCGGCGCGTGTTCATGGCGCGAGAGTGTACCACAAGAGCGAAAAGCAGCGAAAAGCAGCTAAAAACAGCTAAAAGCAGCTAAAAACAGCGAAGAACAGCGAAAAGCAGTAAGAAACAGCTAGAAACAGTAAAGCGCCTTCCGCGGCTCTCCGCTGTCTTTAACTGCCCTTTGCTGCCCTTGCTGTCTTTTGCTGCTCTTTGCTGTCTTCGCTACGGTATCGGCAACTGCTCCGCCAGCGCCGCCGAGCAGTCTGGCGTCAGGTGAACCGGGCTGTCGGTGTAGCACGCGGCGTCGGGCAGCGTGTCCCACAGATCGATCAGAGTCCACCCGGCGGACTGCGCCTCGTCCGCCAGCCACGCGCGATAAGCGTCGTAGGCCCAGCGCGGATAGAAGGCGTTGTAGCGCACGTCGCTGTTGGCGCCCTGGCTGATGAAGATCGGCTCGTTGACCAGGATGACCGGCACATCCCCAGCCCGCGCGATCCCGGCGTGCAGAATGTCGAAGGCCAGATCGTCGCGCTCCAGCTCGCCGGGCGCGAAGCCGCGCCACGTCTCGTCGGCGCGAAGATCGACCGCGCGCGGCGTGTAATCGCCATACGCCTGATCGACCCCCGTCAGCGCCCAGGCCACGCCGTATAGTTGCAGGCGCAGCAGGTCGGCCAGGTCGCGCCGCCGCCCGACGATGGTCTCGCCCCAGAAGTCCGGCTCCACAAAGCGCGGATCGTCGGGGTTCTGCGCCAGGCCGTAGCGGCGGATCAGGTCACGCACCGGGGCGGGGTTGTTTTGCAGGATGGCGGAGTCAAGCTGGTCGCGCCGGGCGAACGATTCGAGCGTGACCAGCCACACGATCAGGTCCGGCGGCGGCTCGCGGTCCAGCGCCGCGTCGAGCAGCGTCAGGTCTTTGAGCAGCGACATGGTCGGATAGCCCAGGTTGTAGGCGCGCACCGGGCGGCCGTCCGCCGCGCGCAGGCCGCGCCGGTCGATCTGCCCGGCGAGCGTGTCATCCGGCTCGAGCAGGATGCCCCACACGGACGAATCGCCGACCAGCAGCACGCGGAACGCGCCATCGCCCGCCCCGGCCAGCTGGTGCGAGGCGAGCATGGCCGGGATGTTGTAGAGGCTGAGGTTGTACGACTCGGCGGGGTTCTCGCCGTAGGGCAGGCGGGCGCGCCCCGGCAGCACGAAGTTGTAGGCCGAGAGCCGCCCCAGCGCGGGCAGCGGCGCCAGCAGGGCGAAGGCGACGTTGAGCGCGGCGAACAGGATCGCCGCCTTGATCACCACGCGGGCCACAAACCCCCAGGTGAACGGGCGCGGCGGGTTATAGAGCCAGGTGAAGGGGGGCGACGGTTGCATGAACGACCTCGGCGCGCTCAGGAATGGGTCGCGACGCTCGGCACGCTGCGCCGCGCCAGCGGCAGCCGCAGCTCGAAGCGGCTCCCCTCGCCCGGCACGCTGCTGACCTCGACCGTCCCGTGGTGCTTTTCCACAATGCTCTTGACGATGCTCAGCCCCAGCCCGCTCCCCTCAACGTCCGTTCCGCCGACGCGGTAAAAACGGGTGAAGAGGTGCGGCAGCGCCTCGGCGGGGATGCCCTGGCCGGTGTCGATCACGGCCACGACCAGCCGGTCGCGCTCGCGCCGGGCGCGCAGGGTGATGGTGCCCTGCTCGGCGGTGTACTTGATGGCGTTGGCGAGCAGGTTGCTGACCGCGCGGCGCAGCAGGCCCGCGTCGCCGTTCAGGTCCGGCAGGCGGGCGGGCAGGTCGAGGATCAGGCGCTGGTTTTTCTTGCGCGCGAGCTGCTCGATCTCGTCCCGTGCGCCCTGGAGCAGTGCGCGGGCGTCCACGGGCACGAAGCGGATAGGCGGCCCGGCTTCCAGCCGGGCCAGATCCAGCACGCCGGCCACCAGATCGCTGAGCTGCTCCGTGCTGCGCTGGATGACGGCCAGGCGCTCGCGCTGCCGGGCGTTGAGCGGACCGTCCATTTCCAGCAGCACCGCGCCAAGCTGCACCACCTGGATCGGGTTCTTCAGGTCGTGCGAGACCGCCGCGATCCACTCGGTGCGCAGGCGATCCAGCTCTTTAAGCGGGGTGACGTCCTGCATGACGATCACCCAGCCGAAGTGACGCACCGGCGCGATGCTGGCGTGAAAGGCGGTGCCGTCCACGCCGGTGATCTCGGCGCTGAGCGCCTGGCCCCCGGCGCGCGCCCGATCGAGCGCGTGCGCCAGCTCCGGCAGGGCGAGCGCCTCGACGGGCCGGCCCAGCACGGCCTCGCGCTGCACGCCAAGATAGCGCTCGGCGGCCGGGTTGAGCAGCCAGACACGAAGGCTGCGATCCAGCACGATGACGCTGTCCGAGGCGTCGTTGAGGATGAACGACAGGCGGTCGCGCTGCTCCAGCGCGTCGCGGAAAAGGCGCGCGTTGTGGATGGCCGTGGCGATCTGCATGGCAAAGGCGCTAGCGACCTCGGCGTCGCGCGGGGTGAAAAAGCCCGGCACGAACTTGTCGATCGCCAGGATGCCGATGCTCTCGCCGCGCACGACGAGCGGCACGCCGATCCAGGCGCGGATCGTGTGCGCCCCTTCGATGTCGTCGCGGGTGTGGCCCCAGTCCGGTTCCTGCTGCACGTCTGCGATGACACGGGCGCGCTGGCTGAGCAAGACCTGGTGCGAGACGTTGCCCTCGGCCATGCGGAAGACCTTGCCGACCAGCTCGTCCGGGTGCTCGAAGCCGTGGCAGGCGGTGATGCGCAGGTCGCGCCCTTCCAGCAGCAGGATCGAGGCGCTGTCGTAGGCGACGACCTGCCCCAGACGCTCCAAGGCCAGCTCCAGCACCTCGTCCAGCTCCAGCGTCGAGTTGACCGACTGCGCCAGGGTCGCCAGGGCGTCGGCGGTGTGACGGCGGTGCTGCTCGCGCTCGTAGAGCAGCGCGTTCCACACCGCCGAGGCAACATGATCGGCGATGGAGCGCAGAAAACCGGCGTCGGCGGGGTGGAAGGTCCCCGGCCGGTCGCTGGCCAGGCTGAGCGCGCCGACCGTCTCGCCCCACACCACCAGCGGCAGGCTGGCATAAGAGCGAACGCCCGCGTCCGCCAGGCGCGCTTCGCCGGGCGCGGCGCCTTCGGCCAGCGTGTCGGCCACCACGCGGTACGCTTCGCGCCCGGCCAGGATGTGCTCGCGCGCCAGGTCTTCGAGCGGGGTAAGCACCGGCGCGCCGCCCCCCGCGCCTCGCGTCTCGTCGAGCACGATCAGGTCGCCGCCGGGGCGCTCGTCGGGGCGCAGGACGATGCTGGCGCGCCGCACGTTGAAGACCTGCCGGACCTGCCCGGTGATCGCGGCGAAGAGATCGGCCATGTCGAGGTGCTGGCCGATGGTGTGCGCGATCTCGCTGAGGACTTGCTGGCGCGCCGCCGCCCGCGCGACCTCGCGGCGCAGCGACGCCTGGTGCAGGGCCAGCGCGGCCTGGTCCGCGACGATCTTTAGCACCTGCACGTCGGCAGGCGAGGAATGCCCCCCACCCCCGGAGCGATCCACCGACAGCCAGCCGATCTCCGCGCCGTCGATCTCCAGCGGGACGATCAGGTAGCCGGCGGCGTGCCAGGCTTCCGGCCGGGCCAGCAGGCGCGCTTCCAGGTCCGGATCGGCGCTGGACACGGCGACCGGATGCATCGCCTGGGTGGTGTCGTCGCGCAGGGCCAGCGCGGCGGTGGACCATCCCAGGCCCCGCACGGCGCGCACTATCCGGTCGAGCAGGCCCCGCACATCGGGGTCAAGTTCCCACGCGATCATGCCAACCGCACCTTACGAGCAGCTAAAAGCAGCTAAAGGCAGCAAAGAGCGGGCTGCGAGCTGCTCAGGTTTGCGAACAAGACCGGCCCGGCGCTACCAGTTCTTCGTGCCGGTGTAGTGGTAGGTGTGCGTGCAGTTCGGCTCGCTGGACAGCCGCAGAGTCTGGGTCATGGTCAGCGTGCCCTCGGACGTGAAGCGCAGCGTGATGCTGATCGTCCCGGTACCCAGCACGTTCGGCCCGCTGTAGGCGTAGACGTTGGGCTGAATGCGCTGCAAGTAATACGGGCTGATCTCCATCCCTTTCCACATGATGCCGCCCGAAGCGGGTGAGATCGCCGCCAGATGATCGCAGAAATTGATCGCCGGGGCGCCGCTGCACTCGCCGCTCATCTGGTCGGTGCCGGGGTACATCTGCCAGACGGTGTTGCTCGCCGGGGCGAGATCGTCGACCGTGTTCTCGACCGCGCCCGGCGCACCCGGCGGCGGCGCGGCAGGCGGGGCGAAGACCATCGGCGGCGCTTCGACCTGGGCGACCGCGTCGCACGCGCCGAACGCTTCGACCGCGTCCTGGCGCACCCACGAGGTCTGAGCGCCGGTGTCCAGCTCCCACCACGGCGCGCCCTCAGCGTCCGGCGCCCAGCCGAGCACGGCGTAGGTCGCGTTGGGGCGCATGCTGGCCAGCGCGCCCCGATTCTCGCCCGGGCCAACGCGCAGCGTGACGTTGGACGCGCGCGCGCTCACCCGGCAGTCGAGGGCGCCCGGCAGCAGCGCCAGCGGCGCGCCGGTCACCTCGGCCAGCGCGAAGGTCTGCGCCTGGCCCGGCTGGCCGGACGCCACCAGCCCGTCCGCGCCGCCCAGCGGGACGCGCGTCCGCTCGCCGCCGCGCAGCGTCACCGGCACGCCGCGCGCGGTCACAGTCGCCGCGCCGTCCACCGCGATCACGTCCAGCGCCTCGCCGGGCGCGGCGTGCAGCAGCAGGGTCGCGTCGCTGAAGCGCAGCGTCGCTCCGTTGACCGCCAGCTCGGCCTCAGCCTCGCCGCCGTACTGCAACAGGAATCCGGACGGCGCGCGGCACGCCGGCTCGTCCGCCGTCGAACCGGTGGTCAGCGTCAGCGCCGCGAAAGGCTCGCCCGCCTCGACCGGCAAGGTCATGTCGGTGGGCAGCAGCACGTCGAGCGCGTTCAGATCGCCGTCCCAGTTCACCAGCCGGGCGAAGACCCAGGCCACGCCGTCCGCGGTCCGGATGCGGATCCAGTCGCCCTGCTCGTTGCGCCCATCGGCGACCGCGCTCTCACCGCCCGCCAGCACGCCGACCACAGGGAAATGCGTGCCCGCCCCACCCCGCAGGTTGGCGTCCGCGCTGGACGCATTGGTGACGGTCAGCGTCGGGCGGTCGGTCGCGGCTGCGGCAGGCCGCGCCAGGGTCGCCTCGCCGAACAGCACGCCGGTCACCGCCTGGCCGTCCGGCAGGCCCGCAGGCAGTTTGACCAGCGCCAGGCCCCACGTCCCCGTGGTGGGATCGGCGGCGCCGGTGGTCAGCGACTCGATCGCCGCCAGCGCGAGCGTATCGCCCGGCTCGGCAAAATCAGGGCTGGGGCTGCCGCCCATCCAGGCCACCGCGCTCAGGCTGCCCAGGCACGCCTGGCCCGGTCCGGCCCCGCCGCAGGCTTCCGCCGCAGCGGCAGGCGCCCCCGCGATCAGCGCGGCGCAGTCGTCCGTCAGGCCGCCGCCATCCTGCGCGTGGATCATTGCCACGCGCGGCCCGCTCGCCCCGGCAAGCGCCATCAGCAGCACGATCACAAGTCCGAGGGTGGGTGTCATCCGTCGCATCTGCCTATCTCCCTCACACTAAAGCCCGTCGATCCGCTTCTCCGGAACCCGCCGCCGGCCTGCCGCTAACGGCGGGCCGCCGCATTCTGTATAATCTTCGAGGTATCTCTCACGCACCAGGAGCGTTACGATGCCCCGCTTTGCCCTGCTGATCGTGCTCGCGCTCGGCGCGCTGGTTCTGGCCGCCTGCGCCGACCGCGGAAGCGCCGCCGATGCCATCGAAGCCTACCTCAAAGCCAAGATCGAGGCCGACGCCGACCGGCTGGTCGCGCTCTCGTGCCCCGCCTGGGAAGCGCAGGCGCTGGCCGACGCCGCGTCGTTCAAGTCGGTCCGCGCCGAGCTTGAGGACATGGCCTGCCGGGCGGGCGGCGAAGACGGCGAGTACACGCTCGTCACCTGCTCCGGCGAGCTGATCATCCACTACGGCGGCGAAGAGCCGCGCCGCCAGCCGCTCGGCGAGACGACCTACCGCGCCCTGAACGACGGCGGCGAGTGGAAGATGTGCGGCGAAGTCGAGTAGCTCGCCGCATCCGGCCGGAGCTACTCGCCGCCTGCGTCCAACGCCTCGATCACCCGCTCCAGCGTTTGCAGCGTGACCAGGTTGCGCACCGCGAACCCGGTCTGGAGCGCCTCGTCCGTGAACTGGGCCGCCGTGCCCTCATCCGGCGAGGTCAGGTGCGTCGTGTCGTCCGGGTCGACGCCCTGGTGCGGCAGCGGCTCCAGCGCGCGCCACAGATTGATGAGCGGGATGTCATAATCCTCGGCGGCACGCGCCACGATCCGGTTGAAAACCCCCGTCTT
This sequence comes from Thermoflexus sp., assembly GCA_020724465.1. Lineage (GTDB taxonomy): Bacteria > Chloroflexota > Anaerolineae > Aggregatilineales > Aggregatilineaceae > DYGX01. Next base: position 23,888 of record DYGX01000020.1, read on the forward strand.
TTCGGGGAACTCCGGCCTCAGCGGGAAAGTGCTGAGGACCGGCAGCGTCCCGTTGGCGATGGTCTCGACCAGCACCGAGCGCAGGAAATAGTCGAACTGCGCCTCGTCGAGATAGTAGACGTCGTTGGTGCCGAACATGATCAGCGCGACCGCCGGGTTCATCAGGCGCAGCTCGCAGCTTAGCGGCGTCTCGCCCGCCTGGCAGAACTCCGGATTGGCCCACAGGCTGTCGATCACGCTGGCCGCGTTGAAGCCGCCTGCCGCGGCCTGGCTCTTGCGCTCAAAGGGGTTTTCCGCCGCCTGCGCGTAGTGCTCGAGCACGGCCTGCAACGCCACGTACTCGCCCCACATGATGCCCTCTTCGGCCAGCGGATAGAGGAAGGCGGGGTCCTCGGTCATGCAGTCGCCCACCTTGACGAAGGCGTGCGGGTCGCGCCCCCGCGCCAGGCCGTCGAGCAGAATGGCGCGCGCCGTGTCGCTCAGCTCCGGCACGATAGGAAGCTCGCTCAGGTCCACCCCCTCAAGCGAGGCCGGGTCGAAGCTGCCCATCTCCGGCGTGGCGAGCGGGGCGAGGGTCGGGGTCGGGTCCTGAGCGCGGGCGGGCGCGTGCGGGCCGGGGACCATCAGCGCCAGCCCCAGCATCGCGGCCAGCGCCGCCAGAACGAGCGCGTGTTTCTTCATCGTCTTCTCCCATGCGCGGGGGACGGCCCCGCCACCCTCGTTTGGGGGCGAGTGTACACTGTGCGGCCAAGGCTGTAAAGAGACCCAAAGTCATGGCGATAGCTAAAGACAGCTAAAAGCAGCTAGAGGCAGCTAGAGGCAGCTAAGAGCAGCTAAAAGCACTTGCTGCTCTTGGCTGCTCTTCGCTGCTCTTGGCTGTTCTTTGCTGCTTTTTGCTGCTCTTTGCTGCTCTCCGCTAGCCCGCCGGCGCGATCCAGTACTCCGTCGCGCTGCCTTCCGCCGTCCAGCCGACCAGCCCGTTGTAGTTGACCTGCCACCAGTTGTAGCCGTCGGCGCAGCGCGGCCCGTCCAGCACGACGAAGACCCCTTCGCCGGGGATGCTGCCGATCTGCGTGGCGCTGGCCGAAGGCGCGGCGCGGAGCTTGTTCGGCAGGCCGGGCGTCACCTGGCCGGAGCGCCCGACTTGCAGGCGCGGCGGCAGGACACCCTCGCAGCCGGTTGGCGCGGGCGGCGCGACAGGGTCGAGCGCGGCGGGGGGAGCGGTCGCGGCAGGGGCGCGATCGCCGTCGTAGAGCACCTGCTGCCAGAGCGTGTAGAGCACCTGCAACGCGCCGAGGTTGCGCGCCGTGTAGCCGTAGCGCAGATGCTCGGCGTCGAAGATCGCGGTGCCGCTGTCGGGCGGCGTCGAGGGATGCACGCCGTCCGGATCCAGGCCGTTGTTCGGCAGGCCGACCATCGTCTGCCAGTAGTTCCACAGCGGCACGTCGTAGGTCTGCGCGACGGCGATGATCGCCTGGTTGAACTCCGCCACGCGGCCATCGGTGGCCGGGTTGTACTGCTTGGGCGGGATGGTGCTGAGGACGGGGATGACGCCCATCCGGATCGAGATGCGCACGATGGCGTCCAGGTTGGCGCGGAACTGGCTGACGGGAATCCCGCCGGAGTCATTGGTCCCGAACATGATCAGCGCGACGGCAGGCCGCACGACGCGGTACTCGCATTCCAGCGGCGTCTCGCCGGGGCGGCACAGGTTCGGATCGGCGTTGGCGGGGTTGAGCACGCTGTCCGCGCCCCAGCCGTTGCGCGCCGCCATCGAGGCAGAGACGAACGGGTTGGCGCCGCGCCCGTTGGGGCCGGAGAAGAAGCCGATCGCGCCGCGCAGCGCCTCGTACTCGCCCAGGCGGTAATTGCCCGTGCCGAAGGGCGTCAGGAACTGCGGGGCGGCGGTGATGCTATCGCCCACGCGGGTGAAGGCGAAGGGGATGTTCCCCTTGGCGCGCCCGTCGAGGAAGATCTGGCGCGCGGTAGACGTCACGCCGGTGATCACGCCCAGCCCGTCGACCGAGGGCGTCGCGTTGACCACGCTGCCCGTCACCGCCAGCCCGCCCAGATCGATCTGCACGTCGAGGTAGCTGGCGGCCACCCATCCCTGCCCGCCGTCGGCGGTGATGACCTGCACCCAGGCGCTGTCGGCGGTGCGCCCCACGAGCTGGAGCGGGGTTTCGGCGGCCAGCATGGTCAGGACCTCGCCGGCGGTGCCGGGCGACGCGCGCAGGCGCAGCCCGCCGCACGTCGCGCAGACGCGGGCCGCGGGCGGCGCGTCCGTCGGGGTGAGCGTGAGCGAAGGCGTCGGGCTGGGAATGGTGAACGGCGTGCGGGTCAGGGTCGGCGTCAGGCTCGGCGCCAGAGTCGGCGCCAGCGTGGGCGCGGTGGCGGTCGTGGGCAGGGCGGGCGGCGAGGGGGTCAGGCTCGGCGGGGGCGTCAGCGACGGCAGCGCAGCGGGCGTGTCGAGCGGCGTCGCGCTCGGCAGCGGCGTCAGTGAGGGCGCGGGCGTGAGAGTGGGCGCGGGCGTCAGCGACGGGAGCGGCACGGCGGGCGTGTCGACGGGCGTCTCCGACTCGCCGGGCGCGCCCTCAGCGGGGCGCGTCGCCCAGGCGACCGGCGTGCTGCTGACGACGACCGGCGCCGGTTTGTCGCCGCCAAAGTTGCATCCGGCCAGGGCCAGCGCGAGCGCCAGCCCGATCACCAGCCCCAGGGTGGGGCGCCAGAGTGATTGCATACGGATTCTCCTCGCGGCGCGCGAGGCGTCGCGGCTGGTAGCGCGTAACCTGGCGGGGTATTGTAGCACAAAGCCGGTCAGGCGCTGAGCGGTGGACCGGGCGGCTATTTACACGCCCGCGCACATTGGGTAGAGTGATATTACACACGGACGCAGAAGCGGGTGAATTCGCGGCAAGACACCAGCGCGCCGGGATGCGCCGGGCAAGGAGAGAGTGTTACCATGAAACGCACCGTTGGGATTGTCGCCCTGATCGTTGCGCTGCTGGCGGGCGCGCTGCCCGGCGGCGCTGCGCGGCCCGCCGCCGCTCAGGAGCCGAACGCCTGGACCAGCTATGATCTCAATCTGCGGACCGGCCCCGGCCCCGAGCACGCCATCATCACGCAGCTCGCCGCCAACACGCCGCTGATCCTCGAAGCGCGCAGCGATGATATTGCGTGGTTCCTGGGCCGCACCGCGGACGGCGTCTATCGCGGCTGGATGTCGGCGCTCTACCTGAGCTACGCGGCGGGGTTTTCCGGCGCGCGGCTGCCTGTTTCCAGCGAGATCGTCAGCGGGGCGCAGGCGCCGCCCCCGGCACCGGCCCCGGCCGAACCTGCCGCGCCCGCCGCGCCCGCCGGAAGCCTGCCCGCTCGCACGCAGAGCAACCTCAACGTGCGCGGTGGTCCCAGCACGACGCACCGGGTCGTGGGGTCGCTGGCGCCCGGCGCGGCGCTGACGCTTGAGGCGCGCAACGCCGACGGGACATGGGTGCTGGGGCGGGCGAGCAGCGGGCAGCGGGGCTGGCTGTTCGCGCCCTATCTGGTCATCGAGGGCGACGTTATGGGCCTGCCGGTCAGCGCCGAGACGGTGGTCGCCTCCACCCAGATTGTGCCACCCGACAGCCGATACGTGACAACCTTCGAGGGCATCCCGCTTGGTGGGTTCAACCCCGCGCGCGTGGCCGGGATCAACCTCAACCAGGTGCCGGTCGTGGCGCGCTCGACGGCGACCGCGCGGCGCATCTTCCTCATGGGCCGCTCGATGGGCCGCAACCCGCACGTGCTGGCGAAGGTGGGCGACTGCTCGTCGGAGCACTGGTACTTCCTCAAGCCGTTCGCCTGGGGCCGCTATAACCTGGGGAGCTACACCAACCTGCAGCCGGTGATCGACCACTTCGGCGAGTCACTGGCCTACGACAGCGAGGCGACGCACAACGGCTACAACGTCAACGCCGTGATCGCGCCGGAGTGGGCTAACCCGGCGGTGTGCCAGCCCGGCGAGTCGCCGCTGGAATGCGAGATCCGGCTGCACAACGCCAGCGTGGCCGTGATCATGTTCGGCACCAGCGACCTGCTGGTCATGACGCCCTACGAGTTCGACTACAACCTGCGCAAGCTGATCGAGAAGACCATGGACGCGGGCGTGGTGCCGGTCCTGAGCACCTTCCCCGGCAACAAGGGCTTCTGGGACCGCACCATCTTCTACAACAAGATCGTGGTGCGCGCGGCGTGGGATTACGACCTGCCGCTGATCAACCTGTGGCGCGCGCTTGAGGCCCTGCCCAACAGCGGGCTGGAAGAGGACGGCTTCCACCTGGGCGAGCCGGACGTCGAGGCGAACGCCACCAACCTGGCGAACCCGGTCTACGGCTACACGGTGCGCAACCTGGTCACGCTCCAGTCGCTGGACGCGGTCTGGCGCGGGGCGATGCGGTAGGAAGCGAAAGACAGCGAAAGACAGCTAAAAGCAGCTAAAGACAGCTAAAAGCAGCTAAAGACAGCTAAAAGCAGCTAAAGACAGCTAAAAGCAGCGGAAAGGCGGCAAAAAGCACTCGCTGCTCTTAGCTGCTCTTTGCTGCTCTTGGCTGCTCTTTGCTGCTCTTTGCTGCTCTTGGCTGTTCGTCGCTGCTCTTAGCCACTCGCCACCGCGATGCGCAGGTGGCCCGTCACCGGATCGGTGAAGGGGCAGGCGTCCACCCCGTAGGCGGCGCGCAGCCGGTCGGACGTCAGCACCTCGGCGGGCGATCCGGCTGCCAGGACGGCGCCCTCGTGCAGCAGGACCAGCCGGTCGCAGGCGCGCGCGGCCAGCTCCAGATCGTGCACCGCCGCCACCGCCCCCAGATCGCCTTCATCCACCAGGGCGCGCACCAGCGCCAGGATCGACAACTGGTGGCGCAGGTCGAGGTTGGCGGTCGGCTCGTCGAGCAACAACAGGCGCGGCTCCTGCGTCAGGGCGCGGGCGATCAACACGCGCTGGCGCTCGCCGCCGCTCAGCGTGCCGATCAGGCGCTCGGCCAGGTCCAGCGTCCCGGTGCGGCGCATGGCGCGCTCGGCGATCTGGCGGTCGCGGGCGCTCTCCAGCGTAAAGCGGCCCAGGTGCGGGCTGCGCCCCATCAGCACCACCTGGCGCACGGTGAAGGGAAAATCGAGCGCGGTGATCTGCGGGACCTGCGCGACGATCTGGGCCACCTGGCGCGGCGCGTACTCGCTCAGCGGGCGGCCCAGCAGCGTGACCGTCCCCCCGCTGAGCGGCCACAGCCCGCTGACTACCCGCAGCAGGGTAGACTTGCCCGCGCCGTTGGGGCCGATCAGCCCGACCAGCTCCCCGGCGCGGACCGTCAGGCTGGCCCCGCGCAGCAGGTCCGCCCCGTCGATGCGGCAGCGCACGCCTTCGGCGTGCAGCAGAGCGCCCGCGTCAGCTTCCGGCGGCATCAGGCACCCCCTCTGGGAACGCTTCCGGGTACAGCGCGCGCGCCACATCCTCGACGCCCGCCGCGATGTAGTGGCTGACGTTGGTCAGGTGCGCGTCGTGGATCGGGACAACGCGGCCCGCCCGCACCGCGCGCAGATCGGCGAAGGCCGGGTTCGCCAGGAACACCTCGAGCGGGTCGCCGCCCGCGGTGTAGGCGCCGCCGAGCAGGATCACGTCCGGATCGGCGGCGATCACGAACTCGGCGTTGACCAGCGGGTACGGCCCCAGCCCGGCCTCGGCCACCACATTCACCCCGCCCGCCAGCGTGATAATTTCATCGACCGTACTGCCGGGGCCGTAGGTGATGCCGCCCGGCTCGTAATACAGCACGCGAACCGGTGGCAGCCCCTCGATGGCCCGCTGCACCGCGGCGATGCGGGCCTCCATGCGGGCGATCAGGGCGTCGGCGCGGATCTCGGTGCCGGTAGCCCGGCCCAGCAGGCGGATGTTGGCGCGGATGTCGTCGAGCGTGTTGAAGCTGCCCAGCACGAAGACGGGCACGCCCGCGTCGAGCAACTGGTCCAGCGCGGCGGGGTTGTTGTAGGACGCCAGCACGACCAGGTCGGCGTTCAGGCTGATGAGCAGCTCCGGATCGCCGCTCAGGTCGGTGCGGGCCACGCCGTCGAGATCGTCCGCGATGTTGCTGATAGCCGGGTTGGCCGCCCAGTACGAGACGCCGTACAACCGCCCCGGCCCGACCAGCGCCAGCAGGATTTCGTCCGAGCCGAGGGCGACGGACGCGATGCGCTGCGGCGGCGCGTCGAGCGCCACCTCGCGGCCCAGGCCGTCGGTCACCACGCGCGGGAAGGGCGGCCGGGTGGGGCAGATCGTCTCGAAGGGCAGCGCGGGCGGCGGAAGATCGACGCTCTGGGCGCCGTCGCGCCACCACCAGCCCTCGACCGCCCCGTCTTCGAGCGTCACCAGCGCGGCGCCGGTGACGCGGTACTGCCAGGTCTCGTCCTGCAACCCGAAATAGGCCCAGTAGGCGCAGCCTGGCCCGCCCACGCACCGGCAGAAGCACGGTTCGCCGGGGGGAGAGCAGCCCGTCTCGCCCACGCGGCAGACGGCTGCCCCGAGGGGACCGCGCTCGGTTTCCAGCGGCAGGCCGGTCGCTTCGAGCGCGTCGAGGCCGGTCGCGCCCGGCGCCAGCGCGACGCAGAAGGTCTGCGGCAGGCCGTCCGCCCCCTGCACCACGACGCCGACGCGGATCGCGTCCGGATCCCCCTGCGCGAGCGCGCGCGGCGCGGCGGCGAGGGCGATCAGCAGGACGGCGACAAGGACAAGCGCGAGACGGGCGGCGGGTCTGGAGCCGGCCCCACCCCCTGCCCCCCTCTCCATCCGGCGCGCAGAGGGACAATCAAATCCGGCGCCACCTTCCCCTCGCCCCGGCGACACCGTCGCGCGAGGGAGAGAGGCCAGGGGTGAGGGGCGGCCTGTTGCTGCTGCTTGCTGCTTCATCGCTGCCTTTTGCTGCTCCTGGCTGCTTTTCGCTCAAAACAACGCGATCCGCCGGCGGTGGCGCCACAACAGCGCCAGAAAGAACGGCCCGCCCGCCAGCGCGGTGACGATGCCGACCTGAAGCTGCTCCGGCGCCAGCAGCGAGCGGGCCAGCGCGTCCGCGAAGACGAGGAACGCCGCGCCGCCGAGCAGGCTGGCCGGGAGCAGCACACGGTGATCCGGGCCGATGATCAGGCGCAGGATGTGCGGCACGATCAGGCCCACGAAGCTGATCGGCCCGGCGATGCTGACCGCGGCGGCGGTCATCAGGCTCGCCAGCGCGAGCAGCACCAGCCGCAGGCGTCCCACGTCCACGCCGAGCGCCTGGGCGCTTTCCTCGCCGAGCGCCAGCAGGTTGAGGTCGCGGGCATAGAGCAGCATCAGCGCGGCGCTGAGCGCGATGGGCCCCACGGCAACCGCGAAGTAGTCCCAGCCGCGCCCTTCCAGGCTGCCGATCAGCCAGGACAGCACGGCGCGCAACGCGTCGAAGTCGGCGGCGCGCAGCAGCAGGACCGAGGTCAGCGCGCCGAGCACGGCGTTGAGCGCTACCCCCGCCAGCAGCAGCGCGGCCAGGTTGGTCCGCCCGCGCTGGAGCGAGAGCACATACACCACACCCGCGGCCAGCAGCGCCCCAACGAACGCCGCCAGCGGCACGCGCCACAGCACCGCGCTGAGCGGCCCCCGGTTGAAGAGCCACAGATCGGCCAGCGCGGCGGTCTGCGTGATGACGATCACCACGCCGAGCGACGCGCCCGCGCTCACGCCGATGATGCCGGGGTCGGCCAGTGGATTGCGGAACAATCCCTGCATGGCGGCCCCGGCGCAGGCCAGCGCCCCGCCCACCAGCGCGGCGACCATCAGCCCCGGCAGGCGGACAACGGTCACGATGCGGTAGGTGGCCGAGGCGGGGTCCACCCCGCGCTCGACGCCCGCATACTGCAACAGCGCGTCGGCCACATCCCGAGCGGGGATGGCGGTCGGGCCGACGGACGCGCCGTAGACCATCGCCGCGAACAGCAGCGCCAGCAGCGCCGCGCTGACGATCATCAGGCGCGCGGTAACCCCCTGCCCCGCCAGCAGAAAGGCCGGGCGCGGGCGCGGCGCGGAGTCGAGAGGTGAGATCACGGCGTCCATGGCGTTCAGCGACGCTCAGCGCGCCAGGCGCGGTCAACGATCGGCGATGGGCAAAGGCAAAGCTCCGGCATGGCCTGTCCTTTCCGTGTGACGCTCAGTCTTCGCGGGGGTGGTCTGGGGAATGCCTGCCGCGAGCGGTGGCCGGCTGGTCGCGCCTGTCGCTCGCTGCCAGGAATCAAAAGCCCGGCCACAGGACCGGGGATGGACGCCGGGCGCGCCTTCCGCGCGCCGGGGATAGCTCCAACCCCTCTCCGCGAAGGTCGAAACTCTATCGGTCCAGGCGGTCGACCGGGCTTGTGAGCGGCGCTCACTTACCGTTGCGGGTCAGCGCAGGACTCGCACCTGCTTCGCCATCCCCTGCCGGGGACGCCAGGCCATCCGGGGCACTGGCACGCTGGACCGAGCACACCCTAAGTATAGCGCAAAATCGGCGGCGCGGTATAGGGCACCAACGGTACGGTGTAACATAAGAATGGCGGGGTGGGTTCGTGTTCGTAAAAATTAGAAATATTTGGGATCAAAATTTGGCAATAGGGGGTTAGTAGTCTAGAATTGAACTACTATAGAAACACGGCGCGCCAGCGAGCAGCTCCCGCAGCCAGAAACAGGCCGGTCGTGGCTGGCTGTCAAGCCGGCACTGCACTATGCTCTAGATAACCTTGCTGCGCCTGTGCGCGCGACGCAGGCGCAGAGAGCGCGGGGTTTGGTGAGGGGCAGACCCCCTGCAAAGCCCGGAACACGCTTTGGTTGGGTTGCGCTGTGTGTAGCGGCACGAAGGTGACCTATGGATCTGATCTCCGATCTTGGTGCGCTCGGCTTCACCGAATACGAGGCCAAAGTCTATCTGGCGCTGCTGGCGAACTATCCCGCCACCGGCTACCAGCTCAGCAAGCAGGCCGGCATCCCGCGCTCGATGGTCTACGAGGCGCTGGGCCGGCTGGACGCGCGCGGCGCGGTGCTAAAGACCGAGGAGCCGAAAGCCACGCTCTACCGCCCGATGCCGCCCCGCGCCCTGCTGGATCACGTTGCCGACCAGCACCGCCGCCGGATCGAGGCGCTGCGGCCGGGGCTGGAGCAGCTTTACACGGCCCGCACCGAGGGATATCTGTGGACCTTTGAGAGCGGTGAGCGCGCGCTGAGCTACGCCCGCGACATGATCGCCGGCGCCCGCAGCGAGCTGATGCTGGTGCTGACCGATCCGAACCTGGACGCGCTGCGCGGCGCCATCCAGGACGCGGCGGCGCGCGGGGTGCGGATCGGCGCGCTGCTGACGGGCACCAACTCGCTGGACGTAGGCGAGGTCGCCTATCACCCGACGCGCGAGAGCCAGCTTCACAAGCTCGAAGATACGCTGGTGGTGGTCGTCGACGAGCGCGAGGTGCTGATCGCCAGCGCGCAGGGCGTGGCGGGCGCCGCGACCGTCACCACCAACAGCAATCTGGTCCAGATCAGCCGGCAGTTCGTGTGGATGGAGCTGTTCACGCACCGGATCTTCTCGAAGCTGGGGCGGGACGCCCTGGCCGCGCTCGACCCGGCCGATCTCGCCATCTTCGAGGCGGTGGCAGGCCGGAGCCGGTAGCTGCCGGGCAGTGAGCGGATCGAACATCGCAGTTGTGCATGAGGATGAGAATGACCGACACAACCTACCCCAAACTCGCTTCTCGGGAAAGCACGCTGCGCCGCCCGGCGTGGCTGGCGCGCAAGACGCTCGAGCCGGTCTTCGTGGTGGTCACGCTGGCCGCCGTCGCGCTCAGCTTCGTGGCGGTGCCGGCGGGCTGGCCGGACGAGCTGATCTCGGCGCTGGGCGTGATCGCCTACCTGGCGGGCGGGTTCTTCGGCGTGCAGGACGGGGTCAGGAGCCTGCGCGCGCGAGAGATCAACATCGACCTGCTGATGATCCTGGCCGCGGTGGGCGCGGCGCTGGTCGGCGAGTGGCGCGATGGGGCGATCCTGCTGTTTCTGTTCTCGCTGAGCAACGTCCTGCAGGATTACGCCATTGGCCGCAGCCGGGCCGCGATCCGCTCGCTGTTCGCGCTCTATCCCGAAGAAGCGCACGTCCAGCGCGGCGATCAGGTCGTCAACGTGCCGATCAACGCGATTGAGGTGGGCGAAACGGTCCTGATCCGCCCCGGCGAGCGTATCCCGGTCGATGGGGTGGTGGTGCGCGGCCAGAGCAGCGTCGACCAGGCGACCATCACCGGCGAGTCGATGCCGGTCGAGAAGGTGCCGGGCGACAAGGTCTTCGCCGGGACGCTCAACCAGAACGGCGCGCTCGATGTGCGCGTGACGCAGCACGCCTCGCAGTCCACCCTGTCGCGCATCATCCAGATGGTCGAAGAGGCGCAGCACCGCAAGGCCCCCGCCCAGCGTTTTCTGGACGACTTCGAGCAGTATTACGCGCTGCTGGTGATCGGCGCGTCGGCGCTGGTGCTGCTGATCCCCTGGCTGCTGCTGGGGCACGATTTCCACGCCAGCTTCTACCGGTCGATGGTGCTGCTGGTGGTGGCTTCGCCGTGCGCGCTGGTGATCTCGGTCCCGGCCTCGTTCCTGTCCGCCATCGCGGCGGGCGCGCGCCGGGGGGTGATCTTCAAGGGCGGGGCGCATCTGGAGCAGATGTCCACCATCAAGGTGGTCGCTTTCGACAAAACCGGCACGCTGACGGCCGGGCGTCCGGCGGTGACCGATCTGGTGCCGGTTGCGGGCGTCCGCGAAGACGAGCTGTTGCGCGTTGCCGCGGCGGTCGAAGGGCGCTCGGAGCACCCCCTGTCGCGGGCGGTGCGCGAGGCGGCTGAGGCGCGGGGGATCGCGCTGGAAGCGGTTGCGGGGTTCGAGGCGGCGACCGGGCAGGGGGTAAGCGGCGTGCTGGCGGGCGAAGTGGCGCGCGTCGGTCGGTTGGAGTTCGTCGTGGCGTGCGGCGAGCACCCCCCGGCCGATCTCATGGCCGAGCACGACCGGCTCCAGGCCGAGGGCAAGACGGTCCTGTTTGCCTGCCACGGCGGGCGCTGGCTGGGCGTGATCGCGGTCGCAGACCGGATTCGCCCGGAAGCCGCGGAGCTGGTCCGGTCCCTGCACGCGATGGGGATCGAGCGCGTGGTGATGCTGACCGGCGACAACGCGCGGGTGGGGCAGGCCATCGGGCAGCAGGCGGGCATCGACCACGTCTACGCCGATCTGATGCCCGAGGACAAGGCGCGCATCATAGAAGAACTGGCGCGCGAGGTGGGGCCGGTGGCGATGGTGGGCGACGGCGTCAACGACGCGCCGGCGCTGGCCGCGGCGACGGTCGGGATCGCGATGGGCGCGGCGGGGACGGATGTCGCGCTGGAGACCGCCGACGTGGTGCTGATGGGCGATGACCTGCCGACCATCCCCTACGCCATCCGGCTCAGCCAGCGGGCGCGGCGGGTGGTCTGGCAGAACATCGCTTTCGCGCTGGGCGTGATCGTGGTGCTGGTGATGGGGACCTTCCTGATTGACCTGCCGCTGCCGATGGGCGTCATCGGTCACGAGGGCAGCACGGTGATCGTCGTGCTCAACGGGCTGCGGCTGCTGACCGGGCGCGCCGGGTAGCGAGGAGTTTCGCGGGCGGGCGTTTGGGCATACAATAAACCCGCACCGGACAGGCGCACGGCAGGAGACCGGCTTATGCCTACGTGGATGGTCGTCGAGGACGAACCCGATCTCTACGACACGCTGCTGATGCTCTTCGAGATCTGGGGCGTGGACGGCGTCGCGTTCACCAGCGGCACGGACGCGATTCAGTGGATCGAAGAGGTCGATCGCGGTCAGAGCGATTCTGGGATCCCCGAGCTGGCCCTGCTGGACATCCGCCTGCCGGGCGCGACCGGCCCGGAGATCGGCGAGCGGCTGCGCCAAAGCCCGACGCTGCGCGAGATGGCGATCGTGCTGACGACCGCCTATCACCTGACCCCGCAGGAAGAGCGCGCCGCGATCGCCCAGGCCGCAGCCGACGCGCTGATCCGCAAGCCACTGCCCCGGCCCGCCGATCTGCGCCTGATGTTGCAGGATGTGATCGACCAGCGGCGCGCGCATCCGGCCGGGCCGCCGGCCCCCCTGCGGAGCGGGCGCGCGCCGGCCCCAACCGCGCCGCTGTCCGCTGACCGGCACAGCGCGCCGGCCCGTCTGGCGTCGAGCACGCCCGCCGCCCGCCGACCGCCGACCGTCCGGCGGCTCACCGGTCCCCCGGCCGCCGTGCCGCAGCGCGACGCGCTCCCCCGGCGGCGTCAGGGCAGGGTGCGCGGCTGGCTGGCGCGGCTGTGGCGCTGGCTGCGCGGCGGCGATCGGGAGTGATCCGGCCCGCCGTCTGACATCAAAAAACCCCCCTACCCCGGCATTTTTGGGCGTTTTTCCCCGCCCCCCTCGCGTGCGATCACACATGGCGCGCGGGGGTGTGATGGAGTAGGGGGATCGATCGTCACACGATCGCGGGCAGGCTATGTTTCCCTGGGGCAACACAGCCCCTTGCACAGGCGAGGAGACAGAGGCATGACGGACGAGCAGATCCGGGAGATGGAGCAGTTCATCGTGCGGGCAAAGGCGGCGACCTATGCGGGCGACGGACCGCGCCTGCTGCCGTACCGCCTCGGCTCGCACGATCTGCAGTTCGCCCAGGGCAATTGGGTCTACCACGACAGTTACTTCGGCGAGGCGGATTTCCTGGGCCAGGAAGTGGTCTACTATCGGGGCGTGCCGGTGTGGGGGATGAACTACTACGGGCGGCTGCTCATGCCGGAGCGGATCAGCGCGCCTGAGATCGGGCAGATGATCATGCGCAGCCTGACGCAGCTCTACCAGGAAGGGCGCTTCCTGGGCGCGTTCGAGCATGTGGACGGGGACCTGCGCTATACCGACGAAAACGAGGGCGACGTGCGCGCCTTCCTGGGCGTGGAGCGCATCTTCCTGGCGGGCGACCTGGTCTACCGGCTGCATTATCACGGCGGGCTGATCACCGGCTGAGGGCGGCGCGGCGGGGTTATGTTGCCCCGGGGCAACATAGCGCCCGACAAAACGGCCAGGCGATGGGGACGTCCCGCGCCTGGCCGCTGCCTTTAGCTGTTCCTTGCTGTTCTTAGCTGTTCTTAGCTGTTCTTAGCTGTTCTTAGCTGTTCTTAGCTGCTCTTTGCTACTTCTCGCCGCTGCTAGCTGTCCCGCGCCGCCTTCTGCTCGATCTCGCGCTCGACCAGATCGAGCAGGCGGCGCAGCACGGCGACCTGCTGGCGGATGGCTTCCGGCTTCTGGCGCTTGAGCCACTGATCCGCCACCAGCTCCAGATTGGCCTGCGAGAACTGGCTGGCCAGCGACGGCCAGCGGTTCGCCACGCGCTCCGACGGCGTCTCGCCGAAGTCCTCGCTGCGCGCGGGCAGATCGCCGCGCAGCACCCGCTCGACATTGCCCGACTCGACCAGCTTCTCGACCTTCTCGGCGGTCAGGTCCTTCTCGACCATCAGGCGCACCAGTTGGAGCTGGAGCGTCTCGTCGTGCAGCTTGAGGACCGGGCGCAGACGTTTTTCTTCCAGGCGGTAGCGGTCGGCCAGGTCCCAGACGGCGTCCGGCAGGCGCAGCAGCGCCTGGATGCGGCTGAACTGGGCGCGTTCGATCCCGCCCAGGGCGGCGCGCAGGTTGGCGCCCTCGCCGCGCGGCACGCGGTAGTCGAGCGCCTGGCGGTACCAGTCGTTGGGCACGGGGCCGTCGTGCGGGGGATGGATCCCGTACAGGTCGAGCAGCAGGGTGGCAAGCTGGCGGGCGAGCGCCATGGCAGACAGCCCCTCGCGGCTGGTGTTCTCCGCCGCCTGGCGCCAGGGGCTGGCCTGCTCAACCACGATGCACTGAATCTGGTCGTAGCCATCGCCCAGCCAGGTGTTGAGCCAGTGATGCGCCCAGTAGCGCCGCTCGCCGGTCTCGATGCGGTAATAGCTGCCGCCGTCCACCTCGCAGACCGTGATCGGGCTGACCTGCCCGCCGTGCCGGATGGTGGCGGCGGTGGCGACGATGGCGCGCAGGGCGTCTTCTTCGGGGCCGGGCTGGCCGGGCGGATCGACGGCGATGTCCTCGCCCCGGTCGTCGGGCTTGCGGTCGAGCAGCGCGCGCCAGTCCGGACGCGGGCGGCCCAGGCGCGAGGCTTCCTCGGCGACCAGCGCTTCCCATCGTTCGAGCGCCTGCCGGGCGTTGATCAGCCCGGCCAGAAAGTCCTGCCGGATGACCTCAGGCAGCACCCGGCGCGGCTGGGCCGGGTCTGGACGGATGCGATCCAGCACAATGCTGATGACCTTCGCGCCGCTGCCTTGAAGGGACGGAGTGAGGTCATCCAGCCCGCCCAGGGCGCCCATCTCTTCCAGCAGGGCGCGCGTGCCCCGCGACTGTCGTTTGGCCATACTAGCTCGCTCCCGTCGGCTTGTAGATACGTTCGAGCAGTTCCTTGACGAAGGCCATATAGGCGCGCGCGGCGCTCGACCGGTCGTCGTAGAGGAAGATCGACTCGCACGCGTCGTGCGCGTAGGACACCGCCACGTTGGCGGGGATCGGCGTGCGGAACAGGCGCGGCCCGTAAAAGGCGTGGCGTCCGTAGAGGTCCAGATTCTCGCGCTCCAGGGTGATGCGCTGATCGTACTTGACCGGCAGGATCCCCGTCAGGCGCAGCGCCGTCTCCCAGGTCTGCTGCACCTCGCTGATCTTCTCGACGATGGCCTGCAGGCCGACCGTCTCCAAAAAGCGCATCTCGACGGGGATCACAATGTCGGTCGCGGCCACCATCGCCATCGTCGTCAGGCGCGAGAACGAGGGCATGGTGTCGATCACCACCCAGTCGTACTGGTCGGCGACGGCGCGCAGGGCGTGGCGCAGGCGCACCGCAAAGCCGTGATCTTCCGCCAGCCGCATGTTGACCCCGTCCAGCGTCGGCGAGCCGGGCAGCACGTGCAGATCTTCGTCCCACAGCGAGGGCACGATCAGGCGCTGCAAGACGGCCCCGGCCTGCGCCGGTTTGGAAAGCAGCACCTCGCCCAGGCTCTCGGAGCGATCCCAATCGCGGCGCCCGGTGGTCAGCATGGTGGCGTGCGCCTGCGAGTCGGTGTCGATCAGCAGTACGCGGTGCGGCATCTGATTGTGCCGCAGCAGGATCACCAGCCCGTGCGCCAGGCTGACGGCGGTGGTGGTCTTGCCCACGCCGCCCTTGTTATTCGTCAGGCAGATGCTGCGCATCGCTCCGGCTCCTCAGGGTGTTGGTCGGCCAGCACGCCCCGCGCCCACCCCCACAGACAGGGGATCCGCCGCGCCACAGCGCCGCATATGGGGGCAGGGTAGGGGGATGCGACGAATTTATGATGCGTAAACATCAGAATCCGCTATTAGCAGTTCACTGTCTGCAAACCGGCTACAAACCAGGCCGCCGACAGCTCGATCAGCCGGTGGACGTGAATCGAGCGTCGCATCTGCAAGCCGAAGCGCATGCTGACCTCGACCAGGGCTTCCCACACCGGACGGTCGAAATACAGCGTGGTGCGCTGCTGGTCGCCGGTCTGCAGCGGCAGGTCGCGCAGCGGGGTGCGCACCGGCCGGTCGACCAGCTCGCGCAGGCCCAGCACGCCGGTCAGCGACACGGCCCCGGCGGGCAGGCGCACGTCGTCGCCCAGCAGCGCGTGCAGATCCGTGATCATCAGCGTCGCCGCCTCGTTGTAGAGGTCCGAGACGCTGACCAGATGGCCGCTTTCTTCGCTGCGCGCCTGGGCCAGGGCTTTCATCTGCGCGTGCAGGTAGCTGGCGAAATGACCGGTCGTCGCCACGCGATTCTTGGGCGGACGCCCCGGCCGTCCGGTCGAGACCGGGCGGCGCTCGCGCACCGTCTGGACCAGGCGGCGGAAACTCCCGTCGTGCTCCGTCAAGCCCTCTACTCCCATCAGCCTGTCGGCCCGCGCCCGGCGCCGGTGCGGCAGCACACCCCGGCGGGGGCGCGGCGCGCTATTCAATCTCGTCGCGCAGGCGGGCGGCGTCCAGCGCGCTGGCGGTCACCCGCTCCAGCCCAAACTCGACGATGTACCACAGCGCCGCCCCGGCCAGCTTGATCGCCTTGCGCGGGTAGCCCTTCGACAGATCATACAACAGGTCGATCGCGTCCGGGTTGAACAGCGGCAGCTTGCAGCCGGCGCGGTTCAGGCGGAAGTTGATCAGCTCGGCGGTCTCGGCGGGGGTGAACGGCTCCAGCGTCGAGCGCGCCGCCACGCGGTCGTTGAGATCCGGCGCGTTGTGCAGCGACAGCCGCAAGTCTTCCTTGCCGATCAGCACCACCTGAATGGGCACCAGCCCGCCCGCGTTGAAGTTGAACAGCTCGCGAATGAGGTCAAGCTGGCGGCGGACCAGCGTTTGCGCCTCGTCGATCATCACGATGCAGTTCTGCCCGGCGGCGAAGATGTCCAGCACCATCGCGCGCAGGTCTTCCATCAGGCCGTCGTTGGTGCGCTTGCTGGTCTTGCCGCCCAGCTCTTGAATGATGCGCCGCAGCAGCTCGCGCGTGCCGGGATGCGGCGGATCCGGGATGTAGGCCACGACCGACGGCTCGCGCACGTCCCCGGCGGTGTAGGAATTGTAGAGATAGCGGGCGAGCATCGTCTTGCCGGTGCCGTAATCGCCGATGATGACGCTGAGGCCCTGGCGCTGGTCGATGGCAAAGGTGGTCTTCGCCAGCGTGCGGGCGGTTACGCCGGCCACGTAGAGGTAGTCGGGATTGGGCGACATGGAAAAGGGATAGGTGTACATCCCAAACATGCGCTGCAGGTCTTCCAGCCGGCGCTGAGTCACCGACGGGTCCGGCGCATACGACGGGGTGACGATTCTGGGCTTCAGTTTCACGGTCATGCGGGCGCCTCCAGGGTTGCCCCGACTATAGCACAAGTCGCCGGCGGGGCACTACCGCGCGCGATCCTGGCACATGCGGGGGCCGATCCGGCCACCAGACGGGCGAAAATGTTCATTTTTATCATCGCATTGTGCAAATTAGCCGCTAGCGGTGAACGCTAACCACTAATTTTGTGCAAAAGCGGCCTATTTTTGCACCGCGCCGATTGACTTCGTTGAAAAACAGTGATACCATCGCAATTGTATTGCGCGTGACAGGCCCGGATGAGAACACCTGGTGCCGAGACGGTTCACCAAGTTACTCATCAGTATACACCCTGCTGCGGATTTTGCACCAATTTTTCGCAGCCGGTGCCAGATATGCCAACTTTAACACACTGATCTGCGCTTTGTTTGAGGACGCGCCCAGCGGTTGCAGCCGTGAGGACGAAAGCGTGCAACCGCCAGAAAAGAAGAGAGGCCATCGAAGGGGAACCCTACGACAGCCGCTCGATCCGTAGCATTTTGTCGGCTTCTCGCTGTTTTTCGCCTGATCAGCACAGTGCCAGCAAAATGCAAACCCACAGCTTCATTCTAGCTTGGATCGATCCCCCTGTCAACGCGCCCCCTCCGGCCCGAGCTTCGCGGCGCTCCACCCTTGAGGAGCGACCATGTCCGCTACAAGCCCGGCTACAACGCCTCCGGTCTTGGCGCTGACATCGGAATACTCAACCCCCTACGCGGCCCTGGTTCGTGACGATGTGGTGATGGGCGTCCCGCGCTATTTCCTGGAGCGCTGGCTGCCTGTGCTCGGCCCCGCGCCCGCGGCGCTGGTCAACACGCTGCGCCAGCTCGACTACCGCTGCCAGGGCGAGGCCATCACCATCAGCGGCGCGGCGCTGGCCCGCGAAGCCAGCATGTCCCGCCGCCACCTCTACACCTGCCTGGAGCACCCCTGGATCGGCGCGTTCGTGCGCGCCATCTCCGGCCAGAAAGCGCGCGACGCCGAGGGCAAGATCTGGCAGCAGGCTAACCGCTACGCCGTGCGCATGGACGACCCGCTCGCCCCCGGCGACGCCGCGCGCCTGCTGGCGCTGCTGCCCACCCTGGCCGATAACCCGCTCCAGGCCGCCGCCCGCGCGATTGGCCTGGAACCGCGCGCCCTGTGGGCCGAGCAGCCCGGCGCCGATCACCCGGCCTTCGCCCCGCCCGCGGCGATTACGGCCCGCGACGTGCTGCTGCGCGCCTTCCCTGGCTGGAACCCGCAAGACGCCGACTCTCAGACCGCCTTCAACCAGCTCGCCGAGGCGCTGCACCGCCATATCACGCTGGGCCGCGACGACGGCCGCACCAGCAAGGTGATCGTCCCGCAGTATTTCCGGCGGCGCTGGTGGTCCCGCCTGGGGCACGACCTGGCCTGGGCCTACCTGTGGCTGCGTGGCAACGTCTACGACCGGCCGGACGAAGGCATCCAGCGCGATACCTGCTGGGTGCCCGCGCTCGACACGCTGCTGACCTTGCTGGGCCGCCCGCGCGAGTGGTGGCGGCGCAACGTCGAGCAGGCCAGGCCGCACTCCGACGGCTGGGCGTTGAGCGACTTCTTCACCCAGATCGAGGCGCGCAAGGGGCGCGACCCGGCTCACCCGCAGTGGGTGGCGCGCTGCTTCCGCGTGGCGCTGGAGATCCCGATCGCGCCGGAAGACCGCGCCCGCTACGCCGAGCTGCTGCGCGACTGGCCGGCGGATGGCATCCCGCCGGGGTCCGCCACATTGAAACACACCGGTTCCGAGGGGGTCCGCCACATTGAGACACACCGGCTCGATCCCGGTCCGCCACAAACGCACACACCGGATCTCGCCACGTCCGCCACATCCGAACACACCGGATCCGGGGGGGTCCGCCACATTGAAACACAGGGGTCCGCCACGCCCGCGCACAGAGAATCGGAGTCCAACTCTCCAGCCCCCAATTCACCCCAAGCCACTGAAGCCAGCAGCAAGCCTCAGCCCGCGCCGCCGCCGGACATGCCTGCTGCTGCGGTCCAGGCAGAGCACAAAGAAATTCTGCGCGATTGGTTGCGGCGGACCTATCGCGTCGCCCCCGCGACCCCACTCTATGCCGCGGCGCCAGCACGCGTCTGGCTGGAACAGAGCTGGTCCGAGCCGGTCCGACCGCACACCCCCGCCTGGACGCTGGTCCAGCGCGGGACGCTGCACCCGCGTGACCTGGTGGCGCTGATCCTGGCGGTGAGCGTCGACCGCACGGTTCAGGAACCGCCGCGCTACCTGAGCTGGCTGGCGCAGCGGTGGAGCGCGGATCCCGCGCAGCCGCCCGTCGAGCGGTGGGACGAGTGGCGCCGGCTGGCGGCGATGCCGCTCTCCGGCTGGCTGGACGAAGGTCGCGGGGCGTGGCTGACGCTGGCGCCCAGGGATAACCGGGCGCTGCCCTTTGGGCTGGATGACCTGGCGCCGGACGATCCCGCGCCCCCTGCCGTCCCGCCCGCCAAGCCGCGCGCGGAAGCGGCTCCCGCGCCGGACCCGCCTTCGTCCGGGCTGGACCAGCGTCCGGGCGGCGGCTTGCTGACCGTGGCCGATATGTGGCGGGCGACGCTGGGGCAGCTCAGCCTGCAGCTCAACCAGGTGACGTACCAGAGCTGGGTCGAGGGGACGCGGGCCGTCGCCTTCGACGGCGGCGTGCTGACCGTGCAGGCGCGCAGCAGCGCCGCGCGCGACTGGCTGGAGACGCGTCTTGGCCCGGTGATCGAGCGCGTGCTGTCCGGCATGGCCGGGCAGCCGGTCCGCGTGCGCTACACGCGCCAGGGCGATCCGCCCGGCGGCTGACGGGATGCGCCGGACGGCGTATAATCGCCCTCAAGCAGGCCGTGCGAGACAGGAGCAGACCACATGGCGGATGATGAGGCAATCCAGGGCAAGGTTGTCCACTACAGCGAGGTTCCGGCGCAGGTCTTCGGCCCCCAGGCGCCGGGGACGACCATCCGCTGGCTGATCGACGACGAGCACGACGGCGCGCCGGTCTACGCGCTGCGGATGATCGAGATCGCGCCCGGCGGGCACACGCCGCGCCACAGCCACCCCTACGAGCACGAGAACTTCGTGGTCGAAGGCCAGGGTCGGGTGTGGATCAACGGCGGGTGGCGGGCGGTCCGCGCCGGGGATGTGATCTTTGTGCCGGGCGGGATGGAACACACCTACGAAAACACGGGCGACATGCCGTTCCGGTTTTTGTGCGGGATTCCGGTGCGCCGCCTGCGGGAGTGACTTCGTGTAGTCATAAACACCCTGACAGGCACCCTGAGACGGCGTTACCTTCGGCCCCTCACCGCACGCGGTGAGGGGAAACGGGGCAGGGGGGCGGCGAGACGCCAGGCCCTTCCCGCCGGCAAACTGCTATTCGCGTGTGACTTTCAGAAAGGATTAACCAACTCCCCATGACCACCTATCGCATTGAAAAAGACTCTTTAGGCGAGATGCAGGTCCCCAGCGACGCGCTGTGGGGCGCGCAGGCGCAGCGCGCCGTGCAGAACTTCCCGGTCAGCGGTATGAAGCCGTACCCCGCCTTCATCTGGGCGCAGACGATGATCAAGCGTGCCGCCGCCGAGGTCAACCGCGACCTGGGGCTGTTTGCGGACAAAACGGTGGAGGGCCGCACCATCACCGGCGCGCAGATCGCCCAGGCGATCATGGACGCGGCGGACGAGATCCTGGCCGGGCAGTGGCACGAGCATTTCGTGGTCGATCCGTTCCAGGCCGGGGCGGGCACCAGCCACAACATGAACACCAACGAGGTGATCGCCAACCGCGCCAACCAACTGCTCGGCTTCGCCATCACCGACCCTGACAAGCCGGTGCACCCCAACGACCACGTCAACATGGCGCAGTCCACCAACGACACGATCCCCACGGCGATCCGGCTGGGGGTGCTGTGGCGGCTGGACGAGCTGCTGGGCGCGCTGCGCCATCTGGCAGAGGCGCTGGCCGACAAGGCGCGCGAGTTCGACGACGTGGTGAAAAGCGGCCGCACCCATCTACAAGACGCGGTTCCGGTGCGGCTGGGGCAGGAGTTCGGCGCCTATGCCAAGGCGGTCGAGCGCAACATCGAGAAGATCACGCTGGCAGCGGATGGGCTGCGCCGGCTGGGCATCGGCGGGACGGCGACCGGGACCGGCCTCAACGCGCACCCCGAATACCACCGCCGCATGGTCCAGACGCTTGCGCGGCTGACCGGATTCGTGCTGTACGAGAGCGACGACCTGTTCGAGTCGATGCAGTCCATGCAGGACGCGGTCTTCTTCTCCGGCGCGATGCGCACGCTGGCGCAAGACCTGACGCGCATCGCCAACGACTTTCGCCTGCTGAGCAGCGGCCCCGCGACCGGCCTGGACGAGATCCGCCTGCCGGCGGTGCAGCCCGGTTCCAGCATCATGCCCGGCAAGGTCAACCCCGTGCTGGCTGAGATGCTCAACATGGCCATGTTCCATGTCATGGGCAACGACCTGACCGTGATGCTGGCGGGGCAGGCGGGCCAGCTTGAGCTGAACGTGATGATGCCGATCATCGCGCACAACCTGTTCGAGATGATGCACGTCACCATCGGCGCGGTCAACGCCTTCACCGACAAGTGCGTCGTGGGTGTGACCGCCAACCGCGAGAAGGCCGAGGGCTGGCTGGCCAAGAACGCGATCCTGGTCACCGCGCTGAACCCGATCATCGGCTATCAGAAGGGCGCGGAAGTCGCCAAGAAGGCGATGGCCGAGAACCGCTCAATCCTGGATGTGGTCGTCGAGCTGGGGTACATGAGCGAGGCGGACGCACGCCGCGCGCTCGACGCCCGCGCCATGACCGAGGGCGGGATCATCGAGGGTGTGGGCGGGGGTGGCTAGGTTTTGCCCCTCACCCCAAACCCCTCTCCCTCTGCGACTGCGTCGCGGGGAGAGGGGCTTTTATTTTCTGGAACACGCGCCCTTTTTTCTCCACGCGAGGGAGAAGGGGCCGGGGATGAGGGGGGGATACACGGGCCGGGCTTGCCCGGCCCTACGATTGGCGCGGGCGTTCCTCTGCGCCGCCCGGCCCCGTCACCGGTCTCCGCGTTCGCTTCTCCGCAGAGAGGCGTCTTACCCTAGGATGAGGGCCGCTCGCTCTCAATGGCGAAGACGACCTTGACAGTCGCGCGCCAGTTGGTGATGCGATCGCCTTGGACTTCCGCCGTCATGTTGGTGACTTCCACGCCGGAGATGTGCCGGATCGTTTTGGACGCTTCGCGCACTGCCACCTCGACCGCGTCCTGCCAGGAATTAGGGGACGAGCCGACAAGCTCGATCACTTTAGCGACCTGGGACATGGCTGGCTTCTCCTCTACTCAATGCGTGCGGTTATTTCAGATTGTAGTCAAAGGCAGCCGGGAACCGCGACATGCGTCAGCGCGCAAAAGCAGCGCGCGGGTCGCCAGCCTGCCACCCGCGCGCCTGTAAGCCGTCGCCGGTTTTGTTGGACCTGGCCGGTTGATGGGGTTTCGCCGTTCCCGGCGGCTACCGCTGCTGCGCTTCATCCTTCTCGGCCAGCAGCACATAGCGGGCCACGTTCGGGTTGATGACCTGCTTGCCGCCGGCGGTGCGCAGCGTCAGCGGCCCCTCGAACGGATCGCGCGCGACGATCTCAACCTCGGCCCCGATCGTCAACCCCTTCTCGCTCAGATACCGCAGCATATCGGGCGCCTGATTCAGCAGGCGCGTCACCACGCCGGGGGTGTGCAGGGGCCACTCGGAGAGCGGCGTCAGTTCCAGCTCGCGCACGTCCCCCTCGGCGGTGGGGATCGGGTCGCCGTGCGGGTCGAAGTGCGGATCGCCCAGGTACTCGGCGATGCGCTCCGCCAACCGGTCCGAAATGGCGTGCTCCAGCCGCTCGGCTTCTTCGTGGACCTCGTCCCAACTGTAGCCCAGCGCCTCGACCAGGAACAGTTCGATCAGGCGGTGATTGCGCACGATCTCCAGGGCGATGCGCTCGCCGGCGGCGGTCAGGCGCATGCCGCGATATGGCTCGTGCGACACCAGCTTGGCGCGCGCCAGCTTCTTCGCCATTTCGGTGGTCGAGGGAGCGGTGATCGCCAGCGCCTCGGCCAGCGTCGAGGTCTGGACGCGCTCGTGCTCCTGTTGCAGCAGGTAGATCGCCTTGAGGAAGTCTTCGATCGCCTCGCTATAGGTTTCGCGCGGTGCCGGCCGATCGCTCACGAATACTCCTGAAGGGTGATGTGGAACTCCGCATCCGGTATCTTTAGTTTAACCTAAATCGCGAATTGGTTCTAGGGATGATGTGGATTTTGCCCCTCGTCCCCCGGCCCCTTCTCCCTCGCGTGCGGGGAGAAGGGGAGCGCGCAACACAAAAAAAGCCCCTCTCCCCGCGACGCAATCGCAGAGGGAGAGGGGTTTGGGGTGAGGGGATTAATCCCCCTTCGCGTCCGGCTCTGGCTCGATGCGCCCGCCGCGCACCGTCCCGCCCAGCACCAGCCCGGCGCCGATCAGCACCAGGTTCTTGACGATGTACTGCCCCTCGAGCGTCAGCCCAAAGGGGAAGGTCGTCCACACGGCGTCCGGCTTGAGGACCAGCGGCAGCGCCGTGCCGGGCATTTGCAGGAACAACAGCAGCAGCGTCAGGCGCATAAACTTGCCCGCGATCAGCCCCAGCCCGATCGCCATCTCCCACACCGCCAGCACGGGCAGGAAGATATCCGGATCGATGAAATAGACGGTCGCGCGGACGAGATCCTCGGCCGGGCTGAGGCCCGGCACCAGCTTGAGCGCCCCGAACCAGAAAAAGACGATTCCCAGCCCGATGCGCAGGATCACCAGCCCATAGCGCGCCATCCAGCCGGTGATGGCCCGGTCCAGCCGGTCGAAACGTTCCTCAAGTGTGGCGCGGTCGAACAGGTTGTTCATGGCGACCTCCTGGCGCGAGTGCCGGCAGCGTGGCGCGTCGCCTGTGCAGATTCTAGCAAACCCGGCGCGGGGCAGTCGCGGCGTGACGCGCATTGCGTCAAGAGGCAGATCGTGTACACTTCTGAGCAAATCGATTCTGCGGCTACCGAAGTCCGCTGCGCTCGCGCCGCCGGTGCTCCTCGCGGGGCGCCGTTTCCCCCAGAGCCGCGGCCCCAGAAAGCTTGAGAAGGATGAACCAGACCGTACTTGATGCGCTGTTTGCCGACCACACGCTACCCGCTGCTGCGCGCCCGATCACGGTGAGCGAAGACGAGCTGGTGCACGTTGTCGGCGCTCAGGAGCCGGTGCGCGACCAGCCCGACGATCGCGCGCGGGCATTGCTCGGCGCCGGGTGGCTGGCGGTCGAGCTGATCGATCCCGGCTGTCCGGAGCCAGAGCGTGGCGCCGTGGTGACCGCGCTGCAGCAGGCGGCGCGGGCGTGGCTCAAGCAGACCACCGAAGCCACCCCCGCCGACAAAGAGCAGGTCCGCTGGCTGGTGGAAAAGACGCGCTCGCACGAGAGCAAGCAGTTGATCGCCCAGCGGGTGTGGCTGGCGCTGGTGATCTACAGCCTGGGGCTGCGCGGCCTGCGCTTCGACGCGGACGGACGCATCTGGTGGGATGAGGGGCACACGGCGCGCATCGGCGTGTCGCCCGATGACGTGCTGGACACCGCCTGGGCGCAGCCGTCCCGCGCGACCTACACCGCCAGCTTTCGCCAGCCGGACGGCACCATCACGCGCGGCAAGGGGCGCAACCGCTGGCACACCTATCGCCTGACCATCGCGCCCGAAGCCGCCTTCCTCTTCGAGCGGCGCGCGCAGGTCGAGCGGCAGTCGATCGCGCTGATCGTGGCCAGCGAAACCTTTGGATCGCAGCCGCTGCTCCCGCGCGATTTCTACGGCGGCGACGCCTTCCAACAGGCGTGCATCGACGCCCAGGACCAGCAGTTCGCGCATATTCTCGTCCTCTCGCCGGAGCACGGCGTCATCTCGCTCGATGACACCGTGCCGTCCGAGCGCCTGTGGGACGACGTGCTGGACTGGAATGTCTGGGCCTGGCAGGTCAAGGCCGTGCAGCGCCTGGGTGCGACGCTGGTCGGGCGGGCGGCGGTCGAGGTGGCACCCCGGCGCGACGTCAACTGGTGGGCCTGGCTCAATCCGGCCTCGGTGTACGAGTTCGTCGTATTCGGCAGCGGCTTCCCGGTCGACCTGCTGTTCGACTATTTGCTGCGCCTGCGCGAGCGCGCCCCCGATCGCTGGCCGGCGATCGTGCTGCGCGACCGGCGGCCCGGCTACGACGCGGGCGAGATCGACGAGCCGTTCGAGATGGCCGGCCCCCAGGACCTCGAAGCCGAGGACCAGGATCGCTATGAGGTCGATCTGAACGATATCGGCCAGTTGATGGCCTGGGCCGAGGAGTTTGTGACGCTGGTCAATATCACGCTGCCCGCCAGCGGCGAGACGCTCACCCTGGAGCCGGACGAGGCGCTTGTCCCGGTGCGGCTGCTGGCGCAGTCGGTGATGGACATCGAGGACCTGCTCGATCTGCTGGCCGACATGTCGCTGCTGGTCGAGCAGCCGCTGCCGATCTCGATGGTGATCAACGCCCCAACGCTGGTCTCGGCGCTGCTCCAGGTGGCGCACAGCCTGATCCACGACGAGCGCAACGCCATCCCGGAGATCCTCGACATGATGCCCGAGGGTGTGCTGCACCGCTATGTGGAGTCCGTGCTGCAGGAGCCGACGCTGGAAGATCAGCTTTGCGGCTGCCTGACGCTGGCGGAGCAGGCGCAGCTTCTGGCGATGAGCGTGCCGCAGGAGATCGTGCATCACCTGACGACCTGGCTGCAGACCTACCTGGCGGGGCGCCTGCGCCGCGATCTTCTGGACGACCTGGTCGATCCCGCCGGGCGGTGAGGAGCGCGGCTCGCTGCGCCCGCGCGCACCCGGCCGGGTTTTTGCTATCTTTGGTCTGTAGAACTGACTTTCGCCGTTTCTCGCTGTCTTTAGCTGTGCTCTAAGCTATCTTTTGCTGTTCGCAGAGTTTTGAAGGAATATGCCCTATGCTTTCTGCCTTCGAAAAAGCCCTCTTCTTTTTGCTGGTGATCGTGACGCTGGGCCTGGCGCAGCAGACCTTCCGCTGGATGATCGGCGCGATCCGGCGCGGCGAAGGGCGGCTGCCCCTGGACGATCTGCCCCGGCGCGCCTTCCGCGCGGTCGAGGTGGCGATCACGCAGCGCACCGTCTTGCGCGCCCGCCCCGCCACCAGCGTGATGCACCTGTTTATCGTCTGGGGCTTCCTCTATTACGTCCTGATCAACCTGGGTGACCTGATCGAAGGCTTCTTCGACGTGCACTTCCTCGGCGCCGGACCGGTCGGCGGCGTCTACCGCTTCATCGGCGACGTGCTGAGCGTGCTGACGCTGGCGGGGATGATCTACTTCCTGGCGCGGCGCTTCCTGGCCCGCGCGCCGGCGCTGACCTTCCGCGACAACGTGCGCCTGCACGAGCGCGCCGCGCCGGGCATCCGCCTCGATTCGCTGATCGTCGGGACGTTCATCCTGGTGCACGTCGGCTCGCGCTTTCTGGGCCGCTCGTTCTGGATCGCGGAGCGCGCCGGGGATCCCTGGCAGCCGGCGGCGGGGCTGGTGGCGCGGCTGTGGGACGGCCTGAGCTTCAGCACGCTCAACGCCTGGATGCACATCACCTGGTGGCTGGCGCTGGGCACGATCCTGGCTTTCATCCCGTACTTCCCCTACAGCAAGCACATCCATCTGCTGATGGGGCCGCTCAACTACTTCTCACGCCCGGAGCGGCGGGCACTCGGCGCGCTGGACCCGATCGACTTCGAGGATGAGGAGCGCGAGCAGTTCGGCGCGGCGCGGCTGGAGCATTTGCAGCAGACGCACCTGTTCGACGCGTTCGCCTGCATCATGTGCAACCGCTGCCAGGATGTCTGCCCGGCTTATGTTACAGGCAAGGAGCTGTCGCCCGCCGCGCTGGAAGTCAACAAGCGCTACGAACTGCGCGGGATGATGCCCGCCTTCGCCTCTGGCGCCGAGTCCCCGCGCCCGCTGATCGAGTTCGCCATCACGCCCTCGGCGGTGTGGGCGTGCACGGCATGCGGCGCCTGCGTGGAGATCTGCCCGGTCGGCAACGAGCCGATGTTCGATATTCTCGACATCCGCCGCGACCAGGTGCTGATGGAAAGCGCGTTCCCCGCCGAGCTACAGGGTGCCTTCCGCGGGATGGAGAACAGCGGCAACCCCTGGCAGATGTCCGACAGCCGCATGGCGTGGGCCGAGGGGCTGGACGTGCCCACCGTGGACGAGGTGGACGACTTCGAGATTTTGTACTGGGTCGGCTGCGCGGCCAGCCTGGAGCCGCGTGCCCAGCAGACGGCGCGGGCGCTGGTGCAGGTTTTGCGGGCGGCGGGGGTCCGGTTCGCTGTGCTGGGCGAGCGCGAGCGCTGCACCGGCGATTCGGCGCGGCGCGCGGGCAACGAGTACCTGTTCTACGAGCTGGCGCGCGCCAACATCGAGACGCTCAACGCGGTCAAACCGCCGCGCATCCTGGTGACGTGCCCGCACTGCCTGCACACGCTCGGCAAGGAATACCCGCAGTACGGCGGCCAGTACCAGGTGATCCACCACACCGAATACCTGACCGAGCTGATCGCCGGCGGGCGGCTGGCGCTGTCGCCCGGCAAAACCGGCGAGCGCGTCACCTTCCACGACCCGTGCTACCTGGGCCGCCACAACGGGATCTACGAGCCGCCGCGCACGCTGATCGAGCAGATGACCGGCGCGCCTGTTCAGGAGATGGCCCGGACGCGGAACAACTCGTTCTGCTGCGGGGCAGGGGGCGCGCAGTTCTGGAAGGAAGAGGAGCACGGCGCGGCGCGGGTGAACCTCACGCGCTATGCCGAGGCACAGGCCACCGGCGCGCAGACGCTGGCGGTCGGCTGCCCGTTCTGCATGCGGATGTTCACCGACGCGCAGGGCGAGCGCGCGGGGCAGGGCGGCCCGGCGATCAAGGACGTCGTGGAGCTGATCGCGGAGCGGGTGGCGGGCAGTAGCAGTAGCTAACAGCAGCCAAGAGCAGCAAACGGCGGCCAAGAGCAGCGAAAAGCAGCGGTGAGGCGGCGACAGAGCAGCCGGGGTCGGCGCGCGCGGTGGGGGCGGAGCTTGCTCCGCCCGGCACACGTAGATCGCGGATGAATTATCAGGCAGCGGGTCGAGCAAGCTCGATCCCTCCATAGAACACCGCCGGGGCGATCCCTCATCGGATCGCCCCGGTTGCATGTTGCGCTTGCTCTTGGCTGCTTCTCCGCTGCCTTGAGCTGCTTCTCGTTGCCCTTAGCTCCTCGCGCCGCGCCCGGCCACACGCGACAGCACCAGCACCAGCAGCGCCAGCAGGATCGCCACCCCGCCGCACAGCAGCGCGATCTGCGTCGTGCCCAGGCCGCCCTCGTCTGCGCCCACCTCAACGATCTCCGGGATGGGGGTCGCGGTGGCGGTGGGACGCGGCGTGCTGGTCGGGCCGGGGGTGTTGGTCGGCGTCAGCGTCGGCGTGTCGGTCGGTGCCGGGGTATCGGTGGGCGCCGGCGTCGGCGTGTCGCTGGGCGCGGGGGTATCGGTCGGCGCCGGGGTATCCGTCACGGTCGGCGAGGGCGTGATCGTTGGCGACGGCGTGCGGGTCGGCGTCGCGGTCCAGCTCTCGGCGGTCGAGGTCATGATCTGCGCCACCTGGAGCGCGGTTGCGGTCGCGTCGGGTGTGTCGCTGGGCACCGGCGTGTCCGTCCAGCTCTCGGCCGTCTGCGTCATGGCAATCGCCGCTGTCGAGGTCAGGTCCGGCGTCGGGCTGGGCGTCACGGTGTCGGTGGGTGTGGGCGACGGCGTGTCGGTCGGCGTCACGGTATTCGTCGGCGTGTGGGTGGGCAGCGGCGTATCGGTTGCTGTTGGCGTCAGGCTCGGCGTCGGCGTGTCGGTGGGTTCCGGCGACGGTGTGTCCGTCGGCTCCGGCGACGGTGTGTCAGTTGGCACCGGCGTATTGGTTGGCGCGGGCGTCGGCGTGTCGGTTGGCTCCGGCGACGCGGTGTCCGTCGGCTCCGGCGTGTCGGTAGGGCGCGGCGTATTGGTTGGCGCGGGCGTGTCAGTAGGACGCGGCGTATTGGTCGGCGCCGGGGTGCGCGTGGGTGCCGGGGTATTGGTCGGCGCGGGCGTGTCGGTCCAGCTCTCGGCGGTCGCCGTTTGCGCCAGCGCCAGCGCGATCACGGTGCCGGTCACGTCCGGCGTATCGGTCGGCAGCGGCGTGGGTGTATTGGTCGGCGCGGGCGTGTCGGTCGCCGTGGGCGTGAAGGTCGGCGTGTCGGTCGGCGTCGGCGTGGGCGTGAAGGTCGGCGTGTTGGTCGGCGTATTGGTCGGTGTCGGCGTATTGGTGGGCGTGGGCGTGTTGGTCGGCGTGGGGGTGGGCGTCACGAACAACTGCGGATCGAGCACGAACCCGCGCGTGAACGTCGCCGTCTCGCCGCCGGACTCCACCTCGACATCCAGCCTGTGGTCGCCCGGACCGAACGGCAGCAGGTCGATGGTCGCTTCGAAGGGCGGCCCGGTCAGCTCGGCGGCCGTCTGCCCGTCGATGGCGATCGTGACGCGGTCGAGGGGCTGCTGTGTCTGTTCGGGCGTGATCGCGATCGAGAGCGTGCCGTCGCTGAGGAACGCGCCTTCGTCCAGCCCTTCGATGCGGATCACCGGCGGCAGCGCGGCCACCTCAATCGCGGCGTCGAGCGAGCGCTCGCCGCCCAACGCATCCTGCGCGTGCAGGGTCAGGGTGTGCTCGCCGGGCGTCAGGGTGTAGGGATCGATCGCGATCTCGGCGGTGACGGTGTTATCTGCCGGGGGTGCGGCGATCAGGTCCACCGGCGCGCCGTCAATCGCGGCGCTGATCGCGCCCAGGCCGCGCGGCGCGGTCACCCGCGCGGTGATCGTCACCGGCTCGGCAAGCGGCGCGTCGGGCACGCCTTCAAGCTCAAGCTGCGGGTAGAGATCGGGTGTGTTGAAGCGCTGGCTGTCGCTGGCGCTGTTGGCGGCCACCTCGACCGTGTGCGCCGAGCCGTCCGGCTCTAGATCGGTGTCGAGCGTGATGACGTACTGCGTGCGCAGGTAGGCCGCCAGGAAGCCGTATTCCTCGGCCAGCCGGTCCGCCGTGGGCGAGAGCAGCACTTCGCCGCGCGTCTCGCGCGCCAGGGGGGTCAGGTAGGCAGCCTCGACGCCGAAGCCCAGCCCGAAGGTGTAGAACGGGATGTTGTTGGCGGCGGCAATCTCGATAGCTTCACGCGGGCCGGCGGTGCTGAGGTTCCCGTACTCGTTGCCGTCGGTCAGCAGCACGACATAGCGGCGCGGGGTCTGCGTTTGCAGCGCAAGCTGCACCGCCTCGTAGGCGGCCTGGTAGAGGGCAGTTCTGCCGCCGGCCTGCAGGCCATCGATCGCGGCGCGCACCGCGTCGAGGTCCGTGGTGAAGTCCTGCACGACGCGCACCGTCGAGTCGAAATCGATCAACGCGACCTGGTCGCCGGGCTTGAGCCGGTCGAGGAAGGCGTGCGCGGCTTCCTGGGCGGCCCGCAGCGGCGGACCCATCATGCTCTCGCTGGAGTCGATCACCAGCACGACGGAGATCGGCAGGTCGTCCTTGGTGATGTTCTCGATGGCGGTGATGGTCGCGGGCTGCCCGTCGAGGGTGATCGTGAAGTCGTCAGCGGTGAGATCGGGCACCGGCACCTGGAAGGGGTCGAAGACGTTGACGAACAGCGTGACTTCGGGCAGGTCGCTGGTGATGACCTCGACCACTTCAACGCGGGCGACGCCGTTATCCTGGGCCGAGGCGGCGCCGCCGAGAGCGGCAATCAGTACAAGGAACGTGATGACGAGCGACAAGATGCGCATACGACTCCCCCCGGAGAAGGGCTGGCTCAAGCAACCGGTGACACGTGATTGTCGATCATGTGTCCGCCAGTCTGTGATGGTTCTTATTGTACTCTAGTCTGCGAATTTTGCTGGCAGCAGTTGACGAATGGCGCCCCCGCTGTATGGTTTCGCGCCGCTGCGGCGTCAAGTTCGACCCGCGGGGTGGAGGGACAGCCGAAACGCAGCGGGTTTTTGCGCAGACGTTGTTTTTCCCATTACAATTCGCGTACTGGCGATCGCTGCGGTGAAGCGTATGCTCCACGCGCAGGACATCGTGCCAGCCTGCACCCGGTTTTTTTTAACAGATAGCTTTATTTCGGAGGACACCCCATGATGAAACGCTTCAGAGCTATACCGGCCTTCGTCGCCTTTGCGGCGATCCTGGTCGCGGCTGTGGCACCGGTCGCCGCGCAGGATGACGTGACGACGATCACCTTCTGGCACGCCATGAGCGGCAGCCGGGCCGACGTCGTTCAGCAGATTGTCGACGCCTTCAACGAGGCGAACCCGGATGTTCAGGTCATCGCCGAGTTCACCGGCAGCTACGCCGAGACGCTGACCAAGGCGCTGGCCGCCTACCAGGCCGGCGAGCCGCCGAACATCGTCCAGGTCTACGAAGTCGGCACGCGCACCATGCTCGACTCCGGCGCGATCATCCCGATCATGGAAGTCAGCGGCGGCACGCTCGATCAGAGCCGCTTCGTCGAGCCGATCACCAACTACTACGCCATCGACGGCGAGCTGCGCTGCATGCCCTTCAACAGCTCCACCGCCATGATCTACTACAACAAGGACATCTTCCGCGCCGCCGGTCTGGACCCCGAGCGCCCGCCGCAGACGTTCCAGGAAGTCTACGAGATGGGCAAGCAGATCGTCGAATCCGGCGCGGCGCCCTATGCCATTTCGTTTGGCTGGCCGGCCTGGATCCTCGAGCAGATGTACGCCAAGCACAACATCTTCCTGGCGAACGAGGGCAACGGCCGCGAAGGGCTGGCGACCGAGGTCTACCTCAATAATGACTTTGGCGTGGCCGTGCTGACCGAGTGGAAGAAATGGGCGGACGAGGGCCTGCTGTTCTACGGCGGGCGCGAGTACGCGGCCAACGACCCGTTCATCGCGGGCCAGTTCGCCATGCTGGCGCAGAGCACCTCGAGCCTGGGCGGCATCGAGCGCGCGGTCGATTTCGAGTTGGGCACGGCTTTCCTGCCGCGCCTGGAAGGCTATGACGAGATCGGCAACAACGTCGTCGGCGGCGGCTGCCTGTGGACGATGGCAGGCGCGACCGAGGAAGAGCTGGACGCCATCTGGCGCTTCTACCAGCACCTGGCCTCGCCCGAGATGGACATGACCTGGCACAAGGGCACCGGCTACTTCCCGGCCAGCAAGGAAACCGTGGAGCTGCTGGAAGCGGAAGGCTGGTTCGAGGAACACCCCAACTTCCGCACCGCCTTTGATCAGATCCTGGCCGGCGAGAACACCCCCGCCGCCGCGGGCGTGCTGCTGGGCGACTTCGTCCTGATCCGCGACATCGTCGGCGCGGCCATCGAAGATGTGGTCGTCAACGGCGTCGATCCGCAGGAAGCCCTGGACTTCGCCACCGAAGAGTCGAACCAGGTTCTGGCGGACTACGCCAGCCTGTTCGGCGAATAAGCTGCGCGTCTGATCGCCGGGCGCGCCCCGCGCCCACGCTGGTTCTGGCTGTTCCCTCTCTCCCGTGCTGCGGGAGAGAGGGGATTTGCGGGCCTGGCCGCGCTCCGGCGAGCCCGCCCGCGCCATCCGGGGCGCGGGGTCATGTCTGTGAGGGATTGGGGACCTTGGTTGCACCTGTCTTCAGAAACCGGATCTTGCCGTATCTCCTGCTGCTGCCGAGCGCGGCGCTGGTGTTGGTGTTTTTCATCTACCCGGCGGTGCAAAGCCTGGAGCTGAGCCTCTACCGCGTGCACCGCGTGCGCGGCGTGAAGCTTTACGTCGGCCTGGAGAACTTCGAGCGCCTGTTCACCTCGACCACCTATCTCAACTCGCTCGAGGTAACCGCGAAATTCGTGGTGGCCGTCGTGTTCTTCGCGCTGGCGATCAGTCTGGCGCTGGCGGTGGGCGCCAGCCAGCCGATCCGCGGCTTCGGCGCCTATCGCACGCTGCTGATCTGGACCTACGCGCTCTCGCCAGCCATCGCCGGGCTGATCTGGGCGCTGCTGACCGACCCGGCCATCGGCGTGCTGACCGGGGCGCTCAGCAAGTTCGGGATCGACTTCAACTGGCGGCGCAGCCAGAGCGACGCGCTGATCTTCATCACCGCCGCCGCCGTGTGGAAGATCCTGGGCTACAACATCCTGTTCTTCCTGGCCGGGCTGAAGAATATCCCGCGCGACGTGATCGAGGCGGCCTCGCTGGATGGCGCGAACGCCTGGACGCGCTTCTGGAAGATGATCTTCCCGCTGCTGATGCCCGTCACGCTGTTCCTGCTGATCATGAACACGCTCTACGCCAGCTTCGAAACCTTCGGGCTGATCGACATCACGACCCAGGGCGGGCCGGGCCGCGCGACCAATGTGCTGGTCTATAACCTCTACAACGACGGGTTCAAAAGCACGACCGGCATCGGCCTGGCTTCGGCCCAGTCGATTATCCTGCTGGGGATCGTCGCCACGCTGACCGTCTTCCAGTATCGCTTTGTGAGCCGCAGGACGTTCTACCAATGAGCGCGATTACCACTTCTTCGACGGTCCGGCAGGAAGTTCGCACGGGCGCCACGCGCCAGCGGCTCTATCCGGTGGTGATGCACCTGGTGATGGCAGGCGCGGTCTTTCTGGTCACCTTTCCGCTGATCTACGCCTTCATCCTGAGCACGCAATCCACGCACCTGGGCACGCTGGTGCCCGGCTCGGCGCTGATCGAGAACTATCAGGACGCGTGGCGGCAGGCCAACATGGGCCTGCTGATGCGCAACACCCTGATCGTGGCGCTCAGCGTGGCGGTCGGCAAAATCATCCTGGCGATCCTGGGCGCCTATGCCCTGATCTACTTCCGCGTGCGCGGCGGCATGGCGATTCTGGGCCTGATCATGCTGACGCACCTGCTGCCGCTGCCGGTGCGCATCGTGCCGACCTACGAGCTGCTGACCGATCTGGGCTGGGTCAACACCTTCCAGGGCCTGACCGTGCCCTTCTTCGCCAGCGCGACCGGCCTGCTGCTGTTCCAGCAGTTCTTCCGCACCGTGCCGACCGATCTGGCCGACGCGGCGCGGGTGGACGGCGCGGGGCCGTTCCGCTTCCTGCTCAGCATCCTGGTCCCCATCTCGCGCACCAACATCGGCGCGCTGTTCCTGATCGAGTTCGTCTACATGTGGAACCAGTACCTCTGGCCGCTGCTGGTGGCGAACTCGGACCAGACGCGCCAGATCCAGATCGGCATCAAGCTGCTGGTGGCGACGGACGCGGTGATCGACTGGGGCACCGTGATGGCGGGCGCGCTGATGGCGATTGTGCCGCCGTTGATTGTGTTGCTGGTGTTGCAGCGCAGCCTGATGGCGGGCCTGACGACCGCCACCGACGACGTATAGCCAGGAGCCGCCGCGCGCCGCGCCAGGCAGCCGGGGGGCGTCGCGCGGCTTGCGGCTTTCTTCGCTGCTTTTCGCTGTGTGTAGCGGCTGAAACACGCACCCAACATGTCCAACACGAACACTCAGCCTCTCTCCGACCAGATTCACGGCTTTCTGCTCGATATGGACGGCACGTTCTACCTCGGCGGGCGCCTGCTGCCCGGCGCGGCGGCCTTTCTGGCCTACGCGCGCGAGGTGGGTCTGCCGCTGCTCTTTCTGACCAACAACTCCTCGCGCGACCGCCGCGCCTATGCCGCCAAGCTGGCCGAGATGGGCGTCACCGTCTCGCCGGACGAGATCTTCACATCGGGCGAGGCGACGGCTCGCTATCTGAGCGCCCGCTGGCCGCAAGGGACCCCCGTCGCCGTGTTCGGCACGCCGTATCTGGAGCAGACCTTCCGCGATTTCGGCTTCACGCTGACCTTCGACGACCCGGCGCTGGTGGTGCTCGGCTACGACAAAACGATCACCTACCCGAAGCTGGTCCGCCTGTGCGACCTGGTGCGCGCCGGGCTGCCGTACATCGCCACCCATCCGGACCTCAACTGCCCGGTCGAGGGCGGCTACGAGCCGGATATCGGCGCGATCATGGCCTTTGTCGAAGCGTCCACCGGGCGGCGGGCGGATGTGATCGTCGGCAAGCCGCACGCGCCGATGGTCGAGATGGCGGCGCAAAAGCTGGGGCTGCCGGTCGAGGCGCTGTGCATGGTCGGCGACCGGCTGTACACCGATATCGCCATGGGCCAGACCGCGCCGCTGCATACCGCGCTTGTGCTCAGCGGCGAGACCCGCCCCGACGACCTGGCGCGCAGCGCCTTCCAGCCCGATTATGTTTTCGATGACCTGATGGGGCTGCTCGAAGCGGTGAAGGCAGCCGGGAACAGCGAAGAACAGCCAGGACCAGCAAAGAACAGCTAAAGGCAGGCAGACCACGGTGCAGGGGCGGAGCTTGCTCCGCCCGCCTGACCTTCCGCCGGCAAGATCGCCCCTCGCGCTGCCAGCGTCTATTGTTCACAGAAGCTGTCTGTACTAAACTGCTTCTAGCTGTTCCTGGCTGCCTTGAGCTGCCTTTCGCTGCTTCTGGCTGCTTTTCGCTGCCCCTGGAGCGTCCCATGCCCGACGAACGCGGCTATTTGCTGCCGGAAGAACGCCGCATCCTGCTGCGCCGCTTCGCGCCGGTGCTGGTGTTGTTCCCTGAGACGCGCGCCGAGGCTCCGTACCCGGACGACGGCGACGCCATCTACACGCGGCGCGGCTCGTACCATCCTCGCGCGCACACGTTGTTTCTGCGCGAGGCGCGCGTGCGCTATCGCTGGCTGGTGCTGCTGCGCGAGCCGCGCCTGCTGTGGCGTCCCCGCTCGCCCGAAGAAGAGCGCGAGCGCGCCCGCCAGTCGATCGACCGCGACACGCTTCAACGGGCGGTCGAGGCGCACCGCCGCGACCCGCGCTACACCGGCCTGGGCGAGGCCGCCCTGCGCGCCGCCGTGCTGGCCGAACTGGTCCAGCGCCGCCTGGCCGATCGCATTCGCGCGCTGGATCTGCCGCTGCCGCGCGGGCGCAACCTGAAGCACTGGCAGGCCTATTTCGACCTGCTGGACCGCGCCGATCCGCAGACCCGCCGCGCCACCGTCTACGGGCGTGTGGTGCAGGGGCTGGCGCGGCTGGGCACCGACGCCGCCCCGCCCGGCGCGCCGACGACGCAGGTGTCCACCTACGGCCCCTATGATGTCAGCCAGCAGCGAGTCGCCCTGCAATACTGGTTCCACTACTATTACGACGACTGGGCCAACCGCCACGAGGGCGACTGGGAGTCGATCACGCTGCTGCTGGAGCTGGATCGCGAGGTGATCGGGGCCGGGCGCGAGCTGGACGAGCTGGCGCTGCTGGGCGGGGTGACCGTCCAGGATGTCGGCTACAGCACGCACGAAGACGGGTTCCGCCGCTTTTGGCCGGACGTGCAGAAGACCGCCGACGGGCGCCCGATTGTCTACGTGGCGCGCGGCTCGTCGGCGTCCTATTTCGCGTGGCAGCTTGACGGCTATGTAACCTCGGCGCGGGTGGGGTTGGTCGAGCGCCTGCTGGGCTGGATGGGCGCCTTGCTGCGCGGGCGGCGCATTTTCGGGCGCCGCTGGGATGGCGAGTACCGGGCGCGTTTCACCCGCCGCGACCCGGCCAACACCGACTGGGTCGCCGCCGATCCGCTGCCGGACGACCGCGCCGATCACTCGCCCCCCAACCGGCTGGAGCGTCTGGTCCCGCCGGGCTGCCGGGGCGTGCGCCGCGCCCCGGATTTCGGTCCCGACGCCGGGTTGGACGATGGCAGCTATCACCTGGAGCTAGACGATCTGTTCTGGCTGGGGGCGGTGCAGCAGTACGGCGTGAACTGGGGCGAGCGCTTCTTCCTGCCGGGGACGAGCGGCCCCGCCGGGATCGACCGGCGCACGCGCGACCGGTATCGCACCCTGATCAACCAGCTCGCGCAGCTTGAGGAACTGGTCAGCGTGGCTCTGGTCAAGCTCGAGGCGCTGGCCTTCAACCCCTCAGGGCCGATCCCGGAGTTGGAAAACGCGCTGCGCCCGCTGCGTCCGGCGGAGCTGGCCCGGCGCCGCTGCCTGCCGTGGGTGGTCCAGCCCTACGTCTACACCATGTGGGCGCATCTGCTGCGCAGCCATCCTGAGGCGTGGACCGACGGCCTGAGCCTGTGGACGCGCTACCGGCTGAGCCTTACGCCGCGCCAGGGTCCGCTGCTGCGCCGCGACGACCCGCTTTTTCACCTCAAGGCGCTGCTGGCGATGATCCGCCGCACCCGCTACGAGACCCAGCACGAAGGCTCGAAGTGGGATAACCCGTTCGCCTGGGTGCGCTATATCTGCCTGGCGGACACGTTCTACTACGGGATCGCGCCGCCCGACGACCTCACGCTGGACCACGCGCACCTGGATTGCGGCGCCGAGGGATGAGGCGCGCGCCACACGGTCAACGCCGGCACCGCTGTTCTTCGCTGCCCTTTGCTGTTCTTCGCTGTTTTTTGCTGCTCTTTGCTGCTCTTCGCTAGCCAAGCGCCACATCGAGCGTCATCATCACCGCGAAGCCGAGCATCGCGCCCATCGTCGCCAGGTGCTCGTTGCCGTTGCACTGCGAGTCCGGGATGACTTCTTCGACCACCACGAAGATCATCGCGCCGGCGGCGAAGGCCAGCGCGTAGGGCAGAATCGGCTGCGCGATCAAGACCGCCGCCGCGCCGACCACGCCTGCCACCGGCTCGACCACCGCCGAAAGCTGCCCGTACCACCAGCTCCGCAGGCGCGACATCCCCTCACCGCGCAGCGGCATCGAGACGGCCAGCCCTTCGGGGAAGTTCTGGATGCCGACGCCGATCGCCAGCGCCACCGCCCCCGCGACTGTGGCGGTCGATAGATTCTCGGCGGCGGCGCCGAACGCTACCCCGATCGCCAGCCCTTCGGGGATGTTGTGCAGCGTGATCGCCAGCACCAGCAGCACCGAGCGCCGCCAGGTCGTGTGCAGGCCCTCGGGCGCGCCGCGCGGCGTCCCGACGTGCACGTGCGGCAGCACGTAGTCCAGCCCGCGCAGGAAGACCCCGCCCACCAAAAAGCCGGTCACCGCCGGGACCCAGGCCGGCAGGCTGGAATAATCCGCCGCCAGGTCGATGGCCGGCGCCAGCAAGGACCAGAAGCTGGCCGCCGTCATCACCCCCGCCGCGAAGCCGAGCATCGAGTCGAGCAGGCGCCGGTCGAAGCGGCGCGTGACGAACACCGCCGCCGCGCCCAGCGCGGTCATGCCCCAGGTGAAGGCAGTCGCCAGCAGCGCCTGCCCGATCGGATGCAGGCCTTCGATGAAGGACAGCATAACGAGGACCCTCCTCGATAGTGAGATGCACCGCTTTACAAGGGCGTTACGTGGTGAATAAGCATATAACAAAAAATACCGTTCGCGATATTCAGGGAAGACCACAGCAGGGATGCCTGGGCCTGCAAGGCATCCCTGCTGCGATCAGCGCTTCACAATGCGCTACAGCCCGACGTTGGTCTGCATGGCGTAGAACAGGAAACGGCCGATCACCTCGCCCACCAGCACGACCGCGAACGCAGCGAGCGCCAGATTGCCCAGCAGCGCCTCGCGGCCCGGCACGCTGGCCGTGCGGTAGATGAAGACGGCCAGGATCCCGGCGCCCAGGAAGACCAGCACCAGGCGCAGGACGAAAGCCGCGCTGTAGTCGTCCACCAGGATGTTGACGGCTTCGGCAGCAGCGGGCGTATCGCTGCTGGCCAGGTAGGCCACGTACAGGGGCAGCACCACCAGATGCACGCCCGCCGGTTCGTCTATGTGCCCCGGTCCAACCGGGTGATTTTTGGGCAGGCGCTATGCCGAGATCGGGGTAGGGGGAAAGGCCGGGCGCATATCAGATTGTAGCTTTCGAGAAGCGCAGCAAGTCGATTAATCGGAATCGGGGAGCGGTTCTCTACACAGGGGATGCGTGGGAAAACTGGTCGGGCGGAGTGGAGAACGCCGGGAGAGGGATCGACGTGGGTCCTTAGCTTATGGCTTGTTGAGCAGTTGCAGAGGGCCGAGCAACTGGGTCAGCAATCGAAGACAAACCAGCAATACTCATTGCGCAACCGCTGGTCGTCCAGCACAAGCTCCCGGATGGCGTCGGGGAGTTGCACACGCTGCCACTGGCACTCCTGGCGACCAGCTTCCAGCCGTTCATCCTCGGGTGCTGCCGCACGTGCAGCCCGTATCGCGTAAGCCGCTGCACCCAGTGCGTGATCGGCCACATGTGCCACTGCCGCTGCCTGACCGGCGGCGTAAGCCGCTTCTCTGGCCGCGTCCTTCAACGCTCTCGCAGCGCCCATGGCATGCCCGGCGGCAGTGCGGGCTTGCGCCATGGTGATTTCCCCTCGCGCCCAAGCACGCGCCTGCTCAATCGCCCGGCGCGGACGGTCGTCGTGGGGTTGTACTTGCTCGAAGAGATGCAGGACGTGTTGCGCGCAGTCCGCTGCCCACAGAGCCAGCAGGCGATGATCGGCATCCTGGAGAGTGCCGCCGCGCCGCACGGTGATCAGCCTGGGATCTCGAACCTTGCTGAAAATCATTTGTCCTGTTCCGCTCCTTTTATACTCCGTCTGCGTCATGCATCTTTCCGAGCGTGCTGGAGGAAGCGTTCCTGGCGCGGATGCGGGTCGTCAGTCACCAGACTGATGTCGCGGCCAAGCAAATCCTGCAGGCCCAGCTACAGGCCAACGAGATCGAACATGCTGACTCCCTCGCGCGCCGAGATGAGCAGGTCGATGTCGCTGTCTGTGTTCGCTTCACCACGCGCCACCGATCCGAAGACACGCACGTTGAAGGCGCCGTAGCGGTTGGCGAGCCGCACGATCTCCTCTCGACGGGCTCGCAGTTCAGCCAGCGTAGGGGGACTTTGGTGTTCTTGCTCATCGCTTGAGTTCCATAGTCTTTGCCTGCTAATAGCATAGCCGCATGTGCGCAGAGAACCAAGCGGCAAACGCACCACCGGTCGTCGTGCCGGGACGGGGGCCATACTTTGCCTAACCGGACGGAGGTGGAGCGCACGATTCGCGCTCGATTAATTCTGGCCGGATGATTTGGCGGATCGACGCTAATTCTGTGCGATCGATCCCGTCCCGGCTCAGAAGCGAACGCAAAAGATCAATTGAGGCCGCGGCGATTTCTTCCAGCGGTTGACGAATGGTGGTCAACTCCGGGTAAAAAAGGGTGCTGATCAGTTCATTGTTGTATCCGATCACGGAGACGTCGGCTGGAACACGAAGACCCACCTGCATCAGACCTTTGATGCAGGCCACAGCGAAAGCGTCATTAGAACATAAGATCGCCGTTGGCGGGTTTGGTATCTGCATGAGGCGCTTTGCTGCCTGGGCGGGCTTGACAGTCCACGCCTGCTGGAAATCGAGGCTTTGCGGCGTATACAGCGCGTCGTGAATGTCAACGATCCACTCGGGATGCATGGGCAGACCGTGCGTTTCGAGCGCCTGTGCCGGCCTAGCATCGATGGGCCGGCACAATTACTTGCCGCTTCAAGCGTTATTGGAGCGGTACGAATAGAGCTTTCTCGCCGTAAAAATTACTTATGAGAATATATCTTCTCAAAAGGAATATACGTGATCAAAAACGGGCCGCTTCCGGCCCGTCGGAGCGTCTCAAACGCGCTCACGTTACCGCGCCAGAACGGTTCTCAGAATGAGCGCGATGTCCTGCCAAAGCGTTGCGCGCTCTGCGTACTCCAGGTCGATTGCCATTGTCAAGCGGTGACCACGCTCTGCGGGTGGCTGGGTATGAATCTGCTAAATCCTTCTCCCGAAATACATGTGCTATGGGGTGCATTTCAAGTTTTAGGCAATATCAAGCGGCGAGCCGCCATAGACGGTCG
>DYGX01000052.1 GCA_020724465.1 Thermoflexus sp.
CGGCTCCATGTCGTTTCGTGTGGAAAGCAACACTGTCACTGGGGCATCGCCGGCGCGAACGGGCTGGCCGGCAGGTGCTTGAGCTTGGACATGCGCAGGTAGGCGATGGCGATGAAGTTCTGGCTCGTCCTGAAGCCGCGCGCGGCGCGCTTGGCCTGCTGCAGCAGCCCGTTCATCGCCTCGACGAAGGCGTTGCTGCGGTGATCGACCATGCCGCGCACCACCGCGTCGAACCGCTCCTTGAGCGTGGCGGCCAGCTTCTTGAACGGCTCGAGCCGGCAGCGCCGCGCCCAGCTCAGCCAGGCCCTGAGGTCGGATGCGGCCTGTTCGATGCTGTTGTGCGCTGTGGCCCGTGCGTACACCTCGCGCAGCGCCATCTTCAGCCGCCACGCCCGCGCGCTCTTGAGCGTCGAGCGCTGCAGCCAGTGCATCGCCTGGAGCTGGCGGGCGCTCCAGGTGCTGGGGTTGCGCCGCATGCCCCACAGCAGCTGCCTGAGCGTCTTGCGGCCGCCAGCGCCCAGCGCGGCTCGCACCGCCTGCGCGTCGGTGGCCATCTCCGCGCGGCGCACCTGGTCCATCGCCTCGATGGCCATCGAGACGACGTGAAAGCGGTCGTAGCTGATCTGCGCCTCGGGCAGCGCCAGCGCCACGCCCTTGGCGTAGGCTGCGCTCATGTCCATGCACACGTGCCGCACCTGGGCGGGATCGCCGCCATGGGCCCTCAGATCCTCGGCGAACTCCACCACCGTGCGGTGCTCGCGCCCCTCGGTGGCGAACAGCAGCCGCTTGCGATCCAGGTCGTGCACGACGGTGATGTAGTGCTGCCCGCGCCGCAGGCTGGTCTCGTCGATGCCCACCGTGCGCACGCCGGCGAAGTCTTCCAGCGCACGCGCCTGCGCGACGTAGAACTCGATGCGCCGCCACAGCCGCTTGTCCTTGCAGCGCAGCAACTCGGCGGCCTGGCGCACCGGCAGGTCCAGGCACAAGGTCAGCGCCAGCGCTTCGAACGCCGCGGTGAAGCCCGAGCCCGGACGCGCCCAGGGCACGGCCACCTGCGTGGTCTTGCCGCAGGCACCGCAGGCCACGCGCGGCACGTCGCAGTGCAGCCAGGCCTCGAACTGGAAGAAGTCCAGGTGCCGCCAGGATCGGCGCAGCCGGTCGTGCACCGGTTGCGTGGCCGCACCGCATGCCGGGCAGGCGAGCCTGCTGGTGTGGCAGCCGATCTCGAAGTCGATACGCCGCTTGGCCGTGTCGAGCCTGACGTCATCGACGACCCACGGCGGCTGCAAGCCCAGCGCGCTGGTGAATAGAGCTTCTACGGCAATGCCCATGGACTCATCCTCCTGATCAAACACGCCTCGTGGACATGTGCACAGGCCGGCCAGCGGCCTGCACACATGCCCACCGGGCTCGACGACCAGGAGTCATTGTGACTGTTGGGTTCCACACGAAATGACGAAGAGCC
>DYGX01000021.1 GCA_020724465.1 Thermoflexus sp.
AAGTATGCCAGATGAACCCTTCTTTTTTCTACTGTCGCCCCCTCAGCCCCGCGCGTGCCGGGGGTTGAGGGGGAAGTGAGGGCCGAAAAGCCCATCACACGCTCTAGCGCAGCACCGGCCAGCGGTCGGGGTACGCCAGGTCCTGCCAGAGCTGCTGCATCCCGGCCATGCCGGGCGGCGCCCCCTGCGCCAGCAATTCGCCGGGCGTCAGGAAGGCGACTTCGCTGATCTCGGTGTGGTCGGCGCGCAGGTGCCCGCCGGTGACGCGACACGCCAGCGCCAGCCCGACGCCGTGCACCACGTCCCCGTTGGGATAGGTGTAGAGCATGTCCTGGCTGTAGATGCCGATCACGCGCTCCGGCTGGACGATCAAACCGGTTTCTTCGCGCACCTCGCGGATCGCGGCGGCGGTCGTGGTCTCGCCCAGGTCGCAGTAGCCGCCCGGCACGTCGAACAGATCATCGTCGCGGCGGCGGGCGGCCAGCACGCGCCCCGCTTCGTCGCGAATCACCGCCATGATGCCCGGCAGGATCACCGGCGCATGCCCGACGCGCTCGCGCAGAATCGGGTAGTAGGGAACCAGCGGCACGCGTGTGTAGACCGGCTCCAGCACCGCGTCGTGCGGGGACTCCAGCGCCGCGCGAACCATCGCCCGGTAGGCCGGGGGAAATTGCGGCAGCACCCGGTCGACCGGCAGCCAGAAGACCTGAAGCGTCTCGCCGCCGTCCGCGCGGAGCGTGCCGCCAGCAGGCCGCGCCGTGACGCAGACCGTCCACTGCTGAACGTGATCGCCGTTGGGGTAGAGCAGGTTGTAATCGGGGTGGCTGAACACGCCGACCAGCCGCTCAATCTCGACGTCCAGCCCGGTCTCTTCGCGCGTTTCGCGCCGGGCGCAATCCGCAATGCTCTCGCCCAGCTCCAGCGCGCCGCCCGGCAGGCCGAGCCAGTCGAAGTCATAGCGGC
The DNA here is from genome assembly GCA_020724465.1 of Thermoflexus sp. Taxonomy (GTDB): domain Bacteria; phylum Chloroflexota; class Anaerolineae; order Aggregatilineales; family Aggregatilineaceae; genus DYGX01. The sequence continues at coordinate 964 of DYGX01000021.1, forward strand.
GCTGGACCAGCAGCCGCCCGGCGTCGTCGAACACCAGCACAGTCGCGTAGACGAGATAAATCAGTTGGGGGCCGACCTGCGCGCGCAGCCAGCGCACGTAGCCATCGGCGCGGCTGACGAATGAATCGGTCATGGGTGGCGGTTGTTTCCTTGTGCAGTCAGTCTTCCGGCGGATTGTACCGGCACAGCAGGCAACTGTCACGCGGCGATCGTGTTATAACCCACATAGAGCATGGGCCGGCGGCCCAGAGCATACAAGGAGGGCAACATGAACCAAGCAAGCCTGGCGTCGCGCCTGATCGCCCTGATCATCGACACGCTCGTTCTGGTGGTGGTAGGGGGGATCGTCAGCGCGCTGATCGGCGAGGAGATCCTTGGGATCGGCGTCGGGTTCATCGTCGGTGTGCTGTACAACGGCTATTTCTGGACGCAGAACAACGGCCAGACACCCGGCAAGAGCCTGATGGGCGTCCGCGTGGTCAAAACCAACGGCCAGGGTCTGACCTGGCTGGACGCGATCATTCGCTATGTCGGCTACTACATCAACACGTTCCTGCTCTTCATCGGCTGGCTGTGGGCGATCGTCGACAGCAAAAACCAGGGCTTCCACGACAAGCTGGCTGGCACGGTCGTCGTTAAAGCCTAGCGGCTGTTATGAACTTTGCAGACCGGGCCGTGTAAAGTAAGCCGGCGCCGCGCGTAGGGGCCGAGCTTGCTCGGCCCGTGCGAAAGACGGGGTCAAATGCGCGGTGGTAGGACAGCGGGCGATGCCAGCATCGCCCCTACGAGAACATCCAACACCGCCGCTTTCCGTCAAGTGCGTTACAGGCTCTGGCGGGCCTGGGCGCCATCTCAGGCGAAGGCTTAGCCTTGACAGGCCCCCGGCGGACTGTTAGAATCCCGGCTAGTCGAAAGGGGCCTGTAGCTCAATTGGGAGAGCGCTACAATCGCACTGTAGAGGTCAAGGGTTCGAATCCCTTCAGGTCCACACCCAAGCCCGCCGCCCGGCGGGTTTTTGGTTAGTCCCGCACTCTCCATCGTCGACGCAGGCGAGCACACCGAGGAGCACATCATGGACGCCGCCACCATCGCCCGGCATCGACTCCACAACCACCATATCATACAGCCCCGGCTCCAAACCCCGTCCGAAATCGTCGGCTGGCTCGGTGCCATCCAGGGGCAGGACTACGCAGGCACCAAGTGGTCGATCGGGCTGCGCCTGCCCGGCAGCACCGATGCGAGCATCGAGCGCGCATTCGACGAGCGCGCCATCGTCCGCTCGTGGCTGCTGCGCGGGACGCTGCACGTCGTCGCCGCCGACAACCTCGGCTGGATGCTCGACCTCATCGCGCCGCGTGTCATCGCCGGCAATGCCCGCCGCTACCGGGAACTGGAACTGGACGACGCAACGCTGGCGCGCAGCAACGACATCCTGGCCGCCGCCTTGCGCGACGGCGCGCAGCGCGAGCGGGGCGAGCTGCTGGCGATCCTGGAGCAGCATGGCATCTCGACGGCGGGCCAGCGCGCAGCCTATATGCTGCAGCGCGCCTCGCTGGACGGGCTGATCTGCCAGGGTGCGGCCCGCCGCAACAAGCCCACTTTCTACACCTTCGACCACCTGCCGCGCTCTCGCACGCTGGTCCGTGACGAGGCCCTGGCCAAGCTGGCGCGGCGCTACTTCACCAGCCGCGGCCCGGCCACCCTGCAGGACTTCATCTGGTGGTCCGGCCTGGCGGCCAGCGACGCCCGCGCCGGGCTGGAGAGCATCCGGTCGGAGCTGGTCGCAGAGACGGTGAACGGCGCGCAGGCCTGGCGCCCGGCGTCCGAGCCGCCCGGCGGGGAGCTTCCGCCCGTCCTGCTGCCGGGCTTCGACGAATATCTGCTCGGCTACCAGGATCGCAGCGCGGTACTCGATCCGCGCTTCGCGCAGCAGGTCGTCCCGGGTGGCAACGGCATGTTCAGCCCCACCATCGCGATCGGCGGGCGGGTCGTCGGGACGTGGAAGCGGGATGTGAAGAAACACGCCGTCGTCCTGACGCGAAAGCTGTTCGAGCCGCTATCCGACGAGGACCTGCGCGCCTTCGAGCGCGCCGCGCAGCCCTACGGCGCGTTCCTGGGGCTGCCGGTCACGCAGGGATAAGCGCAACAGGCCGCGTCACGATGGCGGCGCGGCCTGCTTTTCAAGCGGAGAACGGGAGCAGATCAGGCGGGGCCGTAGAGGTGCGTGCAGATCGCCGGCTCGCCGCTGAGCGTGATCGTGGCCGAGACGGTCTCGGCGAAACCGGGCTGGCCGCCCCCGGCGAAGATCTCGTATTTGCCAGGGCGGATCCAGCGCGCGCCGTCCTCGTCCACCAGCGAGAACTGGCGCCCGTCGAGCGTGAACGTGACGCGCTGCGCGGCGCCCGGCTCCAGGTGAATGCGGCGGAACGCCTGCAGGCTGTGGCGCGGCGCGTAATCCGGCGCGTCAAGGGCGCGCAGGTAGACCTGCACGACCTCGTCCCCGGCGCGCGCGCCCACGTTTTCGACCTCAACCGTTACGGTGACCGGCTCGCCCACCGCAAAACGCTTGGCGTCAACGCGCAGGCCGCGATAGGCGAAGCGGGTGTAGCTCAGCCCGTAGCCGAAGGGGTAGAGCGGCAGCCCGTCGAAATAGCGGTAGGTGCGGCCCGGCAGGTGATAGTCGTCGAAGGGGGGCAGGTCATCGAGCGAGCGGTAGACGGTCACCGGCAGGCGCCCCGCCGGGTTATAGTCGCCAAAGAGCACGTCCGCGATGGCCGCGCCGCCTTCCTCGCCGGGGTACCACGCCTCGAGAATGGCGGGCAGGTGGGCGTCCGCCCAGGGGATCGACAGCGGGCCGCCGTTCAGCAGCACCAGCACGACCGGCTTGCCCAGCGCGTGCAACTGCTGGAGCAGGGATTCCTGCACGGCGGGCAGCTCGATCGACTCCCGGTCGCCGCGCGGCACGCCATCGACGATCTCTTCCTCGCCCTCGACGCGCTGCGAGATGCCGCCCACGAAGATCACCACATCCGCGCGCCGCGCCACGTCGAGCGCCTCGGCGAATCCGTCTGTCGCGGGGTCGAGCAGATCGCAGCCCGGCGCGAACAGCACCTGGGTCTGCGGCGAGACGCGCGCGCGAAGGCCGTCCAGCGGCGTCACCGAGCGCGAGGGGATGCCGTTGTAGTTGCCCCACAGCACTTCCGCATCGTGGGCATTGGGGCCGATCACGGCCAGCGTCTTCAGCGCGGGGTCGAGCGGCAGCAGCCCGCCCTCGTTCTTGAGCAGCACGATCGCTTCGCGCGCTGCCTGCCGGGCCAGCGCGCGGTGCTCCGGCGCGTCGTTGACAGACGGGGGGATCTGCGCGTAGGCGACGCGCTCCGGCGGGTCGAACATCCCCAGACGAAAGCGCGTGCGGAACAGCCGCCTGAGCGAGCGGTCGATGGTCGCCTCGTCGATCAACCCGGCCTCGACCGCCGCGGGCAGCGCGTCGTAGGTGCAGCCGCAGTTGAGGTCGCAGCCGTGGTTGACCGCCAGCGCCGCCGCCTGCTCGCGCGTCTCGACCACGCGGTGATGCTTGTAGAGGTCGGCAATCGCCCAGCAGTCCGAGGTCACGTGCCCGTCGAACCCCCACCGCGCGCGCAGAATCCGCCCAAGCAGCGTCGGGCTGGCGCAGCATGGCTCGCCGTTGGTGCGGTTGTAGGCGCCCATGACGATCTCCACCCGCGCCGCGCGCACCAGCGCCTCGAAGGCAGGCAGGTAGGTGTCCCACAGCTCACGCGGGGTCACGCGGGCGTCGAAGTGATGGCGGTCGGCTTCCGGCCCGCTGTGAACCGCGTAATGCTTGGCGCAGGCCGCCACCTTCAAATAGCGCGGATCGTCCCCTTGCAGCCCTTCGACGAACGCGATCCCCATCTGCGCGGTGAGGTACGGGTCCTCACCGTAGGTTTCCTGGCCGCGCCCCCAGCGCGGATCGCGGAAGATGTTGATGTTGGGCGACCAGAACGTCAGCCCCTTATACCTGCCGTAATCCCCCTGCCGCACGGCTTCGTGATGTTTGGCGCGCGCCTCGTCCGAGATCACCTCGGCGATGCGGCGGTGCAGGGCGGTGTTCCACGTCGCCGCCAGCCCGATCGCCTGCGGGAACACCGTCGCCACGCCCGCGCGCGCCACGCCGTGCAAGCACTCGTTCCACCAGTTGTATGGCGGGATCCCCAGGCGCTCGATGGCGGGCGCCTCGTGCAGCATCTGCGCGGCTTTCTCGGCCAGCGTCAGGTGAGAAACAAGATCGTCCACGCGCGCGTCCAGCGGCAGATCAGGGTCCTGAAAGGGAAAGGTCTTTTGTGTTTCCACGCGGTTTACCCTCGGTCAAATGCCGACATCTCCGGCCAGCTTTTCCCCCGTATCATAGCCGCCTGAGGCGGATTCGGCTACTTGACGCGCCGCTTGCCTCTTGTGCCGCCAGGCCGTACACTCAGGCGCGAGAGTTGCGGGACCATCGATAAGGACAGGGCAATGCGAGCGGTGCTTCAGCGCGTGTCGCGCGGCGTGGTGCGCGTCAACGGGGAGACGGTCGGCGAGATCGGCGCGGGGTTTGTGATCCTGGTGGGCGTCGGGCATGGCGACGGCGAGCCGCAGGCGGAGTGGCTGGCGCGCAAGATCGCCGGGCTGCGCGTTTTCGAGGACGCCGAGGGCAAGTTCAACCGCTCGCTGCTGGAAGTCGGCGGAAGCTGCCTGGTCGTGTCCCAGTTCACGCTCTTCGCGGACGCGCGCAAGGGCCGCCGTCCCAGCTTCGTCCAGGCTGCCCCGCCCGAAGTGGCCGAGCCGCTGATCGAACGCTTCGCGGCGCTCCTGCGCGCCGAGGGCGTGCCGCATGTGGCGATGGGCGTATTTGGAGCGCGGATGGCGGTGGAAATCCACAACGACGGCCCGGTGACGATCTGGCTCGACACCGACGAGTTGATGCGCGGCTAGGGGCGCTGCTGGCGCGACCTGTCCTCGCGCGCCAGCAAGAGGGCTTCCAGCTCGTAGATTTCCTCGTCATCCAGCGAGTCGAGCAGATCCTCCGCGCGGCGGGGGCGGCGCCGCTTGGCTTTCGCCAGCGCTCGATCCGCTCCGCCGGTGTACCCCGGCGTGCCGGTCCAGACCGCTGCCGTGCTGATGGCCGCGGCCAACGCGATCACCAGGACAATGCCGAAGAGCTCGACGCCCGACGCGCGCGTGATCGCGCCCGTCACCGACGTCAGCAGCGCAATCGTGATCGCCGTGAAGCACGACCAGATCAGCAGTGTTGCGACAATCCGTGCCATCGGCTGAGCCTCCCGCCGCGCTAATAGCCCTGAACGATCTGCCGGCCCGCCTGGCCGATCAGATGGCCGCTGGCAATCGAGCCGTAGAAGCCCAGCACGAAAATGCCCACGCAGGTCACCAGGGCCAGGGGCGAGATCACCGCCAGGATCAGGCTCAGCGCCAGATAGTACAGGAACAGATTCAGCAGCGTGCCGAGGTTGGCGCGCGCCTCGCGCCACAGCGCCCCGAACTGCGTGAACTCGGAGAAGTTGCCCGTTTGCGCGTAGCGCATCGCGCCGACCCAGTACATCGCCACAGCCGGGATGCCGTACACAAGCGAGAGAAGCGCCATCATGACCGACACGCACGCCAGCGCGAAATCGCCCGCCCCGGATCCGTCGGCGATGCCCGAAAGAAGCGCCATCACGCACCAAAACGGCACCAGCGGCAGCGCGTAGAGCAGCCCGGCCAGACCGGCCATCACCCCATCGGTAAAGACCTGCCCCAGATCGGCGGAGCCGGGCAGCGGGCGCCTGGAACCGCGCATGACGTTGCGGGCCACCCCGATCTGGTACCCCAGTCCGCCGATCCCGCCGATGATCGGCAGCAGCGTGATCAGCGAGCCGATCGCGATCTTGACCGGCCATTCTTCGTCCTCAAGCGGAAATTTCAGTGCGCGAACCAGATCCATGCCCCCAACTCCTCTGACCAGCCATCGCGTCTGCGGCAGCCGGACACACGGCGATACGCGTAATTGTGTCTGCAATCGGTATACGCGCAACTCGGGCGTGGAGTTGCGGCGCGCGCTCAGTGCTCGTGGGGGAAGGCAGGTTGTCCGGCGGGCGCCGTTTCGCGCAGGCCATGCAGCCGCACAATGAAGCCAAGCCGCTGGCGGATCTGCTGCTCGACGAAGACGAACAGGAAAATCGAGGTCGCGGTCAGCACAATCGCCGGACCGGTCGCCACGTCGCCGTGATACGACACGTAGAACCCGACGATGCTCGACGCCGCGCCGATCAGCGCCGAGATCAGCATCATCGGCAGCAGACGGTGCGTCATCAGGTTGGCCGTCGCCGCCGGGGTCACCAGCAGGGCGACCATCAGGGCGATCCCGACGGTTTGCAGCGAGACCACAATCGTCACGCCGATCAGCACCAGGAGCAGCAGGCGGAACAGCTCCACCGGCAGCCGCAGGGTGCGCGCCAGCATGGGATCGAAAGAGATGATCAAGAACTCCTTGTAGAACAGCGCGACCACGGCCAGCACCAGCGCGCCGAAAATGACGATCAGGCGCAGGTCGCCGGCGGACACGCCCAGGATTTGCCCGAAGAGAATGTGCGACAGGTCGCCCGCGTAGTTGTCGATGCGCGAGATCATGGCGATGCCCAGCGCGAACATGGCGGCGAACACCACCCCGATCGCCGTATCTTCCTTGATGCGCTCGTGGCGCGTCAGCCAGCCGATGCCCAGCGCGCTGAGCACCCCGGCCACCAGGCCACCCCAGAACAGATCATCCGTGCGGCCGTTGGCGCGCTGGTACATGAACGCGACCCCCGGCAGGATGGCGTGCGCCAGCGCATCGCCGAAGAACGCCATCCCGCGCACGACGACGTAGGTCCCCACCACGCCGCTGACGATCCCCACGACGATCGCAGCTTCCAGGCTGCGGGCCAGCAGCGGATAGCGCAGCGGCTCCAGCACCAGCGTCTCGAAATTAGCCGCCAGCACCGCCCAGCCGTCGCGCAGCGCGCCCCAGATCCCAAGCGCGGTCATCCAGCTTCCCATCATCCCGCCTCACACCTCGTTTCAAACCTGCCATCACGCATCGTTCCCGGAGCCGTCGGCCGGGGCATCTTCCAGCAGCGCGCGGAGTGAGTCGCGCCGGACGTTGGCCGTAATGTCAATCGTCAGCGGCGTAACCGAGATCATGCCCTGGCTGAGCACCGCCGCGTCGCTGTCGGCGGCCAGGTTCAGCTCGCGGTTGATCTCGTATCCCAGGCGCCACTCCTCGTCCAGGCGCACGCGGGTTGGCTTGAGCGGGCGGAAATACGCCCCGCGCTCCAGCCGGGTCAGCCGCCAGGGAGTCTGGCGCGTTGCCCCGGCGGGAATGTCGACCTTGAGCAGATCCACCTCAGGCGGACGCCTGGCCCTCAGCCAGCGCTCGGCGAAATAGCGCGTAAAATACATCGCCACGCTGAAATCGACCGAGGCATCGTTGTTGAGGTGCATGGCCGGGTCCGGCACCTGCAGCGAGACGGCCAGCGCCGGGATGCCGTGCGCCGCCGCTTCCATCGCCGCGCCGACCGTGCCCGAGACCGTCACGCCCGTGCCGACGTTCTCGCCGTAATTGATGCCCGATACCGCCAGCGAAGGCGCCCGGTCGGCCAGCTCCAAAATGCCGTACTGCACGGCCTGCGCGGGTGAGACGTTCGCCCGGTACGCTTTCCAGCTTGCGCCATCCAGCCCGATCGTCACCTCATAAATGCGGCCGTCGTAGAAGGGGGGCATGCTGCGCCCCATGCCGGACTGCTGGTGAGCCGGCGCGACGATGAGCAGATCGCCCAGCCCGTCGAGCGCCGCCGCCAGGGCGGCCAGACCCGGCGAGTCGATCCCGTCGTCGTTGGTGATCAAAATCAGCGGCCTGGTCATTGTCTCTCCACCACTACAAGCCGGGCTGCCCGGCGCCTCACTCGCGCACCGCCTCGGGGACGGGCTGCGGATGCGCGGGCGCGTGATGATCGCCGTGCGCGTCGTGATCATGGCATGGCTTGTCGGCCACCATTACATACCCGTCGCCGTCCCGCCACAGCGCGATCCGGTCACCGAACGTCTCGGCCAGAAGCTGCGGCGTGTAGACGGCCTGCGGATCGCCAAACGCCAGCATCCGCCCGCCGTTCATCAGCAGCAGCCGGTCGAAATGCGTGGCCGCCTGCACCAGATTATGCGTCGCCAGCAGCACGGCGATCCCTTCGTCGCGCAGGACGTCCAGCACCTCGTAGATGTCAGCCTCGGCCTGCGCGTCCACACCCGTAAACGGCTCGTCCAGCAGCAGGACATTCGCGCGCTGGGCGAGCGCCCGCGCGATAAACACGCGCCGCCGCTGCCCGCCCGAAAGCTCGCCGATCTGCCGCTTGCGCAGCGCCCACATCCCGACTCGCTCCAGCGCCTGCCGCACGGCCTCGCGGTCGCGCCGGCGCGGGAGCAGCACATAGCCGATCTGCCGCGCCCGCCCCATCATCACCACATCCCAAACCGTGACCGGGAACTTCCAGTCGATGGCCTCGTATTGAGGAACATAGCCGATCATGGTGTGGCTCTGGCGGCACGGCGCGCCCTGGATCGAGATCTCGCCCTGATGCGGCAGCAGCCCCACCAGCGCCTTGAACAGCGTGGACTTGCCCGCGCCGTTCGGCCCGATGATCCCGACGCGCTGGCCCGCGTACACATCGAACGAGACGTTCTGCAGCACCGGCTTGCCGTTGTAGCCGGCGGACAGGTTCTGGACCGCCAACACCGGTGCCGATGGGGTGCAATCTGCGGCTGCCACCTCATGCGCGTCGGCGGGCAACGCCTCGAACAATCGCTCTGCCATGATGGTTCGCCCCTATCTGCTGCTTAACGAGCAGTCGCATCGATGGAGTCGTCATGCGTGTGTTCAGCCGCGTCCTGCGCCTGACACGCCGCGCACAGCCCGGACACTTCCAGCCAGTGCCCGGTGATCGCGTACCCGGTGCGCTCGGCGACCGTGTCCAGAAAATCGCCCAGATCGCAGCCGGCGATCTCGACCACGCAGTGACAGCGCTCGCAGACGACATGGTGTGTGTGCCCTGGGCTGGCGATGGCGAAACCATGACAGCCATCCGCCAGATGCACAGCCCGCACCGTGCCGAGCAGCTCCATCAGCTCCAGCGTGCGATAGACCGTCACCAGCCCCAGCTCGTGATACAGCTTCTGGCCGCGCTGCTGAATCTCCGCCGGCGAGAGGGGTTTGGCCGCCCCCAGAAGCGTCTGCACGATGGCACGACGCGGCTGCGTCAGCTTGTACCCATGGACGCGGAACTGCTCCGCAATCGCTTCATAACGATCCGCCATCTGTCCGGCCTCACTGCTCCAGGCTGCGGATAAATGAAAAGGTTTTTCAATAAGGGATTCTAAAGACCGGAGCCGGGCCTGTCAAGGCTCGATGCCACCGGACCTGAGAGCCGGGATCAATCAGGGGCGAATCTGTTCGAGGTACGCCGCGACGTCATCGTCGTGCAGCTCGCCGATGTGCTGCACGCGGATGATCCCCGCGCCGTCGATGATGTACGTCATCGGGATCTGCGCGACGTTCCACCGCGCAAAGAAGGCGGTGTCGGTTTCCAGCGCGACCGGCAGGCTCAGGTCGAGCCGCGCCAGAAAGTCGCGGACGTCCTGCTCAGTCTGGCCTGCGTTAGGATCGGTCACCGCGACCACGCGCACCCCTTCGTCACGGTACGTCTCGTAGACTTGTTGCAGCAAGGGCATTTCCGCCTCGCAGGGAACGCACCACGTCGCCCAGAAGTTCAACAGCAGGATCTCGCCGTCCGCCGCGCCGATGCGCAGCGCGCTCCCGTCGAGCAGCGTCAGAGTGTGCTCTGGGGCGGGCTGGCCGACCAGGCTTGGCAGAGGGGTAGCGGTGGGCAGCGGGGTCGGCGGGACGAACGTCACCGCGGGTGGCGAAGGGAAGCGCATCTCCGGCAGGGGCGGGGGCAAATCGTCATCCGGGCGGTTGGTGATAACCGCGATCGCGATCAGCGCCGCCACCGGCACCAGCAACGCGGGAACGGCCCATAGCGGCCAGCGGCGGGCAGCGGGCGCGCCTTCGCGGCGGGCAGCCTGCACCCGGCGGCGCGTGGCCGCCGTGACGCGCAGGAAGTGCCGCAGGTGTGGCAGCGGGCGGATGTGGCTCCCCTCGCCCGCGTAGATCGTGCGGATCGGCACCCAGTCCAGCCGGTAGCCGAGCAACACGCAGGTGACGATCATCTCGACTTCGAACTCGAAGCCGTGCTCGCGGCTCTCCAGCGTCGCTTCCAGCATCCGCCGGCTGAGCAGGCGATAGCCCGACTGGTTATCCGGCGCGTGCTGGCCCAGCGCCCACGAAAAGAGCCAGGTTCCCAGCCGGTTGGAGATATTGCGCGGGAAGGGCATCTGGCTGAAATTGCGCTGCCCGATCACCAGATCGGACTCGTGCGCCGCGTAAGTCTGGAGAAATGTCGGGATCTCGGCGGGGTCGTGCTGGCCGTCGGCGTCGAGCATAATCACGGCGTCGTATCCGCGCTCCAACGCCCAGCCGAACCCGGCCCGCAGCGCGGCGCCTTTGCCCTGGTTGGGCACCTGCCGCAGCACTACCGCCCCGGCATCCTCGGCCAGCCGGGCGGTATCGTCAGTCGAGCCGTCGTCGACGACCAGCACCGGCAGATGCGCCCGCGCCGCCTCGATCACCGCGCTGATGCGCTCCGCCTCGTTGTAGGCAGGGATGAGGGCCAGCACCGCCTTGCCCGAGATGGGATCAACGGCGCGGGGGTGAATGGATTCAGGCTGCTGCACCATCGGGCGATTCCCTCGGTCCCCCGCACACTACATTGGCGCTGCTCTGGACGGCCCCAGCCCTTCCACGCGCTCGACCGGGACCACGAACGCGATACCGGCGTTGGGGCTGTTGAGATCGCCCAGAACGCGGCGGGCAGCCTCAAGCAGCGCGTCGACCAGCGAGTCGTCCACCACGGACAGCAACGTCTGGTTGGATTCCTCAAGCTGGCGCATCACGCTCGCCATGGAGACAAAGAACGGGATTTCGAGCGTCTTTCCTTTCTGGCGCAGGTGATGCAGCCCGTGCGTGTCAATCAGGGTCACACCCGGCGCGCCCGCCGCTTCCCAGGCTTCGGCGACTTCCAGCCCTTTCTCGATTTTGGATGTGATCAACAAGACCAGCTTAGCCATCGTCGTGCTCCTTTGCGATCGCTTGCGATACGCCAGCCCCAAAGCGAAGCGGCTCAGGCTCACTGGTTCGCTGCCGGAAAACAAGGCGGACCAGCGGCGGGGTCAGAACGGTGGTTAGCAGAATAACCAGGAATACGGGCTGGAACAGCTCATTGGTAAGCAGGCCATTGGACAGGCCAAGCGTGGCGATGATCAGCCCCACTTCGCCGCGCGAGATCATGCACACGCCCAGGCGAAACGCCTCGCCTTTGCTGAACCCGCCGATGTACGCGCCCAGGCCGCTTCCCAGCACCTTCGAGAGAATGGCGGAAACCAACAGCAAACCCGCCAGCGGCAGCAGACGTGGATCGATCGCTTTGAGATCGACATTCAGCCCCACGCTGACGAAGAAAATGGGCACCAGAAACGTATAGCAGACATGCCGCACGGCTTCGAGGATTTCGGTTTTGACTCGCTCTGTGATCCGGCTGAGGCCCAGCCCGGCGATAAACGCGCCGGTAATGGTCGCCACGCCGCCCAGCACCTCGGCGGACCAGCCAAAGAGCAGCGCCATGACCAGCGCGAACGCCGCCACGCTGTTGGTTAGCTCGCGCTGATGGTCGAACCAGTTGAACAGCGGCGGCAACACAAACCAGGCAACCAGCATGGCACCGCCCATATAGAGAATCATCTTTGCCAGAATCCAGCCGATGCCGGCGGCAGAGGTAGTCTCGCCCGAAGTGCCCAACACGGCCAGCACAATCGACAGAATCAAGATCGCCAGCACATCGTCGACGACTGCGGTCGCCAGCAGCCCGATCCCTTCTTTCGTGCTCAGAACGCCCAGTTCAAGCAGGGTTTGGGCCGAAATGCTGACCGAAGTTGCGGCCAGCACCACGCCCACAAACAAGGCCGGCTGCAAGCCATAATCGAACGGCAACACAACCGGGATCGCCATCGCCACCGGCAGTAAGGCGCCAATGGCTCCACCCCACAGCGCCACTCGTCGAACCGAGAACAACTCCTGCAAATGCACTTCGAGGCCCACGCTGAACATCAGGAACAACACACCCAGCTCAGCCAGATCGTGAATCGACTGGTACAGGTGCTCGGCGTCGCTCAGCGTGCCCCAGTGCAGGATGTCGAGCACCGTGGGACCCAAAACTACGCCCGCCAACAGCTCGCCAAAGACGCGCGGCTGCCCCAGCGAACGCGCCACAGCACCGGCGAGCTGCGCTGCGGCAATGATCAGCCCCAGGTCCAGGAAGAGTAGAATGACCCCCCCGGTCTCCATCGGTGCTCCTTTCTTCCAACGACAGCATGTCCGCGCTCAAAGGTACCGGAATATACCCCGCCTGGCCACAACTTTTCCAGGCCGGGTGGTCGGGGGCAGAAACGAAACGGACCGGCTCGCAGGGGATACCGGTCCGTCCCTCAGGCTCGCGGCGCAGCGTGCGCCAGAGCGCGTTATGCACTTGACAGGGGGCGGCGGTGTAGGCTGGGTGGGAGGGGCGATGCTTGCATCGCCCGCTGCCCCACCACCGCGCCTTTGACCCTGACTTTCGCGCGGGCCGGGCCTGCTCGGCCCCTACGCGTGGCGCTGGCTTCCCCCTACGGTCCGATCGGCAAAGTTCAAAACAGCCTCTAGAACAGGAAGTTGCAGATCGGCTCCGGGATCAGGCCGGCGTCGCAGGCTTCGCGCGCCAGGCGCAACGCCGCCGGGTTGACGAAGAAGAACCGGTTCGATGGGCCGCCAATGCCGGACGCGACGACAATCCGCGGGATGACGATGTTGTAGAACATGATGTTGCGCGGCAGCAGATTCAACGACGGCATGCGGTTCAGGTCGTCCTGGCTCAACGGCTGCGGCGCCGTCCAGTCGCAGTCGCCCACCGGCTGGTCGTTCTCCTGGCGGTCCAGCCCCAGGTCTTCTTCCTCGTCCAGGCAGATCTCCACAAAGAAGCCCGGCGGGACCAGCGTTTCGTTGGGCGAGTCCGGGTTGACCGTCGCCATGCCGTAGATCGTCGTCAGGCGCAGCCGATCGCCGGTGGTGCGGTCGAAGTTGGGCAGCACTTCGAGCAGAATGGTGCCTTCCAGCCGGATCAGCGCGTCGTTGATCACGAGATCGATCACCTCGTCCGGCTCGCTCTGAACAAACAAGAATGGCGGGATGGCTTCGCGGCATTCCGGCGCGTCGAATAAATTGCGCAGATAAGCTTTTTGCAGGGGCGCCCAATGCTCGTCATCAAGGATCAAATCGCCGTTCTCGTCGTATTCAGGCATGGTAGCCGCTTCCAGCTCAACCCCGCCCGGCAGGATATAGAGCAGCTCCGCGGTCTCAGGCTCGCCCGTCTGTTCGTTCAGACCGGTGTAGGCGTCGATCTTGACGACCGCGAAGCCCCAGGTCCGGCCGTCAAGGTCAAACTCGGAAGTCGTGACGCTGGCCACTTCGGTGACCGGCAGGCGATCTCCCGGCGCGTCGAACGCCCCGACCGGCCAGGTGACGCCTTCGATGGGCAGCGCCTCGGCGTCGTCGTAGCCATAGCAGATGCTATTGCTATCCAGCCGGGCACAGCTTGTACCCAGTTCGTTAATGACACGCCGGATGAACTGCTGGCAGGTGTTCTGATTTCCTTGCGCGGCCGCCGGCCCGGCTGGCAGAAGAAATGACCCGCCGATCGCGACCAGAATGAGCGCAGAACTCATAGCTCGCCAACGCATTGGAAAGGACTCCTTATTCTTCTTCCCGCCTACCTGATACGGAATTGTAGCGCGGCTTAATGAGAACATCATGGCTATGGGCAGATAGACATATGTGTATCATAGCACCAAAAACGAGAATACTGTATCTGAAGATTTCATTAAATTGGAGCAGTGGAGGCTTGTAACCTTAGAAAAAGCTAGCCAGTCGCTTGCGCGACTGCCACCAGATGCTACAATACGCGCAGAAGATACCGGGTCAGTCCCTTTCCCGGTGCGCGGTCGTTGACCATGGACACCGGATGTTCCTTGACGCGAATGTCAGGCATCCGCCTTTTGGCGCGTCAAACACCCTGCTGGTAGATCCGAATCCTATCTCGATCGCTTAGCACAACCCAGATCCTATCTCGATCGCTTAGCACAACCCAGCGCGAGCGGTGTCTCTCGAAGTCTCCGCCTCGCGAAACTCAAGCAGGAACGCTATGGAACTGGTTGCGTACATACGATTGTTTCGCAAGTGGTTTTGGCTGCTCTTTCTGGGCGCTTTTCTGGCGGGTGGCGCGGCCTTTCTCACGGCCAGCCGCCGGCCCGACATGTACCAGGCGGACGTCACGATCCAGGTCGGCAGCTCGCTGGACACGCCTAACCCCCAGCTCGGCGATCTCAATACCGGCGCGGCGCTGGCCCAGACCTACGCGGTGCTCGCCAAGAGCCGCAATGTTCTTGAGGCGGCCATCGAAGCCCGCGATTTTCCGCTTTCGGCGGCCGTTCTGGGAAACGCGCTGACGGCCCAGGTCATTCAAGGAACCTCGCTGCTGCGGCTGACGGTAACGTACAGCGACCCCGTGCTGGCGGCGGAGATGGCCAGCGAAGTGGCGCGGCAGTTGATTCTCAACAGCCCGTCGAACCTGACGCCGGAACAGCAGGCGCAGATCGACCTCGCCAACGAGGAAATCCGCCAGTTAACGTCGGAATTGCAGCAGGCGCGCGAGGAATTGAACAGCATCGACCGGCAGATCACCGTAGCTCAAGACCCCGCTACGCTGGCCGAACTGCGCGAACAGCGCAATACCATCGCCGACCGCATCGTGAACATCTCGGCCAACATCGCGCAATACTCGAACACCGTCGCCGGACTCCAGCGCCGGACCAACTCGCTGACGGTTGTCGAAGAAGCACGCATCCCCACCTCGCCCACCGGCAACAACATTTTCTCCACCACGCTCCTCGGCGCGATGGTCGGCGGGGCGCTGGCTGCCGGAGTCGCGCTGCTGATCGAATATCTGGACGACACGATCCGCACGCCGGACGAGGCGACACAAACGCTGGCCGTGCCCACTCTGGCGGCGATCCCGCGCTTTGGCAAATCGCGCGACAGCTACCCGCAGCGCCTGATCACCTATCACGATCCGGGATCGCCTGTTTCGGAGCAGTACCGGACCCTGCGCACCAACCTGCTGTTTGCGTCGAACGGGAGCTGGGCGAAAGGCGCCTACGTGATCACCAGCCCTGGCCCGTCCGAAGGCAAGAGCGTCACGGTCGCGAACCTGGCGGTGACGATGGCCATGGCCGGCCTGCGCGTGCTGTTGGTGGACGCCGACCTGCGACGCCCCCGCATCCACGAGGCGTTTGGGCTGAAGAACGAAGTGGGCCTGTCCACGCTGCTCTCAGCCGATCCGAATGAGATCTCGCCGGATGGGGGACGCAGCGGGCTGCCGCAGAACCTGCTGGAATGCCTGCAAGACACCGAGGTTCCCGGCCTGCGTGTGATCCCCAGCGGGTTTGTGCCGCTCAACCCGGCGGAGGTGCTTGGCTCGATCGCGATGCAGCACTGGTACGAGGTGTTTCGCTCGTCGAAGAACGTCGATATCGTGCTGTTCGACACCCCGCCCTGCCTGGTTGTGGCCGATGCGTCGGTGCTGGCGGCGGCCATCAAGGCGCCGGTGGTGATGGTCCTCGACGCGGGCGAGACCCGCCGCGCCGCCGCGCTGCGCGCCAAAGAGCAGATGGACCAGCTTGGCATCGAGGTCAAGGGCGTGGTGCTCAACGCCGTCAGCGCGCGCGAACAGGGCTACAACTACGGCGGAAGCTACTACTATTATTACTACGCGCAAGACAAGTCGTCTCGCAAGCAGTAACCCGGACGCGCCGCCGGACGATTGGGACTGCCGAAGACCATGCACGAACTCGACACCGAAACCCTGCCCGAACTGGTAAAGCCTCAGGGCCATCGCCGCCGCCGGCGCAGCCGCAGCACGCCGCTGCGCAAGCTGCGCCGCCGCATCCGCCGCATCAACTTCCGGATGCTGGTGGTGGTCCTCGTCAGCGTTCTGGCGGTGGTCATCATGGGCAGCCTGGTGCTGGTCTTCAACGCGCGCAGCCAGGTGACCGATGCCTGGAACGGCCTCAGCCGCGTGATGGCCAGCATCAACCGCACGCCTGGTACCGAACTCACCCTGGCCGACTTCGAGCGGCTGCAAGCCAGCGTCAACGAGCTGGACCAGCGCCTGCGTAGCGCGCACCGGCAGACGTCGTTCCTGCGGCCTGTAGCCTTCGCCAGCGCCGATGTCGAGACCGCGCTCGTCACCCTGGACGCGGCGCGCGAGCTGACACGCGCCGCCAAGGAGATGCTCAACGGGTTGGGCCCCACGCTCTTCTTCCTGACCGAAGGCGAAAAAGGCGAAACCGTCAACCCGCAGTTTTCATCGGGCGAGCGTGTGGTCGAGCTGCTGCAACTGGGGCGGGGGCAGTTCCTCAGCGCGGACACGCACCTGCGCCGCGCCGAGACTCTCATCGCCGGGCTGCGGCTCGAGGACGTCTCCCCGTCGCTGCTGGTCACCGTGGATGGGCTGGCACGCCATCACGCGCAGGTGCGCGAGATCAACGATTTGCTGCTCGACGCGCCGGCGCTGCTGACCGTCGCGCTCGGCCTGGACGACGAGCAGTCCTATCTGGTGCTGTCGGCCAACAGCGACGAGCTGCGCCCTTCCGGCGGCTATATCAGCACCTACGGCTGGATGACGGTCCGCAAGGGGCGCATTGCCGATTTCAACTACAGCGCAACCACGCCCACCAGCCCCAATCCCCCGCCGGCGGAGATGGCGAGCGAGATCCAGATTCCGCCGTGGTGGATTCAGTACGCGCAGCCGATCTATGCCGCCTGGGACAGCAGTTGGTATGCGGATTTCCCGTCTACGGCGGCGATGGCGGCCTGGTATTACGACAACGGGGGCAACCCGGCCTCGCCGGTCGATGGCGTCATCGGGATCGACCTGGTCGGCTTCGAGTACATCTTGCAGGGGCTGGGCAGCGTGACGATCGCCGAGTACGGCGAGCGCATCACGCCGGAGAATTTCCGCGAGGCTGTGTACACCATCCGCGCCGAGGGCAGCGACGACGAGCATAAGCAGTTCGTCGCGGCACTCTACCGGCAGATCCTGACCGATTGGCAGCAGGTCGACCCGGAGCGCAACGCCGGCCTGCGCCGGGCCGTGCTTCAGGCGCTGCGCGAGAAACACATCATGATCTACTTCGTCGACGCCCAGCTCAACAATGCGATTAATGCGCTGGGGTGGTCCGGCAAGCAAGAGCCGGGCGTGGATCGCGATTACCTGCTGGTGGCCGATGCCAACCTGGGTAGCAAGTCCAGCCGCGCGGTGCTGCGCCAGACCACCTATGACGTCGAAATCCTGCCTGACGGCACGCTGGAAAGCACCGTCGCCGTGAGCTACGACTTTCCGGCGCGCGTGGCTGAACTTGACCCGGCTGTTGCCCCCGCGCACTACAACGACATCAACTATCACACCATCCTTCAGGTTTTCGCCCCGGCAGCCAGCACGCTGATCGGGTTCGACAACGTGCCCTTCGAGCCAACCGTCGCGACCACCGCCGAACACACCCTGTTTGTGTCGAATCTGCAGGTGGACTATAATGCCAGTTTGCGCGTCCGATATACGTACCGGACCCCACAGCTTGTCGAGAGCATCGGGACGTACCGCCGCTATCGTCTGTTGATTCAGAAGCAGCCGGGCACGCTCGCCGAGCAGGTCGACGTCCAGCTCCGGCTGCCGCCGGGGGCGCAGGCCGTCCATATCGCGCCTGAGCCAACAAACAGCTATACGCTGGACCAGCCGATCCTCGAGTTTCGGTTCAGCCTCACTGCCGACCAAACCATCGACGTCATCTTCACGCGCTAAATCCTATCCGTCCGGCTGATTACTCAGCTTCTTTAGCGTGTATGTGTATGCTACAGGCAGAATTACACGAATAGCATTTGTGTCTCAGTGAACAACCTGAAAAAACTGTGAAATATCGCTAACAGGACTAAACTCCTTTTCTACAGTATGTTATTCTAACGTATACTAAAACCTGGTGTGAGCCTGGGGAACTCACACAAGTGGGGACATAGGGGGGATGCATGTCAGGCCGGGAGTCAAAAAGATCGCGTTGGCGGCGCTACGCTTGTGGCGTCAAGCGCATCGCGCCTCTGGCTACCAGCGATGCGCTCATTCTTGCTACCGCCTATATGGCCGCCTACTCGGTGCGCACCGTTTCGTTCTATCACCGCATCGAGGCGGCAAGCCTCACCTTCTTTCTCTTCGCCCTCGCTGCCATGCTGGCAGCACTCTACCTGTCTGGCGCTTATCACCGCATCTGGAGCCGCACCAGCGGCCACGACGTCGCGGTCATCGTTCGGGCCGTGATCGCCGTTACGGTCATCGTTGGCGCTGCTGACTTCCTGATGCGCCCGCGCCCGATCCCGCTCAGCGTCGTGCTGGTCAGCCATATCCTGGCGCTGACCGGTTTTGTCGCCGTGCGCTATCGCTCGCGGTTGATCAGCGGGCTGGAATGGCGCTGGCGAGCGGTCTGGAGGCAGGAATTCCCCCAGCAGCCGCTCAAGAAACGCGTGCTGATCGTCGGTGCCGGCGAGGCCGGTCACATCACGGCCATGCGCCTCAAACACCGGCCTGCAACTGCCCAGGA
This sequence comes from Thermoflexus sp., assembly GCA_020724465.1. GTDB lineage: Bacteria > Chloroflexota > Anaerolineae > Aggregatilineales > Aggregatilineaceae > DYGX01. Next base: position 19,873 of record DYGX01000021.1, read on the forward strand.
GCAGTATGACGTCGTCGGGTTTGTGGACGACGACCCCGCCAAGCAGGGCATGTACCTTGAGGGCACCCGCGTGCTGGGCACCCGGCAGGATATCCCGGACCTGGTCGAGGAGCACAACATCGAGCTGATTGTCGTGGCCGTCCACAACATCAGCGGCGCGGAGTTTCGCGACATTTTGCAGTACTGCGAGCAGACCCGCGCCCGGATCAACCTGATCCCCGACGTGCTGGCTCTGCTGCGCGGCCGGGCGACCGCGCCGCTGCTGCGCGAGGTCCGGCCCGAAGACCTGCTGGGGCGGCCATCGGTGGGCTGGCATGAGAGCGTCGATGTGACGCCGGTGACGGGCAAAACGGTTCTGATCACCGGCGCGGCCGGCTCGATCGGCTCCGAGCTGTGCCGGCAGATGCTCCAGTACGCCCCCCGCAAACTGATCATGGTTGACAACAACGAGAGCGGGCTGCACGACCTGATAACCGAACTTTCAGCCAAGCCGGGCGTTGCCAACGCGCTGCATCCGGTCCTGGTCGATATTACCAACGCCGAGATGCTGGAGCCGGTGTTCGCCGACCACCGCCCCCAGCTTATTTTCCACTCCGCGGCGTACAAGCATGTCCCTATGCTGGAGCGTTACCCCGGCGAGGCGATCCGCGTCAACATCGGCGGGACGCGGCTGGTAGCCGAGCTGGCCTGCGCCTATCGCGCCGAGCGTTTCGTCCTGATCTCCACCGACAAAGCCGTGCACCCCGCCAGCATCATGGGCGCCAGCAAGCGGATCTGCGAGAAGATGATCTACGCGTTGGCGCAGCGCTGCGACAATGCCACGCTGTTCACCGCGGTGCGCTTTGGGAACGTGCTGGGCAGCCGGGGAAGCGTCGTGCCAACTTTCGAGCGCCAGATCGCGGCAGGCGGCCCCGTTACCGTGACCGACCCGGAGATGACGCGCTACTTCATGACCATCCCGGAAGCCGTCAACCTGGTCATTCACGCGGCCTGTCTGACCCAGGGCGCGGACCTGTTCATGCTGCGCATGGGCGAGGTCGTGCGGATTGTCGAGCTGGCCGAGCGGATGATCCGCCTGCACGGCTTGCGCCCGTATATCGACATCCCGATCAGTTTCACCGGCCCGCGCCCTGGCGAGAAGCTGCACGAAGAGCTGTTCACCGGCGATGAGACCCAGGTCCCCACCGTCCATCCGGACATCGTGCAGCTTGTCAGCGTGCAAAACGGCAATTCCCCACACGATTTTCTGGCCGAGCTGGATACCTTGATCGAGTCGGCCTGCGACCACGAGACGGCGCGGCGGCGTGTGCGCGAGCTTGCCGGCTGCCCGAAAACGGAACCGTCGCCCCACTAGATCCCCGTTGCCGGCGCGATCGCGTATAATACCTCTACGGCGCCCGGCGCGGGGATCGCCTCGCGCCGGGCGCGATGTTCATCTCGCCCCATCGCCCGGTCAAGTAGAAAGCAAGGGATATGGCGCTGGACAGCCTCTGGCACGCCTATAACACCGCCGGGTACGAGGCCCTGCGCGCCTCCCCGCGCGAGGACGCGCTCGAACACTTCTATGTCGCGCTGGTGGCGTACGGCCACGATGACTACCCCGAAGCCGCAGCCGCCGCCCGCGAGGCCGTCCGACGCCAGCCATCGAACCAGGTCTTCGAACAAGGCGCCCTGTATCTTGAGCGGGTGCTGGCGCAGGGTAAGGCATCCGTTTACGTGGATGGCGAAGCGTTCGCCGCGTTCATCCGCGGCGGGAGCAACACCGCGCTGTACGCGCAGACCAGCGAGGCCCTGCACACCGTCTACGATGAGTACGAGGCGCTTTCGCTGCTCGATATTGGCGTCGGCGACGGGCTGGCGCTGCTGCCCGCGCTCACACAGAACATCCGCCGGCTGGACCTGATCGAGCCGTCTGAGGCGATGCTGCTGCAAACCACGCGTCAGCTGGACGCCTGGCACGTCACGTACCGGGCGCACCAGATGACGATCCAGGAATTCATCAAGGCCAGCGCCCCCACCTGGGACGTGATTCAGGCGACCTGGAGCTTGCAGTCCGTACCGCCGGCGGATCGCCCCAAAATCTTCGCCTGGCTGAAAGCGCACGGCGCCCGCGTGTTGATCGCCGAGTTCGACGTGCCGGAGTTCGACGCGCTGTACGAACCGGCCCGCGTGCAACACATCGTCGCGCGCTATCAAGACGGGCTGGCAGAATATGAGGGTGACGGTGGGCGGGTCGCTCAGGGATTTCTGATGCCGGTCATGTTCGGCTACTTCGACCGCAGCGCGGCACGCACCAACTACGAGGGGCCGATCGCCGCCTGGGCTGAAGGGCTGCACGCCGCCGGCTTCGAGCAAGTGGACACGACGCTGATCTACCCGTACTGGTGGGCCGATTCGTACCTGATCGACGCCCGCTAGCGCCGCAGAATACGCCGCAGGTCGCGCAGGCTCTGCTCGACTTCTGCGCGGTCTTCCTCGCAGATCCCGCTGCACACGCGCAGATACATCTCCAGATCGGCAATCGCGCCGAGGTAGTCGCTGTTGAGCTTGCGCGCCATCGCGCGGTTGTAGTAGGCCATCGCGAAACTGGGGTCGCGCCGGATCGCGGCGCCATAGTCTGCGATCGCGGCGTCGATCTTGTTGAGCTGGCGGTAAGCGTTGGCGCGGTGGAAATAGGGGTCAGGCTCGTGCGGCGCGAGCTGGATGGCCGCGGTGAAATGCTGGATGGCGCGGACGTAGTCGTGCTGCTCGTAGCGCGCCAAACCGCGATTCAGCAACCCCTGGAACGCCGGCTGATCGCCCTGCGGCCACGCTGGCCCTGTCATACTGCCCCTGCGCCCTCACGCGTCCGTCTCTCGCCGTGATGCTCGTGGTTAATCTGACTGCCGTCCGCTTAATTCGTGCAGATTATGAAGCAGGCGGCGCTCAAGTGCCAACCGGCCCGTCAGGGAAGTGCCCGTCGCCTGATCATGCGCCGAGCGCGTAGCGCCCGTTCAGCTCCGGAGCCAGGGCGAGCACCGCTGCCAGAAAATACGCCAGCCAGATCGCGCCGCTGCGCAGATCCGCCAGATGGGCTGTCTCGCGCCCGGTGTGCGCGTGAGCCATCGGCGGGCCGGTCAGCGCCAGGATCTTCGCCCAGCGCCCCAGCGCCAGATCGTCGCTGCGCGACAGATAGCCGGTGTTGAACTGGACCGTACCCGGCCGCGCCGCGTTGACCCCTGCCGCCAGATCGAGCGCCAGCGCGTGGAAGTTGGGCGGCACAATCGAGCCGCGCCCCCAGCCTGCGATCGTGCCGTGCGACACCCCGGCGCCCAGGCGTGGAGGGCTTTCGGGGGCGGCGCCGTGCGCATCGACCACCACCACGCCGCGCGGCGGGGGCAGAGTGTGCGCCAGGCGGGCCGCGCCGTGCCCGAAGAACGCGTCCGGCGGACCTTCTTCCTGATCGCTGAAGACGACCAGCAGGCGCACGCCTCGCTCGTGCAGGGCGTCCTCGACGCGGGCAAGCGCCGCCACTGCCAGCAGCGCCATCAGCACGCCGAGCGCGTTGTCCAGACCGGTGCCGGTCACCGAACCATCGTCGCCGCGCCGCGGCTCGACGTCCAGCACGATTGTATCCTGCCAGGCCAGCGCCCCCTCGGCGGCTTCGAATGTCAGCGTGTCGTGCCCGCCCGACCGGCGCGAGACAAGCACGCCGCGCGCCCCGGTGGCCAGCCGCCCATCGACGAAGCGCAGCGCCCTGGCCCCAGCGCGATCCTCGCCCTCGGGGAAGCGGTTGGCGCAGATAGGCACCAGATCGCCACGCTCTGGCGCGCGCACACGGAACGAGGGCCGGTCCATGTGCGCCACCACGACGATATCGGCAGGCGCGCCAGCAGACGGTTCGCCCGCGCCCAGCCATAATGCCGCGTTGCCGGTGGTTCCCAGTTCGCGGATCCAGCGCGCGCCCAAACCTAACTCGCTCGCCAGGCCGCCGATCGCCTCGCCGACCGCGCCGGGCAGATTCGCCCCGCCGGACGGCGCGGGCGCGGCCAGCAGGCGGCGCAGCAACGGCCAGGCCGCGTCGTCCGCCTGCAAGGGCGGGAGATCGGCCAGCGCGCGCGTCAGCGCCGGAACCGCCTGAGTCAATGCGTCGAAGGGCATGGCGCTCATCCTCGTGATAGGTCGGGCTCAGGGGCGTGCAGCGCCGCCGCCAGCAGGTCAACTGCCGCCGCCACGTCGCGCAGATCGACCGTTTCCAGCGGGGCGTGCTTGCCGCGCAGGGGCAGGCCGATCAGCGCGCCCGGCACGGCCAGCGGCAAAGTAACGCGCGCGTCGCTCATCAGGCCGCGCACCGCGTCATGCTGAACCGACAGCCCCGCTTCCGCCGCGATCTGGGCCAGGTGTGCGCGCAAGCCGGGATGCGCGTGCCAGCCGTTCAGCCCGCTGAGGTAGAGGTAAGCGGTCAGGACCGGGCCGCCTCCCAGGCGCACGGCGCCCCGGCCTGCCGTTTCGGGCGTGTCATAGCTGAGTGTGCCGTCGACAAACAGCGCGTAATCCGGCCGGGCCTGGACCAGCGCGTGCATTGCCCCGGCGCAGGTCGTTTCTTCCTGCGCGCTGGCGATCAGATAGACGGTGCAGGGCGGCGGGTCGGCGCGCAGGCGCGCGGCAAGCGCCAGCAGGACCGCGCAGCCCGCGCGGTTATCGAGAGAGGGGCTGGCGAGCATCGTCTCGCCCAGCGCGACCGCGTGCGGTGCGAAGGTGACCGGCGTGGCGATCGCGATGGTGGGTGCCAGGGCCGGATCGACCTCAACCGCCAGATCGTCGACCTCGACGGTGAGATCGCCGGGCCGCGCCAGATGTTGGGCGCGCACGCCGATCACGCCCAGGTGCGGCCCGACCTGCACCGCCGCGCCGGGCAGCGCCTTGAGATTCACCCCGCCGACCGCCACCACCCGCAGGAAGCCCGCCGGGTCCACCTGCTTGACCAGGAACCCGACCGTGTCGCTGTGGGCGACCACCGCCACGCGCGGCGCGCCCGTCTCCGGGCCGAAGCGCGCGGTCACGTTCGCCAGCGCGTCGATCGTCACGGCATCCGCCAGCGGTGCCAGCCGCCCGGCCAGATGGCGCGCGATGGCGTCCTCATGCCCGGCCGGGCCGGGGATGGCGGCCAGCTCGATAATCTGCGCGCGCAGCGCCGGCAGGTCGGGGGGTGAGATCACGCGGTGCTCCGGGTCTAGGACAGCATGCGATAGAACAAGTCGTGCACGCCCTCGGTATTCAGCGCCGTGACAACATGCACGTTCGGAGCGCGCTGGCTGATGCCCATGTAGTCGACCACGGTCTGGCCGCGCGTGAGCATGCCCTGCAACTCGATGGTCACGTAGAGGTGCTGGCTTTCTACGATCAGGTCCGGCTCCAGCGCGATCGCCATCGCCAGCGGGTCCGGCAGCAGATAGCCCGGCACCTGCCGGAACTGGCGCAGAAACTGAACGGTCGAGGTGGTGATCGCCCGGAAGAACTCCGCAGCAGGCGTTCCCAGCCCGGCCAGCGTGTCGTACTGTTGCCAGCTAAAGCTGTGCTTGAGCGTGGTTTCCCACGAGAGCATCGTCGAGGCAGGGAACGCGTCGAGCGTGACCAGCACCGCTTCGGGGTCGCAGAAGGCGTTGAACTCGGCGGTCAGGTTGCGCGTGTTGCCCAGCGCCGAGATGGTGCCGCCCATGAACACCAGCGCGCCGACCTTGTCTGGGAAGGACGGATCCAGCCGGCAGGCCAGCGCCAGATTGGTGAGCGGCCCCAGCGCCACAATGGTGTAGGCCCCCGGCGCCTGGTTGGCCAGCCGCACCAGGGCGATCGCCGCCGCTTCCGGTTCGGTCTTGCCGTGCGTTCGGCGCTCGCCGCGATAGCCACCCAGGCCGTCAGCGCCGTGCACGCGCTCTTCCGGCTCCCAGAAGCCGGGAACCAGTGGCTGGTCTGCCCCACGATAGACCGGCACGCGCGCCCCCATCAGGTCCAGCACGGTAAAGACGTTGTGGATCACTTTGTCCACATGCACGTTGCCGGTCACCGTCGTGATCGCCTCGACGCTCACGCCCGGATGCGCCAGCGCGAGCATGATCGCCTGCGCGTCGTCCACACCGGCATCGGTATCAATGATCAATCGCACGAATCGAACCTTTCGTTGCACATGAGGTTGCGGGCTGTCCACACGGCCCACAGACAAGGGGCTAATAGCTCTGTCGAAGGGTCGGGACAAAGCGGCTACTATACCACTTGAGCAGGCGCCGCACCAGGAGCCAGCCGGCCCGGCGCAAACGCTTCGTCAGCCGGAGAATTACGGTCCTCCGCCCTTTTGTAATATCCCTCAAAATGCTTGACGCTACCCGGTCCGCAGGTTATAGTTAGTGGTACCTTGCGGCTCTAATAGTGCCCACTTTAGGAGAAACCAATGACCCGTTCGAGAATACTATCCCTGGCTCTCCTGCTTGCGCTTTCCATAACGACTCTCGTCGGCATCCCCGCAGCAACAGCTCAGGACGAACCACTCCGGATCACCCTGGTCGTGAACGGTGTGCTGGGCGACAAGTCATTCTTCGACTCAGCACAGCGTGGTATGGACCGCCTGATCGACGAGGGGTATAACGTCACCATCAACACCCTTGAGCTGGGTATCGATCCGGCCAACTGGGAAAGCGGCCTGGCCGACGCGATGGCCGACACCGACGCCTACGACCTGCTGATCGTGGGCACGTTCCAGATGGGCGAATTCCTCGCCAAGCGCGTGCACCTGTATCCGGACAAATACTTCATCATGTACGATGATGCCGTCCGCTACGACGACCCCGAATTCTGCGTGGAAGGCTGCACCAACGTCTATTCGGTGACCTACGCCCAGAATGAAGGCTCGTTCCTGGCGGGGGTGTACGCCGGAGCCATCACCCGCAGCGATCTTGAGGGTATCAACCCGGAGCACATCATCGGCGCCATCGGCGGCCAGGATATCCCCGTGATCAACGACTTCATTGTCGGCTACGAACAGGGCGCCTGCCTGGTCAACCCGGACAACCAGACCCTGATCCAGTACGCGGGCGGCTGGAACGACCCGGCCAAGGGTAAGGAAATCGCCCTGGCGATGTACGAGCAAAAGGCCGACATCGTCTTCCAGATCGCGGGCGGCACCGGCGTAGGCGTCTTTGAAGCGGCCTATGAGCAGGGGAAGTACGCCATTGGCGTTGACTCCGACCAGGCGCTGATCATCGCCGAGACCGACCCTGACCAGGCGCAGCACATCCTCACCAGCATGATGAAGAACGTCGACAACTCGCTCTACCGCGCGGTGGATCTGTTCCTGGCGGGCGAGCTGCCGTTTGGTGAAGCCGAAGTGCTGGGTATTGCCGAGGGCGGCGTGGGCCTGGCCGAGAACGATATCTACGAGGACAACACGCCCGAGTGGATCCTTGACCTGATCGACGCGGTGTCCGACGCCGTGGACGAGGGCGCGATCACGATCAACACTGTGTTCGAGGACCGCGTGGAGTTGGGCTACAACCTGGCAACGGTGGGCCTGCCCTGCTCCGAGCAGCCCGAAGTTGACTTCGACGTGAGCGAGTTCCTGCCGGAATAGGAACCGTTCCGAACCGACCGCGAGGGGTGAGCGAACGCTCACCCCTGATTTTATACTTGGTAGCTTGCCATTGATGGCTCAACCGCGTGCCACCGTTGCCCGGTGATGCCCGCATGCATTGTGGAAAGTCACCCACGATTGTCTCCACTGTGGATGAGCGACCCGCTACAATTCTGCTGCACCGGATAGCACGGCGTCCGGCTGACAAGTGGGAAGTGTTTGCATGACCCTTATTCAGGCAATCGACATCGTCAAAGTCTATCCCAACGGGGTGTTGGCGAATGACCACGTGAACCTCTCGGTGAACCAGGGCGAGATTCACGCGCTGGTGGGCGAAAACGGCGCCGGCAAGACCACCCTGATGAAGGTGCTCTATGGCCTGGAGCACCCCACCTCGGGCGAGATCCGGCTGCGCGACGAACCCGTCACCATCCACAGCCCTCAGGACGCGATCGACCTGGGGATCGGGATGGTGCACCAGAACTTCATGCTGGTCAATTCCTTCACCATCGCGCAGAACATCGTGCTAGGGCGCGAGCCGACCAACGGGCGCAGGCTGCGCGTCGACTTCGAGCAGGCGATCAAAGACACCGAGGCGCTATCCAGACAGTACGGCCTGTATGTGGACCCGCTGGCCCGCGTCGATACCGTGCCGGTCGGCATGCGCCAGCGTGTCGAGATCCTTAAGGCGCTCTACCGTGGCGCCGAGATCCTGATCCTCGATGAGCCGACCGCCGTCCTGACCCCGCGCGAAACCGAAGACCTCTTTGACGCCATCCGCCAGTTGGTTAACGCCGGTAAAACGGTCATTTTCATCACGCACAAGCTGCGCGAGGTGATGGCCATCTCGGACCGCGTCACGGTCATGCGCGACGCGCGCACGGTGGGAACCGTCAATACCGCCGAGACGAGCGAGGCCGAGCTGGCCCGCATGATGGTAGGGCGCGAGGTTTTCATGGTGGTGGACCGCCCACCCGTCCAGCGGGGCCGGCCCGTGCTGGAAGTGAAGAACCTGACCTACATCAACGAGAACGGGCGCACCCTGCTCGACAACGCCTCGTTTCGTGTGTATGAGTCGGAAATTCTCGGCATCGCCGGCGTCGAAGGCAACGGGCAGACCGAGCTGGTCGAAGTGCTGACGGGGTTGCTGCCGGCCACCAGCGGCGAAGCCTACGTCGACGGCGTGCCGGTCTTGGGCGCAGGGCCGCGCCGGGTGCGCGAGGCCCGGGTGGCGCATATCCCCGAAGACCGGCTGACCAACGGCGTCGCCCTCACCGCCACGATCAACGACAACCTGATCGTTGACCGCTATTACCGCCCACCGTATACGAATAGCGGCCTGCTGAACCTGGAGCAGATCCGTCTCAGCGGCGAAAACCTGATCCGGCAGTTCAACATCCTCGCCCCCAGCGGCGAGCTGCCGGTCGCTTCGCTGTCGGGCGGCAACATGCAGAAGGTCGTGGTCGCGCGCGAGCTGTCGGCGTCGCCCCGCCTGCTGATCGCCGCGCAGCCGACACGCGGTGTGGATATCGGCGCTATCGAGTACATTCACCAGCAACTGATCGACCAGCGCACCAACGGGCTGGCGATCCTGCTGGTGTCGGCGGACCTGCAAGAAGTCATGAAACTGTCGGATCGCATCATGGTTATGTATAACGGCCAGATCGTCGGCATCTTCCGCAACACACCGGACCTCTCCGAAGAAACACTGGGCTTGTACATGCTGGGCGCTCAGCGGCAGTCACCGGAAGAAATGGAGCAGCTTCAATGAACCCGCGACGCTCCCTTGCCACCCGCTCAGGCGGCCTGCTGGTCCTCAGCGTGCTGATCGGTCTGCTGCTTCTGCTCGCCATCAGTATGCGCGTGTTCGGCATCACGGCCAGCATGAGCCTGGACGAAATGCGGGGCGCCATTCAGGCGGCGCCCGATTACGGGGCGATCCTGCTGGTCAACGCGCTGATCGGCGTCTCGATGATGCTGATGATCTACGAGCTGCGCTGGGACGCCCTGCGCGTGATTCTGACCGTCGCGGTGGCGCTGGTCTTTGGCTACCTGATGACCGCGTTCTTCAATCTGGACGCGGCCAACCGGCTCTCGTCGGGCGAGTTCCGCGTCAACGTCGTGTCGGATGTCGGGCCGCTGGTCGATATCTACTATGGAGACCGGCCTTCGGGCGAGTTCACCGGGCCGGATGCCGACGAGCCGCTCACGGAAGCGTCGTATCGCTTCGCGGGCAGTGCCGGCGACGTGCTGACCATCATGGCGTTTGCCGAGGAAGAAGACTCGCCGCTGGACCTGCAACTCACCCTGTTGGGGCCGGATGGCGAGGCCGTGGCCGAGAACCTGGACGCGTCCGACGAGCAGCGCCAGGAGTACCGCCGCCAGCTTGAAAGCCCCGGCGACGCGATCCTCGAAAACATCGAGCTGCCCGCGGACGGCGTATACACCATCGTGGTCCGGCCCGAGCCGCAGTCCGAGGTGCAGGTCGGCGAGTTTAACGTCCGCCTGGACACGGACGCCCCTTCGCCGATTGATTTCACCTATAACCAGCCAATCGGGGCCGTCTTCAACGCGCCCAACGTCGATAACCCGCTCACCGAAGCCTCGTATCGCTTCCTGGGGCGAGCGGACGACCGGGTATCAGTGCTGGCCTATGTCTTCCGCTCGAACATCGAGGTCGATCTCCAGGTCGAGCTCATCGGCCCGGACGGTAGCGTGCTCGGCCAGGCCAACGACTCGACCGAGGAACAGCGCGCCACCTTCCGCGGGCTGCTCCAGCGCGAGACCGATGCGGCACTGGAAGGCGTCCGGCTGCCAGAAGATGGGATCTACACTGTGCGGGCGCGCCCCGAGCCGGTAGGCTTCGGCACCAAACTCAGCGAGACGGTGAAAGCGACCAATAAAGCCTACAATGCGTTTCTGTTCGGCCCGCTGAGCCGTCTCAACCGCTGGGTGACGTGGATCAAAGACGCCATCACGCTGATCATGCTCGGCCTGGCGATCGCGATCGTCTTCCGGGCGGAGCAGTTTAGCCTGGGGGCCGAGGGGCAATTGTACTTCGGCGCGCTGGTGTCCGGCGTGATCGGCTTGAGCTTCGGAGAGATTCCCAAACCGGTGCTAGTCCCGCTCGCGCTGCTCTCGGCGGCGACGGCGGGCTTTCTATGGGGCCTGCTGCCCGGCGCGCTGAAGGCGTATCTGGGCGCAAACGAGCTGGTATCAACCTTGATGCTCAACACCATCGCCATGCGCTTCTACGAGATGGTGCTGACCTTCGAACTCCAGCCCCCCAACGCCGGCTATACCGCGTCCGACTGGATCCCGGACAACGGCCTGCTGGCGCCGATCATCGACGTCAGCGGCGACCAAGTGACGATCGCTGTGTTCATCCTCATTCTGATTGTGCTCTTCGCCTGGGTGCTGATCCGGCGTACGCCGATCGGGTATGAGATCCGCATGATCGGCGCCAACATCAAGTTCGCCAACTACGGCGGCGTCAACACCAAGCGCACCATCATGCTCGCCATGGCAATCAGCGGCGCGGTCGCCGGCCTGGCCGGGGCGCATCTGGCGCTGGGCATCCATCGCAAGCTAATCCTCAACATCTCGCTGGGTATGGCGTTCGAGGGCGTGGTTGTCGCGCTGCTGGCGCGCAATAACCCGCTGGTCGTGCCCTTCACCGGCTTGCTCTACTCGTATCTGCGTGTCGGCGCGCAGTTCATGGAGCGTGACGCCAACGTCAGCTCCGAGGTGGTCCGCATCATCCAGGCGGTCGTGATCCTGCTCATCACCGCCGAGGCGCTCGTGACGTTCGTTCAGCGGCGCCGGAGAGTGCGCCGCGACCGGCTGAGTTCCGACATCCAGCCATCCGAGCGGCTGATGGCCGCGCCGCCGCAGCCGCCCGCCTAGGAGCACGTCGATGTTTGACACCAATCTCGTTCAAAACGTACTCGAAGGGATTTTCAGCGCGGCCTTTCTGGCGTCGATCCTGCGTGTGACGACGCCGATCCTGCTCCCGTCGCTGGGCGCGCTGATCTCGGACCGGGCGGGCGTGATCAACATCGGCCTGGAAGGCACGATGCTTGTCTCGGCCTTTACCGGCGTGGTGTTCAGCGCCTATTCGCTGGACTGGTTCGGCGAAAGCACCGGGCGCCTGATCGGCCCCTGGGTGGGGCTGCTGATGGGCGTGGTGCTCGGCGTGCTGATGGCGTTGCTGCTGGCGGTCTTTCATCTGCGCTTCCGGGCGAACATCATCCTGTCCGGCATCGCGCTCAACATCCTCGGCTCGGCAGCGACCGTGGCGATCATGTTCGAGCTGACGGGCGACCGTGGCAATACGCAGGGCAACCTGCGCAGTATGCGCATGCCCTTCATCCAACTGCCGGACTTCCTGGGCGATATCCCGGTGGTTTCGTTTTTCTTCCGCATCTTCGACAACCAGAGCGTGATGACGTGGATCGCGTTCATCGCCGTGATCCTGGTGTGGTACTTCCTCTACCGCATGCCGACCGGCATCCACCTGCGCGCGGTTGGCGAGAACCCGGAAGCGGCGGCCTCGGTCGGCATCCGCGTCACGCGCATCCGCTATCTGGCGCTGGCCCTCAGCGGCCTGCTGGCCGGGCTGGGCGGCGTCCACATGAGCATGGGCTACCTGACCTTCTTCCAGCGCGACATGACGTCCGGGCGCGGTTTTATCGCTCTGGCAACTCCCTATCTGGGCGGCGGCCACCCGGTGGGAACCGGCCTGGCGTCGCTCGTCTTCGGGTTCTTCGACGCGCTCTCGATCCGCGTCGGCTCGCTGGAGATCCCCTCGCAACTGCCGCAGATGCTGCCCTATATGGCGACGGTCATGGCGCTGGTGATCTACGCGCTGCAGTCGCAACTGGCCGCGCGCGTACGGACGCTGCGCTCGGCAGAAGGCGCGGGTTTCGACGCCGCCTTCTGGAAAGCAATCCGCCAGTTGAGCGTGCTGCATATGTTCATGGCGATGCTGGCCGTGTTCGGCATCATCATCAGCATCGGCATGTTCGCCGCGCCGGACGGCTTCAAAGGCCCGGAGCGCGCCTATCCGCTGGCCACGATCATCGGTGCGATCTCACTGCTGCTGATCGTCCTCAACCTGCCGTTTATGCTGAAGGTCGAGCGGATCGGCGCTCATGTCGCGCGCGCGGCTGCTGTGGCGATTCTCTCGCTGTGGGTCTATCTGGGCATCCTCTTCGATCTGATGCTGTACACCACCACGCTGAAAGACCTGGCGCTGATCCTCGGCTTCGGCGCCGGGCTGGTTGCGGCGGCGGCGATCTGGCTGGCGCTCGGCGGCTACTATCTGCTCACCGGGCACCGCCGGCGCGCGCCCGTCCCGGCCTGATACTGAGGGCTGTTTGCGCGGATGACGGGGGCGGCGCGAGCCGCCCTCTGCACAGAGCGGGCGGGGCCGAGGGGCACACGGCAGGACGCCGGCCCCGCGCCCTGACTGCGTTGAAGGAGTATGCGCGTGTCCGATCTCAAGAGCAAGATCCTGGGCGGGCTGTACGGTCAGGCAATGGGCGACGCCTGGGGCATGCCCGCCTATTTCACCATCGACCAGACCTGGCAGGCCTACGGCGGCTGGATCACCGCGTTCCTGCCCGGCCCGGCGGACCATCCGGTGCATTTCGGCCTGCCGCCGGGGCGCATCACCGACGACTCCGAGCAGGCGTTCTCGCTGGCGCAAGCGTTCATCCGGCACGGCGGCGTCAGCCTGGAAGCGGCGGTCGAAGCCATCATCGCCTGGTACGACCGCGTCGGGGGCGACACCTCGCCCTATGTCGGGCCGAGCACGCGGCGCGGCGTGCAGGCGCTCAAGCGCGGCGAAGATCCGCGCCAGACGGGCAACTGGGGCGACACCAACGGCGCGCCGATGCGCATCTCGCCGGTTGGGCTGCTGCACCCCGGCGACCCAATGGGCGCCATCGAGGACGCGGCGATCGTCAGCATGCCCACGCACAACACCAGCGTTGCCGTGTCAGGCGCGTGCGCGGTCGCGGCGGCGATCGCGGTTGGCATGCTGCCCGGCGCGACGCTCGACGCGATGATCGCGGCGGGGATGATGGGCGCGGAGATCGGCGCGACGAAAGGGCGCCCCTGGCTGGGGCCGTCGGTGGCGCGGCGCATCCGTATGGCGGTGGATATCGCGCGCGGCCCCGGCGACGCGCTGGCCCGCCTGCGCGAGCTATATGATGTGGTCGGCACCTCGCTCTCGGTCCCGGAGACGGTCGGCTCGGCCTTCGGCGTGCTGGCGATGGCCCAGGGCGACCCAAAGCAGACCGCCATCTACGCCGCGAACCTCTCCGGCGACGCGGACACGGTCGGCGCCATCGCCTGCGCCATGGCCGGGGCGTTCAGCGGCATCGAGGCGTTCGACCCGGCGATCCTGGCCGCGCTCGACGCCGACGAAGTGACCGCCTCGTACAACATCCGCGCGCTGGCGGACGGGCTGCTCGCGCTGGTCGAAGGCCGCTGATCATGGCGGGGCACGTCGTCTCCGTCGGCGACCTGGTGCTGGATATTATCCTGCCGGTCCGGCTGCCGGTCGTCGGCGGCGAGCACCAGGAACCGGCTTCCCGGCAGGTGGAGCCGGGCGGCGCGGCGAACTTTCTGTTCGCGGCGCGGCACATGGGCCTGCGCGTCTCGGCGGCGGGTGCGGTCGGCGCGGACGTCTTCGGGCAGTTGATCCTCGACACCCTGCGCGCCGAAGGGATCGACACCGCGCATATCCTCGCCCTGCCCGGCTCGACGACCACGCTCGTCATCGCCCTGGCCGATACCACGACCGGGCAGCATACCTTCCTGGGCCACTACGGAACCGGCGAAGATGTGCCCTATCCAGCCGGGCTGGACACGACGATCGCCTCTGCCGACTTGCTGTTCGTGATGGGCTACACCTTCGCCGAAAAGCGGGTGGTGCCGATGGCTCTGCGCGCGCTGGATCGGGCGCGCCAGGTTGGCATCCCGGTCTATCTGGACGTGGGGCCGTTTATGGCGGCGGTCCCGCCGGAGCGGGTGCTGCACATCACCGCCCGCGCAGACCTGATCCTGATGACCGAGGACGAGGTCGGGCTGGTGAGCGAAGGGCGCGCCGGGGACGAGGCATATGCGCAGTTGCTGGCGCGCGGTCCGCACACCCTGATCGTCAAGCGAGGCGCGTCCGGCTGCACGATCATCACCCGCGACGGTCAGACGCACGTGCCGGGCTACCCCGCCGAGGTGGTCGATACCATCGGTGCGGGAGACTGCTTCGCGGCGGCGTTCGTCGCCGGGCGGCTGAACGGGCTGAGCCTGGTCGACGCGGCGCGGCTGGCAAACGCGATGGGCGCGGCCACCGTCCAGAAAGCCGGGGCAGGCCGCAACGCGCCGACCTGCGCGGAAGTGCTGGCCGTGCTGGAGCGGGCCGGCGAGCGGCTGGATTTTCGATGCGCACAGGATTCAACTTGAGCGGGCGCCGGCACGGCGCACCAGGCAAAGGGCACGCACCATGAAGGATGCACTTGTGTTTTCCGAAGAAGTGGCCGCCGCGCTGATGTCCGGGTCGGCGGTGGTGGCGCTCGAATCGACGCTGATCACGCATGGCTTCGCCTATCCGGCCAACGTCACGACGGCGCTGGCGATGGAAGACGCCATCCGCGCAGAAGGCGCCGTCCCGGCCACGATCGCCGTGCTGGACGGCAGGATCACGGTTGGCCTCAGCCGCGAGCAGATCGAGATGCTGGCCGGGCTGGGGCAGGTGGGCGTGCGCAAATGCTCGCGGCGCGACCTGCCGATCGCCATCGGGCTGCGCCAGCACGGCGCGACGACCGTCGCCGGGACGATGATCGCGGCGCATCTGGCCGGGATCAAGGTCTTTGCCACCGGTGGGATCGGCGGCGTGCATCGCGGCCACCCGCAGGACATCTCGGCGGACCTGATCGAGCTGGGTCGCACGCCCATCACCGTCGTCTGCGCGGGGGCGAAGTCGATCCTCGACCTGCCGCTGACGCTCGAAGTGCTCGAAACGCAGGGCGTCCCGGTACTTGGCTACGGGACGGACACCCTGCCCGCGTTCTACAGCCGGTCGAGCGGGCTGCCGATCGACCAGCGCGTGGACACCCCGGAAGAAGTCGCGGCCATCGTCGCGGCACGGGACGCGCTCGGCCTGCAGCACGGCACGCTGGTCACGGTCCCGGTGCCGGAAGCGGACGCGCTTCCGGTGGACGAGGCGGAGCGGGCCATCGAGCAGGCCACCCGCGAAGCCGACGCGCAGGGCATCCATGGCAAGGACGTCACGCCGTTTGTGCTGGCGCGCGTGCTGGAGCTAACCGGCGGGCGCTCGCAGGCAGCTAACATCGCAGCGCTGGTCAACAACGCGCGCGTTGGCGCGCAGATCGCGCTCGCGATTGCCGGGGCAGCCAAAGTCACGGGGGCGTAGGGATGGCGCGCAAAATCATCATCGACACCGATCCGGGCGTGGATGACGCGATGGCGATCTTCTTCGCGCTGCGCTCGCCGGAGCTGGACGTCATCGGCCTGACGACCGTCTTCGGCAACGTCCACACCGATCTGGCCACCACCAACGCGCTGCGCCTGCTGGAGATCGCCGGGCGGACCGACATCCCGGTTGCCAAAGGGGCGGACGATCCGCTGGCCGGGCCGTTCAAGGGGCCGGTTCCCTTCGTGCATGGCGACGACGGCCAGGGCAACGCCAACCTGCCCGCGCCGCGCTCTCGCCCCATCGACCAGCCCGCGGCGGCCTTCATCGTGGAGCAGATCATGGCCGCGCCGGGCGAGATCACGCTGGTGCCGATCGGCCCGCTGACTAACATCGCGCTCGCCCTGCGGCTGGAGCCGCGCATCGCGCAGCACGTCAAAGAGGTCGTGCTGATGGGCGGGAACGCGCTCTGCCCCGGCAACGCGACCCCCGCCGCCGAAGCCAACATCCACAACGACCCCGAAGCGGCAGACGTGGTCTTTGGCGCGGGCTGGCCGGTGACGATGGTCGGGCTGGATGTGACGCACCAGGTCAACATGACGCCAGAACATCTGGCGCGCTACGCCGCGTCGGACGACCCGCTGGCGCAGCATATCGCCCGCATCATACCCCACTACCGCGCCTATTTCGAGCGCGCCAATCCGGGGATGCGCGGCATTTACGTGCACGACTCGTCCGCAATCGCCTATGTGATCGACCCGACGCTCTTTGAAACCAGGCAATGGCCGCTCCGGGTCGAGACGCAAGGCGTCAGCCGGGGCAAAACCTGGCCGGCGGTCGGGACGGGCGCCGAGCAGTTGCCGGCGGCGTGGCGCAATCGCCCGCCGGTCAATGTCTGCGTCGGCGTGGACGCGGAACGCCTGATCGCGCTGGAAGCGGGACGGCTGACGTAGCCGGGTTCCGTCCCTGTAAAGTTCATGGCCCGGCGGCCTGGCTGAATTTCCGCACGCGTGGTATGGAACGAACTGCAACTGGAGCAAACCTAGTATGACTCGTAAGATGATTATCGACACCGACACCGCCTCGGACGACGCCGTCGCGATCATGATGGCGCTGCAAACGCCCGACATCGAGGTCGAGGCAATCACTATCGTCGCCGGAAACATGCCGGTTGACCAGGGCAGCATCAACGCGCGCTACACCGTCGAGTTGTGCGGCAAGGACGTGCCGGTCTATCACGGCGCGGACGCCCCGCTGACACGCGAGGTCTATCGCGCCTACTTCTTCCACGGGCCGGACGGCATGGGCGGCATGAACTATCGGACCACGCGCCCGGTCGCCGAGGGGCACGCGGTCGACGTGCTGATCGACACCATCAAGGCCAACCCCGGCATCATCCTCGTCACGCTCGGCCCCTTGACCAATGTCGCCCTGGCGCTCGCCAAAGCGCCGGAGATCGTCGGGAACGTCAGCCGCTGCGTGGTGATGGGCGGCGCAGCCTGCACCGTCGGCAACATCACCCCTGCCGCCGAGTACAACATCTGGTGCGACCCTGAGGCGGCGCGGATGTGCTTCCGCTCCGGCCTGCCGATCGAGATGGTCGGTTGGGAGCTGTGCCGCGGCGAGGCGAACCTCTCCGACGAAGACATGCGCTACTGCAAAGAAGTCATCAACACGCCGCTGTCGCACTTCGCGATCGACTGCAACATCTCGGCGCTGGAAGCCAACCGCAACTGGCTGGGCGACCCCGGCCTGGGCCTGCCGGACCCGGTCGCCATGGCGATCGCGATCGACCCGACGATCTGCACGCGGAGCAGCAAACACTACGTCGACGTCGAGTGCGACGGCACGTTCACGCGCGGCATGACGGTGGTCGATCAGCTGGGCGTGACGGGGTATGACACGGCCAACGTTGAGATGTGGCGCCCGCTGCGCGAAAAGGGCGAGCCGTGGGTCACGGTTTGCTGGGAGATCGACGCGCAACGCTGGAAAGACCTGCTCTACCAGACGATGCGCTGAGTAGCAAAATGCAGCAAAGAACAGCAAAAAGCGGCGATGAACAGCAGGAAAGTAAGTATCCCTGCCTTTAGCTGCTTTTAGCTGTCTTTAGCTGTCTTTAGCTGCTTTTAGCTATTTCTGGCTATCAACACATGAGCGAGCGTTACGACTTCCTGGGCGTGGGCGGGCTGGCGGTAGACTGGCTGATCGCTATCGATCGGCCCCTGCCGCTCGCCGACGAGAAGGTCCCGGCCCGGCTGGTGGGCAAGCTGCCGGGCGGCTTCATCGCCAACGCGACCTGCGCCGCCGCCCGGCTCGGCCTGCGCGCGGCGTATGGCGGCTGGGTGGGCGACGACGCCGACGCGGACCTGCTGGCGGACGATTTCCGCGCGCATGGCGTGGACCCGGCCGGACTGGTGCGCGTCTCTAGCGCGGCGACGCCCTTCACCGTCGTGATCACCGACGAGGCCGCCCGCCGCGCGATCCTGCTGCCGGACTCGTCGCTCTACCACCAGCCGCTCACCCCCGATCACCTGGCGCTGGCGGGGCGATCGCGCGTGGTCTATACCTATCCGCGCGACGCGGCGTGGGTCGAGGCGCTGGCAAACGCAGCGCACGCAGGCGGGGGCCTGTTCGCGCTCGATGTAGAGAGCGCCGTTCCCCTGCGCGGAGCTGCGCTGCGCGCTGCGATCGCGCCGAGATCGTGTTCGCGCCGCACGAGACACTCGCCGCGCTGCACGCGGGGCCGCTGCGCGAGCTGGTGCGCCCGGAGCAGTGGATCGTCATGACGGGCGGGGGCGAAGGCGCGTGGGGGATCGCGGCGGGGATGGCGGAGCCGGTTCACCAACCGGCGCGGCCTGTCCAGGCGGTGGACACGACCGGCGCGGGCGACTGCTTCCACGCGGCGCTGATCGCGGCGCGGCTGGACGGTGCCAGCCTGGCGGATGCGCTCGCCTTTGCCAGCGCAGCAGCGGCGCTCAAGGTGCAGCACCGGGGTGCGCGAGGCGGTCTGCCGGCTCGCGCCGAGGTCCAGGCGTTCCTGGCGACGTAAACAGCCCGCCTGCTATAACTGAGGTGACGGCGCGGTGCGGCATGTCCGTTCGCTCTCCAGGACGAGGTAGCGCATGATCGAGTATATTGCGTTTGGCATCATCATCGACGACATCGTTTTCCCGGACGGCCACACGCAGATGAGCGTGCTGGGCGGCGGCGGTCCGCAGACGGCCTGGGGCATGGCCGCGGCGCTCGGCTCCGGCGAGACGGTCGGGCTGGTGGCGGGAGTCGGCCCCGACCTGGACGCGCGCGCCCTTGGCCCGGTGCGCAGCGCCGGGATCGATCTGAGCGGCGTGCGGGTGACCGAACTGCCCACGCCGCGCGCCTGGCAGACCGTCGAGGCGAACGGTCGCCGGGTTCAGACCTGGCGCGTCCCGCCGGAAACATTGGGGCCACAGCTTGCCCGCCGCTTGGACGTGCTGCCGTCCCAGTACCGCGACGCGCGGGCGTTTCACTGGGGCATTCACCCCGGCGAGGGGAACTGGCTCGACTTCGCGCGCTGGCTGCGCGAGCAAGGGCGTCTGGTCAGCCTGGAGCCGTTTCGCCCGCCGGACGCCCCGCTCGACGATGACGCGCTGCGCGAGCTGCTGGCGGCGTGCGACGTGTTCTCGCCCAACTGGGACGAGGCCGTGCAGATCACCGGCAGCGACAACTACCGCGCCATGCTGGAGCGTTTTCGGGCGCTGGGCGGCCAGGTGCTGGCGGTGCGGCGCGGTCCGGATGGGGCGGATGTCTGGCGGCTGACCGAAGGGCGCGGCGTGCACGTCCCGGCAGTCGACACCGCGCCGGTTGACGTGGTGGGCGCGGGGAATGCGTTCTGCGGCGCGCTGATCGCCCGTCTGCACGACGGGATCGGCGAGGCGGCGTGCCACGCCAGCGTTGCCGCGTCATACCTGATCGAGCAAGTCGGGCTGCCGCCCCGCCTGCCCAATCCCGCCGATTACGCGCGGCGGCTGGACGAGGTCCGCGCCGGACGCCGGCTGCTGAGCTTTGATGACGTGTGAGGTCAGGCGCGGCCCTAGAGGCTGTGATGAACCCCTCACTCCAAACCCCTTTCGCTGCCCCGCTGAGCGAAAAGGGCGGCGTGTTGGGGGGCGAACAGTGCCTGACACGCGCTAGATCGTGATGACTCTGTCCGCGCGCCACTGCGCCTCGATGATGTCGGCCATGCTGCCCATCAGACCGACACGATGCTGCTCGACCAGCGCGAGAGCGTTCAGACAGGTGGTGCATACAATGAGTGCCACGCCCTGTACTTCGAGCGCGCGCAGCGCGTCCAGCAGGGGCGAGCCGTCGCAGGCCAGCCGCACGCCCTCGGCATAAAAGCACACGGCGGCAGGGAGCTTGCCATCGGCGAGCAGAAGCTGAAAGTACTTGACGACCAGCGTCTGCTGCAATTCAGGGGCGGCTTCGCCCATCCCGTTGCGGGTCACCAGGATGACCGTCGACGGTGACGCGGACGAGCTAGAAGGCGGGTTCATGTGGAGTTCTCCCGATGCATCGCGGCTGCGCGACGGGCCGCAAAACCCGGCCCATTGTATCACAACAACCGGGGCGCGCAGTTAGCGTTTGGTGTCTTTCAGCCGGCTGCCGGAGCAGGCAGCGCGGCCTGCCAAGTAAGGATGTTCGAGATGAGCGATCGCTCCCCCATGCACCAGCAGATCGACACGCTGCCGCAGCTTCTGCGCGAGATCGCCGGGCCGTTCGACGCCTCGGCGCGCGCGACGTTCGACTTCGAGCTGTGCCATTCGGTCAAGCGCATCTATCTCGTCGGCTGCGGCGATAGCTATCACGCGCCGGTCGGCGCCGAGCTGGCGTTTCACCAGCTCACCGGCGTGCCGACCCAGGCCGTCAGCGCGCTGACCTTCAGCCGCTATCTGGTCGGCTTTCTGCCCGAAACCGGCCCGCATACCAACCTGGTGATCGCCGTGTCGGTTTCCGGCGTCGTCAGCCGGACCATCGAAGCCCTGCGGCTGGCCCGCCGGGCGGGCGCGGTCGGCGTGGCTTTGACCGGCGCGCCCCAGGCCCCCCTGGCGCAGTCCGCCGAGAAGGTCTTCCAGACGGCCGTCCCGCCGCTGCCCGATGAGCTGGCCGGGATGGTCGTGCCGGGCGTGCGCTCGTACCTGGCCTCGCAGGTCGCGCTCTACAGCGCCGCGATCCGCATCGGCGAGGTGCGCGGCCATCTGACCACCGCTCAGGCGGACGCTTACCGGGCCGAACTGCGCGGGCTGGCGGACGTGCTCGCCGCGACGATTGCCGCCTGCGAGCCGGTCGCCCGCGATCTGATGGCCCAATGGCGCGACATCCCGGAGTTCGTCTACGTGGGCGCGGGGCCGCTGTACGGGGTGGCGATGTTCAGCGCGGCGAAGATGCTCGAAGCAAGCGGCGACCCGGCGATGGCACAGGAGACTGAGGAGTGGGCGCATCTCCAGTATTTCAGCGCCCGGCCCGACACGCCGACCATTCTGATCAGCGCCGCCGATCGCGACGCCGACCGCATGGCGGAAGTGGCACGCGCGGCGCAGGCCATCGGGCGGCGGACGGTTGGCGTGCTGCCCGACGGCGAGCAGGCGATCCGCGCCTACGTCGACCACGTCCTGCCCGTGAGGGGCACAGTGCGCGAAGGCTTCGCGCCGCTGGTCTACAGCATCCCCGGCGAACTGCTGGCGGCAGAGCGGGCCGCGGCCATCGGCGCGCGCTATTTCCGCGATTTCGGCGGCGGGCGCACCGTCGACTGGGCGGACGGCGCGAGTCGCATCCGCGACAGCCACCTGCTCGACGAGGTCCGGCGCTGAGCCGGCGGAGGTTCTGGTGGCCGAATCGTTTTATCCGGCGTATATCTGCGTGGGCGGGATTATCATCGACGACATCGTCTACCCCGATGGCCGAACGGCGATGGGCGTGCTGGGGGGTGCGGTCACGCACGCCGCCGCGGGGATGGTCATCTGGGGCCAGCGACCGGGAATGGTGGCGAACGCCGGGCGCGATTTGCCCGAGGACATCCGCCTGCGCCTGAACCGGGATTTCGACCTGCAAGGGATGCAGTGGCTGGACCTGCCCCAGGCGCGCGCCTGGCAGTTATTCGAGTGGGATGGCCGGCGCACCGAGGTGTTCCGCGTGGACGAAGTGGACCCATTTCTGCACGGGCCGGACGTGGACGCGCTGCCGGACACCTATCGCGCGGCGCGGGGTGCGTACCTGCTGTGCGATGGCACGCTCGCGCCCTGGCGCGAGGCGCTGCCGCAGGCGACCCTGCTGTGGGAGCCGAACCAGCACTTCATGACGCGGGAGAACGCCGCCGCCTTCCGCGCGGCGCTGCCGCTGGTAGACATCGTCTCGCCCAATCTGCTCGAAGCTCAGACGCTCTACGGCGAACCCGACCCGGCGGCGCTGGTTCGCGCCATGCTGGACGACGGCGCGCCCGTCGCCGTGCTGCGCATGGGCGAGCGCGGCTCGATTGCCGGGCGCCAGGGCGACCCGGACCTGCTACGCGTCCCGGTGGTGCCCGTCGACGCGATCGTGGATCAGACCGGGGCGGGCAACACCTACTGCGGCGCGTTCCTGGTCGGCTGGTGCGAGACGCGCGATCTGGTTCAGGCGTCGTGCTGGGGAGCGGTGGCGGCCTCGTTCGCGCTGGAAACGACCGGCGTCGCCGATCCGCCGCCCAATTACGTCGCGCTGCGCGACGCGCGCTGCGGCGAGCTGTTGAACCGTCTGACCGTGGCGCGCTGAGCCGGACACCCCGCGAGCGATCGCAGATGTGGAGTGACGACGTGCTGACCCGCTTGACCCGACCCATGACCCCTGCGGATCGGGAGCTGGTGCGCCAGATCGACCGGGACGCCTTCGAGCAGGTGCGGCGCGAGCGGGGCCAGCCTGGCGAAGGCTTGAGGCTGCGCACCGCCGAGAACATCGCCGCGGCTTTCGACCGGCCTCTGCCGGGCGTCGTGCTCGAAGAGCCGCGCGGGCGCGTCGTCGGCTACTGCTTTACCCATGTGTGGGGGTCGCTGGGCTGGCTGGGCACGCTGGGCATCACGCCTGCCCGGCAGGGGTTGGGGCTGGGGCGCACGCTGGTCAGCGCCGGGCTGGCGGCGCTTGAACAGGCCGGCTGCACCACGTTCGCGCTCGAAACCATGCCGGACAGCGGGCGGAACCTGGCGCTCTATGCCCGGCTGGGGCTGAACCCGCACCACATGACTTTCCTGTGCCAGGGCGCGCCGCAGCTCGCCCGCGAAACGCGCTGGACGATTTGGACGGGCGGGGACGACGCGCTGCGCGCGGTTGCCGGGGCGCTGGTGCCCGGCCTGGATCCGACCCCGGCGGCAGAGTGGCTCCGGCGCGAGGACGCCGGCGAAACGCTCGTCTGGCGCGACGACGCGGGACAGCCGGTCTGCTTCGCCACGCTGCGCCACGGGCCGCGCCGCCAGGGGCAGATCCCGGTCTACCTCACCGTCGAGGCGGCGGCCTGCCTGCCCTCTGCCGCGCACGAATGGCCGCGCTTTCTGGCCGAGATGCAGACCTACGCCGTGCAACGCGGCAAGGCCGGGCTGGTGCTGCCGGTCAGCGGGCAGCAGAGCGCGCTGCTGCGCCGGCTGCTCGACAGTGGCATGCGCATCGTGCACACGCGCGTCCGCATGCTGCGCGGCGAGGCGCTCGGCGCTCCGGACGCGCTGCTGCTGCTCACGCTCGCCATGTGACGGCGCCCGCACGCCGGGCGGATCGCTCCAACCCATTGACCGGACGCGCATCCCGTTCTAAGCTGGAATCAGAAGACGCAGGGGGGCGACGACATCGAGAATGTGAGGCAGAACCATGATCGCGATCCTGCGGCGCCTGTTCCTGACGCTCTGGGGGCTGACCCTGCTGGCTGCGCCGATCGCGCTGCCGGAGCCCGGCGCGCGAGCCGCTGCCCAGGCTGACGAGCCGCATACCATCGTCGGCAGCTTCGCGACCACCAACCCGATCTACCCGCTGATTGGGGCCGAGTTCGGCGCCATCCTCTACGACCTGGCCGGCGAGATTAACCGCGATTACGGCTTTGTCCCCGCGCCCGAATCGCAGGTGATCGGTGTTGTCCAGGGGACCATCTCGCGCGGCACCTATACGCTTGCGCTCCCTGATGCACCCACCGCCACCTGGCTGGATTTCGACGGCGATCCGCATACCCCGGCGGTTCAGGTCTATACCACCGGGCTGTATATCAACTATCTGGGCGACGAGCGCATCAACCGGGGCGAAACGCTGTTCACCGCGTCGGTCACGTTCCAGCCGCTGAGCCAGGACATCGCCGGGGGGTATGTGGTGGTCTGGTCGGCAGAGGAAGGCGCGCTGTTCCCGGCCGGGCCGGGTTCGGATGGCGCGGCCTTCACCGCTGACGACCCGCTGATGCCGCTGCCCGCCGGGTGGAGCATCGTCAACCTTGACGAGCGGCCCTACAGGATCATTCGCGAGCCGGTGGTCGAGATCCCCATCGTCGAGAGCCTCGGCGCGCTCAACGACTATTCAGCCCTGACCTACCGCGCCGCGTGGGAGCAGTTCTTCGCGCGCGTGCGCGAAACGTACCCCTTTGCGGCGGAAAAAGAGGTGGATTGGGACGCGATCTACAATGAGATCACCCCGCTCGTCGGGCTGGCGACAAGCGACCTGACCTTCCACCTGCTTATCACCCGGTTCGGCGAGCTGCTGGCCGACACCCACGTCGGCTATGCATCCGTGCCGATCCTGCAAAACCTGCTCATCGGCGGCGTGGGCATCAGCGGGCTGGTGATGACGGACGATGGCGAGCTGGTCGTGACCGGGGTAGGCCGCGGCTCTCCGGCGGCGCAGGCCGGGATTCAGGTCGGCGACATCCTGACGAGCATTGACGGCATACCGGCGGCGCGGGCGCTGGACGAAACACCCTTGCTGCTCAGCAGCGCCTCGACACCGCACGGGCGCGCATTCTTCCAGGCGATGACCCTGTTGCAAGGCCGCATTGGCTCGTCGGTGACGCTGCGCTGGGAAAGCCCGGACGGCGAGCGCGAAGCGACGCTCACCCGCGTACCGGACGCGAGCGCGCTGCTCACCGCGCTGGGTCTGGCGGGGTCGTCCGGCCGGGTTGTTGAGGGGCGCGTGCTGGATTCCGGCCTGGGCTACATCCGGGTGCGCAGCTTCGCGCAGGAAGTGAGCGCCGCTGCTGGCCTGTTCGCCTCGGCGCTGGAAGACCTGATCGCCGCCGGCGTGCCGGGAGTGATCATCGACGTGCGCTCCAATTCCGGCGGCATCCCGCAGCTTGCGATGGCGATGGCCGGGCACTTCTTCACCGACTACGAGCGCGTGATCGATCTCTACTACGCAGACGGCAAAGGCGATTTTCAGTATCGCGGCTTCATCGAGATCCTGGTCAGCGAGCCGCACTACGCCGGCCCGGTCGCCGTGCTGGTCGATCCGCTGACGGGCAGCGCGGGCGACGTCTTCGTCTACGCCATGCGCTTCCACAACCGCGCGATTGTGGTCGGCCACACGCCGACGGGTGGCTTTACCGGCGAAGTCAGCGACGGGCAGTACCTGCTCCCTGGCGCGCTGACGGTCCAGGTCCCCACCGGGCGCCCGACCGATCCGCTCACCGGCGCGACCGTGCTCGAAGGGGTGGGGGTCGCGCCGGATGTGCGCGTCCCGCTCACGCGCGAGACTGTCCTTTCGCCGGAAGATGAAGTGCTCCAGGCCGCCGAAGCCGCGCTGCTGGCCCTGATCGCCGCGCAGCCCTAGGGTGCGCCGGGCGCGGCAGAGTGCAAAAACAGCGGGCCGTCCTGTCTGGGTGGACGGCCCGTCTTCGCGCGGGGTGCCAGGCGTCTAGACGCTGCCGGACGTATCGAGCAAGCGGCGGACTTTGAGCGCCAGATGCAGGTTGAGCCGGACGTTGGAGTCGTCCATGTCGAGCTGGATGATCTCGGTGATGCGGCTCAGGCGGTAGACCAGCGTGTTGCGGTGGATGTTGAGCACATGGGCCGTGCGCGCCATGTTGCCGTTGTTGGTGAAGTACGCGTTGAGCGTCGGCAGCAGATCGGTGTTGTGCTGCTCGTCATAGCGCGACAGCGGCGCCAGCCAGTGATCGCAGAAACTCTGTAGCAGCTTGGGATCGCCCACGCCCAGCAGCAGCTCGTACAGGCTGAGGTCGCCGAAAAACGCGATCTGCGAGTCATCCCACATCTGCTCGGAAAGCGTCAGGGCGCGCTCGGCTTCCTGAAACGACTCGCGCAGAGCGGTCAGGCCCATCACCGCGCGCCCCACACCGGCGACAATCTTGCCGTCAGGCGCGGCGGCGGTCAGCACACCGTGCAGGTGCTGAACCATCTGCTTGAGACGCTGAGTCTGCTGTGGCTCGTCGAGCGGGAAGAACAGCACCGCCCGGTCCACATACTGCCCGACAGGCGCCTGGATGCGTCGCTGGTGCATTTCGGTTTGCAGCAGCTTGACCATCCGCTCGGGCGAGAACGCGCCGCCGACGCGGTCGGTTGCCGGCAACCAGTGAAACAGGACGATGGCATACCACATGCCGGAGCGGAAATTATCCTTCTCGGCGCGCAGGGTCAGCAGGGCATCGTCCGCCGCCGGGCTGCTCAGCCAGTCGCTGATCCAGTCGCGCACGACCGGGTGCTCGGCGGTGGCTTCGGCGGCTTGCTGGCGGACCAGCTCGCGCACGAACAGCCGCTCGCTGTATTCCAGGGCCATCAGGTCGAAGTCGTCCGGCGCGTCGCCCGCGCTGAGCACCGACAGATAGCCGAGCAGTTGGCCTTCGTGAATGAGCGGCACGGTGATCCCGGCCGGGCTGCGGATGATCTGCCAGTCGTCTTCGAAGAAGGCGCGATCCTGCAAGTCGAAGCGGCGCACGAATTCGGCCCCGCCGGCCAGCGCCAGGTGCGAGTCCCACTCGTGGCCGGTGGTCGACGCGGGCAGGCCGCGGCTGAGGACGTGCCCTTTACGGTTGTGGATCACAACCGGGCGGTCGAGCATCCGGGCCAGGGCGTTGAGCATCGTGGTCAGCCCGCGATAGCTGGCCGCGTGGCGCTGCAGCGTTTGCTCCAGCTCGAAGGCGCGCTGCGCGAGCTGCGCTTCACGGTTGGTCAGCAGCCGCTGCACGGCGCGCTCGACATGCGGCAACGCGGTCCGCTCGGGCAGGGTGATGAGCGGGAAATTGTGCTGTTTGGCGATCTGGTGAGCCGCCGGGGGGATCGTCCCGCGCACCGCCAGCGCCGCGGCGCGCAGTTGGATCAGCTCCGCCGCGATCGTCTCCAGCGAGAGCGGCTTTTGATAGTTTGCCAGGGTGGAAGTCGAGACGAGCACCAGCTCGCCCCCTTCGATGTCCGCGAAGATCGGCGGGCGGGTGCGCAGGGAGCATACCCAATTCACCGGCGCCTCAAGCGACCCTGTCAGCAAGCGGCTGCCAATGGGCAGAGCGAGCTTAAGGAGCTGGTGGACCGTCGTTGAGGTTGAGACGGCTGTCATGGTCTTCTCCTCACGGGTGAACGACCGGGTCGCGCTAGATCGATGCAATTCGGGTGGTCAGCGGGCGAGAAATGTTACCTAAAATTGTATGAATTGCCTAAACATCTGTCTTCGGGCATGTCTTATGAGATTCACACGAACAGTTTTGTGCACTTTGCACAGATTTGCCCCTCTCTGTTGGGCGATATCCCTTGCCATATTCACTAACCGTAGTATTAACCAATGCTCTACAGAAGAACCGCTGCGTCTGGCGCGCGGTGGGCGAGCGTCGTGGACAAGGCGCCGGCGAGCGGTTATACTCGCCTCGCGCGGTCTGGGGCCCACGCGCTCCGGCAGACGCAACATGATCTCACGCGAGAGCGGTTATGTCTGAACACGAACATCACGACGAGACCCTGCCGCCGGAGCCGGATCCCCGGCCCGACGCGAGCAGCCCGATCACCGAGCCGCCGCCCGGTGAGGGCGACACTCAGCCTCAGGCGCCGGCCACCGCCGCGCCCCCTGCTATGCCAGCCGAGCCGCCGGCTGCCTGGGACGACACGGCACCCCGGCCACCCCGCCCCGCGCCGCCCCCGCAGGCAACGCCCGCGCGGACGTTGCTGCTGCTCACGCTCATGCTCGGGATGCTGTGCATCTGCATGACGATGGTTGGGCTGGGCGCCGTCGCCGGATACCGCGACGGTCTGGCGACCAACGAAGCCAAGGCGACGCAGGCCGTCGCCACCGAGATCGCGCAGCAGTACGCCGCCGGGATGGAGAATCTGGAGCAGGGCTTGTACGAGCTGGCGGTCGCGCGGTTCGAGTGGATCGTCGAGACAGTCCGGCCCCCGGCGCGCTATCTGGGCGACAGCGCGGCGTGGCTGGAAATCGCGCGCACGGCGGCCGCCATCACGCCGACCGCGACGCCATCCCCGACCAGCGCCGTCACCGCCACCCCCACGCCCACGCCGCAGCCCACGCGCACGCCGATCCCGACCGTGCCCACCGAGGCGACCGCCGCGCCGGACCCCACCAACCCGGCCTATCTCTACGACCAGGCGGCGCGGTCGATGCGGCTGGCCCACTACGAAGACGCGATCGAGTGGCTGCGCTCGCTGCGCGCGCTCGACCCCAACCACCGCCCGGCCGAAACCCAGGCGATGTTGATGGAAGCGCTAACCCTGCAAGGGCGCATCTATCTGCGCGGCGCGAACGAGGACGGCACCGATCAACTGGCGCGCGGCGTGCTGCTGATCTACGAGGCAAACGAGCTGGGGACGGTCGAGCCGCAGAGTCTGCTGTACGAGGCGGATGTCGCCGAGCGTTACCTGAACGCGCGCAACGCGCTCAACGGCGGCCACTACGCCCAGGCCGTCGCCATTCTGGAGCAGCTTTGCGCCGAAGCGGAATCGACCTGCAACTGGAGCTATCGGGGTGTCAGCGTGCGCGAACTGCTCGAGCGCGCGCGGGCCGGTTCCTGAACGGCACCGGGTCGGCTGCACACCCGGCGACCGCCCCCGGATCTTGCCTCTGCTCGATGGGCAGGCGACTGCCGCGCTCAGCGCTCGCCGTGCACGTCGCCCAGCACCTCACCGACGATTGCCAGAAAGTCATGCGGCATAATCGGCTTGGCGATCCAGAAGTCGATCCCGAGCTCCTCGACTTCGGGCACGAGATTCGGGCGCGCCGTCAGAATGATGACCTTCATGGCGCTGAGCCGGGGCACGCGCCGCACGTGGCGCAGCACATCGATCCCCGAGACGACCGGCATCGCCAGATCGAGGATCAGCAGATCGGGCGTGTGCTGCTCAAGCAGCTCGATCGCCTCGTCCCCGCTGAGCGCCGCAAGCTGGCGGCACTGCAGCCGCTCGATGAGGCTCGAAAACAGCTTGAGCAACCCCGGCTCGTCATCCACCAGCAACACCAGCGGCGCCTGCCGAGCATCGGATTCGTGTCCCGCCATTCGTGCAGTTTTCCCTTCGATTACGCCTTGCATCCCGCCTCGCGCCTAGGTCAAAGGCCGCAATACCGCGCGCACCGGGCTGCCACACACCCCGGCCACCCTCAGCGGCAGTGCGATCAACTCATAGACCCCGTCTGGCACCCCCGCCAGACGCAACGTCTCCAGATTGGCCATTCCATGCGCCAGCAGCCGGTGATGGACCGGCAGATCCCGGCTGTCGAAGCGGTCAACGGACGGGCAGTCCAGACCCAGCAGCACGGCACCCCGCGCCGCGAGCCAGTCGACCAGCTCGACGGTCGGATAGGGGAAATCGTCCGGCCAGCGGTCGTCGGGCAGGTCGCTCACCCAGGTGTGGATCAGCAGCCGCTGCAGCCCGCTCAGGTCGCGCCCGGCGAAATCTTCGGGCACGATCCCGCCCCGCTCGCGTGCGATCGTCACAACGTGGGCCGGACCGAGATAGCGCTCTAGCGGCAGCGTGTCGGGATGCGCGCCGCCCGTCAGCACGTGATAGGGCGCGTCGGCGTGGCTGCCGGTGTGCGCGCTGAGCGTGAGCGTGGTCAGGTTTACGGATGCGCCGTCCGCGATGCGCAGCACGTGCTCAGCGTGAAACGGGGTATCGCCCGGCCAGACCGCCAGCGTGGGCGTAATCGTGTGGCTGATGTCATACAGGCGGGGAGAATCGCCGATCGATGCAGATGGCATGCTGCGCTCCTGAGCCGGTGCGGGCTGCCGCCTATTCTACCCGGACGCAGCGAGTTGTCCATTAACTCGGCGGCTTCGGGGCGCTTTCAAACCAATTACAAACTTTATAGTCATCCGGCGCGAAGCGCGACAAAACGACCGCCTTTAGCACCAGGAAACCGCCGTGTTACCGGTGGCCAGGCTGCCTCACGTCACGAAGGCGCGCCGGCCGGCGTGCCGCTCCCACGCGCCGGAAGCGAGGATCGCGCCGATGGCGTTGATCACCTGGCGCAGCTCGTCGTCGCTGTTGTAAAAATGCGGCGAGATGCGGATCCCCGCGTTCTCGCGGTAGTCGATCACGATGTCGCGCGCCAGCAGCTCGCGCGAGACTTCATAGGCGTGCGGCGGGTTGACGGTCACCGTGCCGCCGCGCCGGGCCGGGTCGCGGGGCGAGTTGACCGCGTAGCCCGCCTGCTCGGCCAGCTCGATCAGCAGCGCGGTCTGGCGCAGCGACTTGCGGCGGATGGCTTCAACGCCCACCTGCGCGATGATCTCGACGCCGGGGCGGTTGGCGTACAGGCTGGGGATGGCGGGCGTGCCGTTCAGAAAGCGGAACGCGTCATCGCGGAAGTCGATCTCGCCCACCTCGAAGGCGAACGGCCGCCGGTGCGCCATCCAGCCCGTCAGCCCTGGCCGCGCCGTGCGCAGGTGATCGGGCCGCGCGTAAAGAAACACGCCGCCTGGCCCGCCACACATCCACTTCAGCACGCCGCCCAGGTAATAATCGACGTTGAGCGCGGTCACGTCAAACGGCACGATCCCGCAGGCGTGATAGCCGTCGAGGATCACGGTCGCGCCGACCGCGTGCGCCTTCTCGATGATCGGCTGCACATCGAGGATATACGCGCTGCGAAACAACACGTGGCTGATGGGGACCAGCAGCGTCCGCTCGTCGATGGCGTCGATGATCTTCTCGACCGGGACGGTCACGCCGCCGTCCTCGCTCTCGACCATGTGCAGCTCCACGTGCTGCGGCAGCATCCCGCGCAGGACGTAATAGACCGAGGGGAAGATGCCGGACTCGATCACAACCTTGTTGCGCGGGCCGTCGAAGTCGAACGCCGAGAGCAGGATCCCCATCGCCAGGGAGATGTT
This sequence comes from Thermoflexus sp., assembly GCA_020724465.1. Lineage (GTDB taxonomy): Bacteria > Chloroflexota > Anaerolineae > Aggregatilineales > Aggregatilineaceae > DYGX01. The sequence continues at coordinate 51,226 of DYGX01000021.1, forward strand.
CTGGTGCATCGAGACGGTGTCCGGCGGCGCGCCGATGATGCCCGCGATCTGGTTGCCGAGCGCGACGTTCATCTCCCACCAGCCTTCGCCCCAGGCGCGCACGCCGCGTGTCGCCCAGGTGTCCGCATACTCGCGCAGGCTGTCATACACCGCGCGCGGCATGGCGCCCAGCGAGTTGTTGATCAGATAGGTGCACTGGCTGAGGATCGGAAACTCGTCCCGCCAGGCAAGCAGGGGATCAGCATGTGACTCGGGAGAAAGTGCGGAACTCATCGGCTGCCATCCTGTTTATCACTGCGATCACGGCGCAAACACATAGCGCAAACACATAGCGCAAACACATACAGACGTAAGCCGCCCACGCGATTAATCGCCGGCGCGGCGGGCGACGACCCGCACCGCGTTGGGGATCGGGCGCCCCGCCACCAGGATCAGGTAGCCGCCGCCGCCCGCTCCGGAGAGCTTCCACCCCAGCGCCTGATCGCGCATCTGATCGATCAGGCGGGTGACCTGGGGCGTGAGCATCTTGGGAAACATGGCGACCTGCGCCTCAAACGAGCGCCGCACCGCCGCGCCGAACGCGGCCAGGTCGCGCGCCAGGATCGCGTCCCAGGCGGCGTCAGCGGCGGCGGCCAGCGCCCCGGCCCGCTCGCGGTTGATGTGCGTGTCCGACAGCACGTCGAAATCACCCTGGCGCGGCCCCAGCGTGATCAGATACAACGCCTGCTCGACGAAGCGTAGCGCGTCTTCGTCCTGCACCTGGTCGATGCGCGATGGCCAGTAGGCCCCTTCGTAGTAGGCCCGCGCCAGGCCGGGAAAGACGATCCCGATCGCGTCCTGCGAGCCGGAGATCTCCTTGGTGCCGGGCGGGTTGTCGTAGGCGAACAGGATTTTGGCCAGCTTCTCCGGATCGCCAGGGGGCAGGCGCGGCCCCCACAGATCGATGGCGGCATTGCGCGTGCTGGACGCCATGCCGCTGCGCTCGTTGAACTCGATCGTCGGTTCGATGGAGAGCGTGATCACCGCGCCGGGATGGTGCTGCGAGACGAACGGCTGATCCAGCCAGCCGCCGGCCAGGTCGATACGAAAAGGGATGCGGTTGAGCGCGCGCAGCGCCGTGCTGGAACGTGGCTCCAGGCCGGGGTGCGGCTCGCGCGAGAGGACCACGTACTCAACCCCGTGCTCCTCGCAAAGTTGTTGCTTGTCCGGCGTGTGACCGTCCTCGTTGACCACAAAGATATCCGGTTTGAGCGCCTTGAACTCGTCAACAAAATCCAGCAGGCCAGACCCGCGGGAGATGAACGCGTCTTTGACGTAGCTCACCGACTTGACCATAAAGAGCCGCTCCTGCTCCGAGTTGACCGGCGGGCGGCCCTTCAGCTCGTACACGGTCCGGTCGGACCCCAGCGCGACGTACAGATCGCCGAACTCGGCGGCGGCTTTGAAGAAGGCGATGTGTCCGCTGTGCAGCAGGTCGTAGCACCCGCTGACCATCACTTTCTTGCGTGTGTTTTCCGCCATAGCCCCATCTCACCCCGTCTCACACCGGCACGCGCCCGGCTCGATTGTGCCGCAGAGCGTCGCCACACCGCAAGGGCGCCGCCGGGCCGCGTTGCCCGGCACGCAGACATCGTATATCATCCCCCTGACAGCGCCACGGAGCAAGCCCAATCGGGGGCGGAGAGACATGCAGCTGGGACTCGGACTCTACCGGCATATGCTGACGCAGGACAACTACCGGTTCGCGCGGCAGGCAGGCGCGACGGCGATCGTCGCGCACCTGTGCGACTATTTCGCTGAGGGACCGCGCATCCCCACCACGGGCGAGCAGGGGTGGGGCCTGGCCGGGCGCGGGCTGGAAATCTGGGAGCCGGAAAATCTGCTGGCGCTCAAGCAAGCGATCAACGCCGAAGGGCTGGAGCTGGCCGCCGTCGAAAACCTGGACCCGATGCTGTGGCACGATGTCCTGCTCGACGGCCCGCGCAAAGCGGAGCAGTTGGAGACGGTCAAGCGCATCATCCGCGCTTTCGGCGAGGTCGGCATCCCGATCCTCGGCTACAACTTCAGCATCGCGGGCGTGTGGGGGCATGTCGAGGGGCCGTATGCCCGCGGCGGCGCGGCGTCGGTCGCCTTCCTGGGGCCGGACGGCCCCGCCGAAACGCCGATCCCCAACGGGATGGTCTGGAACATGATCTACGATCCGGACGCGCCGCCCGGCACGATGGGGACCGTCACGCCGGAGCAGCTCTGGCAGCGGCTCGATGACTTTCTGGCGGCAGTCTTGCCGGTGGCCGAAGAAGCCGGCGTGCAGCTCGCGCTGCACCCGGACGACCCGCCCATGCCCACGCTGCGCGGCACGGCCCGCCTGGTCTACCAGCCGTCCCTCTACCAGAAGCTGCTGGACATGCGCCCCAGCCCTGCCAACAAACTGGAGTTCTGCATCGGCTCGCTGGCGGAGATGGCCGAGGGCGACATCTACGACGTGATCGATATCTACAGCCGCCAGGACGCGATCGCGTATGTGCATTTCCGCAACGTGCGTGGCAAAGTGCCCCGCTATCACGAGGTGTTTGTGGACGAGGGCGACGTCGACATGCTGCGCGCCATCCGCATCCTGCACGCCAACGGCTACAACGGCGTGTTGATCCCCGATCACACGCCACAGATGACCTGCGCCGCGCCCTGGCACGCCGGGATGGCGTTCGCGCTGGGCTACATGCGCGCTGCGATCCAGGCCTGCGGCTGGCGACTGTAACGCCCTGCACGGGGTGGCTTCCCCGCACCCCCAAACCCCTTTGCAGAGGCGCGCTTACACGTCCGCCTGACCGCCGATCCACAGCCAGGGCCACGCGCCGGGCGCGTCGGCCAGACCGGCCGCCACCGGAAGCTGCCCCAGCTCGTATAGCGCGGTGCTCAGCCGGTACTCCGACCAGAACACCTGGCGGTGATAGCCCGGCTGCCAGACGCGGTAGATCGCGCCGCCCCACACCGGCGAATAGCGCAGCACCCGGTCGAGCGAGTCATCGTCCGCGCGGCGGATTTGCTCCAGCACCCGCGCCGCCACCCGCGCTTTGACGGCTGCCACGAACGCGTCGAGCGCGGCAGAGCCGGCGGGGCCAACCACCAGCCGCACCCATGCCGGCATGATCAGCGCGCCCCACAGCGTCCCCGGTGCATTCGGCGCGCCGGCCCGCACCGCCTCGAACGCCGCCCGCGCAAGGCGAGGGCGCTCCAGCAGCGGCGCGTGATCCTGCACGACAAGCGTCACCTGCGCGTAGAAATCGCGCGGCTCGTCGTCCAGCCACGCAGCGAGCAGATCGCCCGCGCCGTCCAGCTCGTCCACCGGATTTTCCTGCAACCGTTAATCGAATTCTAAACTTCCTATAAGCTGCGGATCAGCAGCACGGTGTATACTTGAATATCCACCGCCAACCTCAGAGAAGGACAGCAGCCATGCGCCGATCCCACGCCTTCCTGACCGGCGCGCTGGTGGGTGGTCTGCTCACCGCGCCTTTGATCGCCCTATTATATCTGGCCGACCGGCTCGGAGACTTCCCGTTCGTCCCCTACACCCTCTTCGACTGGCTGGGGCGCGTCCTGCCCGGCGGCGTGATCACGCGCGTCATCGAGGGCATGGTCCGCGCGATCCGCACGCTGAACCTGGGCGAGACATCCGGCACGGCCAAAACCATCGAGAACGGGATGGGCATCCTGGCCCTGCTGGCGATCGGGATCGCGGCGGGGGCGGGGCTGTTCGCCGTCCGGCACGCGCTCGACCGGCGCCTCACGGAGCGCGCCCGCGCCGTGCCCGGCCTGATCACCGGCGCGCTCGTCGGCCTGCCGCTGATCCTGATCACCCGCCACATGCTCTACAGCCCCGGCACCGCCTTCACCGCCGCCGCGCCGGAAGCCCTGGCTCTGGCATGGCTGGCGCTGGCCTTTCTGGTGTGGGGCGCGGCCCTGGGGCGGGTCTACGACCGGCTGTACCCGGCGCCCGGCCACATCAGCGAGGAACCTGCCCCGTTGGGAGCATCCGTCACCCGCCTGGACCGCCGCCGGTTCCTGATCCGGCTGGGCGGCGCGACGGCAGCGATCACCGTGGCTGGCGCCGGCGTGGGCCGGCTGATCGCCTACCTGGAAGCGCAGGACTTGCAGGCCACCATCGAGGCGCGGCGGCGCGCTGCTGAGGCCATGCCCGCCGGTCTGCCCAACGCCGGAGATCCGGTCGAGCCGGCGCCCGGCACGCGCCCCGAATACACGCCGCTGGAAGACCACTATCGCATCGACATCAACTCGCGCCCGGTCGAGATCGACGGCAGCGCGTGGCGGCTGCGGATTCATGGCCTGGTCGATCACCCGCAGGAACTGGCGCTCGACGATCTGATGGCGCGCTACCAATCGCACGACCAGTACGTGACGCTCGCCTGCATCTCCAACCCGATCGCGGGCGACCTGATCAGCACCACGCGCTGGACGGGCGTCCGCCTGCGCGACGTGCTGGCCGACGCCGGGGTACAGCCGGGCGCGGCCTACCTGCGCGTGCGCTCCGCCGATGGCTTCCACGAAACAGTTGACCTCGCGCTGGTGGACGAAGAACCGCGCCTGCTGCTGGCTTACCAGTGGGACGGCATCCCCCTGCTGCCGCAACACGGTTACCCGCTGCGCCTCTACATCCCCGATCGCTACGGGATGAAGCAGCCGAAGTGGATTACCGAGATCGAGGTCACCGGGGAATACGAAGAAGGGTATTGGGTCGTGCGCGGCTGGGACGCGGTCGCGCAGATGCGCGCCACCTCGGTGATCGATGTGGTGGCCGCCGACAGCGCCTATTCCGACCCGGCCACCGGGCAGATGCTGATCCCGATTGGCGGGATCGCGCACGCGGGCGCGCGCGGCATCTCGAAAGTCGAGGTGCGCGTGGACGACGGGGAATGGGCCGAAGCCCGGCTCCGCGCGCCGCTCTCCGAAACAACCTGGGTCATCTGGCGCTACGACTGGCCGTTTGCCCCCGGCGAGCACACCTTCACCGTCCGCTGCACCGAGGGCGACGGCACGCCGCAGATCGCCGAGCGACGCCCAACCGCTCCCAGCGGCGCAACCGGCCTGCACAGCGTGTCGCGCTCGCTCTAGGGTGGCCCCTCAACCCCCGGCCCCTTCTCCCTCGGTGGGAGCGCGTACGACGACCGAAAGCCCCTCTCCCCGCGACGCAGTCGCCGAGGGAGAGGGGTTTGGGGTGAGGGGCAGCCCCTCTCCCCGCGACAGGCGAGAGCGACCGTGCCGGACACGCTCTGGTGGAGGCGAGCCGTCTTCTGGCGTTTTCGGCCCGCGCCCGGTAGAGTAAACGCGCGATCCGGGCTGCGGCCCGGCGAGCGGCATTCTACCGAGCGAGCGGTATGGGCACAGTCATCGGCGAAACCGTCGCCGTCACCCCACCTGACACCACCGGCGAAAGCGCGCCCCCGGCGGGCATGGTCCGCGCCACGGGCGTGATCGCGCTGGGCAACATCGCCAGCCGCGTGCTGGGGCTGGTGCGCGAGATGCTGCTGACGGCGCTGTTCGGCCCCGGCGCGGCGGTGGACGCCTTCAACCTGGCGATCATCGTCCCGCGCGGGCTGTACGACCTGCTGATCGGCGGCCACGTCAATTCGGCGCTGGTCCCGGTCCTCAGCGCCTACGCCGCCCGCGAGAACCGCCGCGACCTGTGGGAGCTGGTCAACCGCCTGCTGGGCGTGGTGCTGGTCTCGCTGGCCGTGCTGGTGCTGGCGCTGGAGCTGTTCGCCCCGCAGGTGATCGGCCTGATCGCGGACCAGGACGCGGCGCCGGAAGTGATCAACCTGGCAACCGACCTGCTGCGCGTCACCGCCCCGGCGCTGATCTTCCTGAGCCTGTTCGCCGTGCTGTCCGGCCTGCTTTACGCGCTGCGGCGCTTCACCTGGCCGGCCTTCGCCTCGACCGTCTTCAACGGGACGATCGTGCTGGTCACGCTGGCGCTGTACCGCCCGTTTGGCATTACAGCGGTGGCGCTCGGCTGGCTGATTGGCGCGCTGGTGCAGCTTCTGTTGCAGGCCCCTGGCCTGCGCGACGCCCGCCTGCGCGTGCAGCTTGGCGGGGCGCTGCACCACCCCGGTCTGCGGCGGATCGGGGTGCTGTACATCCCCGTCATGGCGACGCTGGCGCTGGACGTGCTGGTCAACCGGCCCTTCAGCTACAATCTGGCGTCGCGCACGGGCGAGGGCAGCATCTCGTATATGTCGTGGGCCACCACGCTGATCCAGTTCCCACAGGGGCTGGTCGCGATTGCGATCTCGGCGGCCATCCTGCCCACGCTGTCGCGCCAGGCCGCCGCGCCGCACAGCGCGCTCCAACCGTTCCGGATCACGCTCGGCCAGGGGCTGCGGCTGGCGCTGGTGCTGATCATCCCGGCGGCAGTCGGTCTGTTCGTGCTGGCCGAGCCGACCGTCGCGCTGCTGTTCGAGCGCGGCAAATTCGACGCGAGCGACACCGCCCGGACGGCGCTGGCGCTGCGGCTATATTTGCTGGGGCTGCCGTTCGCGGCGGTCGATCTGCTGCTGGTGTTCGCCTTTTACGCGCGGCAGAACACGCTGACTCCGGCGCTGGTGGGCGTGATCTCGCTGGCGGCCTACATGGCGATCGCGATCGGCCTGCTGCCGTGGTACAGCTTCTTCGCGCTCATGATCGCGGACTCGGTCAAGCACGCGGTGCATTCCGGCGTCTCGGCCTGGCTGCTCTATCGCGGCCTGGGCGGCTATGGCGACCAGCGTCTGATCCGCACGGCGGCGCGGGCCGGGCTGGCCGCCGCCGGCATGGGCCTGCTGACGTTTCTGGTCGCCGCAGGGCTGGAAAGCGTCCTGCCGCGCAGCCTGCCCGGTCATCTGGCGATCGTGTGCGGGGCGGGCGGCGTGGGGCTGATGGTCTACAGCGCGCTGGCCTCGCGGCTGGGGCTGGACGAGTGGCGCTGGATCCGCGATCTGCTGCGCCAGAGGCTGGGCCGCGGCCCGGTTTCCTAGCGCCGGCCCGGCACGCTTTGTATAATCGCGCCTAGCATGCGCGCACGCGCAAAGTTTTGAGGAGTACGGCTTGTCCGAGCAGCCCCAACCGGTCCCGCCCGACCGCTACACCGAGGAATATTTCCTGACGGCCTGCGAGGGCTACGAGGACTTTCTGCAAAGCGACGGCGAAAACCTCTCGCGACGCCTGAAGGCAGCGTTCGCGCTGGCGGCAGTCGAGCCGGGGATGACGGTGCTGGATGTGGCCTGCGGGCGCGGCGAGATCGTGCTGCACTGTGCGCGGCTGGGCGCCAACGCCTACGGCTTCGACTACGCGCACGCCGCGATCAAGCTGACCCGCGCGCTGCTCGCCCGCGAGCAGGACAGGCTGCCGGGGGTAGCTGCGGTGGTCCAGGCCGAGGCCAAGCGCTTTCCGTTCCCGGCGCGCCGCTTTGACCGCGTGCTGATGTTCGACATTGTGGAGCATCTGCACCCCTGGGAACTGCATGCTTCGCTGCAAGAAGTGCGCCGCGTGATGAAAGACGACGGGCGGCTGATCATTCACACCGCGCCGAACATCTGGTACGACCGCTACGCCTATCCGATCGTGCGCCGGGTGCGGACCCTGATGGGACAGGGGGCGGCCTACCCCGCCAACCCGCGCCAGTTCCTGGTGGAGCACAACCAGGAAGTGCACGTCAACGAGCAGTCGATGCTCAGCCTGCGGCGGGCGCTGCGCCGCGCGGGGTTCAACAGCCACGTGTGGCTGGATTCGCCGCCGCAGGACCGCCGAGAGAACATCGTGCTGGACACGGTGCGCGCGGCGCTGTTTCGCTGGCCGCCGTTTCGCTGGTTCTTCGAGCGCGAGGTGTTCGCCATTGCCGAGAAGCGGCGCTAGCGGCTGTTCTGAACTTCTCACCCCAAACCCGCTGCCTGCTGACCCCAAGTGGGTGAGGGGGCGAGCAGCACATGCAGGCAAGCGGGGCAGGCAAGTGGAGCAAGCTTGGTCCTGACAAGGCCGGTTCGCACGCCGTCTGGGGAGTGGTAGTCAGGTATTGGTAGCCGTATAGGTTTTACGATGCGCGACAAACGACCTGTAGACGAACTCTCAATCGAAGAACTGGAGCGCATCCTCGCCATTCGCAAGCGCGAGGCGCGCCGCAAGCGGCTGCAGCGGTACGATGACCGCGGGCGCCGCCTGCCGATGCCGCTGATCGAGGACGCGCCCCCGACCCCGGAGCCGGCCCCGGAGCCGCAGCAGCACGAGGCTGCCGCGCAGGTCCCGCCACCCGAGCCGCCGGTCACCTACGACATCACCGACGAGCTGCCCCGTTTTGAGGATGAGGACGAAGACGAGCCGGTCATTCTGGTGCGCAAGGCCGCGCAGGTCCCGCCATCCCCTCACGGCAAAGCCGCGTCACCGCGCCGCCGCAGCGTCTTCGACAGGGTGCTGCTGGGGATCGAGGTCGTGGGCGTGCTGGGCATCATCGGGATCCTGATCTGGGGCGGCTATCTGATCCTGACGGAGAACCAGAAGATCGACGCGCTCGAACAGAAATCGGCGCAGATCCAGCAGGAAGCCGACGCACTGCGTGCTTCGCCCACCCCGCGCCCGGAGTTGACGATCAACCTGGCGGATTATGTGCTGCCGGGCGGGCACTATTCGCCGACCGATCCGACGCGCGGCGGGCAATTCAACCTGGACGAACTGCCGCAGAGCATCCGCCCGGCGGTGGCGTCGCAGCTGAGCGCACCACCCGCCCCGATCCCCACGCCGCAGCCGACCAGCCCGACGCGCATCGTCATCCCGGCGATCAATGTGGACGCCGCGATCTACGGCGGGGACGACTGGTTCGCGCTGCAAAAAGGCGTCGGGCACTATGTCAACAGCGCCAACCCCGGCGAGCACGGCAACATGGTGCTGACGGCTCACAACGACGTCTACGGCGAGATCTTCCGCTATCTGGAAGATCTGGAGCCGGGCGACGAAGTGCGTATTCAAGCCGACAACGGCAAGTGGTATACTTACCGCGTGCGCGAGAGCCACATCGTCGAGCCGAGTGAGACATGGGTGCTCGCCAACCAGAACCAGCCCACGGTCACACTGATTACCTGTCACCCGTACCGTGTGGACACCCATCGCTATGTTGTGTTCGCCGATCTGGTCGGCGAGTCGTTCTAGGCGCTGCCCTGCCCGGATGGCAGCAGCGCGCGATCTGAGGAGCAGCCCGCCTTATGGCGAAGAAGAAGCAAAACCCCAACCTGCCGCAGGAAACCCTGGCTCGCGCTCGCCGCGAGCTGTACGGCACATCCAGCCCGCTCGTCGCGCCACGCGAAGAGACGGAACCCGCCCCGGTGCCCGCCCCGCGCCCGGCTGCGCCGCGCCCGGCAACAGGGCCGGTCGACCTGCACGTGCAATACGCCTACGTGATCCGCGACCTGCGGAACATGGGTATTCTGGCCGCGGTCTTCATCGGCGTGCTGGTGATTCTGTCGCTGATTGTGTGATCGCCTGCCGGAGAAGGATTCGCCCGCCAGAGGGAGCGTCAGCGCGGCGCCTCGCCGCCAGGCGCTCCCGCGTTGCCCGGCTGTTCGCGGCTGCGCGTCCGCCGGCCCCGTAGTTCCAGCATGGGCGCGGCTTGCGAGCCGCTCTCGGCCCCCGAACGTAGCGGGAGCGCGATCGTGATCTTCGTGCCCCGGCCCGGCACGCTCTGGATGCGCAGCGTGCCCTCGATCAGTTCCGCCCGCTCGCGCATATTGACCAGCCCCAGGCTGCCGCGCCGGTCGTAGCTGGCCGTGACCGCGTCGACATCGAAGCCCACCCCGTTGTCTTCGATCTCCACGATGACATACGCCTCGCGCTGGAACAGCCGCACGACGATCTGCTGTGCCTGGGCATGCTTGCGGGCGTTGTTGACCGCTTCCTCGATGATGTAGAACAGCACGCCCTGCGCGTGGGTATCGAGATACGTCTCGACATCCGGCTGCACCTGCAGCGTGACCTCAGTGTCGTGCGTGTCGCGCATTTTCTCGGCAAGCTGGCCCACCGCCGCCACCAACCCCTGCGATTCCAGCACCAGCGGGCGCAGGGTAAAGAGCATGTGACGGATCTCTTTGGTCGTGCGCCGCGCCAGCTCCTCGACCTTCCACAGCTCCTCGATGGCCTGCTGAGGCTGGCGCTCGATCAGGCGGCGGATGTAGTTGACGCGCATCGCGATGGCGGCCACGCTCTGCGTCGGCCCGTCGTGCAGGTCGCGCGCGAGCTTCTTGCGCGCGTCTTCCTCGACCGCCACGATCTTCTCTTTCTCGTTGAGCAGCGTCTGGTACAGCACGGCGTTTTGCAGCGAGAGCGTGGCCTGCGTGCCGATCGCGCTGAGCAGCTCGGCGTGCTCGTCGGAAAACGCGTTGGGCTTGTTGCAGCCGAAGACCAATGCGCCGTAATGTTCAAACCCGGAGCGCAGCGGGATGACCAGCAGCGATTTTGCGTCTTGAAACCCGACGAAGTACCGCAGTTCCGGATCGTGCAAAGCTTCACCGGCGAAGACGGGCTCGGCCTGTTTGAGCGCCAGGCCGAGGATCCCGCGGCTGCCGGCCACTTCGACCTGCTCGTCGCTGCGCGTCAGGTGGCGCGAGGAGACGACGCGCAGCTTATCTTCCGCGCCCTGGAACAGCAGCGCCGCGCTGACGACGCGCGTCTGTGGATCGCGCTCGTTGAGCAGCAGCGCGCCCGCATCCTGGGCGGCTTCGAGCACGCGGCGATAGTCCAGCGAGGCGCTCAGCGTGTTCGCCATCTCGTAGATCGCGCGCGCCCGCTCGCGCGTGGTGCGCAGGCGGGCCGCCTCGCTCTCCAGCAGATCGACCGCCTTGTTGCGCCACGTCCACCCGCCCGACCGCAGCACCGCGCCCAGCACGCCGAGCACGGCCAGAAAGACCAGACTGAGGCCCAGCTCCGCCGAGCGGCGCGGAGTCAGCGCGGGGAGCTGGCTGGCAGCCGCCAGGGTCACCAGCGCCAGCAGCACGAGCGTGATCGTGATGCCCACCCAGCGATAGCGAAACGCGGCGTTGAAGATCGCCAGCGTGCCAAGCAGGATCAGCGGGATCGCCGCGCCCTGATAGGCCCACAGGAACAGCCCGGCCAACGCGCTGTCGAACAGCAGATCCAGCGCGCCCAACACCCCGTCGCTGAGCAGCGGGATGAGCGTCAGCCCGCCGAGCAACAGGTTCCCTGCGGCGGCCACCGCCAGGGCACCGAGCAGGCGCTGCGGGTCGACGGAGATGCCCTCCAGCAAGACCTCATCGGCCAGCGCCAGCAGCCCCACACCGGCAATAAACACCCAGCGGAGCCAGAACAGGGCGCGATCAAGCTGGTGCGGCGCGCGGGGCAAAGTGACGGCTAGGTTCAACGACATACCCCAAAACGAAAGATGCCGCAGAAGCGATGGAACCGCTGCGGCATCTTCAAACGATGGGCGCGAAGGGACTCGAACCCCTGACCTCACGGATGTGAACCGTGCGCTCTAA
>DYGX01000053.1 GCA_020724465.1 Thermoflexus sp.
CGAAGGACGAGGACGGGGTGATCGACATGTACCCCTGGACAGGCACCTGGTCACCTTTCGGCGAAGGATGGAGCTTCAACGCCAAACGCCACGCTGGGTCGCCGATTCCCAAGATGGCTGTGCCGCAGTTCCCCAACCGCGACGGCGGCATCAGCGCCTGCATCCTCGGCGAATTCAACGAGATTCTGATCCTGACCGACGGCTACGCCCAGGAGGAGGTCGTGGTGCCGGGTTGGATCGCGATGATCGGCGACGAGTGGGATCAGCCCTACGCCGTGCCGGCCCCGCCTCAGTTTGACGATCCGGACGCTGAGCCGCTATGACCCTCGGCATCTCGCTTGCCATCACGCTGGGGGCGGGGCTGTACGCGGATTCCGGCCCGACCGTTCTCAAGCGACGCTTCGAGGCCGCGTGGGGCAAGACGGAAGTTTTCGTGGCCAATGCCACAGCGTGGGAACTGGCTCGGGAGCGGGCGTGGCAGCACGCGGAAAGCTGGTCGATCCGCTTCGCACAGAATCTCCAGTCACCCTACGGACTGCGGCTGGAGGGTGGAAGTCGGTATCCCTACGGGGACATGCGCCAGCACCGCCGGAACATTTTGGCGGCCTGGGGCGACGTGCATCAGACCAAGGCTCGTTACGTGATTCCGTACACCGATCTCGGCACCTGCCGAAAATCGATGCGGGCCGCGTACTGGCTCACCCAGCAGGTCGCGGTCAGTCTGGTGCTCGGGTACGACGTGACCGATGTCGATCCGGTCGCCAAGCGACTGACGGCGTCCTGGTCGATCCTCGACGACGCCCGGCTGCAGGCGGTAGTGAACAGCCCGGAGCTCGTCTGGCACGATCAGCGGATTCGCATCGTCGAGGCGACCCTCTCCTGCGACGAGGAGAGCCCGGTCTGGATCGCGCGGGTTGAGATCGCGGCCATCACCGATTTCGCCGCCATTGGCATCGGCGACACGATCACCCTTGTCCTTGGGCTGGAAACCTTCGTGCTGGTGGTCGACGGCAAGACGCTGTCGCGTGCCTCGGTCGCCGAACAACGGATGGAACTGACGGCAGTCTCGCCCGTGGCGCTGCTCGATTCGCCCTTCGCCGGCACGATCCGCTACTACGAGGCCGGTGCGGTTTCTGCGCGTATGGCGGTGGAGTTCCTGATTGGCTCGGTCGACTGGAGTATTCCCGACTGGATCATTCCGGCAGGCCGGCTGATGCTGGAAGGGGCGACGCCGCTCACGGCTGCCCGCAATATCGTCGCGGCCATCGGCGGCATCATCGAAAGCAACCCGGATGGCGCGGTGGTTTGTCGCCGCCGGCACCCGGTCACCATTCCTC
>DYGX01000022.1:0-18169 GCA_020724465.1 Thermoflexus sp.
TCCTGGGCCAGGCTCAGGACGCGTCGGGCGCGTTGGGTGAAACGCTCCATTTTGTTCGACACGTATCGTCCTCCTCATCCCTCTCCTGTGGCGCAAGTGGTGCTTCTACTCAAGAGCAGGGCTGTCATGTTTCGTTGTGCTGAACTGGCTCCCCGAGACGCGCGTTCGGTCTCTTCGAACACGCCTGCTTGCCCTTTGCGGTACATGCAGTTTACCTCAGTCACCTCAATTGTAGAGGAAAAGCCAGTCACATAGCCAGTTTTTGACACGAATATCTGCAAAAAACCAGCGCGGGCTGGGCGTGGCTTGTCTCGCGGAGCGGGGTTGTCGGCCCATCAGCGCGGGGCAAGCTGCGCTAAGGGGCTGGACCGGCAGCGGCCCAGCGTCAGAGGTTGCCCACAACAGGTGGCAAGAAGACAGCGGTAGCATGTTACTCAGATTGCGGAGCCTATTGTAACATAGAACCACGCGCTGTAAATGAGCGTCGCATAAGAAATTCGCACCAGTTTGGCCCCAAGTGTGCGCCGGCACCGGCACCGGCCTGCCGGATCGCCCGTCTGGGGCCAGGCGTCCGAGGAGCACAACCACCGCCCATGCTGACCTGTCGCCGCGCCGCGCTGGTGAGCGTCGCCGCCGCGTTTGGCCTGTACATGACTCGCGTCGAGCCGCGCTGGCTGCGGGTGATTCGCCTGCGGCTGGCCGTGCCCGATCTACCCCCGGCCTTCGAGGGCTACCGCATCGTCCACGTCGCCGATCTGCACCTCGGCGTGGCGCTCAACGACGCCCGTCTGCCGGCCCTGGTCGAAACCATCAACGCCCAGGGCGCCGACCTGATCGCCATTACCGGCGATTTCGTGACCGGCCAGACGGCCCATCTGGGCGACAACTGCCGCTCGCTGGCGGCGCTGCACGCGCCGGACGGCGTGTGGGGCTGCCTGGGCAACCACGACTACTACGTCAGCCCGCGCCTGGTGCGCGACGCCGTCGAACGCGCCCGGGTCCGCCTGCTGATCAACGCGCATCACGTGCTGCAGCGCGGTCCGGACCGCCTGGTGATCGCCGGGGTGGACGATGTGCTGCGCGGCCGGCCCGATCTCGGCGCGGCGCTGGCGGGCGCGCCCGACGCGCCGGCGATCCTGCTGGCGCACGAGCCGGACTACGCGCGCGTCGCCGCCGCCGACCGGCGCGTGACCCTGATGCTGGCCGGGCACACGCACGGCGGGCAGGTCCGCCTGCCGGGGCTGGGCGCTCTGCTGCTGCCGCAGCTTGGGCACCTCTACCCCGCCGGGATGTATCAGGTCGGCTCGCTGGCGCTCTATGTCACGCAGGGGGCGGGGACAGGCCGCTTCGTGATCCGGCTCAACTGCCGCCCGGAGATCGCGGTGATCACGCTGCGGCGCTCGCCGCAGCCTGCGCGATGACCCCGTCCCGCGCTATAATACGCGCAGCACGCGCCCGGCTGAGCCGCGCGCTGTTCGCCGCCGCCGCGAAGGGATACAAACGCCTGATGAACACGCCGACCTCGCCCATCCGCCCCCCTGAGCAGCGCCCGCCCTGGGACACGCTGCTGCCCATCCCGCGCTCGCTGGTGTCCGACCGCCACCCGCTGATTGTCGGGCACCGGGGCGCGCGCGGTCTGGCGCCGGAGAACACCCTGCCCGCCTTCGAGGTGGCGGCTGAGCTTGAGATCGACGGGGTGGAGTTCGACGTGCAGCGCACGGCAGATGGCGTGCTGGTCGTCTTCCACGACGACACAGTCGAGCGCACCACCACGGGCACCGGCCCGCTGGCCGAACTGACGCTGGAACAGGTGCGGGCGCTCGACGCCGGCGCGCGCTTCGACGGGCGCTTCGCCGGGACGCGCGTGCCCACCCTGCGCGAGGCGCTCGAATACCTCAAGACGACCCGGCTGCTGCTGTTCATCGAGCTCAAAGACCCCTGGCGCTTCCCCGGCATGGAGCAGCAGTGCGTCGACCTGGTGCGCGAGCTGGGGCTGGGGCCGCGCACCCAGTTTCGCTCGTTCTACCACGACGCGCTCCACGAGCTGTATCGCATCGCGCCGGAGATCGCGATTTCCGAGCTGTGGGACGACCGCCTGCCCGCCGACGACGAGGTGACGTTCAAGACGGTCGACGCGCCGCACCAGCTTCTGACGCCGCACACCATCCGCCACATACAGGCGCGCGGCCAGCAGGTCACCGCCTGGACGGTCAACGACCTGGAGCGGGCGCGCGCGCTGGCCGGGGCGGGCATCGACGGCCTGTGCACCGATTATCCGGACC
Organism: Thermoflexus sp.; assembly: GCA_020724465.1. GTDB lineage: Bacteria > Chloroflexota > Anaerolineae > Aggregatilineales > Aggregatilineaceae > DYGX01. The sequence goes on from DYGX01000022.1 coordinate 2,283, forward strand.
GGCTGCTGGCGCTGTTCGGCTGAGCGGAAGGCAGGGCGGCATGGCGTACCTCATCGACGGGCACAACCTCATCGGTCAGATGCGCGACCTGCGGCTGGACGACCCGGACGATGAGGCCCGGCTGGTCGAGCGGCTCAACCGCTACATGCTGCGCCACAACCAGCGCTGCACCGTGGTCTTCGACCGGGGCCTGCCCGGCGGCCTGGCGGTCGAGCTGTCCACTTCGCGCGTCGAGGTGGTCTTCGCGCACGGCGGCACCGACGCCGACCGCATCATCCTGGAGCGGATCGGCGCGGAGCGGGACGCCCGCCGCTGGCAGATCGTCTCCGACGACCGGGCGATTGTGGACGAAGCGCGGCGGCGGGGCATGGCGGTGCTGGCGCCGCGAGAGTTCGCCGCCCGGCTGGGCGCGGCCCGCGCGCCGGGCAGCGCCAACGATGAAGACCCCAACCCGCGCGTCTCGCCGGACGACGTGGCCTACTGGGAACGCGAGTTCTCCCGCGCCCGGCGCAAGCCGCCCCCGCGCTGAGACCGGATGGTTTTTATTAATCGGCTTCTCATTTTTCGTTCACGCCGCGCTAAGCAAGCTGGACTACTATGGGGGCCATAAGCGTCTCGGAGATCGAATGCAGTGGCTCATGTACTGGGATGTGATGTGACTTGTCGGTAGCACTGAGACGCTTGGCCTAGCACTACACGGAGATGCGCGTCGCCGATGCTAATGTTAGGCCAAAACGAGAACCGTTTGTGGTGTCCCCCCCTCTCCACAAGCGGTTCTTTCTTTTTGCCCCGCGCCAACTTCTGCCTTGTCAAGGGGCGGGGCGATGGTATACTTGGGCGCAGCCAGCGGGGTGTGGCGCAGTTGGCTAGCGCGCTGCGTTTGGGACGCAGAGGCCCGCGGTTCAAGTCCGCGCACCCCGACACGCTTTTTCCGCGCGAATTTTTATCATCGCGATTGAGTTTTTGCGAGCACCCCCTTTAGCGATCCTCTTACGACAGAGCATTATTAAGAGGGGTGCTCGCAAAAAGAAGATGGATTTGAGCGTTATTCGGGCGCTTTTCGTGAGGAAGACTTGCGCGGGCGCGCAAAGTGATGTACGATGGGGGCATCTGGCTTAACACAACGGGGCTGTCACAGGGGCGCACATAGGACTTCGGTAATATCCGAATCCCCCTCCTGCCCGTAAGGGCATTACGACTCGCGATCCACGATCTGCGGTGCGGGCTGCGGTTTGCATCCGAATCCCCCTCCTGCCCGTAAGGGCATTACGACTCAGACATTCTCTTGTGTAGTATTTTTAGAGACTCATATCATCCGAATCCCCCTCCTGCCCGTAAGGGCATTACGACATCATTGTTTTGCCGAGATCATAGATCTCGGCTGCCGATCCGAATCCCCCTCCTGCCCGTAAGGGCATTACGACGAAGAGTCGCAAAACGAGGGCGTGCTCAAGGCAGCATCCGAATCCCCCTCCTGCCCGTAAGGGCATTACGACACATGCCAGCCCTCGCGCTCGTATGCCTGCTCGTTATCCGAATCCCCCTCCTGCCCGTAAGGGCATTACGACGCTGAGTGAAGGGGCGTGCGCGATGAACATCCTGCGTAAGCTCATGGCCGTCCTGGGCCTTCAGACACAGCCCGCGCGCGGGAAGCAGCCGCGCAAACGCCAGCGCCGCTCCGGCAGCGACCGGCTCGACTCGGACGACGGCTGGCTCGCCGAGACAGACGAGCACGGGTGGAGCAATCTCGACTACATCGCCGCCTATGAGGTGGAAGAGCTGGGGAGCGAGGATGAATGACTGCCCCCGCGATGCCCCGCGTCCTTCTCCTGCCCTGGCGGGCAGCGCCCCCGGGTGGGGGCTTCCTTTTTGACAGTAATTCAAATATACTTACAGCATATCTCTAATAATGAAAGCATAGACGCTCCGGGAGGCCATCCATGCTCGCCACTGCACCCATCGCCCCGATGCTCCCCGTCGCCAGCCTGGAACGCGCCCGCCGCTTCTACGAAGATCAGCTTGGTCTGCTGCCGGTCGAGGAACTCTCCGGCGGGGACGCGCTGATGTTCGAGTGCGGCGAGGGCACGCTGCTCGGCATCTACCAGCGCGCCGCGCCCAACCGCGCCGATCACACCGCCGCCATCTGGATCGTGGACGACGTGCAGGACACCGTCCGCCGCCTGACCGGCAATGGCATCCGCTTCGAGCAGTACGATCTGCCCGGCCTGCGCACCGACGAGCGGGGCATCGCCGATCTGGGCAACGAGAGGGCGGCCTGGTTCAAGGACCCCGACGGCAACACACTCGGGATCGTCCAGTTCGTCTAGAAGCTGTTTCCCCTCACCCCAAACCCCTCTCCCTCTGCGACTGCGTCGCGGGGCGAGGGGCTTTTGTGCCGCCGCGTGCTCCCCTTCTCCCCGCGCGCGAGCCGGGGGTTGAGGGGCGGCACCGCCCGTTTGCCCGCATACATCCGGTGGTGTCAGCGGGCGCAGCAAGCTGCGCCCCTACACGCTACCCGGTTGAGGGGCCTGGCCGCGTCAGCCCTGCCCGGCCTGCACCCTTTGCGCCCCGTCATACGTATACAGACAACAGACCGATCCGGCCCTGCCGGACGGATCCGTAGAAACCTGCATCGCTGACGAAACCTTCCACCGCACACCATCTGGACTCTGGAGTGAACGGGTATGTCGAATAACCGGAATCGCGTCGTGGTGCGCACCGAGGACCTGCGCAAAGACCTGAAGATGGGAGAGGTGACCGTCCGCGCCGTGCGCGGCGTGTCACTCGAGGTCATGGCCGGCGAATTTCTGGGCATCATCGGCCCATCCGGCAGCGGCAAATCGACGCTGCTGGGCCTGATCGGCGGGCTGGACACCCCCACCAGCGGGCGCGTGTACATCGACGGCGAGGACATCACCGATCTGAGCGAGCGCGCCCTGACGCGTGTCCGCAACGAGAAGATCGGCTTTGTGTTCCAGTTCTTCAACCTGGTGCCCACGCTCACCGCGCTGGAGAACGTCGCGCTGCCGGTGCAGTTTGCGCGCAACCGCCAGTTCAACCCCACCCGCCGCGCCCAGGAACTGCTGGAGATGCTGGGCCTGGGCGACCGGATGAAGCACCGGCCGTCGCAGCTTTCGGGCGGCCAGCAGCAGCGCGTCGCGCTGGCGCGCGCCCTGGCCAACAACCCCCCGCTGCTGCTCTGCGACGAGCCGACTGGCAACCTGGACAGCGAATCGAGCGACGTCGTGATGCGCGCCCTGCGCACCGTTCAGGAACAGATGAACACCACCGTCATCCTCGTCACGCACAACATGGACGTGGCCGCCCAGATGGATCGCCTGATCACGCTGGTGGACGGGCACATCGCGGAAGACATCGACGCGCGCTCCACCGCCCAGTTGGAAGCGATACGCCTGCTGCGCGAGAAGCGCAAGACCGGCGAGCTGCCCGCCGTGGCCGTGACGAACGAGTAGGTGCGCGATGATCGAGAAGCTTCGTTTCTACCTGCGTCACTCGCTCAACGACCTGCGCGTCAACGGCCAGCGCACGCTGTTCGCGCTGCTGTGCATCGCGGCGGGCGTGGCGGCCATCGTCAGCCTGCAGACGCTGGGCGTGATGATTGAGGATACGCTGACCGGCAGCGTACAGGAAAGCAACCGGGGCGACATTCGCCTGACGCCGGGCGGCAGCCGGGCCGAGCAGCAGCGCGGCGTCGTGGACGGCAATCTGATCCCGGGCGACGAGTTTGCAGAGAGCAAATTCACGCTGCAGATGGTCGAGCAGGTGCGGCGCTGGCTCGACGAGCGCTTCGACGGCCAAGCTGCCGTCACCTATCGCCAGCCGATGGACAGCCTGGTATCGGGCATCTCGGTCAGCATTCCGGGCAAGGGCAACAAGCCGTTTGTCTCGGGCATCGTCGTCGAGGCCGAGGTCTACCCCTTCTATGGCGAGGTGACAGACGCGGACGGGACGCCGCTCGCCGAGCTGATCACCGCGCCGACCGACGTCGTGTTCAGCGAGAACCTGGCCGACGAGCTGGACGCCGAGATCGGCGACCCGGTGCAGATCAGCGGCGCCAGCGAAACCTTCACCCTGCGCGGGATCGTGCCGACCGCGGCGGAAGGCGGTTTTGAGAACGTCATCGGCGCGCTGCTCGGCTACTACTATCTGGACGTCAGCGCCGTTCCGCTGTTTTCCGACATCGAGCCGGGCGCCAGCACGATCTACATCCGGCTCCCGGATGCCGACCAGGCCGACCGGACGGCCAGCCGCCTGCGCATCGCCTTCCCCTATGTCAGTACGACCACCACCACGCAGGTCCGCGAGCAGAACTCGCAGATCGCGGACGCGGTGAACGAGCTGGTTGTGGTCATGGGGCTGGTGTCGCTGCTCATCGGCGGGATCGGGATTGTGAACACGATGCTGGTCGTCGTCAGCCGCCGCACCACCGAGATCGCCGTGCTGAAGACGGTGGGGCTGGAAGGCGAGCAGATCACGCTCCTGTTCCTGATCGAAGCCGTGCTGATGGGCTTCGTGGGGAGCCTGCTGGGCGTGCTGCTCGGCTGGGGCGCGACCTTCCTGCTCAAGGGCGGCGCCGAGGCTTTCCTGGCGCGGGAGCTGACCTTCCGCATCACGTCCGGCCCGGCGCTCACCGGCATCCTCGTCGGCATGGTGGTGACGGCGATCTTCGGCCTCCTGCCGACGCTCGCCGCCGGGCAGGTCCGCCCGAACTTCGTGCTGCGACCAAGCGACACGGTGGTGCCGCGCGCCGGACGGCTGCGCTCGTTCGTTGCGGTGCTGGTCGTCATGCTGGCGCTGAGCGCCGTCGCGCAGGGGTTGATCGGCAATCTGTTCGACGCCGGGCCGACGCTGGGCGAGATGCTCGACGACGCCGGAGCCGCTCAGGGCGCCGGCAATGCATCGGCAGGACTGCCGGCGGCGGTCGAGGACCTGCGCCTGCTGCAAGTGATCACCGGCGGGATTGGCGCGCTCCTCGGCCTGCTGATGGCCGTTCCGATGCTGATCGGCGGGATCGGCGCAGGGTGGACGAACGGCAACATCTTTCTGCGCGTGCTGCGCTGGCTGGTGCTGCTCGCCTTCCCCGTGCTGATCGGTCTGTTCGGCGTGGCGGTCCCGGCGCTGCTGTTGATGTTCACCACCTTCATCCTGGTCGGCATCCTCTATCTGGTGCTCTTGCTGCTGATCTGGCTGGTGGGGCGCTTCATCCCGACCTTCGGCTGGGTCGATCTCAAGCTGGCCCTGCGCTCGATGCTGGTCACCAAAGGGCGCGGCGCCTCGACGCTGCTGGCGCTGGTGGTGGGCGTCTTCACGCTCAGTTTGCTGACCATGATGGCGGACTCGATTACCAACCTCTTCGAGCAGATCCTGATCGACGAGACCGGCGGCAACGTCATCGTGCTGGCCGCAGGCCGCCGCGACGGGCTGGAGCAGGTCGAGCAGCGGCTGGACGCGGTCGAGGGGGTTCACAGCTACGCCGTCGTCGCCACCTACAACACCGAGCTAGTCTCGGTGACGGATGTTAGCGAAGGCCAGACGCTCACCCGCCGCGAGCTGGAGCAACGCCTGGCACAGGCGGGGAATGAAGCCACATGGGGGTTGTTTACGCTCAACCAGGTGGACGGGCGCGCAGTGGATTCGAACCTGCCGGCCGTGGACTTCCTGGCCGGGCGCCAGCTTGGCCCCGGCGATACCGGCCCCTGGGATCCCGACGCCGGCGACTATCCCCCGATCGTGCTGTCGGTCTGGACCTCGACGCGCGATCTGGGCCTTGAAGTGGGTGACCTGATCACCTTCGACGTGCAAAGCGGCGGGATGCAGGGGCTTGGCCTGGGCCGCCCGGTAACCGAGCGCATCACCTTCCGCATCGTCGGGTTGGTAGACCGCACCGGCGCACAGGTGAGCATCAGCTTCAGCGCGGCCAACTACGCGCCCATCACCGCCTTCCCGGAGCGGCTGGCTCCCAGCCTGGTGAGCGCCGTCGTCGATGTGGACGAGGCGCAGATCGGGGCGCTGCGCCGCTCGCTGAGCGAGCTATCGGGCGTGTTCGTGCTCGAAACGCGCTTCCTCAACGACCTGATCAACCGCATCATCGACCAGTTCACATCCTTCCCGATCCTGGTAGCGGCGCTGGCGTTGTTCACCGGCGGGGTGGTGATCGCCAATTCGGTCGCGCTGTCCACGCTGGAACGCCGCCGCGAGATCGGCATCATGAAGGCGGTTGGTTTGCAGCGCGAGCGCGTGCTGGGCATGCTGCTGCTGGAATACGGGCTGATGGGTTTCATCGGCGGGTTGATCGGCGTGGGCATCGGCGCGGTGTTCCTGACGCTGATGTTCACCGCCGGGTTCAACGGCGAAATAGCGGGCGCGGTCCCCTATGGCACGGCCTTCACCCTGATGGCTCTGTGCGTGGTCATTGCGCTGGTAGCGGCGATCCTGACAGCCTGGGGCGCGTCCGGCGAAAAGCCGCTCAACGTCCTGCGCTACGAATAAGCGAGTGCGGCGGGTCGCGCCTATCCCGGCGCGCGTGAGGCCCTGGCTCGCGCCGGGGCCTCATCGTTTTCGGGCACGGGCGCGCCGCTTCTGCTATACTGTGAACCGCCCGTCCAACCAAACACCGTCCGCGCCACAGGATGGCTGTGTCATGTCCGGTCGCCGTGTTCGCCCGACCCGTGCCGTTTCAAGTCTGGAGCTGTTGGGCGTCAGCGCGCTGCTGATCGCCTATTTCTTTATGCGCCTGCACGACGTGCTGGCGCTGCCCCTGTTTGTAGACGAAGGCTTTCACATCCGGGCTGCCGGGGCGGCGCTGCAGGGCAATCTGGTCGCGCCCGGCCAGGGGTACCTGCTGCATACGTGGACCAATGCCCTGCTGGGGCCGCAGCCACCCGGCGCTCCGTGGACTGTCCGCGCCGGGACGATTCTCATCGGCCTGGCCGGGCTGGCGGCGCTCTACGCGCTGGCGCGCGGGTTCGTTTCGCGGCGCGCAGGGTTCCTCGCCGTGGCGCTGTGGATCGCGGTGCCGCATCTGGTTTTCTTCGAGCGGATGGCGCTATCCGATCCCCGGCTGGCGTCGCTGGGCGTGGTTGCGGGGTGGATCGCCTGGCGCCTCGTGCGCACAGGCCGGATGCTGTGGGCGGCTGCCCTGGGCGTGGCAGTCTTCCTCGCCGTCTTGATGAAGGCGTCCGGGATACTGTGGCTGCCTCTGCCTCTGGTGGCCGTGCTGCTGGCGCCCCGGCTCTCGACGCGCCGGCGTCTGGTGCTTGGGCTGAGCAGCTATGCCGTCTTCGCCGCGCTCTACCTGCCGTTGGTGGGCTTCCTGAAGATCCGGGGCTACGACTACCGGCTGTATCTGGGCCAATCGGGACATCTGTTGGGCGGTCTCGACGCCGGGCTGGCGGACCGCCTGGCCCGGAACATCCGCCAGGCGTGGGAAATCGACCTGGCCTATCTCGGCTGGCCGCTGCTCGCGCTGGCGGTTCTTGGGGGCGTCGTGTGGCTCTGGCAGCGCCCACGAGCGGCTCTGTTCGCGCTGCTGGCACTGGGGATGGCAGCGGGCGCACCGGTGGTTTTCGGGCTGAGTCTCGCGTCGCGCTATTTGCTCGGCCATACGCCCTGGGTGCTGCTGGCGGCGGCCTGCGGCATGGACCTGATCGCGCGGCGCTGGCGCTGGGCCGGGCTGCCGATCGTGGCGGCGCTGGCAGCCTGGGCCGCGCTGCTTGCCGTCCCCTTCCAACGCGACGCCTGGAACGCGCCTGTCGATCTGCCCGTCACGCAAGACGATCGCGCCGTCTATTTCGCCTACGATCCGTCCGGCTATGGCACGCGCGAGATCGGCGAGGCGCTGCGGGCCGCCGATCCTTTGCCCGCGCTGGGCCTGGTCGCCAACTGCCAGTCCGCGCGGCTGGCCGCCTATCCGCTGGTGGTGGACTGCCCCACGATCCGGTGGGACAGCGCCGGATCGCAGGCGACGATCTTCGAGCAGGCCGAGGCGCTCGCTGCCGATGGGCCGATCTATATCATCGGCGAGGCGCTTCCCTATATCGATCTGTCCGACCTGCCCCAACCTCATACCGTCCTGATGACCGTTTCCCGTCCCGACGGCCTGACCTCGGTTTCGCTCTACCGCATCGAGCAGGGCGCCAAACGGCCTGTCCGCGCTTCGGGCGGCAGCTAGCATCAGGCGGCCTGCCGTGCGCGTCGTGCTGGATACCAACGTGTTCGTGGCGGCGGGATTCAACCCCCGCAGCAGCGCCACGCGGATCATCGAGGCAGTGCGGCAGGGGGTGCTCGCCCTGGTCTGGGACGCCGCGACGCGCGCCGAGACGCAGGCCATCATCGAGCAGATCCCGCCGCTGAACTGGGCGCAGTTTGCCGATCTGTTCGATCCGGCGAACGAAGTGCGCGGCTTGCTGAACCTCGACGCATTCGAGCAGATCCCCGATCCGGACGACCGCAAGTTCGCCGCGCTGGCTGCCGCAGCAGAAGCGGTGCTCGTCTCGAACGACGCGCACTTGCTGGCGCTGCGCGACGCGCTGCCGATCGCGATCCGCACCCCGCGAGAGCTGGCGCGCGCTTTGCCCGATTCCTGACCGCCGCCCCCTGCTTTGCGCCGCGTGATGGCTGCCGCTAGCTTGGTCTGGCAGCCTGCCTGCCGACCCGCTAAAATAGCGTCCGAACAGAACAAAGGAGCGAACCGGCGTGGCAGAATCGAAGATCCTTCACGGACTCAACGCCCAGCAGCGCGAAGCGGTCACCGCGGGCGAGGGGCCGGTGCTCGTCCTGGCCGGGCCGGGCAGCGGCAAGACGCGCGTCCTGACCCACCGCATCGCGTATCTGGTCGAAGAAATGGACGTCTACGCCTGGCACATCATGGCGGTGACCTTCACCAATAAGGCCGCGCGCGAGATGGAGAGCCGCGTGGTCGCGCTGCTCGAAGGCTCGAACAAGCTCGATGGCCTGTCGATCGGCACCTTCCACGCCATCTGCGCGCGCATCCTGCGCCGCGAGGCAGATTACACACCTTTCAGTCGCGACTATGTGATCTTCGATACCGCCGATCAGCTCGCCGTCGCCAAGCAGGCGGTGAACGAGTTGAACCTGGATGAGAAAAAGTACAACCCGCGCACCATGCTCAGCCTGATCTCCGACGCGAAGAACGAGCTGATCGGCCCGGAAGATTACCCCGCCCAGGACTATCGCGGCGAGGTCGTGCGGCGCGTTTACACCCGCTACGACGCGATTCTGCGCGCCAACAACGCCCGCGACTTCGACGACCTGCTGACCCACACCGTCGAGCTGTTCCGGCAGAATCCGGACGTGCTGGCACGCTACCAGAGGCGCTATCAGCACATCCTGGTCGACGAGTTCCAGGATACGAATATGGCGCAGTACGCGCTGGTCAAGCTGCTGGCGGGCGAGCGGCGCAACCTGTTCGCCGTCGGCGATCCGGACCAGAGCATCTACGCCTTTCGCGGCGCAGATTACCGCAATGTGCTGCGCTTCCGCGAGGACTACCCTGAGACGCAGGTGATCCTGCTGGAGCAGAACTACCGCTCGCACCAGGCAATTCTCGACGCCGCGACGGGGGTCATCGACCGCAACCCGGGCCGCGTCAAGAAAGCCCTGTTCAGCGAACGCAAGGACGGCCCGCTGCTGCACGTCAAAGAAGCCTACAACGAGGACGATGAGGCGCAGTTTGTGGTCGACACCATCGCGGAACTGATCGCCCTTGGCGAGTACCAGCCAGGCGATTTCGCGGTGATGTACCGCACCAACGCGCAGTCCCGCGCCATTGAAGATGCCTTTCTGCGGGCGGGTCTGCCGTACCGGTTGGTCGGCGCGACGCGCTTCTACGCCCGGCGCGAAGTCAAGGACGCGATGGCCTACCTGCGCCTGATCCACAACCCGGACGACGCGGTCAGCCTGGCGCGCATCATCAACGTCCCGCCGCGCGGCATCGGCCAGAAGACGCTGCAGGAGCTTGAGGACTGGGCGCAGTGGCAGGGCATCTCGCCCGGCCAGGCGCTGCTGACGCTGCTCGACGACACCGTCGAGGCGGCGATCGAGAAGCGCTCGCGCACGGCCCTGACGCGCTTCGCCGAGATGCTGGCAGGCTGGATCGAGCAGCGCGAGACGCTCTCGCCCGCCGACCTGCTGACCACCGTGCTCAAGGAAACGGGCTACCTCAATTATCTGGACGACGGGACAGAAGAGGGCCGCAGCCGCGCCGAAAACGTGCTGGAACTGCGCACCGTGGCGGCGGGCTACGAAGGGCTGGATCTGACGACGTTTCTCGAAGAAGTCTCGCTCGTGTCGGATGTCGACACGCGCGACGACGAGACACAGGCGCCCAGCCTGCTGACCCTCCACGCCGCCAAAGGGCTGGAGTTCCCGGTGGTGTTTATCGTCGGGCTGGAAGAGGGCGTGCTGCCCCACATCCGCGCCATGGAAGACCCCAACCAGATGCAGGAAGAGCGCCGCCTGATGTACGTCGGCCTGACGCGCGCCAAAGACCGGATCTATCTGGTCTACGCCTTCCGCCGCTCGCTCTACGGCGACAGCAACGCCAACATGCCTTCGCGCTTCCTGTACGACATCCCCGAGCACGTGCGCGTCGGGGACCTGCTGCGGCAGAAAGGGACAGCCGCCGCACAGACCCAGAACTACCACGATATGACGCGCTGGGAACGCGCCGCCAGCGCCGCGCGCCAGCAGCGCGAAGCCGCCGCCCCCAGGCCGCCGCGCTTCAAGGCCGGAACATGTGTCTATCACCGCAAGTACGGCGAGGGGGTGGTCGTCTCCAGCACGATCCACGGCGAGCTGGAAGAAGTCGAGGTGCTGTTCCCCGGCGGAACCGGGCAGAAGACCATTATCGCCGATTTCCTCTCGCCGATGGAATCCTAGAGACGGGTATGGATTTTGCAGGCCGGACCGTGAAGGGAAAGCCAGCGCCGCGCGTAGGGGCCGGGCAAGCCCGGCCCGTGCGAAAGGCGGGGTCAAACACGCGCGGGCTGGGCGGCGGGCGCAGCAAGCTGCGCCCCTACGAGACAATCCAACACCGCCGCTTCTCATAAAGTGCCTCACACGCCCCAGGGCGGACCGTGAAAGGAGCGTATGCTGTCGATGAAGCTCGGCGCTGTCTTCCCACAAACTGAGATCGGACCGGACCCCGAAACCATCCGGCGCTACGCCGAGGGGGTCGAAGCGATGGGCTTTGACTACCTGCTGGCCTACGAGCATGTGCTCGGCGTCGATCCGGCTCGCTACGACACCCGCGGCTACGCCTACACCGGCGAGGATCCCTTTCACGAGCCGTTCGTGCTGTTCGGCTACCTGGCCGCCATCACGCGCCAGCTGGAGCTGGTGACAGGCATCCTGGTGCTGCCGCAGCGCAATACGTTTGTGGTCGCCAAGCAGGCGGCGGAAGTCGATCTTCTCTCCGGGGGGCGGCTGCGGCTCGGCGTCGGCGCGGGGTGGAACGTCGAGGAAGTCCGCGCGATGGGCTACAACCCGCGCACGCGAGGCCGCCGGATGGACGAGCAGGTCCGGCTGCTGCGGGCGCTGTGGTCGGCGCCGTATGTCGATTTTGAGGGCGACTATCACGCCGTGCACGGGCTGGGCATCAACCCGCTGCCGCGCGAGCGCCACATCCCGCTGTGGTTCGGCGGGATGGCGGATCCGGTTCTGCGCCGGATGGCCGCCTACGGCGACGGGTGGATCGCGCCGGGGATCGCACCCGAGCGCGCGCGGGCGGGTGCCGAGGCCTTGCGCGGTTACCTGCGAGACGCGGGGCGCGACCCGGATACCTTTGGCGTGGACGCTCGCCTGACACCCGCCCGCCAGCCACGCGACACGTGGGACGCCTACGTTGAGGGCTGGCGCGCGCTGGGCGCGACGCATTTCTGCTGTAACACCATGGGGCTGGGCCTGCGCTCGGTGGACGAGCATCTGGCCGCGCTGGAAGACTTTCAGGCGTTCATGACCCGCGCGTGAGCGTCTTGCGCGCGACGACCGCTTCAAACGCGGCGTCATAGCGCGGCGCAAGCTGCCGCCAGTCGAACTGGCGGACGCGGTCGCGCAGCACCGGCGGGGCAGGGGCAGGATCCAGCAGGCGCTCGCGCAGCCGGAAGTACAGCCCGGAATCTGCCCGGTAGAGCGTGCGCGCGTACTCCGACGCCGGAACCAGATCCGGATAATTGAGCCGCCAGGGCAGCACCGGCCAGCAGCCGCAGTAGATCGCCTCCACGATGCTGATCCCGAAGAAATCGTGCCTGGCGCTGCTGGCGACAATGTCCGACTCCCACAGCAGCTGCGCGTACTCCGCGAACGAGTCGATGTAACCGTAGCGGACGACCCGCTCGCCCAGGCGGTCGCGCGCTTCCTCGAACTCCGCCGGCTGCTGGCGCTGGTTTTCGCCCACCAGCGCCACGCGGAACGGCACCCCCTCGGCGGCCAGGCGTTCGAGTGCCTTGAAGAACGGCTCCGGATTCTTGTCGTATTCCCAGCGATGATTCCACAACACCAGCGGCGGCAGGCCCGGATCCGGGGGCGATTTCGGGCGGTGCGCGTCGTAGCGTTCCAGATCCAGCCCGACGGGCAGCACCGACGAGCGTTCCTTGATGTGAGGGATGGTGTGCAGGCTGTTGTAATCCGGAAAGTGTTTGAGCAGGCGCGGCAGGGCGTTGAAGAAACTATCGCGGTGATAGGCGCTGTTGAAGAAAACCGCATCGGCGGCCAGCGCGCTGGCGTAGTTGATATAGGCGTAATGATGGTGGCGCTGCTGGCGCGGGCCGATGGGGTAGGTGAGCTGGTTCTCGTGGAAATACAGCGCCGTCGGCACTTCGGATGTCGCCGGGCGCGTCAGGGCGAGGAACTTGGCGAGATCAAGCATATCCGTCGCCACGAGCAGGTCGGGCGTGTAGTCGAGCGCGAGATATTGCTCGGCCAGCGCCACCGCGCCGCCTACCAGGCGCCACTGCCAAAACTGCCCCTCGAGCGTCAGCAGATCGACTTCGTGGCGGCTAAAGGTGCGGTACCCCCGCATCCACACACCGTGTGAGCCGGTATCGTACGGCTCGATGATCAGGATACGCATGCTTTCCCCTTCCCGCAGCGCCCGGTGTCGCTCGACACCTGGCGTCAGCCATCTGCCGGCGCCGGGGTCGCCTCGTCGGGCGCTGGCGCCGGTCCTGGCGCGGGCAGCAGCTCGTTCGAGCGTAGGACGGTGTACACCGGGTCGCTGCGCGCGTCACACTCCGCCGGAACGATCCGCTCTGCGATCTGCGTCACCGGTCTCTGCGGGACCAGTGCGTTCCAGGTGCGGCGCGACAGCTCGGCCATCACCGGCGCCGACAGCTCGAACTCCAGCCAAGTCTCGCCGTAGAGCGCCGCCACGAAGACATAGGCAGCATCGGGCGCGACCACCAGGCCCGCGTCGCCGTGTGTGTCGCTGATCCAGCCGTGCTTGTGCATGACGCTGGTCCCCTGCGGGACGCCCGCTTCCAGAAACACGCCGATCTCGTTCGCGTCCATCGCTCGCAGCATCTGGCGGCACTCCTGCACCGTGAAGGCGCCGGGAAAGCGCTCCATCAACAAGCCGGTCCCATCCTGCGCGCACTGGTACATAGCCGCCAGCAGCCAGCCGAGGTCGCTTGGCACCATCTGGTTGAACGGATCGGGCTGGGCGCTGGTCTGGTCGGCGCCGGTCACGAGCGTGCTGACGGCGGGCGCGGGTGTAGCGTCAGCGGGCGGCTCGATCCCGGTCGTGTACGGGCTGACGAGGAATGTCCCGCTCAGGTCGAGCGCCTGCATAAAGCCGGTGACGCGCTGCGCCCCCGTGTACGGGTCGCCATCGCCGATGATCTCCAGCAGGCGGTTGGTCGTGATGTTCTCACTGCACATCATCGTGTTCGCCAACAGATAGGCGTCTTCCTCGCTCAGCGGGCCGTCGTGGCGCTGGAAGTAGGTCGCCAGGATGGGGATCTTGGTCAGGCTCATGCCGCTATAGGCCACGTCGTCATGAAGCGTGAAGCTGTCTCCGGAGCGCAGATCCAGCACAAAGACCGATGCGAAGCGGTTGCTATACGGTCGAAAGCCGTTCTCCATCAGGTAGTTATGTAGATCAACACCGAGCGTCTGCGCCAGGCGACCGCTCGGCAGCGGCGCGCCGCTCCAGGGCGATCCCGCCGCGACGACCGTCTGCGGGGTCGGCGTCAGCTCCGGCGCGGCAAACTGCAGGTTGTTGGTGTAGGGAACGCCGCTGGTGTCGCCGCTGATCTCGACAATATCCTGGAAGACCCAGCCGCCGCCGCCCGGCGCGTCCGGGACGGAGATATGGACCCAGGGCACCAGGGCATGGAACTCGAGCAGGCGATAGCTGGCGCCCGGCGGCAGCTCGGCAATGGCCGCGTAGTCCACCCCCGGCCCGAAGCGCAGATTCACCGGTCCCAGCGTCGTCACGACCGCGCCGGACAGCGTGGGCGTGGGCGCGAGCGCAGTCGGTGTGGCGGGGGGCGCGGCAGGCGGCAGTTCCTGGGCAGCCAAGCCGGCCGGAGCCGCATCCGGCGCAGCGAGGGTCGCGGTGGCGGCAGGCGGCAGCGCGTCGACCGGCGGGAAGTCGTTCACCAGCGGCACGCTCTCCAGCGAGCCGAACACGCTGACCAGATCGGCGAAGACCCACGCCTGCTGGGGGGCCACCGCGCGCACATCGAGCCGCAGCCACGGGACCTGGCTGTGCCGGGCCAGCACGCGGTAGCGCGCACCGGTCGTGATCTCGCCGACGACCGGATAGTCGAGTCCGGGACCGCCGCGCAGGTTGGCCTGGCCGACGGCCTCGGCGAAGACGTCCGGCGGAGTGGCCTGCTGCTCCGGATCGCGCGCCTCGCCACGCCCCGGCCCGCTCAGAACGGCGACTGACAGGCAGGTGAACACCACCGCAGCGAGGAATAGACCACGTTTGTACATCGTTGTAACTTCAGCCCCTCCCCAACATTGTGCCGCGCGCAGGCCGAACAAACAAAAGAGCGATCCCGTCCACGCTGTGGATCGCCCCCTAAGCCCTGATGAGCGTGAGAGGACTCGAACCTCTAACCAATGGCTTAAAAGGCCACTGCTCTGCCATTGAGCTACACGCCCGCTGCGCCAAGAAGTATACCACAAATGCCACCCTTTTCAACGGCGGGGCGGCGCACCCGGCCGTTTAAATTTGCGTCATGCAGCCTTCCTGCGTGATTCTTGTACGATCTCGCCAGAATCTCAATTACTCCACAAGCGGCGAACGTAGTATTATAATAGCCCATGTACACGCGGGAAGAACCTGCTAAGATCACAATCAAGAATTGTATTAGCTTGCTGTATCCACGTTCAGTAAAACTGCGAGGAGAAGGCTATGACTAAGAAAGGACGGTTGATCGGGGCTCTTATCTTGGCCCTGATCATGGTGTTGGCGCTGGCGGCCTGTGGCGGCGACGAAGAGGAAGAGCCTACGCCAGCGGCTACTCCGGTTGTTACTGTTGAACCTACCGAAGAAGCAACCGAAGAGCCGACCGTGGAGGCCACTGAGGAGGCCACTGAAGAGCCGACCGAAGAGGCCACCGAAGAAGTGATGGCGACCGAGGAAGCCACACCGGAGCCGACCGAAGAGGCCACCGAGGAAGCCGCTGAAGTAGCGATGGCGACCGAGGAAGCGACTGAAGAGGTCGCTACCGAGGAGCCAACCGAAGAGGCCACCGAAGAAGTGATGGCAACCGAGGAAGCGACTGAGGAGCCGACCGAAGAGGCTACCGAAGTCGCAATGGCACCCGAAGAAGCTGAAGTTGAAGAGATCGTGGCGCCTGCGCTCATCGACTGCGAGCAGTACGACCTGAGCGACA
>DYGX01000022.1:18269-57990 GCA_020724465.1 Thermoflexus sp.
TGGCTCCCTTCCACGACTTCGAGGACGTCGTCCCCGAAGAAGTCAAGCAGGAGCTGGTGGCGATTGCCCAGGGGCTGGGTGACGGCACGATCAGCACCGGCTACGGCGCGGGCGCTGCGCCGGAGACCGAGGTCGGCATGGAGAGCGAGTTCGGCGTCGTGACCGTCGGCATGAACGCCGAGTACCCGCCCTTCGAGTACGTCGATGAAGACGGCAACATCGTCGGATTCGATGTGGACCTGATGAACGCCATCGCCGAGCAAGCCGGCTTCGATATCGAGTTTGTCAACACCCGCTGGGACGGCATCTTTGTTGCCCTGCAGTCGGGTGAGTTCGATGTGGTCGCCAGCGCTGCCACCATCACCGAGGAGCGCGAGGAGATCATCGACTTCTCCAACCCGTACTTCAACGCCGGCCAGATGATCGCCGTCAAGGAAGATCGCGCGGATGAGATCCAGACCCCGGACGACCTGGCCGGGCTGCGCGTGGGCGTCCAGTCCGGCACCACCGGCGACATCTGGGCCAGCGAGAACATCCCCGGCGTGCAGATGGTGCGCTACGACGAGATCACGCTCGCCTTCCAGGCGCTGGCGAACGGGGACATCGACGCCATCGTCAACGATGGCCCGACCAGCGCGGACATCATCGCCAAGAACCCGGAGCTAGGCGTCGTCCTGGTGGGTGACCCCTTCACCGACGAGTTCTACGGCATCGCCGTCCAGCCGGACCTGCCCGAGCTGCTCGAGGCGATCAACAACGCGCTGGCCGAGATCATCGCCAACGGCACCTATCGGGAGATCTACCTGAAGTGGTTCCAAACCGAGCCGCCGTCGGCATTCCAGCCGGCTGACTAGTCTGCTGCTGCGCGATGCGCCCGGTGCCCGCCTGGGGTGCCGGGCGCGTTTCCTGTCATCGTCATCATCGTTAGGCGGCCAGGGGAGAGCCGGTTCTCAGAAAAACGTTCCCCGGCGGACCCGCGCCGCACCTTCCGTAGAGGAGTGCCTTTCCTCTGTAAGATATTGTTCCGGTTCTCCAGGCGTCGGAGTGCTCCGACGTTTGCGAGCTTGCTCCACCAGCCTGACACACGCCGCGCACATTGACGAGACGGATCATGCCAGACGAACGTGATTACCCTGAGGTCCAGCCTGCGCAGCCCATGCCCCCCCAGCACTCGGGCGAGATCTATGACGACCTGCAGTTTGAAGTCAAAGAGAGCCTCGGCGACCGTCTGATGAACTGGATCGCCGGCCTTCCGTGGTGGGCGATCATCCTCGCCGTGGTGGCCGTTGCCGCGCTCTACTCGATGTTCACGTCCGCCGCCTACCGGGACGTGTTGCGCGCCCTTACCGACAACCCTCAAGTTACGACCGAGGATCTGTTCGAGGTCGTGCAGATCGTGGGCGAGCCAACAATGATCGTTGGCCGCTATGTCGGCGAGTCACAGGATTCGGTCTCGACGGTGATCACCTCTCTGCTGGACGACGTCATCGACAGCGAACTGGTCCAGCGGGCCGGGTTTCTTGTGCGCGAGGACCCGGCGACTATCACCATCCAGACCGAGAGCGGGCGCGTCACGATCCCGCGCCAGCGCATCACCGCCATGGATCCGCCCGACGCGGGGCTGGGTGACAACGTGTCGGTCGAGTATATCGAGCGCGTCACCGTGACCGGAACGCTGACCGCACGTGACGACAAAACGCTGACGATCCGGACGGTGAACGAGCAGATCGAAACCTTCGACACAGACCGCATCCTCAGCGAAGAGACGACGACCACCCCCGAGGGCGAGGAGCTCGTCCGCATCGAGCGCGAAGGTCTGAGCTACCGGGGTCGCCTGACGGCGCTCAGCCAGACGGGAATCAGCCTCGTCCAGGAAGACGAGACGCGCGTCGAACTGCGCCGCGCCGATGTAGCCTTCCTCGCGATCCCAACTCTGACGGTTGCCCTCAACGCGGCAGCCGCCGAGCGCACGATCGGCCCGGACGACGAGGTGCGCATCGGGTTCGTGCAGGGGACCGACATCACCCGCGCGTTGCAAGAGCTGGACTCGCTGGATGGTATCCCCGTCCCGTTGCGTTACGGCGCCGGGGCGGCGCGCGCCGCCTTGATCAGCTATGCCGATCTGGCGGCGATGATGGGCGCGGTCGCGGCAGGCGAGCTGGACGCCGCGCTGTATCTCTCCGGCGCCGAAGATCGCCTGGCGATGGCCGAGTGGGTAGAGAACAACCCGGACGCTGCCGTCGTCCTGCCGACGCCGCCGCGCGAGTGCCAGCGCAACTGCACTGTGACGGTCAAGCTGCGGGATGATGTGGTCGAAGGGCGCGTCCTCGAACGCACCGCAGACACGATCTCGATCCAGACCGTGGCACCCGAGTTCGTGGTGATCGACCGCGATCAGATTCTCGAGAACCGACGCACCGAGCCGGGCGCCTGCGCGCTGAACAATCTGCGCGGCTGCAATGCAGGCATTTTCCTGACCCTGCGCGTGACGTTCATGGCCTATGGGCTGGCGCTGATCATCGGGCTGTTCTTCGGGCTGATGCGTGTGCAGAAAAACCCCATCCTCTACGCCTTCTCCACGCTCTACGTCGAGGTGGTGCGCGGCATTCCGCTGCTGGTCATTCTGCTCTACGCCGGGTTCGTCGTCAGCCCGTGGCTGCGCGATAACACCCCGCTGAAGCTCAGCGACGAATGGGAAGCGGTGCTGGGCCTGTCCTTCGGCTATGGGGCCTTCATCGCCGAGATCTTCCGCGCCGGGATTCAGAGCATCAGCCGCGGGCAGATGGAAGCCGCGCGCAGCCTGGGCATGAGCTATCCCCAGGCGATGCGCTATGTGGTGCTGCCTCAGGCCGTGCGTGTCGTGCTGCCGCCGTTGGGCAACGACTTCATCGCCATGCTCAAAGACTCGGCGCTGATCTCCGTTCTGGCGCTGCCAGACCTGCTACAGCTTGGCCGCCTGTATATTTCCCGCACGTTTCGCGCGTTCGAGGGGTATAATACGGTCGCGCTGCTGTACCTTCTGATGACGTTGTTCCTCTCGCTGCTCGTCCGCGTGATCGAGCGGCGGACCCGGCTGCCCGGCTAGATCAGGAAGACCCCAGCATGACACCCCAAACCTCAACCAACTCGACGCCCATCATCCAGATCCAGAACGTCCACAAACGCTTTCACACCCTTCGCGGGACGGTCCACGCGCTGCGCGGAGTCAGCCTGGACGTCCAGCCGGGCGAAGTGGTGGTCATCATCGGGCCAAGCGGCTCTGGCAAGAGCACGCTGCTGCGCTGCATCAACCGGCTGGAGACCACCGACAGCGGGCGGATAATCGTCGATAACATCCCGCTGACTGGCGCGAAGAACATCAACAAGGTCCGCGCCGAGGTGGGGATGGTCTTCCAGAGCTTCAACCTGTTTCCCGATAAGACCGCGCTTGAAAACATCACGCTGGCGCAGCGCGTGGTGCGCAAGCGCCGCAAAGCTGAGGCGGAAGCCCGCGCGCACGATCTGCTGGCGAAGGTCGGCATCCCCGACAAGGCCGACGCCTACCCGGGGCAGCTTTCGGGCGGGCAGCAGCAGCGCGTGGCGATTGCGCGGGCGCTGGCGATGGACCCCAAGATCATGCTCTTCGACGAGCCGACCTCGGCGCTCGATCCAGAGATGATCAAAGAAGTGCTGGACGTGATGCTGGCGCTGGCGCGTGAGGGCATGACGATGGTGGTCGTCTCGCACGAGATGGGATTTGCTCGCGCCGCTGCCGACCGTGCGGTGTTCATGGACGAGGGGTTGATCATCGAGGAAGGCGAGCCGGACGTGCTTTTCTCCAACCCCACCCACGAGCGCACCAAGCTGTTCTTGAGTAAGATACTGTAGCAGAGTGAGTTTGCCCGTGGGCTGAGCATCCGCCTACAGCTTGATGATATAAGCCAAAACAGCTAGATGCAGCGGCAAAGCAAAAGCAGCAAGGAGATAGCAAACACGGCCAGGGAACCGCTATAGGCGGCTCTATTATAGGTGGCTCCATAGGTGGCTGCGCTTGGCCGTATTTTGCTGCTCTTTGCGAACCTTCCTGTTAAAATCGTGTAAGACCCGTGCGGGTAGCACAACCAAATCGTTCCCTGGCGCATCGAACCAATTGAGTAGCACCTGTTCCAGACTTGCGCCCGGACCGGTCCGTTGCCACCATCACGGGCGCTTTTCACGAAGCGAAAGCATTGTGAGGCATCATGGCAGACGAGAAACTGTCGTTTACTCTAACCACCAGCACACCGCAGACCGCCGGCCAGCCCAAACCGCAGGGCGCGCCGCAGCACGAGAAAGTGATCATCATTGGCTCCGGCCCGGCCGGGTTGACCGCTGCGCTGTACACCGCGCGCGCGCAACTCAACCCGCTGGTGATCGCCGGCCACGAGCTGGGCGGCCAGGTGTCGCTGACCTATGAAATCGAGAACTATCCCGGCTTCCCCGAGCCGATGACCGGCCAGGAACTAGTCGAGCGCATGAAGGCCCAGGCCGAGCGCTTCGGCGCGCGCATCAAGATGTTCAGCGCCGTCAGCGAGGTCGATTTCAGCCGGCCGGGCGGCCCGTTCTATCTCAGGACGGACGACGGCGACGAGTACGAAGCCGAAGCCGTGATCATCACCGCCGGCGCCACACACCGCCACCTGAACGTGCCGGGCGAGAAGGAGTTCACCGGCAACGGCGTCAGCTACTGCGCGACCTGCGACGGGTTCTTCTTCCGCGACAAGAACGTGGTGGTCGTCGGCGGGGGCGACAGCGCGCTCGAAGAAGCCCTGTTCCTGACGCGCTTCGCCCGCCGGGTGGACATCATCCACCGCCGCGACGAGCTGCGCGCCGGAAAGACGCTGCAACGCCGCGCTTTCGCCAACGACAAGATCCACTTCATCTGGAACACGGTGGTGGAGAGCATCAACGGCACGCAGCACGTGGAGTCGGTGACGCTGCGCGACGTGAAAACCGGCGAAGTGCGCGACTACCCGACCGACGGCGTCTTCATCTTCATCGGTCACGACCCGAACAGCGACCTGTTCGCCGGGCAGCTTGAGCGCGACGCCTTCGGGTACATCATCACCGACCGCGAGATGCGCACCAGCGTCGAGGGGGTGTTCGCCGCGGGCGAGATTCAGGACCGTCTCTTCCGTCAGGTGGCGACCTCTGTCGGGCAGGGGACAGCCGCGGCCATGAGCGCCGAGCGGTGGCTGGCCGAGCGCGAAGCCCTGGCCGAGGCCGCCGATCAACAAGAGCCGGTCACTTCCTGATCATCCCCTTCACCTGTGTCCGAGCGAGGCGTGTCGCGCTGGGCGACACGCCTCGTTTTGCGCGGGCCGGATGGGCAGCCGGCGCGACATTCGGTATGCTCTGTGGACGAAGCCCATCCCACCCCGGAGACATCCATGACAAAGCGTGTATGGCGGGCAAACCCCCTGATCTACGAAATCAACGCCTGGACGTGGCTGCACGCCCTCAGCGAGCGGGCCGGACGGCGCGTCAGCCTCGGCAGCGTGCCCGACGCCGAGTTGGACGCGCTGGCCGCCTGGGGGCTGGACGCCATCTGGCTGATGGGCGTCTGGGAGCGCAGCCCGGCCAGCCGCCAGATCGCGCGCGAGCACCCCGACCTGCAAGCCGAATACCGCCGCGCGCTGCCCGATTTCACCCCCGACGACGTCAGCGGATCGCCCTTCGCCATCCGCCGCTATGAGGTCGATCCGGCGCTGGGCGGGCGCGAGGAGCTGGCCGCGCTCCGCGAGCGGCTGGCAGCGCGCGACCTGCGCCTGATCCTCGACTTCGTGCCCAACCACACCAGCCACGACTGCCCCTGGCTGGAAACCAACCCGGAATATTACCTGCACGGCACCGAGCGCGAGCTGGCCGAGCATCCCGATTACTTCTTCCGCTATCCGACCGCGGCGGGCGACGTGATCTTCGCCAACGGACGCGACCCGTACTTCCCCGCGTGGACCGACACGGCGCAGCTCAACCCCTTCAGCCCCCAGCTCCGCCAGCAGGCGATCGCCACCCTGCGCGACATCGCCGCGCAGTGCGACGGCGTGCGCTGCGATATGGCGATGCTCGTCCTGAGCGAGATCGTGGCGCAGACCTGGGGCGAGCGCGCCGGCGATCCCCCCGCCGAAGACTACTGGCGCGAGGTGATCCCGGCCATTAAGGCACAGCGGCCCGATTTTCTGTTCATCGCCGAAGTGTACTGGGATCTGGAGTGGGAGCTTCAGCAGCAGGGTTTCGATTACACCTACGACAAAGAACTATACAACCGGCTGCATCACGCGCCGGTGGCGGAGATTCGCGCCCATCTTCAGGCCGATCTGAGCTACCAACAGCGCCTGGTGCGCATGATCGAGAACCACGACGAGGCGCGCGCAGCGACCTCGCTCGGCGGGCCGCGCTCGCTGGCCGCTGCCGCGCTGGTCGTCACGTTGCCCGGCGCGACCCTGCTGCACGAGGGGCAGTTCCAGGGCCACCGCGTCAAGCTGCCGGTACAGCTTCGCCGCCGCCCGCACGAGCGCGATAATCGGGCGATTGAGGCGTTTTACCGCGCCCTGCTGGCCGAAGCGACCCAACCGATCTACCATGAGGGTGAGTGGATCTTGCGCCAGGTCGAACCGGGGACGGACGGCGCCACGCACCACAACCTGATCGCCTACACCTGGCACCTGGGCGAGGAGCGCCGCCTGATCGTCATCAATTATTCCGGCGCCCCGGCTCAGGGCGTCGTGCCCCTGCCCGATTTCGCGCTTGACGGGCAGCGCTGGACCCTGCGCGACGTGCTGCAGCGGACCAGCACGGCCCGGCCCGGCGACGATCTGGCACAGACCGGCGTGTCGCTCGAACTGGCGCCCTGGCAGGCGGCCATCATCGCGCTGCTGCCGCGGACGGACCGCATCCCCGCGCCGCAGCCCGGCACCGCTCAACGCCCCACGTAGCGCGCGGCCAGCGCGTCCACACGCCCGCCGTAGCTCTCGCCGAACAGGTTGAGGTGCGCCAGGATGTAGTAAAGCTGGTAGAGCGCGCGGCGGTCCTCATAGCCCGGATCGATCGGGTAGGCGGCGTGATAGGCGTCGTAGAACCGGCGCGAGAAGCCGCCGAACAGCTCGCTCATCGCCAGGTCCATCTCGCGGTGGCCGTAGTAAACCGCCGGGTCGATCAGCACGGCCTCGCCGTGTTCGTCGATCAGATAGTTCCCGCCCCACAGATCGCCGTGCAGCAGCGAAGGCTGGATG
The DNA here is from genome assembly GCA_020724465.1 of Thermoflexus sp. Taxonomy (GTDB): domain Bacteria; phylum Chloroflexota; class Anaerolineae; order Aggregatilineales; family Aggregatilineaceae; genus DYGX01. The sequence continues at coordinate 25,520 of DYGX01000022.1, forward strand.
GCGTCATCGTCGAGCAGGTCGGGCAGGCGATCCATCAGGCGCGTGAGCAGGTCCTCGCGCCGCCTGGGGAGCAGCCCGCGCTCGCGCGCCAGCGCCATCTGCGGGCGGATGCGCTGGTCGCGGTAGAAGGCGCTCCACGACGGCGCAGGCCGGTTGGGCTGGGGCAGGCGGCCAATGAAATTGTCGTGATCCAGCCCATAATGGGGGCCGGTGTGGCGGTGAAGCGCCGCCAGACGCTCGCCAAAGTCTTCCATCACCGCGTCGTGCGAGCGGCTCCCCTCGCCCGTCTCGATCCATTCCAGCACCAGATAGGCCGGGCAGGCGCCCTCCACATCCCCCTGCGCGATCACCGCCGGGACGCGCACCGCGCCCGCCTGGGCCAGCAGGCGCAGCCCCGCCGCCTCGGCAGGGAACATGGCGGGCGGCGCCTGATAGCTGTACTTGACAAAATAGCGCGTCCCGTTCACCGCAAAGGACGCCGCCTGGTTGATGTCGCCGCCGTAGACGGGGTGCCCGCCCTCAACACGCCCGCCCAGGCGATCCTCAAGCGCCTCACGCAGCGCAGCCGGGATCGTCATCGCCTACAACCCATGCTCGCGGCGGATATGCTTCAGCAATCCCGCCGCGCCCTGCTGGACCAGCTCGTAGACCTCGTCGAAGCGCCCGTCATACCACGGATCGGGCACCTCGCGGACCGGCACCTGCGGCGCAAAGTCCAGGAACCGCGCCAGCTTCACCGTGCTGCCGGGGGGCATCATCCGCTCCAGGTCATACAGATTGTCATCGTCCATCGCCAGAATGTAATCGAAGCGCCCGAAGTCGTCGCGCTGAACCTGGCGCGCGCGCCCCTCGTAGGGGATACCGTGCCGCGCCAGAACGTCCCGCGTGCCGCGATGGGCGCGCTCGCCGACGTGCCAGCTTCCCGTACCCGCCGAGTCCACCTCGATCGCGTGGCTCAGCCCGGCCTCGTCCACCATGTGCCGGAACACCGCCTCGGCCATAGGCGAGCGGCAGATGTTGCCCAGGCAGACGAACAACACTCGAACCGTCATGCGTGTTTGCTCCTCACGATAGTGCCAGATGTGGTTGTCCTCACCGGTCCCCGATCCGGATCTCGCCGCGCTCGATCAACCAGGTCACGGCTTCCTGCACGGCCTGTAGCGAGGTGTAGCGCGGCTGGTAGGCGATCAGGTGCTGCGCTTTGGCGATGCTGCAATTCGGGCTATGCGCGATGTGATCCCACGTGGCGCGCGCTTCCTCGTCGGAGACGGTTTCGCGCCAGGCGTCCCAGGGCAGGAACTCCAGCCGGGCGGGCTGCCCAAACCAGGCCGCCATCTGCTCGGCATAGCCGCGCAGCGTCAGCGCCGCGGGCGAGACGACGTGAAAGCTCTCGCCCACCGCCGCGCTCCAATGCGCGATCGCCTGGACAAATGCCTGCGCCACATCGTCGGCGTGCACGTGGTGGACCGTCTCCAACCCCAGGTTGGGCAGGACGAGTGTCTCCCCGCGCGCCAGCCGCTCGAAGACGGCCGGGTTGAAGTGCCCCGCCGGGTTGAGCGGAACCCATCCCGGCCCGACGATGTGGCCCGGATGCAGCACCGTCGCCGGAAAGCCGTTCTGGCGCGCTTCGCGCAGCAGGTACGCCTCGATGGCCGCCTTCTGGATGCCGTACTCGCCGAACGGGCGGCGCGGCTGGGTTTCGGTCGTGGGCACTTCGACGCTGGGGCCATGCACCCAGATCGTGCCGCAGTGCAGGAAGTGCTGCACCCGCCCGCGCAGCGCCTCGACCAGCTGCTGCGCGCTGGCGAGCGTGAAGCAGATCATGTCCACGACCACGTCCGGCTCCAGCGCCCGGATCCGCACGCCGAACTCGCCCCGCGCTTCGGCGTCCTGCCGGTCCAGCGTCACCTGCTGGACGGCATCCCAGGCGCGGTGCGCCTGGTACGGGGCGCGCTGGCGGCGGCTGACCACGATGACCTCATGGCCGCCTTCGACCAGCCGCGGGATCAGATAGGTCCCCACATGGCCGCTGCCACCAATCACCACAATTCGCATGGGTTGCTCCTCTCGCCAGGGCGATCCGGATGCTAGTACAGGTAGGGGATCAGCTTGCGCACCCGGCGCTGATAGGCGCTATAGGCCGGAAAGGCCCGTGCCAGCCAGCGCTCCTCGCGCCGCGATTTGACGTCGAAAAAGACCAGCAGCAGCCCCGCGCCCAGCAGCGTGATCGGGCTGGCGTGCAGCAGCGCCCACCCCGCCGCGCCCAGGATCAGGCCGCTGTAGATCGGGTGGCGCACCAGCCGGTACGGACCGCGCTCGACGAGTTCCGCGCCCGGCTTGGGGTGCGGCAGGATCGATACATTGTCGCCGAGCGCCAGCACCCCGCCCAGCGCGAGCGCGCCGCCCGCCGCACCGAGAAGGAAACCCACCACAGCCAGACCGACCCGCGCGCCACCCGGCAGGTCGAGGGCCACGTCGGGCAGCAGCGGCCCGGCTGCGATCAGGGCGAACAGCACGATCTGCACCACGACATAGGCTTCGCCGCGGGTGTTTTTCCACCACGGCATCCGCCGCGCTGCGCCGGACATACGAGCCAGACTCCTTCTTCCCGGTCGGGAACCGCTGTCTTTCCCAATTCTAGCAGCCCGGCCCGGCCTTCGGTAACGGCGGATGCTTTTACCCTGAGGGTGGGTCTGCTATAGTTAGGATAGAAGGAGAGCAGGGAAAGCGCCGGGCGTTTTTGCAGCCGCAGGCGATGCCCTGCGACACAGGCATGGAGATGCAACCTGACTTTGCCGCCCTGCGCGAGCGTATGGTGCGCGAGCAGCTCATGGGCCGCGACATCACCGATCCGCGCGTGCTGGAAGCGATGCGCCGTGTGCCGCGTCACAAGTTTGTGCCGCCGGAGCTTCAGGCCGCTGCGTACCGCGACACTCCGCTGCCGATCGGCAGCAACCAGACGATCTCACAGCCCTACATCGTGGCCTTCATGACGCAGCTTCTCGAACTCAAGCCCACCGATGTGGTATTGGAAATCGGCACGGGCAGCGGCTACCAGACTGCCATCCTGTGCGAGCTGGCGCGTTTTGTCTACAGCCTGGAACGCTATCCCGCCCTGGCCGAGCGCGCCGCCGCCGTGCTGGATGAGCTGGGGTACGAAAACGTGGAGCTGCACATCGGCGACGGGAGCCAGGGTCTGCCCGATATGGCCCCCTTCGACGCGATCCTCGTCACCGCTGCCGCGCCCGTCATCCCCGGCCCGCTGCGCGCCCAGCTCGCCGACGGCGGGCGGATGGTTCTGCCCATCGGCGACGATCAGGGGCAGTCGCTGCAGCGCGTGCGCCGGATCGGCGATCAGTGGAAGATCGAGGACCACATCCCGGTGATGTTCGTGCTGCTCTACGGCAAGCACGGCTTCACACCCCCCGACGACCCTCAGCCGGAGCATGAAGAGGTGGAGCCGCCCCAGGACGAGGACGACGAAGACGACGAGGACTAGGGCGTGTTGTGTGCTTGAGGGGGAAGCGCCGGTCTCAAGGTTTCTCGTCGGGGAGATGCACGCGTCGCCCGCTGCCCCACCACCGCGCGTTTGACCCCCGTCTTTCGCACGGGCCGGGCAGGTTCAGCCTCAACGTCGGGCGCCGGATTCCTTCCCCGCGTGAGCTGGTCTGCAACAGCCCGCAACAGCCTGTGACCCAGGCTCGCCACGCGCCGCTAGTTATGCCCATCCAGCCGGCTGAGGTACTCGCGCGCGAAGCCCCCGCCGTTGGTCGCCACGATCACCCCCACCAGCTTGTTGACCTTTAGCTCGCCGAAGTGCCGGATCAGGCGGGTGATCTGTTTTTCCATCATGCTCATAAACTCTTCCCAGGTGACGTCATCGGGAAGCTGCTGTTCGCGCAAGGGGCGCGTGCTGTTGATGTAGTCGAGGACCGGATCGACTTCGGGGAAGTGAAACGCGCCGGGCAGATCGTAGCGTGCCACCGCGCGGAAGTACCTGCCCAGCAGCGACGGGCCGCGCTCCAGCGAGAACGCCCCGCCGGTTTGAAATGCGTGCCGGGGATAGCCAAGCAGCGCACACGCCCGCCGGGTCAGGGTGTCCAGCTCCGGCAGCGTTCCTTCGCTGTTCGTCCCGGCGATCAGCAAGCCGTCCGGGCGCAGGACGCGGCGGATCTCGAGCAGGGGTTCGTGCAGCGTGGGAAGCTGGCCCAGCAGATGAGTCGCCAGCACAACGTCGAACGTCGCGTCGGCAAAGGGGAGGTGCTGCACGTCCAGGTTAAGCACGGTCGTACTTGCGGCGGCGCCAGTGTGTGCCTGGTGCGCCAGGTCAAATGACAGATCGCCCGCCACATACCGCCCGCGCGGGGCGCGTGCCGCGACGCCTTCGGAGTACCTGCCCGGCCCCGTGCTGATATCCAGCACCCACTCGTCACCGGACCAATCCACCACGTCGAGCACCCAGTCCTGAAAGTTGACGGCCGGGCGGCTGTATTGCTCGTCCGTCCGATAGCGCACGGCCAGGTGCTCGGCTGAAGCGTTTGCCTGTGCGATCAGAGTCTTCCGGTTCGTGTGCGGGTCACTGGTCATCGGATGTTCGATTCTCAGCACACAAAGCTGCGGCTGTGCTGCCGCCGGCCTACCCCGGCTGGAAGTGCGCGGCGCTGTCTCAAGTTTAGCACGACAACCGGGGCGTTCCAACGGCGCGGCGCGAGTTCTGCCATCCATTACGCACGGGAGCGGCTCGCGTTGCACCGCCGGTTTGACAGCGCCCGGCCCGCGTAGCAGAATCAGCCCAGCCTGTGCCATACACCAGCGAGGAGACCCCCGTGATCGACCGATCGCCCCGCACCCCGCTGACGCCTGAGAATCTGCGCGCTGCGGCCCGCGTGCTGCACGCCAGCCGCTGCCCGGTCGTGCTGACCGGCGCGGGCATCTCGAAAGAGAGCGGCATTCCGACCTTCCGCGACGCCCTCGACGGGCTGTGGGCGCAGTACGATCCGCAGCAGCTCGCCACGCCGGGCGCCTTCCGGCGCAACCCCAAGCTGGTCTGGGACTGGTATGAATACCGGCGCGAGTTGCTCGCCCAGGCGCAGCCCAACCCCGGCCACCGCGCGCTGGTCGAGCTGGAGCGGCTGCTCGGCTGTCTGATCGTGATCACGCAAAACGTCGACGGGCTGCACCAGGCCGCCGGGAGCAGCGACGTCATCACCCTGCACGGCGATATCCGGCGCAACAAGTGCTTCGCCAACTGCCAGGGCGACCCGACCCTGATCGACCTCAGCACGCTGGACTGGGACCGCGCCAGCGGGCCGCCGCGCTGCCCGCACTGCGGCGCGCCCGTCCGGCCGGACGTCGTGTGGTTCGAGGAAGCCCTGCCTGCCGCGGCGCTGGAGCGCGCCTTCCGCGTGTGCGAAGACGCAGATGTCGTGCTGGTGGTCGGCACATCGGGCATGGTCCAGCCGGCGGCCAGCCTGCCGTTTGTCGCCAAAGAACACGGAGCATTCGTGATCGAGGTCAACCCCGCGCCAAGCGCGATCACCGCGATCGCGGACTGGTCATTCGCGGGTGGCGCGGGTGAGGTGCTGCCCCGGCTGGTGACCGCGCTCGCGGAGTGGGAGACGCATGAGCCTTAGCCCGCGATCGCGCGCCTGGATCGGTGTCGTGCTGGTGCTGGTCTTGGTCTCCGGGGCCGCCGGCGCGCAGGAACCGCTGCCGGGGCTGGCAGATGTCTTCCTGGCGCCGGACGATCCGCCTGGCGGCGCAACGATCTACTTCGTCGATGCGCTGACCGGCCTCAGCACGGTCGTCAGCGTTGCGGACGGCACGGACTTCACCCTCTCCGGCGATGCGGTGATCTACCGCAAGACGCTCAGCGGCGCCATCATGCGCGTGCGGGCATCCGGCGCGATCGAGCCACACCCGTTCCTGCGCTGGTCGCCCGATCTGGCATCGCTCGATTGGGTGGTGTCGCCGGATGGAGACGCTATCGCCTGGGTCGAACGGGGGATAGACGGCAGCACGCACAGCTATCTGGCGCTGGCCGACGGCAGTGACCGGCGCGAGCTGCCCCTGCCCGCGCCCCCCGCAGACGCCCGGCTGCGGCCCGTCGCGCTGGCGGACAAGCTGGCGCTGTTCGTCTACGATGCAGCCGCGCCGCTGGAACCCGCCGCCGGAACACCGTACACCGTCGTGCACGCGCCGCGCGTGTACGATCCATTGGGCGAGGCGTTCGTCCCGTTCGACGACGCGCTGCCCTGCCCGTGCGCCACCGGCATCAGCGCCAACGGCCGCTGGATCGCGCGGCTGCAAGCGCCCGGCGGCAGCGGCCCCTTCGCGCTGAACCTGAGCGATTCCGGCAGCGGCGCAGCGGTCCGCCTGCAACCGCCCGCGCTGGATTTCCGGCTGGCGGGAGATGTTGTCGTCAGCGCCACCGGCACCCTGGCTGCCTACAGCGTCGCCAGCGGCACCGGGGAATCCGGGCCGGTGCAGTATGGCGTGATTCTGGCCGACGCGCGCGCCCGCCAGCAGTGGCTGGTGGTGTCGTCCGGCGCGGTTCGCATGCGGCCGATCCGCTTCACCGACCAGGACGCCGCGCTGCTGCTGGCCGACGCCGCTCAGGGAGGGACGCACAAGCTCGAACTCGCCACCGGCCAGCTTACGCGCGTCTCGCACCGGACCTATCTGGGGACCGTGGCGCTCGACCGGTAACGCGCCGGTTTCTCACATCCCACGCCAAGCTGGTACAATTGGACGCGGGGGTTGTGTGCCGGTTGCCTGTTCCGCGGCTGCCCGCACTATCCAGAAGGACTGCGGACATGCGCAAGCTTACCAAGCCACACACGCGCTGGCTGCTGGCCCTGGGGTTGCTGCTGGCCCTGGGGCTGCTCGGCGCTGCCAGCCGGGTCGAGGCGTCCGATGGGATGCGCGGCGATCGCTGCGTGGTGGCGGAAGACGAGTACATCGTCGAAGACTTCTACTTCCTGTGCAGGATTCTGGAAGTCCGCGGCACCATTGACGGCGACCTGCTCGGCATCGGCTCCGAGGTGCAGATCTTCCCCACCGGCACCGTGACCGGCGATATCTGGTTCGCCGGGGGACGGCTGCGCGTTGAAGGCACGGTCGGCGACGATATCCACTTCGCCGGCGTCAGCGTGCTGATCAGCGACAAAGCGCGCATCCTGGGCGACCGCACGGACCTGGTCGCGCTGGCGCTCAACGTGGAGATTATGCCGGACGCCTACCTGCCTGGCGATCTGCTGGTCTACGGGTACCAGATCGAGGTCAACGGCGTGGTGGGCGGCGATATCGACTTCGGCGGCGAGTCGCTGACCATCCGCGGGCGCGTCGGCGGGCAGATCGACGCCTCGGTGGGCGATTGGCGGCGTGATGCCGACCTGCCGGGGCTGCCGTTCTACAACGTCTCGTTCAACGACCCCGGCCTGATCATCGCCGAAGATGCGTTTATCGGCGGTGACGTCAACTATCAGGCCCCCTCGCGGCGCCCCATCCCACCGGGGGTGGTTCAGGGGCGCATCCGCTATGAAGCGGTGATCTCCCAGCCGGACATCACCAACATCGGCGAGGCCGACGCCGCGGCGCGGGCGCGCCTGCTGCGCGACTACGCCAGCCGCGTGCTGCGCGACGCGATCACGCTGGCGCTGATCGGCGCGCCGGTTCTGCTGCTGTGGCCGGACTTCATCACCCAGCCGGCGCAGTACGTCCGGCGGCGGACGATCCCGGCGGTGGGCTGGGGGCTGGTCGCCTTTATGCTGGCGTTCCCGTTCAGCCTGATCCTGATCGTGTTGAGCCTGATCGTGCTGGCGCTGCTGCTGACGATCTCGTTGGAACAACTGGCGATCTTCGCCGGGGCCGGGATGCTGATCGGCAACCTGGCGTTCATCGCCGGGTTTGGCTTCCTGCTGCTGTTCATGGGACGCGTGGTCGTCAGCTTCGCCATCGGCTATCTGGTCTATCGCTTCGCTTTCCCCCGGCCCGATCGAAGCGCCCTGCGCCGGGCGCTGTGGGCGCTGGCAGCGGGCGTGCTGGTCTACGCCATGCTGACCAATGTGCCTCTGCCGCCCCTGGGCCTGATTCTGGAGCTGATCACGGCTCTGGCCGGGGTGGGAGCGGTGGCGATGTTCCTGCGCGTGTGGTTCTACAACGTCCGCGCCGCCGAAGCCGTGCCCGCGACCGCCGCGCCGCTCTCCGGCGAGCCGGCTCCGGTTCCGAGCTTCGCCGAGGAGTACGCCAGCCTGCCCGGCATGGACAACCTGCCGGAAGGTTTCACCGGCTTCGACGACGACTGATCCGGCCGTCGAATCGCTCTGATTCTGACTGGACAGCCCCGAGGATGCGTGGTATAACGGAAACCAACCTGCCGTGCGCGTGATCCGCACATGGTTTTGAGCCAACACCCACTCTATGGGCATCACGGTCCGGGCACGAACGCATTAGGACTTGTTCTAAAGCAGGAGTGTTCGGCAGATGACCCCCCTGCGAAAGCAGGTTCAAAACGTCGCGGTACACGGCATGGCGGGAGGCCTTATCCGGCGCCCCTGATCGTTCACCGGCAGGGGCGTCTTTCTTGTGTGCGGCGAAGGGCTGCGTTTTCGCCGCAAGCCTTGATTCGCCCCTGTGAAAACGTTATACTGAGTGCGCCCTGTACCCTGATCGAGACCTCATCCGCCCACCAGGATACGCATGTGCCATGCAGCGAGAACGCGTTGCAGATGACATTTATGTCTTTTCGAGCGAGCTGTATGCTCAAGTAACCGCGGGTGCGGTGATCACCTCCGAGGGCGCGATTCTGATTGACACCCTCATCTTTCCCGAAGAAACGCTGGCCATCAAACACTTTCTTGAGACGCGGCTGGACTGCCCCGTCCGCTACGTGATCAACACCCACTATCACGCCGATCACACCTACGGCACGTGCTTCTTCGAAGGCGCTCAGGTCGTCGCGCATGCCCGCTGCTACGAGCTGCTCGATACCCGCGGGCGCGCCGGGCTGGAGCAGGCGCAGCAGAGCGCCCCGGAACTGCGCGACATCAAGCTGGTGCTGCCGCATCTGGTGTTCGATTCGGGCGTGATGAGCATTCACCTGGGCAACAAAACCGTCGAATTGTGGCACTCTCCCGGCCACAGCCCAGACTCAATCGTCGCGTTGGTGAAAGAAGATCGCGTGTTGTTCGCGGCGGACACGATGATGCCGATCCCCTACTTCGTCGACGGCAGCTACGATGACTTCGTCGCCAGCCTGAACGCGCTGCGCAACGGCGGCTATGAAAACGTGGTGCAGGGGCACGGCGAGGTCGTGCTGCGCGGCGAGGTCGAATCCAAAATCGAGGAAGACCTGGCCTACCTGACTCGCTTGCGGCAGCACGTTGAGCAGGCCATCCAGCAGCGGCTGCCGATCACGGCACTAGACGAGATCAACATCGAGCGCTGCGGCAAGAGCCGGATTCCCCTCAACGGCCTGGTTCAAGAACTGCATCGCACCAATCTGCGCGCGCTGTACGAGGACCTCTTCACCCGCCAGGGCGAGCACATCTGAGGCGCGCACCGGCCAGGCCGCATCACACACGGAGAGAAGGCGACGGCACCCGATCCACGCACACCAGGGAATAAGCCGCACAGGAACAATCCGGCGCTTGGCATGACGGTCGGGATCGCGCTGGGCGTCGCCGTCGGCGTGGCGCTGGATAACCTGGCGCTCGGGCTGGGGGTCGGCGTCGCCCTGGGCGCGGCGCTCTCGCTCGCCCAACGCCGCTAGCGTCCCCACCCCCTGCACAGACTTCACAATCTGCCGGCTCGCGCCCGCTGCCATCCAGGCAGCGGGCTTTTTTGGGTCTCGCGCTGCGAGCCTCTCTCTCGCGCCCACGCCCTGTTCCGCGCTGCACACACTTTTCACAAAAAATTCATGCACCTACGCGCAAGGCTGAATTGTGCCTGGTCTCAATATCCATAAAATGCTAAGTAATGGCGCACCTTAACAGGCCCATCTCATCCCGGCAGCCGTTAGAGAAAGGGATGTGACCATTTGACTCGCGTGTCTTTCAGCCAACATGCCGAAAAGCGCTGCGCCCAACGCAACATTTCGCGGAATGATGTGCTCTACGTGTTGCAGCACGGCCGCCGCCACTGGAACGCCGGCACCCTGATGTACTTCCTGGGCCGGCGCGACATCCCGGCGCACGACCGCGCTGATCAGCGCGTACAGCAGCTCGTGGGCCTCTGCGTGCATACTCGCCTGGTTGAAACCGACGCCTTGTTGATCGTCACGCTGTATCACAACGAGAAGACCGGTCTGAAGGATCACCGGCGCAAACAGAAGTTCGATCGTAAAAACTACGCGGCGTAAATCTCTGAGGAAGGTCTTTTAGGGGCGCGCTCGCCGCGCCCGCGCACTCACTCGTTGGACATCAGCCGGCTGCCGGGGCGAGATGGGCCTGTTTGCGCCCGGCGCTTGTTCCCGCTGCAACCATCACCAGGCGCGCAAACAAAAAACCCCCGGACCGGCGGTCGGGGGTTTTTCGTTCAGGTAGCGGGGGCAGGATTCGAACCTGCGACCTCCGGGTTATGAGCCCGACGAGCTGCCACTGCTCTACCCCGCAACATGGATGGTGCCGCACCGGTTTCCCAGTGCGCGGCTATCATACACCGGTCAGCCGTCAGCGTCAAGGTCGAATTGCGCGGCTCCGTCCGTTTCTATGCGATTCTAATGCCGCGAGCGCGCCGCACGGCGGGCAATATTCGCCGCGCCTGCCAGGAATTCGTATACTCGAAGCAACGTCGGACGATCGGATCTCGGGGCACCCGCACGCATGGACCCACACGCCTCACTCTCGCGCGAAGAGCTGCTCAAGCTGCTGGATGTGTACGCCAAAAACTGGCTGGCTCACGACGGGAGCTGGTTCCTGGCCGTGGAAGAGGCTTTCGGCACGGATGTTGCTGTGGAGATGGACCGGCGCGCCTGGGAACGGTTCGCCGCTGCCGAAGCGCAGCGGATCATGCGCGCGTTTGAGATCCCGCCGGGCGGCGGCCTGCGCGCGCTGGAGCAGGCGTTGCGGCTCCGGCTATACGCGCGCGTCAACCCGCAAACTATCGAATGGGTGGACGGACACACCCTGCGCTTTCGCATGGACGACTGCCGCGTGCAGCGCACCCGCCAGCGCAAAGGGCTGCCGCCGTTCGCCTGCAAGCCGGTAGGCATGGCGGAGTTTTCGACCTTCGCGCGCACCATCGACCCGCGCATCCGCACGCGCTGCCTGATCTGCCCGCCCGATCCGATCGGCGATGGCAAGTACTGTGGCTGGGAGTTCACCCTGGCCGATTCCGATGGAGCGGACGAGTCATGAGCGCACGCGAGCCGGCGACAGATGATGATCGGCTGGAAGCACGGGTCGGGCAGCGGCTGCGCAGCGCCGGGCTGACCATCGCCACCGCCGAAAGCAGCACCGGCGGCTTGATCGCCAAGCGCCTGACGGACATTCCGGGTAGCAGCGCCTACCTGATCGGCGGGGTAGTCGTCTACGCCAACCGCGCCAAGCGCCGCCTGCTCAGCCTGGACGAGCAGTTGCTCGCCGAGCAAGGCGCCGTCAGCGAGACGGTCGCGCGGGAGATGGCGATCGGCGCGCGCACCCTGTTCGGCGTGGACCTGGCGATCAGCGTGACCGGCATCGCCGGGCCGGACGGCGCCACTGCGACCAAGCCGGTCGGGCTAACGTTTGTGGCGCTCAGCACGCCGCGCGGGGTGTGGGTGCGCCGCTTCGTCTTTGAGGGCGACCGGCTGCAAAACCGCGAGCAGTCCGCCGACGCGGCCTTTCAGATGGTGCTCGATTACCTCGATGGGGCGCTGTAAGCAGCGCGAGGCGACTCACCGCCAGATACTGGCGCGCCTCGCGCCAGCATCGCGGCCACGCGCCGGTTTCTTGCGCCCTCATTGAAGCGCTTTCCCCACGCAACCCGCCCACTCGTGCGGACGCGCTCGCCTGGTTTGGGCCGATTTTCAATTTCACTTATTTATTATGTTTTTTAGATATTTACAATTAATATATTTATTGATTTAATGGACGTTTGGCCCTGGCTGCACGCATCCACACCAGCCATCGCCCCCGACCACTCATCTGACAAGGAGCCACACACCCCATGAAACGCACGCTATTGCTGACGCTCGTGCTTGCGCTGCTGTTGTCGTTCGGCGCGACCCTCACCGCCCAGGCCCAGACCGATCAGGGCCGCTTCTGGTATGAAGATACCATCTGGTCAGATTGCGCCGGCGAGCTGATCGACCTTTCCGGCTATCTGCATGTGACCTTCCGCCTGACATTCGACACTGCGGGGGGCGTGCACGTCAAATTCCAGGCCAATCCGCAGGGCATCACCGGCGTCGGACAGACGACCGGAAATGTGTACCAGGGGACGGGCGTCTCGCAGGATCTTTTCAACGCCACGGTCGGTGAGCAGTACACCGTCATCAACAACTTCCGCATCGTTGGCCGCGAGCCGGGCACCAGCACAATGGTGCACAGCGTCTGGCATTACACCATCAACGCCAACGGCACACTGACCGCCTGGGTGGATCACTCCAGTTCGGAGTGCCGGTAAGCGGCACTCCACGCCGAACCACACACCGGAAGGGCTGCGCACGCGGCCCTTTCGTGTTATAGTGCGCCCGGTGTACCCGCTGAGCGCTGGACTGATGTGATGGACGCAGAACTCATCGCTGTGGAAGCGACCTGGACGCCGGACGGCTGGCCGGTCCCTGCGCGCCTGACGTGGGCGGGCGAGACGCTGCCGGTGGTGGACACGGGCCGCCGCTGGAAAGCCGACGACGGCCTGCACCTGCTGGCGCGGGTGGCCGATGGGCGTGTTTTTGAGCTGCACACCAACGGCGCGCGCTGGTGGGCGCGGGTCGTCTCTGCCCCGCCGGGACGTGCCTGACCGGGCTTGTTGGGCATTTCCGGACCAGGCGCGGTACACTTAGCGCCTGCCGGGGCGCGAGCCGCGCCAGGGGGGCTGACACACATCACCGGATCATCGAGAGAAGCACCCATGAAGAAATGGATCGTCGCCACGCTCGCGTTGCTCAGCTTGCTGGCCCTCACCCTGCCCGGCGCTCAGGCGCCGACCTTCGCCCGCCAGAACCCGACCCCGCTCGCCGCCGACCCTTACGGCGATCTGACCATCGACTTCCTGGCCACCCGCAGCTACGGCGGCGGGACGATCACGCTGCACGAGGTCATGGAAAGCAACACCGCTTTCAACCGCTTCCTGATCTCGTATCCCAGCGACAGCCTGACGATCTACGGGTTCATGAACGTGCCGCAAGGCACCGGGCCGTTCCCGGTGATCATCGCGCTGCACGGCTACATCGATCCCGCGATTTACTACACGCTGGACTACACCACGCGCTACGCCGACGCGCTGGCGCGGGCCGGGTATCTGGTGCTGCATCCCAACCTGCGCGGCTACAAGCCCTCGGATGACGGCCCCAATCTCTTCCGCGTCGGTATGGCGACCGACGTGCTCAACCTGATCGCCATCGTGCGCGACCAGGGCGGGCAGCCCGGCCCGCTGGCGCTGGCCGACCCGGAGCGGATCGGGCTGTGGGGGCACAGCATGGGCGGCGGCATCTCACTGCGCGTGCTGACGGTCAGCCCGCACGTCGACGCGGCGGTGCTGTACGGCTCGATGAGCGGCGACGAGCGGCGCAACTACGAGGCGATCCAGGCGTGGTCTGGCCGGCAGCGCGGCGCGTTCGAGCTGGCCATTCCGGACGAGGCGCTGCAGCGGATCGCGCCGATCTACTTCCTCAACCGCATCCAGGCGGCGGTCAGCATCCACCATGGCGCGGCGGATGAGCTGGTGCCCCCGTGGTGGTCGGATGACCTCTGCGAAAGGCTACGGGCGCTCGAAAAGACTGTGCAGTGCCTGTCCTATCCCGGCCAGCCGCATACCTTCGTTGGCGAGGGCGATTTGCAGTTCATCGCGGACACAATCGCGTTCTTCGACATGCACCTGAGGACCGCACACCTGCCATAGCGCGATCTGCGTGCCGCTCAGGGTTGCTTGGCGGCGGCGCGCGCCTCGAAGCGTTCTGCGTCCACGATGAAGCGCTCGTGCGTGCCCGCGCCGACCTGCTCGACCGCGTCCCACGCTTCGACCGCGAACACCAGCCGCCGCCCGTCCACCTCTTGCAGCGTCGCCCGCGCGGTGACCGCCATGCCGACCGGCGTCGCAGCAGTGTGGCGCACGTCCAGCCGCGTGCCGACGCTCGTCTGGCCCGGCGGCAGCGCCCCGCCGAGCGCGGCCACCGCCGCCGCCTCCAGCAGCGCAACCAGCCCCGCCGTCGAGTAGACGCGCACCGTCCCGGTGCCCAGCGCGATCGCGCTCAGATCGTCGGTCACGGTGACGCTCGCCTCGCCGGTCAAGCCCGGTTGCAGCGCAGTCTCTCGGCCCATCGAACGCTCTCCTTTGACTACCAGGCGGGCAGGTTCGGCACGATGATGCGCTCCAGAGCGTAGAGCGCGTACGCCGCCAGCATGAACAGCAACAGGACCGGCGTCAGATCGCGCGCCCGGCCCGGCAGCGACGCCGCCCAGCCCGCCAGCCCGATCGCGACCAGCAGCGCCAGCGGGATCAGCGCCGGGTACAGGTAGCGGCCCTGGAACTGCACGAACTCGACGTTGTAGAGCACATACGCGGCAGCCACCAGCGCCAGCGTCACGCCGAGCAGCGCCAGTCCGTCGCGCTGCGGACCGCTCAGCGCCGCCGGCCAGCGCTCGCGCCGGATGTACAGCCCCGCGCCCGCGATCACGCCGAGCGAAAAAAGCGCGAAGGCCGCGTACGCCCAACGCGGCATGATCAGCGCCATCCACCCGAACTGGCCCCAGAAGCTGCGGAAGGTGGTCGTGACGAACGCTTCCAGGTAACGCCCAAAGCTGCCGCCGTACATCGTGTCGATATACTCGGCAGTGCGCGGCTGGCCGACCGTCACCGCGTCGTGGCGCGCCAGCCCGGTGAAGTCGGTCCCGCCGTAGACGCTCACATTCCGTGCCCACCACACGCCGCCCAGGATCAGCGCGGGGACCAGCACCGCCGCCAGATGCCGCGCCGCCGTCCGCCACGGCCAGCGCTCGCGCCGCCCGCGCAGAACGACCGCCAGAACGGCGATCCCCGCCAGGAAGTAGATCGTTGTCTTGGTGATCAGCGCCAGCCCAACCAGCCCGCCGAGCAGCGCCGGTGACGCGCCCCGCGCCTGGCCGCGCAGATAGCGCATCGCGACCAGCAGCGTCAGCCCGACGATGAGTTCCGCCAGCGGGTCGTTGCTCACGCTGGCGAGGACGGCGAGGTGCTGTGGCAGAAAGGCCACGAACGCCGCGCCGGTCAGCGCCAGGGCGGGGCGCTCCGGGAACAGCGCGCGCAGCACCGCCCACGCCGCCAGCACCACGCCCGCGCCGAGCGCAACCGACACCAGCCGCAGCGCGGTGAGATCGCCGTCGGTCGCCGCGTAGATGGGCGTTTGCAGCAGATAATAGAGCGGCGGCTGGTGGTCCTCGTATTGGACCGTTTCCAGCCGCCCCAACAGCGCCGGGTCGAAGCCGCGCGCCGTCAGCTCGTCTTGATATGTCTGCTGCCAGTCGCCCGGCTCCAGCACGGGCAGGCGGCCCTCGCCGGCGATCTGGCGGATGTAGTTATAGTGGGCCGGCTCGTCCGGCGCCTGCCAGGCCGGCGTGCGGATGGCGTAGAGGCTCGCCAGCGCCAGATAGGCCAGCAGCACCGCGCCCAACAGACTTCGCTCGACACCGCGCGTCATGGTGAGCGCCCGCGCCTATCCGCGCCCCGGCAGGGTCTCCGCCTCGCGTGGCTGGCCGAGCCGCGCCCGCTCCGCCTCGATCAGCTCCGGCTCCAGCTTGCGGAACAGCGCCGCGCCGTCGCGCAGCGCCTGGCCGGGCGGCAACGCGCTCGGCTCCCAGCGCCCGATCGCGCCGCTGGCGTCGTAGGTCAGCGCCGGGTGCGAGCGTGTCGTCTCTTCGAAGACTTCGATTCGCTGCTCGCCGAACAGCCGCCCCTCGTAGCCCAGATATTCGTGGACGCGCTGCGACGAGAAGGGTAGGAACGGCGCGAACAGCGTCTTGAGGTTATCGATGCAGCGCAGCGCAGTGTAGATCGTCGTCGCGGCGGCCTGCCGGTCGTCCTTGATCACCTTGAACCACGGCGCGCGGTCCAGATAGCCGTTGACTTCGCGCGTCAGGGCCATCGTCTCGGCCAGCGCGTCGCGCAGCTTGACCGCTTCAATCAGCGCTCCCACGCGCTCGAAGCCGCCTTCCACCTGCGCGATGATCTGCCGGTCGATGTCGCGCAGCGTGCCCGGCTCCGGCACGCGCCCGTCGAAGTGCCGCGCGGCGAATTTGAGCACGCGGTTGACCAGATTGCCCCAGGCCGCCAGCAGCTCGGTGTTGTTGCGGGTGACGAACCCTTCCCAGCTCCAGTCGGAGTCGCGGGTTTCGGGCATGGTTACCGCGATGTAGTAGCGGATGGCGTCCGGATCGTAGCGTTCCAGGATATCGGGCACCCAAACCGCCCAGTTGCGGCTCTTGGAAAACTGCTCGCCTTCGATGTTCATGAACTCGTTGGCGGGCACGTCATAGGGCAGCGAGATCGGCCCGTCGCCTTCGTCGGCATACAGCCCGTCGATCCCCATCAGCTCCGCCGGCCAGATGATGGTGTGGAACTCGATATTGTCCTTGCCGATGAAGTTGTAGATGCGGGCGTCGCGGTTATACCACCACCGCTTCCAGGCATCCGGCTGGCCGGTGTTGTGCGCCCACTCGATGCTGGCGGTCAGATAGCCCATCACCGCCTCGAACCACACGTACAGACGCTTATTTTCCCAGCCTTCCAGCGGGACGGGAATCCCCCAGGTGATGTCCCGCGTGATCGGGCGGGGCAGCAGGTCGCGCGCTTTGTTCTTCGAGACGTTCAGCACCGAGGGGCGCCAGTGTTCCTTGCCGGTCGACAGGTAGTCGAGCAGCCGCTCGCTGAAGGCCGGCAGGTCGAAGAAGTAGTGCTCCGTCTCGCGGATCACGGGCGTGCTGCCGTCGATCTTGCTGCGCGGGTTGATCAGCTCCGTCGCGTCCAGCAGCGCGCCGCAGTTGTCGCACTGATCGCCGCGCGCCTGCGTATAACCGCAGCGGGGGCAGGTGCCCTCCACATAGCGATCGGGCAGAAAGCGCTGCTCGGTTTCGCTGTAGAGCAGGCGCTGAGTCGCGCGGAAGAGCTTCCCGTCGTTCAGCAACTTGAGGAAAATGTCCTGCGCCACCCGGTGATGGTTCTCGGTGTCGGTGTGGGTGAACAGGTCGTAGCTGATCCCGATCTGCTTCTGGGTCTCCAGAAAGCGGCGATGATAATGCTCGAAGACGACGTTCGGCGGGACGCCAAGCCGGTCGGCCTCGACCGTGATCGGCGTGCCGTGCGCGTCGGAGCCGCTCACCATCAGCACGTGGTTGCCCTTGAGGCGGTGATAGCGGGCGAAGATGTCCGCCGGCAAATAGGCCCCGGCCAGATGCCCGGCGTGCAGATCGCCGTTGGCATAGGGCCAGGCAATGGAAACGTGAATGAAGTCGGCCATAGTCTCCCCTTCGAGGCTCGCGGTCCGCAGACCAGGGCGAATTGTAACAACGCGCCGCCCGGCTCACCACAACAAAAAACCGCCGAAGGTGCTCGACGGTTTTGCTTGCCGGGGTCAGGGCGGTCGGATGACGATGCGTCAGGCACACGCAATTCGCCATCGCCGGGAACTACCCGACCACGGCAAGCTGCGCATGTGCATCGAGGCGCGTACTACCGTCCATGCTGGCTCGTTCATACGCAATACTATACGCGAAAAACCCGCGCGCTGTCAATGCTCGCCCACATCACCATGCAGTGAAATGTAAGTCTGTTAGACACGAATTGATCGTTGCATCTCAAAATTCGGGTATAATAGGCCATGTCTCTCCTCGGCGCGCGTGCTGCGGTTGGTGACATAATGTCAAGCTTTACTTAAGATTTCGGAGGCTGCGCGGTGAGCACGCTGGCATCTCGATTCCCTTCGGCGCGTCGCCTGACGCGGCCCACCGACCCGGCCCTTCCTCCCGGCGCGGATCCGCTTGAGGCGCTCTATCACTTCATCAAGCCGTACCTGTCCTGGACGCTGCTCGAGATGGATCCCGGCTCGACCGATATCCTGATCGGCGAGCCTGAGGACCCGGACCACCCGCGCGACTCCATGCGCGAACTGGTCATCCTCGGCGGCGAAGAGGCGCAGGTCTGGCTGCGGCACACCCGCAAATCCGCCCGGTAACCCGCGCCTTCGCACGCGATCGGTAGCTGGGGCCTGCTTAGGCCGGTTCGCGCTGCGCGGGGAACAGCTCGTCGATCCGCTCCAACACGTCGGCATCCAGCCTGATTTCGGTCGCCTTGAGTGTTTCCTCAAGCTGAGCGCGTTTGGTCGCGCCGGTGATCGCACTGCTGACGGCGGGCTGGCGCAGCGTCCAGGCGATGGCAAGCTGCGCCCGCGTGACGCCCAGCTCATCTGCAATCGTCTTGAGCTGGCGCACCGCGTCCAGCCGTTCCTCTTTGAGCAGCCCTTCGGCCAGCCAGCTTTTCTGCGCCAGGCGGCTGTCTTGTGGCACACCGTTGTCGTACTTGCCCGTCAGCAGGCCGCTGGCGAGCGGACTCCACACCACCAGCCCAATGCCTTCTTCCTCGGCCAGCGGCAGGATCGTCTCCTCGACACGGCGGCGGTGGATCAGGTTGTACTGCGGCTGCTCGACGATGGGCCGGTACAGCCCGTAGTCTTCGCAAATATCAAGCGCTTCCTGGATCTGCTCGTCGGTCCACTCGCTGGTGCCCCAGTACAGGATCTTGCCCTGGTGCACCAGGTCGTCCATCGCGCGCACCGTCTCCTCGACCGGCGTCTCGGTGTCGTAGCGATGGCAGAAGTAGAGATCCAGGTAGTCGGTCCCGATATTTTGCAGCGAGCGATCGATGCTCTCCATGATGTGCTTGCGCGACAGGCCGCGGTCGTTGACGTCGTCGCTGATCGGCCAGTAGACCTTGCTGGAGATCACCAGCGTATGGCGCGGGAACTCCTTGAATACCGATCCCATCAGGCGCTCGGCGCCGCCCTTAGCGTAGCTGTCGGCGATGTCAAAGAAGTTCACACCGTTGTCGTAGGCCAGCACGATCAGCTCACGCGCAAGCTGCTGATCGGTGATGCTCTCGCCAAAGGTGATCCAGCCCCCCAGGCTGATCTCGCTCACTCTCAGACCGGAAGCGCCGACGCGGCGGTAGTTCATTCTGTTTCTCCTTCGCTCCAAGTGACTCGTCTGATCCGGTTTTAGCACATTCCCCGGCACAGCCAGCCAGTCGCGGCCAACCGGCAGCCTCATCCACAAAAATCCGGCTGGGTATGAGACGCAGCCGGACGTGTCCAGACTGGCAGGCGAGGCGCTCAGCGCGCGGTGGACATCGGCATGATGACGTGAATGAAATCATCCCGTCCGGCGGGGCGCACCACGCCCGGCGCGGTCGGCCCGCTGGTTTCCAGCACGACGCGATCCTCGCGGATGACGTTCAGCACTTCGATCAGGTAACGAATGTTGAAGGCGATTTCGATCGCGGTGCCCTCAATGGTCGCTTCGAGCGGCGCCTGGGCGTCGCCCTTCTCCTGAGACTGCCCGGCAACGATCACCTGCCCCGGCTCATTGGGGCTGCTGGCCGGCTCAATCAAGACGCGCGCCGTGTTGGCCGAGTCCTTGGCGAACACCTCAGAGCTACGGCAGGCAGCCAGCAATTCGCTGGTGTAGGCCATCACGCTCGTCTGGTAGGTGCGCGGGATGATCGCCTCGTAGTCCGGGAACTTGCCTTCGATCAACTGGGAAACGACCAGGACGTTGTCCAGGCTGAACATCACCTGACCACGCCCATCGGGCAGGGCGATCAGCACTTCCTCGTCGTCATCGCTGATGATCCGCCCCAGTTCTTGCAGGGTGCGGGCCGGGACGATGACGGGGTCCGGCGCGCGGTCGCCCACGCTGAATTCCAGCTCCGTCGTGCGCACCGAGAGCCGGTAGCCGTCCGCAGCGGCCATGGTGAACACGTCGCCGTCAAAGCGCAGCAGCACGCCGGCCAACACCGGGCGGCTCTCGTCTTTCGCCGCGGCGAAGACAACCTGCTCGATCATCTCTTTGAAGACATCCGCCCGCACGCTGATCGCGCGGTCCGGCTCGAACTCAGGCATCTGGGGGAATTCGGCGGCGTCCATGCCTTTGATGTTGGCCGACTTCCCGGCGCAGTGGAGATGCAGCGTCAGAGTGCGCGTGTCGAGGTCCATATCAACGCGCTCGGGCGGCAGCGTCGCCACCAGGTCCTGGAAGGTGCGGGCCGGCAGGGTAACCGAGCCGTCATCCTCGACTTTCGCGCCGATCCACACCGTGATTCCAAGCTGCAGGTTGGTGGCGGCCAGCCGCACGCGCGCGTCTTCGGTCGCGATGAGGACATTCGACAGAATCGGCAGCGAAGCCCGGCTGGGGACCGCCCGCCCGACGATGCTGAGACCTTTGTAGAGGTTTTCCTGCAAGACAGAAACGCGCATACGACCTTCTCCCTACCTGCGAGGCGCGGGTCCGATGAGGTGGCTGCAGCTCAAAAAAGAATTCCGGTGCGCGGCGCATGTTGGCTGCCATCCGCGAGGGCAATTATACTGTGCGCCTCAGGCAAAGCCAAGCAGCCTCAGCAGCCGTGCGGGATCGAGATGTTTGGCTGGATGTCTATCTGGCTGAGGTCGAGATCGTAGCGCAGGAACAGCGTGCCGCTGACCGGGCGCTCCGCCGACAGGATGCGGACGTTCGCCACCTCGACCGACGCCTCGAAGCGCGTCACCGCGTTCAGGCCGGGCGACACCCACAAATCCGCCTCGACACTGACCCGGCTGTCGGCCTCGCGCTTGATCGCCGCCAGACGCAGCGCCTCGGGCGCGAAGGTGTACTGCCAGACCGGCACGTCGTCGATTGTGTCGCGGTGACCGGTCGGCACCGCGCGCGCCACCCCGCCGATCAGCTCCCCGGCGGACAAATCGGCCACGATAGACGACCCGGATCCGGCGGCGCCGGGGCTGCACTGCCCGTTGGTGTCAACCACGTACGTATCGTTGCTGATGCGGACGCCTTCCAGGCGCACGTATTCCTGCGGCGAGACGGCCAGCCCTTCGACTTCCAATACGACACGGCGCGATTCGCCTAGCTCGTTGGCCCAGACCTGGAGCGTAAAGCGGCCCTCGGCCGGCTCGTCGGAACCGGCAAACGTGCCTTCGAACTCGCCGACGACCGTGTAGGTCCAGCCGGGCCGCGCCGCCAGGTTGCGGTCGAGCGGGTCGAAGCTCACCTCGTCGAAGCCGGCCGGGGGCGCGTTCTGGGTGAGGAAATCCGCCGTGGGCAGTGTACTGAGATCGACCAGCGTTGGAAGCGGCTGCGGCTCAGCAGGAGCCGTCTGACAGGCCGCCGCGCCAGCCAGCAAGACAATCAGCCAGGTGATAACCAACCATCGGCGCATGCGTCGCTCTCCAAACGGCGGCTGGATCGGGCACAAGCTTGCCCGCATTATAGCCACATTACCCATTTGGCGGTAACTCTGGAGATGCGCAACTCGTTGCAAGCGATTTCAAGTAAGCTAATAATAGTTTTCTCTTCCATCGAAACATAATTACGAAAAGGTATGTCGTACCTGAAGTGTTTTTGTATTGACAGATTTATGCTTTACAATGATAATCATACGGGGTCAAACCGGTCATAAGTTTAAGGGGAAGAGGCTCGCAGACGCGCAGGGCGACAGCACCATGCGTGTGGTGCGAGTTTTCGCATATAACCACAGCATACGCAATGAGGTTGGGCTGTGCTGCCCAGGCGCTGGCCTAAAAATGGGGTGATGATGATGCCACGAGCAGTGGAACGGGTCGCTGAACTCAGTTTTGAGACATTCCAGGAGCGCCTGCGTGACAAACCGCTGGCCATTATCTACCCGCGTCACCGCGCGCGCGGTGCCCTGGTGGCGATGTTCCTGCGCCACTATGGCCCGAATATGATGTATTACAGCCTGGGCGAAGACGACACGACGCTGGAAGCCTGGCTGGCGCACATGATCGACGACCCGGCCTTCCCCCAGGGATTCGGGGCGCAGACCCGCGAAGCACTGAAAACGCGCGCCACCCCCGCCGATCTCGCCGCGGCCTTCGGCGCCGACCTGGGCGCGGCACGCGGCAAGCCTTATATGCTTCTGCTCGACGCCTTCGACCATCTGCATCCCGACAAGTCCGTTGACCGCTTCTTCCGCGAGCTGCCCGCAGCCCTGCCCGATAACGTCCAGATTGTCATCAACGCACGTCTGCTGCCGCTCCAGCCCTGGAACGATTTAGTCCTGGCGGGGCAGGCGGTCGTCGTGGGCACCGATGAGGCGCTTGGGGGCGGGATTTACGGCGACGAACAGAAGCGGGGGCAGCTTGAGGTCTTCGCGCTTTCCGGCGGCCACGTGTACATCGACGGTCGCCCGGTAACCAGTTGGGACGGGTCGTTGCCGCGCCACCTGTTCTATTACTTCGTCGACCATCCGATGGTGACGCGTGATGAGATCTTTGAGGTCTTCTGGCCGAAGATGTCGGTCAAAGAGGCGACCAATGTCTTTCATGTCACCAAGCGCAAGATCAGCGAGCGCCTGGGCTATGAGCTAACGCACTACGCGAGCGGGTTCTACGTTCCCTCGCCCAAGCTCCAGATTCACTATGACGCGCGCGTCTTCGAAGAGGCTGTGCACGAGGCCATCGAGGTCGAGGAAAACGCGCCCGCCAACTGGTATCTTGCCGTGCAGCTCTACCGCTCGGACTTCCTGCCCTATATCCACACGCCCTGGGTTGAAGCACGGCGCAATGAACTGCAAAACAAGTACGCGCAGGCGTTGATCGGGTTGGGACGCTATCACCGCGGCCTGGGCGAGCTGGACCTGGCGCTGGGCTATCTGCTGCGCGCGCTGCGCGAAAAGCCCGACTGGGAAGATGTCCACCGCGACGTGATGATGATCTACTACCAGCAGGGCCGGCGCGACGAGGCGATCGGGCAGTATCACCAGTTGGAGCGCACGCTGGACCGCCTGTTTGGCATCCAGCCCTCGCGCGAGACACGCAACCTGTACGAAGTCATCGCCGCGGTCTGATAGCACGCCGCTCGCCGGCTCCCAGAGGGCAGCAACCGCGCTGCCCTGTTTTTGTCCTCGCGCTGCCAGACGCCACGCGCCGCGAACGAAACGGACACGCGCCATGAAACGACAACCCGCTCCCCGCGCCTGGATCGCGCGGCAGGTCACCGACGCGGGCGGCCACACGCTCGCCGTGGAAGTAAACTACGACCGCCGCCTGAAGCGCAACGTGCATTGGAACGTCGAGGGCACGGTCATCCGCGTGCGGGCGCCGGAACACGTGCCAGGGGCCGTGCTCGACCGGCTGCTGGACGACATCGTCGCCAACGTGCTGGATGCGCGCGCCCGCGCCCTCAGCCGCAACGACGCCGAACTCCAGCGCCGCGCCCAGGCGATCAACGAGGCGTACTTCGACGGCGCATTGCGCTGGCACACCATCCGCTGGGCAGGCAACCTGCACACGCGGCTTGGGAGCTGTACGCACGGCGGCACGACCGATGGCGACATCCGCATCAGCGACCAGATCAAGCTGTGGCCGGACTACGTGATCGATTACGTGATCGCGCACGAGCTGGCGCACCGCAAGTTCCCCAACCACAGCCCGGCCTTCTGGGCCTATCTGGCGCGCTATCCGCACACCGAGCGGGCGCGGGGCTTCATCGACGGCGTCTACTTCACGCGCGGCTGGACGGTTGACGACCCGCTGTGAGGCGAGCGGGGAACCGGGCTATTCGTGCAGCACGACCGCGTCGCAGGGGGGCAGCAGGGTGCCGTCGCGCAGGGTGACGCGCACCCGCAGGGCATAATACCCGCTGCGCGACAGCATCACCGGCATGTCGAGCAGCAGATCGCCGGACACTGGCTCCTCGGGGGCGGTCTGCTCGAACGGCGGCCCGCGCAGGATGATCCAGTCTGCGGGCGTGGCGAGCGGATCGCCACCCAGGTAGCTGATCTGCACGGTGTAGTTCCACAGCTCCGGGTGATCCACCGTTCCAAACACCATGAATGCATCCCCGACGCGCTCGCCGGAAACCGGCTGGTGAATCACCGCGCCCGACCCCTGGCAGGTGGTGGACAGGTGATCGAGGGTCGGCGTGGTGGCAACCGGCAGGGCGGTTGGCGGGGCCTGCCCGACTGGGTTCGACGGCATATCCTGGCCGGATGGGCGCACCAGCGTGTAGAAAATGATCGCCAGGTTGATTGCCAGCGCCACCGCCAACACCGCGAGCATTTCCGCATAGGGGCTGCGCCACAGCCCGACCAGCGCCAGCCAGACCTGATCCAGCCGGTACAGGCCGCGCGCCGACAGCCAGCGCGACACCGCCAGCCACACCGGGGCCGGTCCGGCACGTTGCGTCGTCTCCCAGGCGGCGTCGAAGGCGGTCTGGCGGGCCGACTGGACGGTCACCTGCTCCCACCAGGCCAGGTCCGGATCCAGGTCGGATGATGCGGTGCCCGGCGGCGCGGGCGCTGCCGGGGCAAACGGCCAGCGCGCGCGGTCATACTCGCGCCGGGTGGCCGGGTGGCGCAGCACGTTGTATGCTTCATTCACCAGCTTGATCTGCTCGGTCGCCCAGTCGGCGCGCTCCGGGTTGCGGTCCGGGTGCAGCTCGCGCACGCGCTGACGGTAAGCCCGGCGAATGGCGTCGAGCGACGCGTCCGGCGCGATCTGCAGGATCGCGTAATAATCGCGGGCGGGGTCATAGGCTGGCGTGCGGCGCATCGGGATCGAGCATGGGCCTCCGGCTAGCGCCGCCCGTAGCGGTCTTCGAGATCGAGGAATTCGTCCGGGTTGACTTCCAGCGTGACGGCGCCGCAGTGGCGGCAGACCTGGGCGTTGACCTTGATCAGGCGGCGAAAGGGCCGCAGCAGGCGCGAGATGCGCCCCAGCTTGAGGGCGCGCGGCGCGAGCTGAAGCTGGCGGAACTTGTCGCTGTAGTCGATCAGGTAGGCCGACGCCAGATCGGTGCTGCCGCAGCGAAAGCAGCGCCACTGGATCGAAGCGGGCATCTCGGTCGAGCCGGCTTCCGGAATGGTCACGGGCGGCGCGACGGTTGGGGGTGGGGTGTTGGTCAGGTGCTCGGTCATCCTGCTCCCTGCGGCTAGGCCCGCCCCTTGCGGCGGACGCGGGCAAACGATGGCTCCGATTATACATCATCCCCGCCCGCGCGGCGCCCGGCGGCGCACAACCTTTCGCGCGGCAGTGCGTATTAGGGAATAGCGGCGCATAGGTGCGCTGAAAAGTGGTGATTGAGGAGCGGATGGGAATGGGCAATCGACCTGACAGGAGCCGGGTCCGCGCCTGGATCGCGGTGGGATTGATCGCGCTGGGTGCCGCGTTCTGGTTGGGGATCGGAACGCTCTGGCCCATGTTCGTCATGGTGCCCGGCCTGATCTTCCTGGGATTGGCAGCCGGGGGCGGCCGGGCCAGCGCCCCGTTTGCGATCCCCGGCATGATCATCACCGGGACGGGCCTGATGCTGCTGATTCAGAACCTGACGGGCTACTGGTCAAGCTGGGCCTATGCCTGGACGCTGTACGGCGTCTTTCTTGGTCTGGGGCTGGCGATGATGGGGCGGCTGCTGGACGATCCCGCATTCGAGTCGTTGGGGCGCGTGTTTGTGCTGGTCGGCGGGGGGGCGTTTGTGGTGCTCGGCGTGTTGATGGAGCTGGTGCGCCTCGGCGGGTTGGGCGGCGCCTGGTGGCCGCTGCTGCTGATCGGGCTGGGGCTGCTGCTGCTGGCGCGGCCCTTGACGCTGCGCCGCGCGCTGAAGTCCAGGTCAAAGCGCGACGAGCACCTGTTCGCCGGGCCGGTGGTTTACAGCTCGCGCAAGCGCGACGCCTCGCGCCTGGCCGCGTCCGACAGCAACGAGCACAAGAGCAAACGAGGCTGAGACACCCATGGTCACCTATCCACTGGACGAATCTGATCACGCGCTGATCGCTGCTGCCCGCGAGACGCTTCTGCGCGCCTACCACGAGGAGCGACACTCCGTCGGAGCGGCGGTGCGGGCGGCCTCAGGCCGGATCTACACGGGCGTTAATGTCGAGGCGTGCGCGGCGGGGCCGTGCGCCGAGCCGGTCGCGCTGGGCGCTGCCATCACCGCGGGCGAGCGCGCGTTCGAGACAATCGTCGCCGTCGGGGGCAAGGACGAGCCGGGCTACGTGCTCAATCCATGCGGCAACTGCCGCCAGATGATGCTCGACTACGCGCCGGAGATGATGGTCATCGTGGGCTACGAGGGGCAGGTGTGCAAGGTCCGCGCGCGCGACCTGCTGCCTGCAGCCTACTACCACTTCGGCGGCCAGCCGTACTGACAGCGCGCAAAAACAGCGCCGCGACGAAAAACCGTCGCGGCGTTTTGTTTGGCGGGGAGGACAGGATTCGAACCTGCGAACCGGTTTAAAGCCGGTTAACCGCTTAGCAGGCGGCCCCAATCGTCCACTCTGGCACCTCCCCACTTGAGGTACCCGTCGAGGCGGAGGGAGAGGGATTCGAACCCCCGGAGACGCAGAGCGCCTCAATGGTTTTCAAGACCACCGCCTTAAGCCACTCGGCCATCCCTCCAGGCGGCAATCCGGGACTCCCCCAGACGCGGCGCTAGTATAGCATGATCGGTAGGGGGGGTCAACCGTGGAAACGGCGGGCGGGCTGCGCCGCTGCGCTTCAGAGCCGGGCGAAATCGCTTGGCAAAACGCCGGATTAGACTACACTTGGATCGAGGTCTGCAATCATGCGTCGAGCGAGGCGGGATGCGCTGTCTCGGCGGTCGCATGCCCGCGCCGAATAGGAGAGCACCGTATGCAAGCCGCCGGGGTGGTTTTTCTGGCGCTGTTCGCGATCACGCTGGCTGTTCTGTACATCGCGGTACGCCGCGCCTGGGCGCCAACGCTCTCGCTGCTGCTGGCCGGCGGCGTGCTGAACCTGGCATTTGTCATGGCCTTCGCCTTCACCAACGAGAATGTCTACACCGCGCAGGCCGTGCTGGCCGGGGTGGTGGTGGGCGTGGGGTTTTCGGCAGCGGTGGTCGCTATCGCGCGTTTTTTCCGTGTCAACGAACCACCCAAGCGCACACAGCTCATTTCGTCCCATGCTTTTGAGGAGGAAACCCGCGATGGAAGAGACGATCATGGTTCTTCGTGAGAGCAGGCGCCACCCCTGGTTCTGGATCCGAACGATTGCCACGCTTGGCATCTGGCTGCTGTGGTGGCGCAACAACATCCTGGCTCTCACGCCGCGCTCGATCATCCGCCGGCAGGGGGTGTTCGTCAAGCACGAGCGCGCCGTCCCGCTCAACCAGGTCCAGGATATCTCCATCTCCTACGGGTTCTTCCGCCGGATGTTCGGCCTGGGCGACATCCGGATCGAGACGGCAGGCAGCTCGGCCACCGAGATCGTGATGCACGATGTGGACGAACCGGACGCCTTCCGCTCGCGCGTCTTCGAGGCCATCGACGCCTTCTACGACGAAGGTCCGGCTGCCGACAAGCGAGGCTGATCCCCGCGCCCGTGCCAGGCCGCTCGCCAGCGCCCGCCGGCCATTCCCCAATCGTCACGCGGACGTAGGGTGGTGGCCTAGCGGGCGTTTATTTCCGCGTGTTAGAATCCACACAACCGAAGTGGAGCAGCCGTTACCGCCAACACATGCGGCTGTCCACCCGGCGCCGGGCCGTCTGGACTCGCGTTTATCGGAAAGCGCGGCCCGCATGCCAGAGCGAATGAGCCTGGATTGGTAGCAGTGCGAGATAGTAATCGGAATCAGCGGCGGGGCACATGCCCTGGCCGGGAGAACTCAACGTGATGAATTCGCCTCGTAAGCCTCAGCCAGCGCCGAATCACCGGCCGGCACTCCGTCGCGCCGCGCGCCGCCCGGCGAAAGGCCCGCGCCCGGCCCGTGCGGCGGCCTATCCACCGCTGCCCGCGTCCCCCGGCTATCCGGCGCCGCCCATGCCGCCTGGCCCGGTGCCTGGCGCGGCTCCGCGTCGCGCGCGCCGTGGCCGCCGCCGCGGGATGGCGCTTGGCCCCGGGATCGTGCTCGGCTGCATGGGCATCCTGGCCGTGACCGTGATTAGTTTCCTGGTGACGGCCTGGCTGGTCTATGACCACTACAGCAACAAGCTCGAAGAGCAGATCACCCGGCTGGGGACGCTGGCCGATTCGCCCTCGTTCGAAACGACCGTCATCTACGACCGAAACGGGCAAGAGCTATACCAGGTCTTCGACGAGGGCCTGCGCACCCGCATCCCGCTCGCGCAGATCCCGCAGCACGTCATCGACGCGACCATCTCGATTGAGGACAACACGTTCTACCACAACGAGGGTATTGACATCCCCAGCATCATCCGTGCCGCCGCCCAATACGTGCGCTACGGCTATATCGTGTCCGGCGGCAGCACGATCACCCAGCAGTTGATCCGCAATACCTTGTTCGACGAGCAATATCGCAGCGAGCAAACGCTCAACCGCAAGATCGACGAGGCGCTGCTGGCGATGATCCTGACCCAGAAGATGGGCAAGGATCAGATCCTGGAGATGTACCTGAACGAGATCTACTACGGCAATCTGGCGTATGGCATCGAGGCCGCGGCGCAGACGTACTTTGGCAAGCCCGCCGCCGAACTGACGCTGGGCGAGGCCGCGCTGCTGGCCAGCCTGCCCCAGGCGCCCGCCGATCTCGATCCGCTCAACCCCGACCCAAGCGTCCAGCGGCGCGTGATGGAGCGGCGCCGGCTGGTGCTGGACCTGATGGTGAAGGAAGGCTACATCACTCAGGCCGAGGCCAGCGCCGCCTACGCCGAGCCGTTGAACTACGCGCATCGCTCCATCCGCCTGGACCGCGCGCCGCACTTTGTCGTCTACGCGCAGGACGCGCTCGAAACGCTGCTGGTGCGCGAGCTGGGCTTTAGCCAGGAGCAGATCCGCAAAGTGATCGCGGGGGGCGGTCTGCGCGTCTATACCACGCTGGACATGGACTACCAGCGGCTGGCGGAAGACATCGCCCGGCGGCAGGTCTCGCAGCTCAAAGCCGCGCACAATATGAACAACGCCTCGGTGATCGTCATGCGGCCGGACACCGGCGAGATTCTGGCGATGGTGGGCAGCGTCAACTACGACGACGAATCGATTGACGGCAATGTCAACATGACGACCGCCGCCCGCCAGCCCGGCAGCGCGATGAAGCCCTTCACCTACGCGGCGGCCCTTGAGAAGGGCTGGTCAACCGCCCAGGTCATCTGGGATACCGAGGTGCGCATCGGCGTGCCCGGCCAGCAACCCTACGTGCCGGTCAACTACGACCGCTCGTTCCACGGCCCGGTGCGCCTGCGCGAGGCGCTCGCCAACTCGTACAACATCCCGGCTGTGCAGACCCTGCGCTTCGTGGGAGTGGACTATCTGCTGTGGATGATGAGCCGGGTGGGCGTCACCAGCCTGGGCAACGACGCGTCACACTACGGCCTGTCGCTGACGCTGGGCGGCGGCGAAGTCTCGCCCCTGGAACTGACGACGGCCTATTCCGTCCTGGCGAACGGCGGGGTCTACGTGCCACACCGGGCGATCCGGTGCATCACCAATTCGAGCAACGAGATCCTCTACGAATACCAGCAGAGCTGTCCGCCCGGCGCTCGCCTGACCGAGCGCTCGCGCACTTTCAACGCGGACGGGCGCCAGGTGCTCGACCCGCGCATCGCGTTCGTGCTGAGCGATATCCTGGCCGACAACGCGGCGCGCACCCCGGCAATGGGCGCCAACAGCCCGCTCAACACGCCCGGCCTGCCGACCTCGGTCAAGACCGGCACCACCAACGACTTCCGCGACAACTGGACGGTCGGCTACACGCGCAATATCGCCGTGGGCGTGTGGGCCGGCAACACGGACAACGCCGCGATGGTCAACATCTCCGGCCTGGACGGCGCGGCCCCGATCTGGCACGACGTGATCACGGGCATCTACGCCAACCAGACTTTGCTCGACAGGCTGGGCCAGCGCCTGCCGGATGACGCGCACCTTCAGCCGCCGGGCGGACTCAGCCGGCGCCAGTTGTGCAATATCTCGCGCACGGCGCTGCGCGACCCGGCCCTGAGCTGCACGCCCGGCCCGTTCGAGTGGATGTTCGACAGCCCGCCCGCCGCGCCGGACGCGTCGGGCAACCTGGTGCCCCAACCGCCGACGCCGCCGCCGCAGACGTCCGCCAACGGGCCACAGCCGGTCGAGATCGAGCCGGGCCTGATCCGCGTGGCGGTTTATCCCGTCGCGCCGGAGCTGGCGAACGCCATCGCCGCGGCGGACACCAGCGGCAAGACGGTGCCGCCGCGCTATTGCCAGGTGCCGATCGAGGTTGCCAACCAGGTTCCGGGCGTGCAGGAGCAGCTTTTCATCGCGCCGCCGCCCGACCCCGACGACGCCTTCTACGCGCGGCGCTGGGCGCAGGCCGCCGGAGTCGCGATTCTGCCCCAGTACGCCTGCAACGAGCAGATGCTCTCGATGCCGCCCGGCGGGGGCAGCCCGGTCGTGGTGGCGAACATCGTCTCGCCCACGCCCGGCCAGGAGATCCACGCCTCGCAGCCCATCGACATCATCGGCAGCGCGATGTTCACACCGCAGCAGGCCGAGTACTACAAGGTCGAGATTCGGGGCGGGCCGTTTGCGGAGTTCCAGACGATCAACGATATCCACCGCGAGGGTGTGGCGAACGGCGTGCTGGAGCGGATCGGCCCTTACGCGCTGCCGCCCGGCGAGTACGTGCTGCAACTGGTGATCGTGGGCAAGGATGGCAACTGGCTCCAGCAGCCGTACACGGTCCCCTTCCGCGTGACGGGCTGAAGACAGCTAAAAGCAGCTAAAGACAGCTAAAAACAGCCAAAGACAGCTAGACAGCTTCGAGCTGCTCTTTGCTGTTCTTTGCTGCTCTTTGCTGCTTTTCGCTGCTTTTCGCTCACGCTCAATACACGTATTGTTCTTCAAGTTCCTCGCGCAGGCGCAGGTAGCTGTCGTACCGTTCGGGCGAGATCTCCCCGCGCGCCACCGCCGCCCGCACGGCGCAGCCGGGTTCATGCGCGTGCGTGCAGTCCTGGAAGCGGCACGCGGCTACGTGTGGCGCGATCTCGATGTAGTACCCGTCCAGCTCGTCCGGCTCCACGTCCCACGGCGAGATGGAGCGGATGCCGGGCGTGTCGGCGATGTACCCGCCGCTCGCCAGCGGGACCAGTTCGCTGTAGCGCGTGGTGTGACGGCCCTTCGTCGTCGCGCGGCTGACCTCGCTCACACGGCGCCCCAGATCCGGCTCGATGGCGTTGAGCAGGCTGGTCTTACCCACGCCGGACGGCCCGGTGAAGACCGAGATCTTCCCGGCCAGCGCCTCGCGCAGCGCGTCCAGCCCTTCGCCCGTCTTGGCGCTGACCAGCAGCAGCGGATACCCGATCCGCTCGTAGACGCCGAATTTGTTCAGCACCTCGGCGCGGTCGGCGACGAGATCGACCTTGTTGACGCAGATGCGGATCTCCGGGATCTCGGCCTTCTCGGCGGCGACCAGAAAGCGGTCGAGCATGCGGGTGTGCGGCGCGGGATGGGCCGCCGCAAAAACGAAGATCGCCTGATCCGGGTTGGCGATGATGACCTGCTCGCGCTCGGCCGACGTGCCCACCGCCGACGACGGCGCCACGCGCGACAGCACGCGCTGCCGCGGGGCGACCTCGACGATCACCGCGTTGACCTGATCGGCCTCGATGGGCAGCGGTTCGATCTTGACCCGGTCGCCCAGCGCGACAAGGTCCGTCTCTTTGTAGTCTTCCTTAAGCTTGCCGCGCAGTTGGGCGACGTAGATTCCCTGGTCGGTCTGAACGGTGAAGAATCCGCTCTGGGTGCGGATCACGAGTCCTTCTAGCTGATCTGACAAGGCGGTTCCCCTTCTGTTTGCCTCATACTAGCCCGAATGCAGCAAGTTGCACGCAACAAAAACGCCACGAAAAGCCTCATCCGTGGCGCAGGGGAACACAGCAGCGACGGTGCGCGGGGCGGTCAGTCGCATCCCTCCTGCGAACGGATGAGGTGAACGAGCCAACGAACCACGTCCTTCAGCATCGCGCACCTCCCGTCCTGGGCCAGAGCGGCCCGGCTAGAAACACCCAGCAAGTTCAAGCTTCCAGAATATCACGACCGCTTTCCCGGAGTCAACCGCTGTCGCGCGGCGGGGTGCATTTCAAGTTTTAGGCAATATCAAGCGGCGAGCCGCCATAGACGGTCG
>DYGX01000054.1 GCA_020724465.1 Thermoflexus sp.
GCTGGTGGAGTTCGACGGCTACGTCGCGCCCGTGCCGGACTCGGTGGTGCACGAGCTGAAGCGGCGCGTGGCGGCGATTGAGGCGGCGGGAGGCCTGACGTTCGACGGGTTGCAGCCGGGCGACCCGGTACGCATCACCCATGGGCCATTCGCCGGTTACGAGGCGATCTTCGACATGCGGCTGAGCGGGTCGGAGCGGGTGCAGGTGCTGCTGCAGATGCTGGGCCGCCTGGTGAAGGTGCAGGTCAACGCGGGGGCGATTGAGAAGCGGCGCGTGCGCGGGTAGGGGTGCGCCGCGCGGCAGCTTTGACGATCGCCGCCCGCCAGATAGGATCAGTCCGGGCCGCATGCGAGTGTTCGCATGTCGGAACGGCGGAGCGTGGCCAGTGGAAACTGACATCGTGCAGGGAGTCATCGAAGAGACCGTAACCGGGCAGGAAGCCGAAACGGGTTCTGCCCCCGTTCCGGCTACGCGCGCCGAGCCGAGGCCCACCTATCACCTGCGCATCGAGCCGTCGCGGGGGTGGGTGTCGCTCAAGCTGCGCGAGTTGTGGGAGTACCGCGAGCTGCTCTACTTCCTCACCTGGCGCGATGTGAAGGTGCGCTACAAGCAGACGGTGTTGGGCGCGGCCTGGGCGATCATCCAACCGTTCTTCACCATGGTCGTCTTCAGCCTGTTCTTCGGCAACCTGGCGAAAATCCCCTCGGACGGCATCCCGTATCCCATCTTCAGCTACGCGGCGCTCGTTCCCTGGACGTTCTTCGCCAACGGGATGAGTCAGTCATCGAACAGCCTGGTGGGGGCGGCCAACCTGATCAAGAAAATCTACTTCCCGCGCCTAGTGATCCCCATTTCGGCGGTGGTCTCCGGCGTGGTGGACTTCGCGCTGGCGTTCATCGTGCTGCTGGGGATGATGCTCGCCTATGGTATTGTCCCGACGATCAACGTGATCTTCCTGCCGCTGCTGCTGTTGCTGGCCTTTGTCACGGCGCTGGGGGTGGGCATGTGGCTCTCGGCGATGAACGTGCAGTTCCGCGATGTACGCTACACCGTCCCCTTCCTGACGCAATTCTGGATGTTTGCCACGCCGATCGCCTATCCCAGCAGCCTGATCCAGAACGACCTGCTGCGCACCATCTACGGTATCAATCCCATGACCGGCGTGATTGAGGGCTTCCGCTGGGCGCTGCTGAACACCGACACCGCACCGGGGCCGATGGTCATCGTCTCGTCGCTGGCGGCGGTGGCCTTGCTGGTCAGCGGGGCGTTCTATTTCCGGCGCATGGAGAAGACGTTCGCGGATGT
>DYGX01000042.1:0-581 GCA_020724465.1 Thermoflexus sp.
GCACTTGCATGGGGTGCAAGGGGTCGCGAGTTCGAATCCCGCCGCCCCGACCAGTCATACCAGGGGGTTCCAGTCACAAGCTGGAAACCCTTTTTACTTCCAGGCCCGGAAATCCAAAACTGCCCCATACATTGCCCCATACGGGGGCGAGCGCTACTGGTTGAATTTGGGGACGATGACGGATGCGAGCAATCTCTCCGACCGCTCCGTCACGGGGCTTGCGGGGTTTGTTGCAAGCCCCGTGACGGAGCGGGCAGAGATCAGGCCGGGAAGTGGCTCATGCGCCAAAAGTCGACGCTGGCGATACGGTGATCGCTACTCGGCCGATGGCCAGCGTTGCGCGGCATGCAGCACGCGGAGAATGGTGATCGTCTCGCCCTCGATGCGATATACCATGACGTAGTTGGGATGCACCACCGCCTCGCGGGTGCCCGGCACCCGGCCGGGGCGATAGAGGTGGGGGTTGGCTTCGATACGGTCTGCGTGGGTCTCGAAATTCTCGTCCAGCGCGAGCGCCGCCAGAGGCTTGTCGCGGGCGATGAAATCCATGATGCATTCGCGATCCGCCATCGCCAGCGGAT
>DYGX01000042.1:681-8481 GCA_020724465.1 Thermoflexus sp.
CGCGCCGGGCGGCAAAGTGTGCGCGGGCAGCATCGGCGGGTATCCCCGGACGCGGGTCGTCAATCGCTTGTTGTACCTGCGCCTTGAACCAGGCGTCGTAGGTGGCGGCATCACCGTCGGCCGCGCTGTCGACTGTTGTGGTCGCCTCGGCGAGGCCATAGCGCTGGTTGAGGAATTCGATGAAATCCAGCGCTTCCTGTGCGGCAGCGTCGGGCAGCTTCAGGCTGCGTTGGTAGATGGTTTCGGCCAGGGTCATCTTTTCACTCCTTTGGTGCCTTGATGGGACAGGCGAATAGTAATACGGGACGGCAACGGACGCAGTGGGCATCTCACGCGCTCAGCATGGCGGCTGCCTTGCGGCGTGGTTTCAGGGTGACGATGTTGTCGTCGCCGCGCGTCAGCAATTCGAGCCGTTCGCCAAGCAGTCGCCAGGCTTCGCGCTTTTCGGCGTCGTAGCTGTGGCGCTGGTAGGTGCGCTTCACGCGGCTTTCCTCGGTGTGGTTCAGGCATTTCTCGGCAACCTCGGGCAGCACGCCCAGTGCGGTCATCAGCGTGGCGGCGGTGCGGCGCAGATCGTGGGGCGTCCATTTGCCGCCGGGCAAGGCGAGGGCGTTGGTATAGGGTGATCGCCGCGACATCGGCGTGGCATCGCCGCGCTGGCGGTCGCCAAGCTGTTTGGTCACGGTCTTGACACAGATGTGCGTGCTGTCGTCGCGATTCGGGAAGCACCATTGACTCGTCCCGCTGAGGGCTTGCAGGGCGGTGAAGTGGCGCAGGGCGAAATCGGACAGATGGATGGTGTGAGGCCGGCCATTCTTGCTGTTGTCGGCGGGGATGAACCATTCGCGGGCGTCGAGGCGTACATGCTGCCATTCGGCGCGCAGCAGTTCGCCGATGCGGCAGCCGGTGGCGAGCGCCAGCCAGAGAGCGGCTTCACTGGTGTTGAGGAGGCCGGCCGAGGGAACCTGCCGGTGCAGGGCACGGATTTCGTCATCGCTGAGTACCCGGTCGCGCTCGACATCCTTGCCGCCGATCTTGGCCTTGCGGATGGCTGCCGTGGGGTCGGCATCGATTATGTCGCGGTCGACGGCGAAGCGGAACATCTGGCGGATCAACGAGAAGATCATCTTCGCCATGCGCGTGACGCCGCGCGCGAGCAGGGCGTCGGTCACGGCGGTGACGTGCCCCTTGCGCACGTCCTCGACGGCCAGCACGCCGATGAGCGGCAGCACGTCTTTTACGAACATGCGGCGGATTTCCTTGCCCTGATCCTTGCGGCGGGTGAGTTCGACGGTGGCCCAGCGTTCGAACAGGTCGGTGACGGGAATGCGAGCCTTCAGCGCCTGCAACTCCGTCAGGCGGGCCTGCTCGGTCGCCACCGCTTCGGCGGCTTCCACCTGTTTCCGCAGCCGCGCCGCCTGATTGCGGTCGAGCGGGTCGTCGCCGTTGTTGATGCTGGTACGGTATTCGTCGCGTTTCTCGCGGATGGCCTTGAGGCTCTTGTCCGGCCAGGTGCCGCAAACGATCTGGCGAATCTTGTCCTTGGAGCGGTAGCGGTATTCGAACTGGACGATGATCTTCCCTCGGCGCTCCCTGACCTTGCCGGTCAGCCCGCCGCCATCGACCAGCCGGGAGCCGATGTCGCCCGGCTTCAGTGCTTCCAGTGCCTTTTGCGAGAGGTTTGTCATTCCGTTTGCCTTCAGATCATGTCAAAAACTGCCCCATACATTGCCCCATACAAAAGGGCTGGCTTCCGCTGGATTATATAGGACGTGGCTGGAATGACAAACTTATATAACTATATGAAAATAAATATAAACAGTGTTGTTCTTGTTGTTCGCTGGATGTGCCTGGAAGACGTATTACCTGTATTGGGTACAAGGGGTAGCGAGTTCGAATCCCGCCGCCCCGACCAGTCATACCAGGGGTTTCCAGTCACAAGCTGGAAACCCTTTTTGTTTGTGGTTGGGATTTTTAGAAAAGGTGCGGGTTGGCTTCGATACGGTCGGCGTGGGTCTCGAAATTCTCGTCCAGCGCGAGCGCCGCCAGGGGTTTGTCGCGGGCGATGAAATCCATGATGCATTCGCGATCCGCCATCGCCAGCGGATGCCAGATCAGTTTCACCGCTTGGCCTGGGCTTGTTGGCGCAGCGCGTCGCGCCGGGCGGCAAAGTGTGCGCGGGCAGCATCGGCGGGTATCCCCGGACGCGGATCGTCAATCGCTTGTTGCACCTGCGCCTTGAACCAGGCGTCGTAGGTGGCGGCGTCGCCGTCGGCTGTGGTCGTGGCCTCGGCGAAGGTCATCGAAGCTCCGGGAAGGAACGGGTTGGCGGTAATTGCCATTTTTGCGTATAATGTGTGCCAAATGGCAAACAATGGAGTGTCGTCATGAGCACAACCGCAATCGCGCATCCCATTCTCTCGGTCGAATCCTTGCTCGGCGGCAAGCGGGTCTTGCAGGCTAAGCCCCGCACTGCACTGGACTGGGTATCGGTCATCCGTCAGGGCATTTCCTCGGCGGCGGTGGATTCGCTCGCCAAGACCCTCCGCGTGACCCATTCCGAACTGGCGGTCGCTCTCGGCATTCCCGAGCGCACCCTGGCCCGACGCAAAAAGGAAGGCCTGCTCAACAGCGAAGAATCGGCCAAGCTGGTGCGGCTGGCTCGCGTGGTCGAACGTGCCGAGGAAGTCTTCGAGGACTTGGAAGCCGCGCTGACCTGGCTCAAGACCCCGAATGCCGCGTTGTTCCGCGCCAGTCCGCTGTCGCTTCTGGATACCGACATCGGCGCGGAAAGCGTGATGGATACGCTCGGCCGCATCGAGCACGGCGTATTCGCCTGATGCTGACCGTCTGGCGGCTCCTCACGGCCCGGTACGCGGAATCCGCGTTCTCCGGCGAGGGTGCCCGCCTCTACGGGGGGCGCTGGAACCGCAAGGGCGTGCCGATGGTTTACACCGCTGGCAGTCAATCGCTGGCGATGCTGGAACTGCTGGTGCAGGACGAGCCGCTGCGTGCCCGTTACGTCATGATCGCGGCCCGGCTGCCCAAGAACCTGAAGATCGAACGCATCGCGCCCGAGCAGCTTCCTGCCGACTGGCGCGACCTCGCGGCACGAGAGCAAATGCAGATCATCGGCACCGACTGGGCCAAACGCCGGTCAAGCGCCGTGCTGGCAGTGCCCAGTGCGGTCATCCCCTCCGAGACCAACTACCTGCTCAACCCGTCGCATCCTTCCTTCGCCAAGATCGAGATCGGCGAGCCGCAGGACTTCATCACCGACTTGAGACTGACAAGAAGGTGAGCCGGCCCCGAAAAATCGAAGCGCCCCCTACGCGGATCGGCCTTACACCGGCATGTTCATCACGTCCTGGTAGGCCGTGACGAGGCGGTTCCTCACCTGCACCATCTGCTGAAACGACAGACTGGCCTTCTGCAGGTTGATCATGACGTCCTGCAGGTTGACGTTGCCGTTGCCGGCGACGAACTCCTGGGTGATCTGCTGCCCCTGGCGCTGCGCGGCATTTACCTGGTCGATCGCCGCTTTGAGGGCCTGACCGAAATCGGCGCCGCCCGCCTCCGCCGCAGGAGAAGCGCCGCCCCGCGCAACCGCGCTGGCGGCGCGCAGCTCGGAGAGCATCGCTTCGAGATTGCGGGTATCGATGGCCATGCGCCTTTATAGCAAAGCCTGTGCCGGCCCGCCAGCCCTCAGCGCCCCTCTTCCCGATACCGCGCGAGCTTGTAGCGCAGGGTGCGTTCGGAGATGCCCAGCAGCTCGATCGCCTTCTTGCGCGACCCACCCACCTTGGCCAGCGTTTCGAGGATGTGCCGGCGCTCGAGATCCTTCATGTTCGTCGGAGCGCCCGCGGATACCGGGGGCTGCGCCACCGGCGCCGCAACCGTCGGCGCTGGCGGGACGGCGTCCGGCGGCGGGCCGGGCGCGGCCGCGGGCGGCGCCGGGGCGTCCTGCGCCAGATGCAGGTGGTCGGCCTCGATGGTGTCGCCCGGTGCAAGGATGAGCGCGCGCTGGAGCGCGTTCTCCAGTTCGCGCACGTTGCCCGGCCAGGGATGGACGGCAAGTTTTGCCGCCGCCGCGGGCGACAGGCGGGCGGTGCGGCCCAGGCGCGCTCCGTGCAGGGCGATGAAATGCCCGGCCAGCGGCGCGATGTCGCCGGGACGCTCGCGCAACGCC
Organism: Thermoflexus sp.; assembly: GCA_020724465.1. Taxonomy (GTDB): domain Bacteria; phylum Chloroflexota; class Anaerolineae; order Aggregatilineales; family Aggregatilineaceae; genus DYGX01. The sequence continues at coordinate 4,871 of DYGX01000042.1, forward strand.
GGGATCGCCAGCGGAAACACATTCAGGCGGTAGAACAGGTCCTCGCGGAAACGTCCGGCCTTCACCTCGGCCGCCATGGCGCGGTTCGAGGTGGCCAGCACGCGGATGTCCACCGGGACCGGTTTCCTGCCGCCGACGCGCTCGACTTCGCGCTCCTGCAGCACGCGCAGCAGTTTCGCCTGCAAGCCGAGCGGCATTTCCGAGATTTCGTCGAGCAGCAGGGTTCCCCCGTTGGCCTGTTCGAACTTGCCGGCCTGGGCGCTCTGCGCGCCGGTGAAGGCACCCTTTTCGTATCCGAACAGGGTGGCCTCGAGCAGGTTGTCCGGAATCGCCGCGCAGTTGATCGCGACGAACGGGCCTTTGCTGCGCGCCGACTGGTCGTGGATGGCGCGCGCGAACACCTCCTTGCCGGTGCCCGACTCGCCGGTGAGCAGCACGGTCGCGTCGGTCTTCGCCACGCGCGCGGCGAGCAGGAGGATTTCGCGGGTTTTCGGATCGGCAGCGATCACGCCCTCGGCCATCGGCGGCAGCGCGTAGCGCTCGATCTGGTCGAGCAATGCCCTGGGTTCGAAGGGCTTGAGCATGAAGTCGCAGGCGCCGCCGCGCATCGCCGCCACGGCCTTGTCGACGTCGCCGAAGGCGGTCATCAGCAGCACCGGCAGGCCGGGCTTGCGCTGGCGCAGCTCGCCCAGCAGATGCAGGCCGTCCATCGGACTCATGCGCAGATCGGAAACGACCATGTGGAAGACCCGATGCTCGAGCAGCGCCAGCGCCGCCGGCCCGCCGTCCGCGCCGCTCGCCGTGTGGCCGGCCGCTTCGAGGGTGATCAGCAGCGCGTCGCGCAGCGCCTCGTCGTCTTCGACGACCAGAATGTTCATCGCGGTGGCTGCCATCGGGCGCTCTCCGTCAAGTGGGCGGCTGGCCGCCAGCGCTGCCGCGGCTGACGGTGAGGATGAATGCGGACCCGGCGCCCGGTGCGGAGGCGACATCGATGCCTCCCCCATGGGCGCGCGCCACGCCGCGCGCGATCGCCAGCCCGAGGCCGGTGCCTTCCGGTCGCGTGGTGAAGAAAGGTTCGAACAGGCGCGCGACGACATCCGGGGCCATGCCGCGCCCATTGTCGCGAATGCTGAAGGCCAGTTGCCCGGCGGATGCCGTCACGCCCAGGGCAACCTTTGCGGCAGGATGGCCGCTCGCCGCCTGGAGCGCGTTCTCGAGCAGATTGGTGAGCGCGCCGGCGATGGCCTTGCGATTGCCGGTGAGCGTCAGTCCGGCCGCGACGTCCGGCGGATCGAAGGCGACGCCGCGCTGGCGCGCGAGCGGCTCGAAGGTGTGGGCCAGATCGCCGATCAGGTCCGCCACTGCGAATGTCTCGCGCCCGAGCGCCTCGCCGCGGGCGAACAGCAGCATGTCCTGGATCAGGCGTTCGAGGTGCTTGAGACGCCCGACGGTCTTCCGGGCGATCGACGTGCGGCTGGCGGCCGGCAGCTCCGGGTTTTCCAGATTGCCTGCGTAGAGCAGGGCGGCGGCCAGGGGGGTGCGCAGCTGGTGGGCGAGCTGCGCGGCCATCTCGCCCATCGCGGCGAGACGAGCGTTGCGCTCGGCCTGTTCGCGCAGGCGCTGGGTTTCGGCGTTGGCGGCGGCGAGCTCCGCCGTGAGCTTCTCGACTTGCCGCTCCAGGGCGCCATAGGCGGTGGACAGTTCTTCCGACACCTGGTTGAACAGGCGAAACGCCTCGGCCAGGCGCGCCGGGTCGGTCGGAATCTCGGTCGGGGATGCGGCGGCATTCATGGCGGGCCATCTTCGCAAAAGTCGGCGCCGGAGATACGGCGAATAAGCGGCGAAACAATATCCGAATTAGCGGCAATTTTTGCCGCTGCTTGCGGGAACCCGTCTTGCTGGTGCAGGCCACAATCGCCCGCATTCGATGGAGACCCCGCGCCCAAATGGCTGAATCTGCAACCGCCACGCCCCCCCCGCCCCTGGGCCTGGGGGTGCTTGCGCAGCTCAACGCCCGCCAGAAGTTGACGGCGATGGCCCTGGTCGCCTTCGCGATCGCCCTGCTGGTCGGTGCCTGGCTGTGGACCCGCGAGCCGCCCTACGGCGTCCTGTTTTCCAACCTCTCCGACCAGGACGGCGGCCAGATCGTCGCCGCCTTGCAGCAGAAGAACGTGCCCTACCGGATTTCTCCCGGCGGCGGGGCGATCCTCGTGCCGGCGGCCCGGGTGCACGATGTTCGCCTTCAGCTCGCCTCGCAGGGGTTGCCGCGGGGAGGACTGGTCGGCTTCGAGCTGATGGAAAAGCAGAAACTCGGCATCAGCCAGTTCGCCGAGCAGGTCAATTACCAGCGCGGGCTGGAAGGCGAACTGTCGCGCTCGATCCAGGCGCTCGGTGCGGTGCGCGCGGCGCGCGTCCATCTGGCCATCCCGAAGCAGACCGCCTTCCTGCGCGACGAACTCAAGCCCTCCGCCTCGGTGCTGGTCAGTCTGCAGCCCGGCCGCGCGCTCGATCCCGCGCAGATCGCCGGCATCGTCCATCTGGTCTCGTCCTCGGTGCCGCAACTTTCTCCTGCCAACGTCAGCGTGATCGACCAGGACGGCAAGCTGATCTCGCAGCGCCGCGAGGGCTTCGGCAGCGACGGGCTCGACCCGGGGCAGCTCGCCTTCCTGCGCGAGGTCGAGGCGCAGTATGTGCGGCGCATCGAAACCATGCTCGAACCGCTGCTCGGCACGGGCAATTTCCGCACCCAGGTGGCGGCCGAGATCGATTTCAACCAGATCGACCAGGTCGAGGAAACCTATCAGCCGAACCCGGCGCCGAACACCGCCATCCGCAGCCAGCAGACCGCCGAGACCGGTTCCGGCAGCCCGCCCGCGGCGGGGGTGCCCGGCGCCCTCACCAACCAGCCCCCGGTTCCCGCCACCGCGCCGATCGTCAGCCCGCCGGTCGGCGCGGCGGCCGGCGCCGGCGCGGCAGTGGGCAACTTCACGCGCAACGCCACGACCAATTTCGAGCTGGACAAGACCGTGCGTCACACGCGCGCCACGCCGGGGAGCATCAAGCGCCTCTCCGTCGCCGTCGCGGTGAATCACAAGCGTCCCGCGGGCAGCGACGGCAGGCCCGGCAAGCCGGTGCCGCCGAGCGCCGAGGAACTCAAGCGCATCCACGACCTGGTGCGCGAATCGGTCGGCTTCAGCGAAAAGCGCGGCGACACGATCAACGTCGCCGCCGCCAGCTTCGTGGAAAGCGAGATCGAGACGCTTGCCGAGACCCCGCTGTGGCAGGATCCATCGACCATCGCCCTCGCCAAGGAGGTCGGCAAGTATCTGGTCTTCGCCCTGATCGCGCTGCTGATCTGGACCAAGCTGCTCAAGCCCGTGTTCGAGATGTTCGCCGCCGCGGCCCAGCGCGCCGAGGCGGAGCGCAAGGCCGCCGCTGCCGCAGCCGCCGTCGGCGCGACCGCCCATGCCGGCGGTGCCCACGGCGGCCGCAGCCTGGACGAGAAGCTGCAGGGCGCCCGCGACAGCGCGAAACAGGAACCCAAGCTGGTCGCCGAGCTGATCAAGGAGTGGATGGGTGGCAGCGGGACCTGAGGAAGGCCTCGAAAAGAG
>DYGX01000023.1 GCA_020724465.1 Thermoflexus sp.
TCCTGGGCCAGGCTCAGGACGCGTCGGGCGCGTTGGGTGAAACGCTCCATTTTGTCTGACATATCTCTGTCCAACACCTCTGGCTCTCCTCTCCCTGGCGCGCGTGTTAAGGAGTCTCGGCTGGGCGCGGCTAGTCGAGGGGTTTGCGGGCGGCAAACAGGCTGAGATGGTCCAGGTCGGCGGCCTCCAGCACGATCCAGCCGGGGAAATACGCCGGCAGTTCGCCGTGTTGCAGGACGCGCTCCGGATCGGTGTCGGGATGCTGCACCAGGTGGCCGGTGTTGAGCGTCTGGTAGATCACCACACCGCCCGGCCGCACCCGCTCGCGGATGGCGGGGAACAGCGAGCGATCCAGGAAGCGAAAGACACAGATCAGGTCATAGGGATAGGGCGGCAGCACAAAGTGATCAAGATCGGCGGCGACGAAATTGACGCCGCGCACGCCGCGCGCCAGCATAGCCGCCCGCGCCTGGCGCAGCGCGGTCAGACTGATGTCGAACGCGTCAACCGTGTAGCCCTGCTCCGCCAGCCAGATTGCGTTGTGTCCCAGCCCGCAGGCCAGCTCCAGCGCCCGGCTACCGGGTTGCGCGGGGGGCGTGTGGCGGACCAGCAGCGCGTCCGGCCCGTCTTTGTGGACGCGGCTGGACGGGTCGGCGTAGCGGCGGTCCCAGCGAATACGATCCGAACGAGCCATTCTCCAACCTCGCTGCGTGGCGCGGGCGGCTCAGCCGCGCGCCCGTCCCATATAGACCGGCCGGTAGGCGAGCGCGTCCGGCACAGCGGCCAGCGTCTCCTGATCGCCGGGCATCAGCGGCAGGCGCGGGCTGCGCTGGCGCAGGCGCGCAAGCTGGTACGCGTCGCGCACCGCGTCCCAGGCGGGGTCGCGCCAGGCAGCGGGCAGCGCCAGCAGGTTCGCCAGCGCGAGCACACGCTGCCCCGCCGGCCCGGCCCACGGATCGGCCTGCCCGGCCAGCAGAGCGCGGGCCTCGGCCTGGGCGTCGCCATCGGCCCCGCCTGCCTGACGGTTGAGCTTGCCGAACAAGTTGCCGCTCAGACGCTGGATCAGCCTGTCCGCCTGCCCGGCGTTGACCCCGCGCGCCTGGGCAAGCTGCGCCACTTCGGGCGGGAGCGCATCCCCCACGAGGGCGTGGATCGCGGGCGGCCGGTTCTGCTCGCGGGGGGCCGGCGGCGCGCCGCGCAGCGCCTCGTCTAGCGCCTGGCGCGAGCAGCCGGGTTGCAGGAAGGCGGCCAGCGCGTTTGCCGAATCGTCGCGTTCCCCGCCGCGCCAGACGGAGAAGCCGCCGTCACCGCCGTCGATCCACCCGTACAGCAGCGGCACGTCCAGCGCGGCGCTGAGCGCGGGAATCGCGGCATCCGGCTCGCCCAGAATCCGCGTCCACCCGTCGACCGGTGGCGCAACAAAGCAGCGCGCCAGATCGATCAGACCGGGCGGCGTGCCTGTGCCGCCGGGGAACGGATCGTAGGGCTGGTAGCCCTGCGCCGCCAGCGCGTCGTGCAGCGCGGCTTCGATGCGGGGCGTGTCGTCGTGCGGGATGTACAGCATCTGCCAGCCAGGCGTCATAGCGGGGCTTCTCCTTGCTCTGCACTGCTCTCACCGATCTGTTCGGCGCGCGGCTCACCGTCGTAGATCCACAGCGGACCGTGGTCGACAAAACCCAGCCGCCGGTAAAAGCGCGCCTGATCCGGCCCGTCGGCGCAGGTGAAGATCACCCGCGCGCCCTCATCGAGCGCGGTGCGGACCGCGCAGGCCACCAACGCCACTTCCAGACCCATCCCGGCCCACAGCGGCGCCGTGGTGACCAGCGCCAGCCACGCGCTGGCGGGCGGGTTCAGGCTCAGGCGGGCCGCGCCCAGCGGGATATCGTCATAGGCGGCCAGAACAAACCGGTCCGCGCCGGCGGCGGCGGTGTCAAGCAGCGGCGCGATCTCATCTCCGGCGTTGCCTTGCGCGCTCAGCGGATCGACCGCCTGGCCGGTATGCAACACTTCAAGCCAGATGACCAGATCGCGCGGGGCCTCGACCACCCAGGCGGAGACGCGCGGTGGCAGGCTGAGCGGCAGCCGGCCATAGGGGGTTTCTCCGGGCAGGTGCGGCCCTTCCAGCGGCTGGTAGACCAGGATCGGCCGGGCGCCGGTGCGCGTCAGGCCCAGCGTGGCGCCCGGCGCGTCGATGGGTGGGACGAGCGCCCCCGGCACCACGACCCGCGCCCGGCGTTCCGCTGCGCCCAACAGCCGCAGACCGTGCGCCAGATCGTCCGGTGCGATCGCGATGGCGTATGGGTGCGGCATCACAAAGTTCGCGTCAGGCGCGGCGCTGCGCGGGTGGATGAACACTTCCACCGAGCCACAGGCGCGAACGGCGGCGCCTTGCCGCCGCGCAACCGCCCGCCAATGCCCCACGATCTCGCGCAGCAGGGCACGGTTGGGCGCGCTGGCGTCGTCCATCACACGGGGGTCTCCTCAGCTTTCCGGATCGCCTTCCAGTGTATCTGTTTTGAGCCTGCGCGCCACAGCGGGGCTGTTGCTCAGTCGCCAAGCGGATGCGCGGCGAAAAAGGCCCACAGTTCGTCGGCGGTGTTGATGTCCGTGTTGACGGCGCCCGCGACCGCCGGATCGAGGCGGCCCACCACGCCCGGCAGGTTGTGCCCGCCGCCCGCGATTACCTCGTACAGCACGGCGCCGCGCCCCGCACAGCCGCCCACCGACAGGCGATGCACCTCGGTGCTGGCGTCCGGATCGGCTTTGGGAACCAGCTCGTGGACCACCTGCTCCGGGTCGCAGCGGTTGTGTTCGGCCCAGAAACCGGCGGTATCGGGCATCGAGAGCGCGATGATCTGGCCCTGGATGGCCGCGCCTTCCCAGCGCACGACGGCGTCGTGCGTGCCGTGGATCAGCATGATCGGCACGGGCGGGGCGCCGGCGCAGCGGTCGATAAAGCCGGGATAGAGCGTCGCCGCCACCGAGCCGAAGGCGGCGAAGGTGTCGGATGCGTCGCAGGCCAGGCGCTGCGTCATGAAGCCGCCGTTGGAAAAGCCCATGACGTAGACTCGCTGCGCATCAAGCGTCAGGTCGCGCGCCAGGTCCGCGATCAGGCGCGTCAGAAAGCCGACGTCGTCCACCCCCGCCTCAGCCGGGATCCCCGGCGTGCCGGGCAGATAGCTCCACTCGCGGTCGATGCCGTCCGGATAGACCACGATGACCCCCTCGCGCTCGGCCAGCTCGTTGAAGCGCGAGAGATAGGCCATGCCCGCCCCATTGCCCGAGCGCCCGTGCAGCGCGATGATCACCGGCCACGCGCGGGCCGGGTCGTAGGCGCGCGGCACGTACAGGGTGTAGCTGCGCGGGATGCCGCCCCACAACGCGCTGGCGGGCGCCTGCGCGGCGGAGAGCGTGACCGCCAGCTCTTCCGCGCTTCGCTCCCGCAGCAGAAAATCCGTCGCCAGCGCGCTGATGTCGAAGCCAGTCTGGTTGAGCGCGTAGCCGCCCGCCCGCGCCCAATTCGCGCCAACGCCCGGCAGCAGGGCCAGCGTCACGCTGCCGCCGTCCGGACACGGGCCGGTGGATGCCACAATGCGCTGCTCCGAGCCGACCAGCGCCACCGGCTGGCAGCCGAAACGTGCCGCCCAGAACGCCAGTGTGCCCGCCAGATTGATGCGCCGTGGTTCGGCGCCGGGGACCGGCGTGACCCGGCGCGCCTCGGCCAGGGTGAGCGCGTCCGGGTCGTTGAGCGGGGCGCTGGCATCCTGCGCGCCGGCTACGATCAGCAGCCGGACCGGCCCGGACTCGGCCGGGCAGGTGCTGAGGTGGTAATCCCACAGGGTGGCGCCGACGACCGCGACTCCGGCGAAGCGCTCCGGCATCCGGCAGGCCGCCGCGTAGGCCAGCGTGCCGCCCGTCCCCTGGCCGATCAGGGCCACGCGCGCCGTGGCGATGGCGTAACGTGCGCTCAGATCGTCGATCAGTGCGCCGAGGAAGCCGAGATCGTCGATCGGTTGCGGCTCTGGGAACCAGTTGGGCCGCGGGCGACCGTCGTCCCAGTACAGATCGGCGCTGTCCGGATAGGCGACCAGAAACCCGTCCTGGCCAGCCAGCGCGTCCAGCCCGCTCAAAGCGCGCAGGGCTTTGCCGGACGAGCCGAAGGGGTGCAGCGCGATCAGCAGCGGGGCAGGCTGTGCAGGGTCGTAGTGCGCGGGCACGGTCAACGTGTAGCTGCGGGTCAGGCCGCCGTGTTCGAGCGTGAAATCGAGCGTCTGCGGCTCCTGGGCGGCGGCGGGTGCCAGCCCGGTTAGCAGCGCGAGAAGCGTCAGAACCAGTGCGCCTGCGGTAAGTCGGCCCATGATGGTGTGTCCTGTCTGTGATCGGCGTAACTGAAAAGTTATACGGGGCGAGGCTGCTGATCTGGGGAGTGTCGCGCGATCAGCCGCGCGCGGCGCGCTGACGCATGATCTCGAACGCCAGCACCGCAGCCGCGGCGGTCGTGCCAAGCGACTGGTCAAACGCCCGCCCGTAGGGGATCGCCAGCAGCAGATCGGCCTGCTCCAGAAACGAGCGCGTGATTCCGCGCCGCTCGCCGCCGATGACCAGAAACAGCGGGCCGCTCAGATCTACCTCATAGATCGAGACGGCTCCCTGTTGCGCGGTGCAGGCGATGGTCAGGCCGCGGGCGCGGAAGTGCGCCGCCGCATCGAGCGCGGTTTCCGCCACGGCGGTTGGCATCCACTCCGACGCCCCCGCCGACGCCCGCGCGACGATCCCCGCCGCCGAGAGCCAGTTGCGCGGGCGAACGACCAGCCCGTGCGCGCCCGCAGCGTAGAGCGCGCGCATCGCCTGGCCGAAGTTGAACGGGTCTTCCACCCCGTCGAGCATCGCGACAAATGGGGCACGGACGCCGTCGGCGAGGGTATCCAGCGGCTCGAACCGGCGCGGCCCGACCTGCGCGATCACGCCGCCGTGCGTCGTGCCTTCGGCGGCAGCGTCGATCGCAGCGGCGTCGACCCGCTCAACACGAATCCCGGCGTCTCGCGCTGCGCGCTCCAGCCGGACAATGCCGGGATCCCATTTGTCGCGGCGGATCAGGATGGCGTGAATCGGGCGGCTGCCCGACTCCAGCGCCGCGCGGACCGACACAATCCCTTCCAGTACGGCGATCTCGGACACGCTGCTCCCGCCCAGGCCGTCTAGCCGCTCACCACAAACTCGATCAGCTCCGGCAGGCGCTGGGCGAAGCCGGGCGGGTAATCGTGCCCCAGGCCGTCGTAGATCAGCAGGCGCAGCGGCACTCCGGCGGCTTCCAGCCGGTCCGCCAGCCCGGTGACGTTCCCGACCATCGGATCGTGCGATCCGATCACAATCGCGCCCCGCAGCCCGTCGGGGGGTGGCGCGGCCAGCAGCTCGCCGTGCTCATCCAGCTCGCGGATCAAGGGGCCGCTCGGCGCGACGGCGATGAATCCATCCGCCGGAAGCACGCCGCGCAGCGCCAGCGCGATCGCCGTCTCCGCGCCCATCGAAAAGCCGCCGACGACGAAATGCCCCGCTTCGAGAGGGTACTCGTCGCGCAGGGCGTTATAGTGCGCCTGTAGCTCGCGCTCGGCCTGACGGCGGTCGTCCCAGATGTAGCGATTCGGCCCGGCCACCTGCGACGACTGGGCAGAGGCGACCAGCCAGCCTTGCCTCAGCAAGCCGAGCCAGTGCGCCAGCTCGCGCTGGCCATCGTGCAGATTGCCGTGCAGCGCCAGCAGCACCGGCAGCGGCTCGCGCGCCTGTTCGGGCAGGTGGACGAACAGCTCCGGGCGGGCGGCTGCCAGCGCCGATGCGCGGCGCCGGTCGGAGTCAACCCGCAGCGCCTTGAACTCGTCCAGGCCGCGCAGCGCCGCCAGCTCCGGGCTTTCCCAGAAGACGGGCGCATACCAGTACCCGGCGTCCAGCGCCTCGCGCAGCAGGCGCAGCGCCAGCGCCGGATCGTGCAGGCGGGCGGCCATGCTTGCCCGGAAGTGGAGCAGAATCGCCTCGTCGTCCGGATAGTGTGGCTGAGCGCCTGCCGCGCGTTCCATGGCCTCACGATAGCGACCCGCGCTATGCAGCCGGGTCAGCTCGCGGTAAAACGTCCCAAAATCCGGGTAAGCCTCGCTCATCGGGGGCGTAGCCTTTCCTCTGTCACTCCGCCGGCGCCGGGCAGAGTCTGCCTTCAGACATCTTCCGGGTCGGACTCCCATTCGAAGAAGCCGCGCACCCCCAGCGTGCGATCGGCGATCTGGCCGGCGAGCGCCCGCTGCGCGCCGGGATCGCGCGCCAGCCTGGACCGGACGTCATCAGACAGGGCCGCGCTCCAGGTACCGGCGGCGGGCAGCGCCGCGCCCCGGCTGGCCGCTCATGCGCCGGTCTCCTGCTCCCAGTGCCTGGCTCGGTCGACCGCGCGCTGCCAGCCGGCGATCAGCCGCTCGCGTTCCGCGTCCGACATGCGCGGCTCGAAGGTGCGCTCAAGCTGCCAGTTGGCTTCCAGGTCGTCGCAGCACGACCAGAACCCAACTGCGATCCCGGCCAGGTAGGCCGCGCCGAGCGCGGTCGTCTCTGTAACCGCCGGCCGCTCGACCGGTACGCCAAGCACATCGGCTTGAATCTGCATCAGCAGGTTGTTCTGCGAAGCGCCGCCGTCCACCCGCAGGGCGCTCAGCGCGATGCCCGAATCGCGGTGCATGGCTTCCAGCACGTCGCGGGTCTGGAGCGCGATGGCGTCGAGCGTGGCGCGCGCGATGTGGGCGCGGGTGGTGCCGCGCGTCAGCCCGATCAGCGTGCCGCGCGCGTAGGCATCCCAGTGCGGCGCACCGAGACCGACGAAAGCCGGGACGAAATACACCCCTTCGGCGCTCTCGACCTGGCCGGCCAGCGCCTCGACTGCCGCCGCCGAATCGATGATCTGCAGCCCGTCGCGCAGCCACTGCACCGCCGCGCCCGTCACGAAGATGCTGCCTTCCAGCCCGTAGGTCACCGGCTCCCCGGCGCCAAGCTGCCACAGGATCGTGGTCAGCAGGCCCGAATCGGATGGCATACCGTCCTGGCCGGTGTTCATCACCACGAAGCTGCCGGTCCCGTAGGTGTTCTTCGCCATGCCGGGCTTCAGGCAGACCTGGCCGAAAGTGGCCGCCTGCTGGTCGCCCGCGATGCCCGCCAGCGGGATCGGCGCGCCGAAGACGTGCGCGGCGGTCTCGCCATAGACTTCGCTTGAGGGCCGGACTTCGGGCAGCAGCGCGCGCGGGATGTTCAGCCGCGCCAGGATCTCGTCGTCCCAGTCGCCGGTGTGGATGTTGTAGAGCAGCGTCCGGCTGGCGTTCGAGACATCGGTGATGTGCAGCGCGCCGCCGCTGAGGTTCCACAGCAGCCAGCTATCAACCGTTCCAAAAGCCAGCTCGCCCGCTTCGGCGCGGGAGCGAACGCCGGGAACGTTGTCCAGCAGCCAGGCGACCTTGGTGCCGGAGAAATAGGCGTCGGTGACCAGCCCGGTCTTGTTGCGGATGACGCGGTCGAAGCCCTCGGCTCTCAGCGCGTCGCACATGGCGGCGGTGCGGCGGCACTGCCAGACGATGGCGTTGTAGACCGGCTCGCCCGTGGCACGGTCCCAGATGATGGTCGTCTCACGCTGGTTGGTGATGCCGATCGCGCGGACGTCGGCGGCGCGCACGCCACGCTGATCGAGCACCGCCCGCGCCACGTCGCGCTGGCTGCGCCAGATGTCGTGGGGGTTGTGCTCCACCCAGCCAGGCCGCGGGAAAATCTGAGGAAATTCCTGCTGGGCGGTGGCGAGCGGGTGCCCGGTTTCGTCGAACAGAATCGCCCGCGAGCTGGTGGTGCCCTGGTCGAGCGCCAAAATATAGTGAGCCATGCGTCTCTACGCCTTTCATGCGCATCATGCCGCTCCGTGCGCCTATTATAGCCGCGCCTGGCAGCCAGCCCACTTTGGGCGCGGTGGCGAGGCCCACGCAAGGGGAGTAAGATTACCCGCAGTGGCGCAGGTGCGCATCCCAGGAGATGTTTGCGTAATGACGGAACCGGTTCGTGTTCGCCGGGTCGAATCGAAGGCGGACTATGATACGCTGTTGAAGTTTCCGTGGACCCTCTACAGAGGCGATCCGTACTGGGTGCCGCCCCTGCTCTCGATGCAGAAGCACAAGCTCGACCGCCAGAAAAACGCCACCTGGAAGCACATGGAAGGCGAGTATTTCATCGCCTGGCGCGGCGCGCAGCCGGTGGGGACCATCGCAGCGTTTATCAACCACCGGCACAACGAGTTCCACAACGAGCATATTGGCTTCTTCGGGCTGTTCGAGGTTTACGACGATCAAGAGGCGGCCAGCGCGCTGCTAAACACCGCGGCGGATTACGTGGCCGGCCTGGGCTACGATGCGATCCGCGGCCCGGCGACCTTCTCCACCAACGACGAGTGCGCCGTGCTGATCGAGGGATTCGACGACCCGCCCGTCGTGCTGATGCCCTACAATCCCCCCTACTACGCGCGCCTGATCGCCAACACGCCCGGCTTCGAGAAGGTGATGGACCTCTACAGCTATTACATCACGCTCGAAGGCGTCCACCAGGCCAGGGAGCGCCTGGAAAAGCTGTTTCGCATCACGCAGAAGAACAACGAGCGCCGCGGCATTACCGTCCGCCCGATCGACCGCAAGAACCTCAAGCAGGAGTTCGTCCTGTTCCGCAACATCTACAACAAGGCGTGGGAGCATAACTGGGGCTTTGTGCCGGCCTCTGACGAGGAACTTGACGAGCTGGTCAAGGCGCTGGGGCAGTATTTTGATCCGAGGCTGGCGTTTTTTGCCGAGGTGCACGGCAAGCCGATCGCCTTCATCCTCGCCATTCCGGACATGAACCAGCCGCTTCACCGCGCCTACGCGCGGCCCGGCAAGCCGGAAGTCCTGACCCTGCTCCAGGTCCTGTGGCACTGGAAGGTGCGCTCCAAGATCAACCGCATCCGCATCATGCTGATGGGCGTGGAAGAAGGCTACCGCGGGATTGGCGTCGAAGCGGCGATGTTCGCCGAGCTGTACCACGTGGCGTCCGGCATGGGCTGGCGGTACGCCGACGGCGGCTGGGTGCTGGAGACGAACACGGCGATGTCGCGGCTGGTCGAGGCGCACAACGGCCGCATCTACAAACGCTACCGCTTCTTCCAGCGCGCGCTAAAAGCGCCGCCTTCGGGCGAGGGGAGTTAATCCATCAGGCTGGTGATGGCGGCCTCGGCGGCTTCCGCGGGCGGCATGCCGCGCAGCACATTGGCGAAGCTATCTTGCAGGGCTGCCGCCGCGCTGCCGCTGCGCTGTGCCGTGGTGACGATCTCGCCGTGCGGGATCAGCCCCGCCGCAAACTCCGCGTAGGCTTCATCGTCCCATAGCGCCAGGGCGCGCCCCTGGGTCGGGATCACCCGCAGCGCCTCGGTGAGCGCCGCCTGCTGGCTGACGCGCATCATCCACGACAGAAAAGCCCGTGCGCGGTTCTGCCGGTCCGGGTCCTGCGTGACCAGCACCCACACCCATCCGTTCAGCGCCGTGATCGGTTCGCCGTCGTGGGTGGGAATGGGTGCCAGGCCCACCGCTTGTAGTTCCGCACGGCGCGCGAGGTAGACGGTCGAATCAATGCCGATCAGGTTCAGCTCGCCGTTCGCAAAAGCGGTCCAATAGCCGGCCGGCTGCGTGTATTCCAGCAGCTCCGCGTCGAAAATGCCCTGCGTCACCCCGGTCGCGTAATATTGCAGGACGGTCAGCAGCGGCGCGCGATCTAGCACGGGGGTGCCGTTGGCATCGGCCAGCCGCCCACCCGCGTGAAGATACTGCAGCAGCACGGTGGCATTGACCGTCGCGCTGGGGCCGCTGCCGCCGGGGAAGCGATAGGCCGGGGATTCGCGCAGCACGTCGGAGAAGGCGCGCAGCGGCTCGTCGAATTCCGGCGCGCGATACAGGTTGTGGGTAAAGATCAGCGCGTAGGGCACGCCGTAGAGTGTGCCGTCGACCTCGCCCAGCGCCTGCGCGCCCGGCAGCAGGTTGCTCTCCAGAATCTCCGGCGGGACCCAATCGGCAATCGGGACCAGCAGCCCTTCTTCTGCCGCGCTCACCATATCCGACCGGCGCATGAGCGCGAGATCGGGCAGCGCGCCCGGCGCGACCGGCGACGCCGCGCGCAGCGTCGAGAGGATGCTGCCCAGCCCGCTCGAACGCTTGCGGCGCACCTCAAGCTCGTAGCTCTGGTAGGTCTGGCGGAAGCCGTCGAGCTGGCGCTGTAGAAGTGCCTCGGCCTGCTCGTCCGTGTCCGGGTACAGCTCGTCCGGCCACCAGACGCGCACGCGAGGAGTCTCGGGGGTTGCCTGGACGGGCGGTGCTGCGCCGTAGCCGGTCAGCGCGATGACATCACTCCCGGCGGGGGCGGGCGTCGGGGTCGGCAAAGCGACGGTGATCGCCGCCTGCGGGCGCTCGATCAGCAGCACAGACAGACCGGCGGCACCGGCGAGCGCGACGAGCGCGAAGAGCGAGTAAAGCGTGATCCAACGCTGCGCCAAGGTGAGCATCCTCTCAGCGGGGTCGTCTGAACGTCGCGGCACCCGAACCGGCTGCCGTCAGGCCAGGCCCTGCATCACCCGGTCAACCATCTGGTTTAGCGTGTCCAGGTTCTCAACGGTCAGGTCTGTGTCGGGGATGTAGAGGTTGAAGGTGTCTTCCACAAACACGCCAAAATGAGCCAGCGAGAACGAGTCGATCAGCCCGCCGGTGATCAGCGGCTCGTCGTCCTGCAGGGGGTAGCCTGGGTTGCGGATCAGCTCGGCCAGCACGAAAGCGCGCAGTTTGTCTTTGACGTCGGACCGGTCCATGATGGTCTTGTCCCCCGTGAAATCGTGCGGCGCAGCGCGCCAGGGTCGCCAACGCGCTTCAGTCTACCGGGATCGGCGCGCGATGCAAGAATCTCCCGCCGCCCGAACGCCGCTCAACACGAACGGCCAGCGCGGAGCTGGCCGTCGGCACGGTCGAGATGGCTATAACAGGCGGAGGGGGTGGGATTCGAACCCACGGTAGGGACAGGCCCTACAACGGTTTTCGAGACCGCCCCGATCAACCACTCCGGCACCCCTCCGTATCGGCTTATACAATTGTTAACGGCGCGCCGCGCTACTTTTGACCCTGCGCGCGCAGCTCGGCGAAGAACTCAACGATCAGCGCGGCACACTCCTCGGCCAGCACCCCGCCGGTGACCTCGACGCGGTGATTGAGCTGTGGGTGGTTCAGCAGGTCAAGCACGCTGCCACCCGCCCCGGCTTTGGGGTCGGGCGCCCCGTAGACCAGCCTGGGCAGCCGCGCCAGGACCATCGCCCCGGCGCACATCGCGCACGGCTCCAGCGTGCAGTAGAGCGTCACGCCTTCCAGCCGCCAGTGCCCCAGGCTGCGCGATGCTTCCCGGATCGCGATCAACTCCGCGTGGGCGGTCGCATCGCCGTCGGCTTCGCGGCGGTTGTGCGCTCGCGCCAGGATTGCGCCGCCGCGCACGGCCACGGCGCCGATGGGCACATCGCCGTGTTCTCGCGCGCGCCGCGCCTCGTCCAGAGCTACGCGCATCCAGGTGAGATCGTCCATCGCGCGCGCCATTATACCACGCGGTCCGGCGCACCGGAAGACTGATTTCGGCGCCGGGGGCTGCCCTCAGAACAGCGAGAGCTGGTTGGGGGGCGGGCCGGTGGCGTCGGACGTCTCGTCATCTGCGTCCGGGTCGTACCCGTCATCGAACACATCCGCCTCAAGCGCCGGCTCGCCGGTTGTGTCCCCTGCCGGCACGGTATCGTCGTAGGCTGCCTCGTCTAGATCGCTGTCGAGCGCGGGATCGTCCAGGGCCGCGTCCGGCAGCGGCGCGCGGTCGATGGTTTCCGCTTCCGGCGCATCCGCCATGCCGAGTGCCTCCGCTCGCAGCGCGGCCAGTTCTGCTTCGCTCAGGCCGGTGGCCAGCAGCACATGGCGCAGGGTCGGCTCGGTGACCGTGTCGTTCGTTCGGATGACGTGGATGTAATGCGCGCGCAGGCACGCCTGCCACTCGTCGAAGAAGATGCTGTCTCTGGGCGTCATAGCCGCTGCACCATCTGCGGCGCTGTGCCGCGGTGATATGGCTTCAAGCACCAGATACAGTAGCGAGGATCGCCCCGCTTGGCAAGCGCGCCTCGCCGTTGACAAGCGAGGCGCGCGCCGCTATACTTCGCCCGACGTTCGCGCTGGAACACATGAGAAAGGGGGCGTCCGGTGATGGTACCTGCAAATAACGTCCTTGCTGCCGCACTCACACCGCGGGCCATGACCGGATTGCCCTATTAGGTTGCCGGGCAAACCGGCCGGTTTCTTGCGACGCTGCCGCCGTGGGTGTTGGACCTGAACACGCCGCGGCGTTTTTATTCATTGCCACAAGCCGAGCGACGCCCCTGATGGGGTGGTAGTTGACGGATAAACGACTATGAACCCAACCGATCCACATGACCGGACCGGACATGTGATGAACGAAAAATCGGCGCGCACGCTGGAACTGCCGAAAATCCTCGAGCGGCTGGCAAGCTACGCGTCGTTCTCGGCGGGCGCGGAGCTGGCGCGCAGCCTGCGCCCGACGCCCTATCTCGACGAAGCGCAGGAGCGCCAGCAGGCCACCACCGAAGCGCGCCTGCTGCTGAACACCCACGATCAGATCGGCATGGGCGGCGCGCGCGACGTCCGCCCGGCGGTGCTGTCTGCCGCGCGCGGAGTCACGTTGGAGCCGGCAGCCCTGCTCGACATCCGCGCCACACTGCGCCAGGCGACCACCCTGCGCCGCACGGTGGGCCGCCTGAGCAACCAGTTTCCCCATCTGGCCGCGATCGCCGAGCGCCTGGAAGAGTGCACCGGGGTTCAGCACGAGATCGCCCGCGTGCTGGACGAGACCGGCCAGGTGCAGGATTCGGCGAGCGCCCGGCTGGCGACCATCCGCCGCGATCTGCGCATCGCCTTTGACCGGCTGCAAAGCAAGCTGCAGAACATCGTGCACAACGCGGAGAACGCCAAGTTCCTGCAAGAAACCCTGATCACGCAGCGGCACGGGCGCTATGTCGTCCCCCTGAAGAGCGAATTCAAGGGGCGCATCCCCGGCATCGTGCACGATCAAAGCTCCAGCGGGGCAACGCTGTTCATCGAGCCGCTGGCGACGGTCGAGCTGAACAACGCCTGGCGCGAGCTTCAGCTTGAGGAAGAAAACGAGGTCCGCCGCATCCTGCGCGAGCTGAGCGAGCTGGTCGGGCACGAGTCGAGGTACATCGTCCGCACGGTCGAGACGCTGGCTGAGCTGGACCTGATCTTCGCACGGGCCAAATACGCGGACGCGCTCGACGCGAACCCGGTCGAGCTGGTGGGCTTTCGCCAGGCGCCGTACCCGCATCCCGGCAGCACGATCCACCTGCTGGCCGCGCGCCACCCGCTTCTCGACCCGAAAACGGTTGTGCCGATTGACGTGGACATCGACGAAGACACCTACGTGCTGGTGATCACCGGTCCCAACACGGGCGGCAAGACGGTTGCGCTGAAGACGGTTGGGCTGCTGACGCTGATGGCGCAGTGCGGGATGCATCTGCCCGTCGCGCCCGGCTCGCGCCTGACGGTCTTCGAGGATGTCTTCGCGGATATCGGCGACGAGCAGAGCATCGAGCAGTCGCTGTCGACGTTCTCGTCGCACATGAAGCAGATCATCGAGATTTTGCAAGCGGCCAACGAGCGCTCGCTGGTCATCCTCGACGAGCTGGGCGCAGGGACCGACCCGGCAGAAGGCTCGGCGCTGGCGCGCGCGTTGCTCGACGACCTGGTGGCGCGCGGGATCACGACTCTGGTCACCACACATCACCCGGAGCTGAAGATCTACAGCCACGAGAAAAAGGGCGTGCGCAACGCCAGCGTCGAGTTCGACCTGGAGACTCTGGCGCCGACCTACCGGCTGATCGTGGGCTTGCCGGGGCGCTCCAACGCGCTGGCGATCGCCGAGCGGCTGGGCCTGCCGGCGAGCATCATCGAGAAGGCGCGCGGGCTGGTGACCGAAGAAGACCTGATCGCCGACGACCTGCTCGACGAGATCCACAAGACCCGCGAGGAAACCCGTCGCGCCCTCGCCCAGGCCGCCCAGGCCCAGGCCCAGGCGGAAGAGCTGCGCAACACGTTGCGCGAGCGCCTGGAAGCGATTGAGGACGAGCGGCGCGAGCTGCTGGCCCAGGCGCGGCAGGAAGCCGCCGCCGAGCTGGACGCCTTGCGCGCCGAGATCCGCCGCGTGCGCAAGCAGTTGGCGGCTGCCGGCCAGCCTTTGGATGCGATCCGCCGGGTGGCCGACGAGGTCAAGTCCATCGAGGGCGATCTGGACGAGCTGCCCGTCCCGGCGGTGGAGATGCCGGACGATGTGGACGACGAGCGCGCGCTGCGCCTGGGCGATCTGGTCTGGGTGCAGTCGCTGGGCGTCGAAGGGCAGATCATGGAGTTGGGCGAGGACGAGGCCGAGGTGCAGGTCGGGCGGCTGCGCCTGCGCGCCAAGCTGGACGACCTGGCCTATCGCAGCAAGAGCGAGAGCAAGCGCGACAAGAAGCGCACCGCCCGCTCGACGGCCAGCGAGGCAGTCAGCGCCCCGCCGCGCACCGCGTCACCCGGGCTGGAGCTGGACCTGCGCGGCCAGACGGTTGAGGACTCGCTCCCCACGCTGGAAGACTACCTCGATGCGGCGTACATGGCCGGGCTGCCCTTTGTGCGCATCATCCACGGCAAAGGCACCGGCGCGCTGCGCCAGGCCATTCGCGAGCGGCTCAACGGCCACCCGCTGGTGAAGGCGTATGCGCGGGGGGACGAAAAAGAGGGCGGCGACGGGGTGACCGTAGTCAGCCTGGTGCCGTCGAGCTAGCTGTCTGCGGCGCAAACGACAAACGAACCGGGTCGCCTGTCGCGGCCCGGTTTGCTGAACATCAGCCGAAATGCAGCGGTCGGCTGTGCGGCCACGGCTCGACGCGCTCTGAGACGGCGCGCGCGCCGTGCGCCAGCAGAAGATCGCGCGCGCGCCCGGCGTCGGTCGTGGTGATGACGTTAAAGGCGAGCAGGGTGCGCTCTGGGCTTTTGTCGGCGCTGTTGACGCGCAGCCGGTATTCGGACACCACGCGCTCGAAGCCGGTCGTATCCTTCCCGTACTCGAGCAGGCTGATCTGGTCGCGCGGGGCGCCCGCCTTCTCCAGCGCGTCGAGCGCCTTGCGTGCCTCGGCGGCACGCTCGAATACGGCCAACACTGCTTTCATGGTCTTCCCCTCTGTGTTCGGCGCCGTACACTCCGTTCATCTGGTGGATTGAGTATACCGTTCCGGCGCTCCGCCGCCTACCGCGCCGCCTGCCCCGTGCGCGGGCCGTCAGCCGACCGGGAACGCGCCCACCCACTCGGCAAAGACATCGTCCAGATCGGCGCCGAGCGACTGTTCAAAGCTCGCCAGCATGTCCGCCGGCTCGGCGATCCGGTAGCGGTACGCCGCGAAGTAGTCGCGCAGTGCGGCCAGCACGGCCTCAAGCCCGTAGGCGTCGGCCAGCGCGCCGAAGAAGAGCGGCCCTTTCTGGTAGACCAGGTAATAGTAAGAGGTGGCGTCGTAGGCGCTCGCCGGCAGGCCAATCGGCCGGTCGAGATTGGCCGCCAGCGCCAGGAAGCGGGTGTACTGCGCCAGATAGGTTTCCATTGCGGCCTCGAACGACGCCTCGCCTTCAAGATCGCGGATGAACAGCGCGGTGGCGAACTGCGCCAGGGCTTCGTCCATCCAGGGGTCAAGCGTCTGATCGTTGCCGACCAGGCTGTACCACCACTGGTGCGCGGTCTCGTGGACGATCACGAACAGGAAATTGTCGCCGTTCTCGTCCCACAGCCGGTCGCCGACGACGAACAGGCCGGGATACTCGACCCCGCCCGCGCGGGTCGGCGTCTGGACGACATCCAGCTCGGCGAAGGGGTAGGCGCCGAACGTCGCGTTGAAAAGCTTAACCGCTTCCTGCGTGACGCGCAGCGCGACGAACGCGTTGAACTCGGCATTGACGCGGGCCGGATCATAGCTGATGCGGATGGTGGTTCCATCCTGCTCGCCGCTGAGCGTCACATAGTGTGTGCTGGCGAAGATGGCAAAGTCGCGCACCAGGGGCGCGATGTACTCGTGCACGAGCGTCCCCGCGGCGCCCGCGTGCTGCGCGATCTCGATCCCGCTGGTGGCGAAGACGAGGTCTTCCGGCGCGGTGATCGTGACCTCATAGAAGGCTGTTTCGCTGTAGACGGCGTCGCCCTGGGCGTGATCGGTGACGTCCCACCACCCGTCACCCGGCTCGTACACCGACAGGACCGGGTAGGCGTTGGGCAGCGCCAGCACGCCGTCCAGATAGCTGAACTGCGCGTAGAGGCGGACGCGCCCTTCCCACACGGTCAGCTCGTAATCCAGCGCGAGGGTGGCCGCGGCGCCGGGCGCGAGCGGGCCGGGCAGCGGCACGCGCAGCACCGTGCCGGTCGGGTCGAGGTGGGGGGTCACGGTCCGGCCGTCGACCGTGACGTGCGAAACGAACATCTTGCCCCCGTACGACTCCAGATTCGGGTAGAGCCGGAAGACGATCTCGTCAAGCGCGTCCGGCGCCCGGTTGGTATAGCGCACGCGCTGGTACCCGTCGATCGCCGCCTGGGTGGGGGTCAGCGCGAGCGCCATGTCGATCGTGTAGTGGGGTGCGTGGGCGTGCGCGGCGAGATCGCCGGCGAACTCCGGCAGCATGGCCGGGGCAAAGCGCGCCAGCGGTTCATCGCCCGGTGCCTGAGCGGCTGCGGGCATACCAGCCCCGGCAAGGACAAGCACCCCCACCAGTGCGATCAGCCCGCCGAGCCGCAGAAGTCCACGCCGCTCCATCACGCCCCTTCTCTCCCGACCTGTACGGCGCAGCGCGCGCCGGTCTGTGCCCTATGATAGCAGCGAAGGCCGCCGGCACGAAACCGGCGGCAGACCGGCCCGGCACCCCTTAGCCGCCGGGCGAGGGCGCGGTGGACATGTCCAGACCGGGAAACTCGCCGACCCACTCGCGGAAGATCGCGTCGAGGTCCTCGCCGGTCGCGTCCTCGAAGGCGGCCAGCACGTCCGCCGGGCGGGCGACCTCGTAGCGGTGGCGCTCGAAGTAAAGCTGAAGCGCCGCCAGAAGGCGCTCGGTGCCGAGCAGCCGCTCCAGCTCGGCATAGAACAGCGGCCCCTTGACGTAGATGATCAGGCCGTAATTGTTATCGACGTAGGACGCCACCGGCAGATTGAGCGGCAGATCCGGCGCGCCACTGCCGCGATAGTAGCTGTACGATCGCTCGTCGGCGGCCAGGAGCTCCTGGGCGCGTCTTTCGCCGTAAACCGCGCGCATATACAGGTACTCGGAGTAGGCCGTCAGGGACTCGTCCAGCCAGGGCTGCTCGACCTGATTGTTGCCGACCAGGCTGTACCACCACTGGTGCGCCACCTCGTGCGCGGTGGTGATCTCCAGGAAGGCGTTGCCGCGCTCCCAGTTGCGGTCGGCGATGATGACGATGCCGGGGTATTCGATCCCGGTCAGGTTGAACGTCTCGACCACGTCCAGCTCGGCGAACGGATACGGGCCGAACGCCTCGTTGAAAGCACGCACCGAGTCCAGCGCGATCTGCAGCACCCATTCTGCGGCGCTCTCGCCCCCCGGCCAGAAGTAGACCTTGACCGCGATATCCTCGACGTTCCCGGTGATCACGCCGAACTCCGGCCCGGCGACGATCAGCGAGTCGCGCATGGGGCCGCTGACGATGTGATGCGTGGTCAGGCCGCCCCCCGCCGGATAGGTGGCCAGGGTGGAGCCGCTGGCCGCCACAACGAACGTGTCCGGCACGGTCAGCAGAATCTCGTACAGTCCAGTTTCGCTGTAGACGGCGTCGCCGGCGGGCAGCGGGCGCTCCTGCCACCAGCCGCGCCCTTCTTCATAGACGGACAGCATCGGGTGCCATTCCGGGCCGGAGAAGACGTTGTGCTGGTAGCCAAACGCGCCGTAGGACGCGAACATCCCGCGCTCGGCTGAGACGATGAACTGCATCGCGATCTCGACCGCCTGGCCCGGCGGCAATGGCTCCGCCAGCGGGACGATCAGCACCGACTGGCGCCCGGCCAGCCTCGGCTCGACCGGCACCCCCTCGACCTCGACATCCGAGACGACCATCCGCCCGCCCAGCGACGGCAGGTTGGGGTACAGCCGGAACACGATTTCGCTCAGTATGTCGGATGAATGGTTGGTGTAGCGCACGCGCTGGGCGCCGCGAATCACCGCCACGTCGCCCTCGAAGCGGAGCGACGCCTCGATGTAGTAGCGGTTGCGATCCGCGAAGCGATACACATCCCCTGCAAAGGTCGGGCGCATGGCCGCTTCGAAGCGGGCCACATCGTCCCAATCGACGGCAGGCAGCGCGATGGGGTCAACCGGCGGGAGGTCGGTCGGCGTTGCCGGCGGCAGCGCGGTGATGGTCGGAGCCAGAGTCGGCAACGCGCCGGAAGCAGCATCGGCTGCCGCTCCGCAGCCGGCCAGCGCGGCGATCCCCAGCAGCGCCGCGCTCAGCACCAGCGCCGCCTGTGCTCGAACGGTCATCTTCACGGTCCCCTTTGCGTCTGCACGCCGTGCCTCTATCTACAGCTTATACGTTTCTGCCAGCGAAATTTGCGCAGGCTTGCCACACCCGGTCGCCAGCCGAGTTATGATCGGATTGCTCGAATTCGTGAAGTGGTGTACAGTCTAATCAAGAGGCCTACGCATCAGGGATCAATAAACGTTTTGCTCAAGCCGTCACAGAATATCCGGCGTACACTCAGCAGGGGTTCTCGGTCTGCCCGGCGGGCAAGGTTCGTTGTGCGCGATTATCGCCCCTGCTGTGGACGCGGATAAGCCAAACATGCTACCTGATCTTGCCCAGATGATATACATTAGAATCAGCTTGCATGGTCAGGTAGTGAGGGCGTTCCCGCCTTGAGCACGGCGCTGCGATCTCTGATTGCGGGCCGTTGAGCGGGTCATTCCGGCGCCGCCTCGCTGGCCCGGCAAGCACTCGCTGCAACTGCTGACTTGATTTTATTTTGTGGAGGAAGAACCGTATGAAGCACCGTTCCTGGATTCTCGTTACGATTGTCCTGATCGCGATGGTCGTCGCCCCGGTGGCCTATCGCCCGGCCGTTCAGGCACAGGGCCAGACGCTAACCATCTGGGTAGACCTCAACCGCGCGCCGATCCTTGAGGGGCTGGCGCCCGATTTCGCCGATGAGTACGGCGTAGAAGTGGTTATCCAGCAAGTCGGCTTTGGCGACATCCGCGACCAGTTCATCGTCGCCGCCCCGGCGGGCGAAGGCCCGGACATCTTCATCGGCGCGCACGACTGGATCGGCGAGCTGGTTGCCAGCGGCCTGCTGGCCCCGATCGACCTGGGCGCCAACGAGGAAAACTTCCTGCCCGCGGCAATCGATGCTTTCACCTATGAAGGCGACCTGTACGGCATGCCGTACTCGGTCGAGAGCCTGGGCTTTTTCCGCAACCCCGAACTGGTTCCGGATGCCCCGGAGACCTGGGACGATGTGCGCGCTATCTCCGAGGAGCTGGTGGGCGCGGGCACGGTCCCCTATGGCTATGTGATTCAGGAAAACGACCCCTTCCACGTCTTCCCGCTGATGACGGCCTTCGGCGGCTATGTCTTCGCCTTTGAGGAAGGCGTCGGCTACGATCCGCAGGATGTCGGCATCGACAGCGAAGGCGCTATCGCGGCGTTCGAATGGCTGGACGGCATGGTCGAAGACGGTCTGACCCCTGACGGCCTGGACTATGACTCGATGCACGCGCTGTTTGAAAGCGGCGACGCGGCGATGATGGTCAGCGGCCCGTGGGCGGTCGAGCGTGTCAGCGCATCGGGCGTCCCCTTCGAGATCAGCCGCATCCCGGATGGCCCCGCCGGCCCGGCGCGCCCGTTCCTGTCGGTGCAGGGCTTTATGGTCAGCGCCTTCAGCGACGACCCGCAGCTTGCTCAGATCTTCCTGAACGAGTTCGTGGCGACCGACGAAACCATGCTGGCGCTGTACGAGGGCGAGCCGCGTCCGCCGGCGTGGGCACCCATCCTGGAGGAAATTGAAGACCCGCTGCTGATCGCCTTCGGCGAGTCGGCGGCCAACGGTATGCCCATGCCTGCCATCCCCGAGATGTCGGCGGTGTGGAGCGCGTGGGGTTCCGCCATGCAGCTTGTGATCCAGCAGCAGCTTGAGCCGGCTGAGGCGTTGATGGATGCGGCGGAGCAGATTCGCGCTGCGATTGCCGCGGAACAGGAAGAAACCACAGAAGGGTCGTAGCCGGCTGCTGGACGGCGTCAGACCTTAGGAGCCTGAGAGGGTCATGAACGCTGTGAAAAAAACGGGCAGGGGCTCCGATGGGCCCCTTGCCCTCTTTTCCGGATCGGTGACGGGCAGCTTGCTGCTCCTGGGGGGCTTGGCGTTGATTGACGCCTTTGCCCTGTGGTTTCTGATCCGCCTGATCGACGATCGCGTCTGGTTTCTGGCCCTTGCCGTTCTGGTAGTCACGATCGGCGTCAACGCGGCCTTCCTGAGCCGCAAGCTCTATCCCTTCCGGTGGTTCTCGCCCGGCCTGTCGCTGATGGTGCTGATGGTCGCGTATCCGACCCTGTTCACCATCTATACGGCGTTCACCAACTACTCGACCGGTAACCTGCTCAACAAAACCCAGGTGATCGAGCGCATCGAAACCAAGCCGGAGTACCGCTATCTGCCGGATGGAGAGCAGTACTACGACGCGATCCCCTTCCGCAATGAGGACGGCAAGTATCTGCTTTGGCTGGTCGGCCGCAGCGATCGACAGGCTTACATTGTGACGGAAGATGACGAGATCGAGCCGGTCACGCCCGAGCAGGCCGGGATCGAGGGCGTTGAGTGGGTGGAAGACGGCGATCCGCCGATTCGCGTCGAAGGCTACGAGTACCTGCCGCCCGAAGATGCCGCCGCCGTGCTGGCCGAGCGCGATACCCTCGACTATGGCTATCCGGTGGGCGAGGTGTCGATTCGCCTGATCGACGGCCCGGCGGAAGTGCCGGCAGGCTACGCGCTCGACCCCGGGACGCTGCTGTTTGTGGACAACACCGGGCGGCGGCCCAAAGAATACCAGGCGTATCTGTTCCGCGCGGCGGATGGCGACGATCTGCTGCTGTACGCTGTAGACGGGCGCGATACGCTTCTGGCGCGGCCCGATGGGCGCGTGGTGATCAACGGGCAGCCGTACACGATTGGCGGCTACCGGATGCTCTCCAACCGCGAGCGCACCGCCATCACGCAGGTGCTGCCGACCCTGACGTTCGGCGAGCGGGACGATCCGATCTATATCGATCCGTTCTCGGCGTCGCGCGCCGGGCGCTTCCGCCCACGCTTTCTGTACGACGAGCGCCAGGACGCGTTTGTCGAGCAGGAAACCGGCGCGATCTACCGCCCGGTGAAAGGGACTTTCACGCTCGATCGGGCGTCGGTCAGCGTCGAGGCAGCCGACGAGCTGCCGGCTACGCTCTCACCGGGCTATTATGTCGTCGTGGGGCTGGATAACTTCGAGCGGCTGCTCACCGATCAGCGGTTGCGGGGGCCGTTCGTGCGCGTGTTCCTGTGGACAATTGCGCACGCGTTTCTGACGGTGTTGCTGACGTTTTCTCTGGGGCTGGCGCTGGCGCTGTTGCTCAACGACAGGCTCATCCCCGCGCGCAAGATCTGGCGCTCGCTGATCCTGATCCCATACGCGATACCGGCCTTCATCAGCACGCTGGTCTGGCGCGGCCTGCTCAACCCGCGGCTGGGGCTGATCAACGACACGTTGGAGCGCATTGTTGGCGCTGGCAACGCGCCGGGCTGGTACTCGGACCCGATGTGGGCCAAAATCGGTATCCTGTTGATCCAGCTTTGGCTGGGCTTCCCGTACATGATGCTGATCTGCACCGGCGCGTTGCAGTCCATCCCGCAGGATATGTACGAGGCGGCGCAGGTGGACGGGGCGAACGCTTTCCAGCGTTTCCGCCATCTGACGCTGCCGCTGCTGCTGGTGGCGGTTGGCCCCCTGCTGATCGCGTCGTTCGCCTACAACTTCAACAACTTCACCGTCATCGAGCTGTTCAACGAAGGCGGGCCGCCGATTGCCAACAGCTCGGTGCCCGCCGGCCACACGGACATCCTGATCACCTATACTTATGAACAGGCGTTTGGCTCCGGCGGGGGTACGAACTATGCCTTCGCGTCCGCGATCACGCTGGTGATCTTCCTGCTGGTGGCGGCGATCACGATCTTCAACTACCGCTTCACCCGGTCGTGGGAGGAGACGTCGAGAAATGTCTAGCGTAGCCACCACCACCGATCGTCAGGGGCGAACCGCCATCCAGCGCGAGCGGCGGCGCCAGCGCCAGCGTCAGCTTGCCGTGCGGATCGTCCTGCTGCTGCTGGCGCTCGCCTACGCGCTGTTCCCGATTATCTGGATCGCCTCGGCGTCAGTCGACCCGCGCAACAGCCTGGTCAACCTGGGGCTGATCCCGCGGGGCGCGACACTCAAGAACTACGAGACGCTGCTCAACAACAGCATCCACCCCTTTACGCGCTGGCTGTGGAACTCGATCAAAGTCTCCACCATCACGATGGTGCTGTCGGTGCTGGTCAGCACCTTTGCGGCCTATTCGTTCTCGCGCTTTCGCTTCCGGGGCCGCGACGCGACGCTGCTGACCGTGTTTCTGA
This sequence comes from Thermoflexus sp., assembly GCA_020724465.1. Taxonomy (GTDB): domain Bacteria; phylum Chloroflexota; class Anaerolineae; order Aggregatilineales; family Aggregatilineaceae; genus DYGX01. The sequence goes on from DYGX01000023.1 coordinate 22,844, forward strand.
TCCAGGTCTTCCCGAACTCGCTGACGATCGTGGCGACCTTCCTGCTGATCCAGGAGATCGGGAACTACATCCCCTCGTTTGGGCTGAACTCGCATGGCGGCCTGATCCTGGTCTATCTGGGCGGCGCGCTGGGGATCAACACCTGGCTGATGAAGGGCTTCTTCGACTCGGTCCCGCGCGACCTGGACGAGTCGGCGATGATCGACGGAGCTTCGCACTGGCGCATCTTCTGGCAGATCCTGTTTCCGCTGGTGCGCCCCATCCTGGCGGTGGTTGGCATCCTGACCTTCATTGCTACCTACAACGACTACATCATCGCGCTGACGCTGTTGAAGAACACCCAGCAGCAGACGCTGGCCGTCGGCCTGAACCTGTTCGTGGGCGAGCAGTTTTCGCAGCAGTGGGGCGTCTTTGCCGCCGGCGCGCTGCTTGGCGCGCTGCCGGTTGTGGTGCTCTACCTGCTGATGCAGGATTACATCGTGGGCGGGCTGACCGCGGGCGCGGTCAAGGGATAGTGGCCCGCCCTTCTTCTCACGTGCTGGAAACGCTGCCGCCCCGGTCACTGTCTGGACTGAGGCGGCAGCGCGGCTGTTGGACCGGTTCCCGACAGGCCGCGACGATCGCGAGAATGTGGAAAGGATGGTTTTAGCGGGATGAAGCGAAAAGTGTTTCATGGGATGTTTCTGGCGCTGCTAATCGCCGCGCTGCTGCCGCTGGGCCTGTTGAGCGCCCGCGCGCAGGATGGGATCGATGCACAGGCGCTGCTGCACGATAGCCGCAGCGACCTGTACCGCACGCCCGGCGGGGCGGCACCCTTCGGCAGCACGGTCCTGCTCCGGCTGCGGGCCGCCGCAGGCGACCTCGACAGCGCCACGGTGCGCCTCTACAACACCCTGCGCGACCGGCAGGACCTGATCCCGATGGCGGTCGTCGCTACGACGCCGGACGGCTACGACCTGTGGGAAGCCGCGATTGAGGTGGGCGACGCGCCGACGATTCTGTGGTACCGCTTTATCGTCACGCGTGGCAGCCAGACCCTCTACTATGAGGACGATCAGCGCCTGAACGGCGACGGCCCCTATCTGGCCGAGAACGAGGGCGGACCGGGCGCGGTCTACACCCAAAGCCCGGACCTCAGCTATCAGATCACGGTCTACGACCCGGCGTATGATACGCCGGAGTGGATGCGCAACGCGGTTGTCTACCAGATCTTCCCGGACCGCTTCCGCAACGGTGACCCCGCCAACGATCCGGTCGATGGCGCAGACACGTTCTACGGCGAGCTGCCGCTGATCTTCCACGAGACGTGGAACGAGCCGCCGGTCAACCCGCGCGCGCCGGGCGAGTTCCAGAACATCTGGGGGTCGGACTTCTTCGGGGGCGACCTGGCCGGCATCACCGAGAAGCTGGACTATCTGGCCGGGCTGGGCGTCACCGCGATCTACCTCAACCCGATCTTCGAGGCGCGCTCGAACCACCGCTATGATACGGCGGACTATCTGAAGATCGACCCCATGCTCGGCACGCTTGAAGACTTCGAGCGGCTGGTCGCCGAGGCCGACGCGCGCGGGATCCGGCTGATCCTCGATGGGGTGTTCAACCACATGTCGAGCGACAGCGCCTTCTTCGACCGCTACAACCGCTTCCCGGATGTGGTGGGCGCGTGCGAGAGCGTGGACTCTCCCTGGCGCGGCTGGTTCTACTTCGTCGAGCCGCGCGGGCCGCAGCGGGCCGTCTGCGACGGGGGCGAGGAAGGACTGTCGTACTATGTCTCGTGGGCCGGGTTCGAGTCGATCCCCAAGCTCGACAACACCAACCCCGCCGTGCGCGCGTACTTCATCACGGGTGAAGACAGCGTGGTGCGCTACTGGGGCGAGAAAGGTATCGGCGGCTGGCGGCTGGACGTGGGGGGCGACATCGACCCCGGCGGCCCCGCCAACGACTATTGGGAGCTTTTCCGCAGCGTGGTGCGCGAGGTGGATCCTGAGGCGGTCATCATCGGCGAGGAATGGCACGACGCTTCGCGCTGGTTGAACGGCGCGGAATGGGACGCCGTGATGAACTACCGGCTGCGGCGGGGTATCCTGGGCTTCGCCCGCGACGCGATCTTCACCGACAACGACGCCAGCGGCGACAACATCATCCGGCCCCTGAAACCGTCCGCGCTCGACGCGCTGATCGAGTCCATCGCCGAGGACTACCCGCCCCAGGCCTACCACGCCATGATGAACCTGCTCGGCAGCCACGACACGTCGCGTGCCTTCTTTGTGGTGGGCGACGACCCGGCGCGGCTCAAGCTGGCGGCGCTGGTGCAGTTCACCCTGCCTGGCGCGCCGACGGTCTACTACGGCGATGAGATCGCGCTGGACGCGCCAAGCCTGCCGGATAGCGGCGGCAACCTGCAAGACGACCCGTACAACCGCGCACCCTATCCCTGGCCGGACGAGGAAGGCGACGCTTACAGCCGCGACGAGGATATGCTGGCGTTCTACCAGACGCTCGGCGCGTTGCGGAACGGGCATCCGGCCCTGCGCGAGGGCGAGCGGATCACGCTGCTGGCGGACGACGACGCGGGCGTGCTGGCCTATCTGCGGGTGGATCCCCTGGCGGGCGACGCGGCGCTGGTGGTGATCAACCAGAGCCAGCAGGACCGGACGGTCGAGCTGGCGCTGGATGGGCTGGTCGCGCGCGATCTGGCGTTGGAACCGGCCTTCGGCGGCGAGACGATCACCGTCGGGCCGGAACCGGTCAGCGTCACCGTGCCTGCCTTGAGCGGCAACGTCTGGGCCGGGACCGCTTTCGCCCCGTTCAGCATGCCTCAGGCTCCCACCAATCTGAGCGCAACAGGCGAGCCGGGCGCGGTGTCGCTGGCGTGGGAGGCCCAACCGGAAGCCAGCGGCTACCTGATCTATCGCAGTCCGGTGGCGATGGGCGGGTTCGAGCGCATTACCGAGCAGCCGGTCCTCGAAGCGTCGTACGTCGATGCGTCGGTGGTTAACGGCTATCGCTATTTCTACAGGGTGGCGGCGGTAGGCGCAGACGGGCTGCCCGGCGCGCTGAGCGAGCCGGCCCTGGCGATCCCCAGCGCGGCGATTGCGGAGACGTTCTTCGTGCGGGACGGCGTGCGCCTCGAGACGGCCGAGCCGCTGTCGCTGGTGCTGGGCGTGGGCAACACGGCTGATGTCAGCGCGGCGATCCGCATCGAGGGCGAAACCGAGGCGGGCGGACCGGCTGAGGGCGTGCGCGCCGAGGCGGCGCTGTTGCCCGAAGGCGCGGATCTGGCGGGCGCGGTTTGGCGGCCCATGACCTACGCCGGCGAACTGGACGGCGCGGACGTCTACAGCGCCGCATTCCAGCCGGCGGCGGCAGGGGCTTATGTCGGCGTGGCGCGCTTCAGCACCAACGCCGGCGAAAGCTGGCAGATCGTGACGCTGCCCGGTGGCCTCTATCCGCCGCTGACGGTTGAGCCGCCGGACGACACGACTCCGCCTGAACCCCCGGCGGCGGTGCGTGTGCCGCGTGCGACCACGGCAGGCGTGCAGGTGGAATGGGACGCCTCACCGTCCGAAGATGTCGCCTTCTACCGCGTCTATCGCACGGTGCGCGGCGGCGAGCAAACGCTGATGGCGGAAGTCTCCGCCGGTGACGCGCTGCGCTTCACCGATACGGACGCTTTCTTCCGCAAGCGGCACACCTACGCCGTGACCGCGGTCGATACCGCCTACAACGAATCCGCGCAGACCGTGGCCGAGGAAGTGGTTATCGAGCGGCCTATCGTTTCGGTGACGTTCAACGTGACCGTGCCGGACTACACCGAGACCGGCGAGGGCGCTCTGTACATCGCGGGCAGCTTCGGCACCGGCTACCCGACCTGGGACCCGGCCGGGCTGGTGATGGAGCAGATCGACTCCACGCATTGGACTATCACGCTCGATCTGGCTGAGGGCGCGACGGTCGAGTACAAGTACGTGCGCGGCACATGGGAAGCGGTCGAGAAAGGGCCGGAGTGCGAGGAGATCGCCAACCGGCGGCTCAAGGTGGCGCTGGAGCCGGGCGCGTCCGAGCTGATCGTCGAGGATGCGGTCGCCAAGTGGCGCGATCTGGACAACTGCGACTGAGCGGATAGCGAAAAGCAGCGATCAGGCTGCTCAAGACGCGATCACGCAGCAAGAAGCAGCGGGGGCGTGGCTTCGTCCCCCGCTGCTTTTTGTTGCGCTCCGCTGTTTCTGGCGGTGCTGGTGGTGCAGCGCCGACCCGGCCTAGAACCAGATCAGCGCGCTCCGCCGCCGGTCCAGCCGCAGCCCGGCCTGCTCGGCCAGCGCGCGGGCGGCCTCGACCTCGTCGCGGCGCACAGGGCGGTTGAGCGGCGCGATGTCGCGCTCCCGGACGCGCCAGGCGGGGTGATACTGGCCCATAATGTTGATGTACGTATTGGGCGAAATTTCCTCGGCCAGAAAGCGGACGATTTCCGCGGTTCCGGCCAGCCCGTCCGGCAGCACCAGATGGCGCACCAGCAGCCCGCGCTGGGCGATCCCGTTTTCGTCCAGCACCAGATCGCCGACCTGACGGTGCATCTCGCGCACGGCGGCCTGATTATGCTTGGGATAGTCGCGTATCTTTGAGAAACGCTGCGCGATGTCGGCGTCTGCGTACTTCATGTCGGGCATGTAGATGTCGATGATCCCGTCCAGCAGCGCCAGCCCGGCCAGCGAGTCGTAGCCGCCGGTGTTGTAGACCAGGGGGATGTTTAACCCGCGCTGCGCCGCCAGATAGACCGCTGCGACAATCTGCGGGATGACGTGGCTGGGCGAGACGAAGTTGATGTTGTGGCAGCCCAGCTCTTGCAGGCGCAGCATGATGGCCGCCAGCCGCTCCACACTGACCGGCGTCCCCTCGCCAAGCTGGCTGATTTCGTAGTTCTGGCAGAACTGGCAGCGCAGGTTGCACTGCGCGAAGAAGATCGTCCCGGAGCCGCGCCAGCCGCGCAGGGGGTCTTCTTCGCCCATGTGTGGAAAGGCGCTGCTGACGATCGCGTCCTTGCCCGTGCGGCAGAATCCGACGCGCTGCGTGCGGTCCACGTGGCACGCCCACGCGCACAGGTCACAGTCGCGCAGCGCCTGCTCGGCCTGGGCCACGCGCTGCGCGAACTCCCCTGATTGCAGGAGCGCGCGATAGGCTGGCTCGAAGGTTTCCACGCGCACCTCTCTTTCTCTCTATAGGCATTTTAACATACCTTGAACGCGGCTTTGACCGGCCGGGGCGCGGCGTGTAGGCCAACCGGGCTACGCCCCCGGCACCAGTTATCCCGGCCCAAAACGGGCCGGGTTTCTCATGTTTTCGCGCCAACGCGCATTTAGTATCTGGCGTGGGTGTACCTGATGAGACGGAACGTTCAAGAAACAGGAGATGGCTATGCGGAAATCACTCGTGATGCTGTTGTCAGTCTTAACCGCTCTTGCGATCCTCGCGCCGGGCGCGGCGGCGCAGAGCGGCGACGAAATCGATCCTGAAAACCGCGCGTACCTGCGTACGGCTAACTTCCGCACCGACGGCGTCGGTGTCGATCTGTATGTTGATGACGAGCCGGGCGAGACGGCCAATCTGGAAGCCGACGCCGTCAGCGCGTGGACAGCGGTTCCTGCCGGGACGCACAGCGTCGCTGTAGTGGACACCGGCGCAACCCCTGACACCGGCGCGATTGAGCCGCTGGATGTCGAGCTGCTGCCCGGCCAGTGGATCACGCTCGTGGTGACCGGCTCGGCAGAGGCGGGTACGCTGCGTGCCTTCCCGGTCGAGATTCCGGCGCAGGATATGATGCCGGGCACGGCCATGATGACGTTTGTCAACGCGCTGAGCGGTGAGACGCGCGTGAACTTCGACCGCGACGGCGTACCGTTCGTGACCGAGCTGGCTCCGCCCGGCAACGCCGACGGCCTGAGCAGCGACACATCGACGCTGGTCGACGCGGGGACCTACATCTTTTCCGCTTACCCGACTAGCGAGCCGGACAACCTGATCGGCGAGCTGGATGAGGTCAAGATCGTGGAGACCAGCTACTACCTGCTCGCGGTGGTTGAGGGCGCGGAAGGTCCGGCGCTGGTGATGGACGAGACGCGCTTCGCCGAGCTGCTGATGGCGCGCGGCGATCTGGAAGCGCCGGGCACGCTGCTGGACGCGGCCCGCGCCAGCGATCTGCTGGTCCCCTTTGTGCAGGCGCTGGAAGAAACGGGCGTGGCGGATGAGCTGACCGGGGAAGGCCCGTACACCGTCTTCGCGCCTGCGGACTTCGCCGTTGAGGGGGCGCGCAGCCGCTTTGGGAGCGACACCGAGGCGCTGGCCAACTGGCTGCGCGGGTATATCGTCGAGGGCGACCTCAAGTTTGGCGATGTCTGGGAGAGCGAGTCGCTGACGTCGCTCACCGGCGAGACCCTGCAGATCGAGCCGGTGGAAAACACCGCGACGGTGAACGGAGCCGAGATTCTAACGCCGAATCTGGCCGCGATGAACGGCACGCTGCACATCATTGGCGCGTCGCCGGCGGGCTAAGCTGTGCCCTGCCGGACCGCTACCCCACCGCCCGCGCTCAATCGAGTGCGGGCGGTTTGTATGTGCGGCGCGGGTCTACTCCCACTCAATCGTCGCGGGCGGCTTCGAGGTCACGTCGTACAGCACCCGGTTGACGCCCGGCACTTCGTTGACGATGCGGCTGCTGATGCGCGCCAGCAGATCGTCGGGCAGGCGCGCCCAGTCCGCCGTCATGAAGTCGTCGGTTGTCACTGCGCGCAGCACGACCACCTCATCGTAGGTGCGGTTATCGCCCATGACGCCCACGCTGCGCACGGGCAGCAGCACCGCGAACGCCTGCGCGATCGCGTCCATCAGCCCGGCGGCGCGCAGCTCGCTGAGAAAGATCGCGTCGGCGGCGCGCAGCGTTTCCAGCCGCTCCCAGGTCACTTCGCCCACACAGCGCACGCCCAGCCCCGGCCCCGGGAACGGCTGGCGCCGCACGATCGCTTCTGGCAGGCCGAGCCGCTCGCCGACAGCGCGCACCTCGTCCTTGAACAGCTCGCGCAGCGGCTCGACCAGCCGGGTGCGCAGGTGTTCGGGCAGGCCGCCCACGTTGTGATGCGACTTGATGCGCCGCGCGCCGGGGCGGCCGGTCCCGGCGCTTTCGATCACGTCCGGGTAGATGGTGCCCTGCGCCAGCCAGTCGAGCCGGCCCGCGCGCGCCGCTTCACGCTCGAAGACCCCGGCGAAGGTGGCGCCGATGATGGTGCGCTTGGCTTCGGGGTCGGATACGCCCTGCAGCGCGCTGAGAAATTCCTCGGTGGCATCGACCGCGATCAGCTTCCAGCCGAGCGTCCGCGCCAGCTCCAGCACCGCGTCCGGCTCGCCCTGGCGCAACATGCCGTGATTGACGAAGACCGGCACCAACTGCTCGCCCACCGCGCGGTGGATCAGCTCGCCCGCCACCGCCGAATCGACCCCGCCGCTCATGCCGAGCAGCACGCGCCCGCTGCCGACCTGCTCGCGGATGCGCGCGATGCTGGCGTCGATAAAGTGTTCGGGCGTCCATTCCGCCACCGCGCCGCAGACGTTGAGGACAAAATTGCGCAGCATCGCCTGGCCGTGCGCAGTGTGCCGGACCTCAGGGTGAAACTGGATGCCGTACAGCGCCCGCTCTGGCTGGGCGATGGCGGCGTAGGGCGCGTTGGCCGTCCGCGCCAGCACGCGAAAACCCGCTGGCGGGCGCTCGATGCGGTCGCCGTGACTCATCCAGACCGTCTGTGTTGCGTCCAGCCCGGCAAAGAGCGCGCCCCGCTCGACGACCTCAACCGCTGCCTGGCCGTACTCGCGCTGTTGCGCCCCGGCGACGCGCCCGCCCAGCGCCTGGGTGAGAAGCTGCATCCCGTAGCAGATGCCGAGCACCGGGCGGCCACACTCCAGCACCCAACCGGGCAGCCCGGGCGCGTCCGGCTCGTAGACGCTGGCCGGGCCGCCGGAGAGGATGATGCCGCGGAAGTCGGGCACCTCGCGCCCGGCGTCGTCGAGTGTGGCGTCGAAGGGCAGCAGCGCGGCGAAGACGTTCAGATCGCGCACGCGCCGCGCGATCAACTGCGCCGTCTGCGATCCGTAGTCGAGGATGACGATCCCGCCTGCTTCGATGCGTGCCATTTAGTCTCCCGGCTGGTGTGGTTGATCGTCGGCGAACTCGATGCGGTGCTCGTCCAGATAGGTGATGATCGCCAGCGACTCGACCCGGACGTTGTACTTTTCCAGCAGGCGCGCGCGGCCTTCCTCGAAGCTCTTTTCGACGACGGTCGCCACGCCGACCAGCGTGCACCGCGCCTCGGCCACCATGCGGGCCAGCGCCAGCAGTGTCTTGCCGCTGGCGAGGAAGTCGTCCACAATCAGCACGCGCTCGCCGGGGGGCAGATACTCGGCAGCGACGAGCAGATGCGTCTCGCCGCCCTTGGTATGGCTGGGCGCGGTTTCGAGGAACACCGGGCCGTACATGGTAACCGGCTTGGACTTGCGCGCGTAGACGATGGGCACGTTCAGCGCCAACGCGGCCATCAGCGCCGGGGCGATGCCCGACACTTCGGCGGTCAGGATGCGTGTCGGGTGAAGGTCGCGGAACCGGGCGGCGATCTCCTCGCCCATGGCCCGGATCAGGTTAGGATCCATCTGGTGGTTGAGGATGCCGTCGATCTTGAGGATACCGTCTCCCAGATAGACCCCTTCAGCGCGAATACGATCTTTCAAGATTTGCACGACATTATCCCTTGGCTGTGTATGGTTCGCCTCACACGGGGCGATCAGGCGGCTCATGTTCGCTCAGCAGAGATGATTGTCTCGGAGAAGAGGAATGCGACAGCACTGTTGTTGCCGTGTGATGAAATAATGCCCATCTCATGTCAAAAAACGCAAAAAATCGACATGACGGGAAAATGCAGCGCCCAGGCGGTCGAACCTGGGCGCCGAGATTAGTGCTTCTCGAAGGGTCGGCCAAGCGCCGCGGGCGGACCAGCCCGCAAGAAGCGCCGGGCAGCCGGCTGGAAACGCGCCGGTGTATAGCGGACGACCCGCTCCAGCACGCCGCTGGTGGCGACCATCAGGGTCAGGATCATCAGGAACCAGGGAAGCATGTTGACGATCTGCGCCGGCAGGTCGATGACCCGGCTGCTCTGCAAATCGATGGCGATGGAGCGCAGGCCGACGATGAAAAAGGCGCCCAGCGCCACACGCGCCGGGATCCACAGCCCGAAGATCACGATCGCCAGCGCGATCCAGCCCTCGCCGCTGAGGTCTTCGCGCCAGCCGAGCTTGACCGAAAGCGAGTAGGTCGCCCCGGCCAGCCCCACCAGCGACCCGCCGATCATCGTGTAGGCGTAGCGCAAGACGTTGACCGGCGTCCCGCGCACGAACGCCGCTTCGGGCTGCTCGCCGATGGCGCGCAAGGTCAGGCCGGGCCGCGTGCGGTAGATGTAGAAGGTGATCGCGGCGACCAGGATCAGGCTCAGGTAGATCAGGATGTTGTGGTTGAACAGCACCGGCCCCAGCAGCGGGATATCCTTGAGCATGGGAATGGGCATGTGCGGGATTTCGCGCCCAACCTGGTTGAAGTGCGGCTTGCCGAGAAAGATCGCCAGATCCGCGCCGAGGATGGTCAGCACGAAGCCGACCGCCACCTGATTCAGCCGCAGCGCAATGCTCGAAAAGACCACGATAAACGCCATTCCCGCGCCGACGGCCATCGCCGCCAGGACGCCCTGCGTCAGGCTGCCCGTGATGCGGGTTACAGCGTGGGCTGTCATGGCCGAGAGCATGATCGTGCCGTCCAGCGACAGGTTGATCACGCCCGATCGCTCGGTGATCAACTCGCCCTGGGCCGCGATGACGATGGGGGCCGCGGCGCGGATGATGCCGCTGAGTGTGCTTTCCAGACCGGTCATAGACGGCTAACTTTCCTTACAGGCTTGCCTCTCATGCTTGGCCAACGCGTCACGTTCGGGCGACCTCTTCGTCCTCATCGACCGCGGCCTGGGCGCTGCGCGGCGGGAAGTAGCGGTTGCGCACGCCAAACGCCAGCACCACCATCAGCACAATGCCGGACTGCAACACGCGGACCAGCGACCGGTCGAGATTGATCGGCGGATCGCTCCACTGGAAGCCGCTCTCGATCTTCTGCCCGCCTTTGGACAGCATGGCAAAGGCGAAGGAGACAAACGGCGTCAGCAGGGCGGACATCGCGGCCAGCAGCACGACCAGGATCGCCAGGAAGCCGATCCCGCCCGACGGGTTCGCGGTCAGCTTGGCGCGCGTGACGTATGGGCCGAGCACGCGGAAAGACCCCGCCAGGCCGGCCATCATCCCGCACAGCATCATCGCCATCAGCACGTTGCGCTCGGTGTGCACGCCGAGCAAGAAGGCCGAGCGCAGATTCTTGCCCATCGCGCGCAGTTGCAGCCCCCAGCGCGACACGTACATGATCAGGACCAGCAAAATGAACGCCGCCGTGGTGATGTAGATCGGCGTCAGGCTCAGGTGGCGGAAGCCGCCGTAGGACGAGAGCCGCGCCACCTCGGGAAAGGCGGCGGTTTCGGTCGCCCGGCTGCCGACCGGCTGCCACGGCCCGCCATTCGACACCAGGTACATGTTGAAGGTTTGAATGATGAAATTGAGCGCCACACCGCCGAAGATCTCATTGACGCCGCCGCGTGTTTTCAGCAACGCCACCAGCAGCGCCCACAGACCACCCGCCCCTGCCGCGAACACAAAGCACAGCAGCAGCACCCAGCCGTGCCCCAGCGGCGTGATCTGCGCGCGCCAGCCCTCGCCTTCCGCGAAGAGGCGCGCGGCCCAGGTCGCGCCGATGGCGCCGGCGATGATCTGGCCCTCGACCCCGATGTTCCACAGCCCGGCGTTGTAGGTCAGAACCAGGCCGAACGCGGTGATCGCCAGGGGCATCCAATACGACATCAGGTCGGCCCGCTCGGCGGCGGTGGCGAGCGTGCCGTCGTAGAGGAACTGCCACGCCAGGCGCGGATCGGCGCCCTGCCATTCCAGGATCAGGACTACCAGCCCCAGCGCGGCGGCGATCCCGATGAAGGGTGTGATCAGCGTCGGGATCAGGTCCACAACCCAGCGCCAGAGCAGCGAGCGACTCGGACGGACCATCGCCGGCGGACGGGGCGGATAGGTGCGTTCCTCCGGTATGCTCGTCATCGCGCCAGCTTCCCTCCGATCAGCTCGCCGAGCCGGGTGGTGTTCATATCGGCCGGATCATCGACCAGCGTGACGTGCCCGCCGAAGAAGACCAGGATCCGGTCGCTGTAGGCGACGATCTCATCCAGCTCGGCGGAGATGAACACGATGGCCGTGCCGCTGGCGCGCCGCTGGAGCAACTGCTCCCAGATGTACAGCGCGCTTTCGACGTCCAGCCCGCGCGTCGGGTGTTCGAGCAGCAGAACCTTGAGGTTCTCCGGCAGCAAAGCCAGTGCGAACCGCTGCTGGTTGCCCCCGGACAGCGTCTGGATCGGGCTGTTGGGGCGCCCTTTGACGTTGAACGTCTGAATGCGCTCAGCGGTGGTTTGCCAGGCGCGCATCCAGTTGACCCACGGCGCTTTGCCCGGCTGCGTGAGCGCGAAATGTTCCATCAGCGTCATGCCCCGGATCAACCCTTCTTCCAGGCGGCCCGCGGGCAGGAAGGCGACCCCCGCTTCCGCGACGCGGTGGTAGGACGCGCGCGTGAGGTCGAGATGGTTCAGCCGGATGGTGCCGCGCTCGGGTGTGAGCAGCCCGGCGCACGACCGGATAAACTCCGCCTGGCCGCTGCCATCCAGCCCGGCCAGGCCGATAACCTCGCCCGCGCGGATGGTCAGCGAGACATTGTGCACGCTCAGGCGATGGCTGGAGAGGCAGACGTCGTCGATGATCATCACCGGCTCGCCAAACGTCGCCGGCGGGCGTTCCTGGCGCGCCACGATCTTGCCGAACATCAGCTCGACCAGATCGCCGATCGGGCAGGGAATCGTCTTGTGGCCGACGTAGCGCCCGCGCCGCAGCACATAGGCCTCGTCGCACAGCTCCAAGACGTCTTCAAGCTTGTGCGACACCAGGATGATCGTCATCCCTTCGTCGCGCGCCAGCGATTTGAGGACATTGAAGAGGGCGCTCTTTTGCTCGGCGGAGATGCCGGTCGTTGGCTCGTCGAGAATCAGGACGCGCACATTCAGCGAGAGCAGCCGCAGAATCTCAAGCTGTTGGCGCTCGCCAATGGTGAGCATGTCCACGTAGCGGTCTGGGTCGAGATGAAAGCCGAAGCGCTCGGCCAGCGAGATGAGCGTCTGCCGCGCCGCCGCCGTGTCGGGGAAGAAGCCGCCCGGCCGGCCTGCGATGAAATTCTCCAGCACGGTAAAGGGCGGGAAATCCAGCGGATCCTGGTACAGCATGCCGATTCCGTGCGCGATGGCGTCGGTCGGGGATTTGAACGTGACAGGCTGCCCGTCGATCAGGATGGTCCCACTGTCCGGCGACTGATAGCCGGACATGATCTTCATCAGCGTGCTTTTACCGGCGCCGTTCTCGCCCAGGATCGCATAGATCCGGCCTGCGCTGAAGCTCAGCGAGATGTCCTCATTGGCCCGCACCCGCCCGAAAGTTTTGCTGATATTGCGAAGTTCAACGTGCATCGAAAAGTATTGGTTTCTTCCTTCAGGCGACGGTTCGCGAATGCTGCGAGGGTGTGCGTTCACGTCGCGCCAGGCTCTGGTGAGAAAGAAGGGAGAGGGGCAACCTCACCCTCTCCCCCTGCTGCGATTTGCTGCGTCTTACTGGCTGGTCCCGATAATCCCCTGCAGGAGCTGCGGCGGGTTGACCTCATCCGGCGTGGTCGCCTCATCCGCGTTGGCGGCGGCGAACCAGATCTGCTTGGGTGTGGCGACTTCGCCTTCCTCCAGGTAGACCGAGCCATCCTGGAAATACAGTGGGCCGGTGAACAGGTTCAGCCCGCCTTCTTCACCCTTGGCGCCTGCCGCGAGCTGGGCGATGAACTCGTCCAGAATCGCCTTTTCTTCATCGGTCAGGCCGTCGCCATAGATGAAGCCGACGGTGGTCGTTTCGGGGTTGTTGATGTCGTCCCAATCGGGGCCGCGCCAGATCCACGACGGCTCCCAGGTCCCTTCCATGACCTGCCGGACGGTCTCCAGATAGACCGGACCCCAGTGGAAGTACGGGACGCCCAGGCAGATGTCCGGCGCTTCGGCGCAGGCGCCTTCAAAGTCGTAGGGGATAGCCCACACGGTCTGACCCTGAGCCGCGCGCTGGCCCGCCACCACGATGGCCTCGGTGGTATCGATGCCGGAGATCACCACATCGGCGCCGCCGTCGAAGAAGCCATTCACGACTTCGGTCGGGTCGAGCGTGACACCGGGGATATTGAACCAGAAGCCGATCCACGTCACCTGGAAGCGCAGATCGTCCGGGTCCAGGCCGCGGTAGGTTTCGTAGCAGTGCCGCGCGCCGAGGTAGGTTGAGTTGACCAGACGGGTTGTCTCAGGGTCGATCAGCGGGCCGACATAGGCGATCGAGCCGGTCTGGGTCTTCAGCGCGGCGGCGCAACCGGCGATCATCTTGCCGTATTCCATCTGACCCATGATGTTACCGAGGTTGTCCGTCGCGATGCCCCACAGGGCGTCGTCGCCGGAGATGTTGATGAAGACCACGTCCGGATAGAGCGCGGCGACCTCGGTCGTATCCACCTCAAAGTCCGCCGAGGTGGTGAGGATCAGCTTGGCGCCCTGGTTGACCATGTCTTCGACCACCTGGTCGAGCGTAGTCTCAGGGCGGGCTGCCGAGTTCAGGCTTTCCAGTGCGATCATCTTGGCGCCAGGCAGATTCTCTTCGACGTATAGCCCTGCGGTGTAGTGCGCCTCGCTCCAGCCGTGGTCATCCCTGGGTCCGACGAGAATGACACCGAAAATGATCCCCTCGTCCTGTGCGGTGGCGCTCGGCGCACCGGCGGCGAACCCGCCCAGCGCCACGGCCACCAACAGGCCCAGCACAGACAATTTTCTGAGCATACGCTTCTCCTTGAAATAACCGGACTAAGTTCGAGTGCGCGAGACACACCGCGCCTTCACTCTTATTCAGTTTAGTGGAAAAACGCGCAAAAGAAAATGTCAAACGGCACCAAATGAAGTGCCAGCCGGATTAGGCGCTTTGACTATGTGGCCGTGCCAGACAGGCACCCGCCGGGTCGTGCGCCGCCCGCCAAAGCATGTGATGCGCTTGACGGGAAGCGGCGATCTGGGATGTTCTCGTAGGGGCGATGCGGGCAACGCCCGCTGCTCCACTGCTGCGCGTTTGTCCCTGCATTTCGCACGGGCGCGGCAAGCTGCGCCCCTGCACGCGGCGCTGGCTTTCCCTCACGGTCCACTCTGCAAAGTTCACCGCAACCGCTAGTCCACGAACAGATCGACGATCTCGAAGCGGTCTACATCGACCAGGCCCTGGTCAGTCAGTTTGAGACTGGGAATGACTTCCAGCGCCATGAACGCCATCGCCATGAAGGGGTCGTGCAGCGGCGAGCCGAGCACGCTGCGGGCTGCATCCAGCACACGATCCAGCCCGGCGCGCACCTGGTGAATGGGCGCAGTGCTCATCAGCCCGGCGACAGGCAGCGGAAGTTCGGCCAGCACCTGCTCGCCGTCGACCGCCACCAGCCCGCCGCCCATCTGCTCGACGGCTCGCGTGGCGGTGCGCATACTGACGTCGTCGACGCCGATCACGATCAGGTTGTGGTGATCGTGCGCGACTGTGCCCGCGATTGCTCCGCGCTGCAGCCCGATGCCCTGGATGAACCCTTTGCCGATGCGGCCCGTCGCCAGATGGCGCTCGATGACGACCATCTTCAGCAGATCGCGTGATGGGTCGGCCACGGCGCAGCCATCTTCCAGGCGCGCATCCAGCACGCGGTGCTCGGTGATAAGCTGGTTCGGGATGCTGCCGATCACACGGATGCGCCGCCCCTGGGCCGGAATGCGGAAATCTATCTTCGACCAGTCGATATTGACACAGGGGGGAAGCTGCCGCGTGTCCGGCGTTGGCAGCGGGGCCAGCAGCTTGCCCTCGCGCGCCACGACCTGCCCGCTGCGCAAGACGAGTTCGGCCTGTGGCGCGGCCAGGTCCGAGAAGACGAACAGGTCGGCGCGGCGTCCGGGCGCAATGGCGCCAATGTCCGCCAGGCGGAACGCCTCGGCAGTGTTGAGCGTGCCCATGCGGATGGCGGTGATGGGGTCGATCCCGCCTTCGCGGATCGCCACACGGATCATGTGGTCGATTGAGCCGTCGTCGAGCAGGTCCGCCGGCTGGCGGTCATCGGTGCACCAGCACAGGCGGCGGCTGTTTTCCGGGGTGATCAACGGCAGGAGCGGGCGCAGGTTTTGGGCGTTGGTCGCCTCGCGGATGAAGACATACATCCCTTTGCGCAGCTTCTCGCGGGCCTCGTCGATGGTGGTGCACTCGTGGTCGCTCTGGATGCCCGCCACGATGTAGGCGTTGAGGTCGTGGCCGGTCAGGCCGGGGCAGTGCCCGTCCAGCACGCGCCCCGCGAACGCGTCGATCTTGGTCATGACTTCGGGATGCCCGGCGACAACCGCCGGATAGTTCATGACTTCGGCCAGCCCAATCACCCAGCGGCTGCCCAGCAGGATCTCGAGGTCGGCGGCGTCGAGCGTGGCCCCGGCGGTTTCCATGTGGGTGGCCGGGACACAGCTTGACGCCATGACGTAGATGCTCAGCGGCCCCCACTTGGCGGCGTTGAGCATAAAGCGCACCCCTTCCAGTCCGTGCACGTTGGCGATCTCGTGCGGGTCGGTAATGACGGTGGTGACGCCGTGCGTCAGGACGGCGCGGGCAAACTCGGGCGGGGTGCACATGCTGCTCTCGATGTGCACGTGCGCGTCGATCAGCCCTGGCGCGACGTAGCGCCCGCCCAGGTCGATCGTCTGGTGCGCCTGGTAACCCTCGCCCACGCCGATGATGTGCGTGCCGGCGATGGCGATTTCGGTGGGATAAATTTCTCCGGTGAAGACGTTGATAAGTTGCAGGTTGGTCAGAAGAATATCTGCCGGGCGGTCGCCGCGGGCAAAGGCCAGGCGATCAGTCAAATGCATGCTACGGCTCCTCTCGAAGCGCGGCGAAGTGTTAATCCTTTATTATACTGCAAGTATTTCTCGTCTCACAACCGGCTCGCACGGCGGGTGTCCTGCCAGGCTGCCCCTGTCGCTGAGAGAAAAACAACAGGAGCCGACGCATGTCGACTCCTGCGGAGACGGTGGCCGACGCAAGCTTATTTCTGGACCGCAACGTCGCCGTATTCTTTTTCCTGCTGGTCAGCCCGGCGCTGGTAGAGCCAGGTCAGGTGGGCAAGCGCGGGATTGGCGCGGTGGTTGAGCATGTCCTCGGTGAAGCGCCAGGTCCAGTTGCCGGCGGGCTTGCCGGGCGTGTTCATGCGCGCTTCGGGACCCAGCCCCAGCACATCTTGCAGCGGCATGATGAAGGTGTGCGCGACCGAGCGCATGCCGACCTTCATCAGCGTCCAGACCGGGTCCTGAATCTCGTGGCCGAGGTAATCGCTCATGAAGCGCCGCGTGTCGTCATCGACCTCTTCTTCCCACCAGCCGCGCGTGGTATTGTTGTCGTGCGTGCCGCTGTAGACCACGCAGTTGACGACATGGTTGTGCGGCAAGAAGGGGTTGGTGGGCTTGTTCCACGCGAACTGGAGCACTTTCATCCCCGGCAGCTCGAATTGATCGCGTAGTTCCTCGACCTCGCGCGTGATCACACCCAGGTCTTCGGCGATGATCGGCAGCTCGCCCAGCTCGCGCTGGACCACGTGGAAGAAATGCGCGCCGGGGCCGGGCACCCACTGCCCGTTGACAGCCGTTTCTTCCTCGGCGGGGATCTCCCAGTAAGCCTCGAAGCCGCGGAAGTGGTCGATCCGCACGATGTCCACCGTGGTGAACACCGCCCGGAAGCGCCGGATCCACCAGGCATACCCGTCCTCGCGCATCCGGTCCCAGCGATAGAGCGGGTTGCCCCAACGCTGGCCCGTCTCGCTGAAATAGTCCGGCGGGACACCCGCGATCACGGTAGGCTGCCCCTTTTCGTCCAGGTAGAACAGTTCGCGGTTGGCCCACACATCGGCGCTGTCGTGCGCGACGAAGATCGGCAGATCGCCGAACAGGCGGATGCCCTTTTCCGAGGCGTAGCGGCGCAGCGCCGACCACTGCTGGTCGAAGACCCACTGGCGCCACTGATGCTCGCGGATCAGGTCGGCGTATGTTTCGCGGGCCTGGGCGATGGCGTCTGGATCGCGCAGGGCCAGCGGGGCCGGCCACTCGACCCAGGGGCGCCCGCCAAACTCGCCTTTGAGCGCGATGAACAGCGCGTAGTCGTCCAGCCAGGTCGCGTTGTGGTCGCACCAATCCTCGAAGGCGCGGGTGGTGCGGGCGCTGTCCGCGGCGAACCGCTCGTAGGCCAGATGCAGCTTGGCATCGTGGTACTGGATGACCGGGCCATAATCGACGCGGTCCGCCGGGAAGCCGGGCACGTCCGCCAGGTCCTCGGCGGACAGCCACCCGGCCTCGACCAGCCGATCCAGGCTGATCAGGTTCGGGTTGCCGGCGAAGGCGGACAGAGTCTGGTAGGGCGAGTCGCCGTAGCTGGTGGGGCCAAGCGGCAGCACCTGCCAGACGCCCTGCGCGTTGTCGGCCAGCCAGTCCACGAAACGATAGGCCCACTCGCCCAGGTCGCCGATGCCATAGCGACCGGGGAGCGAAGTCGGATGCAGCAGAATGCCGCTGGAACGGGTAAACAGGCTCATAGAGTCCTCATTTGGTCAGCTAAAAGCAGCAAAGGGCAGCCAAGAGCAGCTAAATACAGCCAAGAACAGCCAGAACCAGCTAGCGACAGCAACAAGGCTGCCCAGATGTAGATTTTAGCTGCATTTCGCTGTCTTTCGCTGCTTCTTGCTGCTTTATCGCTGTTGTTCGCTCAGTCAAACTTCAGCACTTCGCGCGGCTTGCTGCCGCTCTCGGCGGGCCCGACGATGCCTTCCTGCTCCATCAGGTCGATCAGGCGCGCGGCGCGGGTGTAGCCGATGCGCAGCCGCCGCTGGAGCAGCGAGATTGACGCGCGGCCCAGGTTCTGCACGATCTCGACCGCCTCGCGATAGAGCTCATCCTGCTCGGCGTCTTCGTCGTCCTCGCTCTCGAACGACACCGAGCCAGACGCGCCCCAGAAGGTGGGCTGGCCGTCGTCGTCGCGGGTGGGCAGCGACGCGCCACTGCGCCCCCCATCCATCGGCGCGACCGCGAACGACACGCCGCGCCCGGCCGGCGCTTCCTCACTCGCCGCTGAGTGCGCCTGCTGCCGCCAGTGCGCGGTGACGCGGTTGATTTCCTCGTCGGACACAAACACGCCCTGCATGCGCAGCGGGGCGGCGGCGTCCGGCGATTGGTAGAGCATATCGCCGCGCCCAAGCAGCTTTTCGGCCCCCGGCTGGTCGAGGATGACGCGCGAGTCCACCGACGAGGCGACCGCGAAGGCGATCCGCGCCGGGAAGTTGGCTTTGATCAGCCCGGTGATGATATCCACGCTGGGCCGCTGCGTGCTGATGATCAGGTGGATGCCGGTGGCGCGGGCCATCTGCGCCAGCCGCGCCAGCAGGCGCTCGGTCTCGTCCGGCGCCAGCATCATCAGGTCCGCCAGCTCGTCGACCACCACGACCAGATACGGCATCTTCGGCTGGTCGCCGCTGAGCTTGCGGTTGTAGTCGAGGATATTGCGCGAGGTAGTTTCGGCAAAGCGGCGGTAGCGCTCTTCCATCTCGCGCTGGACCCACTGCAGCACGCCGACGATGCGCTCCAGATCGACCACGACCGGCGCGACCAGGTGCGGGATGCCGTTGTAGCCGGTCAGTTCGACGCGCTTGGGGTCCACCATAATGAACTTGACATCATCCGGCGTGTTGTTCACCAGCAGGCAGGTGATGATCGCGTTGACGCACACGGACTTGCCCGAACCGGTCGTGCCCGCGATCAGCAGGTGTGGCATGGCGGTCAGGTCGGCGGCGACCGGCGTGCCGTCCACGCCCAGGCCGAGCGCGATAGCCAGTTTGGAGTCGATGCGCTTGAACTCAGGCGACTCGATCACATCGCGCAGGGCGACGAGGGTCAGGTCGTCGTTGGGCACTTCGATCCCGACGAAGCCCTTGCCGGGGACGGGCGCCTCGATGCGGATCGATTTGGCCGCCAGCGCCAGCGCCAGGTCTGCGTCCAGCCGGGCGATGGAGCTGACCTTCACCCGTGTCTTCTTGCCGGTCCGGCTGACGAGATAATCCGGCTCAACGCCGAACTGCGTGATCACCGGGCCAGGGTTGACCTCGACCACCTTGCCGGGCGCGCCGAAGCTCGCCAGCGTGTCCTCGATGACGCGCGCCTTTTCCAGCAGCACTTCGTCGTTGACGCGCTGCTCTTTTCCGGCGTTGAGCGTCTTGGCGATATCCGGCAGCGCGTACTCGATGCGCTTGCGCTTGACCGTCCGGCTGACGGGCCGCTCGCCCGCGCTGTCCTGCGCTCGGGCCGCCGGCGCGCGCCGGGTGACATCGTCTGACGGGCGCGTCGCCCCGGCATCGTCGCGGGCGATCTGCGTGGCGAACTCGTTGGCGGCGCGCACCCCGGCGTCGCTGGGCCGCGGCTCTGCCCGTGGTGGCGTGGGGATCCCCGGACGCTGCGGCAGACGCACGAGGCCCTTTGGCCGGGCGGGCTGGTCGAACAGCGGCTCCTCGATGTCTTCGTCGTCGTCCTCGTCCTCGCTGTCGTCGTCCAACAGGTCGAGGTCATCGTCATTGGCAGCGGCCGACGGGCGGGTCGCGCCGAACGGACGCGCCGGGCGCTGTGGAATGGCGGGCGGGGGATCCTCATCTGCCGCCGTGTCCGGCGACTCCTTGTCGCTGCCGGACAGCGCGGCGGCCCCCGCCAGCGCAGCGGCCCCTGCCAGCCCCGCCCCCGCGATCAGATTGCCCGCCTTCGAGCCGCGCTCGTCCGGCTGCCCGGCTTGCTCGTTCGACGCGTCCGGCTCATCGCCTGCGTCATCGACTCGATCGGATGGGCGTGGGGGCAGGTTCAGGCCGCCGAGGAACGAGCGCACGCTGTCCGTCGCGCCGGGTGGCGCACTTCCGGCTTCGGAGCGTTCGGCGACGGGGCGCGTGCGGACCGGCGGCTTGTCTTCGGGCGCGGCTGCATTCGCCTCAGCCGCCGTGTCATCGGCTGTGCGCCGCAGCGGGCCGGAGCCAAAGGGCAGCGAGCGCCGCCGCGGTGGCTCGTCCTCGCTGGCGGGCCGGTCGGCGGTCGGCGCGCCGGGGGTGGATTCGAGCGCCTGGCCGGCGGGACGGGCGCGCAGCGGGTTGGCGAACGGCAGGGCGCGCGCCGTGGGGCGCTCGGGCGGCTGCTCGGACGGCGTCGCACCGGGGATCGGATGCTCCGGCATCGGGCGCTGAGGCGGTTCCTCGGCGCTGGCGCTCGCGGAGGCTGCCGGCTCGTCCGTCGAGGCGTCCGGCGGGGCGGCGAACGGCAGATAGCGCCGCCGCGCCGCAAACTTTGCTTCGTCGCTTGCTGCGTCTTCGGCTTTGTCCCCGGTTTCGGTGCTCGCATCCGGCCCGGACTCCGAGGCGTCCGATGCAGGTGCGGCGTCGCGCGCGGGTGTGGTCGGGCTTGCCGCCAGGCCCGCAGGTCGCTCGTCCGCTTCGCCCGCGTCCGGCGCGGGCTTCACCTCGCCAGCGGGAGCCGGTTCGGACCCGGCTTCGGCGACTTCATCCGGAGTTGCGGCGCGCGCTGTGGGCGGCTCCGCGACCCCCGGCGTGGCTTCGGGCGTCTCGCTCTCGTCCGCCTCGTGGCGGCGCAGGAAGCGCCCCATACGGCTGCCCAGGCCCGCGCCCACGGCGGCAGCCGTGCCGGCGCCGGCGCCGGGCGTCTTCTCCGCGCTGGCGGTCCCGGTGTCCTGAGCGCTCGCCGGTTCGGACGGGCGGCGCAAACCTGGCAGGTGGCGCTTCGAGAACAGGCCGCCCCCCTCAGCAGAAGCCGCTTCATCGGTGGTGGCGCCGGGCGTCGCCGCGCGAGCCGCCTGGCCGGGTGTGTCCGGCTCGTCTTCGGCGCTGCCAGCGCGCCGCCGGATCAGCGGCAGCGCGCGCCCCGCAGCGTTGGCGGCGGTCGTTCCGCCTTCGGCGCCGGCGGTGCTGGGCGCCAGGGGCATCTGGCGCGGGCTGGCGGGAGCGGTCTCGCCGGGCCGCGTGACGGGCACTGATGGCGCTTCCGCCGTGGCCTGGGCGGCGCGCTTGCGGGCGCGTCGCGCCGGGCTGACGTTGAACGCCGCCAGAATCGCGACCAGGAACTGCCCCAGCTCGACCAGCGAGACGTCGAAGGTCAGCATCAACCCGACGACCAGCCAGGCGACCATGACCGATACCGCGCCCAGGTCGCCCAGCTGGCTGAGCAGAATCAAATACAACTGGTGGCCGAACCAGCCGCCCCCTTCGCCTAAATCGACCGCGACATGGTACGAGATCGCCCGGAACGCCTCGACGGTGGGCGCGGGGTCGTTGACCAGCTCGAAGAAATGCAGCCAGGTCAGCGCGCAGGCGTAGAGCACCAGGGCGCCAACCACGCGGAAATAATCGACGTCGAACATCTGGCCGCCGAAGTAGCGCAGCATCAGCCAGATGCCGATCACGGCGCTGGTGATCGGCCAGACGATCTTGCCCCAGCCGAACAACTGCGACAGGATGCGGTTGATCGTGCCGGTCAGGCCGCCGGTGACAGGCGGCAGCAGGCCGAACGACATCGACGGCAGCACGGCGAAGAAGACAACGAGCGCGAAGCCGACCAGGGTCACGCCGATCAGGTCGAGCTTGCGGTCGAGGTCCAGCCCGTGCTTGACGATGCGGGGCGCTTTCTTGGTTTGCGGCAGCGCGCGCGACGCGGCCCGGTTTGCCTTGGGGCCGGGCGGTGCGGGGGCTTTGTCTTCGCCCCGGCGCAGCGGCAGACCCCCGCCGCGTGGTCTGGCAGCGTCCTCGGCCTGGTCGGCGCTGCTGCCCAGCAGCGAGCTGCGCGTGGCGGGGCGCTCGGCGCGGTCCGGGCTGCCCGGCAAGGCGCGATCAGCCGGGCGGGGCGTGCCGAAGCCTGATGGCCGTCCCAGCGATCCGCGATCGTCTTCGTCCTCATCGGGCGCGCCCAGCGGCGAGCGCCGGGGCAGGCCGCTATCACCTAGCGGGCTACGCGTCGGGCCGCCGAACGAGCTGCGCTCGGCGCTGCCGGGCGTGCCCCCCAGGGGGGTGCGCGGAGATGAAGGGCGGTCGCCCAGGCCGCCGCTCAACGGCGAGCGCGGCGGGCTGTCGCTGCTGCGCGGCACGCCCGAACCAAACCCCCGGCTGGCGCGGTCGTCTTCGTCGAAGGTGGAACGGCGCGGCAGGCTGCTGCCCGGCCGCGGCTCGCCCCTGGGGGGGGCTTGCTCCTCTTTGTCTTTGCGACCCAGCAGCCCGCCCAGGCCACCCTTCTTTTCTTCTTTCGGGGGCGGCTTGCTGCCGGGCAGCCCGCCGGGATAGGCAGGACGCGCCGGGCGGTCTTCCTTCTTATCGTCTTTGTCACGCCCAAATGGCAGCCCAAACTTGCCGCCGGACTCCTTCTTGCCGGCTTGCTTGTCCCGTTCTGAGTCGCCTTTGCCCGGCAGCGGAAACCGGCTGCCAGGGCCTTTGTCGTCTGGCTTCTTATCGGGGCCGGTCCCGCGGCTGAAAGGGAGCTTGCGGCCGCCCGCGCCTTCGTCGCGCGGGTTGTCGCCACGCACGCCAAACGGGGACTGCGGCGCCGGGCCGGATTTGGCGCTGTCCTTGTCGCCCTTGCGGAAGGGCAGGCCAAACCGCCCGCCGCTGTCTTTGCCCGTGTCTTTGTCCGGCGGTTTTCTGTCGGCACCGAGGGCGCCGGGACGCTGGGGCAGCCCTGTCCGGCTCGGACGATCGTCCAGGCCGCGCCCCCCACGCTCGTCCGCGTCGGCCCGGCTGCGGTAGCCGCTGCGCAGCTCAAGCGGCGAGCGCGGCTCCTCGTCGGGGTCTTCGTCCTCGTCGTACGGCCTGCCGAATGGAGATTGCATCGACCTTACCTGAAACTTGCCTACGAACGACTAGCGGCGCTACGCCGGGACTGCACCGGCGCCCGTCACCCCTCATTTTAGCACAAATGTGCTAAATGATCAGCAGTTCCATCTGATCACGAGGATATAACATAAACGGGAAGAGTACCAAGCGAAAATGGTCCTCTTCCCGCCAGCAAGCGGCCGCAGGCGGCCCGCTCAGTCTTCGACAACGGCATTGGCGGCAATGACGGACTGGTAGTAATAGGCGCTGTCCTTCCAGTAGCGCCGGCCCGTCGGGTAATCGACATACAGGATGCCGAAGCGCTTGCTGTAGCCGTGCGCCCACTCGAAGTTGTCCATCAGGCTCCACACAAAATAACCCTTGAGCGGCGCGCCGTCCGCCAGGGCGCGCTGCGCAGCCCGCAGATGCTCGCGCAGGTACGCCACGCGGCGCGGATCGTGCACGCGGCCGTCGGGCGCCAGCTCGTCGTGGAACGCGGCGCCGTTCTCGGTGACGTAAATCGCCTTGGGCGCGTAGCGTTCTGTCAGGTTCATCAGCGTGGTATACAGGCCCTGCGGGTAGATTTCCCAGCCCATTTCGGTGTACTCAGAGTCCGGCAGGATCACGGTGTCGGACAGATCGGCCCGGTCCCCGCTCGCGGAGCCGATCAGCGTGCGGCTGTAGTAGTTCGCGCCGACGAAGTCAACCGGCGTGCGGATGATCTCCAGGTCGCCCGGCTCGATGCGCAGCCCGGACCACCGTGGGTCTGCGAGCAGTTCTTCCGGGTATTCGCCGCGCAGCACCGGATCGAGGAACCAGCGATTGGTTTGCGCGTCGAGCAGGCGCTGGCGGGCCAGCACGGCGGGATCGTTGCTGATGGCTTCGACCGGGCTGAGCGCGTAGACGATCCCGATCTGGGCGTCCGCGCCGAGGATCTGCCGCAGCGCGCGGAAAGCGGTGCCGTGCGCCAGCATGACGTGATGCGCCACCTGGACGCCGGTCGGCCAGTCGCGCAGGCCGGGCGCGTGGGTGCCCTCGATATAGCCGAGCCAGGAGAAGATGCGCGGCTCGTTGAAGGTCGTCCAGTAGCGCACGCGGTCGCCCAGCCGCCGCGCGACAACCTCGGCGTACCGGGTGAACTGGTCCACAATCCGGCGCGAGGCCCACCCGCCCTGGCTGTCTTGCAGAACCTGCGGCAGATCCCAGTGATAGAGCGTCAAAAACGGCGTGATGTCCGCCGCCAGCAGCTCGTCCACCAACCGGTCGTAAAAATCGAGACCGGCTTCGTTGACCGGCCCCTCGCCCTGGGGCAGGACGCGCGGCCAGGCCACGGAAAAGCGATAGGCTTTGAGGCCCAGCTCGCGCATCAGCGCCACATCTTCACGATAGCGGTGGTAGTGATCGGCGGCAACGTCGCCGGTGTCCCCATTGAAGATCTTGCCCGGCGTGTGGGCGAAGCGGTCCCAGACGGATTCGCCCCGCCCGTCTTCGTGAACCGCTCCTTCGATCTGATACGAGGCCGTCGCAGCGCCCCAGACGAAATCGTGCGGAAACGCGTAGTCTGCCATTGCGGTCGCCTAGTCCTTTCGCATCTCCCGTGCTTCAGCAACGCCCAGATAGTCTACCACGGCGCGGGCCAGGATCCGCGTGCTGTCGAGCAGGCTGTCTAGCTCGACGAACTCGTCCGGCGCGTGCATGCCGCCCCCGTTGGGGCCGAAGCCGCACACCGCCGGGATGCCGCGGGTGATGAACATCCAGCCGTCGTTCCACGGGCCGCAGCCGAGGCGGGCGGGCGTTTGCCCGGTGATCTCGGCCGTGTGCGCGGCCAGCGCCTCGACCAGCGGGTGATCGGGCGCGATGGCGACGGGCGGCACAGCCAGCAGTGGCTCCAGCGTGTAACGCAGGCCGGGCAGCGCGTCCAGCCGGTCGCGCACCAGGCGCTCGACCGCCGCCGCGTCCGCCCCCGGCAGCAGCCGCACATCGCCGTAGGCCGTGCAGGTATCGGGCACGGTGTTGATCGAGGTGCCGCCCGCGATCAGGGTTGGGAAGGTGAAGACCGGACGCCGCCCTGGAAACGCGGGCGAGTCGTCCATCGGGATCAGCAGGTCTTGCAGCGCCGCAATGGCGCGGGTCATGTCGAGGATCGCGTTGCGGCCCCGCTCGCCGCGCTCCCAGGCGTCCAGACCGGTATGCGCCGCTTCGCCGTGCGTGGTGAGCTTGAAGCGAAAGCCGCCGCGATGCCCGATGGTGATGGTTGTGTTCTCCGGCTCGGTGACGATGGCGGCGCTGCCGGTCAGCCCCTGCTCGAGCAGGTAGGCCGTGCCGAAGGGCGAGCAGCCACCCGGCTCTTCGTCAACCACGAAGGTCAGCACCAGGTCGCCCGCCAGCGGAATCGCGCTGTCATGCAGCGCCGCCGCCGCGTAGATCATCATCGCCAGCGAGGCTTTCATATCCAGCGCGCCGCGCCCGTAGAGGCGGCCTGCCTCGATCGCGCCGCCCCAGGGGTCGCGCGTCCAGCCGGACCCGGCCGGGACGGTGTCCATGTGCCCGTTGAGGATCAGCGCCGGGCCGCCGTCCGCGCCGCGCAGCCGCGCCACCACGTTGGGGCGCTCAGGTGTCAGGCCGTTCAGCTCCGGCTCAAAGCCCAGATCGGATAGCTGCGCCGCGATCAGCGCCGCGACCTCGCGCTCAACCGGCGCCGCCGGGTCCGAGGTTTCGGGGGTGAAGGGGTTGTCGCTGCGCGCCTGCACCAGCCGCTGCACGAAGGCGATCTGCTCGTCGCGGCGCCGGGCAATGGCGCGATCCAGCCGATCGAAGAGAATGTGCATCGGAAACTGCTCCGGGGTAACTCCGCGCGCCCGGAGTATAACCGGATCGCGTGCGCATGGCTATGTCTGGCGCCGGGGCTGCGCGCCGAACGGTTTACAAACCGCCCGATCCTCGCTACACTGCGCGGCCATGAGTACCGATTCCTCTCGCCCAAACAGCCGCGACCGGCGGCGTCTCGGCCTGCTGGCGCTGATCGTGGTGCTGGCCCTGATGGGGGCCGCGGCGGGGATCGTCGCGGCCACCGCCCGGCGCGCCGTCACGGTGGCGGAAGAGGCGGTTGCGCCGCGCGGCGAGGCCTGGGGCAGCGAGCCGGTGCGTGTGCGCTTCTCGCATGAGATGGCGCGCGAATCGGTCGAGGCGCGCTTCCGCGTCACGCCCGATGTGCCCGGCGATTTCGACTGGATCGACGGGCGCACGCTGATCTTCACGCCGCGCCGCGCTCTGCCCGCCGGCCAGACCTATACCGTGACCATCGACGTGGGCGCGCGAGCCGCGAGCGGCAGCGCGACCCTCGACACGCCGGTGACGTGGCGCTTCACGGTGCGCCTGCCTCGCGTCGTGGCACTGGCTCCGGCCAGCAGCCCGGTACAGCAGATCGTCCTGATCGATCCGCTGAGCGGCGCTCGCGAGCCGTTGACCGACGCCGAATACGGCGTGCTGGACTATGCCGTCAGCCCCACGGGTCGCGCCATAGCGTACTCCGAGCGCACGGCGGACGGCGGGGCGAATCTGTGGGTGCTCGATCTGCTGACCGGCACGCGCGGGCCGATCACCGATTGTGTGGCGGCGGTGTGCAGCGCCCCCGCCTGGAGTCCCGATGGCCGCCGGATCGCCTTCCAACGCGCCGAGCTGGACCCGGCGCGCGGCTCCGGCACCGGACCGGCGCGGGCCTGGATCGTCGATCTTGACACGCTCCAGCCGCGCCTGCTGTTCGAAGACGAGCAGGCGCTCGGCGTCAGCCCGACCTGGTCGCCGGACGGGACGCGCGTCGCTGCTTTCGATGCGACCATTCCCGGCATCCGCGTGCGCGATCTCGGCGGCGGCCCGGATCTGCTGATCGAGTCACTGGAAGGGGCATCCGGCGCCTTTGCACCGGATGGGACGCGGCTGCTGGTTCCCGTGCTGGTGCGGGGCGCGCTGGGCGAATCGTTCTACACGCAGCTTGAGCTGGTCGACCTGGCGCAGCGGGAACGCACGCGGCTGAGCGGTGAGGTCGACGCGCCGGTCGAGGATGCTGTCGGTGTCTGGTCGCCGGACGGGGCGTCGCTGGTCCTGCTACGGCGCTATCTGGACAGCCGCTTTACGCCGGGCCGCCAGATCTATCGCATGGACGCCGCAACCGGCGAGGTCGAGCCACTGGTCGTCGACCCGGCTTACACGCACAGCGTGGCAAGCTGGGACGCCGCCGGGGCGCGGCTGGTCTTCCAGCGATTCCCGGTCGACCGGCCGGACGCCGCCCCCTCGGTCTGGGCGCTCGACCTGGCGAGCGGCGCGCTGGTCGAGGTGATGCCCGACGCATTCGTGCCCGCCTGGGTCCCCTGATGCGGCGCGCTCCCCCGGCGGTTTCTCACCGGCCCCGATTGTGCTACGATTAGCAACCATCTTCCGGTTGATGCTGCGGACTCCAGGAGCACCCCATGACCGTTGCCGCTGCCTCTGCTGCGTTCGAGCCTGTGGACGAGGCTACCTACCGGCGCCGTCAGCGCGCCTGGATGCTCTACGACTGGGCGAACTCGGCCTTTGCGACCACCATCCTGGCGGCGGTGTTGCCCGCCTATTACAGCCAGGTTGCGGGGGCCACGCTGCCCAGCGAAGCGACGGCGACGAGTTATTGGAGCCTGACGCTGGCGATCGCGCTCTTCATCGTCGCCATCCTCTCGCCCATCCTCGGCACCATCTCGGATGTGCGCCGGGGCAAGAAAGCGTTCCTGTCGATCTTCGTCACCATCGGCGTGATCGCGACCGGGCTGCTGGTTTTCGTCGGCACGGGTGACTGGCTGCTGGCCTCGGTCCTGTTCGTCTTCGGACGGATCGGCTTCTCGGCGTCGATTGTCTTTTACGACGCGCTGTTGCCCCATGTCGCCCGGCCGCAGGATGTGGATCGCGTCTCGACCGCCGGCTACGCGATCGGCTATCTCGGCGGCGGGCTGCTGCTGGCGATCAACATCGTCATGATCTTCGTGCTGGGCAGCGAGCTGGGCGCGCGGCTGTCGTTCCTCAGCGTCGCGCTGTGGTGGGCGGTGTTCTCGATCCCGGTGCTGCGCGTCGTGCCGGAGCCGCCGGCGGCGACCGCCAGGCTCGGCCCCGGCGAGACCGTGTTGAGCGTGAGCCTCAAGCGCCTGCGCGATACGTTCCGCGACCTGCGCCAGTACCGCGAGCTGCTCAAGTACCTGATCGCCTTTCTGATCTACAACGACGGCATCGGGACGATCATCGGCATCGCCGTGATCTACGGGGCCGAGCTGGGCCTGGGGACGCTTTCGCTGGTGGGCGCGCTGCTGCTGGTGCAGTTTGTGGGCATCCCGTTCAGCTTCATCTTCGGGCGGCTGCCGGCGGCGGGCGACCCGCGCCGCGCGTTCTTTCTGGCGTTCATTTTGTGGAATCTGGTGCTGCTGCCGCTGGTCGCTGTGGGCGCGCGCGCCACGCTCGACGCGGACCTGACCGGCGCGCCGCGTCCCGATACCCCCGCGATCGATGGCGCCGTGGGGACCGGCGTCGTCGCGCTGGATGATGAGGCGGCGGTGTTGCGCGGCCTGTTCGCCGAAGACGAAGCCGGCGTGCTCCCCGCGCCGGATGTGTGGCAGGCGGCGACGGTCGAAGACGCGAAGTTCAACGGCGAGGCGCTGCTGTACCTCTCGACCGATGCGCCCGACGCGGCCTACGCGCTGCGCTTCAACGGGCAGTCGGTCGCGCTGTTCTATTCTGAGGGGCCGGACCGGGGCATCTTCCGCGTGTACCTCGACGGCGAGCCGTATGCGCTGGAGAATGGCGCCGGTCTGGAGATGGGCGAGGTGGACGCCTATCGCCGGACCGTGCGCTGGAACAACCGCCTGACGGTTGAAGCCGACGAGCCGGGGATCCACACGCTGATCGTGCGCAATACCGGGCGCGCTCACCCCGACTCCAGCAGCACGCGGCTGGATGTGGGCCGTCTGGAAGTGTTGCCCCCGGCGCGCGTGGCGAGCCTGCCGTTGATTCTTGGCCTGCTGGCCGCGATTGAGCTGAGCGGGCTGGCGTTCGCCTGGGCGGTCGGCCAGCGGTTGGTGCGAGGGCTGGCCGAGACGCTCGACACCAAGCGCGCGATCCTGCTGGCGCTGTTCATCTACGGCGTGATCGCGGTGCTGGGCTACTTCGTCAACTCGGTGGTGGAGTTCTGGCTGCTGGCATGGCTGGTGGCGATTGTCCAGGGCGGAAGCCAGGCGCTGAGCCGCAGCCTGTACGCCAGCATGAGTCCCAGCGCCAAGAGCGGCGAGTTCTTCGGCTTTTTCAGCGTGATGGAGAAGTTCGCCGGGATTCTGGGCCCGGTGATCTTCGCCGCCGTTGGCACGCTCTTTGGCAGCAGCCGCCCGGCGGTGCTGAGCCTGATCGCGCTGTTTGC
The DNA here is from genome assembly GCA_020724465.1 of Thermoflexus sp. Taxonomy (GTDB): domain Bacteria; phylum Chloroflexota; class Anaerolineae; order Aggregatilineales; family Aggregatilineaceae; genus DYGX01. The sequence continues at coordinate 52,462 of DYGX01000023.1, forward strand.
CATCGGGGGCTGGCTGCTGGCGCGGGTGAATGTGGATGAGGGGCGGCGCGTGGCCCGCGCCGAGGACGAAGCATTGCGCGCCAGCGGTGCAGTGACCGACTAGAGCGGGCGACGGTATTCTCGTGGCGCGTGGGATGGGCCTGACGGGAAGCGCCGGCGATGGGTGTTTCTTTGTAGGGGGCAGCTTGCTGCGCCCGCTGCCAGGTCCGTACTAGAACTGCTCCGGCATACCCGCGGCGCGGTTGCGGGCGCGCCAGGCCCGCCGGTAAAGCGGTCCCGGCGAGTTGGTGACCGGCGCGGCTTCGACCAGCTCCCGCCAGCGCGCTTCGGCGGCCTCGGCCTCGGCGAAGCAGCGCGATGCGAACGCGGCGCGTTCTTCCGGCGTGGTGTGGCGGAACGCCAGCGCCGCGGGGATGAAGCGCTGCTCCAGGGCGTCGCGCTCCGGCTGGTAGAGCGGGGCCAGCGCCGCGTAGTCGCGCAGGGTGGCGCGGTGCAGCGCCTCGTGCCGCCAGAAGAGCGTCGCCTCGTCGTAGCTGCCGTCCGGGACCGGCCCGAAGAGGTTCAGCTCCGTCCCCAGCCAGACCGGTTTGAAGACGCTCAGGCAGGGCGCGGCGGTGCCGGTCACGAAGTGCGTCTGCACATCCGGCGCCAGGGACGAGACCATCGAGCCAACCGTCTGGCTGCCGCGCATCGGGCCTGCGCCCGCATGCATACACACTTCCGCGCCGGTCAGGCCGGCGGCAGGGTTGTAGGGCGCGTCGCCGTGATCGCGCAACACCGCGATCACGTCCTGAACGGTGAGCGCACCCAGCCGCGCGCGCAGCGCGCCCTCGGTTGCGTTGCGGCGGTAGTGGCTGGCGCTCAGGCGGGTGAAGAGCGTGTGCGAGTAACACCGGGCGAAGTGGAAGTCGTCCCGGCCGGTGTACCAGCCGCGCCGGACAGCATATGCCACCAGATCTTCGGAGCACATATCCCACGTCGTGCCGATTGTCAGGCCGTTGGAGATGGCCCGCACGTCCTTCACGCGTTCGGCGGCCCAGTGTCGCCCTGCCGTTTCCAGCACCCAGGCGTCGTGCGGGTCCGCGATGATGAAGCTGGTGTGCGCGTACAACTTGTGGTGGAAGCCGGCGTTGCCCCCCTGGCCGTACTCGGCCAGCAGCGTCGTGATGACATCCAATGCTTCCAGGGCGGTGCGCCCGCGCTCCAACCCCAGCCGGACGAGGTCCATCCCCAGCAGGCCGGTGCGCTTCTCGTAGGGCACGCGGGTGAAGACCGGCTCGCTGCCGATGGCGACGCCGTACGCGTTGGCGCCCATCTCCGCGCCCCAGATCCAGAACGGCTTGGCGAGCAGGACCTCGTAGGTGGTGCGTGCCTGGGGGATGGTCAGGTAGGTGCAGGTGACCGTGCTGCCGGGAGCATGTTGTGTGCGAGGCAGGCGTACCAGATGATGCGCTTCGTTCGGCTCCCGGTCGCTGTTCTTGCCGAACAGCGTGATGCCGTCCGCCGTCGCACTACCCAGGGCCACCACGGTATCGCACATAAACTGTCTCCGATGCCCGGCTCCCGCGCTCGATCCCGTGCGCAAGAGTATAGACGAAAACGGGCCGGGACCAAAACATGAGTCATCCCGAATTTGAGGATGACCAGTAGAAACAGAAAAGACCTCCG
>DYGX01000024.1 GCA_020724465.1 Thermoflexus sp.
CAGGCGATCCGCTTCTGCTGGTGAGAGCGCCCGGCGCTGACGCTCGTGTCCGGCGTCCGTCGCCGCCCGGCCTTTCCCCCTACCCCGATCTCGGCATAGCGCCTGCCCAAAAATCACCCGGTTGGACCGGGGCACATAGACGAACCGGCGGGCGTGCATCTGGTGGTGCTGCCCCTGTACGTGGCCTACCTGGCCAGCAGCGATACGCCCGCTGCTGCCGAAGCCGTCAACATCCTGGTGGACGACTACAGCGCGGCTTTCGTCCTGCGCCTGGTGCTGGTCTTCCTGGGCGCCGGGATCCTGGCCGTCTTCATCTACCGCACGGCCAGCGTGCCGGGCCGCGAGGCGCTGCTGGGCAATCTGGCGCTCGCTGCGTTCGCGGTCGTGCTGGTGGGCGAGGTGATCGGCCGTTTCCTGTTCTACGCCATGCAGACCAACGTCGGGCTGTAGCGCATTGTGAAGCGCTGATCGCAGCAGGGATGCCTTGCAGGCCCAGGCATCCCTGCTGTGCTTTGGCTGTTTTTGAAAAGAAATCAGCCGGCTGAGAACGGTTCTCCAGATACCGCCCCGGTGTCGCCGGGGTCGCCCGAATGGATCAGCCGGCCACTTGACGGGAGCGCACGCCGACGGCCAAACAGGATTGAACAGCCAGGCCCGCTCCCCATCTCGCTTGAAGTCATTACTCGCAACCACCCAAGTTCCCACCGGGCGCACACACTCGCCAAGCGACAGACTGACAGCGGCTTGAAGCCAAGCCGGGACCCTGTACCGCTCTATCGACCCGCTAAGACACCGGAAGACAATCCACACGCCCAAGGGATCTACTGGGCCAGGATGGCAGAGAACCGTTCTCCAAGGCGGTTGTTCCTTATCGAGCGGAGAGCGTGCCGTATCGTTGGACATGCGAGGCGTTCCAACGGGGGGCGAGATGAGGAGACAAGCGTCGCGTCTCGCTGGGTGGCGGACGAGAAGAAAAAAGCGGCTAGAAAGGGGTGACGTGGGGTGACTACGAGTGATTATACCGGCAGAAGGGTTGGTTCATGGCGTCCGAGAAACCTATAATCCCTCTAGCAGAACTGAAAGACCGATCACATTCATCTAGCGGAAGGAACGTGCCATGCGGATCAGACTCGCGAGCATTCCCGTACAGGATCAGGACAAGGCGCTCAAGTTCTATACGGAGAAGCTAGGCTTCGTCGAGAAGCGGGATATTCCGATTGGCGACGCCCGTTGGCTGACTGTCGTATCGCCTGACGAACCGGATGGCGTCGAGCTGGTCCTCGAACCCAATGGCGAATACCCGGCAATGAAAGCGCTCAAGGCGGCTTTAGTAGCGGATGGCATCCCTATCATGGCGTTTGAGGTGGACGATATCCACGCCGAATACGAGCGGCTAAGGGCGCTGGGCGTCGAGTTCACGATGGAACCCACCGAGGCGGGACCAACCACCTTTGCGATTCTGGATGATACGTGCGGGAATCTGGTCCAGCTCTATCAGGTCACGGGCGCTTCGGTGTAGGCGACCAGGTTCTGTTGACGTTTGATGCAAGAGGCGGACAATTGACCCCGACCTGGAGAACGTGATGCTGGAGGGGACGATTGTGCGGGCGCAGCCCTGCGCGGCCGGTGCGACAAAAAACGGTGGTCAAGAGGCGCAAGCCCTGGGGCGCAGCCGGGGCGGCGGTTCCGACGCGCACGCCTGAAGTCCTGCAAGCGATCCCGGACCGCAGTCCCCAGGCTGCCCAGTACTATTCGGATGAGTATACGCTCTATGAGGCGTTGATTTATGTCCCCGGCCAGCATCAGGCGGTGCTGGACAAGAGCCAAACCTACTCGGTCGAAGGGGATAAGGCTGAGTTGCGTCATTATCTGACGCGTTTAGCTCGCCGCTCGCGCTGCTTCTCGCGCTGTATCCACGCTCTCCGCCGAGCGATCAAGCTGTTGGTCTTTGCCTGGAATCGTCGCCAGATGTACCGCCGTGCCTTCCCATCCTATACCGCTCACCTACGAGATTTCGTACGTCCTTAACTTTATCCACTCCCCCGTGACCCGGCCCTCTTGACATCCAGGCAGGGATCTCATAAGCTCTAAGTAGTTCTGTTGTACTGAATACAATTCCATATTATGGAACGCATTCGATGATTCATTCAATCAGCAAAGCGGTGCGTATCATGGGCCTGTTCAGCAGCGACGAGCCGCGCCTGACGCTAGCCGAGATCAGCGCCCGCCTTGGCATCCCCAAAAGCACTGCGCACAACATCCTCAACACCCTGCTGTCGGCGGGGTATATCGAGAAGGTGGATGGCGATGCCTACGCGCTGGGGATGGCCATCATCGCGCTGACACAGGGTGTGCGCGTCAATGTGGAGCTGCGCGACCGCGCCGCACCACTGGTGCGCGAGCTGGCCGATCTGTGTCGCGAGTCGGTCTATCTGACCGTCCGGGACGGCGACGCAGTGCTGTACATCTACGCGGTCGAATCCTCGCGGCGGCTGCTGGCGCGCACGGCGGTGGGCGACCGCGCACCGCTGCACTGCACGGCGGTGGGCAAGTCGATTCTTGCCGCGCTGCCGCCGGAAGAGGTGGAGCAGATCATCGCGCGTGCAGGGTTGCCGGCCTTCACGCCGCACACCCTGACCGATCCCGACGCGCTGCGCGCCGACCTGGAGCAGACACGGCAGCGCGGCTACGCCATCGACAACCAGGAGCACGAGGTACGCACGTTCTGCCTGGGCGCGGCGGTGCTGGACGGGCAAGGGCGCGTCATTGGGGCATGCAGCATCTCCAGTGCGGATCGCGAGCTGATCGGGCGGCGCCGGGAGGCGCTCGCGCCGCAAGTCGTCGCGACGGCGCAGGAAATCTCGCGGCGGATGGGCTATGTGCCCGCCACGCCCGCGTGGGTTGTGGACGCTCCGCGCCGGCAGACACGCCGGCCGAAGCGCCGTCAGGCGGTAGCGGAGCCGTGACGATGTTCAGGAGCGAGCCGGTTTTTGCGCAGCTGGACGACCGGCCTATGGCCCACTGCGCGACCCTGACCGCGCTGGCCGACGGCACGCTGCTGTGCGCCTGGTTCGGCGGCTCGTATGAAACCGCGCCCGACGTCGCCATTCTCGCGGCGCGGCGCGCGCCGGGCGCGCCCGGCTGGAGCTCCCCCCAGGTGATCGCGGCGGTGCCGGGGCGCTCGCTGGGGCAGCCGGTCTTCCTGCCCCGGCCCGACGGCACGCTGTGGCTGTTTTTCGACGTGATCATGGGGGTGGACTGGACGAGCGCGATCCCGCACTGGCAACGCTCGCGCGACGGCGGGATCACGTGGGATCCCCCGGCCCCGCTGATGGAGACGCCGGGGCTGATGTTTCGCAGCAAGCCGCTGGTGCTGCCCGGCCGGATCATCCTGCCGGTCTATGACGAGCGCACCTGGCAGTCGCTGATGCTGATCTCGGACGACGACGGGCGCTCGTGGCGGCGGACTGCGCCGCTGGTCAGCCCGGCCGGCAATATTCACCCCTGCGTCGTGCCGCTTTCGGACGGGCGGCTGCTGGCCTACCTGCGCACGGGCGGCGCGGGCGGCGTCATCTGGCGGGCGGAGTCGGCGGATGGGGGCGAGAGCTGGACAGAGCCGGAGCCGACCGCCCTCCCCAACCCGAACTCGGGTATCGACCTGATCCGCCTGGCGAGCGGGCGGCTGGCGCTGGCCTTCAACGACAGCGATCGGCTGCGGACACCGCTGTGCGTCGCGCTGGCCGGTGAAGACGAGTGCTGGCGTTGGAAGCGCACCATCGAGGACGGGCACGCCGAGTATTCGTACCCGACGCTGCTGCAAACCGGCGCGACGATCCACCTGGTCTATACCGCGCGGCGCGAGCACATCCACGCGGCGCATTTCGATGAAGCCTGGCTGCTGGAAGGTGAGGTAAGCCGTGAGCTTGCGTATCAGGGGCGTCATCGTCCCGCTGCTGACGCCGTTTGACCGCCACGGCGCAATCGACCACGCCGCGATCGGGCGGCTGGTTGAGTTCCTGATCGAGCGCGGCGTGCACGGCCTGTTCCCCGGCGGGACGACCGGCGAGGGGCCATTGCTCTCGCCGGAGGAGCGCCGCGCGCTGGCCGAGACGGTGGTCCGGGCGGCGGACGGGCGCGTCCCGGTCATCATTCACACCGGCGCGATCACGACGCGCGAGGCGGTCGAGCTGACGCGCCACGCGCAAAGCTGCGGCGCGTCAGCAGCGGCGCTGATCACACCCTACTATTTTCGCTTTTCGGACGAGGCGCTGTTCCGGCACTTTGCTCAGGTTTGTGAAGCGGTGCCGGATTTTTCGATCTATCTCTACAACAACCCCGGCGTGACCGGCAACACGATCGACGCCGGGCTGGTGGCGCGCCTGGCGGAAGCCTACCCGCATGTTACCGGCATGAAAGACAGCAGCGGACACCTGGAGAACCTGCTGCGCTGCATGGCGCTGCATGGCGGGGCCTTCAACACCGCCAGCGGCAACGACGGCGACATCCTGGCGGCGCTGGCGCTGGGCATCGACGCCTGCGTGTCCGGCAACGCCAATTACGCCCCGGAGCTGATCACCGCTCTCTATCACGCGGCGGCGTCCGGCGATCTGGCGCAGGCACGGACCCTGCAGCGGCAGGTCAACGCGCTGCGCGAGATCCTCGAAGATGGGCGCGACCTGTCGCTGTTCAAGGCGATGCTCGACGCGCGCGGCCTGCCGGTCGGGACGGTGCGTGCCCCGCTGCTACCCGCGCCTGAAGCCGTCGTCCGCCGCAAGTGGGCGCAGGTGCAGGCGCTCGATCTGGCGCTGGCCTGACCGCGACGGGGCACGCCAAGAAAGGAGGCAACCCAGGATCGTTACCTTCCCGAGAGCAATTTACCAACAGCCAGCCTGATCGGAAGAGTGAGATTTTTCAGGAGCAAACTATCATGAAGAAGATGGCACGCAAGTTGAGTGTGATGCTGGTGCTGCTGGCGCTGCTACTCCCCGCGGCAGCCAGCGCACAGGGCGACGTGGTCACCCTGGAATTCTGGGGCGGCTGGACCGGCCCAGACGGTGATATCATGGACCAGCTTGTCCAGCAGTGGAACGCCGAACATCCCAACATTCAGATCACGCTCACCCGCCAGCAGTGGTCACCGCTGTTTGACGCCTTCGTCGTGGCCTCGGCCTCGAACGAAGCGCCCGACATCCTGGCGATGCACCCGCAGGAGCTGGCGCAGTTCATCGTGCTGGATCTGCTGACCCCCCTGGATGACCTGATCGCCGGGTCCGAGATCCTCAAGCCCGAGAACTACCTGGAAAGCGCGTGGAACCCCAACGTCTACGAGGGCACGCTCTACGCTATCCCGCTCGACCTGCACATGCACGGTCTGTACTATAACCTGGACCTGTTCGAGCAGGCCGGGATCGAGAACCCGCCGGCGACCGGCGCGGAGCTGATTGAGATCGGCAAGCAGCTCACCGTGGATGCCAACGGCAATCACCCCGACGACGAGGGGTTCGACCCCAACAACGTCGTCCAGTACGCGATCAACATGCACTCCAACCATCACGCCTTCTTCCAGTGGTGGGCGCTCTATCGCCAGCTGGGTGGCGAACTGATCTCCGAGGACGGGACCGAGTGCGCGATGGACATTGACAAGGCCGCGCAGGCGTGGCAGTTCCTGCAAGACCTGGTCTACACGCACCATATCGCCCCGCAGGGGCAGACCGACTATGCCCGCGACTTCCTCTCCGGCCGCACTGCCATGCTGATCGATGGCCCGTGGCAGATGCCGGCCTTCGAGGCCGCCGAGGCCGAAACCGGGTTCCACTGGGCATCGGCCAAGTACCCGCAGGTGTTCGAGGAAAACTACGCCGTGTGGGGCAGCGGGCACAACCTGACACTGCCGTCGAAGGTCGCCGATCCGGAGAAGCGCGACGAGGCGCTCCAGTTCATCGAATGGCTGGCCGCCAACTCGACCGCCTGGGCCCGCGCCGGCCAGCTTCCGGCCTACCGTGAGGTGATGGAGTCCGAAGAGTTCCGCACGATGTATGGGCGCGAGGCGTTCATCGAAATGATGCCGTACGAGGTCTTCCTGCCCGGCATCCCCGCCTACAACGAGATCTTCGCGTCCAACGCGCCCACGCCCATGATGGTTATGGCGCAGAGCATCATGCTGGAGCAGGCGGACCCGGCCACCGCCGCGCAGACGGCCTGCGACGAGATCACGTTCATCTTGCAGATGCAGTAACTCGAAACGAGCCGCAGTAACGCGCGGGATGGAGTGACCCGGCGAGCCAGGCTGCTCCATCCCGCCTCATCATTGACCGCAGGAGCTGTTATGCGAGTTCTGCCACGCCCCCGCACGAGTGCCGTCGCCAGCACCGCGAGCGGTATGGGCCACCTGTATTCCCGGTGGACGCCCTACCTCTTTCTGCTGCCCTACCTGCTGGCCTTTCTGACGTTCCGGCTGGGGCCGTCGCTCTTTGGGCTGGGGATGTCGTTTACCCGATGGTCGATTGTCGGCTCGCCGGAGTGGATCGGCACCGCCAATTACGAGTTGATGCGCATCGACCCGCGTCTGGATGCGGCGCTCAAGAACACAGCTTTCTTCACCGGCCTGACGGTTCCCCTGTTGGTGGTGCTCAGCCTGGCGCTGGCGATCTTCCTCAACCAGCCGCACAAAGGCCGCGCGCTGGGCCGGGTCGCTGCCTTCACGCCCTACGTCCTGATGTCCACCGTGGTTGGCGTGCTGTGGACGTGGATTCTTGAAAAAGACTTCGGGCTGCTGAACGCCTATCTGAACAAACTGGGCATCGGCGGGCTGCCGTGGCTGGTCAGCCAGGATGTAGCACTCTACGGCATCATTCTCACCACAGTCTGGTGGACGGTGGGTTATGGCATGGTGCTGTTTCTGGCGGGCCTGCAAGACATCCCCGCCGAGCTGTACGAGGCGGCGCGCATCGACGGCGCCGGACCGCTGCACCTGCTGCGGCACATCACCCTGCCCCTGCTCGCCCCGACGACGTTCGTCGTCTTGATGCTGACGCTGATCAACTCGTTCCAGGTCTTCGACCAGGTGTACGTCATGACTTCCGGCGGGCCGGGCACCTCGACGCTGACGCTGGTGCAGTACATCTACACCACCGCTTTCCAGAACCTGCGCATGGGCTACGGCGCGGCGGTGGCGACGTTGCTGTTCGGAATTCTGATCGTGTTTGCGTTGATACAGGCGTACCTGTACCGGCGAGGTATTCGCGGGGTGGCGTCATGATCTCGATGCGGCTGCTCGGCAAACTGATCTGGTACGCGCTGCTGGTGGCGCTGGTCGTCGTGATGCTGGCGCCGATCGCCTGGATGCTCTCGACCTCGTTCAAGCCGGAAACCGAGATCGCCACGATCGACGTACACTGGATCCCGCGCACTTTCACGCTGGACAACTACCAGCGCGTCTTTGACCGCTTCAACATTTTGCGCTGGACACTCAACAGCCTGATCGTCTCGACCGGCGCGACGCTGCTGGTGCTGTTGCTCGACTCGCTGGCCGGGTATGCGCTGGCGCGGATGCAGTTCGCCGGGCGCGGCGTGATCTTCGCCGTGATCCTGTCGATGCTGTTCGTGCCGATGCAGATCACGGTCGTGCCGCTGTTTCTGATGTTCTCCAAGTTGAATCTGACGGACACCTACCTGGCGCTGATCTTGCCGGTGGGGGCGAATGTGACCGGCGTGTTCTTGATGCGGCAGTTCTTCCTGAACATCCCCTATGAGCTGGAAGACGCCGCCCGCGTGGACGGCGCAAGCACGCTGCGCATCTGGTGGTCGGTGGTGCTGCCGCTGGCCAGGCCCGCGCTGACGGCGGTCGCCATCGTCACGTTTCTCTCCACCTGGAACAGCTTCTTCTGGCCTCTGATCGCCACCCGCACCGATGCTTCGCGTACGCTGCCGGTCGGGATCGCGCAGTTCATGAGCCTGCGGCCGGGCCAGGCGCAGGGCGCACAGGCGTACGGGCAGGCGATGGCCGGCGCAGTGCTCGCCGCCATGCCGCCGATCGTCGTCTTCTACATGCTCCAGCGTTACTTTATCGAAGGCATCTCGATGACAGGGATTAAGGGCTGAGGCGAACCTGGACAGCATGCGACGCTTCTACGAGCTGTCTGACGGCGTAGAGGTGTCGCCGATTGTTTGTCAGCATGAGTATTATGATGCGCTGGAAGGTGAGGGCTACCTCGCAGCGAGCCTCTTTTCGAAGGATCGCAAGAGCGGCGTGATAGCTGCCTGGGTGCAGAGCAAAGGCACCCATACCCTGTGCCGACTGCTGCTCTCGCCCTATGCCAGTAACCAGAGCGTCATCGTATCGCTTGCGCTGATGCCCTCAGGCATGTCTTTCGCCCTGCAATATACTGTTGTCCTTCTTGGCTCAGCTCTGGGCATCTGCCGCGACTTTGACCCCTGGTGGACGCTGTTGTTAGGGCTGTGCGCGTTATGGTGCTACCGGGCGGCGCCGTTCGTGGCGCGGCGCACCGAAGTGCAAGCATCTGCCGCTTCGTCGCCTGGATTAGTTGTTCGCCCTGCGAACCCACCGGGCAGGCAGCCACCCCGCTAAACGTCTGCGCGCTCATAACCTACCTCTGTCATTTTCGAACCAGGTGCGCACCGATGATCCAACCTGCCCTTGCCGCACAGTCAAACAGTTTGCCCGCCTTCCGGCCCTGCCTGCATTCTCCTGTGGCAACCTGTCCAGACGGATGGTGAACCTCTTTTTTATAAGTTATTACAGATATCTTCTTCAGATTATGCTAAAATGCACAGGATAGTTCAGGAGATAAAAGCATTTCAGAAGGTTTTTCTTTTCATGTGGCACTTAGATATTCAATACAAGTGGGTGACACAGCATTTCTTAGTAGCGGGTCTTATTGTTTTGCTGCTGTTCAACGTCGCCTGGGCGTTAAGCATGGGGCCCGGCTTTGACTTCAGCTCTCTGTACGCATCGGGCCAGGCGGCGAGACTGGGCTTAAATCCTTATGACATATACCCCCCTCTGACACACTATACGGAAGGCGGCCGCTTCGCGGGCGGAGGGTGGAACCCTAATCTCAATTCGCCTCTCTCGCTTCCCCTATTATCTCTCCTGACGCAAGTCGACATCACTGTTGCCTTCTATAGCTTCTTCCTGGCGGGGTTGTGCCTGTACATCTTGATACTATATCGGCTGATGAAAAGCTCGCCCGTTCATATTACCCCGGTGCGGCTTTTGTGGGCCGCCAATATTACCGGGCTGTGGTTCACTCTGGGCCTGGGGCAGATCTATATGCCTTTACTCTTGTTGGCTACCGTCGCGTGGTTGCTCCTCGAGCAAAAGCGCTACTGCGCCGCGGGGATCGTCTTAGGGACCATGGCCGCGCTAAAGCCGAATTTCGTTATCTGGATCGGAGTAATGTTAAGCGCTGGATACTGGGCGGCGGCTATCTTCGCGATACTCACGGGCGCCGTTCTCAGCCTGATTCCCGCGCTACTCTACTCACCGAGCATTTACGCCATGTGGCTCGAAGCAGTCGTTAAATATCCGAAAGCCGCCTATATCGACAACATTTCGCTTCAGAGCCTGGGCACCAAGTTGCATTCGTCCGCCCTGGGATACGTGCTCACCGCTCTTGTTCTTCTCTGGCTAATTGACCGGCTCGTCCGCAGCCGCCCATCCATTCTGCAGACGAGCAGAATCGGACTAACAGCCTCTGTCCTGCTTTCGCCAGTAGCCTGGCCCAGTTACACCGTGTTTCTGGTGCCCGTCCTCTTCACGCAATCGTGGTCCGCAGCTTCCCGTATGGCTGCCGCGATTTTTCTTTTTCCCACCATGCTGGTTTTCTACTGGGCAGACGAATCACAACTCCACGCGCTATTCGTCGGGACAATCTACACAATCGGGCTGCTGGTTCTTTTAGCCGAATTAGTCGGCCTTGAAGTTAGAAGCGGGCAGAAGGTCAGGGAGTTGCTGGCTAAAAGCGCACGCCGATTCGCCCGGTCAAGCTTGCCCAGACCAGAAGCCATGTCGAGAGCGAAAACAGCGCGCCAAGCCACCATTTACGGTCTGCGAGAAGGAACAAAAGGGGAACGAGAGACGGGATATAGTAATATGGAGTAAGACAGAGTGAGGCGACCGTTCCCCACAGCACATCCCTTCTGGTCCATGTCAGCACCAGGGCGATGATGCCAACTGGAATGGTATAAGGAAATAAGCTCAGATTGCGCTCGGTGTGAATGATGTCACTTCCATTCAGCATCGAGTCAATCCAATGCGGATACAGGATGAAACTCACGATCACCGCTATCAGAAGCGGGACAAACCAAAGCAGTTTTCCCCGACTGAGATAGGCCAGCAGAGCAAACCCGGCAGCTTGCGGTTTTGTACTGATCAGAAGAGGTCCGATCCCGCCCCCAAAGGTCAGCCCCAACAGAGGAACCCAATCAACATTTGCATAGGCAGACAGTGCAATAAACGGAAAACTCAACCCCACGATGGGAATGAGCCACCATTTTCGCCGATAATGGGCCGCGACCGCGAGGGCGATGCCGGGCGCAAACATCGCTATCCACCAGGGGAACCAGGCTAAGGGCAGGAGTATGAACAACAGCCAGGGAGGACTGTAGAAGCCAGGAACCTCGTAGGGATTATGTCCGCTAATAAGCTTGCGAAGAGCCGGTAAGAAGTTTTTTTGCCAATCACTCATGACGTTTTGCGCCGCACATCGTGCGCCACATACCCGGAGACGCTACTGCAACGACCAGCGGGCGCGGCAGCCGGTCCGCGTCACAGTGCCCCAATTGTAGCATGTCTCCACCGTCCGCATGTGTGCAGGACGTTGGCTAACCGCCGGCTACACCCTTCAGGAGCCGGTCATGTCTCTGTCTGGCCGTTGCCGCCGTAGAAACGGAGCGCGCGCAGCCAGGCGAGCTGCTCGCCGGGTGTCTGTGCCTCGTGCCGGTAATCCCACGAGTGTTTGCGCTGGTATTCCCGCAAGTCCTGCTCCAACGTCGCCAGCCGCTGCAACGTGCTTTCGGCCAGGACGCGCGCCCCGTCCTCATCCTCGCGCGTGGCGGATGCCAGCCCGCGGCGCAGGTGATACAGGCACAGCCCATCCGACGCGCGGTATGCGTCCCGAAAATCATGTTCCGGCGCCGCCAGCCCCCGGATCAGCCATTCCAGGTGCGCCTGCTCGGCCCGCTCGCCGATCTGGCAGACCCGGCAGGGCGTTTCAGGGGTTAGCTCCCTGGCCGCCAGACGACGCGCCGACCAGGGCCAAAACACATACAGCCACCGCTTCCACCATGGCCGCCGCGCCCAGCCCATGCGGCGCGTGTAATCCTTCAGCCTGCCGGAAACCACCAGGGTCAGGTGCTCGTAGAGGATCGCCGTGCCCAGCGAACTGCCGAATTTCTCCTTCTCCAGCAGGCCGACCTGCCAGGTGTGCTCCCGGCAGTAGCCCAGGGATGCGATGAAGCGGCTGCGCGTCAGGGGATCGTTGACAAATTCCCACAGCAGCGAGCGGATGTAGCGCAATTCGGCGTCGGCCCGCAGGCGGCAGATCGGGCAGCCAGGCTCTTTCAGGGCGAGCCTCAAGTCAACCGAGAGCAGAGATCGTTTCATCGTGTCAGCCCGGATCGGAGCGGCCGGCAGCCGGCAGGGATCCGCCCCTAGCGTGCATCGCCAGAGCGCCCCATGACCGCGTCGCGCAGGCGCTGCCAGAGGCCGAGGCGCTCAGGCGCCACCGGTTCGGCCTCGCCAGCCTGGCTCAGGCGCTCAACTTCCTGTCGGAGCCGGGCAAGCTCGGCCTTGAGCGCGTCATTCTCCTTTTTGAGCGGCCAGACCATCTCCTTGTAGTTGGCGTATTCCGCCGCGATGGGGCCGAACTTCAACTCCAGGGCGCGGTGATCCCGCAGGACGTCGAAGGCGAAATTCTTGATCGAGGCGTAGCGGGCTTCCATGATCGTCAGCCGGTCCAGCAGCTTCTTGATCTCCGCTTCCGACAGCCCCGCGGCGCCCTCGGGCACGCTCAGGGCGCGCTCGGACCGGAGAAAGGCCATGCCGGTTGTCAGCAGGATGATCAGCCCCTCGTTCGGCTTCCACCCATTTTCCTCAAGCATGTTGGCGATCTCGTCCCAGGTTTCGCGCATCAGCACGACCTCGACCTTGACCTGCTCGGCGCCCTCGAAGAAACGCCGCTCGAAATCCTCGGTAAACGGGTGGAATTCCGGGTCGTCGCTCTGAGGAAGCGGGCCTAGGGATGTCACAATTTCAGTCATGTTCCTTATCCTTACAGCCCGGCCGCGCTGCGGCGCGGCGGGCCTCACTTCTGGGACAGGCGCGTGATCTCGAAGAGAATCGCGATCAGCTCATCGAGGCTGGGATCAAGCTCCGTTTCCAGAGCAGGATCGACCTCGCCAAAGCGTTTCAACTTCGCAGCGTGCGCATCGTGCAGATCGCTGCGCAGCAGGGCCAGCGGGCCGCGCAGCGAAGCCGAGTTGTCGTACGTCTTCTGCGGAAGCTCAAACCTGCGCGCCAGCCACGCGATCCGCTCCAGCGCCGTTTCGGCCAGGCGCTTCACCTCGGGGCGGCGCTCTTCCGGCAGGGTGATCACCGAGCGATACAGGATGGCTTGCTCCTCATTCGACAGATCGCGCACGATGCCGCGCAAGGTCCGCTCGAGCTGCCGCAGCGTGATTGCCAGCGCCTGGCGCTGGTGCGAATTAAGAAGATCGCGGGTCAAGTCCGAACACTCCTTCTTCGCCGGCCAGTCTGCCCACCGCACGCCGCCAGCTATCGCCCTCGGCCCCCATTTTCTCCATGATGCGCCGGTAGTCGTTCATCTCGCGAAACTGCTGCAAATGGGCGTAGAGCTTCTTCCAGATCGCGGCCTGGATCGCCAGCAGGCTTTCTGCCTGCGCCGTGTCGGACACGCTGCGCAGCGCCTGCCGGAAATGCGGCAGGCACAGGCCGTCCGACGCCCGGTACGCTTCCTTGAGTTTGTCGTCCTGAAGGTACTGGCAGAACACGCGGATATACTGCGCTTCGGACACCCCGATCTGGCGGCAGACCAGGCACGTCTCGGCGGGTTCGAGCCGGTCGGCCAGCAGCCCGGCGTTGGGTTTGCCGCCTGTGCCGGGCAGCCTGCCCCGCCCGGCCTGCGGATCGGCCCCCGGCTCGAGGATTTTGAGCACCTCGTCGACCGCCGCTTCGTACAGGACCGCAATCGCCAGCGCGTTGCCGGTGTGGCGCAAAAGCTGCCAGCTATGCTCGTTGCACAGGCCGCGCCGCCGCCGAAACGCCCGGTGAACGTCGGGATCGCCCACGTATTCGTAGAGCAGCGCGTCCAGCGAGCGGTCCACGTTGCGGCGCAGCAGATTGCAGATCACACATCCCGGCTGCGGCAGCCCATCGAGCAAATCAAAGTAGGTAACCGGCGTGACCACAACACATCCTCTCTGTCGCGACGAGTGAGGCACGCTTCAGCCAACAAAAAGCCTCTACCTGCACATCCGGCGTGCATGGGTAGAGGCTATTAGTCCGGAATCGAGGACACTTTGGCCGGCCAACACCGGCTCCAGCGAGCCTCATCGCTATGGGTTTCTGTGTGTCTATTGTCGCATTTTCGGCCCAAAACGTCAACGCGCGCCGGCTAAGGGAAGAACAGCACCGGCGCGTCACAGCCCGGTGCGGAGCGCAAGCTCAACCACCTGGCCGGGGCGGAACTGGCCGCTCAGCAGGCGCAGGCTGTTGGCGCGATCGGGGTCGCCCGGCTCCGCGTACAGGATCTGCGCGCAGAACTCCGCGATATCCTGCACGGCCCGCTCGCAGCGGTAGTATGCCAGCGCGTCCCGGTCGACCGCCGCCGGACTGTAGCCGGCATAGAACAGCGCCTCTTCCTCGTGCGGAGATCGCCACCCGCCGAACAGCCCCCCGCCGGGGAACATCAGGTCGCGCTCTTTGGGCGCCAGCGTAACCGTGTCCCAGTCCACGATGTACAGCGCGTCGTCCGGGTCGATCAGGACGTTCCAGGCGTGGATATCCGCGTGACACAGCACCGCCGGCAGCGCGCGCGCCGCCAGACTCGCGGCGAGGGCATCCGCCCGGCGGACAAGGGCTTCGATGGCAGGCCGCTCGCGTAGGAGCAACGCCGCGAGGTCCGCCGACACGGGATCCGCGAACGAGCGTTCCGCCGCCAGCGCCAGAAAGCCGCGCACCTTTTCGCGCCACGCGCCGGAGTACGTCTCGCGCTGGATGCGCGCCGCCAGGTCGGCGGGCAGCTCCAGCGCGTGGATCGCCCGCAGCGCGCGCCCCAGCGCGTGCCAGTGAGCCTCGGAAAGCGGCGTCTCGCTGCCGTCGCGCCCGGTCACAAACGGAAAAACCGTCAGCGTGAACCTGTCCAGCCGGGTCCACAGCGCGCCCGCGCGTGTGACGAGCGGCGCGATCACCGGCTCGATGCCGTGCTGGCGCAGAAGCCACGGCACGCGCACCGGCAGGTCGTCAAACGGGCCGCCGCGCAGCTTGACGAACAGCACACCGGCGTCCGTCTCCGCGCGGTAGACCGCCGTGTTGCGGTCCGCGCCAAGCGGCAGAAACGCCAGTGCGGCAGCGTCCAGCCCGTAGGCGTCGCGCAGGCACGCGGCAATGGTCGTGTCGTCGATGGCAGGTTTTGTAAGCATGAATGAATCCGGGTTGGTTTGCCAGCTCGCCAGTCTGCGCACAAGTGTACCATCCCCGCTGTGGCGGTGTCGAAGAGGGTCTGACAGCCTGGCTTTCTCCCGTCCCCTTCGCCGACCGTTCCTCACCGGCAGCGGTACATCGGGCTGCCCGGCCCTGGCAGTGATCGAGCGCCGGTTTGATAGGATGGCTTTCGCCAAGTATGATCCGGCGAACTTTGGACCGAACAACAGGCTGGCGGAGAACTTGATGCAGACTCTACCGATCACGCAGGCTCACGATCTTATCGCGCAAAAAGACTGGAACGCGCTCCGGACCATGCTTGCCCGGTTCCCCGCGCCGGAGATCAGCGAACTGCTTTTCGAGGTCGATCCCACCGCCCGGGCTGTGCTGTTCCGCTTGCTGCCGCGTGAGACGGCCAGCGAGGTCTTCGCCCTGCTGGAAGGCGAAGAACAAAACAAGCTGCTGAAAGAATTGACCCAGGAGGAAACGCGCGCGCTGCTGGCCGACCTCAGCCCGGACGATCGCGCCCTGCTGTTTGAGGAGTTGCCCGGCCCCGTTACGCAGAAACTGCTGAATCTGCTTTCTCCAGAGGACCTGCAAGAAACGCGCCACCTGCTCGGCTATCCCCCCGAAAGCGTCGGGCGTTTGATGACGCCGGATTACATCGCCGTGCGGCCGGAGTGGACCATCGCGCAGGTTCTGGAGCACGTGCGCGCCAAAGGGCGCGACAGTGAAACGGCGGATGTGCTCTATGTGGTCGATAGCTCGTGGAAGCTGCTCGACGCGCTCGACCTGCGGCGCTTCATCCTGGCCCCGCTCGACACCAGGGTCGAGGAGATTATGGATATGCAGTTCATCGCGCTGCAGGCGACTGAGGACCGCGAAGAAGCGGTGCGCATGATGGATCGCTATGGCCTCGCGGTGCTGCCGGTGGTGGATACGACCGGCACGCTCATTGGCATCGTGACGTTCGATGACGTGCTCCACGTTGCCCAGGCCGAGGCGACCGAAGACTTCCACAAAGGGGCGGCCATCACACCGCTGCGCGGGCGCTACACCGAGGCACGGTTCGCCCTGCTCTACCGCAAGCGCATTGGCTGGCTGCTGGCGCTCGTCTTCATGAATATCTTTTCGGGCGCGGCCATTGCCAGCTTCGAAGAGACGATCGCGGCCAACGTGGCGCTGGTCTTTTTTCTGCCCCTGCTCATCGACAGCAGCGGGAACGCCGGCTCGCAGGCCTCTACCCTCATGGTACGCGCGCTGGCTGTAGGGCACGTGCACCTCGGCGACTGGTGGCGGCTGCTCCGCAAAGAGTTGTTCATCGCCGTCACGCTTGGCCTGACGATGGCCGCGGCCGTATCGATCGTGGGTATCTTTCGCGCGGGTCCGGAAATCGCCCTGGTGGTGGCGCTCACCATGGCGCTGGTTGTGACGGTGGGCAGCCTGATCGGCACCCTGCTGCCCTTTTTGCTCAGCCGCCTCAAGCTCGATCCGGCAACGGCCAGCGCGCCGCTGATCACGTCCCTGTCCGACATCTCCGGCGTGCTGATTTACCTCTCGCTGGCGACGGCGATGCTTGGCGGCTAGAGGCCGGTATGAACTTCGCGGGGCCTCACCCCCGGCCCCGCTCCCCCTGCGCCGGCGTCGCGGGGCGAGGAGCTTGAGCCGCCGGGCGCCTGATGCGGGAGCAGGGGGCGCACGGCGCGAAGCGCCCTTAGTATCTCCAGAATGCTTCAATATTCTTTGAAGGACTTTACACGACGCCTGGTTTGATGCACGATGATAGTACCGCTACGGCGTGGCGGTGACGGTCTGCCGAATTCCGCACCTAAGTGTTTGGTTGATAGAGTTTTTTCGCGCTCTCCTGCAACACCGTTGTCGGTCAAGAATCCTGGCATTCGCCGTCACTGCTACCAAGACAAGATCAGGAGACAAGCAGATGAGAAACCCTTTTACTCCCCACAAATTCGTTTTTCCTCTCGTCCTGATGCTGTTGGGCCTCGCCCTGATTGGGTACGGGGCGGCGCGTATCTCTGCCCAGGGTTCAGAGGGCAACCCCGTTCGCGGCGGTGTGCTCTACGACCAGTGGTGGGCGGTCACCGGCGCTGAGCCACCCGCTGGCGATCACCCGCTCTGGGCGACCCAGACCACCAACACGCGCAGTGGCCCCGATACCTGGCGCTGCAAAGAGTGTCACGGGTGGGACTATAAGGGGGCCGAAGGCGCGTACGGCTCCGGTTCGCACTTCACCGGCTTCCCCGGCATCCTGCAGAGCAAGGGACAACCGGTTGAGGACATTCTCGCCGCTCTCAAAGGCGGGTCGAATCCCGATCACGATTTCTCGACGGTGCTGGATGATCAGGCGCTGATGGACCTCGCGGTGTTTATCTCGGAGACGCTGATTGACTCCGCGCCGCTGATCAACGAGGACAAATCATCCACCGGCGACGCGGCGCGCGGCGCGGCGCTTTTCGCCATGTGCACCGACTGCCACGGGCCGGGTGGCAACGCGATCGCCTTCGGCCCGTTTGGGGCACAGGAAGTTGTTGGCGTCATCGCCAGCGACAACCCGTGGGAGTTCCTGCACAAAGCACGCTATGGGCAGCCGGGCTGGCCGGTGATGCCGGCGCTGCTGGCGCTCGGCCTGTCAGAAAGTGATGTTGCGGATGTGCTGGCCCATGCGCAAACGCTGCCGGAAGAGCCGGCTCTCAGCGGCGGCGGTGTGCTCTACGACCAGTGGTGGGCGGTCACCAGCGCTGAGCCACCCGCCGGCGACCATCCGCTCTGGGCGACCCAGACCACCAACACGCGCAGCGGCCCCGATACCTGGCGCTGCAAAGAGTGTCACGGGTGGGACTATAAGGGGGCCGAAGGCGCGTACGGCTCCGGTTCGCACTTCACCGGCTTCCCCGGCATCCTGAGTGCCGCCTCGCTGCCAGAAGATGAGGTGCGCGCCTGGCTGGACGGCACCGCGAACCCCGATCATGACTTCTCCGCCTACCTGGACG
Source organism: Thermoflexus sp. (assembly GCA_020724465.1). Lineage (GTDB taxonomy): Bacteria > Chloroflexota > Anaerolineae > Aggregatilineales > Aggregatilineaceae > DYGX01. The sequence continues at coordinate 17,692 of DYGX01000024.1, forward strand.
AGGTCGCGCTGGATGCGCTGGTGTCCTTCATCCAGCAGGAGATGTTCGACCCTTCGGCGTATGTAAACGACGATAGGACGGTCAACGGCGATCCGGCTGCCGGGGAGCCGCTGTACGCGCGCACGTGCGCGCGGTGCCACGGCGCAGATGGCAGAACGTACAATTTCGGCAGCGATGAAGAACCGGAGTATGTCGGCACGCTGGCGAATGACAACCCGTGGGAAGTCTTCCACAAGGCGGCGCATGGGCAGCCTGCCGTGCCGATGCCCGGCGCGTTGGGGCTGGGCTGGACGCCTCAGGCTATCGCCGATGTGGTTGCCTACGCGCAAACGCTGCCGCTGGAATAACGCCGGCGGGCGCGCACAGACGCGCACCTGACCGCAGCGCCGGGCCGCCCGGCTGGTTGTCGCGCAGCGCGATCGCATCCAAAAAGGCGAGCGACCACACCGGGCCGCTCGCCTTCGCATCTAAGAGAAGAACTCCGCACACTGGCTAACTAACGGGCGCGTCCGCCCCCGCCGTAGCGGTATCCGCGCGCCTGAGCGCCGTTCGCGCGGGCGAAGCTGCCGCAGTTGTCGCAGATGCCGTCGCCGTCGGCGTCGACAAACCCCGCGCCCGCGCCGTACGCGCCGGTGCCGCAGTTGTCGCAGATACCGTCGCCGTCGGCGTCCACGAATCCCGCGCCCGCGCCCCCGCGACCCGGCCCCCGTCCCTGGCCGCCGATCGCCAGAAGGGTGCCCGGCATGGAGTCTTCGGCGGCCAGCGCCGGAACAACTGCCAGCAAGAACACGCCGACCAGCACCACAGCCCCTACCGTTCGCAACATGACTCGCTTGTTCAACATTTCCGTCTGCTCCTGTGAGTATCTCAAGGTCGATTGACACCCACTATAGAGCCGGATTATGAAGATTCTGTGTGCGAAAGGTGTGGTTTGTGTGTTGGCGGCGTGCGTTGCCCCTCGTCCCCCGGCCCCTTCTCCCCCGGCACGCGGGGAGAAGGGGAGCGCGCGGGCGTGTCGAGGGTGTCAAGAACCCGGCTGGCCGGGGAGTCGGGCGTCAGGCGTAGGGGCCGAGCAAGCCCGGCCCGTGCCACTCACGCCCCTCACCCGGCGCGGCGGCTCAATGCCCCTCGCCCCGCGACGCCGTCGCGGAGGGAAAGGGGTTTGGGGTGAGGGAAAAACGGCCCTGCCGCCCTGCCCTAGCCATCGACACAGTTAAAGGACGCTTCAAACGGCTCGCTTACATGGCCCGCCTCGTCGGCAATGGTGATCGACCAGATCACCGGACCGATGAAATTCGCGCCGCCCAAAGAGCACGACACCCGCCACTCCAGGTCACCGCTCACGGTGTCCCCTGCCAGTATGGCGGGGAATTCCCGGACGCTGCCTTCCCATTTGCCCTGCGGCGCATAGACGAACTTGGACGTCATGCGCACGATCGCGTCGCCATCCAGATTGACAAAATGCAGCGCGCAGGCCGTTTCACCCCGGTCCGAAACGACCTGACACGCTCTCTGCCCGACGATCAGAGGCAAGGGGTTGTCGAAGGCGGCTGCCGGATCGACCGCGCGCGGCAGCAGCGCCAGAGGAAGATGCTCAATATCGTCCGGGTTGGTGGGCATTACTTTCAGATGGCCGCTTGGCGTATAGCCGCCCGACAGCGGGATCGCAACGCGGACCCCTGGCGGCGCGGTGATCGTCTCGTCCGCCACCCGGATCGTCGCGCTGCCGTCCAACACGTCCAGCGACAGCTCGCCTTCCGGCTCGGCGCGGGCAAACACGGTCGCTGCGAGCAGGATGTCCACGCCGTTGACCGACAGATGCGTCGCGTCTCCGCCCGGGGGCGCCTGGATCAGGATCCCGTTCTGCGGCGCGGCTGCGCAAGGCGGCCGGGCGGCGCCGCTGTGAAACGTGAACGCCTGCATCCCGGCGTAGACGGGCGTATCCTGCCCCGCCACCGGCAGCCCTTCCGCCTGCCCCAGGATTGTAACCCGCCGCGCGGGCACCCAGCCGGTTTCGCCGCCGGGCAGCCGCACGCGCAGCCAGTTTTGCGTGCAGTTGCAGGCGTTGGCATACAGGATTTCCCCTGCCCCAACGCTGGCGAATGTGGCGTAATGCGATCCCGGCCCTGTGTAGACCGGCGTGTCGCTCTCGACGCGGACTTCGATTTCCGCCAGAGAGCTTGCCGCGTTGTGAATTTCGACGTCGCCGAACAGTACAAGCGCCAGCGAATCGCTGCGCGCATCGGGCTGGACGTTCATCACCGCCACGCCCCAGGCATCCGGAAGCTGCATCGGGCTGAGCCGCATACAGCAGGTAGTGTCCAGGTCGAGCGTGTCACCCGCCGCCGCGAACGCCGCCGCGTCGCCCCTGGTGGTGAACGTAATCTCTCCGTGCCCAAAGCAGGCGGTCCCCGGCGCCAGGTCGCCGCAGTGGACTGCTGCTTCGGATAGCGCGCGGTCGATCAGCGCGGTGCACTCGTCTTCCTGCGCGCTCGAACCAGCCGGCAGCAGCAGGAAGACAACCAGTATGACCAGGTAGCGCTTCATCGCGTACTCCCCCTCAACGGTGCCGCTCTATAGTTCAGTCTATGCGCAAGTGGTGGGGAAAAGAAAGTGATCCTTTGCATCCAAACTATCTTCATCCGGAACACCCGCCCCCGGCCGGGCTTGATGACCATCCGCGCCCCCAAACGTGAAATTTGTCACTCACACCGGATCCGGCTTCTGCTCAATGATATGGACGTATGCGGATGTGCGAATAAGCGAAAGAGGCGATCATGCCCCTGCTCCCCCTGCAGGAGATTCAGCTCCTGCATAACTATGTCTGCCAGTCGGTCAACGATCCGAAACGCATCCAGATCCTCTACGCACTCTACGACGAACCCCGGCATGTGACGGCGCTGGCCGAACTGCTCGACATGCCCCAACCCACTGTCTCGCGCCATCTCGCGCTGCTGCGCCAGCGGTTGCTGGTCACCGCAGAGCGAAGCGGGCCGGCGGTGGTCTACCGCCTGAGCGATCCCCGCATTGTGGATGTGCTGGAGCAGATGCGGTCGATTTTGCGCGAGGTGCTTGAGCGCCAAGCCGAGGTGCTGGATGAACAATCCGAATAATGATCAGACATCTGAAACGAACTGGCTCCGAGAGTTTAAGTACATCTGGGTCATCGGCCTGGTCGCGACCGCGCTGATCGTGATCGTGCCGGTGGTGCTGGCGGTCCGGCCCGAGCCTGCGCCCGCCGACGATCCGTGGGCCGGCGTGCCGAAAGCGAAGCCGGCCACCGATCACAGCGCGCTGCTGAAAGGCCCGTTCGAGACAGGCTCGGATGTCACCCTGGCCTGCCTGAACTGCCACGCAGACGCGGCCTTCGAGGTCATGCAAACCAATCACTGGACCTGGCAGGCTCCGCCGGTCGAGGTCGAGTGGCGCGCCGAGCCGGTCTCCACTGGCAAGGCCAACGTGCTGAACAACTTCTGCATCGGCATTCAATCAAACTGGACCGGCTGCACGCGCTGCCACGCGGGCTATGGCTGGGACGGGCCCGATTTCTTCGCGACGGCGACCGCCGAGCAAGTCGACTGCCTGGTCTGCCACGACCAGTCGGGCCAGTATGTGAAAGCCTCGGCGGGGATGCCGGCTGAGGGGGTGGATCTCGTCCTGGCGGCGCAGAGCGTCGGGCGGCCAACGCGCATCAACTGCGGAAGCTGCCATTTCAACGGCGGCGGGGGCGACGCGGTCAAGCACGGCGATCTGGACGAGACGCTGTACTTCCCCGACGAGCAGCTCGACGTGCACATGGGCCGCTACGATTTCCAGTGTGTCGACTGCCACCGGACGGATGATCACAACATCGCCGGGCGCTCCATCTCGGTCAGCGTTGACAACGCGAACCAGATCGCTTGCACGGACTGCCATTCGGCCACCCCGCACGCGGACACACGCGTCAACGCGCACACCGACACCGTCGCCTGCCAGACGTGCCACATCCCCGCCGCAGCCCGGCGCGAGCCGACCAAGATGGTCTGGGACTGGTCGACTGCCGGTCAGGACTGGCCCGAAGACGAGCACAAGTATCTGAAGATCAAAGGAAGCTTCATCTACGAAGGGAACATCGTCCCCAGCTACGACTGGTACGCCGGCACGGCAAAGCGTTACCTGCTTGGCGACCCGATCGATCCCAGCGGAGTCACCAAAATCAACGATCCGATCGGCGACATCACCGACCCGCAGGCGAAAATCTGGCCGTTCAAAATCCACACCGCCAGGCAGATCTACGACGCCGTCAACAACTACCTGCTCGTGCCGAAGACCGTCGGCGAAGGCGGCTACTGGACGATGTTCGACTGGGACCTGGCCGCGCAGCTTGGCTCGGAGCAGACCGGGCTGGACTACAGCGGCGAGTATGGCTTTACCGAGACGGTGATGTACTGGCCGATCACGCATATGGTCGCGCCGGCTGAACAGGCGCTGCGCTGCACCGACTGCCACAGCGCCAACGGCCGGCTGGATTGGGGAGCGCTCGGGTATCCGGGCGATCCGATGCAGTGGGGCGGGCGCGACACGACAGCGGTCGCTTCGAAATAACGCGGGGGCAGAATGAGGATGCTTCGAACGATTTCTCACAGGCTTCACCTCTGGCTGGGTCTGGCAGGCGCGGTGCTGGTGGGCCTCGCCGCGCTGCTCCCTTCGGCGCTTCCGGCTGCGGCGCAGACCGGCGGCTCGCCCCTGCACCCGACTTTTCCGCTGCTCGACGCTGACGGCGCGAACGTGCTGGACAGCGGGCAGCCCGTTTCCACCATGACAACCTGTGGGGCCTGCCACGACACCGAATTCATCGCCGCCCACAGCTTTCACGCGGACGTCGGGCTGGCCAGCTACGGCGCGCCGGGCTTCCAGCCCTGGGATACCAGCCCTGGCCTGTTCGGGCGCTGGGATCCGCTGGCATACCGCTATCTATCCCCAGAAGGCGACGAGCGGCTTGACCTGACCACGGCTGCCTGGCTTCAGGTCTTCGGGCGCTATCACGTCGGCGGCGGCCCGGCGGTGCGCGATCGCAGCGGCGCGAGCCTGACCGATCCGGCGGACGGCCGTCCCCTGGTCGAGACGCACATCGTCGATCCGGACACCGGCGAGCTGGTCCCGTGGGATTGGGACAAGTCCGGTGTGGTCGAGATGAACTGCTTCCTGTGCCACCTGCAAGCCCCGAACAACGAGGCGCGCGTGGCCGCCCTGGAAGCGGGCGAGTTCGCCTGGGCCAACACGGCGACCCTGGCCGGGACCGGGATCGTCGAGCAGGTTGGCGGCGTCTGGCGCTGGAACAGAGCGGCCTTCACCGAAACCGGCGAGCTGGCGCAGGACTATGTCACGCTGCAGGATCCGGGCGCGGAGAACTGCGGCCAGTGTCACGGTCTGGCGCACACCGACAACCAGACGCCCCTGGTGCTGGACGGATGCGAAACCGACGCCTGGACCACGGCGACCACCGGGCAGGTGTTCTCGCCGCAGGTGATGCTGAACTCCGGCACGAACCTGGCGGGCAAGGCCAGCCTGAACCGCTCGTTCGACATTCACGCCGAGCGCGCCGTCGAGTGCGTCAACTGCCACTACGCCTTGAACAACCCGGTTTACTATCGCAAGGCCGAAGACAGCGAGCTGGAGCATCTGGTCTTTGATCCCAGGCGGATCGACCTCGGTGAATATCTCTATCGCCCGCTGCACGAATTTGCCAAGGGCAGCAGCGCCCAAAGCGCGCTGGCTCCGGAGTTTGACGACACGCTGCGCCGCTGCGAATCCTGCCACGACGCGGCAGTTGGCCATGGCTGGCTGCCGTACCGGGAGCGGCACGTCGAGGCGCTTGGCTGCGAGACGTGCCACATCCCCACGCTCTACGGGGCCGCCCGCCAGGCGACCGACTGGACGGTGCTGACGCCGCAAGGCACGGCCCGGACCGAGTGCCGGGGTATCGCGCCGGGCGGCGAGCCGGGGGCAGGCGATCTGTTCACCGGTTTCAGCCCGGTGCTGCTCCCCCGCAAAGACGCGGACGGCGCGCTGACCCTGGCGCCGCACAACCTGATCACCACCTGGTTCTGGGTGTACGGCGATCCCGCCCGGCCCGTCCCGCTGCGCGATCTGCAGGCCGCGTGGTTCGACGGCGCCGGCTACCATCCGGACGTGCTGGCGGCCTTCGACGCGGACGGCGACGGAACCCTGGCCGACGACGAGCTGGTGCTGGACAGCGAGGCCAAGGTCGCGCTGATCGCGGCGCGCCTTGAGGCGCAGGGGCTGGACACGCCGCGCATCGAGGGCGAAGTGCGGCCCTATACCATCAGCCACAACGTGACCTCTGGGGAATGGGCCATCAGGGATTGCACCACGTGCCACAGCAACGAGTCGCGGCTGGTCTCGCGCGTGCTGCTGGCCGAGCATACGCCCGGCGGCGTGATGCCCGGCTTCGTCAGCGGCTCGAACCTGGCGATCAGCGGGGAGCTGATCGCCGAAGACGGCGCGCTGTACTACGCGCCACGCCACAACTCGGACGAGCTGAAGCTATATGTCTTCGGGCACGACAGCGTCTTGTGGGTGGACGCGCTCGGCGCGGTGATGTTCCTCGGCGTCGTGGCCGGCGTTACCGCGCACAGCGGGTTGCGCTACATCGCGGCGCGGCGCTGGAAAGCGCGCCATGGCGAGGTCGCGTACCGGCGCGAGTATATGTACTCGGTCTACGAGCGCCAGTGGCACTGGCTGCAGACCGTGGTCATCCTCTTGCTGCTGTTCACCGGGCTGGTCATTCACAAACCGCACATCTTCGGGATGTTCAGCTTCCGGGGTGTGGTGCTGGTTCACAACGTCCTGGCGGCCATCCTGGTGATCAACGCGGCGCTGGCGGCCTTCTACCATCTGGCGAGCGGCGAGATCCGCCAGTACCTGCCGGAGCCGCACGGCTTCTTCGGGCAGGCGTTCGCCCAGGCGCTGTACTACCTGCGGGGCATCTTCCGGGGCGAGCCGCACCCCTTCGAGAAATCCCCCCGGCGCAAGATGAACCCGCTGCAACAGGTGACCTATCTGGTCATTCTCAATATCCTGCTGCCGCTCCAGATGATCACCGGCGTGCTGATCTGGGGCGCGCAGACCTGGCCGAACGTCGCGGCGAAGCTGGGCGGGCTGTCGGTGCTGGCGCCGTTCCACACGCTGATCGCCTGGTCGTTTGCGGCCTTTATCGTCATGCACGTCTATCTGACCACCACCGAGCGCACACCGCTGACCGGCATCAAATCGATGGTGACAGGCTGGAGCGAGATTGAGGTTCACGGGTCACCGGAGGAAGCGTAAATGGCGAGTGTAACATCTGCACCCGAAAATGCACGCACCACGCCCGCGATCGCGGCGCGGCTGCGCCGGGCACCCAGGCCGTACGTCCACCCGTATCTCGGCGGGCTGTTGCTGGGCGTGGTGCTGTTTGCGGCGTTCTTCATCACCGGGAACGGGCTGGGCGCGTCCGGCGGGATGAACCGCCTGATCGTGCTGGTCGAGGACGCGCTGGTTCCCGAACACGTCGACACCACGCCCTACCTGCTCGAAATGGCCGGCGGCGACCGCAACCCGCTCGACAGTTGGGTCGTGTTCGTCACCATTGGGGTGGTGATCGGCGGGTTTGTGTCCGGCTGGCTGAACGGGCGCTTGAAAGTTGAAACCAACCGCGGGCCGCGGGTGCCGGTACGCCTGCGCTGGGTGATGGCGTTCGTGGGCGGCGCGTTTATGGGCTATGGCGCGCGGCTGGCGCGCGGCTGCACCTCAGGGCAGGCGCTATCCGGCGGTGCGGTGTTGTCGGTCGGCAGTTGGGCGTTCATGTTCGCGGTCTTCGCGGGCGCGTACGCCCTGGCCTATTTCGTGCGCAAGCTGTGGAACTAAGGAGCCGGCCATGACGCCCTTTCCGCTGACACTGGCTGACTATCTCGGTCATTGGGGTTCGTACATCGTCTATCTGCTGATCGGCTTCGCGTTCGGGTTTGTGCTGGAGATCTCCGGCTTCGGGAACTCGAAAAAGCTGGCGGCGCAGTTCTACTTCAAAGACCTGACCGTGCTGAAGGTCATGTTCACCGCGATCGTCACGGCCATGATCCTGATCTTCCTGACGAGCGCCGCCGGCCTGCTGGACTACAACCTGATCTGGGTGAACCCCACGTATCTGTGGCCCGGCATTGTCGGCGGGCTGATCATGGGGGTCGGGTTCATCATCGGCGGGTTCTGCCCCGGCACCTCGCTGGTATCCGCCGCGACGTTGAAGATCGACGGCATTTTCTTCGCGCTGGGGACCTTCTTCGGCATCTTCCTCTTTGGCGAGACGGTTGGCTGGTTTGAGGACTTCTTCTATTCGTCCTATATGGGGCGCTTCACGCTGCCGGAGCTGCTCGGCCTGCCGACCGGCGTGGTCGTGCTGCTGATCACGATCATGGCGCTTCTGATCTTCTATGGCGGGGAATACCTGGAGAAGATCGTGGGCGGCAAGACCGATCCGGCCGAGCGCCCGCGCTGGCGCTACGCGGCGGCGGGCGGGCTGATCGCGCTGGCGGCGGTCGTGCTGGTGATGGGGCAGCCGACCACCGAAGATCGCTGGAAGTGGATGGAGAAAGAAAAGAGCGAACTGCTGGCGCAGCGCGCGGTCCAGGTTCATCCAGGCGAGCTGCTGGAGAAGATGTACGACAAGAAGCTGAACCTGGTTCTGCTCGATGTGCGGGATGAGCGCGACTACAACCTGTTTCACCTGCTGGATGCCCGGCACGTGCCCTTCGAGGATGTGAAGGCGTATGCCGAAGAATTGCGCGCGGAACCGGCTAACACGGTGACGGTGGTGATGAGCAACGACGAAGCGACCGCCACGGAAGCCTGGAAAATCCTGGTCGCGGAGAGCGTCTCCAACGTGTATATCCTTGAGGGCGGCATCAACGGCTGGATCGACACCTTCGCCACCGACACGTTCAAGTCCGAGATCCGGCCGGTCAGCGCGGGCCAGGACCGGCTGGCTTACGCCTTTTCCGCCGCCCTCGGCGCGCGCTATACCATTGCGCGGCCGGACCCGCACGCGTACGACCTGGAATACACGCCGAAAATCCAGTTGCAGACTGTGCGCGGCCCGGCCAGCGGGGGATGCGGCTAGGCGCGTTGCGCTCCCGGTAGCGGCGGGGGTGGACAGCCTGGAGCGTGCGATGCACGTGACGGGAAGCGGCGTAGATGTTCTCGACGGGGCGATGCTTGCATCGCCCGCCGCCCCACCCCCGCCCGTTTAACCCTGTCTTTGGCACGGGCCGGGCAAGCCGGCCCGCAAAGTTCGTGACCGCCTCTAGCCGCCGGACTCCAGCGCCGCCGCGATGCGGTTCGCCCAGCCCCGGATCGCGTCCCAGTCGCGGAAGTCGCCTTCCGGCGCTTTGACCAGGCGCGCGATGATCCGCTCGCGCAGGCCCAACGCGCTTTTGTCCAGGCGCCCCACAAAGACCTGATGCTCGCGCGCGCCGGTCTGCGCCAGCAGCTCGTCCAGCGTCGCGGGGATGCCCATGCCTTCCGGGTAATCCTCGCCCAGCGGGCCGCTGCTGAACAGCCAGACCGCCTTGCCGCCGAACCGCTCCCGGTTCTGCGCGACGAACTCCTTCGCCCCGGCCATCCACTGGCCCATGTAGATGGCGCTGCCGATCACGACGGCATCGTAGGGTTCGACCGAGAGCGTGCCCTGCGCCTCGCGCACCTCGACCGTGTGACCGGCGCGGCGCAGCTCCTCGCCGATCGCTTCGGCGATGGCGCGCGTGCTCCCGTGCTTGCTGGCTACCGCGACCAAAATATTCATGTGTTGCGCCTTTCTCTGCGGATCCCGGCCGCCCCCACCCTACCGCAATCCACGCCGCCGGGCAAGTACCGGCGCAGCGAAGATCTGCCGGTCGGGCCATGGCCCGACCGGCGCTCCTATTTCTCGATTCCGGTCCCGTAGGCCGCGAACCCTTCCGTGAACTGCCGCCGCAGGAAGAAAAACAGGACGATGAACGGCAGGGTAGCCAGAGTCGACCCGGCCATCACCAGGTCGTACAGAATGAACAGGGTCGATAGTTACCAGATATCAACCCCACGCCCTACCCCAGATCGGGCGTGGGCCGCGCCCCGCCTGAATTGACATTCGCACGGGGGCGCAGTAATCTTGGCGGCACGGGTCAGGGGGGCGGGAACCGCCAGCCGGGGATGCCTGGAAGCGGCGATAGACTTTGCGGACCGGTTCGCGGGGGGAAATCCCGTTCCTGCGCGGGAGCGCGGCTTGCTCTGCCCCGACACGACCCCCCAAGGCCGGCGCTTCCGGGACAGGACAGACAGGCGCCATCGAGCGCATCCGCCGCGAGCCGTAGAGCCGGGCCTATCAGAGTGTCACACAAGGCAGGGATGGGAGAAAAACGTTCATGAAAACAGCACTGGTATGCGGCGCCGGGGGATTCATCGGCGGGCACCTGGTCAAGAAGCTCAAGCGCGAAGGCTATTGGGTGCGCGGCGTGGATATCAAAGAGCACGAGTTCGCGCCTACACAGGCCGACGAATTCCTGCTGCTCGACCTGCGCGAAGAAGCGAACTGCCGGCAGGCGCTCAGCCTGAACGGTGGGACGTTCGACGAGGTCTACCAGCTCGCGGCAGACATGGGCGGCATGGGCTTCATCCACTCCGCCGAGTGCGAGATCATGCACAACAGCGCGCTGATCAACATCCATATGATCCACAACGCCGCGCAGATGGGTGTGGGGCGCTACTTCTTTTCCTCGTCGGTGTGCGTCTACCGCGATATGCAACCCGGCGAGCCGGAGATGACCGAAGAGGAAGCTATCCCCGCCAACCCCGATAACGAGTACGGCTGGGAGAAGCTCTATGCCGAGCGGATGGCGATGGCCTACGAGCGCAACCGCGGTCTGCCGGTGCGCATCGCTCGCTTCCAGAATTGCTACGGCCCCGAGGGCACCTGGACCGGCGGGCGCGAGAAAGCGCCGGCGGCCATCTGCCGCAAGATCGCCGAGGTCGAGGACGGCGGCACAATCGAGGTGTGGGGCGACGGGACGGCCATCCGCTCCTACACCTATGTCGATGATATGGTGGACGGCATTTACCGGCTGATGCAGTCGGACCTGCGCGGGCCGGTCAACATCGGCTCGCCGCAGTATGTGTCGGTCAACGAGCTGGTGGCGACGGTGGCCGAGGTGGCGGGCAAGCGGATCCACGTCCGGCATGTCGAGGGGCCGGTTGGGGTGCACGCCCGCAACTTCAGCAACGCGCGCATCTACTCGCTGGGCTGGCGCGCGCAGTACGACCTGCGCGCCGGGATCGAGCGCACCTATCCCTGGATCGAGGCGCAGGTCAAGGCGGCGCAGGCGCAGCAAGCGCGCTAGAGCGGCGCTGGCTTTCCTTCCCCCATAGCCCTCAACCCCCGGCCCCTTCTCTCTCGGCGGGAGCACGTGGCGACAGGAAGCCCCTCTCCCCGCGACGCAGTCGCAAGAGGGAGAGGGGTTTGGGGTGAGGGGCAATATCCTCCTGCCCCAATTCGGTCCCCGAACGGCTTCCCATGCGCCAAAAACGCGATATACTTAGCTTATGAAACTGTTTGATAGGGAAAGTGATGGGCCAATGGTCGAGGAATGCGCGGACGCCGTGTTCGACACCGTCCCCCTGGTAATGCGGGCGATTCGCGCCGAAATGCGCAGTCACCGCGCGCCTGACCTGTCGGTGCCGCAGTTTCGCGCGCTGCTGTATGTCAGCCGCCACGCGGGCGCGTCGTTGTCGGATGTAGCCGACCATATCGGGCTGACGCTCCCCTCAACGTCCAAGCTGGTCGACCGGCTGGTCGGGCGCGAGCTGGTGACACGCACCAACGCGCCGCACGACCGCCGCCGGATGACCCTGCGAATCACGCCGACCGGCCAGGCGGTGCTGGACGCAGCGGCCCAGGCAACCCAGGCCCGGCTGATGGAGCAGATGGCGGCGCTCAGCGCGGACGAGTGCGCCGTCGTGACAGAGGCGATGCGTCTGCTGCACCGGGTCTTTGCGCCGGGCGCCGGGGACGAGCCGCGAGCGAGGTGAGCCGTATGCCGATTCTGGAAACCTACGGGCTGACACGCCGCTTTGGGACGCTTACCGCCGTGAACAACCTGACCATGACCGTCGAGGCGGGCGAAGTGTTTGGGCTGCTGGGTCCCAACGGGGCGGGCAAGAGCACGGCGATCAAGATGCTGACCACGCTCCTGCCGCCGACATCGGGCGACGCACAGATCGCAGGCTACAGCGTGACCCGGCGGGCGGGCGAGGTGCGGCGGCTGATCGGCTATGTGCCGCAGATGATCTCCGCCGACGGCACGCTCTCCGGCTACGAGAACCTGTTGATCTTCGCCAAGCTGTACGACATCCCCCGCCGCGAGCGCGATCAGCGCGTGCGCGATGCCCTGGCGTTCATGGATTTGACCGACGCCGCCGACAAGCTGGTGCGCACCTATTCCGGCGGCATGATCCGGCGGCTGGAGATCGCGCAGTCGCTGCTGCACCGCCCGCGCGTGTTGTTTCTGGACGAGCCGACCGTCGGGCTGGACCCCGGCGCGCGCCGCCTGGTGTGGGAGCATGTGCAGCAGCTCCGCGAGAACTACGGCACGACGATCTTTCTGACCACACATCTGATGGACGAAGCCGACGCCCTGTGCGATCGCGTTGCCATCATGCACCTGGGCAACGTCGCGGCGACCGGCACCCCTGCCGCGCTGAAAGCGTCGATCGGCGGGGACGGGGCCACCCTGGACGACGTCTTCATCCATTATGTGGGCAGCACACTGGACTCCGGAGGGGCTTACCGTGATACACGAAGAGCACGGCGCACCGCGCGGCGGCTTGGATAGCACGAGCCTGCTGCGCCCGCTGGCCGGGCTGGGCACGCTCGCCAATTTCATCCGCAAGACGCTTGTCATCGCCGAGCTGGAAGCGCGCAAGCTCCGCCACGACCCGACCGAACTGTTCACGCGGGCGGTCCAGCCGGCGCTGTGGCTGCTGGTCTTCGGGCAGGTCTTCACGCGCACGCGCGCCATCCCGACCGGCGACGTGCGCTACATCGACTTCATGACGCCCGGCATCCTGGCGCAGAGCGTGCTGTTCATCGCCATCTTCAGCGGCATCGCGATCATCTGGGAGCGCGACCTGGGGATCGTGCACAAATTCCTCGCCAGCCCCACCCCGCGCACGGCGCTGGTGCTCGGCAAGGCGCTGTCTGCGGGGGTGCGGGCGCTGTCGCAGGCGTTGATCATTTTCGTGCTGGCGCTGATCCTGGGCGTGCGGATCAACTGGCACCCGCTGGCGCTGCTCGGCGTGCTGGCGGCGGTGATTCTGGGCGCGATCCTGTTCTCGACCTTCTCGCTGATCATCGCCTGCCTGGTCAAGACGCGCGAGCGGTTTATGGGCATCGGGCAGGTGCTGACTATGCCGCTCTTCTTCGCCAGCAACGCCATCTACCCGATCGACATCATGCCCCCCTGGCTGAAGGTGCTGGCGCAGGTCAACCCGCTGTCCTACGAGGTGGACATCCTGCGCGCGCTGATGATCGGGCAGCCCAGCGCGAGCAGCCTGCTGCTGGATTTTGGCGTGCTGCTCGCGGTCAGCACCGGTCTGATCCTGATCGGCGCGAAGCTGTACCCGCGCGTGGTGGTGTGATCGCCCTCATCCCCTGGCCCTTTCTCCCTCGCGCGCGGGGAGAAGGGGAATTGCACGCGCCACAAAAAGCCCCTCTCCCCGCGGCGCAGCCGCAAGAGGGAGAGGGGTTTGGGGTGAGGGGCAGCAAGGCCCCCCTGCTAACCGGCTTGCGGTTGTCCGTGCAATAGCTCTCGCACACGCGCGGCCTGGGGCGCTTCCAACGGGATGCGCGCCTCGTGAATCGCCCCGCCCTGCTCGAAGCGCAGCACCAGCTCGTCATAGGCCGGATCCGGCACCAGCTCGGCGGACTGCAAGCGGTCGAGCGGGAAGAAACGCTGGATCACCGCGTAGTCCGCGTCGCCGCGATCGCCCCACCGCAGGCGGTGGCGCTGATCTTCGATCAGGATCAGGTTCCGATCGGTGAGCGCGATCACCCGGTTCGGCGCGACATAGCGCCCCCAGCGCTTTCCCTCTGGCCGGATGGCAGGCTGAAACACCGCCCCGGCCAGCGGCTCTCCATCCATCAGGCTCGCGTGGGTGTAGCTCCGGAACTTGAAGGGAAACCCCGCCAGGTCTTCGGGCCGGACCGCCGGGCCGCGCAGGGGCTGGCGCGCGAAACTGTCGCGGATGGTCGACAGCCCCTGCCACAGCAGCGACGTGCCCACCGAGTTGTACTCGGCCCGGACGGCGCGCACCTCGCCCGCCTCGCTCCATCTCAGCTCCAGCCACGAATAGAGCAGCACCTGGAAATGGTACAGCTCGAGCAGCGCCGCCAGTGGGACCGTCACCGGCGCGGCAGGCTCGCCGCCCGCGACCTCGACCAGCGTAAAGCGATCCGGGCCGAACACAAGCGTGCGCTCCGGCGTGCGACGCCACCCAAACGGCAGTTCGAACCCCCAGATGCTCCGCCGCACGGGGTACGCCCCCGGCGGGATGACGATGATCAGCCGGATGGACTCGGCGGGCTGCTGCGACAACACAGCGTCGGCGACCGGCCCTGGCAGCTCGTCCAGGGCCTGGACCTTGCGTGGAAAGCGTTCTTCTCTCTGGCGCATGCGCCTCTCCTATTCTGCCTGGGGCTGAGCGGGCAAAGATCGCTCGTCGGCGCCCAGGCTGGCGGCCAGCAGGGCCTGGCGGTCGACAATCCCGATCGGTCGCCCGGTCTGGTCGACGACGACGATCCGTTTGCGCCCTTCGCGCAGCATCAGCGCGATCGCGTCCGGCACGCTGGTTTCCGGCGGAGCGGAGAGCACATGCTCGGACATGATATCGCGCGCGCGGGCGTGCCCGCGCACCAGCCCGGTGCCCATCACCCGTTGGGCGATGGCCTGCAGCAAGTTGGGGCGCACCACCGGCGCCACCCGCGCCACCAGATCCCCTTCGGTGATGATCCCGGCGGCCCGCCCCTGCTCGTCCAGCACGACCACGTAGCGGACAGCCGACTTGAGCATCTGCTGCAAGACGTCAACCAGATCATCGTAGATATAGACGGAAGGGACCACCGGGGCCATGATCTCGCCGAGCGACTGACCCTGCTTCGGAAGCTGGGGCGCGCGCTCCGCTTCGCCCGCGCCGTTCCCGGCCACGGCGCGCAGGATATCCAGGCGGCTGACCATCCCGACCAGGCGGCCTTCGGCGTCGACCACCGGCAGCCGTGTCAGCTTGCGCTCGACCATCAACTGCGCGACGTGCCCCAGCGCCTCATCGGTCCGGACCGTATATACCGGCTGCCGCATGATGTCCTGCGCGGTTTTCTCGTGGCGGATCTGCGCCAGGAACGCGTGCAGATCGGCCTGCTCAAGCCGCCCGGCGACGGCCAGGCGCGCGGGCATCTCGGCCTTGTGCAGCAGATCGTCTTCGGTGATGATGCCGATCACGCGCCGCTGCTCGTCGATGACCGGCACGGCTTTGAACAACTGGCCCAGCAGCAGCTCGACCACGCGCTTGGCCGGGGTGTCCGGCGTGACGGTGACGACCTGGCGGGTCATGATGTCGGTGACGGGCCGGTCGGCGGGCAGGGGTTGGAGATAGCGATGTGTGTACTTGATGATCTCCACGTCTTCGACCGTGATCAGGCCCTCGCGCACCATCGGCTTGACCAGCGCCAGCGCCCGGTCGATGTTCTCCGGCGAGTCGATGACCGTGATGATCATCGGCAGGTCCATCGATAGCCGCTCGATGCTCCAGGTGTGGATCCGGCTGTGAGCGCCAAACCCCGCCTGGCCGCGCAGGACGGTTGCGCCGGCGATGCCCGCTTTGCGCAGGGTTTCCAGGATGCTCATATACAGCGACCGCCCCTGCCACGAGTCGCTCTCGCCGATGTAAATCGTCAGTCGCTTACCGGGATTGGACATGTACGCCGCGTCTCCTTAACCGATCTGCCGGCCAACCACCAGTCCCGCAAACGCCCCGAGGATGCACAGCAGGTTCGTGCCCAGGACGTTGCCAAGCGCGCCAAGCAGATCGCCCGACTCCCATAATAACGCGGTCTCGTTGGCGAAGGTGGAAAAGGTGGTGTACGCTCCGAAGAACCCGACCACGATCAGCATGCGGGCGCGCGGGTCGATGGTGATGTGCTGCGCGGACCAGCCCAGAAACACGCCCAGCAGCAGCGCCCCGCTGAGGTTCACGACCAGCGTCCCCCAGGGGAAAGTCTGCCCCACCCGCTCGGCGACCCACCCCGCGACCCAATACCGCATATTCGCTCCGAAAAACCCGCCCAGCCCGATCAGCAAAAACGTCTCCACCTGTCTGTTCACCATCCCGTTATTCCTGGCGTCGAATGGCGCGCCTGCCGCGTGCCAGCAAAAAGCCTCTACCTGCACAGCCGTGCGCGGGTAGAGGCTATCAGTCCCCTGCGAGGACACTTTGGCCGGCGCCGGACCGGCTCAAGCGAGCCTCATCGCTCAGTGTCAGGCGTCTATTGTGGCATGTTCGCCCCGAATCGTCAATGCGGCGGCGAGCGCGCCCCCGGCCAAAATCTGCCACAGGCCGCCAAGCGTGCTAAATCTTTAAGGATAAGCGTTATCGCCCAGAGGATAGCCGCTGCATGGACCAGCTTATCGTCTTTAGTACCCTGGCTGGCGCGCTCGTCCTGTTTGTCGGCGGGTGGCTGCGCTACGACGTGGTCGCGCTGCTGGCGCTGCTGGCGGTCACGCTCACCGGCGTGATCACCCAAGAGGATGCCTTTTCCGGCTTTGGACACCCCGCCGTGGTGACCGTCGCCGCCGTGCTGGTCGTCAGCCGCGGGCTGTTCAACGGCGGCATGGGGGACCTGATCGCCCGGCGGCTGGCGTGGATGGGCAACAGCCCAGTGCGGCAGGTGACGGTCCTGACCGGGACTGTGGCGCTCAGCTCGGCGTTTATGAATAACGTCGGGGCGCTGACGCTGCTGATGCCGGTCGCGATCAAGATCGCCCGCAAGAGCGGGGTGCCGGCGTCGACGCTGCTCATGCCGCTGGCGTTCGGCTCGCTGCTGGGCGGCATGACGACCCTCATCGGCACGCCGCCCAACATTGTGATCGCCACCTTTCGCGCCCAGACCAGCGGCGCGCCCTTCCGCATGTTCGACTTTACCCCGGTCGGTCTGAGCGTGGCGCTGGCGGGCATCGCCTACCTGGGGCTGCTCGGCTGGCGCCTGATTCCCCGGCGGGAAAGCGCGGGGGCGCGCCAGGACCTGTTCGAGATCGGCGCCTACACGACCGAAGTACGCATCCCCGAAGGCTCGGCGCTGGCGGGCAAGATGGTGCGCCAGATCAAGGACGGCGCCAACGTTGACCTGGTGATCGTGGCCGTGCTGCGCGGCATCCAGCGCATCCCCGCGCCGTCTGCCTACGAGACCTTGCGCGCGGGCGACATCCTGGTGGTCGAGGCCACGCCCGAAGACCTGGAAGCCCTGGTCGAAGCCTATAAACTGGAGCTGGTGGGCAGCGGCAGCGCGGATAGCCTGGTGTTCAAAGACATGAGCGTTGTCGAGGCGGTCGTGATGCCCAACTCCCCGATTGTCAACCAGACGCCGCGCAGCCTGAACCTGCGCTGGCGGCATGGGGTCAATCTGCTGGCCGTGGCCCGCCAGGGGACGCGCGTCAGGGCACGGCTGAGCCAGTTCCGCTTCCAAGCGGGCGACGTGCTGCTGCTCCAGACGCATACCGACACGCTCGGCGATGTGCTGTCGGCGCTGGGATGCCTGCCGCTGGCGGATCGCGAAATCGGGCTGGGGCGACCGCGCCGGTTGCTGGTTCCCGCGGCGATCTTCGCCGTGACGCTGGCCGTGGCAGGAACCGGGCTGCTCTCGATCGCGGTGGCGATGGCCGGCGCGGCGGTAGCGATGGTGGTGCTGGGGGTTGTCTCGCTGAAAGAAGCTTACGACAGCATCAACTGGCCGATCATCATCCTGCTGGGCGCGATGATCCCGGTCGGCGGGGCGCTGGAGACGTCGGGCGGGGCGCAGACCATCGCCGACGGCTTGCTGCGGGTGGGCGCGACGCTGCCTCCGGCGGTCACCCTGGCCCTGCTTCTCATCGCGACCATGAGCCTGTCCGATATCATCAACAACGCTGCCGCGGCGGTCCTCATGGCGCCGATCGCGGTCCACGTCGCGCAGAGCCTGGCAGCCGCGCCCGATCCCTTTTTGATGGCCGTTGCCATCGGCGCGTCATGCGCCTTTCTGACCCCCATCGGCCACCAGTCGAACACGCTCGTCATGGGGCCGGGCGGCTACCGCTTCGGCGACTACTGGCGCGTGGGCCTGCTGCTGGAAATTCTGGTGGTGCTGGTCAGCCTGCCCGTGATCTTGATCATCTGGCCGCTTTAGAGCGCGTGGCGCCCCCTCAACCCCCGGCCCCTTCTCCCTCGCGCTGCGGGAAGAAAGGGAGCGCGTCACAGCGGCTCGAAGCCCCTCAACCGGCACGTGTAGGGGCCGGGCTTGCTCGGCCCGTGCCACCTCAAAGCCCCTCTCCCCGCGACGTAGTCGCAAGAGGGAGAGGGGTGCGGGGTGCGGGGCAAGACCCTCGCCTGTGGCGATCCCCCTACTCCAGCACAGGCAGGCTTGGAATATCTTCTACGCCGGCTACCAGAAAGTCGGCTATCCAGCCGTCCACGCCGCCCACCGTGACCGCGAGCCAGCTTCCGTCAGCGCTGCGTCCCCGGATTGTGATGTCGGTCCCCGGTGAGGCGCTCGTCACAATCCCGAACTGCGTGCCGGGTCCGCTGCGCACGTTCGCGTTGGACGTTCCTGCGATGGTGCCGAACCGCAGCCCGCCGAAACGCAGAATAAAATCACCGGTGGACGCCTCGTTGAACGCATAGATCACTGCCGTTAGCGGCTGGTCGCCCGGCAGCTGATCCACACGGGCGCCGGGGGTGGTAGCGTGGCTGTCATCGTTGAAGGCAAGCAGGTTACCCGTGCTGTCATAAATGATGAGAATGGGGTCGAGTTCGCTGCCGGGAGCCGGATCGACACTGACGCTGATCGGTGAGGGATCGCCCGGCTGAAGTGTGAACACCGCGACGGGCGCAGCGGAGTTGATGGTCGCGGTCACTTCTTCTCCGGGCATGACCACCGGACCGGGAGATGGCTCCGGCAGATTGGCCAGCGACCCGATCGTCTGACACGCCGGGCAGGTGCCATCCGCGCGAATGACCCCAATCCCCGCGGATAACGCATCAGGACCGGGGCTGTCGATGGCCTCAACGATCAGGAGCGCCACCCGGCCATCGGCCTGAGCAGCCAGAACAGCATCACGCAGCCATTTAGCCTGTTCGATGACGCTCGTTTCCCTGGCCCAGGGCAGATAATCCGGCCATGTTGCTTCGTAGCCTTCGGCGGACGGGTACGCAAGCCAGGTGAAACACAGCGGGATGCCCTGTCCCTCAAACGGGGCTATGGCGCGCTCGATCATGGTCGGGAAGTATAAGGTCGGGTAGTCGCCTCTGGGATCGCCGCTTGTCAGTGCAGGGCTGACAGCCCCATCTGTATATTGGACGCCGATGCAATCCGCGAAACTGGCGGCGCCTGCGTCGGCCATTTGCTGAGCATAGACATCGTCATTGCAGCCCATGTCGGTGCAGCCCGCTGTGCCGAAGAACCCGCCCGGGACGGGCGCGCCCGAAATGACAAGCGTGTTGGGGTTGGCAGTCTTGATCGCGTCGTAGGCTGCCGCCAGCAGCCGGACGTAATTTGCGCCGTTGATCTGCCCGGCGGGCCACTCGCGGTCAATATTCTGCGCATACCATACCTCGATCGCATCAGCGCCCAGAGCAGCAACCTCGCCTGCGAACGCGGCAAAGCGCGGCACGTACTCGTCACCGAATGCTTCCATCTCGTCGGCAGCACCCCGGATCGTCAACAACACTTTGAACCCTGCCTGGTGCGCCTGTTCGACGAACTCGCGGGGCGGGGTCAGATCGCTGCCGGCTCGAAACCAGACAAAATGCCTGACCCAGGTCATACCGGCGGTTTGCATGGCGCTGATGGTACTGGCGTTCAGCTCGAACACGCGGCCACCCACCGGCAGCGGAAGCGCCGTCTCCCCGAAATCGGCACCGCCTTGCGCGTATACGCTCTGGGGAAACAGAAGGATGAGCACGAAAAGCGACAAAAGCATTCTGTATACCATTCTCTATTCTCCAAATAACGTGAAATTATGAAGGGCCATTTACTCTCAGTATGCTTAATATACTGCTTTTCTACGAACCGACACTTCCGCGCGGGCAGTGGAGCATGCCCCCCTCAACCCCCGGCCCCTTCTCCCGCGCTGCGGGAAGAAAGGGAGCGCGTCACAGCGGCTCGAAGCCCCTCAACCGGCACGTGTAGGGGCCGGGCTTGCTCGGCCCGTGCCACCTCAAAGCCCCTCTCCCCGCGACGTAGTCGCAAGAGGGAGAGGGGTGCGGGGTGCGGGGCAAGACGCCCGTAATCGCAATAATAATAACCCAAGCATCGCCCAAGTATAGACGATCGGGTGATTACAGCGCCGCGCCGCCGCCCTATACTCAAGCACAAAAACCGGTATTGTAGCGCGTGCAGGGGTCTGAACCTTTGCTGGGGCGCGGGTTGCGCGCCTCGTGGCGCTGCCCGACGAGCGAGATGCAAGGAGGTGCTTTTTTCCCGTTGCCGCGTATCCCTATCACTCCGGCATTTTGGCCTGCAAGTTCGAGGAGGTTCATCTCGTGAGTGAGCAATCTTTGGTGATGAAAGCTCTCACCGACGTGACGCTCAAGCGGCGGTCGTTCCTCAAATGGAGCGCGGCGCTGAGCGGCACGGCGGCTTTGAGCGGCGGATTAAGCCGAAAGCTCGGCCCGGCGCCTTCGGAGTTTGCCCGCGCGGCAGCGTCCGAGGGCGAATGGATTACCGCGGCGTGCTGGCACAACTGCGGCGGGCAGCGCTGCCTGCTCAAGGCGCAGGTGGTCGACGGCGTGGTCAAGAAGGTCAAGACCGACGACACCCACCCGGACTCAATCGAGCTGCCTCAGATCCGGGGCTGCGCACGCGGTCGCGCGCAGGCGCAGCACGTCTTCGGCGCCGACCGGCTCAAGTACCCGATGAAGCGCAAGAACTGGGCGCCCGGCGGCGGCAAGAAGGAGCTGCGCGGGCGTGACGAGTGGGAGCGCATCTCGTGGGACGAGGCGCTCGACCTGATCGCCGATGAACTCAAGCGCATCATCGACACCTACGGCAACGAAGGCATTCTGGAAGTCGGCAGCACGCTCGGCGGTGTATTTACGCTGCTCGGCGGCGCGGTCAGGCCCTGGGGCACTACCTCGTGGGGCACGTGGTACTACACGGGCGATATCGTCGGCCTGGGCGACGGCCTGACCAACACCACCCACAACGACCGCATCGAGCTGCAAAAATCGAACCTGATCGTGATCTGGGGCGGCAACCCGGCCTGGAGCGCGCAGGGCAACAACATGAAGTATTTCCTCGACGCCAAGCGCGCCGGGGCCAAATTCATCTTCATTGATCCCTTCTACAACGACTCGGCGATGATCCTGGCCGACGAGTGGTTCCCCGTCCGGCCGGCGACCGATCACGCGCTGGCGCTGGGCATGGCCTACACCCTGATCACCGAGGATGACCCGGTCAACAACCCGCTGATCGACTGGGACTTTCTCAATCGCTGCTGCATCGGCTTCGACGCCGACCACATGCCCGAAGGGGCCGACCCGAAAGACAACTTCAAGGATTACGTCCTGGGGACCTACGACGGCCAGCCGAAGACGCCCGAATGGGCCGCCGAGATCTGCGGGCTGACGCCCAAGCAGATCCGCTATCTGGCGCGCACCATCGGCTCGACGCCCAAAGTCTCGCTGCTGACGGCCTGGGCACCGGCCCGCGTCAACGACGCGGACTCCTGGCCGCACATGTTCATGACCCTGGGCGCCATGACTGGCCACATCGGCAAGTCGGGCAGCTGCACCGGCGTGAGCTGCTGGGAGCGTTCCGCCGACGGCGGCCCGTTCCTGATCGGCGCGGGCGGCGCGGGCAACCCCCGCGTGCAGAACGAAAACGCCATCCGCACCCAGATCAACAACGGCGAGCTGTGGAACGCAGTCCTCACCGGCCAGTACACCGCCGGCTACAACGACGTGCGCAATGTCAACATCCAGGCCATCATCCACGACGGCAGCAGCGGCCTCAATCAGAAAGTCGGCATGACCAAAGGGATCGAGGCGCACCGCAAGGTTGAGTTTGTGCTGTCGATCAACCTGTTCCTGAACACCAACTCTAAATACTCAGACATCGTGCTGCCCGCCACGACGCAGTGGGAACGCTACGGCTACCTCAAGGGCAACCGCGATCACCTGATCTGGGCGCGCCAGATCACCGAGCCGCTCTTTGAAGCCAAAGACGATAGCTGGATCGCCGCCGAGCTGGCGAAGCGCCTGGGCCTGGACGCCGATCTGGTTGCCGGCCTGCCGCTCCAGCAGCAGATCTTCAACCAGCTGGCCGGTGCCTGGGTGCTCAAGGACAACGGGGTTGACCGCGAGAACCTGCTGACCATCACCGCCGAAGACATCGCCGAGATGGGCGTCGAGGGCGAGCCGCAGGAAGGCCGCATTACGCTGCAGGAGTTCAAGGAGCAGGGCATCTATGTGGTGCCGCGCAAGGATGGCGACAACTTCGGCTATATCGCGCTGAAAGACTTCCGCGACGACCCCGAAGCCAACCCGCGCAAGACCGAGTCCGGCTTGATGGAGATCTACTGCCCGGCGCAGCAAAAGATGATCCACGACTTCGGCTTCACCGAGGTCGATCCGATCCCGACCTACAACCGCCCGCGCGAGGGGTACGAAGACACCTTCGAGGACTGGGAGAACAAGGTCAAGGGCGAGTATCCGTTCCAGCTTTTCACCATCCACTACCGCCGCCGCTCGCACTCGATCTTCGACAATGTGCCGTGGCTGCGCGAGGCGTTCCCGCAGGAATTCATCATGAACCCGCTCGACGCCGAAGCGCTGGGCCTCAAACATGGGGACATCGCCAAGATCAGCAGCCGGCACGGCACGGTCATCCGCCCGGTGTTCATCACCGAGCGCATCCGCCCCGGCGTGGTCACGCTGGGCGAAGGCGCGTGGGCCGAGATCGACGAGGAAACCGGCATCGACCGCGCCGGCGCGACCAACACGCTCAACGGCGCGTACACCACCGGCCAGGGGCACCAGGGCTGGAACTCGTGCAACGTCAAGATCGAACGGTACGGCGGTCCTGATGCGCTGGAGCAGGACTACCTGTGGGAGCAGCGCATCCCGATTAAGGAAGCGTGATAAGCCATGGCGACTCAAAAAGCCTTTTATTTCGATGCGAGCGCGTGCAACGGCTGCAAGGCGTGCATGATCGCCTGCAAGTCCAAAAACGCGCTCCCGGTCGGAGTCAACTTCCGGCGGGTGCTCCAATACGGCGGCGGGGCGTGGGTTCCCGACCCGGAGTATCCGGACTTCCTGCAGCCGAGCGGTCTGTTCGCCTATTCGCTGTCGGTGGCGTGCATGCACTGCCAAAACGCGCCGTGCGTGAACATCTGCCCGGCCAAAGCGATCGAAAAGCGCGACGACGGTATCGTGCTGGTGGACGAGGACAAATGCATCGGCTGCCACTACTGCGAGTGGGCCTGCCCGTATGGCGCGCCGCAGTTTGACGCCGACAAGGGCACGATGATCAAGTGCGACTTCTGCGTCGATCTGATCGATCAGGGCGAGGCGCCGTACTGCGTGGCGTCGTGCCCGATGCGCGCGCTGGACTTTGGCGAGCTGGACGAGCTGCGCGCCAAGTATGGGACGGTGAGCGCCGTCGCCCCGCTGCCCCCAGCCGACCTGACCGACCCGGCCTTTGTGATGACGCCCCACCGGGACGCGCAGCCCGTCGGCCAGGGCACGGGCCGTATCTACGATGACGAGGTGTGAGCATGAATACGCGTGAATGGGCGCTCGTCGCCTTTACCATCCTGGCTCAAATGTCGGTCGGTTCGTTCCTGGTGTTGGGCGCGGTGCACTTCCTGGCGAAGCGCAAGGCGGGCGAGGCCGAGGCCGACCGCCTGAGCGACCGCGCGCTGCTCGCCATCGGCCCGGTGCTGATTCTAGGCATGATCGCCTCGCTCTTCCACCTGGAGAACCCGGCCAACGCCTACCGCGCCGTGATGAATATCGGCTCGTCGTGGCTCAGCCGCGAGATCTTCTTCGGTGTCTTGTTCGCGGCGGTCGGCTTCCTGTTCGCGATCATGCAGTGGCGCAAGCTCGCCTCACCCACCGTGCGGATCGCCGTGGCGGGGGTGGCGGCGCTCATCGGCGTGGCGCTGGTCTATAGCATGGCGCGCGTCTATATGCTGCCCAACCAGCCGAGCTGGAACAGCGCCGCAACGCCGCTGTCGTTCTTTGCCACCACCCTGCTGCTGGGCGCGCTGGCGATGGGCGCGGCCTTCAGCGTCAACTACACCTATCTGAAAGCCCGCCGCCAGCCCGCGCTACAGACCCAGTCCGACCTGCTGCGGGATGCCCTGCGCTGGATCGCCCTGGCGTCGATCGTGCTGCTCGGCTTCCAGATGGTGATCATCTCCGCGGACCTGGTCAACCAGAGCGCCGGCGATGCCGCCGCCACCGTGGCGAAGATCGGCGAGGAATACGGCGCGATCTTCGTCCTGCGCGTGGCGCTGGTGTTCCTGGGCGCGGGGGTCTTTGCCTTCTTCCTGTACAAGAACGCGGCCAGCGCGGCCAAGGAGCAGGTGCTGGCAAATCTGGTCTACGGCGCGTTTGCCCTCGTCCTGGTGGCCGAGGTGCTGGGCCGCTTCCTGTTCTACGCGACGCACACCCGGATCGGCATCTAGCCGCCGCGCCGGGCCGCGCGCCCGCGCAGCCATCCCCCACCCCCTACCGGTGCGGCAGGGGGTGGTTTTTTATGACGCGCCCCTCAACCCCCGGCCCGTGCCACCTCAAAGCCCCTCTCCCCGCGACGTAGTCGCAAGAGGGAGAGGGGTGCAGGGTGCGGGGCAAGACCCCCGCCTGTGGCGATCCGCTGTTTTTGGGTGGCGGGCGCAGCTTGCTGCGATCAACCCGCGACCGGCGCTTCCCGTCACGCTCCGCGCAGCGCCCTTCCCCGGCCCAGGCCGCGTTTATTCGCCACTGCTCATATGGTTATCAGGCTCCACTAAACAAACGCCACGACAATATGCCGCAACAGGTTCGATCATCACACGGAGAGAAAACAACCATGCGCAAGTATCTCGTTCTGCTGCTCACGTTCGCCGTGCTCGCGGTGTCGGTGGTCCCGGCGGTCGCGCAGGAGCAAAGAGACATCGTCGATATCGCCGTGGAAGATGGCCGCTTCACGACGCTGGTCGCCGCCGTCCAGGCCGCCGGGCTGGTAGACGCGCTGAAGGGTGAAGGCCCGCTGACAGTCTTCGCGCCCACCGACGACGCCTTCGCCGCGCTGCCCGAGGGCACCGTCGAGGCGCTGCTGGCGGATATCCCCACCCTGACCGACATCCTGCTCTACCACGTCGTCTCCGGCCAGGCGATGGCGGCGGACGTGGCCGGCATGACGGCTGCAACCACGCTCAACGGGCTGGATGTGTCGATCAAGGTGGAAGATGGCACCGTCTACCTGAACGACACGGTGCAGGTGATCCTCACCGACATCGAAGCGGCAAACGGGGTGATCCACGTCATCGACGCGGTGCTGCTGCCGCCCTTCTCAGTGACCAATAACCGCGCCAATAACCTGAACTTCCGCAGCGGACCGGGCCTGAACCGCAGCATCATCGGCACGTTCCCGGCGGGGGCGCGCGCCGAGGCGCTGGCTCGCAACGAGGCCGGGGACTGGGTTCAGATCAAGAACGCGGGCGAGATCGGCTGGGTCTTCGCGCCCCTGACCACACCCAGCGGCGATCTGATGTCGCTGCCGGTGGCGCCGGGCACCATCGCGGAGATCGCCGCAGCCGATGGCCGCTTCACGACGCTGGTCGCCGCGGTCCAGGCCGCCGGGCTGGTGGACGCGCTGAATGGGGACGGCCCGCTGACGGTCTTCGCGCCCACCGACGACGCCTTCGCCGCGCTGCCCGAGGGCACCGTCGAGGCGCTGCTGGCGGATATCCCCACCCTGACCGACATCCTGCTCTACCACGTCGTCTCCGGCCAGGCGATGGCGGCGGACGTGGCCGGCATGTCCTCGGTGACGACGCTGCAAGGGGCCGACATCAGCATCCGGGTCGAGGGCGGGAATGTCTACCTCAACGACACGGTGCAGGTGATCCTCACCGATATCACCGCCTCGAACGGGGTGATCCACGTCATCGACGCGGTGCTGCTGCCGCCTGGGATGTAAGCGGCACGCTCTACCCAGGGACACGACAGCGGCCGGGATGCGCATCCCGGCCGCTTTTTTGTTACCCCTCAACCCCCGGCCCCGCGCTGCGGGGGAGAAGGGGAGAACGACCCGTGCCCAAACAAAGCCCCTCTCCCCGCGACGTAGTCGCAAGAGGGAGAGGGGTGCGGGGTGAGGGAAAATGACAGCCGCTAGCTGCGCCGGGACATCGAGTGAACGTCGAGCAGGCGCCGGCGACGTTTGACGACCCAACGGCGCCGCAATACCACCGCCAGCACCAGGGCGATGATGACGCTCGCCCCGCCAAGCAACCAGGCGACCACCGTCAGGATGCGGCTGAGATCGCTGTGGGTGGCCGGGGCCGGCGCGCCGTCCGGATCGCCGGCCCCGGCCAGCAGCGGCTCGTCGATGGTCTGCCCCAGCACGTCCAGTTGGCCGCTGACGCTCTCCAGCTTCTCGTCGATTTCGTCCAGGCTGAGCAGCACCTCGGGATCGTCGCTGCTGGAACGCAGCTGCTCGACGGTGTCCTGCAGATCGGCAGCGGTGTCCTGAAGCTCTTCCAGGCTTTGCTGAAGCTCCGCGTCCACCCCCGACTGGCGGGCGACAGACACCGCCAGCACGCCCAGCACGCCGACGATCACCAGCGCCAGGACAGCCGCGATCACGCGGTCGAACAGGGAATAGAAATCACGCACTCGCTTCATCGCACGCCGGTCGGCTGAACTAGAGGCGCCGGAAGCGCCTTGCTGCCCCATTCGTAACACCCTCTAGTATGGCCCGCGCTGCCGGAAATCTCCAACCGCTGGCTGCCACCGGGCCGGAGCAAGAAGGCCGGGAAAGAACGCCCGGCCTTCTTCTGCTGCGGTTCAGCTTACATCGAGGTGCGCTGCTCCGCCTGGCCCGCGCCGCCCGGCGCGCGACCGCGCAGCCACCCCTTCCACGGATGCCCCAGGGTGGCCGAGATGTAGTACAGCGCGCCCAGGATGGCGACCGCCGAGACGATCAGGGTAAAGCGCAGGGTGTTCGTGCTAACCCGCGCGACCTTCGCCTCAAGGCGCGCCTCGGACTCTGCCCGCAGCGTGACGTTCGAGCCGCGCGTGAGCTGCAGGTCGGACTCGCCCGGCGGCAGCATGATCTCGGCGGTGTTCATGGCGCTGGCGCCGGACCCTTCACGTGTCGAGCGCACCGAGAGTTCCGGGTTGCTGCTGGAAACGGTGAAGGCCGCGGTTGATCCCCGCGCCGACAGCACCGCCGGGACCGGCTCTTCTCCGTGGTTGGTGATGACGACCTTCCCGCCGCCCAGCGTGAACTCCAGTTCGTTACCGGCGTAGGTCTGGCTGCGGGCCGAGGTGATGGCCCAATAGGCGGCGGCCACGATGACGGCGAGAGCCACCACAAGCTTGAGGGCGACTTTGACGTTCTTCATGTCTTTGCTCCTGTGATCACGAAACACACCTTGCTTTTCATTTAGCATAGCGGGCAGGTGTTAAGAGAGCGTCCAGTTCGCGTCACAGTTTTGAAACATGGCGTGCAGATGTTGAAACATCACTCCAGCGGCAGCCGCAGCGTGACGGTGGTGCCCTGGCCGAGGGTGCTGTTCAGGCTCACCGTGCCGTCGTGATGCGCGATGACCGCGTTGACCACCGCCAGCCCGATCCCGTCGCCGGGGATATGCTCGGTGTTGCCGCCACGATATAGCTCCTCGCCCACCAGCGGCAGATCCGCCTGGGGAATGCCGATCCCGGTGTCCTGGACGCGAATCAGCACGTCGCCCTCGACCACCTCAACGCTCAGTGTGATGCGATCGCCGGGCCGGGTGTACTTGAAAGCGTTGTCCAGCAGGTTGTGAACGGCCAGCAACAGCAGGTCGCGGTCGCCCAGCAGCGGCGGCAGTGGGCCGGGGGGCAGCTCGACGGCAAACTGGCGAGCGGCGAAATCGGGCCGGTCGCGTGCCAGCTCGACCACCTCGCTCACAAAAGCGGCCAGGTCGACCGGTTCGAGATCCAGCGGGATGGCGGCCAGGTCCGCCAGCTTGCGCAGGTTGAAGATCAGGCGGCTCAGACGCTGCGCCTCAAGCTCCAGAGTGCGGACCGTCTGGCGCTGGTCCGCGTCGTTGAGCGTCAGCGCCAGGCTGGCGAGGCCGGCGTGCAGGGCTGTCAGCGGGTTCTTGAGCTGATGATCCAGCCGCCGCAGAAAGCGGGCGTGCTCGTCCAGCGCCGCCTGGCGCATCTGTTCCAGCCGGCGCTGGTGACGGTGGTCCAGAACCAGCGCCAGGATCAGCATCAGCGCCGCGACGATGGCGAGGGTCAGGCCGGAGATGATGATCAGAACGTCGAGATCGTCGGGGAACACCAGAATCGAGCGGACATAGCTGACCCGGACCAGCAGCATGACCCCGGCCAGCGCCAGCCCGGCCGGCAAGAGCAGCCACAGCCACCGGCGCGAGATCATGTGGGCGCTTCGTCCACGTCGCCGATGAAGCGGTAGCCCTGCCCGGCGACGGTCTCGACATAGCGCGGGTGGGCCGGGTCGTCGGCCAGGGCTTTGCGCAGCTCGGTGATGCGGGTATCGACCACCCGCTCGCCGACGACCCGCTCCCAACCCCAGATCTCGCTGAGCAGCCGCTCGCGGGTAATGACCTCGTCCGGGTGGGTCATCAGGTATTCGAGGATGGCGAAGGCTTTGGGCGTCAGGGGGATCTCGGCGCCATCGACGAACACGCGGCGCGAGGTGCGGTCGATCATCAGTCGGCCGCTCGTCAGCCGCCGCGCCGAACTCAGCGTGCGGATGCCGGGGCGGGCGCGGCGCAGCACGGCGCGGATGCGCACCACCAGCTCCTGCGGGTCAAAGGGCTTGTTCAGATAATCGTCCGCCCCTTCTTCCAGCGCCATGATGCGCTCGGCGGTGCCGCTGATCTGCGTCAGGAGGATGACCGGCGTCCAGTCACCGCGACCGCGCAGGCGGCGCAGCGTCTCGCGGCCGTCCAGGCGCGGCATGAGCACGTCGAGCACGATCAGGTCCGGGCGAAGCTGCTCGAGCGTCTCAAGCGCCTGCTCGCCGTTCTGCGCCACGCTCACCTCGAAGCCGGAAAGCTGCAAGAAGGTCGTCAGCGTCGAGGTGATCGAGGCTTCGTCGTCCACCAACAGAATGTGTGGCTTGGCCTGGCTGCCGGGGGCTGGGCTGGGATAGCGCGACTTCACAGGCGGCGCTCCGATCCGTTCGAGACCCGCCGGGCACAGCCCGGCGTTTGTCGCCTATTATTTTAGCACATGCGCCCGCCGCGCCCGGCCCGCGCCCTACCCCGCGACGGCTTCGGGCAGCTCCTGGTAGATGATCTCCTCGCTATCGTCATACTCCAACAACTCGGCATAGCGGCCCCAGTCAATCGCCAGTTCGACCTGGCGCGCGGCGTCTTCCGGCGAGAACTCCAGCTCCAGCGCCAGCCGGATCACATCGCGGTCAAGGCGGCGCTTGTCCGTCGCGTTCAGCATGGCGAGCAGCCACTTGAACATCGGCAGGCGGCGGATGCGCGTGGCGAAGATCTCCTTGCGCGCCAGGATGCTCGCTTCGGCGAAGGTCTCGCCCAGCGGGGTGAGCGCGATGTCGCCTTTGGCGATGGTCGCGAAGCCGAGCAGTTCGGCCGCCTCGGTCAGGTGCAGCACCGCGGTGGTCCCCAGGCCCAATTCGTGCTCCAGCCGGTACACGTCGGTGCGGTCGCCGGGCATCTCGTCCAGAAATTCCAGCAGACCTGCCAGCTCGCCCACCGAGACATCCGGCAGCGCGCGGGTGCGCCCGGCCTCGCCCGGCGCGGTCCCCAGCTCGATATACTCCGGCTGAGTTTGCCCGGCCAGCAGCGCGTAGACGCGGTCCAGCACTTCCAGAAATTCGGGCGACTTGCGCTGGCGGGGGTGCGGCAGCGTGATCTTGCGATCGGCGATCACGCGCCCCGGCTGCTTGTCCATGATCACCACGCGGTCCGCCATGAAGACCGCTTCCTCAATGTTATGGGTGACCATCAGGATCGCCTTGGTGGGCATCACGCCGCTCGTCCACAGTTCCAGCAGCTCGCCGCGCAAGGAGTCCGCGCTGAGCACATCGAGCGCGGAAAACGCCTCGTCCAGGCACAGCAGCTCCGGCTCGACGGCCATGGCGCGCGCAAAGCCGACCTTCTGCCGCATGCCGCCCGACAGCTCGCGCGGGTAGGCCGTTTCGAACCCGTCCAGGCCGACCATGTCCAGCAGCGCCACCGAGCGCTCGGCGCGCTGCTCCGGGGGAATCCCGCGCGCCTTGAGCGCCACCTCGACGTTCTGCTGCACCGTCAGCCAGGGGAACAACGCGAACGTCTGGAAAACGATCGTCGCGTGCGGGTTGACACCGTTGAGCGGCTGGCCGCGGTAGAGCACCTGCCCCTCGGCGGGGCGGTTCAGGCCGGTGATGATGCGCAGCAGGGTGCTTTTGCCGCAGCCGGACGGGCCAAGCAGCGCCACGAACTCGCCTTCGTCCACCGTGAGATTGACGTTTTCGACGGCGGTGATGCGCCGCGCACCCCGCCCGTACTTCTGCGTGATGTTCTTGAGTTCGAGAAGGTGTCCGTTCATGTGCTACTCCATGCGAAACTGCTCTTCAGCCCGGCGATAGAGCCGCCGCCAGAACAGGCGGTTGATCAGCACCACGATCAGGATCATGCTCACCGTGGCTCCCAGCAGCAGGTGAAAATCGCCGCTGGCGGTGGCATGCGAGATCTGCGCGCCCAGCCCGGTCACCTGGTGCGACCGGCCCCCAAGCTGGAAGTACTCGGCCACAATGCTCGCGTTCCACGCCCCGCCGCTGGCTGTGATCGCGCCGGTGATGATGTACGGGAACAGCGCGGGCAGAATCAGCGTGCGCCAGCGCTCCCAGCGGTTCAGGCCGAGCAGCGCGCTGGTGAATTTGAGGTCCTGCGGGATCGCCGCTGCCCCGGCGATGACATTGAAGAGCAGATACCACTGCGTGCCCATCAACATCAGCAGCACCGCCGCGATGTTCAGCCCGCCGGGGATCCGCAACAAGAGCAGCAACAACACCGGGAACAGGGCCGTTGCCGGGACCGAGGCGGCGATCTGCACCACCGGCTGCAACACCGCCGAGACACGTGGGTTCGTGCCGATCAGCACGCCGACCGGAATGGTCCACGCCAGGGCGACGGTGAGCGCGGCAACCACGCGCGCCAGCGTGGCAACTGCCCCCCAGCCGATGTCGCGCCACTGCGCCAGCGGGATTGCGGCGAGCATCTCCCCGGCCCGCACCAGCCCGTAGCCCAGCCCTGCCGCCAGCGCCAGCGTCAGCAGCACGGACAACCAGCGGTGTGTCGCGCCCGTGTCCGCGCCGTTCAGGGAGAAGATTGCCGGGGTAGACCGCGCGAACAGCGCATCCAGCCGGCGGGCCAGCGGATCGCGCACGCGCCGCGCCAGCCAGCGCGTGATATGGGCGCTGCGCAGCACGTCGTAGAACCAGGACGTGGGCGGATTGTCGCTCTCGGTCATTTCCAGCTTGAAACGGTCCGCCCAGGCCAGCAGCGGCCGCCAGACCAACTGGTCCAGCAGCACGATCACCAGCACCAGCGCGCCGATGCCCCAGGCGATGGCGCGGTAGTCTTCCTGGTTGGCCGCCTCGTGCAGGTAAGCGCCCAGCCCCAACAGGCGGAAGTCCCTGTCGCCCACGGTGAAGATCTCCGCCGCCATCAGGAAGAACCAGCCGCCCGCCCAGCTCATCATGCTGTTCCACAGCAGGCCGATCGCGGCGAAGGGCAGTTCGAGCGTGCGGAAGCACATCCAGCGGCTGAAGCGGAAGGTGGTCGCCGCCTCGCGCAGCTCGGTGGGGATGGTCGTCAGCGACTGGTACCAGACGAACACCAGGTTCCAGACCTGGCTGGTGAAGATCAGGACGATCGAGGCGACCTCGGCGGCGGCGCTCTGCGGCAGAATCACGCTCAGGCTGAGCAGGACAACCGGCAGGAACGAGAGGATCGGGACGCTTTGCAGCACGTCCAGCAGCGGCATGAGCACCTGCTCGGCCCGGCGGTTGTAGGCTGCTGCGCGGCCGTAGATCAGCGCGAACAGGATCGACAGCACATAGGCGGCGGCCATGCGCCCGACCGAACGCAGGGCGTAATAGGGCAGCACTTCCGGCGCGAGCGAGATCGCCGGCCCCTCGACGGCCTCGGGGGTGTCGAAGGCCAGCCGCACGCCCGCGTAGATCAGGATGATCACCAGCGCGATCACGACGGCGTCGGCCCAGCCGAACGTGCGCTGCGCCGGTTGCTGGACGCTGAAAATCCCCGTGAAGCGGCTCAGCATAGGCTCGCTCCCGGGACGCGGATGAACCGCAACAGCAGAAATGGCGGCAGGTTAGGCAGGATCATCGCGAACCTCCGAAGGTCTGCTCTCGGAGGTCGCGGAGGGGCGCGGTCAGGACGCGCGCGCGGGGCCGGACATCCGAGAGAGCTGGACGCGTTGTTCGGTTGGATCTGGCTCCTGGGTCAGCCGCCCAGGGCTAGATAACGGATATTCGTCGCTCATCTCACCACTCAATCGATCTGCCAGGGCCGAAGCCCATCGTGTGATTGTCCGACAAAATGCGCGATTCGTCAATTGAAAACGCTGAGCGCCACAGGGCAAACGCGGCAGAATTATTTCGATTCCACGGGACCTTTGACAATCGCGGCGCGTGCCAAAGCGAGATAGCGGTCCGGAAAGGCTCTCGACGGCTCAGACAAGGTTTCATGTGTGCGCGCTGTCACAATTGCCTATTGACGGTGCGGGCCGATCGAGAGAGAGTCTGGGTGCAGGCCCTCGCTACTCGCTTTTGCGCGGCTGCGGAAGGGAATCCCTCCATGGGCTGGAAGCGTCCGTTCTTCACCTTATGGATCGGGCAGGCGTTTTCCCTGCTGGGCAGCCAGCTGGTGCAGTTCGCCCTGGTGTGGTGGCTCACCCGGACCACCGGATCGGCAGCCGTCCTGGCGACCGCCTCGCTGATCGCGCTGCTGCCCAATGTCTTCCTCAGTCCGATCGCCGGGCCGCTGATCGACCGCTGGAACCGCCGGACGGTTATGCTCGTGGCCGACAGCGGGATCGCGCTGGTCACGCTGGGGCTGATCGCCGTGTTTGCCGCCGGCGAGGCGCGCCCCTGGATGATCTATCTGGCCATGCTGGCGCGGGCGGTGGGCAGTGTCTTCCACTACCCGGCGATGAACGCGTCCGTCTCGCTGATGGTTCCGCACGACGAATTGGGCCGCGTGCAGGGCATGAACGCGACCCTGAACGGGGCCATGACCATTGCCGCCCCGCCCCTCGGCGCGCTGCTGATCGAGGCGCTGCCGATGCAGACGGCGCTGAGCGTGGACATCTTCACGGCGCTGTTCGGCCTCGGCGCGCTGCTGACGGTTCGCGTTCCGCAACCGCCGCGTGTGGCAGCCGCCGGGGCGCTGAACGTCCCGCGCGAGCTGGCGGACGCGCTGCGCTACATGCGCAGCCTGCCCGGCATGATGATCCTGGTCAGCATGGCGGTCGCCATCAACTTCGTGCTGATCCCGGCGGGGGCGCTGCTGCCCCTGCTGGTCAAGGATCATTTCGGCGGGGGCGCGCAGGCGTTCGGCTGGGTTGAGTCCTCGCACGGGATCGGCGTGGTGGCCGGCGGCCTGATTCTGAGCGTGTGGGGCGGGTTCAAGCGGAAAATGGTCACCTCGCAGGTGGGCGTGGTGGGCATCGGGATCGGCAATCTGGCATTGGGCGTCGCGCCGGGGACGCTCTTCGCGGCGGCGCTGGCGGCGGCCTTCCTGACCGGCCTGATGCTGGCCTTCAACGGGGCGGCCTACGCCGTGCTGCAATCAACCATTCTGCCGGAGATGCAGGGCCGGGTCTTCACGCTGATCAGCAGCCTGACAACCGCCGTCTCCCCGCTGAGCCTGGCCGTCGCCGGGCCGCTGGCCGAAGCGTTCGGCGTGCAGGTCTGGTACGTGCTGGGCGGCGTGATCTGCGTGCTGATGGGGTCGCTGGCGCTGATGACGCCGTCCATCGTCAACGCGGAGCGGCTCGCCGCCGAGCGCAACGCGGTGATCCTGGCCGAGCGTGGGGCGTGAGCGGCGCGCCGCGAGGGCACGCAGGCATAGACGCAAAAGGGCCGGTTCCCCCGGCCCTCATCGCTGTGCAGCGGACATAGGTTTCCCCTCATCCCAAACCCCTCTCCCTTTGCGACTGCGCGCGGGGAGAGGGGCTTTTAGCCGCCGGAGGTGCTCTCCTTTTCCCCCGGCGGGCAGGGCTGGGAGCCGAAAAGTGCATCGCAGACTCTAGGTGGCGGGTCTGCGGCGGAAGTAGACCAGATAGAGGCCGATCAAAGCCACAACAATCCCCGCGATCAGCCCTACGATCTGGTAGGTGCCGAAGCCCTCGTCGCTGCCGATGCCGATCACATCCGCCAAAAGCGACACCAGCGCCACTACAACCCCAATGACGATCAGGATGTACGCAAGCTGTCTTTCGGACATGTGCCGTTCTCCTTTCTCCGGGTTTTGGGGCCACCGAACTTCATACACAGGGTAACACAAAAACGCGGCCAGGCATCCCACCAATCCGGGTGTGTGGCGGCTCAAGGCCCCTTATCCCCCGACTTTTTCTCCCCCGGTGCGGGGCTGAGGGGGCGACAGTAGAAAAAAGAAGGGTTCATCTGGCATACTTTTG
>DYGX01000010.1 GCA_020724465.1 Thermoflexus sp.
GCGGTTTGTTCAGGTGGTGGCTCATGTGCTCTAAAGTGCATAACAGCCTCTAGCGACCCTTCAGTTGACGGAAGTAGGTTCAGGATAGCACGCTGCCGGGTTTCGGTCAAGGCCACCGGCTTTACGTCACCGGCTCCAGATAGTATTCGCCGCCCGCGCCCTCCGCGATCCAGCCCTCAAGCCCGCGCCCGCGGACCAGCCACCACCAGCGGGCGGCGGCGTCGCACACCGGGCCGCTAAGCACGTCGAACACCTGCCCCGGCGCGAACTGGCCCAGATAGTCGCCGCCGGTGTGAGGCTCGGCGCGCACGCGGCTGGGCAGCGGCGGCTCCAGCGTGACGCGACCCCGCCCGCCCGGAGTCAGGCGCGGGGCCTGGGCGCCGGGGCAGACCGCCTCGCCAAGCGCTAGAGGCTCGATCCAGTAAGTGCCCTCGCGCCCTTCGCCGATCCAGCCGCTCCAACTGCCGCTGGCATCGACCCCTTCGATGCGCCACCATGCAATTGAGTCCGCGCAGGCCGGGCCTTCGAGCACCTGAAAGACCTGGCCGGGCGGGATGCGGCGCAGCGCGACACCGGACAAACCGGGCGTGGCGCGGACGGTCGTGTGCAGGGCGGGCAGCAGAGTTGTCCGCGCGGCCTGGTTCGCCTGCACCCGGCTGGCAAGCGATCCACAGATGGCAGCCGCCGGTGTTGGAGATGCGGCTGTCGTGGCCGTGGTCGCCGGCGCGGTCGTCGGATCGGCGCTGGCGCCGGAAAGGGTGGCGACGACCGTCACATCCTCAACCGCCGCCAGCGGGGGATGAAGCGGCGCATCTCCCGGCGATTCACCCCCGTTGGCAACAACCGGCGGGGGTGTGCCGCGATCGCGCTCCAGCGCGAGGTAGATCCCTGCCACGCCCAGCGCGACGATCAGCAGCGCCGCCGCGCCGAACGCGGCCCACAGCCAGGCAGACTTTGGGCGCCGGGCGCGGCGTGCGGCCGGCCTGGACCGCGCGATCGGGGGGCGCGTGTAGATGACAGGGGGCGCAATGGCGTTGGGCGGCGTCACCTCAACCGTGCGGGCGGCGGGCTGCGGCGCGGGCGCCGGATTGGGCGAGGGTGTGGCGGCGCGGATGACCTCGTCGGGCGTGGCGCGGGGCAGCGGGGCGCTCAGCACGGCCTCGGGCAGCCCGTCCAGCGCAGCGCGGAAATCCTGCATCAACGCCGCGGCGCTGGCGTACCGCCGGGCAGGGTTTTTCGCCAGGGCACAGAGCAGCACGCGCTCCAACCTGTCCGGCAGCGCCGGATTGATCCGGCAGGGCGGCGGGGGCGCCTCTTCGACGTGCTTGAACATCATGCCAAAGGGTGTATCGGCGTGGAAAGGTGGCGCGCCGATCAGCAGCTCGTACAAGATCACACCCAGGGCGTAGAGGTCGGTCCGCGCATCGACCGGCTCGCTGCGCCACTGCTCAGGTGCCATATAGGCGGGCGTGCCCATCACTGCCCCGGTCGAGGTCAGGTTGCTGCTGGTTGAGCCGGCCAGCAGCTTGGCAATCCCGAAGTCGGTGAGATAGGCGTTGTCCAGCTCGTCCAGCAGCACGTTGTTCGGCTTGAGGTCGCGATGGATCACCCCGCGCAGGTGCGCGTATTCCAGCGCCGAGGCAATCTGTTCGACGAAACGGGCGACCTGGCGCAGCGTTAGCCCGTCTTGCGCGATGCGGTCGCTGAGCGCCCCGCCTTCGGCCAGCCGCATGACAAGATAGACATGCTCGCCGCTGCGCCCGAAGTCGATCACGGGCAGGATGTGGGGATGCTGCAGATGGGCGATGACGCGCGCCTCGCGCTCGAAGCGCGCCATGAACTCCGGGTTGCCGCTCCGTTCGCCGGAGATGATCTTGATGGCGACGTCGCGGTCCATCGAAAGCTGGCGCGCGCGGTAGACGCTCGCCATGCCCCCGCGTCCGATGCGCGCGCCAATCTGGTATTGGCCGAGCATTTGCCCGGTAAGGTCAGCCATCCCATCTGCTCCAAGGGATCACCTGCTGCCTGCTAAGCATAGCCGGGCGGCAGGCGGCGCGTCAAGAGCGGGCGCGGCGGGTGGCGATCAGCGCGTATCAGGCAGATGTCTACCCGACTTCCATCTGGAGCTGGACGTAGGCATCCCGCGCCAGGTCGCTGTTCGGGTTAAAGGCCAGCGCGGTGCTGATTTCGGCCAGGGCCTTGTCGTGGTGCCCCAGGGCTGCCAGCGCCAGGCCGCGCCACACATACGTCTCTTCCACGTGCGGCGTGATCGCGGCGACCGTGTCCGCCAGTGCGATTACTTCCTCGTATTGCCCGGTATGGTACAGCGCCTCGAACGGGCCGAACTGGTACCACAGCATGCGCCAGGGCAGTTGCTTGCGAAAGGCCTCGTCGTAATAGACCACCGCCTCGTCATAACGCCTGAGCTTGGTTGCCGAAGTGCCCGCGTTGAACCACGCCCAGCGGTCGTCCCATTCGGCGGCTTCGTCCTGAGCCATGACAAGCGCGGCTTCGGCGGCGTAAGCCGGATCCACATACGACCCCAGGATGGCCGCCACCTCGCGCTCACGCACCTGGGGATAGATCACCAGAAAGACGCGGTTGAAGTGCCGCCACCAGGTATCAAATTCCTCGTAGCTGAACGCAATCCCTGCGTGGCTTGGTCCTGGACCCAGGTAGCTGTCAAATACGAAGATCACTTGCGCGTGGTCATCGTAACCAATGACGGTTCGATAGTGACCCATCCAGTCCTCACCGGCGGGCTGGAAGCCAGTCTCGACCATGACCGGCAGATCGGCCGCGATGAAGGCGGTGATCAGCTCAATGGTCCCGCCGTAGCGCCAGAAGGCACGCAGGCCGGGCAGCACGTCCTGGTGCTCGTTGACATAGGCCGCCATCTCCGCTGGCGAGACGTTCTTGTCCTCAGGATGGGGCTTGAGGAATCGCGCCGCACGGTGCTGATCGTAGCCCCAGCCGAAGTAGGAGAGCGCCATCGTCAAGCTGGCCGGGCCGCAGTTATTCCATGTCTGGTAGTGGAACTGGAATTTCTGAGGATCGAGACGAGCTGCAGCGGGTCGATCCTCGGCGCGGATGCTCGCCGTGCCCAGCCCGAGCAGCACACCAATGAGCGTAACTCCCAACAAGCCACGCCGCAGCGCGGCGGAACAAAACCGGCTCATTTATTTCTCCCCCGAAGCGGGTGCCGATCAGTGTGCCATGCTCGGCACAGCAACCTGACCTGCTTCCACCCGGGCGCGCGCTTGCTCGGCGGCGGTGAAGTTGCGGTTGTACCTCAGCGCCGTCTCGAACTCGGCCAGCGCGTCGGCCTGCAGGCCCTGCGCCGCGTAGGCCATGCCGCGCCAGTAATACGTTTCCTCGACATAGGCAGTCGTGGCTTCGGTGTTGTTCGCCAGATCGATCACGTCCTGGTAGCGGCCCACGTGATAGTACGCCTCATAGGGCGCGAAGTGGTACCACGTCACACGGAAGGGCAGGCCCTGCGCGAAGGCCAGGTCAAAATAGGCGGCGGCATCGAAGTAGTTACCCAGTTTGGCCGCCGACACGCCCGCGTTGAACCAGGCCCAGCCGTCGGACTGATCCTGGGCAGCCTCTTGCAGCGCGCGGTTCAGCGCGGCGCTGGTCGCGTAGGTCACGTCCTCATACGGGCCGAGGATGGCGCGCACCTCGTCGGTGCGATCCAGCGTGAAGAAGACCAGAAACGTGCGGTTGAAATGCCGCCACCAGCGATCGAATTCGTCATAACTGTACGTGCGTCCGTAGCCGCTGCCGATGCCGAGATAGCTGTCGTAGACCCAGAGCGTCTGCACGTTGTCATCGTAGGCGACAACCGTTTCATAGTGGCCCATCCAGCCCAGGCCGTCCACGTCGTAGCCGCTTTCGACCACGACCGGGAACCCGGCGGCCAGCAGGCGCTTGATCAGGTCGATGGTGCCCCCGAAGCGCCAGAAGGCGCGCACGTTGGACAGCTCGGTCTGCTGCTCGTTGACGAAGGCGACCATCTCCGCCGGGGAAACGTTCTTGTCTTCGATGTTGGGCTTCAGAAAGCTGGCCGCGCGCTGCTGGCCGTAACCCCAGCCGAAGTAGGACAGGGCCATCGTCAGGTTAGCCGGGCCGCAGTTGTTCCAGTCCTGATAGACGTGACGAATGCCGTTCAGACGTGCCGATGGGGGGGTGTTCCCCTGCGCCTGGACCGGCGCTGTACCC
The DNA here is from genome assembly GCA_020724465.1 of Thermoflexus sp. Lineage (GTDB taxonomy): Bacteria > Chloroflexota > Anaerolineae > Aggregatilineales > Aggregatilineaceae > DYGX01. Next base: position 4,225 of record DYGX01000010.1, read on the forward strand.
CACGAGGCGGCCAGTGCAATCGCTACCAGCGCCAGCAACGCTCCCCGTATCTGAGTGCGCAGCCACGCGCCAATGACAAGCTGTGGCGAAACTTCGATGTTCATGCCGCATGCCTCAACCTGACCGACGAAGCGTCTGCCCGCCTGAGCGGACTGTGATTTGTTACTAACGTAGCGCAGGACACACGGACTTTCAAGGATAGTGCTGCCAGCGTAGGGTGGAAAGTGGATAGGCGTGGGGCGAGGGCGCCGGCGGACCGGCGCCCCGCCGGGACATCATTCAACCGGACGCGATGACGTGCACCGGGCGAATCTTGTAGGTGACGCGCCGCTCCTTGTGGCGCATCGCCGGGTTGGTGCTGTAATAGTCGGGGTTGCCGGTGTAGAGCGCCGAGAGCCGGTTGATCATCTCGACCCCGCCCTCTTCGGTGTGCTCCTCGACGCGGCCCCGCACTTCCAGGTAGCGATAGGGATTCTTCGGATCAATCGCCAGCACGGTGACCTTGGGATCGCGCTGCATGTTCCGATCCTTCTGGCGTCCGCGAGCGGTGTTGACGATGATGTGTTCGCCATCGTAGACGCACCACACCGGCGTCGCCTGCGGTTGCCCGTCCGGCATGACGGTGACCAGCGAGACCACGACGGGGCCTTCCAGCAAGTCACGGTAAGACTCAGGGATTTGGGCAGTCATTTCGCTCCTCACTCACTGGCAGTTGGTTCACATGTAATCAATCCAGCATGACAGTGTGTTCCAGGTTATAGCAAAAAAACCGCCCGTGTGAGGAACGGTGCGCTGGCGGCTGCGGGGTTGACGGCGGCAGATCAGGATGGTATACCGGGAGCGTTCGCCGCGATGGGAGAGGGTCATGCCAGGCATTACAGCGCGGGCCGAGCGTGCAATCGCGGGTGTGCTGTTGGGCGCGTTTGTCGCGCTGGCCGCCGGGTTCAGCCTCGGCCCGATCTTCGAGGGGCCGGACGAGATCGAGCACTATCGCTACGTGCGCGCGCTGGCGCAGACCGGGCGCCTGCCCGACGCGGAACTGATCCAGCAGTATGACGCGGGCGCCTGGGGCGAGTTTCACCAGCCGATCCTCTACTACGCGCTGGCGGCGCCGCTGGTGCGCGCCCTCGGCGACGACGGTTTTGATCAGTTCGAGGAACGCCTTAACCCCTACTACGGCTACCGCTTCGAGGTCCCCGGCAACGACAACAAAAACATCTTCCTGCACACCCGTGCCGAGCGGTTCCCCTACCGCGCCAGCGCCATCGCGCGAACGGTCCACCTGCTGCGCCTGCTGTCGGTGGCAGCCGGTCTGGGCACGGCGATCGCCGCCTATGGCGTCTTCCGCCTGCTGTGGCCGGATCGCCCCGACCGGCGGTTGCTGGCGCTGGCGGCCGTCGTCTTCATGCCGCAATTCGCGTATATGTCTGGCGTCATCACCAACGACGCGCTGTCGTACCTGCTGATCACAGTCAGCCTGTACCTGCTGCTGCGCCAGCTCCGCGACGGCCCTTCCCTGCGGCGGGCGGCGTTGATGGGCGTGGTGATGGGCCTGGCGCTGCTGACCAAGCTGAGCGCGGCGTTCCTCGTGTTCCCGGCGGCGGTGGCGACGCTGCTCGACCGGCGGAGCTGGCGCACCGCGCCGCTGACGGTCGCGCTGGTGGTGCTGATCGCCGGGTGGTGGTACGTGCGCAACTGGGCGCTGTACGGCGATGCGACCGGTGTCGAGATTCTGTTCCGCTGGTCCGCCCCGTCCGAGAAGATCGGCGACGGGCGGCTGGCGCTGGACATCGGCTGGCAGCGGTTCGGCTTCGCTTACAAGACGTTCTGGGCGCGCTTTGGGGGCGGCAGCGTGGCCGTTTCGGACGCGCTCTACACCTTCTTCGACGCGCTGACGGTGTTGGTCCTGTCCGGCGCGGGACTGCGCGGCCTGCGCGCGCTGCGTCGCCCGCCGGCAGCTCTGGAGCGCAAACAGGCGGCGGTCATGATCGTCTACGGGCTGGCGTGGCTGGCCGCGGCGTTCTACTGGGCCAGCCGCGTCTGGTCCGGCAACCAGGGGCGCTTTCTGCTGCCGGGGATCGCTGCCTGGGCGGCGCTGATCGCTTTCGGGCTGGATGCCTGGACTCCGCGCCGCCTGCGGTTGCCGTTGGCCCTGGCAGGCGCGGCGGTGCTGGGCGCGGTTGCGACGGCGGCGCTCGTTGGCTACTATCTGCCCGCCTACGCCGTCGCGCCCGTGCCGGATGCGATCGCCCGCCCGCTGTCGTACCGCTTCGACGGGCTGGCGGAGTTGATCGGGATGGCCCCGGCCCAGCCCCGCGCGCGCCCCGGCGAGACGATCACGCTCTCGCTCTACTGGCGCGCGCTGGCGCCCGCCGATCGCCCGCTGCAAAGCTATCTGCACAGCGCCGGGTCCGATGCCGTCCGGCGCGACAGCATCCCGGCGACCGGTAACCTGCTGGCGACGGACTGGCGCGCGGGCGAGACGTGGGCCGAACATTACACGGTGACGATTCCCCCCGGCGCGGAGCCGCAGCGCGCCTATCCGCTGGTGGCCGGGCTGTACGATCCGGCGGCGGGGATGGCGCTCCCCGCGCAGAATGACGCGGGCGTTGAGGTCACGCCCATCGTGGGGCGGATCGCGATCAATGGGCCGCCGCAGCCGGGCGAGCCGGTCGCACGCTTTGGCCGCGTTGCGGGGCTGCTGGGCGCCGACGTCGAGGCACGGGGCGGCGCGGTCGAGGTCTGCCTGACCTGGATCGCGCTGGCGGAAATGGACCGCGATTACACGGTCGCCGCGCGGCTGGAAAGCGCGGACGGCGCGCTGCTGGCTCAAACAGACCGCCCCCCGCGCGCCGGGGACTATCCGACCGGGGCGTGGGCGCGAGACGAGCGCGTGCGGGACTGTCTGACTCTGACGCCGGAGCGCGCGCTGCCCGGCGGCTGGCGCGTGCGGATAGGGCTGTACGACCCGGCGACGCTGGAGCGGTTGCCGGTCGTGGACCGCGCCGGGCGCGCCCTGCCGGACGCGCTGCTGCCGCTCGACGCTGGATCGATGCATGAGGGAGAATGAGATCCCGATGGCGAGCTTCTGGTTTACCTCGGCGCCGCTGCCCGGCCATCTGGACTGGGGCGGCCTGCTGAAGACAGCTCAGGCGCTGCAGGCGAACGGTCACGAGGTGCGCTGGGTGTCCGAAGCGCGCATCGCGCCGATGGTCGAGGCAGCCGGCGTGCCCTTCAGCGCGATCGCGCACAGCGGCTGGCGCTGGCCGCCGCCGCCACCCCCGCCGCCCGGCTCGCTGGTGGCGATGGCCGCCGATCCGGTGGTGCTGCGCTACCAGCGCGCGCTCGACACCTGGCTTGACGAAACGCTGATCCCCCCGGCGGTCGAGGCCCTGCGCGATCTGGCCGATCAAATCGGCCCGCCGGATGTCATCGTGACCGATCCGTTTCTCAGCGCGGCGGCGCTGGCCGCCGAGTTGCTTGACGTGCCGCTGGTGGTCGGCGGGTGGCCGGCCGGCCCGCCCCTGGACGACGATCAACTGGCCTACGCGCAGCGTCCGGTCGGGCGCGAGGGCGTGGCGCGGTTGGAGCGGCTGTGCCGGCAGTTCGGGCTGGCAGGGACCAACTTCGGCGGCGGCGCTGCTCCGTGCGTCCAAAGCCCGCACCTGCACATCAGCTATTTCAGCCCGTACTGGTACCAGGGCGAGTCGTACCTGCCGCAGACCGTCTTTGTCGGCGGGCGGGCCAGCCCGCCGCGCGGTCAGCCGCCGGGCTGGCTGGCCGAGATCCCCGCCGAGCGCCCGCTGGGGCTGGTGACCCTCGGCAGCGTCTTCACCGGCGACGCGGGTTTCTTCGTCTGGGGCGCACGGGCGCTGGCCGAAAACGGCCTGATCCCGCTGGTCGTGATCGGCTACAACGCCGAGGTGCTCGCGCAGAAGGAGTCGCTCAAGCGGCGGCTGCCCGGAGGGACGCGCCTGCTGAACTGGGTCGATTACGATCACGTCTTCCCGCGCCTGAGCGTGATCATCCATCACGGGGGGATGGGCACCACGCACGCTGCGATCCTGCACGGCCTGCCGCAGATCATCACGCCGCACGCCGCCGATCAGCGCGGCCAGGCACGCCGCGCCCGCCAGGCGAAGGTTGGGCTGGAACTGCGCTCGCGCGAGATCCATCAGGGCCAGCTTCCGGCTGCTGTGAACGCAGTCCTCACCACGCCGCTGGTGCAGGACGCCGTGCGCAGTCTGCGGGATGCGTTTGCGGCGCTGGGCGGCCCGCAGCGCGCCGCCGAGCTGCTCGAAGAAGTCGCCCTGGGGCGCAGGCTGTCACCATGAGGCGCGCAGCACGGGTCGCGATGGCGCTGGCCGCGGCTGCGGCCGGGCCGGTGCTGGTGAGGCGGCTGTGGAACTGGGGCGCGACGCCCGCCGAGCGATGCCGTGCTTTGCCCGGCGACGCGCTGGTTCCCGCGCCACGCGTGACGTCCACCCGCGCCGTTCGCATCGCGGCGCCGCCGGGCGCGATCTGGCCCTGGCTGGTGCAGATCGGCTGGCGGCGCGCCGGCTGGTACAGCTATGACGCGCTCGAACGGCTGATCGGCGCGGCGGATTTTGTGGACGGCTGGCGGTCGGCCCGGCGCATCGTGCCGGAGCTGCAACGGCTGGCGGTCGGCGATGCGATCCGGCTGGGGCCGGAACCAGCGCCCGCGTTCACCGTCGCGCAGGTCGAGCCGGAGCGGGCGCTCGTCCTCAGCGCCGTCGACGCCGCCGCCGGGCTGGCGGTGTCGTGGGCGTTCGTGCTGGAGCCGCATGGGGATAGCACGCGCCTGATCGCCCGCTTCCGCCTGGCGTATCCGCCGGCGCTCGCCAGCCATCTGATGTGGGGCGTGTCCGAGCTGGCGCATCTGGTCATGGAGCGCCGGATGCTGCGCGGCATCCGCGCGCGGGCCGAAGCCAGCGTGTGGCGCTGGACGCGCGAAGGTTGATGGCAGAACCTCAGCGTTTGCGCCCGACGATCAGAATCTGGCGGATGACAAAGGTGGGGTCGCCCACCGGCGGGACGTGCGGCCGCATCCACTCGGCGACGGATGGCGGCGCGTGGACCATCATGGCGCGCAGGCGAAGCGTCGTTGCCGCGTCGCAGCCCATCCGCTCGGACCACTCGCCGAGCGTGTGATCGACGATGAACGTCTCGACCGTCTCCACATCCAGCCCGGCCCCCCGGAAAAACCCTTCCCACTCGACCTGGTTGTAGCTCCATAGATGGCTGGGGTCGCGCAGGCGCTCGAAAGCGTTGATATAGCGCGCGGCCTGCGGGTCGCCGGGCGTGAGCTGGTCGACGACGCCGACCGCGCCGCCGGGCCGTGTGACGCGGGCCATCTCCCGCACGAAGCGCGCCACATCCGGGAAGTGGTGCGGGGCCACGCGGCAGGTCACGATGTCGAACCGGTTGCTGGCGAAGGGCAGGTCTTCGGCGTCGAGCTGGACGAAAGTGACGGACTCGCAGCCCTCGGCGCACAGGTTGGCGCGGGCTGCCTGGAGCATGCGCAGCGTCAGATCGCCCGCGACCGTCCAGGCACCTGCTTCGGCCAGGCGGCGCGCCGTGTGCCCGCCCCCGGTCGCCACGTCGAGCGCGCGCTGGCCCGGCTGTGGCGCAACCGCCTCGATCAGCCGGCTGAGCGTTTGCCCGCGCGCATGCGTGGGCGAATGGACGTACCCTTCGGCGTGGGTTCCAAACTGCTGCTGGGTGAGTTGTTTGGCGTTGTGCGGCATGCGTGTGATCCCCGGAGCTGAGCGCGGATTCTGGGCGCATTGTACCCGCGCCGCGCCGGCTCGCCAAGACAAAAACGCGCGCTCAAACGAGCGCCCGCGCACACCTATTCGGCCTCTGTCCGCCTAAAAACGGGCGCAGCTTGCTCGGTCCGCCCCTCACCCCAAACCCCTCTCCCCGCGACGCAGTCGCAGAGGGAGAGGGGTTTTCGGTTATCGTGTGCTCCCCTTCTCCCCACGCCGAGGGCTGAGGGGGCCGGGGGATGAGGGGCATCAGCGGGCGCAGCTTGCTGCGCCCCTACACGTGGGCGGAGATGGGGCCGGAACAGGGCAAACACGTAGAGGCCGAGCTTGCTCGGCCTCCGTGTCTAATCCCTCGGCTCGCGTTCAATGGGATCAAACTGCGTTCAATCCGCGAAACGCGCAGTGGCGGAGCGGCAGGCGATGTTCCTGCGCTCTAGCGGTCGCTGACGATGCGCAGGATGTACAGGAACAGGTTGATGAAGTCGAGATAGAGCTTCAGCGCGCCGATGATCGCCACCCGGCGCACGGTCGCCTCACCGCTGCCCATGCCGGCCAGCTCGATCTCGGTGGCTGCGCGCTTGATCCACTGCGTGTCGTAGGCCGTCAGCGCGACGAACAGCAGCACACCCGCGTAGGTCACGATCCAGTACAGCGTCGAGCTGGCCCAGAAAATGTTGATCACGCTGGCGATGATCAGCCCGATCAGGCCCATCAACAGATAGCTGCGCATGCCCGACAGGTCCACGTTGGTCGTGAAGCCGACAATGCTCATGGCTGCGAACATCGCCCCGGCGGCGAACAGCGCCAGCCAGATGTCGGCCAGGCTCGCCCAGAAGAAGATGGTGGACAGCGTCACGCCGTTGAGCGCGGCATAGAGCAGATACACGCCCGTGGCGCGTTGGGCGCTCATTTTCGTAATGCGCATGCTGAGGTAGATCACCAGCACCAACTCGATCACCACGACGGGCAGCAGCACCGGGACGAGCGCTTCGGTCATCACCGTGGCGAAGAAGATGGCGACGGCTGCGCTGAGGCCCAGCCCGGCCATCATCCATAGATATACCTGGCGCATCACCTCGCGCATGCTCACGCGTGCGCCCAACGTCACAGCCTGCGGTTGGGGGCGATAGATATCCATACCCGTTTTTCTCCTACACCATCCGGATGACCTTTGCCTGCCTCAGATTATACTCGCAGAGCCGGGCCTGCACATACAGGAAGAATTAGAAGCAGGTTAGAACGCTGCGGCGCATATCAGGCGGTTGTCAGAGAGTATCAAAACCCGTTAACACCGCGATGCAGAGCGATTACCCATCTGGGCTGCCCATGCTATACTATCTACAGGTAGCAGCGGGTTGGGCTGGGGCTGATAGGCGTGGCACAGACCGGGCCGCGCCGATGGTTTGATCGGTGGTGTAGGGCACGCGCATGAATCGTCCGGAGCACCGAGGGAGCGGGACCGCTGTTCAACCCGGTGGAGCCTGCGACGTTATCTGGTTGGGTCCCGAGTCCCCGCTGCTGAAGGAGCTTTGGCAGCAGAGTCATATCTATCACGTCAGCGACTCCGCCGCCGCTGTACGTGCCGTTGAGCGCGCCCTGGCGCGCTGCGTGGTGCTCGATCTGCACAGCCAGCCTGCCGATCTGGTTCCTCTCAGCCAGGCGTTGCGGCGCGCGAACCCCGCGGTCGGCGTGCTGGCGCTGGTCGACGAGCCGGTCGAGCCAGCCCGCATCGCCCTCAGCGGCGCTCTGGACGTGCTGCTGAGCCGCAGCAGCTCGGCTGCCGAACTCCACGCCGCGCTGGTGGCCCTTGATCAGGATGTGGCCCAGCGCAACGGCACGCCCCGCCCCACGCAGCCGGATCAGCCGCCTCTGCACGAGCTGCAAAGCCGCATGCGCCAGCTGGAAGGTCTGGTCCAGGTGGCGCTCAACCTCCCCGACACGTTTGAGGAATCGACGATTCTCGGCGATCTGCCGCATGTGGCGCGGGTGGCTGTCGATGCCGACCGGATCGCCGTGCTGCTGGCCGACGCGAACTACACCACGCTATCGGACGCGCTCGGCCTGGGGGTTCCCGAGGCCTATCTGCGTGTCTGCCGCGAGCAGTTCGCCCGGTTCTCGCGCGACGAGCGCCTGATGTACCTGGGCGACGAAGTGTTGCTGCGCGAGCGTCTGCCCGATATGCTGCGCTCGGCCATGCGTGTCCGCGAGGCCGAGGCCGCGGGCGCGTGGTCGTATATGCGCCTGCCGCTGATGATCGACGAGCAGTTGATCGGCTTTGTGGCGCTCTTCTCGGACACGCCGGGGCGCTTTAACGGCGCGCATCTGCAGCTTGGCCGCCTGTTCGCCGCCCAGGTCTCTACGGCGGTGCGCAATATGCGCCTGGCGTTCCGTCTCAAGCGGGCCGAGCAGCGCCAGCAGGCAGTCGCGCAGGTGGCGCGCCTGATCGCCGAAGACCTGGCGCTCGACGCCGTGCTGACGCGCATTGTCGAAGAAGCGGTGCGGCTGGTGCAGGGGCGCCTGGGTACCGTGCTTCTCGTTCAGGCGGACGGAAGCCTGATGATCAGCGCCGTGTCCGGGGCGGACAAAAAGACGATTGGCACCCGCATTGAAAGCGGGCGCGGGCAGGCGGGTGTCGTCGCGCTGACCGCCCAGCCGAGCGTCATCACCGATTTCGCCAATTGGGAGCCGCTGAACCCGGCCATCTCGCAGCCTCCGGAGCAGGGCGAGATGTTGCTGGCAGTGCCGCTGATCTATCGCGGGCGCGTGCTGGGGGTGCTGCAAGTTCTGGCGCCGCGCGCCACGCTGGACGACGTCCAGGAGCAGCAGGACGTGCTGATGATGCTGGCGCCGCAGGCCGCGATTGCCATCGCCAAGGCCCAGCTTCATGAGAAGGTGCGCCAGGATCAACAGCAACTGCGCGCCATCCTGGAACACACGGCGGCGGCGATTGCCGTTTACGACGCGCAGGGCAAGCTGTTGATCGCCAACCCGGAAGCGCGTCGCGTGTTCGAGCGGATTGGGATCGACGTGGCCGCCTGCACCGAGCGTCCATTCCTGGATGTAGTCAAAGAGCGGTTCGGGGACGCGCTGCCTGATCTGCCCAGGCCCGACAGCTTGCTGGAGCTGAACCTGGGCGACGCCGGCGAATACCTGCTGCATATCGCGCCCGTGCGGCGGCCCAACGGCGCCGTCGATCGCTATGTGTGCGTGGGGCAGGATGTCTCGCAGATTCGCCGCATCGAGCGCCTGAAGACCGATATGATCCACATCCTCTCGCACGATCTGCGCAATCCCCTCGGTCTGGCGCGCGGCTCGCTGGAGCTGTTGAACGAGCCGGACGTGCCCGCCGATCAGCACGCGCAGTTGATGAGCATGGTCGTGACCAGCCTGGAGCGCATGGATCAGTTGATTCAGGATGTGGTGGACCTGGAGCAGGCCGAGTCGCTCGGCGCGCAGTCCGCCGCGCCGTACGATCTTCCGGCCCTGGTCGAGAAGGTGGTCAAACGCAACCGGAACAAGGCCGAGAGCCAGAATGTGGAACTGGTCTATACCGAGTTGAGCCGCCCGCCGGGCCAGATGCGCGGCCACGCGGTGATGGTCGGGCAGGCGATCGACAACCTGCTCAGCAACGCGATCAAGTACACCCCGACAGGCGGGCGCGTCGAGATCTCGCTGGCCGTTGAGGACGAGCACGCCGTCATTCGCGTCAAAGACACGGGCTACGGTATCCCTAAGGAATCCCTGCCACACCTGTTCCGCCAGTTCTACCGCGTGCACGACCGGCGCACCCGCCACATTCAGGGGACGGGTCTGGGGCTGAGCCTGGTCAAGGCCATTGCGCACGCCCACGGCGGACGTGTGACCGTCGAGAGTGAGATTGATGTGGGCAGCGTGTTTACGCTCATGCTGCCGCTCAATGCCACCCCGGAGAAGGACGGGGGCGCTCAGTCTCCCCTGACCCGCGTAGACCTTTCCACGCTGATCAAACTGCCGGACGGCACGTCTCCGGCGAGCGCCGCGCCCGCGCCCGACGGATCGACGTCTTAAGCAGGTTCGGCCTCGACGGCGGCCAGCATCGCCGCACCGAGCAGCACCGCGTTGTCCCCCAGCGCCGCTTCAAGAATGGGCAGTCGCTCCGGCTCGATCGGGCGGATCAGGTAGCGATACGTCGTCTCGCGGATGATCGGCAGCATGACCGAGCCGCACGCCTCGATCAGCCCACCGCCGTAGACGACGCACTCCGGGTCCAGCCCGTTGATCAGGCTTCCGGTAAAAACGCCCAGATGGTAGGCGGCGCGCTCGATCACGTCCGTCACCAGAGGATCGCGCTCGGCCAGCGCGGTGGCGAGCGTGCCGCTGGTGATCTGCGGGTTGTCCGGATCGATCAGCTCGCTGATCAGGCTTTTGCGGCCGCCGCGCAGCTCGCCCAGGATATCGCGCTCGATAGCCGTGCGGCTGGCGAGGGCCTCGATGCAGCCCCGGCGGCCGCACCCGCAGCGTGGCCCATCGATCAACACCACCATGTGACCGATCTCTCCGGCGGCGTTGTGCGCCCCGCGCAGCAGGCGACCATCGAGGATGATCCCGCCGCCAATGCCCGTGCCGGGGAAAATCCCGACCACCGAGCGATAGCCCGCTGCCGCGCCGACGGTTGCCTCGCCGTACGTCCCGGCGTTCACGTCGTTCTCGACGATGACCGGCACGCCCAGGGCCTGCTCCAGGCGCGGGCCGAGCGCCACGTTGACCCAGTTGTTCAGATTCGGCGCGAACTCGATCACGCCGGTGCGGTAGTCTGCCACGCCCGGCGCCCCGATCCCGATCGCTTTGACGGCGCTCATATCCAGGCCCGCGTCGGTTACGGCGTCTTGCGCGGTTTTCACGATCCGCGCGATAACCTCATCGACCCCGCGCTCGGCGCGCGTCTTGCGCTTGGCGCTGCCCAGGATGCGCCCCTGGTCGTCCACCACCCCGGCCAGGATTTTCGTGCCGCCCAGGTCGATGCCGAGCCGCGAGGCGTGCAGCCCCACATCCGGCCTGTTCTGGTTCTGGCGGTTTTTCTTCGACTTCTTGCCCACGTCTGCCCGCTCCTCTCTGCCGGCGCCGCTGCCTGCGCGAACGTCTGCCGGGTATCTGCAGGCTGATCGTACTCGCAAGCGCCCCCGGCTGCAATCCGTTTGCTCCGCCGCGCGCCGTGGTATAAGCTACGCGCAGATTCAGGCACGCGCCGCGTGAGGGGACGGAACCCATGACGGAAAACAACACCTCGCTTCCGGGGGGACGCCGGCACGGCGCCGGCACCTACCAGATGCTGTGGAACTGCCGCTTCTGCGGCACCGAGAAGCTGCTCGGTCTGCAGCACCGCCACTGCCCCAACTGCGGCGCCGCCCAGGACCCGGCCTGGCGCTATTTCCCCTCAGAAGCAGACATGGTCGCGGTGGAAGAGCACCGGTACGTCGGCGCCGACCGCATTTGCCCGGCGTGCAGCCAGCCAAACAGCGCGGCGGCGGATTTCTGCGTGGCGTGCGGGGCGAACCTGGAAACGGGGCAGGTCGCGCCGACGCAGGGCGTGCGCGATCTGGGAACCGGGGCCGCCGAGACCGACACCCGGCGCGACGTCGTCCTGGACCGCTTCCAGGCGGAGATGACGCGCGTCCGGGGTGAGGAAAAGGCGCGGCCTGTCTTCCTGGGCCTGGCCCGGACGCATCTGATCCTGATCGGTGTGCTGCTGGCGGTGATCGCGTGTGTGGCGGCGGGCGTCTACGCCGTGACCTATCGCAAGGCGGCGTCTGGCACGGTCCAGGCAGCAGCGTGGGAGCGGGTGATCGAGATTCAGGAGTTCCGCCCGGTGACCGGCGAAGCCTGGCGCGACCAGGTGCCCGCCGGGGCGTACAGCCTGAGCTGCCGCGAGCGCCAGCGCGATACACGGCGTGTCGAGGCTGGGTCGCACGAAGAATGCAGCGACGTCGATCAGGGCGACGGGACCTTCCGGCGCGAGTGCCGCACGGTCATGGACTATCGCGACGAGCCGGTTTACGACTCGTACTGCCGCTACACCGTCAACCGGTGGGTATCCGCGCGGACCGTGAGCGCCGCCGGAGAGGCAGACGAATCGCCCCCGGCTTGGCCGCTCGTTCGGTTGAACGCCGGCAGCGGCGTCGACCGGCTCGGCGCCGAGCGCGAGGGCGAGCGCCGCGAGGTGTACCGGGTGGTGATCGAGGCCAACGGCGAGCGGCACACCTGCGAGGTGCCCGACCTGGCGACCTGGCAGCAGTACACCGAGGGCCGGGCGGTGGACCTCAAGCTGACCATCACCGGCGCGGTGGACTGCGCTTCGCTGCGGCCCAGATGACCCGTTTTGATCTGTTATAATCGGGAAGGAGAGGGATTCACTTCACGCACAAGAACCAGCTTGTTTCCCCTGCGGATCAAGCTGAGGAGACACCTGGCAAATGCAGCATCGCGAGGAACATGTTCCTGAAGCGCCCGGTTCAGGGGCCGGGCGCCCGTTGATCGTGATTGCCTCAAATCGCGGTCCTTTCAAATTCTTTCACAAGAACGGCGAATTGCACATGCAGCGTGGCAGCGGCGGGCTGGTTACGGCGCTGGGGGCGCTGGCCGAGCAGCACGACGTGCTGTGGGTAGCCGCCGCGCTGGACAAGGGCGACCGCGCCTGGGTGGAGCAGAACGGCGACCGGCCGACCGAGGTCGAGAACGTCCTTTTGCGGATGGTACGCCCCTCAAAGACGCGTTACGAGCAGTATTACAACGTGATCGCCAACCCGCTGCTGTGGTTCATCCAGCACCAGTTGTGGGACATCCCGCGCACGCCGAGCATCACGCTCGACACCTGGAAAGCCTGGCGCAATGGGTACGTGGCGATCAACAAACTGTTCGCTGAGGTCATCGCAGACAGCGTGCGCGACACCAGCCGCCCGGTCCTCATCTTTCCGCAGGACTATCACCTCTACCTGGTGCCGAAATTCCTGCGCGAACTGCTCGGCGACTCCGTGCAGATTCAACCGTTCATCCACATTCCGTGGCCGGGGCCGGACGCCTGGCGCATCCTGCCCGAGCCGATCCGCCTGGAGCTGCTGACGAGCCTGCTGGCGTCGGACCGGGTCGGCTTCCAGACCAAACGCGACGCGTTCAACTTCGTGCAGTGCTGCCGCTTCTACGTGCCGGACGCGCACTCGCGCGGGAGCCGCGACTCGATCTACTACCAGGATCGCAAGATCGAGGCGCGGGCCTATCCCATCTCGGTCGACGTGCAGAAGATCGAGGCGCTGGTCGAGGAGCCAGAGGCGCGCCTGCTCAAGTCGCAGATGATCAACGCCATCGGCGATCACCGTCTGATCCTGCGCGTGGATCGCATTGAGCCGAGCAAGAACATCCTGCGCGGGCTGGAAGCCTACCGCGCGCTGCTGGAAAACCACCCGGAGCATCGCGGGCGCGTTCAGATGATGGCGCTGCTGGTGCCCTCGCGCATGGAAGTGGACGAATACCAGGACTATCTGCGGCAGATCATGGCGCAGGCGGGGATGATCAACGCCGACCTCAGCGACCAATACTGGGAGCCGGTCCGCATTCTGGTCGGCGAGAACTATTACCGGGCGCTGGCGGCCATGCAGCTTTACGACGTGTTGCTGGTCAACCCGATCGCAGATGGGATGAATCTGGTCGCGAAAGAGGGGGTGCTGGTCAACCAGCGCGACGGGGTGCTGGTTCTATCCGAGCACGCCGGGGTGTTCTACGAGTTGGGCGAGCACGCGCTGATCGTCTCGCCCTTCGACATTCACAGCACGGCGGAAGCTCTCCACCAGGCGCTGACCATGCCGGTCGAGGAGCGGCACGAGCGCGCCGAGGCGATGCGCCAGCAGGTGCGCGCCAACGATGTCAGCCAGTGGTTCTACCATCAGGTGGATGACGCGCTGACGGCGCTGAGCAGCCGGGCCAGGAAGGATTCGACCCCGGCGACGCCCGGCACGAGCGCGTCGGCATAGGCGCGCACCGAATCGGGCGTGTCGTCGGATTCGACGCCCAGCGCCAGCGTGTCCACTGCGCCGGAGTCGCGCAGCTCGCGGGCGGCGCGCAGGGCGTCGGCGTCGGTCGTGTCGTCGCCGAGGTAGATCGCCCCGTCAAGCGCGTGCTCCTGCACCAACCGCCGGAACGCGGTCCCTTTGTTGATGTTCAGCGGCGGGCGCAGTTCCAGGACCATCCGCCCCCGGTACAGGTGCAGGCCGTGCTCGGTGGCGACGGTTTCGGCCCGAGGCACGAAGATCGCTTCGGCTGCCGCCGGGTCGTCCGCCCGGCGATAGTGCACCGAGAGCGTGGCGCCCTTGTCTTCGAGCTGCATGCCGGGCAGCAGGTCGGCGCGCAGGGCGTCGCGGGCGGCTTCGAGCGCGGGCCGGTAGGTCAGGGCTTCGGGCGCGAACCGGATCGCGCCATCCACCCAGGTTTCCAGCCCGTGATTGCCGACGTAGACCAGCCCCGGCACGCCGACCCGCTGGCGCACATCGTCCACAGCGCGCCCGCTGATCACGGCGACCAGGGCCAGGCGCGCGCGCAGCGCTGCCAGCAGTTCTCTCGCGCGCGGCGTCACCCGGGCCGCGTCCGGATCGGGAACGATGGGGCTGATCGTCCCGTCGACATCGGTGATCAGGCCCAGCCGACCGTGGCGGACCAATGTCTGCAGTGGGCCTTCGAGGTATGTTTGCCAGTCCATGGTTCCTCATCTTATAGTCGAGAAGACAGGGGCGCAGGCCGGGGGCTGCCCGCGCCGCGAGTGGAGGGTGATGTGAGTATGAGCGAGATGCGCACCAGCGAGCCGGACGAGCCTCGCTATGAATCCAAAGCGATCACGGTAGAGCTGAATCCGTACCTGGAACGGACCCTGACGACGCATTTTCTCGCGGTAGGGTACCATAACCGCGCGCTCGGAACAACCCGCCTGGATGTGGCGGGGCGCGGGATGAACGTTGGGCGCGCCCTGCACGCGCTGGGTGTTCCCACCCATGCCATCGTCCTGATCGGCGTGGATGCGACCGGACGGGCCTACGAGGCGCTGCTGGCCGAGGAGCAGTTCCCGATCACGGTTCTGCGGCGCAACGGCCTGACCCGCAGCAACATTGTGATCAAAGACACCGGCCTGAACAACGAGACCGTCATTCTGGAAGACAGCGACGGCGTGACCCTGGACGATCTGCGCAGCGTGAGTGACACGCTGATCCAGTTGATCAATCCGGGGGATATGGTGGTGTTTGCCGGCGGGCTGCCGTCCAGCGTGCCGGCCGATGCCTACGTGGGACTGATCGAGGTTGCGCAGCGGGCCGGGGCGAAGGTCGCCATCAACGCCGGGGGTGGCGAGGCGCTGGAGCAGGCGCTGCCCGCCGGGCCGGATGTGATCTACCTGACGCGCACCGAGCTGGAAGGGCTGTTCAACGTCCCGGTGCGCGCCTACGAGGACGTGCTCTACTGCGCCCAGCAGCTTCACGAGCGCGGCGCGCAGCGCGTGCTGGTGTCGATGCCGCGCCGCATGGACGCGCTGCTCGTCACCGACGAGGGGGTGTGGATGGCAGACCAGCCCCAGGTGGACCTGGGCACGCGCAGCGGTCAGGCCGAGGCGCTGGTGGCGGGCTATCTTGCCGCGCGGCGCCGCGGCGACCCGCCGGAAGCTGCGCTGCGGTTGGCGGCGGCGGCTGCCGCCTACACCGTCGCACATGTGGGCGCCGATTTCGGCTCGCGTCACGATATTGAGCCGTACTACGCGGAAACGATCGTTATTCCGATCCGCTCGCCGGACGATCTGCCCAGGCCCGAACCGCCCGGTCTGGACGAGGAGTGAGGATCGGTGGCGAGCGGTGGGCCGGTGCCCGCCGCTCTTTCGTGGCAGGGCGCGGGGTGCGGGTGTGGGAGCGCGGGCCGGGCAGCAGGTACAATCGATCATAACGACTGTTCGCGCGGCCTGGCTGCGCGTGCTACCGCAGGGAGCATCCATGAGCCAACACGACGACTCACCGCACGCTTCCGGGCAGGTGTACAGTTCCAGCCCGGCCTTCCGGCGTATTCACGCCATCGTAAACCCGGCCTCGGGCCAGCACGAGCCGGTGCTTGGGCCGCTGAACACGGCCTTCAGCGAACTGGGGCTGGAGTGGGATATCACGGTCACCAAGGGGCCGGGCGACGCCGAACAGGCTGCCCGCTCCGCCGCCCAGGCAGGCGTCGATGTGGTCGCCGTCTACGGCGGGGACGGCACGGTGCTCGAAGCGGCATCCGGCCTGGTGGGGAGCGATGTCCCACTGCTGATCCTGCCGGGCGGAACGGCCAACATCCTCTCGACGGAACTGGGCATTCCGCGCCCGCTCGACGAGGCGCTGGGGCTGCTGGCCCCCGGCGCAAGCCGCCTGCGCGGTGTGGATATGGGGCGAACCGGCGATCACTACTTTTTCCACCTGGGGATGGGGCTTGAGGGCGAGATGATCAAGGGCGCGACGCGCGAGGAAAAGGACAAATCCGGCCTGCTCGCCTACATCAGCGCGGCGGTGCGCAACCTGCGCAAGCTGTCGCCTGTCGCCTACCGGCTGGTCATCGACGGCGAGGAAATCGAAACGGAAGGCGTCAACCTGATGATCACCAACTTCGGCAGCCTGGGGATCGCGGGGCTGTCGCTTTCCAAGGCCATTGACATGAGCGATGGTCTGATGGATGTGCTGGTCATCCGCAAGGTCGATCTCAAGACGATTGTTGAGGCGGCGGCTGGCGCGCTCACCAACGGCGAGGTCGCGCAGCCGCTCGCGCAGTGGCAGGCGCGCGAGGTGTCGGTGCGCGCCGAGCCACCGCAGAGCATGACCCGCGACGGCGAGATCTACGACGCGCGCGAGATTCACGCGCAGGTGGTGCCCCATGCCGTGCGGGTGGTTGTCCCGCTGGCAGACGAGGACTAGGACGAGGGGCCGCCTGGCACGTGTCGGGCGGCATCGTCATCCGGCGAAGCGGCGCGCCGGCGCAGGTCCTCGGTCAACACCAGATCAAGCTGCTCAGTGCTGCGCTGCCGCCAGCGGCGCCAGAGCCAGATGGCGCCGGCTACCGGCCAGACCTGGGTCGCCAGCGGCACGGCGCAATCCGGGCAGGGGAGCAGCCCGATGCCGATCACGCCCGCGGCTATCCAGCGGCTGCCCAGAATGACGCGCCAGTTCCAGTGCATGGTGTCTTCTCTCCGTGTCGCTTGCTGTCGTCGGCTGCTGCATGTTCGCACAGACCGATTATAGCCGCGTCAGGCCGCTCGCGCGCCTTTGTGACAAAAGTCACATTTTATTCGGAAGTTGTGAACTGTTAGCGGCCACAGGGGGAGCTTATCCTTGTAGGTGTGTGACAGCAGGCTGGTGTGAGCTTCTGGGAAGAAGCTCTCCCATGTTGGGATTGTGTTTCTCTTCTGCCTCCTTGACTAACTATACTTCTTAACCCGGTGACGGCGGGCCTGGGCCGCCAGGCCGCGATGTGGACCGCAGAACGCCGTCAATACCACAAATACCGCATCTGGCTGGGGAGTCTGGATGCGGTATTTTGTTTGGCCTGTATCGCCCGGCCCACATCCCACGAACTTCATGACAGGCCGCACTATTCTTGATGCAACCTGTCACACCCCAAACGCGGGGATTTCGACTATGCTAGAAAACACAGCTAGCGAAAATATACCTTTAAGGAAACGATCGCCCTATCGCGCAGAGTTGCGCCAATGTTTTCCTCCTTGTGCTTCAGCGCCCGACCGCCCGGTCGGGCGCTGAGGTTGTGGGGCGACATCCGCTCCGGCCAAGGCCGTCACCCCCTGCCACTGGCTGCCAACCGCGCCAACGCCCAGGCCGCATGCTCGCGCACCAGCGGCGAGCCGTCTGACGCGGCCAGCCGTTCCAGTACCGGGGTAAATTCCGCCAGCCCGCTGTTGCCCGCCGCCACGCAGGCGTTCCGCACCAGCCGCTCGCGCCGGATGCGCGCGATCGGCGTGCCCGCAAAGCGTACCTGGAAGGCGGCATCGTCCAGCGCCAGCAGGTCGGTCAGCGGCGGCGCGGCGCGGTCGATCTCGATGGGATAGAAGGCGGGTTCAGCCGCCGGCTGCACGAAGCGCGTGAAGGGACAGACTTCCTGGCAGACGTCGCAGCCGTAGACCCAGTTTCCCATCAGCGGGCGCAGCTCCGGCGGGATCGCGCCCTTCAGCTCAATCGTCAGATAGCTGATGCAACGCCGGGCGTCGAGCTGGTAGGGGGCGGGCAGGGCGCCGGTGGGGCAGGCGGTCAGACAGCGCGTGCAGGTGCCGCACATCGTAGCACGGTGCGGCGCGTCGTAGACGTCGAACGCCAGCGTCGTCAGCAGCTCGCCCAGGAAGCGATAAGAGCCGCGCCGGGAATGGATCAGCATGGTGTTTTTGCCGATGAAACCCAGCCCGGCCTGCTGGGCGTGGCTCCGCTCCAGGATCGCGCCGGTGTCCACATACGCCCGGCTGGCGATCGCGCCGCCGGCATGCTCGCGAAGCCACCCGGCCAGTTGTTCCAGGCGCGGCAGCATCAGGTCATGATAGTCGCGGCCCCAGGCATAATTCGAGATGCGCCCGCGCCGGGGATCGCTCAACACCTCCTCAGGCACGGCGCGCGTGCCATATTCCAGCGCTACCACGATCAGCGATTGCACGCCCGGCACGATCACGCTCAGGTCGCGGCGGCGAGCGATGCGATCGGGCCGGGCCAGATAGCCCATCGCACCGTGCATCCCCGCTTCGATCCAGCGCAGATAAGCGTCCAAGGTAGGGCTGGGCGTCGCCGGAATGATCCCGACCTGGTCAAACCCCAGGGCAGCGGCGTGCTGGCGGACGGCTTCGGCGGAAAATGTGAGCATAAGATCCAGGGTGGCGCTGCCTGTATGAACCGGATGCCCGCCAGTCTAGCGTGCCGTGCGGCACGGATCAAGCAAATCGTCTGTTGCATCAAATCGGCATCTGCCTCAATAATCATATGGAGGCTGCGTGTTAGTTGTCGATGAGCGCTGGGACATAACGCGGCATGAGGGGATGGTGCTGGAAATGGATCAAGCTGCGACTTCGGAGCCAACGACCGCACCGTATCTGGCGCGGTTTGCGGCATCGCCGCGGCGTCAGGCCTGGCTGTTAGCAGTTCTGGCGGCGGTGCTGCTGGCCGCGTGCGTGTTCTATGCCTTTTATCTCCCACAGACGCCGAGCCGGATGGCTCGCGCCAGCTCGCGCCTGATTCCCCGGCTTGAGCTTTGGGACGCCGTCGCCGATCTGCGCGTGCCGGGCACGGACAGCCGGGAAACTGTCGCCGCGCTGCTGCTGGTGGTTGGTCTGCTGGCCTTCGGGGCCTACGCAGCGGCAATCGCCGTGAGCTGGCGGCATGGTGATCGCCGCTCAACGCTGGCCGTCGCCGGGGCAGGAGCGGTGCTGATGGCGGCTGTTTCCGTGGTCGCCATGCCCACCATCAACACGGACGTCTACAACTACATCGTTTCGGCGCGTGTCGCGTCGGAATACGACCAGAACCCGCACTATGTTGCGCCGGCGCGTTTCCCGCGCGATCCCATCTATCCCTACGCCAGCACCCAATACACCACCATCCCCGGCGACAACAAGCTGCCGGCCTGGACGCTGTTTAACGTGACGATCGCAGAGATGGCGGGCGATCGCGTGGTCGACGCTTTGCTGTTCTATCGCGGGTCGCTGCTGGTGGTTCACCTCGCCAGCGCGGCGCTGATCGTGTGGATCGTGCGGCGGCTGGCGCCAGGGCACCAGGCGACCGGCCTGGTGGTCTTTGCCTGGAACCCGATCGTGACTGCATACGCCACCAGCAAATCCGACACGCTGATGGTCTTTTTCTTGCTGCTGGCCGTGGCGTGGCTGGTCTACGGGCACGAGCGATGGGCGGTGGTGCCGCTGACGCTCTCGGTGCTGGTTAAGCTGCTGACTCTGCCACTCGGCGCGATCTACGCGCTGCGCGTGCTGCGACAGGGAAGCTGGCGCGATCTGGCGATCCAGGCTGCGCTGGCGGCGGGGGTGGTTGCGCTTTTGTACGCCCCGTTTATTCGCGGTCCGGAGCTGATCGCCGAGCATCTTGAACTGCTTGACGAGGGCGGGTCGGGGCTGCCCCGATCCTTTAAGCCGCTGGCAGCCGCCGGAGCGCTGGCGCTGGTGATCCTGCTTGGCTGGTTCTGGAGCGATACTGTCCCCCGGTTGCTGCAAAGCTGGACGCTGATCCTGCTCTACTTCGCGCTGTTTCTGACGCGTTTTGCCTTCGCCTGGTATCTGCTGGTGCTCATTGCGCTGGCGGCTGTTGTGTTCAACTGGCGGCTGCATGTGCTCGTCGTCGCGCTGACCTGCTCGGCATTCCTGGTGGCGACGTGGAGCAGCACCTCGAACCAGTTCTTTCCGCTGCCCGATCTGATCAGCGCCCGCGTGGTCGCCTACTATGTGCTGCCGCTGGCTGCGTTGGTGGCGCTGGCATTGACGCTGGTGTGGCGCCGGCGGCTGTTGAGCGGTTCCGGCGCGGCTTGATAGCCAAAGTTGACGGCGAAAGGTACTGCCATGCGGCAGGTGTGGGTGACGCGCGCCGGTGGGCCAGAAGTCCTGCAGGTGCAGCGCGCACCGCTGCCTGACCCGCTGCCCGGCGAGGTGCGCATCCGCGTGGCAGCAATGGGCGTGAATTTTGCCGATATCATGGGCCGGCTTGGCATCTATCCCGACGCGCCCCGCCCCCCATATATCCCCGGCTACGAGGTCGCCGGGACGGTGGACTTCGTGGGCGACGGGGTCGATCCCGCGCTGATCGGGCAAGACGTGCTGGCGCTGACGAAGTTCGGCGGGTACAGCGAGGCAGTTTGTGTGCCCGTTTTGTTTGTGTTGCCGCGCCCGCCCGGCATGACAGTCGAGCAGGCGGCCGGGTTTCTCGTGCCATACCTGACGGCCTACGCCGCGCTGGTGGCGCTGGCGCGCGTGCGTGCGGGCGATGCGGTGCTGATCCACGCGGCGGCAGGCGGAGTCGGACTGGCAGCGGTCGATCTATGCCGCAGGGCGGGCGCGACGGTCTATGGGACCGCGTCTGCCCCCAAGCACGATTTTCTGCGCGAGCGCGGGGTCGCGCATCCGATCGACTATCGCCGGGTCGATTTCGAGCGGGCGGTGCGCGAGCTGACCGGCGGGCGTGGTGTGGACATTGTGCTCGACTCGATCGGCGGGCGGTCGTGGCTGAAGAGCTTCCGCTGCCTGGCGCCTGCCGGGCGAATTGTGTTGCACGGGGTCTCGGCGATGGCCCCCGGCCCGCGCCGCTCCCTGCGGGCAGCGGCACGGGTGTTGCTCACCACCCCGTGGATCGCCTTTAACCCGATCGCCCTCACCAGCGCCAACAAAGGCGTGATGGGCGTCAACCTGGCGCATCTCTGGTCGCATGCCGCCGCGGTGCGCGGCTGGGCCGAGACGCTGGTCGACTGGTTCGAGGCGGGGGACCTGCGCCCGCACGTCGGGGGCGTGTTCGACCTGGCGGACGCGGTGGAAGCACATCGCCTGCTTCAGCAGCGGCGCAATATCGGCAAGGTGGTGCTGCGCGCGGCGCCTGACGCCGCTAGCGATTGAGCAGTTCGGTGATCGTCTCGCGGAACGTGCGGATATTGACCGGCTTGCCGAGGAAGACATCGGCGCCGGCGCCCGACGCGATCCGCTCGCCTTTGGGGTGGGCCGACAGGACCACAACCGGCGTGTCGCGCAGCGTCTCGTCCGCCCGGATCGCGTTGAGCACGCTGTCACCCGGCGCCGACGGCATCATCAGATCGAGGATCACCAGGTCCGGCGGGTCAGCGCGCATCATGGGCAGCGCGTCGGCGCCATTCAGGCAGCGGATGACTTCATGTTTCAGCGGGCGCAGGGCGATCTCCAGCATCATGATCAGGGATTCGTCGTCTTCTACAATGAGAATGCGCGCCATAATTCAATCGCCTACCACAGTGTAACGTCGCATAACACCAGAGTCTGAGACTGATTGTAAGTACGCGGGCGGTGGGGCGCAACTGCGGCGGCTAAGGGCGCAGCGCCGCGCGCAGAGTCCAGCGCCAGACGGCCCAGATCACCCCCTCGCGCACCAGCAGCGTGAGCAGCGCGATCACCAGCGCGGTGCCAAACGGCAGCTCTGCCAGATAGACCACAATCGGCCCGAACAGCAGCAGAAGCATCTCGGTTTCGATCAGCGAGCGCGAGACCGGGAGATGCTGCGTGACGATCAATAGCCCGATCCCCGTATCCACCGCCGTGATCAGCAGCGCTGTGATCACGGCCGCCGGCGCCGCCATCCGCACCGTTGAGCTGCGCGCGCTGACCGCCAGCGACGACAACGCCACCAGCATCATATACTGCGCGCGATCCGCGATGAACAGGCTGCCGCTGAGAACCGGGAGCAGCAGCGTCATCCCGCAAACGAGCGGGGCGGGCAGGTCGCTGAGAGACTCACTCTCGAACGAGACGAAGATCAGGCTGCCGACGCCGATCATGATCGCGCCGATGAGGGTCAGGGCCATCACGCCGCGTGCCAGATGGCGCAGCCACCACAGCGCCCCGGCGGCCTTGCCCAGCACGATCGCTTCGATATCCAGCGGTGTGGTGCGCAGGGTGTGCCAGGTTCGCTGCTCGCGCTCGCGCACGACGACCGGCGCCAGCGTCAGGCTGAGCAGCAGCAGCCAGCCCAGGACCAGCGGCACGAACAGAATCAGCAGCGTATCGGCATAAAAGGCCACCAGCAGGCTGAGGTAGCACAGCAAACCGCCAAGCGTCAGCGTCAGGCCGCTGGACTGGAGCGCGCGCGAGAGATACCGCTGCCACAGCGGCTCGTGCTGGATCTCGCGCATGAAGACCGGGTTCTCGATCGCATTCCAGAAGTTTGTCAACTGGCGGAAGAGCATCCAGGAAGACATGCCGTCGGCCCTGCTCGCGGATTTGCGCATCTGCTTTAACCCGATCATACACCTGCCTGCCTCGACACTACGCGCGGCCTGAGCCGCCGCCGCTTAGAACGGATAGAGGTTGATGCCGAGCACCTGCCCCGCGGCAACCAGCGCCGGGGCGATGATCAGCGCGGGCAGAAAGTTCGCCACGCGCGGCTTCTTGATGTCGAGCAGCATCAGCGCCAGCCCGATCAGAATCAGCCCGCCGACGGCCGTCATCTCGTTAACCATCGCGTCGCTCATGAAATCGCCGGCCAGGCTGCCAAGCAACGCCAGCCCGCCCTGCACGCTGAGGATCGTCAGGACGCTGAACATGACGCCGATCCCCAGGCTGGACGCAAACGCGATCGAGGCGAACAGGTCCAGCACGCTCTTGATCGCAAGCTGCTCGAAGCCGATCGCCAGCCCCATGCCGTCCTGGATCGAGCCGGCGAAGGTCAGCGGGCCGACGCAAAAGACCAGGCTGGCGGTCACAAAGCCCTGGATGAAGCGCGCGCGCCGCACCCCGAGGTCGTTTGGCTGCCCGGTGGCCGACGGGCGCTCGAAGCGGCGGTGCACCCACGCCGCCAGCCCCTCAAGCCGGGCGTCGAGCCGCAACAGCTCGCCCGTGATCACGCCGCTGACCAGCGCGATCAGCGGGATGATCACGTTACCGGTTTCTCCGGCGTTGCTCACCCCGACATAGGCGGTGACCAACCCGAGGCCGGTAATTACTGATTCTTGTATACGAGGTGGCAGCCGCCCACCGACCACCAGTCCGAGCGCGCTGCCCAGCAGCACAGTGAACGCGTTAAGCAGAGTGCCCCACATCCGGATGCTCCTTCTCGAGCGCGGCGCAGCGCAGGCCATTATAGCCGCAGGCGGCCCGGCGCGGGAGCGGCTTGCCCGGCAGAAGCGACAAAAACAGGCCGCGTCGCGCGACGCGGCCTGTCGGTGTGCGGCGCAATGACGGATGACTAGCCCAGGAAGCTGTTGATCCAGGCCTGGTCGTCGGGGGTATCGATCCGGTAGCCGCCGCCGTTCCCGACGCAGTTCGGGTTGACGCCGAACGACGTCACCGCGGCGATCTGGTTGGTGTCGCCCCAGAAGATCGGGCCGCCCGAGTCGCCAAAGCAGGTGCCGCCCGAGTGCGCCTTGCCGGGGTTGTTCGTGAAGACTACCGCCACGCCTTCCGGAATGCCGAACGTGCCCTTGACGCCGATCAGCTTGGTCGTCGCGCGGTAGCGCACCAGGTCAGCCTGGACGTCGTTGGGATTGGGCACAATGCTCTGCAGGCCGTAGCCTACCGGCGTGAAGTCCTGCTCCTGCAAGCCGCGCTTGGTCGCCAGCTCGTCCAGCAGCCCAATGGGCGCCAGGGTGCCGGTGCCTCGATCAACCGGCTGGCTCAGAATCACGATACCAAGGTCGTGCAGGTAAAAGGCATTGGGGTTGAATTCAGGATGCGTGTAGATTGCCGCAAACTCAATGCCTGTGCCGCCCGAGAACGGATAGCCGTTGCCGGGCCGGCCTGCTCCCACGTCCGCGTCGAACCACACGCGCCCGCCCGAAGTGCCATACGTGCAGTGACCCGCCGTAAGCATCACCGTTGAAGACAGCAGCGTGCCGGAGCAGCGCCAGGCCGGGCGTCCACCCACGTCAAACACCATCAGGCCCACATAGGGATGGCCTTCGCCATCAGGGGTTCCCCAGGTGATCGCGCTGGCTGGCACAACCAGCACCAGCGCCAGGACCAGGGCTATCGCAAACAATGTTCCTTTTTTCAGCATTGTGACCTCCATGAGCAATCTGCGCGCCCGGAGTCCATTCCCAGTAAAATTCCTCCAGGCGGTCCACCCACTTTTCTACAGAAATGATATCCTAAACCGTATTGCGATTTCAAATATTACACTTAAGACGGGCGAATTTACGTTTGGCGCCGGCAAACGCTCCTGGTGCGAAAAAGAGAGGCGTGCCCCCACAGGGACGCGCCTCCGATTCCACGGCGAGACCGGGTGCGAGAGCTAGGGGATGCGCAGCACCTGCCCGGCATACACCCAGTACGGGTAAGCGATCCCGTTGGCCGCCGCGATTGTCAGCCAGTTCACGCCGTAGCGCAGGCCGATGCGGTAGAGATTCTCACCAGCCTGCACGACGTGCGTGCGATAGGCGGGCGGCTGAGGCTGCGGCGCGGGCGGGACGTACACGCCCTCGACCGGCAGATTGCCCTTGGGGTAGGCCGTCAGGATATAGGTGCCGTTCAGCCAGCCGATGACGCCGTCGCTCAGCCGCACCTTGAGCCAGATCGTGGCCGAGTCCCGCGCCAGTAGATCGACCTGCGCGCCGCGCGGCAGCGCCCGGATCCGCGGGAAGCTGATGCCCGGCCCCTGGCGCACGTTCAGCGCGCCCGTGTTGACCGTTCCGACAGCCGGAACCGGCACCGGAGCGGGCGAGGGGATGGTGCTGCTGTCAACGGGCAGCGTGGCGAGCGGGTAGACGGTGTAGACGTAAGGGCGGCTGACCCAGCCCTGCACGCCGTTGTCGAGCGCCACCTTCAGCCACGACGTGTTGGCGTTGCGGGCCAGCAGGGTGAGCACAGTGCCGCGATAGACCGAGAAGACCACCGGATAATTGACACCGGGGCCGCTGCGCAGATTCAGCGCGCCCGTGTTGACGGTTGCCGTTGGGGCCTGTGCCGAGGCGCCGCGCACCGGCATCAGACCGAGAACCAGCGTGGCGACCAGCGCCAGCGCCAGCAGAGTGCTTACCCGTCGATACGCCTTCATGCTTTCCTCCGCTTTGGTTGCGCTTTGCCTTATCGTACCTGTTACCCTCAGTGTAGGATAAAACTGGACTGAACTCAAGCAAGCGCCTTAAATCAGCGTGAAAGGCGTGTGCCAAGCGACGGTCTGGCGTAGGGAAACGAAAAAGGGGCGCCTCGTTGAGGGCACCCCGTGTGTGGTTTCGCGCTGGCGGCTACGCTTCTTCCGCGGCAATGGACTCGTCGGCGCTGGCGCACTCGGCCCAGTCGAGGTAATCGGCCAGGAAGCGCCCGGTGTGGCTCTCCTTGACTCGTGCGACCTCTTCGGGCGTGCCCTCGGCCACCAGATAGCCGCCCTCTTCGCCGCCTTCCGGACCCAGATCGATGATGTGGTCGGCCACCTTGATGATGTCCGGGTTGTGCTCGATGATCAGGACGGTGTTGCCCTTGTCCACCAGCGACTGAAGCACGTCGATCAGCCGCGCGACGTCGGCAGTGTGCAGGCCGGTCGATGGCTCGTCGAGTACGTAGAGCGTCCGGCCGGTCGCGCGCTTGGATAGCTCGCGGCTGAGCTTGACGCGCTGCGCCTCGCCGCCGGAGAGCGTGGGCGCGGGCTGCCCGATGCGGATGTACCCCAATCCGACCGCGGCCAGCGTCTCCAGCTTGGGGCGGATCGAGGGGATGTTGGCGAAGAACTCTAGCCCCTCGCTGACCGTCATATTCAGCACATCCGCGATGCTCTTGCCCTTGTACTTGACCTGTAGCGTCTCGTGGTTGTAGCGCGCGCCGTGGCACACCTCGCACGGGACGTAAATATCCGGCAGGAACTGCATTTCGATGCGAAGCTGCCCCTCGCCCTGGCAGTGCTCGCAGCGCCCGCCCTTGACGTTGAAGCTGAAGCGCCCCGGCGTATAGCCGCGGATCTTGCTCTCCGGCAGCTCGGAAAAGAGCTGGCGGATGGCGTCGTACATCTTTGTGTACGTACCGGGGTTGCTGCGCGGCGTCCGCCCGATGGGCGACTGGTCGATGTGGATCACCTTGTCGATGTATTCCAGCCCCTCGATGGCGTCGTGCGCGCCGGGCCGGTCCTTCGACCCGTAGATCACCTGGGCCAGCTTTTTGTACAGCACCTCGATCATCAGGGTCGATTTGCCGGACCCGCTCACACCGGTGATCACGACCAGCTTGCCGAGCGGGATCGCCACGTCCAGGTTCTTCAGGTTGTTCTCGCGCGCGCCGCGAATGACCAGATGCTGCCCGTTGCCGTTGCGGCGCCTGGGCGGCAGGGGGATGCAGCGGCGCCCGGAGAGATACGCCCCGGTGATGCTGTCCGGGTGGCGCATGATGGCTTCCGGCGGCCCTTCGGCGACCACGTACCCGCCGTGCTCGCCCGCGCCGGGGCCGAGGTCCACGATCCAGTCCGCAGAGAGCATCGTCTCGTGATCGTGCTCGACCACCAGCAAGGTATTGCCCAGATCGCGCATCCCTTCCAGCGTGCGGATCAGGCGCGCGTTGTCGCGCTGGTGCAGGCCGATGCTCGGCTCGTCGAGCACGTACAGCACGCCGGTGAGCTGGCTGCCGATCTGAGTGGCGAGCCGGATGCGCTGCGCCTCGCCGCCGGAGAGCGTCCCCGCCGAGCGACCGAGCGTCAGATAGTCCAGCCCCACGTTGACCATGAACTGCGCGCGGGCCTCGATCTCCTTGAGAATCTGGCCGCCGATCGCCAGCTCGCGCTCGCTGAGCAGGGCGTGCCCGTTGACACGCGGCCCGGTCCCGCGCAGGGACTGCACCCAGCGCAGCAGCTCCTTAATCGGCAGTTCCGTCACCTCGTAGATCGACTTGTCGGCCACAGTCACTGCCAGCGCCTCGGGGCGCAGCCGGCGGCCGCCGCACGCTTCGCAGGGGCGCTCGCTCATGTACTGCTCGTAATGGGCGCGCATGTA
Organism: Thermoflexus sp.; assembly: GCA_020724465.1. Classification (GTDB taxonomy): domain Bacteria; phylum Chloroflexota; class Anaerolineae; order Aggregatilineales; family Aggregatilineaceae; genus DYGX01. The sequence goes on from DYGX01000010.1 coordinate 31,674, forward strand.
ATCGCTGGTCGTTTCGCGCCAGCGCCGCGCGGTATTGTTCAGCACGCCCTCGAAGTCGGTGTTGAACGAAAAGTGGCTGCCGTCTTCACGCGTGTGATTGATGCGCACCTTGCGGTCGGTGCCGTAGAGCAGCAGGTCCTGTTGCTCCGGGGTCAGGTCGCGCCAGGGCGTGTCGAGCGGGATATTGAACGCCCTGCAGACTTCGTAGAGAATCTTGCGCGTCCAGCTATCCTGGCTGGTGGTATCCCACGGGTCGAGCGCGCCCTCGCGGATGGTCAGGTTCGGGTTGGGGACGATCAAATCCGGATCGAACTCGCGCTTGACGCCCAGGCCCTGGCACGATGGGCAGGCGCCGTGGGGGCTGTTGAACGAAAACGTGCGCGGCTCGATCTCCGGCAGGCTGACGTGGCCGTAGACACAGGCCAGGTGCTCGCTGAACAGGTGATCGACCGGATTATCCGGGTCGGTCACGTCGTTGACGATCACCACACCGCCGCCCATCTCCATTGCCGTCTCGATGGAGTCCGTCAGGCGCGTGCGCGCGGCGGCGGCTTCTTCGCCGTCCGGATCGTCGTAATGGCGCACGATCAGGCGGTCGACCACGACCTCGATCGTGTGCATCTTATACCGTTCCAGCTCGATCGGCTCGCTCAGGTCGCGCACCTCGCCGTTGATGCGCGCCCGTACAAAGCCTGCCTGCTGGATGTCTTCCAGCACTTTTTCGTGGCGCCCCTTGCGATCCTTGATCACCGGTGCCAGCACCTGGATGCGCGTGCCATCGGGCCAGCTCTCGATGGTTTCGACGATCTGCTGGGCGGACTGAGCCTCGACGCGTTGGCCGCAGACGGGGCAGTGCGGGATGCCGATCCGCGCGTAGAGCAGGCGCAGATAGTCGTAGATCTCGGTGACGGTTCCCACCGTCGAGCGCGGGTTGTTGCTGACGCTCTTCTGGTCAATCGAGATCGATGGCGACAACCCCTCGATCTGGTCGACATCGGGCTTGTCCATCTGGCCGAGGAACTGGCGCGCGTACGCCGAGAGCGACTCGACGTAGCGGCGCTGGCCTTCGGCGAAGATGGTATCGAACGCCAGCGAGCTTTTGCCGCTGCCGCTCAGGCCGGTGATCACCACCAGCTTGTCGCGCGGGATCACGACGTCGATATTCTTGAGATTGTGCTCGCGCGCACCGCGAACAACGATCTTGTCTTGACCCATACAGGCTGATGACCTCGTGAAAACTCACCACTGGCAGGGCAAAGAGCGCCGCCCAGGGCGCTCTGCGAGGGTGCGAGACGAACGGATGTGTCAGGAACGATTGTTCTATAGTGTACTGTCACACCCGCGCCGAGTCAACCGGCGCCACCTTAAAATCTGGCGGCAAGGCATCGAGTGATTTTACCAGATGGCGAGTATGTCAACAATGTGTGACACGGATTCTGCGCGAACTCTAATGTGGCGTGCGCGATCTCAAGGCTTCCATTGAGGAGAAACTATACAACTAATAGAAATCATGATTTAATTGGATCATCTTGCTGACTGCAACCATTCCCCTCACAGCCCCCCTCCTGGCTGCAGACAATACACCCGGTCCGGAATCCACGAGTTGCTCGCCCCATTGGGTTGTCTGAGTCGGTCCTGCTTCTGCTGCAATTTGGAGGCCTCCATGCTTGCGAAACGCTTGTTTGCCGGGCTGTTGGTTGTCGGGTTGGCTCTAATCGGCGCGGTGCCAGCCGTCGCTGGCGGACCCGATCATTTCAAGGCTGAGGTCGTGGGCAACGACATCTACTATTGCGACACGGATGGGGTCTATGAGCTTGGCCCCGACGCCGACGGCAACGGCTTCCCTGATTGGGCGACCGGCGCTGAACACGAGGTTACAGGTGCGTACACCGTGCACTTCCGCGCCCACTTCTTCTACGATAAGGAGGGTCACCTGGCGCGGAGTTGGTACCATGGCGTCTTGGAGTGGACCATCACGAACCCAGACACTGGCGAGTTCATCACCGAAAAACAGACATTCGTCGATCAGGAGGAAGCGGGCCAGTATATCACGAACCATTCCTGGCACGTGAAGTTGCCGGGGGAGGCCCCTGCGTTTCAAGACGTGGGGCGTGTCATCTTCAATGCTGAGACCTGGGAGGTTGAGTTCATCGCCGGGCACCATCCGTCCCTTGAGATGGGCGGTCCCGACTACTGCGCGCTCCTTGGGGCGGGCACCTGGATCGCATACAGCTACACCGAATATATCGAGTCGTAGCCGGCATTCCGGCGCCGGCGTGCACTTAGCCTGGAAAAGCGATTGGCAGGACGCAGAGAATGCGATTTCAGGAAGGGGACGCCCGCGAGAGAAAACGCTGTGGGTGACAAGGGACTCGAACCCCTGACCTCTTCCTTGTAAGGGAAGCGCTCTGACCAACTGAGCTAGTCACCCGTCTGCATCGGATTATACCGGGGCAGGCAGGCGCGTCAAGGCCCATGCACGCCGGGTATATGCGAGTATAATCAGGGGCATGACCCAATGGATCGTGCCCCGGCTGTCGTTTCTGCTTGCGGGATTGGCGCTGGCCGTGCTACTGGCCGCCGCCTTTCTGATCTACAGCGCGGCGCAGCGACCGGTCGCGCCGCTGCTGCCGGTCCATCACCTGACCTGCGGCGAGCCGGTTACCATGCGCGCCGAAAATTACAACTGGCTCGGCGGCACACGCCGCGATAACGATGTCGAGCTGGCGCGGCTCGATTTCTGCGATCCGGTCCATGTCATCCGCGCAGACGGCAGGCACGAGATCTGGTTCTGGATGTCCGTTGAGATCACCGGGCAGGTCTTCCCCTACGCGAGCTGGGGCTATCCCTGGGTCGATGTCGAGACGCCTTTCCCGGCAGATTTCCGCGAGCGCCGCAATCCCTGGTGGCAGCCGCGCACTGCGATCCGCGCCCTGCCGGCGGAAGTCACCTACCTGGGCGGGGATGGGGTCGCCTGCCCGGTACACGAGGCCAACGCGCGCGGGCTGAACACCTTTTTCTACCGCGAAGAAGGGTTCCAGCTTCCGCTGGGAACCACCCACAGCGGCTGGGTTTGCCTTTATTTCGACAACGGGCGCAGCGTGCCCCAGGCGTTTACCGTCATTGTCCAGCCGGATCGCGCGCGTATCACCCAGTGGGTCGATCGCTTCTATGTCACGGACAACGCCGAGGTCTACGGCCAGCCGCCGATCCCAACCATCAGCGAGGACGCGCTGTGCGCCTATGCGCGCTGGTTCCACCCGGAGACGATCCAGCCCGGCGGCGCGTGCGACACCCCGCGCGAAGCAGAGCCGGGCAGCAGCTAGCGGGGGCAGGGGCGTTTCGCGGCAGCCGTAGCCGTTCCGCAGCCTAATCGTGTATCGACAGGTCCGGCTGCGGCTGCTATACTCAGAGGCAGAATAAACTAAGAGCCTATCAGTAAATTGGCCCGAGGAGGGACCGGCAGCTATGGCTGAATTTCCTGGCAAGGGAAAGGTCGCGATTCTGCGTACCACGCCAGAGACCGTCCTTGACGACGTGCGCGAGGTTATGCGCCTGGCAGGCTATCACGACGCTCTGCCGAAAGACAAGGACACCATCCTGAAGATCAACATCTCGTGGGATACCTGGTATCCGGCGTGCTCCAGCACGCCCTGGCAGATCGAAGGCGCGATCCAGGAACTGCAAGCCGCCGGTTATCCGCGCCTGATCGCCGCGCATAACGACACGGTCGTGGTGGATGCGCGCGCTGGCGAGGTCAATAACAAGCACAAGTACGTCACGGACAAATACAACATCGAGACCTGGCACCTCTACGAGCCGCAGTTCGAGTGGGTGCGCTACGAGCCGAAAGAGCCGCTCCTGGTGCTGGACCGGGTGTATCCCGAGGGTATCTACATCCCCAAGGACTTCTACGGGCGCAACATCATCCACCTGCCGACCGTCAAGACTCACGTCTTCACCACGATCACGGGCGCGATGAAGAACGCCTTCGGCGGGCTACTCGGCCGCAAGCGCCACTGGACGCACGCCGTGATTCACGAGACGGTGGTCGATCTGCTTCAGATCCAGCAGGACATTCACACCGGTATTTTCGCGGTCATGGATGGCACCTTCGCCGGAGACGGCCCCGGTCCGCGCGCGATGCGCGTGCACGAGAAAGACCTGCTGCTCGCCTCCGCCGACCAGGTCGCGATCGACGCCATGAGCGCCTATCTGCAGGGCTTCGACCCGATGTCGTTGGACTTTATCCGGCTCGGTCACGAGCGCGGCCTGGGCATCGGCGATCCGGCGGAGATCGAGGTCGTGGGCGTGGACCTGAAAGATATCGAGCGCTTCCGTTTCGTGCAGGAAGACACCTTCGCCAGCAAGGGCCAGAAGCTGATCTATCACGGCTGGCTCAAGGGCTTCGAAGGCTTGCTGCTACGCACGCCGCTGGTGCCGTGGAGCTACGCTGCCAGCAACATCTACCACAACTACTACTGGTACCCGTTCGTGGGCCGCAAGCGCGTCGAGGAAGCTCTGCAGACCAAATGGGGACGCCTGTTCGCGCAGTACGGCAACGGCGAGGTCGTGATGCCCGGCGTAGATCCTGCCGAGGTGCAGAAGCTGGCAATCGGCGGCGCGGTGGCGGCGGGCGGGGCGCTCTTTTTGGGCGCGCGGCTGCTCAACAGCCTGCGGCGCAAGTAGGCACGCAGCCCGGCTTTCTCTCCACACACGACAGGCGGCCAGCAGCCGCCTTTTTTGTTCTATGACAACATCTTGACAAAATGGCCAATTGTGTTGTGACACAAATCGACCTATGATGTGGAGAGGGAAGGAAGAGAGGGCTTATTGGCGCGTTATTTAACCGATTAAGTGGATAACAAAATGCCTGTCCAACTGCATTGGCACCCTTCGCTCCCGATTTTGATCATGACCTATCGTGGACGCCTGACCGTCAACGCCTACCAAACGATGTGCGCCGAGCGCGACCGCCTGTTGAATGAACGTCCCGCACCTGTGATCCTGGTGGCTGACGTGAGCCAGCTCGACGAATTCGCCGACGCGGGGTTGGTCGAGCCATGCGCCAGCGCCCTGGACGACCCACGCGTGGCAAACGTCCTGGTCGTGCTGAACGAGGCGGGCTACCGGAGCGTGCTGCGTGCCGCGGAAGAAACCGCCGGGCAACCGCTGCGCGCCCGCTTCTTCCGCGATCTGGCGGGCGCGCTGGCCGCCGCCGAGCGGTTGGTCGCTGCCCAACGCTGATCGCGCGCTCTGCTAGCCGGGCAGCGTGCCGGTCACCCCGCACACCTTCCAGCCAGCTTCATCGATCAGGGTGAAGAGCAGGGCGCCCTCGCCGTCCAGACTGCGGACCTCGCGCCGCCCATCGGGCGCGCGCAGCGCCAGCGTCCCCGTCACGCGCACCTCAACCAGCGGCCCCCGGCGCTCGCCGACGTCGAGAACCAGGTGATCGGTGTCCACGTGCAGACCCGGCGTGCCCCCGTTCGCCCAGCGGACCGTCGTTGCCTGCCACTCGGCGCAGGTCAGCGTGCGGACCTGTTCGGACTCCGCTGCCATCACCGCGCGGATGAATGCCCGGGTGACAGCGGCCGGGTCGCCGGAGTCGCCCCGGCAGGCGGCGAGCGCCAGCGCCAGCAGCACGGCACACAATGCCCGTCCTGGCTGGACGGGGCACAAAAGCGCCTGGCAGATGGCTGCCAGGCGCGCAAGTCGCTTTTCGCTCAAGTCCGGTCTCCGCCCCCGGCCCGATCGCCTAACCGGCGGCGTCGTTGGTGCCCGACGAGGTGCCGCCCTCGCCGGCGGGCGCCTCGAGGCCGCCGCCCAGCGCCACCACCTCGCCGAACTCGCTGCGATCGGTGACGCACCAGTCATCCCCGCGCTGCTCCAGCCACAGGACGATGCGCGTCTTGCTCCGCTCTTGCAGCTTCAGCTCGCGCGGTGCGTCTTCGGGGCCGTACTGGAACGCGCCGGTGACGATGATCTCTTCCTGGCGGTTGCCCTTGCCAATGTCGTATTTCAGGTCCCAGTCGCGCACGTTCTGCCCGGCGAAGTACGCCGCCAGCTGCGCCGCGCCTTCCCGGAACGACTCGCACGCATACTGCTGCGCTGCGTCGGCATCCCCCTTGAGCAGGGCTTCCATGAAGCTCTCGCTCACATCCGCCGACTCGCTGCTGCAGGCCGCCAGCAGCGGCACAACCAACAGCGCAAGCACCATCAAGCCGAAAGACCTCTTCATAACGCAGTCTCCTGATGCAGGCCACGTAGCGGGCCACGCCTTGCTCATCAACCAGCATGCAACGGGACTGATAATACTGCTTTGTGCAAGGCGGCGCAATAGCCGGGGGCCTCACGCTCGCTGATCGCCGGGGCCGGGCGCGGTCGGTGAGGCGCGCTCGCCCACATGCGCGGCCAGCGGGTCGTGCAGAATGGTATACAGCCGCCGCGCTTCCGTGTAGAACCGCTCGGCGGTTTCCGGCCGGCCCGCGTCGCGCGCCAGGTCGCCCCGCACGGCGGCGGCATCCGCCAGCCCTTTCTTGTAGTCCATGCGCCGGGCCATCTCGTAGGCTTCGGCGGCCAGCGCCTGTGCCTGCTCGGCGCGGCCCGTTCGCCGGTAGACGGACGCCAGCCGCGCCAGCGTGCGGACGATGTTTTCCTGGTCGCCCCACGCGCGGCTCTTTTCCAGTGCGGCCTGATACAGCGCCTCGGCCTCGTCGTCGCGGCTGAGCGCTTCCAGCGTGGCGCCCATATCGCTCTGGAAGACGGCCTGCCAGCGCTCGTCGCCGATCGCGACGGCGGCAGCGATAGCCTGTTTGTGCAGCGTGCGGGCGGTGTCGTAATCGCTGAGCTGGTAGTACGTGCGCGCCAGGTTGTTGGTCTGGACGGCGATCATCAGCGTGTCATCCAGCGCGCGGCTGATCTTGAGCGCCTCTTCGAGCGTGTTGATCGCCGTGCGCGGCTGTCCGGTAAGGGAGTAGAACCAGCCCAGGTTGCCCAGGCGCAGGCTTTCGGCGCGCAGATCGCCGCTGTTGCGCGCGATCTGGATCGACTCTTCGTAGAAGGCTTTGGCCGTGTCTACGTCGCCCAGATCGGTGTAGAGCGTGGCCGCGTTCGAGAGCACCAGGCCGCGGGTGGGCGGGTGATTGAAGTTGTTCAGCAGCACCAGGGCGCGCTCGTACTCGCTCAGCGCCGCTTTGAAGTCGCCGCTCTCTTTGCGGGCGCGTGCGATGTCGCAGCGAAGCTGCGCTTCCTGGATCGGATCGTCGCCCGCCAGCAGATCGAGTGCCGCCTGCCAGTGTTCGAGCGCCTGCGCCCGCTGGCCCTGTTCCAGAGCCAGATTGCCCAGCAGGTGCAGCGCGTTGGCCTGGCGGCCGGTGTCCTGAGCGGCGCGGGCGAGCGCCAGGGCCTGCCGGGTGACCTCTTGGGCGCGCTTGAGATCATGCTGGCGCGTGTAGATGTTGCCCAGAGTCAGCAGCACCTGCATCTGCTCGTCGGGCTTTTGCAGCGCGCCGCTCTCGTACAGAGCGAGCGCCTCATTCAGAAAGCGCTCGGCACGCTGCAGGTCGCCCGTGGTGTGCGCGGCCATCCCCAGACGGGTCAGGGCGTTCGCTTCCAGCTCCACGTTCTCCGAGCTGCGCGCCTGAGCCAGCGCGCGCGTGGCGTATTCCTCGGCCTGGGCGCTGTTGCCGCTGAGCTGGTAGGCCAGGCTCAGATCGAGCGCGCTGTTCATGAAGAACTCGGCCGGCTGGTTGCCCAGGCGCAGCGCCAGGTTTTCGGCGGTCTGGTAATACTCGATGGCGCGGGTGTAATTGCGGCTCTCAATCTCCAGTTCGGCCAGGGTGCGCAGCCAGCGGATGTGCTGCTCGTTCTGGCCGGTCTGCTGCGCGAGCTGCAGAGCCTGTTTGAACATGCGCTGAGCCGCCGCGCGATCGCCCGCCGCCAGCGTGGCCTCGGCCAGCATCCCCAGCGTGCGGGCCATGACCTGAGGTTGGTTGCTGCGCTGCGCCACGCTCACGGCTTCCTTAAGCAGGTGTTGGGCATAGCTGGGGTTGTCCAGGTTGAGATAGTCTTTGGCCAGGTTCTCCAGCGTCAGCGCCAGCACGCCCGGCTCGCCGACCTGCCGCGCCTCATCAAGCGCCTGCTGGTGATAGGTTTGCGCTGTGCCCCATTCGCCCTGCTGGGCATAGAACGAGCCGAGGTTGTTCAGCGCGCGGGTCAGCGCGCGCCGGTCGTTGAGCTTGCGCGCGACCGCCAGCGCCTCCTCCAGCACGGGGCGCGCGGCCTCGAAATCGCGCCGGGCGACGTAGGCCGCGCCGATGCCGCTCAGAAAATGCTCCTCGCTGCGCAGGTCGGCGTGTTCCCGTGCGTGAGCCAGCCCGCGCCGGTAGATGTCGAGCGCCGTGTCGTAGTAGCCTTGCTCCAGCGCGGTTGCCGCCGTCTCCAATAGTTCATTGGCTGCCTGCTGCTCAGGCGCAATCGGTGCCGGCGCATGGTGGGGTTTCCCATCGCCCAGGAGTCGACTGAGAAATTTCTGCATGCCGTTTCCTTCGTTCTGTTCCACACAACCCGGCTGGTTGCTCTCGTCTCTGGCGTCACAGAGGGCGCATCAGCAGGGGGACGAGCATCTCGCGCGCGCTCAGCCCGCCGTGGCGGCTGGGCGTTGCCAGCGGTCCCTGCTGCTTTTCGGACAGGCCGACGCCCTGACGTGCGATCACCGTCAGATCGCCGAGCCGGGCGGCTGCTTCAGGGTGGGGCGGATCTGGCCCGAACAGACCGGCTGCCTGCGCATCTGCCGGGCACACGCTGGCGAACTGGTGCGGCATCTGCTCGCGCAGATAGCCCGCCACCTGCTCGCGGTAGCCTTCGCGCAGGTACAGGTGGCGGAAGCGCGTCTCGCCGCCCGGCCCGCAGCGCAACGCTTCGATCAGCGGCGCGTGGTCGGAGATGGGCACGTAGGTTGTGATCTCAGCGTGGCCGTGATCGGCCACCAGCACAAACAGCGTCCGCCCGTCCGCTACACCGTCGGCGGCGAGCACAGTGCGCAGGTCTTCGAGCTGCCGCGCGATCTCGGCCAGCGCCTGCTCGGTCACCGTCCCGTACAGGTGGGCGATGGAGTCCACCGCGTCCCAGTAGACGTTGATGAAGCAACGCTGGTGCCGGGTCTGGCGCAGCAGGTCGCGCAGGTTGATCCACAGATCGGTGTAGCCGGAGTGGCGCACCACATGCTGCACGCCCCGATGTATCAACCGCGACAGCCCGGAGCCGAGCAAGTTCTTTTGCAGCAGCAGATAGCTGGGGATGCGATGGGCACTGAGCGCCTCGCCCAGCGTCTGGAGCGGCAAGAACGCCCCGAAATCCAGCCCCCAGTCTTCGAGTACGTCCGCGCGGTGCCGCCCGCTGACGGGCGCATAGTGCAGCATGCTCACCAGCGTGCTGAACTCGCGCAGGAAGACGCGCGTGCCGACCATTCCCGTGGCGATCGGGCTGCTCCCGGTCCAGATCGCCGGGAGCGCGGCGGCGGTGGTGCTCGGCGCGATCGAGGTCAGCGGGGTGAGCGTGCCCTCGCCGGTCAGGTCGGCGATAATCTGCGCGAAACGCCCGTCTGCGGCGATCAGCTCTTGCAGCAGCCGCCAGCCGAGTCCATCGCTGATGAACAGCACGACCCGCTGGACCCGGCCCTGCAGCGGCTCCCAGAGCGCCGGGTCGAGCGGTGCCGTCCCCAGCCGGCCGGCGAGCGGACGCCCGTTCAGCAGGCGAACGACCGTATGCGCCAGGTTGCGGATCGACAGCCCGTCGTAGTAGGGAAAGACGATCTCGTCCGCCCAGGGCACATCGATCGACAGCAGCTTGTGCTGGAGAATACGACGTTCCAGGCTGCTCGCCAGGGCATCAGGCATCAGGTCTCCTTGTGGGGCTTGCGCGCCGCGGTCTGCTGCGGCTCATTATACCGCATCCTGGCGGGGTCGCAGCACGGTATGCAACAAAAACGGGGGCGGACATCCGCCCCCGGCTGGCGCTCGCGGTGCTGGCGCGCGGGTGGATTAGGGGTAAATCCCCCGCGTCCGCGTCGCGTCGCCCACGCGCTTGATCGCGGTGATCTGCGCGGCGGTGCGCATATCGACGTGATACTGCTCGGCGGTGTTAACCACCTCGTCGAACGCCTTGATCAGCACGCGGCGTAGCTGGCGGTTAACCTCTTCCACATCCCAGAAGAACGACTGCAGCCCCTGCACCCACTCGAAATAGGACACGGTCACGCCGCCGGCGTTCGCCAGAATATCGGGGATGATGAGCACGCCCTTCTCGTTGAGAATATCGTCTGCCTCGGGCGTGGTTGGGCCGTTCGCGCCTTCGACGATCATGCTGGCCTTGATGTTGTGCGCGTTGTGTTCCGTGATCTGGTTCTCGGTGGCGCAGGGAGCCAGCACGTCGCACTCCAAGGCGAGCAGTTCCTCGTTGCTGATCGGATCGGCTTCGGTGTAGCCTTCCAGCAGGCCGTGACGATTCTTGGCCGTGTGGGCCATCACGTCGTCGATGTTCAGCCCCTTCTCGTTGTAGTAACCGCCGGTGATGTCGCTGATGGCGATCACTTTGTAGCCAAGATCGTAGGCATGCTTGGCCGCCCACGAGCCGACGTTGCCGAAGCCCTGGATGACAAGCCGGATTTTCGACGGATCGTCCTGGCCGCGGCGCCGCAGGGCCTCGTCCATGCAGATGATCACGCCGCGCCCGGTGGCTTCCTGACGCCCCTCGCTGCCGCCGATGTTGAGCGGCTTGCCCGTGACGACCGCCGGCACCGAATAGCCGACCGTCATGCTGTAGGTGTCCATGATCCACGCCATCGTCTGGGCATTGGTGCCCATGTCGGGGGCGGGGATGTCGCTATGCGGGCTGATGATGATGCTGATCTCCGCAGCATAGCGGCGGGTGAGCCGCTCCAGCTCGTTCTGGCTTAGCTTGTACGGGTCGCAGATTACCCCACCCTTGGCGCCGCCGTACGGCAGGTTGACCAGCGCGCACTTCCAGGTCATCCACATCGCCAGTGCGCGCACCTCGTCCAGATCGACGTTCGGCGCGTAACGGATGCCGCCCTTCGAGGGGCCGAGCACCGTGTTGTGATGCACACGGTAGCCGCTGAATATCTGGATGTCACCGTTGTCCATGCGGACGGGGAAATTGACCGAAAGCTCGCGTTTGGGGTAACGCAGGAAAGCCTTGATCCCGGCGGGCAAATCTAAGTAGGCAACAGCACGATCATATTGTTGCAATGCGACCTTATAGGGGTTGATGTGCTCGGTTGCTTGTGCCTGAACAGCCATAACCTTTGGAGTCTCCTTACTCGGAATGGACTTGATAGAAAAATGTTGAAAAAACTTAGCGTAATCAACCCTTCGGATATGAGTTACCCAGAGTATACACCACTGAAAGCCCAGTTGGACAGTGATGAAAGCGCACCAAACAGCGCGAGAAAATACACCTCGCGCCCGGTTCCATCCCTATCCCTCTGTCCCCGGCTGGACCCTAAACTCGAGCGTCGCCTGCGTCTCGCCGTCGACCAGCACATCGACCTGCCAGGTGCCGGCGGGCCAGCCCGCGATGCCGTGCGCTTCCCAATCCAGGCCGAGCAGCACGGTGCTCACCGTTGCGCTGGCCTCGAGCGTGTCCGTCGCATATTGCGAGCCTTCCGGACCCCGGAACACGGCCTGGACGGGCAGCCGGCGACCGTGCGCGTTCAGCCGGACAACCACGTTCAGATCGTCGTCGGGTCGAAAGGTGGCCGTCGGTGTCAGGTCATCGGGACGGGTGGCGTCCCCGGCAGCGGTGTAGGCTTCGCGGATCGGCCCCGAACCGCACGCTGCCAGCGCCAGCATCACCAACCCCAGCCCGAGCCATACCCTGATTCGCTTCATCCCGTTTCTCCCAGCGGGTTGATCCGGCGCACTTCTCCCAGCTCTCCACCATCCTTTATACACGCGCGCCGCCCGATTTCCGTGTGACCCGGCGCCTCAGGGCAGGTTGACCGGTGTCGGTGTTCCGGCGAACGGCGTCGGCGTGATGTACGGCGCGATGGCCGTCGCCGTCTGAATCACGGACTGCGTCTGCGTGGCGTAGATCGCGGCGCTGGTCGCGGGCATATCCGCCCGCTCGTTCGCCACCTGTACCCCCCACATAAACGGCCGCACGACCTCGACCCACGTCTGGCCGGGTTTCAGGTGGATCGGCGCGTCGCTGCCGGCGTGGGTCAGCCACAGGCCGGTTCGTCCCTGGGCGTGCCACCAGGTCCCCTTGTACCACAGCCCATCGCGGAAGACGTAGGCGTCGCCGCTGCCCCACAAGACGGTTTCGATCACCGTGCTGCCGGTTTCGCTCTCGTAGATGTCGGGCCGGTCGATGTGCTCGGCGGCCAGCACAATGATATTGTCGGCGGCGAGTTGCTTGCCGGTCTCCGCATCGATGTGCGGCAGGCCCGTGTTCCAGCGATAGTAGCGGCCATCTGCCGGGTTGTACTGCCAGCGCGTGTCCTGGCGCTTGTTGTAGTAGTCGATGAAGATGTCAACCGCCGGCTCGCCGTTCGGGTCGGGCACGTCGCTGAAAGCGAACCCGCGCCCCGGATGCCCCTCGTTGACCTGGCGCTCTTCGGCGACTTCCCACATCTGGTATGTGTTCCCGAACAGAGTGTGCTCCCAGGCTTTGCCTTCCTGCGGATAGCGGCAGAAAGGCGGGCAGTTGACCCCTAGATGCGGCGAGAGCGCCCGCCACTTCCAGTCGGATTCCAGGATATACTGGCGGATCCACTCGTTCGAGCCGCTGTAGGCCAGCAGCGCGTCGAACATGGCGACCAGCTCGATATCGAGCAGGCGCGCGCTGCGGACGCTGCCGACAAAATCGGTGCCCTGGCTGCGATAGATCGCCGCGAAGCGCGTCACCCCGCCCTCGACTTCGTACTCGAAGACGATATCGGCTTTGTCCAGGCCGCTCTGGGGCCGCACGACCTCAGGGAAGTTCGACACCTTGACGATCAGGTTGCGGCGGTTGCGGGCGTCCTCGCTGGGATAGGGCAGACCCGTCAGCGGGTTGAAGTTCTCCGGGTACTCGTTCGGCCCGACCAGAGTCGGAGTCGGGCTGGGCGTGGCGGTCGGTGTATCCGTCGGGGTGTGCGTCGGCGAGGGTGTCGCCGTCGCGGTCGCGGTGTGCGTCGGCGAGGGGCGCGGCGTGTTGGTCGGCGGGCTGGTCGGGGGCAGGGTGTGAGTCGGGCGCGGTGTGTTGGTCGGGGGCGGCGTGCTCTGCAACCCCGCACTCGCTTTCGTGTCGGGCATCGTCCAGATCGCGCTGGCGACCAGCCCCGCAGCGAGCGCCCCCATGCTGAGCATAACCCACAGCAAACGTCGCATAACCCCTTATCCTCTGTCCGCTGACATCGTTCCGGTCCCATCCGTGTCCGGCGCACCAGTATACCGCCGCGCCGGGGCGCTGCCTACCCCGGATCGCGCGCTGAGGCGGGCGATTTCCCTACGCGCTGTGGACAACACGATGAGGCCGGGTTCACGCCCCGGCCTCGCGATTCGGATCGGACCAGGGGAGACGCTACGGACGGGGGACTTCGCTGATCGCCGGCGTCTCGCCCGCCTGCCGGGCGGGCTGGATCTCGACCAGCAGGACGGTCACACCGCGGAAAGGCCGGATCTGCGTGACCAGGTCGCGGTGCTCGGCCAGCCAGTCGCCGGTCGCGCTCAGGCCGCGCTTGAACGGGTCGAACGCGGGCATGGCGCCCTGGCGGTGGACGTCCTCGATCGGGTTGCGGTAGAGCACCCAGATGCGCTGCGTCGGCGCGCTGGTCGTGTCCAGCCGCGAGAGCAGGATCACGTCGGCGTCCGGCTCGACGTCATCGCGCTCGAAATACCGCTTGAAGGCTTCTCGGGCGTTGTCGCGCTCGGTGACGATCAAGTCACCCGGCTGCCAGCGCGCCTCGACGTAGCTCGCCGCTGCGCGCCAGTCCGCCCGCGAAAAGTCCCCGGTGTGGAACGAAAAGAGGACGGTATACGCGGCGGTCGCCACCACGATCGCAGTCGCCACCCGCCGCAGCCAGCGCGGCCACTGAGCGAACCCGTAGAACAGCACGAACAGCACGCCGGGCAGTGCCATCATGAAATAGCGGTCGACGTAGAACGAAACCAGGGTCGCCGAGATGGTGTACGTCACTGCCAACGACAGCCCGCCCAGCAGCAGCCAGTAGAGATTCTCGCGCTCGTCCCACCAGTGAGCGACGATCGCGAGCGCGCCCCATACCAGCCCCAGCGTGACGAGCATCACGCCCGGCGCCAGATACCACTTCCAGACGCCGTTGTAGCCCAGCGTCATGTTCCAGAGCGTCAGCAGCAGGTCGCGCGGGGCCGGGACCGGAACCCACTCCGGCCCGACCGCGATCGTCTGCTGCGAGAGCACCGCCAGCCAGATCAGCGCCGGGGTGACGGCGACGGCCTGCGCCAGGACCCAGCGCCGCTGCAGCGCCCGATTGTTGCGCGCCAGGATGGCCAGCATGATCACCTGCGTGGCAGGCAGCGCGAACATCGTGTAATGGGTGATATATGCGATCAGGCTGGCTCCGGTGAACGCCAGCCACACCCCGCGCGAGCGGTTGCCGCGCAGTATCAACAGGAAGCTGCTGGAGATGATCAGGGACAGCACGAAGATCAACGAATAGGGCCGGGCCGTGCGCGACAGCAGGACGTGATACGGATTTACGGACAGCAGCAGCCCAACCGACAACGCCAGCGTGTAGTTGTGGTACAGCCGCAGCGCGACCAGCATCACCAGCGCGATCCCCACCAGCCCCAGCAGCGCCGAGGGCAGGCGCAGCAGCATGTCGCTCTGTCTGGGGAGCAGTCGCAGCGACATGAAGTAGAACGGGGTCTGGTTGCCCGCGCTGAACAGTGAGCGCAGCGACGCTTGCAGGGTGGATTCAGCGCGGATCGCCGTCAGAACTTCGTCGGTCCACAGGCTGGCGGCGCCCAGATTCCACATGCGCAGAATCAGCCCGACAAGCAGGATCGCCAGCGCCTGCCCGGCGAAGAACTGGGGCCGGGCGGCGGGCATGTGCGCCGTGCGTCCCCACTCGCGCTCGCGCAGGCGCGCGCCGACTGCGGTTTGATTCATGCCGACCAGATATTCCGGACTCATCGAGTCTCCTCATCATGACGGGCACAGCAGCGCGAGCGCGCCCGGCCCAAGTTTTCACCCGCCCTCACACCGGGTTGCACACCGCTGCGCAACCCGGCTGTAAGGCGAGAGATCACATTCGAATGTATTGCATTATACTCTACGCGCGTGCGGTCAGGAGAGTTTCGCAGCTCGATAACCTGCGTGACCGCAGTAGCGTGCCCACTTAACATTATGCCATGTCTCGGCGCATTTTATAGTCCCTGAAATCGGGTGATTCCGCACTCTGAGCCATGCTATAATCTGCATTTGTGCAGCCTCAAACAGCCAGCGCGCAAGCCGGTTTGCGCCTGGACGGGAGATCAGACGGCGATGGATCAGGCTCTGGTGGTGTTGGTCACGGCGTCGTCGGTGGACGAAGCGCGGCAGATCGCGCGCGGTCTGCTGGAAAGCCGGCTGGCGGCGTGTGTGAACGTCGTGCCGGTGGAGTCGCTGTTCCGCTGGGAAGGCGCACTCCAGCAAGAGACCGAGGCGCTGATGATCATCAAAACCCGCGCCGGCGTCTTCGACCGGCTGGCGCAGGCGATCAAGGCGGCGCATAGCTACGATGTACCCGAAATCATTGCCCTGCCGATCGCTGCCGGATCGGCTGAATATCTGAAGTGGATCGACGATGAAGTCACACCCTGATTATTCTGGCTATCGCATGTTGCTTTCCTTTGCGCACCCGGACGATGAATCGTTCGGGATGGGCGGCGCGATCGCGTACTACGCAGAGCGCGGCGTCGCGATCTCGCTCATCTGCTCCACCAACGGCGATGTGGGGACGGTGGACCCGGAGTTTCTGGCGGGCTACCAGTCGGTTGCAGAACTGCGCCTGAACGAGCTGCGCTGCGCGGCGGAACGGCTCGGCATCCGCGAGGTGATAACCTACGGCTACTGCGACAGCGGCATGATGGGCACGCCCGACAACGATAACCCCGCCTGTCTGTGGCAGGCGGACGAAGATGAAGTCACGGGCCGCATTGTGCGCGATATCCGCCGTATCCGTCCACACGTCGTCGTGACGTTCGACCCTTACGGCGGTTATGGGCACCCCGACCATATCTACATGCACCGCGCCACGACGCGCGCCTTCTACGCGGCCGGCGACCCGGCCCAGTATCCCGAGCAGATCGCCGAGGGGTTGGAGCCATACCAACCGGCCAAGCTGTATTACACGGCTTTCCCGCGCCTGCCGCTGCGCGTGATGTTGCTGGTTGCCCGCCTGCGCGGCGAAGATCCCCGGCGCATGGGCAAGAACAAGGACCTGGACTTGCAGGCCGCGCTGGACAGGCAACTTCCCTCAACGGCGCGTCTGAATGTGGGGCGTTACCAGTCCGTGTGGGACGCTGCCGCCAACTGCCACGCCTCGCAGCAGAACCCGCGCCAGACCCAAAGCGTCTTCGACCGGCTCAGCCGTGTCATCTTCCGCCATCAGGACTTTACCCGGGTGTATCCGCCGCTCAACGGCCGCGAGCCGGTTGAGCGTGATCTCTTCGCCGGGATCCCGCCCGGCTAGCCGCCCGCCGCGCCCGGCAGGCCCCGCCCAAACGCGGTACCATCTCTGACGGCGCGGGACACGAGGGAGCGAGCACAGCGTCATGGCTTACGCGCTCACAGACGAGCAGATTCAACAGGTCATCCAGAACACCGCCCTGGTGATCCTGGCCCGCCCCGATCTTCTGCCGGACTGGCACGCGAACCTGACCGAGCTGGTTCAGCAGATGCGCGCCGCCGCGCTCGATGACGAGGCGATCTTCCTGGCCGCGGTGCTGGCGCTGCTCGATCATCCGGGCGATACACTGCCCACCGGGACGCAGTACGACGCGGCGTGGGAAGCCCTGCTGGTCAGCCTGCAAACCGGCTCGCTGCGGCCCGCGCGCGAGCAGGAGACCATCACGCTGGACCGGCTGTTGAGTTCCATTGTCCAGGCGGCCGTCGCGGTGCAGACCCACGCCGCCGAGCAGCGCCAGGCGGTGTACGAGGAGCTGCTCCAGATCAAGGCGGCTGCCGTCGAATCGCAGGTTCCCGAGCTGGTCGTCTGGCTCGACGATGTTCTCGATGTGCTGGATGGCGCGGCGGCCAGCGAGCGCGCCGCGCACCACAGCGGCATCTACGGCGCGTACTGGAAGTCGCTGGTCGAGAACAGCCCACCGTCCTAGCTGGCCCGCAATCTCGCGTCCGGCCAGTCCGCGTAAAGGAGCCTTCCCGATGCGCAAAATCCTGTCCGTCCTCGTTGGCTTCGTGATCCTGGCGGCTGCGGCGCTGGTGCTGTGGGCCGCTCGCAGCCCACTCCCCAGGCAGTCGGTGACCACCGGCGATGCGCTGGCGGCCCCAGCCGACGCACCGACACTGCGCGACCTGGCTCCGAACCTGGCCGCACCGTCCGGCGCCGGAGCGCCTGCCCCCGCGCCGGATGGGCAGGGCGGGTTTGAGGCGCTAGCGGGCGCCGCACCGCTGACCAGCGACATCGTGCTGGACCCGGACGCCGAGGTCGCGCTCGCCGCGCCGGACCCGCTCGCGCTGCAGGCGGAAGCGGCGGCGGCTGAGGAAACGCGGGGCGGCCCGGTGGTGCCCACCACCTTCGAGCAGCGCGTCGTCGAGCTGGAATGGCCGTCCGAGTTCCGCGCGGGCGGCAGTGGGGCCGTTCGCCTCAAGCTTAAGCCGCTTGAGGATGGCTCGCTGCAACCGGTGGCCGAGATCGCAGACAACGAGATCGTCGCCACCCCGATCCAGATCGCGGACCGCTACGACACGCACAACGTCACCGTCACGGCCACCCTCTCCGCGCCGGATTTCCGCGTCCAGGCGCTCAACCCGGCGCAGCAGGCGCTGGAACGGGGGCGCGACGTGGAATGGCGCTGGACTCTTTCGCCGGACGGCACGGGCCGCTCGGTCATCGTGGTGGGCCTGACGGCGCAGTGGGTCGCCAAGAGCGGCGACGAGCCGGGCTGGTCGGCCTCGTTGTGGGGCCAGGCGCTACAGGTCGATGTGAACTACGTCTTTGGCCTGATCACCGTGCCTCAAGCCAGCATCGCCGGGACGGTGCTGGCGGTGCTCGGCTTTGTGGCCGAGATCCCGCTTATCGACGCGGTGTTCGAGGTCTTCGGCAAAGTTCTGTTTGGCGGACGCCGCCGAAGCCGCAAAAATCGATAATGCAAGCAGACTCGCTTCGAACATCGCACGTGTGAGGATTTGATGGGATCCGGCCAATCGACCTACACCACGCCGCCCGAACTCAGCCGCGATATCAAGCTGCTCGGCGGGCTTCTGGGCGTCATCATCCGCGAGCAGCACGGCGAGCCAGCCTTCGAGATCGTCGAGCAGGTGCGGGCGGCGGCTAAAGCCCGGCGCAGCGGGGATCAGGCCGCGGCGGACACGCTCGCCCGTCTGATCGACGCGCAGGACCTTGCCACCCACCGCGTACTGATCAAAGCCTTCACCAATTACTTCCAGCTCATCAACATTGCCGAAGACGAGCACCGCATCCGCGTGCTGCGCGAGCGCGAGCGCCGGGATGCGCTCGATGAATCGATCATCAGCGCGGTGCGGGCGATCCGGGCGGCGGGCGTGCCGGCGGCGGAGATGCGCGCCATTCTGGAGCGGATCCGCGTCCGGCTGGTGATGACCGCTCACCCCACCGAAGCCAAACGCCAGGAAGTGCTGGTCAAGCTGCGGCAGATCGCCGAAACGCTTGCTCTGCGCGATCGCGTCGATCTGCTGCCGCGCGAGGATCGCGCCCTGCGCGACACGCTGGCCGAAACGATTGAGGAGCTGTGGCAGACCCGCCCGACGCGCACCTCGCGCGCGACCCCGGCGGACGAGGTTCAGTTTGGCATCTACTTCATCACCGCTGTGATCATGGATACCGCCGTCGATCTCTATGACGATCTGCGCGTCGCGCTGGAAGAGACGTATCCGGACGCGGATTGGTCCGACCTGCCGCTGTTCTTGCAGTACGCGTCGTGGATCGGCGGCGACCGCGACGGCAACCCGAACGTCACGCCTGAAGTGACGCTGGAAACGCTGCGCACCCTGCGCGACGCGGCGCGCGAGGTGTACCTGCGCGAGGTCGACCTGCTGGCCGAGCATCTGACGCAATCGGTTGACGAAACGCCGGTTGACCCTGACCTGTGCGCCCAGAACCCGGACGACCCATCGGCAGCCAAAGAAGTCTACCGCGAGCGGCTGCGAACGATCGCGGCCCGCCTGCGGGCCGATGCGTACCGGACCGGCGACGACCTGCTGGCCGACCTGCTGCCCATCGCCGACAGTTTGCGCGCCAACCGGGGCCAGCGGGCGGCTTCGGGCGCGCTGCGGCGGCTGATCCACAAGGTCCGCCTGTTTGGACTGCATCTTGTTCCGCTGGATGTGCGCGAGGACGCGCGCGTGCACCGCGCCGCGCTGGACGAGATCTTCCGCGCCTACGGCCTGTGCGAGAACTACGAGAACGCCCCCGAGGCCGAGCGCCAGGCGCTGCTGGCCCGCGAGATCGCCAATGCGCGCCCGCTGTTCCCGGCCGAGCCGGCGTTCTCCCCCGTGACCAACCGGGTGATCGCCACCTGGCGCATGATCGCCGAGGCGCACCGCCGCTATGGCCCGCAGGTGATCGGAACTGTGATCGCCAGCTTCACGACCGAGCCGAGCGACGTGCTGGCGTTGCTGCTGCTCGCCAGCGAGGTTGGCGTGGGCGACGCGCTCGACCTGGTCCCGCTCTTCGAGACGATTCATGACCTGGAAAACGCCCCGCGCGTGATGGATGCCCTGTATGCCAATCCGGTTTATCAGGCGCACCTGGCCCGGCGCGAGAACGCGCAGCGCGTCATGCTCGGCTATTCGGACAGCAGCAAGGATGGCGGCTATCTGGCGTCGAACTGGGGGCTGTATCGGGCGCAGCGCCAACTGGCCGCCGTCAGCCAGCAGCACGGCGTGCTGTTGGAGCTGTTCCACGGGCGCGGGGGCAGCATCGGGCGCGGCGGCGGGCCGACCAACCGCGCGATCCGCGCGCAGTCGCCGCGCGCCATGCAGGGGCGCATCAGCATCACTGAGCAGGGCGAGGTCATCGCCTATCGCTACAGCAACGCGGCGATCGCGCGGCGCCACCTGCATCAGATCCTGCACGCCGTGCTGAGCGAGCTGGGCACGCCGAGCTATACCGAGTCCAAGCCGGAGTGGCGCTCCGCGATGGACCGGCTTGCGCAGGCGGGCGAGGAAGCGTACCGCGCTTTCGTCTATGAAACGCCCGGCTTTCTCGACTACTGGCAGCAGGCGACGCCGATCAACGAGCTGGCGATGATGCCGATCGGCTCGCGCCCGGCCAAGCGCGGGGCGGGCGGCTTTGTCCAGATCCGCGCCATCCCCTGGGTGTTCTCGTGGATGCAGAGCCGTGCCATCATTCCAAGCTGGTATGGGGTGGGAAGCGCGCTGGAGCTGTTCTGCGCGGACTGCCTGCCGGAGCCGCCCGAAGGCGGCGGGCTGGCGTTGCTGCGCGAGATGTATCGGAGCTGGCCGTTCTTCACAGCGCTGGTCAAAAACGTGGAGCTTGACCTAGTCAAGGCGGATATGGGCATCGCCGAGCTATACAGTTCCCTGGTGGTCGATACCGATCTCGGCGCGCGTATCTTCCGGCGCATCCGTGACGAGCACACCCGCGCCTGCGAGTGGATCGCGCGCATTACCGATCAGGAGACACTGCTGAGCGATACGCCCGTCATCAAGCTCTCCATCGAGCGCCGCAACCCCTATGTCGACCCGCTCAATTTTATCCAGGTGGCGCTGTTGCGGCAGATGCGCGCCTTGCCGCCCGACGACCCATCCTACGACGAGGTGCTGGAAGCGGTCATGATCACGGTCAACGGCATCGCGGCGGGCATGAAGAATACCGGATAGCGAAGAGCATGAAAAAGCGGCTAAAAGCAGCAAGAAGCAGCTAAAAACAGCCAAGAGCAGCAAGAGGATTGGCCTTGTTGTTTTGCTGTCTTTGGCTGGCCCTGGATAGCGTCATGAACCATCTGGCAGACCGGAGCATGAGGAAATCCGGCGCTAGGCGTAGAGGCCGAGCTTGCCCGGCCCGTGTCACAGACGAGGGAATCGGGCGCGGCGGGCGCAGCTTGCTGCGCCCCGATCGGGACCGGTGCTTCGGCATAGTCCACAACACGCTCTATCCGTTCTTCGCTGCTTTCTGCTGCCCCTGGCTGTTTTTCGCTGCTCTTTGCTGTTAAAATGCTCTGCGCGCGGCTGGAACTTCCGCATCGCATTCCCGCGCGAAGGAGAGAATCACGCATGTCATATGTACGAAAAGCGCGCCTCGGCTGGCGGGCGACCGTGCCGCTGATCCTGGCGGCGCTGCTGCTGGCGGCCTGCGGGCGGGACGAGCCGGCAGAGCCGACCCCGCAGCTTAACCGCCCCGCACCGGGCGCCGAGTCGGAGTCCGCCGGGGCGCCGGGCGAGAGCGCCGCCCTCAACGTCGGCGATCCCGCGCCGGATTTCACGCTGCCCACCGCAGACGGCGGGACGGTGTCGCTGGCCGACTACAAGGGCCGGCAGCCGGTGTTGCTCTATTTCCACATGGCGGCGGGCTGACCGCCCTGCAACCAGCAGATCGTGGATCTGCAAAACTCAGCCGATCTTCAGGCGCTTGACGTGGCTCTGGTCAGCATCTCGACCGATCCCCCGGAGCAGCAGCTCCCCATTATCGAGGAGTACGGCGTCACCGTGCCGATGGCCGTGGATGCCCGCTCAGAAGTCTCCGCTCGCTACGACGTGCTCAAGTGGGCGCTGCCCAACGGCGAGCCGGGCCACACCTTCATCCTGGTCGACCGCGAGGGCACGGTGGCCTGGATCCGCGACTATGGCGCGCCCGACCTGCCGACCCGCACCATGTACGTTGAGGTCAGCGAGCTGGTCGAGCAGATCCGCGCCAGCCTGACGGGCTGAGCGCGTCGCGCAGCGCCTCTCCGCCGGGGGCGCGCGTCTGTGTCCCCGGCGACGCTTCCCGACACCCCGCGCTCATTCGCCTTTCCCCGGTCCGGGTGCTAGAATTCAAGCGTGGACACGCGTATACACCTCTTTTGCACCGCTCAAATGGAGTTCATATGGACGACTTTCTGTTTCGTGGTGACCTCGCCGATCTCGACCCGGACGTGGCCGCCCTGGTCGATCTGGAAGCGCTGCGCCAGGCTCGCCGCCTGATCCTCATTCCCTCGGAGTCCAGCGTTCCAGCTTCAGTTCGGCAGGCAGTCGGATCCGTCTTCCACAACATCTACGCCGAAGGCTATCCCAGCCCGGATTGGCGCGCTCTGGACCAGTCGGAGATCCTGGCGGTGGACCTGCGGCTGGCCGAGTACCGCCGCTATTCAGACGCACGCTATTACAAGGGCACCGAGTTCGCCGACCTGATCGAGAGCCTGGCGCGCCGGCGCGCCGCCGAGCTGTTTGCGAACGGCTCGGTGCGCCCCGAAGACCTGTGGGTCAACGTCCAGCCGCTGAGCGGTGCCCCGGCCAACAACGCCGTGTACAGCGCCCTGATCCAGCCCGGCGATACGATCATGGGCATGGACTTGCTGCACGGCGGGCATCTGACTCATGGCAGCCCGGTGAACCGCAGCGGCATCATGTATCGCGTGGTTAGCTACGGCGTCGACCCCGACACCGAGTTACTCGATTACGATCGCATCCACCAGCTTGCGCAGGAGCATCGGCCCAAGATCATCGTCGCCGGCTATACGTCCTACCCGCTCGCGCCGGACTGGGCCGCGTTCCGTGCCATTGCCGACGAGGTCGGCGCGGTGCTGCTGGCCGATATCTCGCACGTCTCCGGGCTGGTGGTGGCCGGTGTCTTCCCCTCGCCGGTAGGGCACGCCCATGTGATCAGCTTCACGACACACAAAACGCTGGCCGGGCCGCGCGGCGCCGTGCTGATGACCACCGATCCCAAGCTGGCGCGCAAGCTTGACCGCGCGGTTTTCCCCGGCGAGCAGGGCGGCCCGCATATGAACGCCATCGCCGGGATGGCGGTGGCCTTCAAGCTGGCGACCACCGAGCAGTTCCGCACGCTTCAGCACCAGACGGTCGCCAACGCCCGCCGCCTCGCCCAGAAGCTGGCCGGGCGCGGCCTGCGCATCCCGCATGGCGGGACCGACTCGCATCTGCTGCTGGTCGATTGCAAGTCGGTCGTAGGCGAGGACGGAACCACGCTTAGCGGTGATATGGCGGCGCGCATCCTGGACCTGGCCGGGATTGTCTGCAACCGCAACACCATCCCCGGCGACACGTCGGCGTTCGGCGCGTCGGGCATCCGCCTGGGCACGCCCTGGATCACGCAGCGCGGCTTCCGCGAGGCGGAGATCGACCAGTTGGGCGATCTGATCGCGGACGTGCTGCAGCACTGCAAGCCGTTCAGCTATCTGGCCGCGGGCGGCAAGGAGACCGCGCGCGCCAAGATCGACTTTGAGACACTTTCCGCGGTGCGCCAGGCGGTCGACCGGCTGGCCGAAGCCGCCGGGATCGACTATGACCTGCCCGACCTGGCCGCCTATCCGAAGGAATATGACGCCGCGGTCGAGCACTTCGGCCTGATGGTGCCATTCGAAGACGGCGAAGGCTGGCGCACGATCGATATCTACGGGGACGCGGCGACCGCTTTCCTCGACACGGCGCTTACCAGCGATGTGCTGTCGCTGGACGTGGACGGCTACCAGCTCACCCGCGTGCTGGACCGCGACGGCGCGCTGATGGCAAACAGCGTGCTGCATCGCCTGCACGACAATGCCTATCACCTGCACGTCGACCGCGACGCGGGCCGCGTCAGCCGCTGGCTCCAGGCGTTATCCGACGGATTCGTCGATTTCGACGCGCGGGATGTGTACGCCAAAGCGCCTGGCCCGGTGAGCGTGAGCCTGCTGAGCAGCGAGCCGGACATGAGCGCCTACGCTGTGGACTTCCGCGACGACCTGGCGGGCTTTGACCCGCACAAGGCGTACTTCGTCGGCGCACGGGCACGCGGTCCCCTGACCGGCGAGGTCAAGCCGGTGTTCGCGTGGGAAGAGCCGGCCGATCAGCCGCTCAAGCGCACCTCGCTCTACGCGTTGCACAAAGAGCTGGGCGCGAATATGGTTCCCTTCGCCGGATACGATATGCCGGTCTGGTACACCTCGGTCAGCGCCGAGCACGTCGCCACGCGCACCGGCGCGGGCCTGTTCGACGTCTCGCATATGGGCGTCTTCGACTTTCGCGGGCCGGGCGCCGAGGCGTTCCTGAACGTGCTGACGGCCAATGACGTGACCATGCTGGCGCCGGGCGAGGCCCACTACAACTACCTGTTGGGCATTGACGGCATCCCCATCGACGACATCTTCATCTACCGGCTGGAGCCGGACTATTTCATCATGGTGGTCAACGCGGCCAATAATGACAAGGACTGGGCGTGGATCACCGGTTTGCAGGCGGGCAAGTACCAGATCGACCCCGACCGGCCGGACGCTGAACTGCCGGGCCGCCATGCCGTCACTATCCGCGATCTGCGCGATCCGGCCCTGGGCGCGGAGCGGCGCGTCGATATCGCGCTGCAAGGGCCGGCCAGCCGCGATATCCTGCTGGGGATGCACGGCAGCGCCGAGGACAAGGCGCGCGTCAAGGCGCTGCCCTGGGCCGGCGTGACTCGCGCCGTGCTCGGCGGGTACGATCTGATCGTCGCGCGCACCGGCTACACGGGCGAGCGCGTCGCCTATGAGATCTTCATCGACCCGGACAAGGCCCCCGCGCTGTTCAAAGACCTGATCGAGGGCGGGGCAACCCCCGTGGGGCTGGCCGCCCGCGACAGCCTGCGCACAGAGGCGGGCCTGCCGCTGTATGGGCACGAACTGGCGGGCGATCTGGCGCTTAACCCGGCGGACGCGGGCTTTGGGAGCTTCGTCAAGCTGTGGAAGCCGTTTTTCATCGGCAAGGCCGCGTTCGTGGCGCACGAGCGCACGCGCGACGCCGTGGTGACGCGCTTCCGCCTGGACGCCAAAGGGCTGCGCGCCCCGCACCCCGGCGATCCGCTGGTGGACAACCGCGGGCGCGTGGTGGGCCGCGTGACCTCATGCAGCATCGACACCGAAGGGTATTCGCTGGGGCAGGCGCTGATCAAGCTCACGCACGCCTCGGAAGGCACGCCGCTGCTGGTGTATGCCGGGGCGGACCGCGCCACTTTGAAGAAGCCGCTGGGCGAGCTGGCGATTGGGGACAAGACGATCGTACCCGCGCCGGTGACGGTGCTCAGCCGCTTCCCCAAGCGCGCCAAATAGCGCCCGGTCCGCGCGCACAGCACGTCAAAGAGCAGCCCCGGTGATTGGCCGGGGCTGTTTTCGTCCGCTCAGATCCCCCCATCAGGCGGCACCGGGCCGGACTCGGTTGTCGGTGTGTCGGTCGGCGGTGGCGGGTCGGTCGGCGGTGGCACCGGCGTGTCCGTTGGCGGCGGCGGGATGGGCGTATTGGTCGGCGGTACCGGCGTGTTGGTCGGCGGCACGGGCGTGCTGGTCGGGACCGGCGTGTTGGTTGGCGGCACCGGTGTGCTGGTCGGGACCGGCGTGTTAGTCGGTGGAACAGGCGTATTGGTCGCGGTGGGGCGTGGTGTATTGGTCGCCGTCGGGCGGGGCGTGCTGGTCGCCGTTGGGCGGGGCCGCGGCGGCTGCCCCTGGACTACCACCCCCTGGAACGGCGTGTTGGTGGGGAGCGGTGCCTGTGTGCGGGCTGGTGTCGGTGTGGGCGGCTGGAAATGTTTCGGCGGCGGCGTGACGGCCGGGACCGTCAGACAGCGGCCTGTCGCGATGGTATCTACCTTGGCAACCCAGACCGGCCCCATGTCGTGCAGCTCGACCTGCCACCACATTGAGTTGTTGAGATCGTCTTTCGACCAGCCGGTCACGGCCATGCCCGTCCCCGCGCCGACCAGGCCAACAATGCCGCGATCGGCCCCCGGACCGACGCGCAGGCGGACGCCACCCTGGATCGCGATGGCGATACAGGCCGGAAGCTCCAGGCTGCTGGCGTGGCCCGCGGGGTATTGCCAGACCGGGTCGAAATCCGCCGCCTCGTCAACCGTAATGCGATACGGCCGCATCGCCAGCAGATCGAGGAGATAAACCTCGCGGTTGCCGTCGCGGTTCGAGGTGAAGGCCAGCCAGTTTCCGTCCGGCGACCAAGCGGGGTCGGTATCGACCGCCGGGTGATCGGTCAGCCGCTCGACGCGATCGCCTGCCACCTCGCGCCGGTAGATCTCCGGATTGCCGTCCCGCTCCGAGACATACGCGATCCAGAACCCGTCCGGCGACCAGGCGGGCTGGGTGGCGCCCAGCGGTTCGTCCGTCAGGCGGACGATGTCCTGGTTGGCGTCGATGATGTAGATGTTGGGCACGCCGTCTCGATCGGAGACGAAGGCGAGCCGTGTGCCGTCCGGCGACCAGGCGGGGGACGTGTCGGCGCCCAGATGCGTCGTCAGCCGCCGGACCGAGCCGCCTTCATCGTCCATGACGAAGATATCGGGGTTGCCGCGCCGGTCCGACACAAACGCGAGCCACCGGCCGTCCGGCGACCAGGCGGGCGATGTATCCGCAGCGTCCTCGCGCGTCAGGCGCTCTAGCGAGTAGGTAGCCGTGTCCAGTACGAAGATATCCGGGCTTCCATAGCGCTCGGAGACGAAGGCAAGCCGCGTGCCGTCCGGCGACCAGGCGGGCGCGGTATCCGCCATGCGCTCGATGGTCAGGCGTTCCAGCGGCGAGCCATCCAGATCCATGCGGTACAGCTCGGCGTTGCGGTCGCGTTCGGACGCGAACGCCAGATGCCCGCTGCCGCCCCCGACTGCCGTTGCGACGCTCGCCGCAGCAACCGCCATCCAGTCAGGCTGCGGAGTAGGCGAGGGTGGAACTGGCGTCGGGCTGGGCGGCGGCTCCGTCGGCGACGGCGACGGCGTGTCGGTGGGCGTCGCGGTCGGCTGCGGCGTCGGCGTGCCGGTGGGCGTCGGCGAGAAGGTCGCCGTTGGAGTCGGGGTTGCCGTATCGGTCGGTGTGGCGGTCGCCGACGGCGTCTCGGTGGGGGTGGCTGTTGGGGTCGGCGTCTCGGACGGGCGCAGCGCGACAATCGTCTGCTGAAGCGCCGTCGCGCTCATGATCGCGTTCTGCTGAACCGGGTTGACGGGCGGTGACTCGGGGCCGCATGGATGCTCGTCGTCGCCCGCGCTGGCCGCATAAAGCAGCCCGATCACCAGGGCGACCAGGAGCGTCGTGATCCCGGCCAGGGGCCGCCGGTAGAGGGGCCGGGATGTGCGGCGCGGCGGCACGTAATCGACCGCCTCAGCTTCGTCGTGGTAGGCCAGCTCGTCGGTCGCGCCGTTGCCTGGCGTGTCGATCCGGTAGACTGTTTCCGGCTCTGCATAGGCGCGTTCGTCAGCAGCGGCGGCCACCGGTGCGTCTGGCATGGTGACGATCGGCGTCGGGATCGGATCGCCGGCGACCCCGTTGCCGCCGTCCGGCGGGACAGCCTCGAACTCGAAAAGCGACTTTCTGAGCAGCGGCCCGACAAAATACCCGGTATACTCGCCTGGGTCGTCGGCGATCGCTTCGGCGAACGCTTCGGCGAAATCGGTCACCGTTGGGAAACGGTCTTCGGGGTCTTTCGCCATCGCGGTCGCCAGCACCCACTCAAGCTCCTCTGGCAGCTCCGGGCGGTAGATGCGCGGCGGGATCGGGTCTTCGTGCAGGTGCTTGTGCATCTGCGCGTAGGCGGTCGGGACTTCAAACGGCAGGTGGCCGGTGACGAGCGTATAGGTCAGCCCACCGAGCGCGTACTGGTCGGTGGCCGGTCCGAGCGTTTCGCCGCGCCATTGCTCCGGCGACATATACACCGGCGTGCCCAGCGACACGCCGGAGCGGGTGAGCGTCTCGGTGGTTTCGAGCAGTTTGGCGATGCCGAAGTCCACGATGTAGGCGCTGCCCTGCGTGTCGAACATGATGTTGCTGGGCTTGATATCGCGGTGAATGACCCCGCGCGAATGGGCATAGTCCAGCGCGCTGGCAAGCTGTTTGAGGATCTCGCTGATCTCGCCCAGCGAGGGCAGTTTCGGCTCGGAGTGCGCATGCTGCGCCAGGCGGTCATCGAGCGTGCCGCCTTCGAGCAGCCGCATCACTACGTAGTAGGTGCCGCGCTCGGTGCCATAGTCGTAGATGGGGATGATATGGCGATGTTCCAGGGAGCCGGCCGTCTCCGCCTCGCGGTGGAAACGCTCCACATAGTTGACGCGCCGCAGCGTCAGGGTCGAGAGAACTTTAATCGCGACCCAGCGTTTAAGCTTGGGCTGGTAGCCGCGATAGACGACCCCCATCCCACCAATTCCCAGCAGCTCGTGCAGTTCATATGGCCCAAGCCGCCGCCCCGAGAGATTATCGATACCCATAATCGCGCTACAACATACCCGTCCACTGTACTTACTTTACATAGCATCGATAATATTTAAATGCAGTATAGGCCATAGATCAGAATGCTGCAACAGGAATTCTTGGTAAAGATCATAACAAGTTCGTCCGGCGGTGGCCTTCGCGCTGGCTGGCGTTTTGCCTGCGCCGACCTCACACCGGGCTGCCGCCCGATGTCCCTTGCGCGTGAGTTGCTTTCAGGAGGCGTGACATGTCCGATTCGATTGGCCGTGCCTTTATGCGCCAGACGCGCATTGCTGTTCAGGGAGACCCGCCGCAGGCGTTCGGCGCGCCGCAGCCCCCGCTGGAACTGCCCTATGACACGACCCGGCGCCTGGTTGCCCTGCCGGACCCGCACGGCGTCCAGCCGGTGGAGCCGCGCCTGCTCGATGTGATCGAGCACCGCGTCACCGTCCGGCGCTACACCGAGCAGCCGCTCAACCTGGTGGAGCTGTCATACTTGCTGTGGTGCACGCAGGGAATCAAACCCCTCAACATGCCCAACGTCACGCTGCGCAACGTGCCGTCGGCGGGCGCCCGGCATCCGTTCGAGACGCTGCTGCTCGTCAACCGCGTCGACGGGCTGGCGCCCGGCCTGCATCGCTATGTTGCCAGCCTGCACAGCCTGGTCGCGCTGCGGCTGGAGGAGCCGGGCCTGGTTGGCCGGGTGATGCGTGCCAGCGGCGGCCAGTCTCAGATTGAGCTGGCGGCGGTGACGTTCGTCTGGGTGGCCGTGCCGGAGCGCACGACCTGGCGCTATGGCGAGCGCGGCTATCGCTACATGCTTCTGGACGCCGGGCATGTCTGCCAGAACCTGTATCTGGCGGCGTGGAGCATCGGCTGCGGTACGTGCGCGATCGGTGCCTTCGACGACGACGCGCTCAACGCCGTGCTGGAGCTGGATGGCGAGTCTCAGTTCGTGATTTACATGGCGACGGTTGGCCGGCGGCCGGGCGCCTGAGCCTGTACAGACCGCCTGACAGCGCAGGCCCGCGCATACCCCGGCGGCGCAAAGAGAGCTAGAATTAAATATTCTGCGTTGCGCGCTCGAAGGAGTACCGTATGGCTGCGCTGGAGGTTCGTCATCTTTCGCTGGTGCGTGGCGATTACGAGGTGCTGCACGACATCTCGCTGACCGTCGAGCCGGGCGAGACCCTGGGTATCATCGGGCCGAGCGGCAGCGGCAAAAGCTCGCTGTTGCGCTGCCTGAACCGGCTGGAAGAACCCGCTCCCGGCACTGTGTTTCTGTACGGCGAGGACATCACGACTCTGCCGGTGGTCGCGCTGCGCCGCCGCGTGGGGATGGTGTTCCAGCAGCCCGCGATGTTCCCCGGCACGGTCGCGGACAACATCACCTACGGACCGTCCCTGCGCGGCGAGGCGCTTGCCCCAGAACGCGTGAAAGCGCTGCTGGATATGGTGCTGCTTGGGCCAGAACTGGCCGGACGCCCCGCTGCCGAGCTATCCGGCGGGCAGGCGCAGCGCGTGGCGATCGCGCGCGCCCTGGCCAACGAACCCGACGTCCTGCTGCTGGACGAGCCAACATCCTCGCTCGACCCGATCGCCACGCGCACCGTCGAGGAGACGCTGGCCGCCCTGCGCGAGCGTCTGGGGCTGACGCTGGTGTGGGTGTCGCACGCGGTCGAGCAGGCGCGGCGGGTCGCGGATCGGGTGCTGCTGCTGGACGGCGGGCGCGTTGTCGCGCTCGACCGTGCCGAGCGGCTGCTCGATCCGCAGACGGGCGATGAGCGGGCGCTGGCGTTCGCGCAGGGGGACTCGAACGGCCTGCACCACGAAGCGACCAACCGCGCGCGCCCTGGCCGGCCGGCAGTTTCTGCCGAGGAGACGTAACCCATGCTCAACGATACCTTTAACACGATTGACGCGGCGCTGGGCAACCTGACGGACCTGCCGCGCATTGGCCTGGCGTTGCTGCTGGTGATCCTCGCGGCGGGGATCTCGCGCTGGCAGCGTGCCGATCTGGAGCGCGACCTGGCTGTCGCAGCGGCGCGTGCCTTCGTGCAGTTGATCGCCATCGGCTATTTACTTGAGGTGATCTTCAACCAGGACAACCCGCTCTGGACGACGGCGCTGCTGGCCGTGATGATCGGGATCGCGGCGCGGACCGCGGGCCGTCGCGGGCGGCAGACCCCGGCGGCCTCGCGCGTGGCGCTGCTGTCGATCGGCATCGGCTCGGTGCTAACCCTGGCCGTGCTGATCGTCGCCGGGGTGTTCGACTACACCCCGCAGGCGATCATCCCGATTGGCGGCATGATCATCGGCAACGCCATGACGGTCGCCGCGCAGGTGATGGATCGCATGGCCGTAGATCTGCACGACCAGCGTGCCCTGATCGAGTCGAGGCTGGCGCTGGGTGCCACCAGCCGTCAGGCGTCGCACCAGCAGTTTCGCCGCGCCCTGCGCAACGCCATGATCCCGCACATCGACACAACCAAGACGACCGGACTGATCAAGCTGCCTGGCGCCATGACCGGCATGATTCTGGCGGGCGCGTCGCCGCTCGCCGCCGTCCAGCTTCAACTGATCGTGATGTACATGCTTGTGGGGGCGGTGACATTCACCGGGCTGATCGCGGCCTACCTGACGTACCGCGCCTTCTTCACCGGCGCGCACCAGCTCAAGGCGCTGGCGCCATCGTCCGGTGCCGCTGCCTGAGCGCGAGCGGTCAGGGTTCGCTCACCAGAAAGATGCAGCTTCCCTCTTCTTCGGGGTTGTCGGTCGACGGGCCGTAGAGCTGCCTGCCGTCGTAGACCGGTTCTGTCCACGTCACGCGGTAGCTGACGGCGTGCTCGCCTGCGTCCAGCGGCCCGACGGGATAGCGCCAGGTGATCGTCCACAGATTGCCGCGCCGCTCGGGCTGGCCGGTGTAGTCGCGCCAGTTGCGCAGAGGCTCGCCATCGAGCTGCACTTCGTAACGGGCGCGCTCGACGTGATCCTGGAGCAGCGCGAACCGGTTGGCCGACCAGCTCCAGACGATCAGAATGGTGTCGGCGGTGGTGGCGTGTGGGGGCTCGACCCCGGCCGCCCGGCAGGCGGCAGGGATGATCACGGCGCCTTGTGGTGTGCTGGTGGCCGGGCCGGGTGGGGCGAGCGTTGGCGACAGCACCGCGATCGGCGTTGAACTGGGGCGCAGGGCGAGTGCCGCCGCAGCGCCGGCGGTCGCCGTGGCGGCCCGTGTCGCGGTTGGGGCCGGGGTGTGTGTCGGCGCCGCGCCCGACTCGATCAGGCTGAGGGCGGTCGCCGTCAGCAACAGGGCCTCACCCTCGGTCTGCGGGGTGAGCGGCGGGCCGGCGGCGGTCTGGGTAGCTTCGATCGCCATCTGGGTTTGCCCGACCGCCAGCGTTTCCAGCGCGATCTGAGTCTGGTCGAGCGCCACCGCGCTCAGGGCGATGCGGGTCTGCTCACCGGCGATATCGGTCGGCGCGGGTGCGTTGCGGGTCAGCAGCACGATCGCCGCCGCTCCAAGCAACACCCCCACCGTTCCCAACGCGCCGGCCAGCGCCCAGGGCGGGCGAATATGCCGCGCGGTGGTGCGGCGCGCCAGGCCGCTGTCCGGCGTGAGCGGCCCGATCGGGGTCGGCTGGGACGACACAGGCACGGTGAAGAAGCCTGTCTGCTCGCCGGTCGCCCCGGCGATGGCGGCGCGAAACGCTTCGGCGAAATCGCCCGCCGTGGGATATCGCTCGTCGGGGGTTTTCGCCAGCGCGCGCGCCAGCACCAAGGCTGCCGTTTGGGGCATATCCGGGCGCTGATAATGCGGCGGGATTGGCTCTTCGTTGAGGTGCTTGTGCATTAGCGCGTAGGGGGTGGGCGCCTCGAACGGCGGGTGCCCGGTGCACAGCGCGTAGGTCAAGACCGCCAGCGCGTACTGGTCGGTCGCCGGCCCGACCGGTTCGCCCCTCCACTGTTCGGGCGCCATGTACGCGGGTGTGCCCATCGAGACGCCCGTCCCGGTCAGAGACTCGGTTGCTTCGACCAGCTTGGCGATGCCGAAGTCCACCAGGTAGGCGCTGCCAAAGTCGTCGAACATGACGTTGCTGGGCTTGATGTCGCGGTGGATAACGCCCTGGCTGTGCGCGTAGTCCAGCGCGCTGGCGAGCTGCGCCAGCAGATCCGCCACTTCGCCCAGCGACGGCAGGGGCGCGCCGGTCTTACCTTGCTGGCGCATGCGGTCGGCCAGCGTGCCCCCGGTCAGATAGCGCATCACGACGTAGCTGGTGCCGTCCTCGGTGCCATGATCGTAGATCGGCACGATATGGCTATGCTCCAGCGCGGCGGCGGTTTCGGCTTCGCGGTTGAACCGCTCCAGATAACCGGGCTGCTGAGCCAGCGCGGGCGTCAGGATCTTGATAGCAACCGACCGTTTGAGGCTGGGCTGGAAAGCGCGATAGACTGCACCCATCCCACCCAGGCCCAGCAATTCTTGCAGCTCGTACTGGCCGATTGTCTGCCCGGCTAGGCTCTGGATGCCCACGACGTCTCCCCACAAGTTGCAGTCAGGTCCAAGGATACACTACACTGGCAGGCAGTGTGGCGGCTGCGCATTGTGTCTGCCAACCTTGTTCATAAAGAGATTGTACACGCAAGCATCGACGATGCACGCTACCGGGCGAATTCAATTGCTGCGCGGCTATCCCTGGCGGGCTGTTTTGCTGGCGATGGCCGGGATGGCGCTTGCGCTGCTGAGCGGCGGCGCGGCCATCAATGCCGCGTTCGACTGGCGGATGAGCCAGATTGACCCGCGCTATACCGCTTTGTCCGGCACGTGCTACTATGCCGGTGACGCTCGCAACTACATGCGGATCGCGCTCAACGGCTACAGTGACTACGACCCGGCGCTGCTTCCCCCGCACTACACCCAGCTCAACGACCGGAGCTGGTGGCCGCTGTTTCCGGCCCTGGCGTCGGGGGTGATCGCGCTGGGGGGCGGGCCGTGCAGCGGGCAGGTCGTCAACGCGATCGCGTTTGTGCTGCTGGTGCCTATCTTTCAGGCGCTGACCGGGGAGCGGCGTGCTCTCCCGCTGCTGGCCCTGGCCGCGCTGCCGTTTGGCGCATGGCTGTATGTCGGCGGGGCGGATTCGCTTTTCCTGCTGGCGAGCGGCGCGCTGGTGCTGGCGGCGCGCGCTGCCGCGCGCCGCCCCCGCGCGGCGGCGGTGGTCGCGCTGGTGCTTGGTGTCGTGGTGGGTCTGCTCAAGCCGAACGGCCTGACGCTGATCCCCGCACTGGGCGTGTGGTCGCTGGGTCTGACGGCGGCGCGGGTGTGGTTGCGCCCCGCCGATGACCCGCGCCCGCTGTACCGGATCGTGCTGGAAGACTCCAGCCCGGCCTGGGCGCCGCTGATGGCCGCACTGGGGATCGTGCTGGGAACTGCCGCCTGGCTCTACCAGACCAGCGGGCACTACCCGCTGTGGCCGTTGATGATCCAGCGCACGCTGTGGTGGGATGAGTTCCTGGCATGGAGTCCCGCCTCGTTTGCCTACACCTTTCGCACGGCGCTGGTGTTCGCCTGGCACGATCTGCTGAATATGAACGAGCTGCAGCGAATGGTCGAGCTGGCGGCGATGCTGTTTCTGCTGGCGCTGGGGTTCAGCCGGCTGTTGCCGCACTGGCCGGGCGGCGAGCGGATTCCCGTGCCGTTCCACTGGCGCGTGGGCATCCTGACGCTGCTGGTGGTGATGTTCGCCACCGGCCAATCGCACGCGCTGGAACGCTACGCCGCGTCGAACGTCTTTGTGGTGCTGGCCTGGCACCGGTTGGTGTTTGGCCTGCCGGGGCGTCCGCTGGACTGGCGGCCGGTATCCTTTGCCGGACTGCTACGCTGGGTGTGGCTGCTGGCCGGTCCGGTGTTGTGGGCGCTGGCGTTTCTGCTGCTCGGCTGGGAGCCGCTGGCCTAGCTCTGACCCGCCGCCGTGAAGGGAAGCCCGGATGACCTGCCGTCCTGATCGTCGCGCGTGGTGTGGAGTACTGGCGCTGCTGGTTGTCGTGGCGGCGCTTGGCGCGCCCGTCGCGATCGGTCTGGCACAGGCGCCGCCGACCCCGCCGCCGACCCCGTCGCCGCGGCCCACTCAGGCGCCGCCGACTCCGACGCCCACGCCGGTTATCCCCATTCCGCCGCCGGTTGAGCTGCTCGACACGGATCCGGCTGTCGACAACATCCTGCTGCTTGGCGCCGATACAACGATGACCAGCGAGCACGCGCGGACGGACGTGGTGATCGTGGTCTCGATCAACCGCCGTGCCGGCAGCGTCGCGATGTGGCATGTCCCGCGCGATCTGTTCATTTATATCCCCGGCCACACGATGGATCGCGTCAACCTGGTCTACCAGTACGGCGCGCGAGACGGCGGGCCGGAAGCCGCGTTCAAGCTGCTGCAAGAGACCTTTCTGTACAATTTTGGCCTGCAGATCGACCATTACGCGCTCATCAACTTTTCCGATTTCCAGACGATTATCGCCAGGCTGGGCGGGCTGACGATCAGCGTTGACTGCGCGCTGCAGGACTGGCGGCTGATCGACCCGTCGCTCGATCCGGCGCTGGAAGAAAGCTGGGAGCTATACACCCTGCCGATTGGACGGCGGACGCTCTCGCCGGAAATGGCGCTCTGGTACGTCCGCAGCCGCCAGTCGACCAGCGACTTCGATCGCGGGCGGCGCCAGATGGACGTGCTGCGCGCCATCTGGCAGCAAGCGCGCGAGCGCGGGCTGTTAGAGCAGGTCACCGAACTGGGGCCGGAGCTGCTCGCCCTGGTCGAGACGGATATGACCCTGGGCGATCTGCTCGGCTATGTGCCGCTGGCGATCGCGCTGGAGCCATCCCAGATCGCCCGCTACACCGGCTCGCCCGGTGTCGAATACCAGGGCTTTCTGACGCCGGACGATGGGCGGGCGGTCCAGCTCCCCGTGCGCGCCGCGCTGCTCCCCTTGCTGCGCGATTTTCTCACGCCGCCCACCGACAACCGTCTGCGCCGGGCCGCGGTTAGCGTGGAGATCGCGGATGCGTCCTACCTCTACGCCGGGCTGGCCGAGGTGGCCGCAGATCGTCTGGCGTGGGCCGGGTACGCGGCGCGCGTGGTGGACGACGGTCCGACCGTCCGCCGCGAGGGCAGCGTGATCTATGACTATACCGGCCTGAGCAAGGGCAGCGCGCTGCCAGAGCTGCTGCACCTGCTGCGCATGGATGAGACACAGGTTGTCCACCAGCCCGATCCCAACCGCACGGTCGATTTCCGCGTCGAGATCGGCGCGCGCTACAACGCGTGCGTCCTGGCGGACACGGCTCAAGAAGCCGGCGCGCCCACGCCGGCCCCCAGCGCGACGCCGGCATCGTGCTGGCTGCGTTTCACGGCGGAAGTCAATATGCGCCTGGGTCCGGGAACGGACTGGCCCGCCATCGACACCACCACGCCCGGTCTCAGCCTGCCGGCTCTGGGACGCACTGCTGATGGAAGCTGGTGGCAGGCGCGGCTGGACGGCCAGCTTGGCTGGTTTTCGGGGACGATCACAACGGTCGAGGTGGCGGGTGCGTGCGACGACGTGCCCGTGATCGAGCCGTAGCCGGGCACCACACGCCCCTGCAGGCAGGCAGGGGCGCAGCAAGAGCGGAGCAGAGCGGCCGGGCGAGCGCGTCAGGACGGCGGCAGGTCATCCGGCAGCGTGACCGGCTCGTTGACCGCGCTGAACACGACGCTCTGATTGCTGCGGAAAGCGAGCGACAGCGAGGTATAGGGCGATTGCAGCAGGCTGCCGCTCACCTCTGCGGACAGGTCGATCTGCAGGAACTGCGCCAGCAAGTCCCCGGTGTCCGGATGGAGCGCGACGCCCCAGGTGACGCTGCCCGTCTCGGCCAGGCGGTCGAGCAGATCGCCGCGCGTGACGAGCGCGTCCTGGCCTTCGGTCAGCGCCAAAAAGCGGCCCTCGAACACGCCGGGCGCCTCAGCCGGGTTCACCGTGACGACATACAGCTCGCTGGGTGTGGCGCGGTCCAGGTTGAAGGGACGCGGCCCCTCAATCGATTCGGCAGCGTCCAGCCAGGCTTCCGCGTCGACGACGAACGGATCGGCGCCCTCTTCCAGCAGATAGCGGCTCAGCAGCAGATCGCTGAGGGCCGGGACCTCGCTGGCCTCGCTGTCGGTGAAGCGCGTCCAGGCTTCGGGCAGGGCGAACGGGCCGGGCGGGTCGGCGTCGAGCATGCCCCGCCAGAACAGCCCATCCGGGGTGCGGGCGATGCTCAGCTCAAGCTCCCAGGCTTCCGGCTCGCGCTGGCCGTCCTGATCGGTCGAGCCGGTGACGCGGCTGCTGATCTCCAGCGCGATGCGCGCGTTCTCCCGGTTGGCGACGTCGTACTCGCCGGCCAGCGATAGATCCCGCTCGCGCTTCTGCCACAGCGCGGCCTGCTGGCCCTGGGCGGTCATGGCGTAGTCGGATGTTTCATCGACCTGAACGTGGTACGACCGCCATGTTTCGTAGGCGCGGTAGGCTTCGAGAATCTGCTCGCGCGCGTCGTCCTGCGCCTGGGACGGCTGCCCGCCGCCCAGGACAGTCAACGCCAGGGCCAGAATGAGCGTGATGCGATACAGGTGGCGCTCCATACAGCTTGTTCTCTCATTCGCCTAGCGGCGGCGCAGTAATCTCGACTGGCTCGTTCAGATCCACCAGCGACAGCGTCGCGACGCTGTCCTGCGCCAGCGACATCTCGGCACCGGACAGGGTTGGATCGGTGATCATGCTGCCGGGGATGGTGATATCCATCTCCAGCGCGACTTCGTATCCGTGGAGCACGCCGGCCTCGTCGTCAACCCAGAGCGTCAGCACGTAGGTCGTGTCGTCGTCGGTGAAGATCAGCTCGATCAGCGCGTCCACGTCGAACGGCGTGGCCGCTTCGTTAAACATCGCGCGCAGCATCTGTGCATTCGCGCCCGAAAAGGCTTGCGCCGGGTCGAGGGTCAGCCGGTAGCGCGCGATAGGAACGCCGTCGAGCGTTTCCGGCTCAAGCGTTTCGGCCCCGATGGTGGCGCTCAGCAAGATCTCGAACATCTCGGCGGAAAATGCCGTGCTGCCCATGTTGAGCAGTTGGTCGATGTTGTACAGCTCCATACCGGGGAAGGCACCTGCCCCAGAGGTGACATCCTGCCAGCCTTCCGGGAAGAAGTCGGCCAGCGCGGGGTCGCTGACCTGCACCCGCAGGTACGCCCGGTCATCCAGCACGATCATCTCGAAGGTTTGCTCGACCGTGAGCGACTGGATCGTCTGGCCCGCCGTGCTGAGCGTCTGGGTCAGAGTCTGATCCAGGTGGCTGGCGATGTTGTCGTAGCGGTTATCGGGCTGGCGCTCGGTGACGGTGGTTCCCTGCTGGGCGATCTGCTGGTCGATCTGGAGCGATTGCCCGCCGAGACTGATCCCGATCTGCTGCGTCAGCGCCTGGGTGTGCTCGACGGTATAGGTATCCAGCGTGAAGAAATGGTCGATCGCGCGCCGCGCGCTGTCCAGCGCCGCCTGCTCACTCGCGCTCAACCCATCCTGCGCCCAGACGGCGCCGGACGGCACAGCCATCAGCGCGAGGAGCAAAATGGCAAAGAGAGTAGTCCTACACCGCTGCATGATAGGTCCTTTCGTGGGCGCGCCTGCGCCCGCCTGAACGGTACAGTGATTATAGCGTATTTGCAGGGCGGGCTGCCCGGCGGGCAGCAGACGGTCGGCGGGCGTCAGAACAGCAGCGGCGCGCTGTGCAGGATGAACGCCAGCAGAAAGGCGGCGGCCGCCGGATCGTCGGGCAGGGTGGGCGAAAATTCCAGCCGGAACATCTGGCCGCGGCGGATCGCGGGAAGACCGGCCAGGGTCGGGTTGTCCCGCAGCCGGGCGATCTGGGCGGCTGACCACGCCGGCGAGAGCAGGATCACGTCCGGGGCCAGGCGGGCGAGCGTCTCATCATCGATCTGCCGGTAGTCATCGAATCCGGCTTCGGCGGCGACATTGCGCGCGCGTACCGCGGCCAGCAGATCGGTGATGAGCGTGTCTCTGCCAAAGGTGTAGCCTTCTGGCGACAGCACGATCACCCGTCGCTCGGGGCGGTCTTCGAACTTGGCCGCCAGATGCTCCAGCCGCCTTTCCAGGCGCTCCAGCAGCTCAGCGGCGCGGCCATCGCGCCCGGTGGCGTATCCCAGTGCCGCGATGGCTGCGCGCCAATCATCCAGGCTATTGATGGCGCTGACCTGGAAAACCGGGACCGCGCGCGCCTCGGCAGCGTTGAGCCAGGCCGGATTGACTGCCGCGTACAGATCGCTGATCACCAGCAGGCCGACATTCGCCCAGTCCAGCGTGTCCGGCGCGGATAGCGGCTCGGCCTGGCGCAGCAGGGCCGGTTCCAGGAGCGCGCGCAGTTCGGGACTGTCGCCGACCATAGCAACCGCGAGCGGGCGGGCCGGAACCGTGATGCGGCGCCCGGTGCCGTCGGCGAGGGTGCGCGGAAACACATCCGGACTCTGCGCGCGGGCCGGCGGGCGTACCGCGTGGGCCACCGCAGCCAGCGCCAGGCCAATGACCAGCCAGGAACGGAAGCGGAAGCGGTTCATATCCTTTAACATGACACACGCGCCCGGACTGCCACGAGCAGATCCGGGCGCAGCGACTGGCACGCGCCGGGCGCTTACTCGACGATCGATAGCACGTCCAGATTCAGGTCGGATGCGCCTGACGCGTCCGTAAACAGGAACGAGGCCATCCAGCCCTCAACCCCGCGATAGGGGTAGTCGATCTCGTCTAAGGGTAGCACGACTTTGACCCAACTGCCATCTTCATTGCGGCCTACGACGACCACTTCAGTCCCCGCGCTCAACTGCGCGATAGCGTTGTACAGGTCGGCATCCGGCCCCTGGCGAACGTTGGCGCCGGCAACCTGCACCGTCGCCGTGGTGTAGACTGGGCCGAAGCTGGATGCGAGGCCGTAGACCCGCCCGTACGCGGGCGAATAGACCTCGATCCAGAAGTCGTCCGGGCTGCCCAGATAGCTCAGCGTCGTGCCCGGTTCGAGCATGGCGACGATTTCGGCGCTGAAATCCGGCGCGGCGTAGAGGGCCGGCTTGGACTGCGCGCCGGCAGCCGCGTCGACATAGGTGTTAGGCACGGGCTGCAGATAGGCGGCATCCACCCAGCCGGTCGTTCCGTCGGCGGTCATCACCTCGGCGAAGACACTTTCCTGCGCGCCGGTGAGGTAGACCAGATCGCCTTCGCCCAGCGATCCGGCCAGCGCAGCGGTGACGTTCGGCTCGGCAAAGAGGCCCACGGCGTCGGTGGCGCCCAGATGCACCAGGGCCGGCTGCAGATCATCGACCACGTCCCAGGCGGATGCAATCGACCAGCCCGTGTGGCCATCTGCCGTGACGATGTAGGCCCATTCTTCGCTCTGGCCGAGAACCCGCGCCATATCCCCATGCTCCGCCGCTCCGATCAGCTCCGCTGCCATACTCGGCCTGGCGAAGATCGGCGCTCCGGCTTGCGTGGATGTGACAGCCGCCAGCGGCGCAAGCGGGGCCGGAGTGAGCACCACGACCTGCTCCGCCGACACGTAGCCCTGGGTGCGCCCGGCATCGACCCACAGCCAGGCACCGGATTCGTCCGTGCTCAGCACGGTGAGCAGCGAGTTGGCAGCGATCTCCACCAGCGGCTCGCCGGATGACTCCGGCGCGTCATACAGTGGCGCCGCGGTCAGAGTGACCGCCGTGAGCCGGGTTCCTTGTGCGGCAGCGAGATTCGCCCCGCCCAACACGATCAGTGAACAAACCAGTAGCCAGACAAATGCGCGTCCTCTCATGGTTCTCTCCGCGGGTAACTGCAATGATGTGAGGAAGTTGACAGGTTGCATCGCAATTCAATGCGATTCCTAACGAGCATTATACGCCAACTAAACTGTGAATGCAGCGGGATGGGTCGTATTCGGCGGCGAATGGTTCGAAAAGGGTTTGCGGCAATAGCCGGGGTGGAGTGTGCTAGGGCAGGAGCGTGCCATAGCGGCGGCCAACGATCGCCTGGCCTGCGGCGCTCTGCATCCAGGCGAACCACTCGCGGTAGATGCTGTGCTCGTCCGGCGCCGTCAGCCCAACAACGACGATCGACGTGCGCAGGGGGTAGGCGCCGCTGCTGACCGTGGCGCGGGTCGGCGCGATCGGGGTGCTACCCTGGTCGAGCGGGACGGCGCGCACCCTGCCGTCGAGCGCGGCCAGGCTGACGTAGCCGATGGCCCCCGGCGTCTGGGCCACCAGGTCGATCGTGCGGGCGCTGCTCAGCGCCAGGCGGGCGGATGGGGTGATGCGCTGGCCGTCCATGATCTGGGCCTGAAAGACCTGGCTGAACTCGGCGTTTGGCTCCTGCGCGACAACAGTGATGGGCAGCGGCGGGCCGCCGACCTCGGCCCACCAGGTGATGCGGCCCTGGAAGATCTGGCGGATCTGCTCGATCGTAAGCGCGGCAACGGGGTTGCCCGCATGCACAATGATCGCCAGGCCGTCGTACCCGACCGGCGCAGCCCACAAAGCGGCGCTGGCCGGCACGAACGACGTCAGCGCGTAGGAAGCCTGGCCCGCCTGCACCTGCTGGATCGCGTTATCCCAGCGCGTGGTCACGCCGCGCAGGCTGATCACGCCGCTGTCCGGCGTGAATTCTGCGGCCAGTTCCTGGACCAGCGCCACCATCTCAGGCGTGGTCAGAAGCTGCAAGCTGAAGACCTGCGGAGTCGCTGCCGGGGGAGCGATCGTTCCCTGACAGCTCGCCAGCGCCAAGCTTAAGACAACGATCGTGCGTTTGGCCCGCTTCATGCCTCCCCTCTCAGGACAAGAGGGCCACCAGCAGACTCAGCGTGCCGAACACAGCGCAGTAGAGCGCGAACCCATACAACCGCCTGTTTTGCAGCAGGCGCATCAGGAACCAGATGCACAGGTAGCCCACACTGGCCGCCGACACGAAGCCCACGACCAGCGGCAGCACCATACTGTCCGCGACCGTTTCACGACCCAGCAGCAGGTCGAGCGCTTGTTTTCCTCCGGCGCCCAGGATCACCGGCGTCCCCAGCAGAAAGCTGAAGCGCGCCGCCGCGGCGCGAGGCAGCCCGCGCAGAATCCCGGCGGCGATGGTGCTGCCAGAGCGCGAGATGCCCGGAAGGATCGCAAATGCCTGTGCCACTCCGATCGCAAGCGCATCACGCAGGGTTATGCTGTCCAGAGGCCGGTTCAACATGCCGCGCCGCTCGCTGAGCACGAGCAGCCCTGCCGTGACGTACAGAAAGCTAGCCACGATCACCGGCTCGTTGGAAATGGATTCGAACAGCCTCTTGACGAACAGCCCCGCTATGGCGACGGGTATGGTGCCCACGATAAGCAACAGCAGCAGATGGGCATCCAGTTCTTGACCAGGTGTGTTCTGGGTTGAGCGCGTCTTGAGCGCCGTCCAGCCGGCGCGCAGCAGAGTCAACCAGTCGCGCCAGAAATACGCCAGCACGGCCACCAGGGTACCGAGGTGAACCACCACATCAAAGGTGAGCGGTGGCTCTTCCCAACCAAGCCACAGGGGGACCAGCACCAGGTGGCCGGAGCTGGAAACAGGCAGGAATTCAGTCGCCCCTTGCACGACACCAAGCACGATGGCTCGAATAAGATCCACGTAGAATCCTTTCACCGTTGCGGTGACGCAGCTATGCTTGTTCTAGTTTAGGGTACGCTTAGCGCAATGCCAACCCACAGCCCACTAGCAGGCACAATTGCACGCTGGCTCGTCGCAGGCCCGGCCCGCAGACCGTCCCCAGGGCAGGCGGCCGTACCGCGTGGCGCTGGTTCAGCCCACCGGCGGGACGTTCACGCCTTCCTGCGTCCCGGTGACCGGTTCATAGGTCGCCAGGAAGGCAGCCGCGTAGTCGTCAAAAGTGCCGTCCACAATGGCGGCGCGCAGCTCACGCATCAGCGTCAGCAGAAAATGCAGGTTGTGAAGGCTGAGTAGCTGGTGCCCCAGGATCTCGCCCGCTTTGACCAGGTGGCGCACATAACCGCGCGAGAACGTCCGGCAGGCGTAGCAGGTGCAGCCCGGCTCGATCGGATCGTGATCGGTAGCATAGCGCAGGTTGCGCATGTTGATCCGGCCCGTCCGGGTGAAGGCGGCGCCGTTGCGCGCGATGCGCGTCGGCAGGACGCAGTCGAAGATATCGACGCCGCGCGCCACCCCGTGCACCAGATCTTCCGGGCTGCCGACACCCATCAGGTAGCGCGGACGGTTCACCGGCAGCAGGGATGTTGTCAGCTCGAGGGTGGTATACATCTGGGCTTTGGTCTCGCCCACCGCCAGCCCGCCGATGGCATAGCCTGGCAGGTCCAGGCTGGTCACTTCCCGGACGGACTGCTCGCGCAGGTCCGCGAAGATCCCCCCTTGCACGATGCCAAACAGCGCCTGGCGATCGGGATCGCCGCTGCGCAGATGTTCATCCAGGCAGCGGTGCAGCCAGCGGTGCGTGCGTTCCAGCGCGGCTTCGACGGCGCCGCGCTCGTTTGGGACAGGACATTCATCGAAGGCCATGATGATGTCCGCGCCCAGGTTGTGCTGGATCTGGATGGACTTTTCGGGTGTGAAGCGGTGTTTTGAGCCGTCGTGATGGCTGCGAAACGTGACACCGTCGCTGTCGATCTGACGGATCTCGCCCAGGCTGAAGACCTGGAACCCCCCGGAGTCGGTGAGTAGAGGGCCGTCCCAGCCCATGAACGCATGCAGCCCACCGAAATCCGCGATCAGCGCGTCGCCTGGTCGCAGGTACAGGTGATAGGTGTTGGCGAGAATCAGCGTCGCGCCCATCTCGCGCAGCTCGCGAGGCTGGACGGCTTTGACCGTCGCCTGCGTGCCGACCGGGGCGAACACCGGCGTGGGAACGGATCCGTGCGGCGTCTGAAGGACGCCGGCTCGCGCGGCGCCGTGCTGAGCTTCGAGTGCAAACTCAAACATGTCGTCTTGTGTTGAATGAGGCCGTGCTTGCTGTGAGGCCCCGTGCGGCTTCGTTGGGTCGCATATAAGACCCCCATTATATCAAGAGACACGAATTACGCGAATTGCGCTCTGCGTGCCGGCCCGGAGCCGGGGTAGGCCGTGCAATGACCGGGTGAATCGTGCCGGCTATCACTTTTCTGAGCGGATTCAATGATGTTATAATGGCGCGTGCAGTTGTCTCGCCAAACGGGCGCGACGCGCTGCGCCGAGACCGGTTCCATAGGGAGCAAGCACGCGATGCGTCACTTTCAAACGCTTGATTCAGTCA
Organism: Thermoflexus sp.; assembly: GCA_020724465.1. Lineage (GTDB taxonomy): Bacteria > Chloroflexota > Anaerolineae > Aggregatilineales > Aggregatilineaceae > DYGX01. The sequence goes on from DYGX01000010.1 coordinate 75,621, forward strand.
GCTACGATGAAACGAACGATACCCTGCTGGTTTCCTGCAGCGATCAAGACCCCTGCGAGCCGGTTTTGTGGTTTGGCCGCGAGGGGCCGTATCTGAGTGTCTCGGCCAGCCACGGCCCGCTTGAGATCGCACTGCGCTTGCGCCAGCGAGATGTCGAAACCAGCCTGGCCCAGCTTCGGCCCACCGAGCGTCTGACCGTCATGCGCATGGTTGGCACCGGCCAGGCCCATCTGGAGCTGGGGCTGTCCACGGCCGGCGAGCTGCTGGTGCGCACGGCTATCATCGCGGATGCGACCGGTCACATCGCGATCAACATGGTCCTCACGCCGTCCGCGCGCGCCCGGCTGTACGAGTGGCTGGAGGTGGAGCACGCCGAGTAGCGCCCACAAGAAGCGTAGCATAGACCGGCTGTGGGGAGAGTGCCGCGCCGCGCGCGGCCACCGAAGGGGCAAGCAGGGCCGGCTGGTGACTGGTGGCTCTGGCGAAACTCTCAGGTTTCCGTACTCGCAGTTCCGTGTTCCCTCTGGAAAGCGCCCCGCCGGGCAGGGGCGCGCCGACGGGGCAAGCCCGCCAGGCGGGTGAATCTCTCAGGCCAGACGACAGAGGCAAACAGTCAGGCGGATCTGTTTGCCTTTGTGTTTTTCGAAACCGTCCGGCGACCGGCTTTGCCGCGCCGGCACGCGCGCAGCCCCGCTCTGAGGGCCGCGTCTGACCTTAATATATAGAGCAAGCTCAGAAAGGACTTTCCGACATGGCAGAATGGAAAACCCCCGAGGACCTGAAATACACCGAGAACGACGAGTGGATTCGCGTCGAAGGTGACACCGCCAAGATCGGCCTGACCGATTACGCGCAGGACCACCTCTCCGACCTGGTTTTTGTCGAGCTGCCAGACGTGGGCGAGGTGCTGACGAAGGGCGAGGCGTTCGCCTCGGTCGAGAGCGTGAAGGCGGCCTCAGACGTCTACGCGCCGGCCAGCGGCGAGGTGATCGCCGTCAACAGCAAGCTGGACGACGCCCCCGAAACGATCAACAGCGATCCGTATGGCGAAGGCTGGTTTGTGGAGATCAAGCTGAGCAATAAGGCCGAGCTAAACGACCTGATGGACGCGGCGGCGTACGCCAAGCACTGCGCCGCTCGCGAGTAAATGCCCGGCCCGGATGCCTGCCAGGCCGAACGGGGCGCGCGGGCGGGCTGGCCCCGCCCGCCGACCCCATGGCATGACCGTGTATCCCCGGCGGGTGCGCGGATGTTCGGCTGGCGTTCCTGATGGCGTATTGACTGAGGAGTCACCCCCAGATGAGTTACATTCCCCATACTGATGCAGACCGGGCCGCGATGCTCGAAGCGATCGGCGTTGGCTCGCTGGACGAGTTGTTTGACCGCGTGCCTGCAGCGCTGCGCTTCCCCAAGCTGAACCTGCCCGACGGTCTGAGCGAGATGGAAGTCGCCGCCGAGCTGCGCGGGCTGGCGTCGGCCAACGTCCACGCCGGAGACTATGCGATCTTCCTGGGCGCGGGCGCCTACAACCACTTTGTGCCCAGCGTGATCAACCATATGCTGCTGCGCGGCGAGTTCTACACCGCCTACACGCCCTACCAGCCGGAACTGAGCCAGGGCACGCTGCAGGCGATCTTCGAGTACCAGAGCATGATGTGTGCGCTGACCGGGATGGAAGTCGCCAACGCCAGCCACTACGACGGGGCGACATCCCTGGCCGAAGCGGCCACCCTGGCTCGCGCCGTGCACCGTGGCAAGCGCACCAAGATCATCCTCAGCCCAGGGATCCACCCCCAGTACCGCGCTGTGGCGCGCACGTACCACCAGGGCAACGAGTTGAAGTTCGTCGGCGACAAGGGCAGCGCCACCATCCCCGATCTGATCGATATGCTCGACGACGATACGGCGATGCTGGTGGTCAGCTATCCCAACTTCTTTGGCCAGATCGACGATCTGTCCGGCCTGGCGACGGCGGTCCACCAGGCGGGTGCGCTGCTGTGCATGGTGGTCGACCCGATCGCGCTTGGGCTGTTCAAGTCGCCCGGCGAGTTGGGCGCGGATATCGTCGTGGGCGAAGGGCAGCCGTTGGGCATCCCGCTGAGCTTCGGCGGGCCGTACCTGGGCTTCTTCGCCACGCGCAAGAAGTACGTCCGCCAGATCGCGGGGCGCATCGTCGGCGAGACGCTCGATAAGCATGGGCGGCGCGCCTACGTCATGACGCTGCGCCCGCGCGAGCAGGACATCCGCCGCGAAAAAGCCACCAGCAACATCTGCACCAACCAGGGTCTGATGGCGCTGGCGGCCTGTATCTATCTGAGCCTGATGGGCAAGCACGGTCTGCGCCGCGTCGCGGAGCTGTGCTATCACAAGGCGCATTACGCCGCGGCCCAGATCGACGCACTCGATGGCTACAGCGTGGACATGACCAAGCCGTTCTTCAAGGAATTCGTGGTCACCTGTCCGCGCCCGGTGGCCGAACTGAACGACTACCTGCTGGAGCATTGGGGCATCGTCGGCGGCTACGATCTCAGCCAGGATTACCCCAACCGCGCCAACCAGATGCTGGTGGCGGTCACCGAGACGAACACCAAGGATGAGATCGACACGCTGGTCGAGGCGCTGCGCGACCACGAGGCCCACGCCGGGCACGAGCACACCCATTAAGCAGGGGACAGGATGGCGAAGATGGAAACCGAGAAACTGACCGAACTGAAGACCGGCCCGGCGAACGGCGCCCCCGAGCCTCTTGAACCCTTGATCTACGAGCTGGGCGCGCCCGGCCGTGTGGGCGTGTCGCTGCCCAAGACAGACGTGCCGGAAGCCGAACTGCCCGCCGACCTGCTGCGCGCAGACCTGGATCTGCCGGAAGTCAGCGAGCTGGACGTCGTGCGCCATTTCGTGCGTCTCAGCCAGCTCAACCACTCGATCGACACCGGCTTCTACCCGCTGGGGTCGTGCACCATGAAGTACAACCCCAAGCTGAACGAAGACATGGCGCGCCTGCCCGGTTTTGCGCTGGCGCACCCCCTACAGGACCCAACCGCGACGCAGGGCGCGCTGGCGCTGATGTACACCCTGCAGCAGTGGCTGGCCGAGATCAGCGGGATGAAGGCCGTCAGCCTGCAGCCCGCCGCCGGGGCGCAGGGCGAGTTCGCCGGCATCCTGATGATCCGCGCCTATCATCTGGCGAACGGCGAGGGGCATCGCACCAAGATCATCGTGCCGGACAGCGCCCACGGCACCAACCCCGCCACGACCGCGATGGCAGGGCTGCAGGTGGTCGAGATCCCCTCGGACGAGAACGGCGATGTCGATCTCGACAAGCTGCACGAGGTGTGCGGCGACGATGTCGCTGGCATGATGATCACCGTGCCCAACACCCTCGGCGTCTTCGAAACCCATATCAAAGATATCGTGGACGCCATTCACGGCTGCGGTGGCCTGATGTACATGGACGGCGCGAACATGAACGCCATGCTCGGCGTCGCCAAACCGGCGGACCTGGGCTTCGACGTCATGCACTACAACCTGCACAAGACCTTCAGCACGCCGCACGGCGGTGGCGGCCCCGGCAGCGGGCCGGTCGCGGCGGGCGAAAAGCTGGCGCCGTTCCTGCCTGGCCCCGTGGTGACCGTCCTGGAAGAAGGGGACGACGAAAACCCGCCGCTCTACGGGTTCACCATGCCCGAACAGAGCATCGGGCGGCTCAAGGCGTTCTGGGGCAACTTCGGTATGATGGTGCGGGCGTTTGCCTATATCGCGACCTACGGCGCGCAGGGCCTGCGCTCCGTCACCGATCACGCTGTGCTCAACGCGAACTACATCCGCGCGCGCCTCAAGGGCGTCTATCCCATGCCCTTCGACCGCATGTGCGGGCACGAGTTCGTCTGCGAGGGACACTGGAAGGATATCGAGGGCGTTCACGCGCTGGACATTTCCAAGCGCCTGATGGACTACGGCATCCACCCGCCAACCAACTACTTCCCGCTGATCGTGCCCGAGGCGCTGCTGATCGAGCCGACCGAAACCGAGTCCAAGGAAGCCTGCGACCGCTTCGTCGAGGCGATGCTGAAGATCGCCGAGGAAGCGCGCACCAATCCAGAACTGCTGCACGAGGCGCCGCATGTCACGCCGGTGGGGCGGGTGGACGACGTGCTGGCCGCCAAGCAGCTTGTGCTGTGCTGCCGCCCGATTCCCGAGCACGGCGCCTAGGGGCGCGAAAACCCAGTCCGGCGGGCCGCCAGGCCCGCCGTTTTTTTGTTGCGCCGCGTGTCTCAATTGGCGATGACGTTTCATCTTGACATTGGGCCAAGAAACGAAGTAAAATCATAAAAATGGAGAAATCGCCGAATGATAGACGAGATTAACTCTCAAATCCTGAATATTCTTCAGGAAGACGCGCGGACGTCCAACGCCGAGATCGCGCGGCGGCTGGGCATGGCGCCTTCGGCCATTTTGGAACGCATCCGCAAGCTGGAAGCATCCGGCGTCATTCAGGGCTACACGGCGCGGGTCAATCCGCGGGCGCTCGGCCTGGGCCTGACCGCCTTCATTCTGGTGCGGACCAACGACCGCGCCGACGATCTGCCGACCAGCCGGGCGCTGGCCGCGCTGCCTGAAGTGCTTGAGGTGCACCACGTGGCCGGCGAGGACTGCTATCTCGTCAAGGTGCGCGTGCGCGACACCGCGGCTTTGGGGGAGCTACTGCGCACGCAGTTCGCCGCGCAGCAAAATATTCAGTCTACCCGCACGACGATCGTCCTGGAGACGGTGAAAGAAATCACCGCGCTGCCGATAGCGATACACAAGGAGGGCTAGGCAGCTATGTCCGATCGAGTCGGCAACCTGTCGCCGCGCTGGCAGATGGCGCTGGCGCTGGCGACCCTCTACTTCGTCTGGGGTTCGACCTATCTCGGCATCCGCTATGCCATCGAGACCATCCCGCCGTTTCTGATGGCGTCGTCCCGTTTTCTCTTTGCCGGCGGCGTGCTGTATGTCTGGATGCGGCTGCGCGGCGTCCCCAACCCGACGCGGTTGCACTCGCGCACTGGCCTGATCGTCGGCGGGCTGATGCTGCTGGGCGGCAACGGCGGCGTTACCTGGGCCGAGCAGTATGTCCCGTCCGGCCTGGCGGCGGTGATGGTGAGCGCCGTGCCGATCTGGATGGTGCTGCTCGACTGGCTGCTGTTCGGTGGGCGGCGCCCGACCCGGCGCATGGCCGCCGGGCTGGCGGGCGGGCTGGCCGGCGTGACGCTGCTGGCCGGGCCGGCTGATCTGATCGGCGGCGAGCAGTTTGACTCGATGGGCATCGCCGCGCTGGTGATCGCGACTGTGACGTGGTCGCTCGGCTCGCTCTACTCGCGCCGGGCGCCGCTGCCCCGCGCCCCGTTGATGGCGACCGGCCTGGAGATGCTCGCCGGCGGCCTGTGGCTCGGCCTGGCCGGGACTCTGGCGGGCGAGTGGTCGGCGCTGAACCTGGACGCGATCTCGGTCAAGTCGGCGCTGGCGCTGGGCTATCTGGCGGTCTTCGGCTCGCTGGTGGCGTTCACCGCTTACATCTGGCTGCTGCGGCACACGACGGCGGCGCGCGCTGCAAGCTACGCCTATGTCAACCCGGTCGTTGCGCTGATGCTGGGCTGGGCGCTGGCTGGCGAGGCGCTCAGTGTCCGGACGCTGGTCGCCGCGGCGGTCATCATCGGCTCGGTGGTGCTGATCACGTCCAGCCAGGCACAGGCGGCACCCCAGACTGCCGTCGCAGCCGAACCGGGGCCAGAGCTGCCCGCGCCCGAGGCGGTGGGACAGTCCGCCTATGGCAAGTGACCCGGCGTGTGGTCACGCGGGCGTCTTAAGCGGCGCCCGCGTTTTGTTTTTGAGCGATGAACACGACGCGCGCCGGATGCTCGTGCCCGGGGTCAAGCGGCTGCATGTCCGGCGAGAGCAGGGCGTGCAGGGCGAAGCCGGCGCGTTCCAGCATGGTGCGAATGGCCTGCACCGGGTAGCCGCGCGCCAGGTGATGCTCGTCGCTGCGCTGCCAGCCAGCGTCTGTCAGGCGCCAGATGGTGAAGTGCGTGGTGCGGCACAGCGCCTCGAAGCTGAAACGCGCGCGGGCGATCACGGTCAGCTCGCGCGGGTCGTCATAGAGAACTGTCACCGGGGCCTGTGCGCTGGCTGCCAGCCCGCCAATCGTCTCCATATCGAAGATCAGCGGGCGGTCTGTGTCCAGCACGGCGTGCACCCCGCGAAAGATCGCTTCCAGATCGCGCAAGCTGCTGGCCGCGTTGAAGATGCCGTCAATGGCCAGCGCCAGATCGACCGGACCCGGCAGGCGGCCCAGATCGCTCAGCGGGCACTGGACGAAATCGGGCGGGTCGATGGCGGACTCGTAGCCGGCGAAGCGCGCGGCAGCGGCCTGGAGCAGCGCCGGGCTTTCCTCGGTGGCTGTCACGCGGTAGCCCTGCTCGTGGAGCCACTGGCTGGTGAGGCCCGTCCGGCAGCCGATATCGACCACGCGGCGGCCTACCCAGTCGTTTTGCAGCGCGAAGGCGACATAGCGCCCGACGGCGTCGGCGGCGTACTCGGCCAGTCCGGCGCGGTCGTAGACGGTCGCGAGCGCGCTGAAGGGCGGGTCGAGAGTCGGGTAGTCGTCCATCCGGGTTTCTCCGATCGGTTGTATGATGCGCCCCACTTGTTAGGGCGTGTTACGGACTTTATACAAGCGCCGGTCCTGGTAGGGGCGCAGCTTGCTGCGCCCGCGGCCCAACCCCCTCGCGTGATACGGTCTGGGCCTGCCTGTCCCTGCGCCGGATACCCGCTTCTCCCTGTTCTGGCTTGCCAGGTTCATGACAACCGCTAGGCGGGCGGCGGCGCCAGCGACGCGTAGCTGAAAACCGTCTCGTAGGGCAGCGAGTAGATCACAACGCTGCCGCTGGTATAGCGTTCGACGTTAAAGGCCGGGTCGGTGATGATGTAGTTCTGGCTGCCCGCACCCGCTTTGAGCGGACCCAGGTCGAGATGGTACTGGGGAAGCTGGTCCAGATCGGATTTGGTGGTCGGGTTGGGGTAGGCGCTCAGCAGGACGTGCAGCTCCGGCCCGCCGACGACGTCCAGGTTCTCCAGGCGCAGCAGCCGCCGACCGTCCGACAGCCGGTAAAGGTTGGCCGTGCCTAAAGCGCCGCGCACCGGATCCAGCGTGACGAAGTTGCCGGTCAGCAGCAAGGTCACGCCGCCCGGATCCGGGTCGATCAGCGGCAGGTTCGGCTCGTCGAGCGGCTCCGGGGTTTGCAGCCGCGCGGCGACGAAATCGATCGCCATCTGCCGGTCGCGCTCGTACATGCTGGTGTAGATCTCCTGCGCCTCGCTTGACAAGCTGTAGAACGCATCGGGGAAGGGCGCCTCGTCCACCGGCTCCTCGATGTACGGCGCCAGCTCCGGCAGCCACAGCGGCGAGAGGATCAGCGCGCCGACGATCACGGCCCCGAAAAACAGCACACCCCAAGCAGGACGGGTATTCATAAGCTCGCTTCCGCTCGATCCCACCGATGAGAGTTCGCCGCCGATCATAGCGAACCTGCGCCGATCAGGCTACCCCGGCCGGCTGCGTCGCGTTGACGCTGCAGAACAAACGTGCTATTATGAGGATCCTGGCAACGGATAGATTCGCGCTAAGGAGTCTGCCATGAGTCTGGATGCGTCGCCGCTCGCACTGGCGGCCGTTCGCGCGCTCGCTCTCGAGGCGCAGCGGCTGACCACCCCGCTGACCACTCGCCGGCCCACAGACCTCAACGCGATTTATGAGACGGTCGAGCAGCTTGGCTGCGTGCAGATCGACACGCTCCAGATGGTTCACCGCAGCCAGTACCTGGTGCTGTGGAGCCGCCTGGGGCGCTACGACCCCGCCGACTTCGACCGCCTGATCTACGGCCCGGCGGAACGCCGCCTGTTCGAGTATTGGCAGCACGCCGCCTCAATCATCCCGCTCAAGCACTACCGCTATAGCCTGCCCGTCATGGCGCGCTATGCGAACGGGCACGGCTGGGGCGATTGGAGCCACCGGCCCGCGAACCGGCAGGTGATCGAACACGTCAGCGCACGCATCCAGGCCGAAGGCGGTCTGCGCGCGAGTGATTTCGCCTACGACGGGCCAAAGCGCGGACCGTGGTGGGACTGGAAACCGACCAAGGCCGCGCTCGAATACCTTTTCGACACCGGCGCGGTCATGATCGCGGATCGTCCGGGCTTCCAGCGCGTCTACGAACTGCGCGAGCGGGTTCTGCCGGAGTGGGTGGATACGGCTCCGGTCACGCACGAAGAGATGGTTTCCTTCCGGCTGGAGCAGGCCGCACGCGCCGCAGGGATCGCCACCGGCGGGCAGCTTGCCGCCTACGCCTACCTCAAGCGCGGCGAATCCACGCCCGTGCTGCGCGAGCTGGTGGCCGAAGGGGTTTTGATCGAGGTGCCGGCCGAGACGCTCGACGGAGTGGCGCCGATGCTGGTGCACCGCGACGCGCTGTCGCTGGTCGAGCGGGCGCGCGACGGTGCCATCCGTCCGGCCCGCACCACGTTCCTCAGCCCGTTCGACAGCCTGTTCTGGACCACCGGACGCGACGAGATGATCTGGGGATTTCGCCAGCGGCTCGAAGCCTACACCCCCGCGCCGAAGCGCATCTGGGGCTACTTCTGCCTGCCGATCCTGCACCGCGATCGTCTGGTGGGCCGCTTCGACCCCAAGCTGGAGCGCAAGACGGGCACGCTGCGCCTGAAGGCGCTCCACCTGGAGCCGGGCGTGGCGCCGGACGACGAGCTGGTATCCGGCGTGGCCGAGGCCATGCGCGACTTTCTGGCCTTCCACGACGCGCGCGATGTGGTCGTCGAGCGCAGCGAGCCATCCGGGTTTGGCGAGCGTCTGCTGGCCGCGCTGTGAGCGGGAACCTAACGGTAGGGGCCTGGCATAAACCAGGCCCGTGTTTTCCCCTCACCCCAAACCCCTCTCCCTCTTGCGGCTGCGCCGCGGGGAGAGGGGCTTTCTGTCGCCGTACCTGTGCTCCCTTTTCCCCCGCGTACGAGGAAGAAGGGCCGGGGGATGAACCCCTATGACGCGCTCTCTTCGCCCTCGGCCTGACTCTTGAGCGCCGCCAGCCGCGCCGCGACCTCGCGCTCGTAGCCGATGTCTTTGGGCTGGTACCAGCCGGGCGGCTCCATGCCTTCCGGCAGATAACGCTGTGCGACCCACCCGCCGGGGAAATCGTGCGGGTACTGGTATTCTCCCAGCTCGCCGACCGCGCTTTCCATGGCCTGCTGATAGTTGGCGCGCGCCTCGCCGTAGAGCGTGTCGGACTTGTCGCGCAGGTAGAAGGGGACCGGTCCGGGACCGACCTTCTCCATATGGTCGAGCGCCTTCCAGATGGCGCCCGCGCTGTTGCTCTTGGGCGCGGTTGCCAGGTAGATGCAGGCGTGCGAGAGGAAGTAATGCCCTTCGGGCATCCCGACCCACTCGAAGGCGTTGGCCGCCGCCGAGACCACGACCAGCGCGTTCGGGTCGGCCATGCCGATGTCCTCGCTCGCCAGGATGTACATCCGCCGCAGGATAAAGCGCGGGTCTTCCCCGGCGTGCAGCATCTTCGCCATCCAGTACAGCGCCGCGTCCACATCCGAGCCGCGCACGCTCTTGATGAAGGCGCTGACCGTGTCGTAATGCTCGTCCCCGCCGCGGTTGTAGCGCACGGCCCGCCGCTGGATGCTTTCCTGCGCGACGTCCAGGTCGATCAAGATCGCGCCGCCGGGGCCGGGCGGGGTGGTGCGCGCCGCCAGTTCCAGCGCGTTGAGTGCGCTGCGCGCGTCGCCTTGCGCCACCTGCGCCAGATGCCGGGCGGCTTCGTCAGTCAGGCGGATGGGCATATTCCCCAGCCCGCGCTTCGGGTCTTCCAGCGCCCGGTGCAGAATCTCGATGACTTCATCGTCTGTGAGCGGAACCAATTGAAAGACACGGCTCCGGCTGAGCAGGGGATTGACCAGCGAGAAGAAGGGGTTTTCGGTCGTCGAGCCGACGAGCACGACCGTCCCGTCCTCGACATAGGGCAGCAGGCCATCTTGCTGGGCGCGGTTCCAGCGGTGGATCTCGTCGATGAACAGCACGGTCCCCTGGCCGTACATGCCCATGCGATCCTGCGCCGCTGCAATCAACTCGCGCAGTTCCTTGACGCCGGATGTCACGGCGTTGAGCCGGCTGAAATGACGCTTGGTGTTGTTGGCGATGATGTTCGCCAGGGTGGTTTTGCCGCTGCCGGGCGGCCCCCACAGAATGATCGAGGTAAGCTGGTCCGCCTCGATAGCGCGGCGCAGCAGGCGGCCCGGCCCGATGATATGGCTCTGGCCGACGAACTCGTCCAGCGTGGTCGGGCGCATGCGGACCGCCAGCGGCGCGTAGCTGTGCTGGCGCTGCCCGCGGGCGTACTCAAACAGATCGGACATATTCACCTCGCCACCAGGCGGACTGTGCCGCACACTTCCCGGCGATCCGGGGGATGTTGCCGTCAGGGGGATTATACCCCGCGCAGCCCAGGCCTTCTAACGCGCGGTGGTGATCGTGGTGGCAGGTGCCCGCCGTACGGCGCGTCCTGATGGCAGCCGCCGCGCCGCTGCGAGGGCCAGCACCAGAAAGACGATCCCCGTGCTGGTGAACAGCGCCCGCAGCCCGAACCAGCCGACCAGCGCCGCCCCGGCCAGAGGTGCCGCCGCGCGCGCCGCGGACATGATCGCTGATTCCAGCCCGTAGACCGCGCCTTCCTCGCCCGGATCGGTGTAGGTGGCCAGGAGCGCGCTCAGCGTCGGCATGACACCGCCGGCAGCGAAGCCGGTCAGCGCCTGGAGCACCAGCAACTGCCAGACCGCGTTCACCGCGCTCTGCGGGAAGTAGAACAGGGCCGCTCCCGCTGCCGAGGCGATCAGCACGCGCTTGTGCCCGACACGGTCCCCCAGCCGGCCCAGGTACACCGCCGCAATCGTCCCGGCCAGCGCGGAGAGCGCGGTGATCACCCCGGTGATGGTCGCGATGCCGGCCTCGCGCGTCGTCAGGCTGGCGACGAACAGCGGGGTGAAGGGCATCACCACGTTGCGCGCCAGCTCGTTGAGGAAGCGCGCCAGATAGGTCGACGAAACGCCCGGCATCGAGACGACGTGCTGCCACGCGCCGAGGAAGTTCGGGCGCCGGCCCACCGCCGAGGGCAGCGGCGAAAAGTGCTCGTCGATCATCCGCCAGACCACCACCCCCGCGACGGCCAGCAGCGCAGCCGTCAGCAGAAAGGCGGCGCGGAACCCAAACAGGTCTGCCGTTGCGCCGCCGAGCAGCGGCCCGACCGAGATCCCACCCCACAGCCCGACCTGCAACAGACCGAGCGCGTAGCCAGCTCGCTCGCGCGGGACGATGGACGCCACCAGCGCCGTGATCGCCGAAATCACGCCCGTTACCAGACCTTGCACGGCGCGCAGCGCCACAAGCTGCTCGGCGGACTGGGCGAACCCCATCAGCGCGACAATGATCGCGCCTCCAAGCGTTGCCCGCACGACCATCGGCTTGCGCCCGTAGCGGTCGGCCAGCGCGCCCCAGAACGGCGCGGCGACCATCATGGCGAAGGCTTGAGTCGAGTAGACCAGCCCGGCCAGCACCTCGATGCTCAGGCCGGTCGTGCTGCCCAGCGATTCGACATACAGCGGCAGAAACGGGAAGATGCTCGACATGCCAATGGCAGACACGAGCTGGACGAAGACGAGCAAATAGAGCGTGCGTTTCCAGGTTGTCATGCGCGATCGCCGAAGAGAGAGGATAGACTGGTGAGCCAATCCTACCCCTATGCCGGGCATATGACAAACGGGCCGCCGCCGGATCCAAAGCCAACCGCCGGGCGGTGCAGGCCGCTCCGGCGGTTTTGTCTGTGTGGGTGCGGTGCCCGGTGCGCGGGCGGCTACCCGGCGCAGCGCTCGAAGGCCGGCAGATGGTGATTTAGCGAGGCGTCGCGCAGTGCCGTGAAGACCTGCGTCAGGTCCGGGTAATCCTGCACTGCCGCCAGCCAGTCGTCGTACAGCGCGGCGTTGGCGCTCTCGGCGTCCCGTGCGGCGGCGCAGGCTTCTGCCAGCGAAGCGAAGGTCGGCGGTTCGACATCCGGCGCGGCGGGCAGCTCCAGATTGTACCGCTCGAACATCGCTTCATGCGCGGCCAGATGCTGTGCTTCTGCGCGCTGGATGTTCACGAACGGGCGCACCGGCCCGAACTGATCGATCACCGCTTGATAGAGCTGGTACGCCTGGTACTCATCCATCCAGCCCGCGATCAAGGCCTGGACGACTTCGTCCGGCACCTCACCGGGAACCGCCGGGGGCAGGTTCCGGAAGCCTGTCTCCGGCGGACCACCGAACCCCGCGCGTCCGCGTCCGGCGGTGACGTCCCATCGCGGACCCAGACCGCAGCAGAGTTCCGGGTCGCGCGTCTGGGTTTGCGCCTGCTGGCCCCAGCCCTGCGCGTTCCGCCCTGGGCGGTTCTCGTTCCAGCCGCGCCCGCCAGGGCCTTGCGCGGCGCTCGGCTCGACCAGCAGCGCCAGCGAAGCCCCGATCACGACGACGGCGATAGCCACCATCCATCCCGTTTTGACCAGTCGCATAGTCATGGCTCACTCTCCCAACGTGTGTGTTCCAGCAACGTTGTCTCAAGCCTACAGAAAGATTATGAAGGACTGATGAACGCAGTATGTCGAAAGTGTGGATTGCCCGGTCAGGGCTGGCGCGCAGCGCGGTAGACGGCGATCTCGCGGTCCAGAGCGGGGGGAAAGAGCGTGTTGCGGAACAGCGCGATGATCACCAGCCCGACCAGCACGCCGGCCCAAACCTGAAACAGCGAAATGAGGAAGGTTGCGGTCCCGGCGTCCCCGCGCGACAGGCCGGCCACCCCGGCCAGCAGCGTGCCGATGGTTAGCTCGCGGCCCCCGGCGCCGCCCGGCATGGCCGACAGCGCCGCGATGATCACCGAGAAGCCGAGGATGAACACCGCCTGGGCGAACAGCGCCGCCGAGCCTTCCACGCCCAGCCCGCGCAGCAGGATATAGAACCCGACCGCGTCGGTGAAATAGGCGCCCACGCCGACGAGCGTCATCGGCCCCAGGTGGCGCAGCTTGAGCAGCTCATAGCTGGAGTCATAGAGCGTGCGCAGCGCGCCATGCGAGCGCCCGATCAGCGGCCAGCGCGCGCTGCGGTCGATCAGGCCCAGGACCAGCGGGCGCACCTGCAGCAGCGCGATCCCCGCCAGCAGGACGGCGGCCGTCCCCACCAGCACCGCCACGGCATACCCGCTTGACAGGTCGCTGCCCGGCAGTGACCCGGTGACAAACGCCAGCGACACCCCCGCCAGCAGAATCACCGCCAGCCCATCGACCAGCCGCTCCATGAACACGACCGGGGCGCTGCGCGAGAACTCCACACCGGTCAGGTGCTTCAGCACCAGCGCCTTGAGCACCTCGGCCAGCTTGCCAGGGCTGACGGCCAGCGTCAGACCGGCCAGCCACAGGATCATGCTGTCGCGCTCGCGGATGGTCGGCGGGGTGGTGGGCGTCGCCGGCGTGGTTGGGCCGCGCCAGCGTGTCCGCACGCCGATCACGCCCAGAAAATAGCGCCACTCAATGTAGCGCAGCGTCCAGTTAACCAGCTTGAGGACGAAGACCGGGACGAAGTAGATTACCGGGAAGTGGTCGAGCCTGGCCAGCAGGCTATCTACACCGGTGACCACCACGACGGCGATCAACACGAGTGTGATGAACAGGATTCCGCCGGCAACCTGACGTCGATAGTGCTGCATACGCTGCTCTCTCCAACAACGCGCGGCATTGTAGCAGACCCGCGCGCGTCCGCCAAGCGGCGGCTGTGCGGCGGTGGCGCGATCGGGCGCGGCGGGCTATGATCGCGCCCGTTTCGCCTGCCGCGTACCCTGCCGGAGCCTGGTCCGCCGTGAGCCGACGCTCTCTGGCCGCGCTGGTGCTGGCCGCAGCCCTGATCGCCGCCTGCGGTCCCGCCGCCGAGCCGCTGCCCCCGTATCCGACCCCCATCCCGCGCGAGCCGATCGTGGGGGCCGGCCCGCCGTGCGACATCGTCGAGTGGGTCCCGCTGCACGACATCCGCCTGATGTGCTTTGAGGTCGTGCTGGACGACGTGCCGCGCCCCGAGGCGGCTCCCACCCTGGGCGGGATGGCCCTCGCAGCGGATGGGACGCTTTACCTGCTCCACACGGCGGCGGGCGAGGTGCGCGCCCTGCGCGATGCCGATGGGGACGGGTTCCCCGAAGCGCCGCCGGAAACGGTCGCGTCCGGCCTGGCGCTGCCGGGCGTGCTGACCGCGCATGATGGAGCGTTGATCGTTGCCGGGCCGGGCGGCATCACGCGGCTGGACGACACAAACGGAGACGGCCGGTTCGAGACGCACACGTTGCTGGTCGACGCGCTGCCCTATGACACCGGCTTCTGGCCAGGCGCGCTGGCGGTCGGCCCCGACAGCCGGCTGTATGTGGGCGTGGGGGCGGGCTGCCTGCGCTGCGACGCGGGCGAGGCGCGCCCTGGCCGCCTGCTGAGCTTCGCGCTCGACGGCTCGGACGAGCGCGAGGAAGCGACCGGTTTCTACCGGCCGGGCGGTCTGGCGTGGCATCCTGACACGGGCGAGCTGTGGCTGGTTGACGGGGGCGGCCCCGAAGCCCCGGCGGAGCTGAACCGCGTCGTGCCCGGCGGCGATTACGGCTTCCCGGCCTGCCCCGGCGATCGCGCCCTGTCTGCGCCCGACGCGCCGGAGTGCGCCGGGACGCAGCCGCCCGCCGTGCTGCTCCCCGTGCAGAGCGCCCCCGCTGCCGCCGCGTTCTATCTCGCGGATGCGTTCGCGCTGTGGCGGGGCGACCTGCTCGTTGTGCTGAGCGGCTCGTGGAGCCTGGTCGAGCCGGCGGGCTATGCGCTGGTGGCGCTGGATTTTGCGGACGGCTCGCCGACCGGCGCGCTGGACACGGTCGTGCCGAGCAGCGCCCCGCCCATCCAGCACCGCTCGCTGGCGGGGATCTCAATCGCCGGGCGCGGGTTCTTCCCGCAGCACCCGATTGACCTCGCGATCACCCCGGAAGGCTGGATCCTCGTCGCCACGCAGGAAGGGCGCGTCTTTCGCGCGCGCCCGCGTGTCAACCCGTAGCGCCCGCCGCCCGGTTGGGTATACTCCATGCCCGCGCCGCGTTGATTGCCCGTTGAGGACCCCACATGGCTCACTTTGACGATTCCGGACCCGCGCTCCCGGCCTCGCCTGAGATGGCTGCCAGGCTCGCCGTCAACCGCACCGGCCGCCTGACGCCTGCCCAGCGCCGGACGGTCGCCATCGCGGGCTGCGTGGCGCTGGCGCTGCTGCTCTGCCCGCTGGCGCTGGTGGTACAGGTTGGCGCGCTGCTGCTCTCCGAGGGCGTCACTCTGTCGTGGGGCGGCGTGCTGATCGGCGTGATTGTGCTGGTGTTCTTCGTGATCTTCGCGGGGATTATTTTCACCAACGTCCGCATGTTCCTGCCCGAAGCTTTCAGCGCCCGGCCGGTCCGCTACGCGCGCGGACCGCTTCAGGTGCGGATGACGTCGACCAACCGGCCGGAGCTGCCGTTCACGTACATCATCGGCGATTACAGCTTCGCGCCGTATGTTGCGCCGCCCGATGTGCCGATGCGCGCCGGCGCGCCCTATCTCGTCTACTACTCGGCGCGCAGCCGCCTGCTGCTGAGCCTGTTCGCGCTGGACGCGCCCGACGCCGACCGCTGGCAGCCGGAGTTCGACAACTCGCCGCCGTAAAACGCGCTTCGCGCGTCACCCGGTGTAGAAGGGGACCGGCACGATGATCAGCGCGAAGAGGATCGCGGTCAGCACCCCCAGCGCCACGCGCCACCAGCCGAGGGGCGTCAGGTCGTCCTGGGGCGGGGGGTGGCGCAGCCCGGTGAAGAAGCCGATCAGCGCCCAGATCAGCCAGGCGATCCACGCGCCCATCACGCCCATCACGATCAGCAGCGCGAAGGTCGCGTATGCCAGCGGCCAGGCGCGCCGCCCGAGCAGCGCGTAGGCCACGTGCCCGCCGTCGAACTGCCCCAGCGGCAGCAGATTCAGCCCCGTCAGTAGCACGCCGAACCACGCCGCCAGCGCCATCGGGTGCCCGTAGAGCACGACCCGGTCCAGATTGGTGATTTCCGGATAGACCCACCCGGCCAGCGCCGCAAGCAGCGGGGGGTTGGAGACGCGCGTGATGCCCATCTCGATCCAGCTCAGCGGCAGCCCGACGGTCTGCGGCATCCCCAGCCCGATCAGATACAGCGGCAGGGCGATGAGCAGCCCGGCCAGCGGCCCGGCCAGGCCCACGTCGAACAGGGCGCGGCGGTTGTGCAGCGGGCTTTTGATGAAGATCACCGCGCCCATCGTGCCCAGCGAGTTCGGCAACGGCAGCGGGATGAAGAACGGCAGTGTGACCTGGATGCCGTGCCGCCGCGCGGCGATGTAGTGGCCCATCTCGTGCACGCCCAGGATGCCCAGCAGCGTCAGCGAGAACGGCAGCCCGTCGCGCAGCGCCGACCAGATGATGTGCCACCGCTGCGCCTGGATGGCGCGCACAATGTCGCCGCTGGGGATGCCGGTCAGGGCGGCGCCCATCGCGGTCGTGGTGAGGACGGTCAGCAGCAGAAGCACCAGATGTAGCCAGGGTCGCGTCCGGACCTGGCGCGCGGCGTCTAGCCCCTCGATGGCCACGACCGCGTCCTCACCGTGCTCGTTGAGCAGCATGGGCCGGAAGTCCAGCGGATGAAAACGCTCTTTGAGCAGGGCGAAGGCGCGCTGCGGCGGCTGTGTGAGCCTGCCGCGGAAGATATAGAGCCGGCCCTGGTTGGGCTGGCGGCTATGATACTCGCCGGCCACCGTCATGATGCCCGCCAGCGCCGCCCGCAGCGCCAGCAGCCGCGGATCGACCGGCGGCAGGTCGTCCGGCGGCGCGGGATCCGCGGGGAAGGGGGCGTTGGTCAGGCCGGCAGGGGATTCGGGCAGGCTCATCGGGCGGGTGGTGTCTAGACCTTCGGCAGGACGATGTTCTGCTGGCCCTGGTATTTGCCCTTCTTGTCGGCGTACGACACTTCGCACACGTCGTCCGCCTCGAAGAACAGTACCTGCGCGATGCCCTCGTTGGCGTAGATCTTGGCGGGCAGCGGCGTGGTGTTGCTGATCTCCAGCGTGACGTAGCCTTCCCACTCCGGCTCGAAGGGCGTGACGTTGACGATCAGGCCGCAGCGCGCGTAGGTGCTCTTGCCGACGCAGATCGTCAGCACGTTGCGCGGGATGCGGAAGTATTCGACGGTCTGCGCCAGCACGAACGAGTTGGGCGGAATGATGCACACGTCGCCCACGTAGTCGACCATCGACTTCGGGTCGAAGTCCTTCGGGTCGACGATCGCGCTGAAAACGTTGGTGAAAATTTTGAACGTGTTGCCGATGCGAATGTCGTACCCGTACGATGAGACACCATAGCTGATCACGCCGTTGCGCACCTGCTCGTCGACAAATGGCTCGATCATGCGGTGCTCCAGCGCCATCTTGCGGATCCAGTGGTCAGGTTTGATGGTCAAGGGGATGCAACTCCTTCGGGACGGCTGCTCTCTAGGACGATTGCTGGGGTTACATCACGTCCGGCGCGGACATGCCCATCAGCGTCAGCGCGCGGCGGAACACGATCCGGGCGGCGCGGTACAGGCGCAGGCGGGCTTTCGCCAGGTCGAGCGGGACCTCGCTGTGCAGCACGCGCACTTCCTCGTACATCGGGTGAAACTGCCGCGCCAGGTCGAGGGCGTAGAAGGCCAGCTTGTGCGGAGCCAGCTCCTCGTATGCCTCGACCAGCACTTCCGGCATTTCGAGCAGTTTGGTGATGAACTGGCGCTCGCGCTCGCCCAGCAACGACAGATCCGCGTCCTCGTCGGTCAGGCCCGCTTCGGCGGCCTGGCGGAAGATCCCGGCGCAGCGCACGTGCGCGTTCTGGATGTAGAAGACCGGGTTCTCGTTGGCGTGCTTGCGCGCCAGGTCGAGGTCGAACTCCAGGTGGCTGTTCGGGCTGCGCGCCAGGATGAAATAGCGCACCACATCCGGCCCGACGTCGTCGACCAGCTCGTCGAGCGTGACGTACTCGCCGCGCCGGGTGCTCATGCGCCGCGTCTCACCGCCTTCCACCAGCGTGACGAACTGGTGCAGCAGCACGTGGACCGGCCCCGGATCGTAGCCCGCCGCCAGCAGCCCGCGCGCTACCGTCTGCGCCTCGACGATATGGTCCGCGCCCAGGACGTTGATCAGGTACGTGAAGCCGCGCTCCAGCTTGTTGATGTGATAGGCGATGTCGGGCAGGACGTAGGTCGGCTCGCCGGTGGACTTGACCAGCACGCGGTCTTCTTCGTCGCCCAGCCGCGTCGAGCGGAACCAGATCGCGTCTTGGGCATCCGGCGGGACCTTCGCGCGCTCTTCCTCGCTGGCGCCCTCCCGCGTGACGGCGCGATAGACGTAGCCGCGCGCCTCAAGCAGATCGAGCACCTTCCACACGCTGCCGTCTTCGTACAGGCTGTTCTCGTTGAAGAAGACATCGAAACGGATGTTGACCCGCGCCAGGGACCGCTCAATCCATTTGAAGATAGCAGCTTCGGCTTCGTCCTTAAACCGTTGCCACGGCTCGTCGCGCAGCGTGTCGCCGTGCTGCGCGATCAACTCCTGCGCGATGGTGGCGAGGTAATCGCCCTGGTACCCGTCGGGCGGGAAGTCCGCGGGCAGGCCGAGCGCCTGGCGATAGCGCGCTTGCAGGCTCTGGCCGAGAAGCTGCATCTGGCGCCCGGCGTTGTTGAAGTAGTACTCCATTTCGACGTCGTAGCCGAGGGCGCGCAGGATGTTCGCCATGGTGCTGCCGATCACCCCGCCGCGCGTCCGCCCGACTGTGATCGGCCCGGTCGGGTTGGCGCTGACGCACTCGACCTGCGCCCGCTGCCCGCGCCCGATCGCCAGCGTGAAGACCTCATCATCCGCCGCGATGATCGCGTCCACCTGCGCCAGCAGCCAGTCATCCGCCAGCCGGAAGTTGAGAAAGCCGGGCGGCGCGACCTCAACCGCGCCCACCGCCTCGCCCGGCGCCAGATGCGCGGCGATGACCTCGGCCACCTCTAGCGGTTTGCGGCGTGCCAGCTTCGCAAGTTGCAAAGCGACCGGGCTGGCATAGTCCCCCAGTTCCGGCTTGGCGCTGCGCTGCACCGGGATGCTTTCGGGCAGCGCGAAGTCCGGCAGCGCGCCGGCGGCCTGGGCGGCCTCGATGGCCGTGCGGATACGGGCGGCGAGTTGTGTGGGCAGCAGTTCCACAGCACAGTCTCCTGAAGCGTGTTGTCAAGCCTGGATCGACCGCGCCATTGTAGCACATTTTGGCGCGGCACGAGGCAAAAAACCCGGCGTTTTGCGCGCCGGGCTGCGTCGATCCGCGCAGGGGACAGGTCAGGGTGTGGACGGTGGGGGTGTGTCGTCCGGCGGGGTCGTGCCCCGGTCCGGCGCGTGATCGGCGGACTGCGGCAGCGTGGCGAAGGTCAGCGCGCCGATCCGGAACGGCTCGCGCCCAAGCTGCTTCATCAGCGCCTGCTCGTTGGCTGTCTGCGCCTGGACGGCCTGCCGCATCCAGTTGTTGCGCTCGTCCTCGAAGATGCGCTCGATGCGATCCACGAACGGCCCGACCACGTCCGGATCCAGGCGGCGCTGCGGCGGCAGGATCTGCCACTCGCTGACCTCGTCGATCAGCCGCCCGGCGGTGTGATGGTAGTTGGCGTAGGTGTGGCCGTACATCTTCAGATCGACATACTGCGCGAACGCCATCCCCAGCGCCGTCGTCACGGCGACCAGCGGCTCGCCGCCGAGCGCCGCCAGCGCCGAGCTGGCCCCGGCGACCACCAGAATCGCGATCCGCCAGCGCCGCAGCTTGGCGTAATTGGCGTTCAGGCTGCGCAGATACCATTCGGTCTGCGGGATGACGCGCAGGCGCACATAGTCGTCGCCGGAGAGCGCCGAGTAGCCGTCGTCTTCAGGGCGGTCGGTGGGCGGCTTGACCGGCTCGGTCGTGAAGCTGAGTTGCAGGTAGGGGACCGGGGCGCCGATGCTGTGGACCTGGTTGCTGGCTTCCTGCACCTGATCGAGCAGCAGGCGCTGTTGGCTTTCGAGGTCCCGCCCGGCGTACGGCCCGGCCTGCATGCGGTAGAGGTAAATCTGCTGGCGGATTTCCTCGGCGCCCAGCCGGTAGGCGATCCACGACAGGCTGGGCGAGAACTGGGACGCATAGGCCAGCAGCCCGGCGGCGGCCAGGGGGATGACGATCAGGGACGCCCGCAGAACCCCGCGCAGATCCCCGATGATGCCCACCGTGTCACCGTAGGTGCTGGCGACCGCCAGCGTGCTGGCGAGAAACATCAGCAGGATGATCGGGGTGCGGATGCGGTATTGGGTTTTCTTCTGGCGCACCGATCCCCGGTCGAAATCCAGAAATCGCATCCACGCGGCCTGGAGCGCGGTGTCGTTCAGCGTGCGGGCGGTGGTCTCGTCGGCAGGGACAATGCGTTCGCTCATGGCAGGCTCCTCGGTCCGGGCGCGGAGGGACACCCGGTCGCTCTCGCAAGGCTCACGATAGGCTCACTATAATCCGGGCCGGGCGCTTAGTGCAACCGTCGGGCTTCGGCGGCGGCCCGCTCCGCTTCGATCACGCCGTCGGCCCCGGTGGCGACAAGCCCTTCGCACGTCAGACAGCGCCACGCGCCATCGACCGGGACGAGATCGACCGCTTCGCAGCGCGGGCAGCGCCAGATCTCGCTTAGGGAGAGCGGCCCGGCAGCGGGCGCGATCCCCGGCTTGACCGCCCAAACGATGCGGTAATCCACCTGCCAGGGCTGGATCTCGACCTGCGCCATGCCGATCGACCCGCGCAACA
Organism: Thermoflexus sp.; assembly: GCA_020724465.1. Classification (GTDB taxonomy): domain Bacteria; phylum Chloroflexota; class Anaerolineae; order Aggregatilineales; family Aggregatilineaceae; genus DYGX01. Next base: position 96,627 of record DYGX01000010.1, read on the forward strand.
GCTGCTCCAGCGCGTCGTGCCGGTAGGTCTGACCGGGCATCAGGCGCGCGTCGCGGCCCTGGCGGTTGGTGAGCACCAGCAGCCCGCCCGGCCTCAGGACGCGCGCCAGCTCGCGCAGCACGCCGGGCGGATCCATCATGAACTCCAGGGCCTCGAGGCATGTCACGGCGTCGAATGTCTCGTCGGGGAAGGGCAGGGCTTCGGCGCGCTGGTGCAGCAGGGCGACGCGCTCGCCATAAGGGGCCAGTTTGCCGGCGGCAACGTTCAGCATCTTGCGGCTCAGGTCGAGCGCGACGATCCGCCCCTGGAAGGCGGGCTGTTCCAGCAGCGCCAGCGGCAGGCGGCCCGTGCCGGTCGCCACGTCCAGCAACAGGGGCGCCCGGACGTGACTCAGCCGGTCAAGCAGGGGGCGCGCCAGGAAGTACGTCTCCGTCTCGGGATCGTACTGCTTGATGCTGTCATAACGCGTGGCGTAGAGATCGTAGAGCCAGATGACGGCCCGCCGCCCCAGGTAGACCCCCTCGGTGATGACGAGCAGCCAGTAAAGCACCAGTCCGAGCGCCACCAGCCCGGCTGCCAGTCCGACGATCCACCACGCGATCATGCCGCCCCGTTACGATCCCGAGTAGATAAGCTGTAGCTCGCTGGGCTGCACCGAGCCGTCCGGCATCCAGGCGCGGCCCTGCAAGTGCCCCAGCGTCGCCTGTGGGACCAGCCAGGCCGCCGTCGCGCCGTCTGCGGCGTTGGGATCGGTCCCGATGACACGCCCCGCGCCCTCGACGCCGGTGCCGGTTGGGAAGAGCAGGAAATCGACGCGCAGCGCCCCTGCCGGTGCGTCCGGCCAGGTGATCGTCACCGTCGCGCCGGGCTGAAGCACATAAGCGCCGCCCTCGATGCGCACGTAAGGCGCGATCACCAGCCGGTTGGGCTGGCCGCCGGGTGGCTGGAAGCCCGGATCGTAGCGCACGGTGAACACAGTGCTGCTGCGGCTGCCGAATTCGTTCGAAGCCGCTGCCTGGAAGGTGTAGGTGCCGGGCGCCGGAAAGGTGTAGTCCACAAACGCCCCGTCCCAGGGATCACGATCCTGGCCGACGGTCGTCGCGGGGCCGCCCGCCGCGTTGCTGGCGTAGAACGTGACCGAGGCGGCGTTGGACACTTCGCCCGCCTGGATGCGGACGGTGCGTGAATAGGTCACCGGGCGGCCATCCGCGCCGATCCAGTGCGGATCGACGGTCAGCGCCTGGGAGAAGACCGGCAGCCGCGCGTCAGCAGTCGGGGCGGGGGTGGCGGTCGGCGCGGGGGGCAGGGACGGCACGTACAACCGCTGCCCAACGTAGATCAGCCCAGGGTTGGCGAGGCAGTTGGCCTGGGCAAGCTGCGCCGTCGTCGAGCGGGTGCGCTCGGCGATGCGGCTGAGCGTGTCGCCCGGCACGACGACATAGACGGGCCAGTTGGTCTGCGGGACGCAGTTGACGACCGTAGGGGGCGCCTGCGTCGGGTTGGCGAGCGCGACATCGGTCGGGGTGGGAGTCGGCGTCTCGATCACGAAAACCGGCGTGATGGTGCTGGTGACGCGCAGGAAAGGCAGCGGCGGCGTCGCGGTCGGCTCGTCTTCGGTCGTCAGGTTGCACGCCAGGGCTGCCAGGGCCAGCGCGGCGGCAGCCAGCGCCACGCGGGCCGGATGCAGCCTCAATCCTCGCATAGCTCGTCCCCCTCTCCGCCTGGCCAGGCGCGCCAATCCCGCTCGTTGCGCCAGCCTGCGATTATACCCCAGGTCGCCGCGCCGCGTTTGCCGCCGCCCACCCGCCTTGCCTAGAATTTGCGGTAAGAAGGAGAGGGAGCGTGCAGTGAACGAGCAAGTGGATCGATTGGGAACTGGCTACCGGGCCGGGCGCAGCGGCGCGACCTTCTGGCGCGTGCCGGAGCCGGGCTGGCTGCACCTGACCGGCCCGGACCGGAACGAGTACGTCCAGCGGCAGACGACCAACGACATCCGCCAGCTTCAGCCCGGGCGCACCCAGTTGACCGTGCTGACGTCCGGCACGGCGCGGATTCTCGACGTGTGGCGTCTGGTGCCGGAAGATGGCGCGCTCGGTGTAATCACGCTGCCGGGGCGCGGGCCGGCGACGGCGCGCTATCTCCAGCGGCGGATCTTCTTCATGGATCACGTCAGCGTGCTCGACGCGAGCGACACGCTGGCCCAGTTCGACCTGCTCGGCCCTGCTGCGCCGGATATGCTGGCCGCACTGGGACTGACGCAGGTCCCGGAGCCGGGCGCGCTGGTGAGCTTCGAAGTGGCGGGCGTCGAGGGGCGGGCGCTGGGGCCGGAACCGGCGCTGAACCTGGGCTGGCGGCTGCTGATCCCGGTCGAGGCCGCCGGGACGCTCGAAGCGCGTCTGCGCCAGGGCGGAGCGGAACCGCTGGCCCCGGACGCCTACGACGTGCTGCGCGTCGAAGCCGGGCTGCCCGCCGCCGGTCACGAGCTGACCGACGCCTACACACCGCTCGAAACGGGTCTGCGTGCGGCTATCGCCGGGGCCAAAGGCTGCTACAGCGGTCAGGAAGTCATCGCGCGCCAGATCAACTACGACAAGATCACGTGGCAGCTTGCCGGGCTGCGGCTCGATGCGCCGGTTGCGCCCGGTGCGACTGTGCGGGTCGAGGGACGCAGCGCGGGCGAGGTCACGTCGGCGGTGGTGTCGCCCGCCTTCGGACCGATCGCGCTGGCGGTGATGAAGCGCCCGCATTTCGAGCCGGGGACCGCGATCACGGTCGTCCTCGAAGGCGGCGACGTGCGCGGCGTGGTTTGCGCGCTGCCGTTCGCGTGAAGCGCGCGGGGCGCCGGCACTGCAAACGAAGCCGGGCTGCCTGGAACGCCCGGCCTCGTGGGGTGTCTATCCGGTTGGGTACGGCGAGCTTAGTGGCCGCAGGCGCAGCCCCCGCCGCCGTAGGCGTCGTCCGCGGCGTCATCGCTGGTGCGGAAGGAATGCCCGCAGCCGCACGAGGCGACCGCGTTCGGGTTGTTGATCGCGAACCCGCCGCCCATCAGGCTATCCACGTAATCGATCTCGGAACCGCGCATGTACAGCAGGCTGTTCGGATCGATCACCAGCTCGACGCCGTCCACCTCAACGCGGTGATCCTGCGGGTAGAAATTCGGCTCGAACGCCATCCCGTACGACAGGCCGGAGCAGCCGCCGCCCTGCACGAAGACGCGCAGCGCCACGCCCGACAGCTCGCGCTCTTCCATTAACTGGCGAATCTTCGCTAGCGCGACAGGGGTCACGGTCAAAATCGGGGTTTCTACCTGAGTGTTTTCCTGAACGTCGGCCATCAGTCTCTCCTGTCGGTCGCTCTCGATGGGCATGTATGAACGCGCGTAAGTTGCCTGTCCAAACTGCCTGCCTAAGTTGCCTACAAGTCTAGCAAGCTGTGGCCGATTCGTCAATTAAGATGATGGATTTGTGACAAATGGCAGCGGCGGGGCCGGTGATCGTCATGCGCCGGCGTCCGGCGGCGCGTGCCGGGGCAGGCCGATCAGCAGCGCCAGCGGCCCGGCCAGCAGCAGCCACAGCGCCGCATCCAGCCCGGCGACCTGCGCCACCCCGCCGAGCGCCAGCGGGAAGAGGCTGCCCGCCAGCCCGGCCACGTTGCTTGCCGCCAGGGCGGCGCCGCTCTGGTTGGGCAGGGTGGCGTAAAGCTGGGCCATCGGGATCGCGTACCAGCCGGAGTTCAGCAGTCCCAGCGCGCCCAGCACGATCAGCTTGAGCGCCAGCGGCTCGACCAGCAAAAACGCGGGAAACAGGACGGCCACCGCCGCCGCGCTCCGGCGCAGATAGCGCAGCCCCGACACGCGCGCCAGCAGCGGGATCAGCAGCGCATCGCCGAGCAGGCCGACGACCGTCCACACCGCGACTGCCAGCCCGGCCAGCGCCGGACGGACGCCCGCCACATCTACAAAGTACAGCGCCAGGAAGCCGTAGAGAATGTCGAGCATCAGATCGGAGAACTGGAGCAGGACAAGCCAGCGCAGCACGTCCCGGCGCAGCATGGCTCGCCACGCGGCGCGCAGCCCGTCGCGCAGGCCCGGCGGCGTCTCGGACGGATCGTCTTCGGCTGCCCGGCCCAGCGGCGCCTGCCACGCCCGCGCCAGCGCGACCAGCGTCAGGACGGCGAACGCGCCGAACAACCCGCGCCAGCTCCCCCCCAGCGCCACCGCCCCGCTGACGACCAGCGGCCCTGCCACCACGCCGACCGATCCGGCCAGCGTCCAACGGGCCATGTTGTGCTCGCGCCGCGCCGGCTCGGCGTCCATCAGCGCGGCCTGCGACAGGCTGACGAACGCGCCCGACGCCGGGTAGAGCAGCAGGAACGCAGCCAGCAGCACGCCAAACGTGGGGCTGAGCGCGATCAGGATCAGCGCCGCGCCAAACAGCACCCCGCCGCCGAGGATCAGCGCGCGGCGGTTCCACAGGTCGCTCAGCACGCCGAGCGCCGGCTCGACCACGGCGCTAAACAGGCCAGGGATGCTGAGCAGCAGCCCGATCTGCGTGTATGACAGCCCCAGATCGCGGCGGATGAAGGGCCAGGCCGCCTCGCGCGCGCCGAATGCCAGCTCGTCGAGGAATTCGATCAGCAGCAGCGCGGCGACCAGGCCGGTGATGCGGCCTGTCAGGCGCGCAGTTCAGAGGGGCGAGCGGATCACCTGGGCTTCTCCTCAGCGCGTGATGGGCGCTGCTACTCGACGACGTTGATCACCACGCCCTGCGTGTCAACCGCGACGATCAGCGTGCGCGCGGTCACGCCCGCCTGTTCGAACGCCGCGGCCATTGCCTGCTCGATCGCGTCGTGATCGCGCGTGGCGAAGGCCGCCAGCGCCGGACCCGCGCCGCACAGCGCGACCCCGTCCGCTCCGGCCTCGCGCGCCGCCGCGACGACCTCGCGGTAGGCGGGAATGTCGCCGGTGCGGTACGGTTCGTGCAGGCGATCGGCCAGGGCGCGCCCCAACAGGCCGAAATCGCCCTCGCGCAGCGCCTCAACCACCAGCAGCGCCCGGCCCAGGTTGTGCACCGCGTCAGAGAGCGGCACGGCCTGGGGCAGGTCGTCGCGCAGCCGCTGCGGATAGCCCGGCAGGTCGGGGATGGTCAGCACCACGTGCAGCGGCTCAATATCCACCGTGCGATAGAGCAGATCGCCTGGCCCGGCGCTGCACACGCTCAGCCCGCCGCGCATCGCCGCGACGACCGCCTCCGGCTCGCCGCCGATCCGCCCGGCGAGCGCGATCAAGGCTTCGCGCCCCAGCGGGCTGCCGAGCAGATTGTTCGCGGCGACCAGCCCGCCGACGATCAGGGCCGTCCGCGCGCCCAGGCCCACATCGAGCGGGATGCGGTTGGCGCAGCTCAGCGTCAGGCCGGCGGGCGCGCGCTCAAGGGCCTGGAAAAGCGTGATGGCGGCCATCATCGCCGGGTTGTAGAAATCTTCCGGCAGCCGATCGGCGCCTTCGCCGCGCACCTGGATGACAAGCTGATCGTCGTCGCGCAGCGCCATCTCGACCGTGTTGCGCAGGTTGAGAGCCAGGCCGAGAACGTCGTACCCCGGCCCAAGATTGGAGCAGACCGCCGGAACCGATACGCTGACTTTGTGCATACTCCGCCGCCCTGGTGCGAAAAAGGTGCCGCGCGCCGGTGCGCCTGTCCCTAATAGTAGTGACGGGCAGGGCGCTTGACAAGCAGCGCGCCGGTCCGCGTTCAGGCCGGGCGCGCGGTAACGATTGGCTGATGAAAGCCGACGTCCTGCGGCATGTACCAGCGCGTGTCCGTCAGGCCGGCACGCGTCAAGATCGCGTCCAGCTCGGCCCGCTCCAATGCGCGATAGCGGGTGCGGTAGCTGCTGGTCTGCCAGCCGCCGGCGGCGCGCCGCACAATGAACAGCTCCAACGCATAGGTCCGGCCGTCCGGCGCCCAGTCCCACACCTGGAACACGATGCGCCGTCCCTCAGGCGCGTCGATGATCGTCGGCGGTGTGACGCGAGGCCGCTCGCGGCGCAGCTCGTCGTAATCGCGGATGCTGAGCAGCAGCAGACCGCCGGGGCGCAGCTTGGCGCGCATATTTTCGGCGGCGCGCAGCAGGTCGGCGTCGTCCAGCAGGTGCGGCAGGGCGTTGTCGCAGGCCAGCACCACGTCGAACTCGCCCGGCACCTGCCCGGCCAGCGTGCGGAAATCGGCCACGCCGGTCGTCAGCGGCACGCCGCGTCGCTCGGCTTCCTGCGCGGCCCGCGCGACAGCCGCCGGGCTGAGGTCGGTGGCATGCACCCGGTAGCCGCGTTGCGCCAGCCCGATAGCCTGCGTGCCGATCCCGGCGGCGCAGTCGAGCACGGTCAGCCCGTCCCCCGGCAGATGAAAGCGAATCACGCGGTCGAGCGCGGCGGCGTGGCGCTGGATGCTCTGCTCCCAGTCGATGTAGATCAGGTGATAGTCGTTGGCGAGCTGCTCGTAGAAGGTCAGCGCGTCGTCGGTCATGCCCGGCTCCGTCGGTGCTAGAGGTGGCCGAAGGCGGTCCGGTAGGGCGGGCCGTAGTAGGTCGTCGTGCCGATCTGCCGGTAGCCGAGCCGCTCGTAGAGGGGCCGCCCGGCAGCCGAAGCCATGAGCATTGAGGCGCCGATGCCATGCGCGCGCAGGTCGGCCAGCACCGCGTTCATGAGCGCGGTCGCGTAGCGCTGGCGGCGGAAGCGGTAGCGCGTGCCGACATTCCAGATCCCGGCCATGTCGCCGCACAGCGCGACGGTCGCGCAGGCCGCGGGCTCGCCGTCCACGTAGGCCAGGTAATGCGCGATGTCGCTCTGGCCGAGGTGCTCCGGGCGCCCGATCCGTTCGTTGACCCCACTGCCGGATGCAAACGCTTCGGCCATCACCTGGGCGATGTCGGTGATGTGCTGGCAGGTGGTGGCGCGCTCGATGTGGGCCGCCGGGTTGCCGCGAACGCGCAGCGGCGCTCCGGTCAGGACCATCAGCGGCGTGCTCCACCGGGTGAAATAGCCGCTGGCCTCCAGCCGCTCGTTCCACTCCGGCATGTAGGTATCGGTCACCACCACGCTCCAGGCGGCGTGGAAGGCGGCGAAGAAGCGTGCCGCGCTGGCAAGAACGCGCTCGCTGAGTGCGTCGGGCTGCTGCGGCCAGATGTGGTTGGCGCCGGTCAGCCGCACATCGCCGCTGTAGCTCAGCGTGCAGTGATTCAGCACCTCGGTCACTGCGCCGGGCCACGAGCGAAAGATCCGCTGGTAGAACCAATCGACGCAGGCCAGCGCCTGCTCCAACAGCCGGTCGACCATCCCTCACCAGCTTTCGGCTGCCGGCAGCGCGAGCGTCACCGTGGTGCCCGCGCCCGGCGTGCTCGCGATCGCGATCCGGCCCCCGTGCCGCAGGACAATCGCCTGGGCCAGCGTCAGGCCGATCCCGCCGCCGGGAACCGCCAGCACGCGCGGATCGTCCGAGCGCCACAGGCGGTCGAACACTTTGGGCAGGTCGTCCGGCGCGATCCCGAACCCGCGATCCACCACCTCGCAGCACACTTCACCGCTCGACCGGCTCGCCCGGATGGTTACGGGTGCGCCGTCCGGCGCGTAGAACAAGGCATTGCGCAGCACGGCGTCAAGCGCCTGCTGCAGCCGTGCCGCGTCGCCCAGGACGGGCGGCAGGTCGCCCGGCAGCTCAAGCTCGACCGTGCTGGCGCGGCGCTGTGCCTCGTCTGCCAGCGCCGCGATCGCCGCGCGGATCACCTCATCCAGCCGGACCGGGGTTTGTTCCAGCGGCATCCCGCTCTCGATCCAGGCCAGTTCGACCAGCGTGCCCGCCAGGTTGTAGAGCTTGTCGGCGATGCGCTGCACCCGCTCCAGATATTCGATCTGCTCCGGGCTGGCGCCCGGCTCGGTCGCCGCCAGGTCGGCGAAGCCGCTCAGCGCGTGGATCGGGTTGCGCAGATCGTGGGCGATCTGGCGGACCAGCGCAGCGCGCCCGCTGTCGATCGCCTGCTGCCCGGTGACATCTTCCACCAGGATCATGCGTTCGCAGCCGGCAGGGTTGCTCGACACCACGCGCACCTGGCGCCGGTTGGCGAGCGTGACCGGGCCGGCGTCCGTCTCCGGGGAGGTTAGGGCGCGCAGCAGGTGCGGCTGATCGTCGAACACGGCGCCGAGCGGCTGCCCGCGCGCCGCACTGCCCAACGCCAGCAGCGATGCCGCAGCGGGGTTGAAGCGCACTAGCACGCCGTCCGGATCGACGAGCAGGATTCCGGTCGCGGTGTGATGAAACACAAACTCGAAGTGGGCGGCCAGATCCGCCTGATCGTTGGCCATGCTTCCCTTCGAACTGGCTCGCGCCGGGCACCCGGGCGCGCGTATCGATGCCGTCTGGGCGCTGCGAGCGCGCTAGCGCGGGTAGGTTTGCAGCGTCTCCAGGTAATATTCGGGCAGGCCGATGTCGAAGCGCCGCCCATCGACCAGCAGCCCCAGGAAGCCATCTTCGCGGCGCAGGCGGTCCAGCGCCGAGGTCAACTGGAACTCGCCCCGCTCGCGCACGTTGTGGGTGATGTGCTCTTCCAGATACTCGAAGATCTGGGGCTTGATGATATACTGCCCGAAGATTGTCAGGTAAGTGTTGTCCGGCAAACCCGGCACCTGCAGGTTGCTGCGCGCGTACTCGATGGTCGGCTTCTCGGCGAACTCGGTGATCGAGAGCAGCTCGTCCGGCTCGATCCAGACGCCGGTCGCCGTGCCGACGGTGGCGAGCAGGTCTTCGGGCGTGCGCTGCAGCCCGACGACGCTCTTGCCATGCCGGTTGAAGGCGTCGACCAGCTGCTGCGAGCACGAGCGCGTGCTGTGCGAATGGTAGAGATGGTCGCCCAGCATCAACAAGAACGGCTCGTTGCCCACCATCTCGCGGGCGCAGTAGACGGCGTGACCCAGCCCTTCCTGCGCGTTCTGGATCACGAAGCGCACGTGCTGGCCCATATCCAGCAGGCGGCGCGCGTAGGCCTGGAACTGCGGCGAGAGCTTGTTGAAGTTCTCGATCGAGATCTGCTCGTTGAAGAACGACTCGAAGGCGGGCAGGTCGTGTTCCTGGACGATGATGATCACCTCGTCCAGCCCGGCGCTCAGCGCTTCCTCGACGATCAGCAGAATCGCCGGTTTGGCGATGCCGTCGCGGTCCACGATCGGGAACAGCTCTTTCTTGGTCGCCTTCGAGGCCGGGAAGAGGCGCGTCCCGAACCCGGCCGCCGGGATCACGGCTTTGCGGACCTTGGTCCCGCTGCTGATCGTGAGCTTGAGGCAGGGCATGCCCAGCTCGCGCTCGATGATGTCGATCACCGCCTGCTGGTCGGCTTCGCTGCGGGCCAGGAATTGCGCGGTGCCGTCGCCCTGCGAGCCGACGCCTTTGCCGCCCCAGATATGCTGCTGGATCGGCTCGTATTCCAGCACGCGGTGCAGCACAGGGGCTTTCAGTTCCTCGGGGCAGGCGCCCGGCGCGTAGCGGTCAAAGAACCCCTGCGCCTGGCGCATCAGGTAGCCCAGCCGCTCGGCGTCGCCGTCCTTGAGCGCGTCAATCGCCCGGTGGACGATGCGCTTGTTGATGGGGCCCAGCAGCTTCTGCACCCCGGCGGCCACCGGCGTATCCGCCAGCGGATAGCACTGGTTGAGCCGGGTGAGGATCTCCATCGTGTTCTTCTTGGCCTGCAGGTCTACGATCACGAAATGCAGGGCCTGGCCGACCGGGATCTCGGTCACGTCGAGCCGGTCGCCGTCGAAGGTCATCAGGATCGGGCGGTCGCCATAGGCGCAGCCCTGGTCCATCCGCCCGCAGCGCGAGGGTGTGGTGATCTCGCCCTGATAGGCCATCTCCATCTCGCCGCGCGTGGTCATCTTCAGGTCATAGACGCGGTTGAAGGCGCGCGCCGTCAGGACACAGATCGCCGCGCTCGACGAGAGGCCCTTTTTGATGGGCAGATCGGTCTTGTAGTTGTCGATCACCAGCCCGCGCACGTGGTAATGCGTCAGAATCTGGTAGGCCACGCCCGCGATATAGCTCCAGAAGCCGCCTTTCTCCGCTTCTTCGAGCAGCGCGCTGGCTTCCATCGGGATCTCGTATGGGCCGTGGCGCTCGCCGTCGGGCGAGGTCGAGGTCAGAATCAGCGAGGTAGGGTGCGGCTGTACCTCGGCGTATATCCCCTGGTTGGTGCCGGTGATCAGCGCGTATCCCCGCTCGATCTGGGTGTTGAAGCGCCGATAGGTGCCTGCCCAATCGGAATGCTCCCCAAGCAGGCAGATCCGGCCGGGCACGAACAGCTTCACAAACCTGCTCCTTTGCAGTGGGTAGGTGCCAGGACCGTCTGGGGATTATACGCCATCGCCGCCGGACGATCCACCGTTCGGCGGCAGGTTGCTTTTTGCCGCGGTGCGCCGGTGCCTCAGTCGATGGCGGGCAGCAGGTCGTCGTCGGGGCGCTCCGGCGGCCTGGCGGGAGCCTCGGCGGGCGGCGCAGGCGCTTCGACGCGGAAGGTTGGATCGCGCACGATCTGCGGCGCGGCGCCCGGCGGCAGCTCGACTTCGTGCCCGCTGGGAAACGTGACGCGCAGCCCCTCTGCCGAGCGCGCCAGGCGGACTCCGTGCTGCGTCCAGGTGATCGTCCGCTCGCCGAGCGCCCACGGTCCGGTTATCACAGCCGCGTCCGGCGCCAGCACGAAGGCCCCGACCAGCCTGGTGAACCAGCCAAACGGGACGGTCCCGGTCACGGTGTCGATCTCGCCGCGCCCTTCGCCCGTGTCCGGGTTGTAGCCGGCGAAGAAGGCGTGCGCCTCGCGCAGGGCGCGCGTCTGCGCCTGCATGACGCGCTCGAACAGCTCGCGGGCGGCGTCAGCCTCGCCCCGGTCGAGCAGCGCTTCGGCCAGCAGGGCGGTCATGTGCAGCGACGCGCCGCCGCAGCCGTTGACTCCCGCGGCGTCATAGCCGGGTCCGCTGGCCGGGCAGCCCGCCAGGCCAAAGGCCCGCCAGTAGTGGGTCGGGTCGGTCAGCAGGGCCAGCGAGCGGGTGACTGGCTCGCCGTCGAGATCGCGCACCGCCAGCGGCGCTAGCAGCGCGATGTCATGCTGCGAAAGGTCGAGCGTGCTGGCCTGGACCCGATATACCCGGCTCAGGCCGCTGAACGTCAGATTGGTGAGCGTCTGCCAGACGGTGCCGGTCGTGGCGCTGCCCATGCCCCGGTACCACGCAAACGCGTCGCCGTCGATAGTCTCGTGCGCGCCCTGGCCGCGCGCGTCGACCCCCTCGATCGAGCAGGTCAGCCGGGGGCGGTGGCTCATCCCACCGATCACGCGCAGGATCAGGCGGCTGGGCTGCGGCAATTCTACGCGCTCGCGCAGCGGCTGATCCCCCTTGGCTTCGTAGATCAGGTCGCCGGTCGGGCACGAGTGGGTGTCGCGATCCCGGTACTGGAAGACGCCGCGCTCATCGTTCCAGAACTCGCGCAGGCGCTCGAGCAGCGCAGCGTGGTGCTCGGCGAACCTGGCGGCGATCTCGGGCCGCTGCGCGATTTCGGCGGCGCGACGGATCGCCGCGGCCTCGCGTGCCAGATACGCCAGCAGATCGGGCGCCTCGATCGCGGCGATGTCGACCCCCTGTGACCAGCGGCGGTTGGTGGCGACGGTCGGGCTGGCGGGGTTGGCGCCCTGATCGGGATGCTGCCATTCCGGCACGCCGTCCTGGTCGCGGTCGACATCCGGCTGCAGCCAGCGCAGAAAGAAGGCAACCAGCGCGTCGAGACTATCGGCCAGGAAGGCGCTGTCCTTCGTGTAGTCGTAGACGGTGAGCGCCAGTTGCGCCAGCACCGGCGGGGCGAGGACCTGCGCGCGCTGCCCATCCAGGCCGGGTCTGGCGTCGATCCAGCCGTCGTCGCGCTGCACGGCCAGGTAGTTCCACACCAGCCCCCTGGCCAGCTCTGGTGCGGCCAGCGCCACCAGCGGCGCGATCAGCAGGGCGTCGAACATCGCCTGCCCGCCCCAGCCCGCGCTGAAGCCGCCGGGATGCGTCCCGCCGATGGCGTAGCCGGTCGCGGGCAGACGCGCGCTGACCGGCGAGGGATGCGGCAGATTGCCGGATGCGCTCAGAAAGCTGCGCAGCACCACCTGGGCGCTCCACGCCAGCGCGGCATCCCAATCCGGGTCGCCGGTTTCGATCTGCGGAGTCGCCTCGGCGCGCTGCTCGATGGCGGCCAGCTCAGCGTCCCAGGCGCGGGCCAGCCAGCGATGCGCCAGCGCCAGCGAGGCGTCGCGCTCCGGCAGCCCGGCCAGCACCCAGCGGACCGTCACCGACGCGCCGGGCGCCAGGTCCAGCCGCCGGGTCAGGCGGGGGTTCGTCCCGTCGCCGGTCCCGCCTTCGACCAGCAGCACCGGCTGAAGATGGCTGAGGCGCCCCAGTTGGAGCGCCGTATCCCCGCCTTCCAGCGCGAGAAACAGCCCGCGCAGGGTCTCGTTCTTGCGGATCGCCTGCGCCGCCAGCGCCACATGCGCCGCGATGGGCTGCGCGCTCGTGTTGTGACAGGTGATCCGCCCGCCGACCGCCTGCGATTCCATCGCCCAGAATTCGAGCGAGGTGCGCAGTCCCAGCGCCGGCTCTGCCTGCACGCGCAGATAGTCGGGCGCGAAGGCGGTCAGCGTGGGCGGGTGATGATAGCCATGCGTCTCAAAGATCTGGCGGCGCCCGACCGTCCAGATCGGCACGACGCGCGCCAGCCCGACGCGCCCGCCGTAGCGCGTTTCGAGCGTCACCCCCGGCTCGGCGGCCTGGCCCAGGCGGAGCTGCCAGACCTGATCGTCGTGCAGGTTGGTACGCCCGGTGCGGGCATCGGCGGCGATACGGGGCGCCATCGGTGAGGCGCCGGAAAGCTGCCACTCGCGCATCATCGGCCTCTTTTGCTCTGCGAAAATCCTTCTATACCATAATACGGATTTCGGACGCCCGGTAGCGCGCGACAAAAAAAGCCGCCCGAAGGCGGCGACTACTGCGCGGGTGTCATGCGCCAGGTTCCCCCCTGGCAGTCGCCGCGAATATCGCCCTCGTAGAACGAGATGACGTCGTTGTAGAGGGTGGTCAGGCGGTGCTCGCCGGGGCCGGCGTAATACGTCCCGCCGGACACTTCGCCGCCCGCCAGATAGCGATAGGCGCTGGTCAGCTCGAATTCCGGCGTCGTCGCCCAGCCAAGTGCCTCGCGCACATCCGGGCGCGTGCGCCACAGCTTGCCAAACCCGCGCCGCGGCTGGTAGAGACCGTCCGGCGGGATCAGGTTCGGGTCCAGTTCCTGCTCGCCCTCGACAAAGGTGTCGTAATAGCAGTACCAGTCCCCGGCGTTCTCGTTGTCCTGGCTGGCGATCATCACCCAGATCTGGCGGTTGTGGCGGATCCAGAACATCCGGCCCCGCTCAAAGACCTGCTCGGCGACCGGCACATCGGCGACGACGGTGGTCGGGAAGAGCGCCGGCAGCCCGGTTGGCGTGACGAGCGGGCCGGCGGGCGTGGGGCTAGACGTGGCCGGACCGATGATCAGCGGCGCGGCGGTCGGCTGCGGTGTGGCCGAGGGGAGCGGCGTCGGGCTGAGGGCGGGCGTGTGGGTGGGCGCGGCATCGGCGGGTGTGCCCGGCGCGAGCGGCGTGGCGTTCGGGTCTGGCGTGACGGTGATCACCAGCAGAATCGTGCCCGGCTCCGGCGTGGCGGTCACGACCAGCACGTGCTCAATGGGCGGCAGGTCTTCGCCGCCACAGGCTGCCAGGGCCAGCGCCGCGCTCAGCAGCACCAGGATGATGAAGGGCTTACGCATGCGGGTCTCCGCGCCGTCGAGATGTGCGATGCATCGCTCAGACTCCGGCGCCCGATTGTAGCAGACGGCCCGTGCGATGCAAGGCTGGAGCGGGCGAGCGTGGGGCAGGCGGTGGGCTTACGCCTCTTCGAAGACGATCGCCTCGTAGGTCTCGACCTGAATGTCCGGATCGCGCCAGGCGTCCGGCCCCAGGCCCATCTTTTCGGAGAGCAGGCTGAGGAACAGTTCTGGATCAGGATAGGCGTGCCACACCTGCGGCAAGAATGTGGCGCGCCGCCCCGCCAGCCGCAGCGTCACGCCATCGACGCCGGGGCGCAACTTCTTCACCAGGTCATCCGGGCCGTCGAAGGTCAGCGGTTTGGGCGGCGTCAGCACGCTGATCTCGATGCGCAGATCCGGCACTTCGCTGGCGGTCACCGGCAAGAAGCGCGGATCGTTGAATGCGGTCTGAAGCGTGATCTCGACGATCTCCAGCGCCAGGGGGCGCCGTGGAACCAGCGTCCCGGTGCAGCCGCGCAGCGCGCCGTTGTCGCGCCGGTGCAGCGAGACAAAACACGCCGCCGGCTGCTGCAAGCTGGGCGGCAGTGACTCCAGATCGACTTCCGGCACCTGGCGCGCGGTGGTGCTCAGTTCCAGCGTTTCGCGTGCCAGGCGCAGCATCAACTGTTTTTCGCTGTCAGTGTATGGATCGTCCACGGCTCGCTCCTGGTCCTGCACGCCCAGAGCGTGTTATGGGCTTGACGAAAAGCGGCGGTGTTGAATGTTCTCGTGGGGGCGATGCTGGCATCGCCCGCTGCCCAACCGCTGCGCGTTTGACGCCGTATTGCGCACGGGCCGGGCAAGCTGGCCCCCACCGTGTGGTGCCGGCGTTCCCCCCGCGGTCCGGTCTGCGAAGTTCATCATGGCCCCTGATTAGCAAGTGCCTGTTCCAGCACGGCGCAGCGCGAGCGGATCGCTTCCAGTTCGAGCTGAAGCTGCCCGAATGTCGCCAGCCATTCGATCCACTGCGGGGACGGGATATGGCGCAGCAGGACTGTCAGCGCCGTCGCCTGGCCGCTGTGATCGACTGTGTAATACGTCGCGCTGAGGACACCCGGCCAGGCGCCGTTCTTCATCCCGAAGTGCACGAAGTGCGCGTCCAGTGGCGAAGCGCCGCTGAGCGGCCAGTCGAGATAACGCCGCATGATGTCCTGTGCCGCCGGGTCCAGCACATCGCCGCTGTAGGCTGCCGCGATCAGCCGGGTGAGTTCGGCGGCGGTGCCCTGCGCGCCGAACCGCTCCAGAAACGCCTCTTGCACGGCGTGATCGGGCAGGCCGCGGTCTGGGCGTGCCCGGTAAGCGCGCTCGGCCTCGCGCCACGCTTCGTCCGTCACATACTTCTGCGCCAGCCGGGCGCTCTCTTTCCAGAACATCGCCGACGTCAAGGCTGCCGGGTTGGCCTGCCCGGTTTCGTGGTTGCTCATTGCCAGATACAGCCCAAGCTGGCTTGTGGGTGTGTCCGTGCGGGTGATGTCGAGCTGGCGGTAGAGCTTGAGCAGGCTGTGTCTGTCCAGCCGCGAGAGCAGAAAGTCCGCGATGGCGTTGGAGCTGTAGACGATCATACCGCCGAACAGCTCATCGAGCGTCAGCTCGTCCCGGCCCGCCACGATTTCCTCGACAAAACGCTCGTAGGCACCGGAATCCGTTCCGGGTAGATAGTACACATCGACGGCACTGGCCGGGAAGGTGTCGTCCAGCGCCGCTGCCCCCGCCGCGACGCGCTGTGCGTGGGCGGCCAGGATCGCGATCTTCAGCAACGAGGCCAGGGGAAAACGCTCGTCGGCATTGTGATACACGCCCAGTTCCGGGGCTGCCGGGTCAAAGCAGACGATGGCCAGGTCGTCGCGGTGGGCAGCGATAAAATCGTGTGGGGCGTGCGGGGGTGTGTCTTGGGCGGTGATGGCAGGCGCCGCTACCAGCATCGCCAGCAAAACACAGAGGCCGATTACGCGGTTCATGGGCAAGCCTGTTCTCCGCTGCCGACACCTTCATTCCGAATCATATCATCATTTCCCGGCGGCACGGCTGGCGAATTGGCGCCGTCGTTCCGGCCTAGGCCGGGTCGGGATCAGGCGGCCGCTCCGACAGCCCCAGCACGCGCAGCACCCCTGGCGCGATGCCGGTCAGGTCCTGCAGCCCGGCGGCGAAACGGTGGCGCGCCGCCCCAATCGCCACGGTCGGGACGTCGTTGGTGGTGTGCTGGCGGATGCTGAGGTCTTCCAGGTTGCCGTGATCGCTGGTGATCACCACCAGGCCGCGCGCGTCGTCCCACACGGCGAGCAGCCCGGCCAGAACCGCGTCGAACAACTCGACCAGCGCCACGCCGCGCTCCAGCGGCCCGCGGTGCCCGACGACGTCCGTCAGCCAGTGCGAGAAGAAGGTGAAATCGCGCTGCATCGCCAGCCGGGCCAGGTGCGCGCCGGCCTCGGCCCGCCCGTAGACCGGGGTGTCAGGATAGCCCAGATCGGTCCGCCATCCCTCGCCTGTCCAGTCCGGACTCATGGCCGCCCCGCTGTACATCTCGGCCTGGGTGAAGATCGGCAGGTCCGCCGAGAGCACGGCTTCCTGATAGGCCGAGGGCAGGCGCTTGCCGCGGTGGATCAGTTCGTGGAAGCGGGGCGGATAGGCGTTGATCAGCGCGGCGCTGCCACCCGCCTGCCGGACTCGCTTGAAGATGTTGTCCTGGTGGATGATCGCGCGGATGGCGGGGTTGGGACGCGGGCCGTAATGCTCGCCGATGGCCTGCGGGACGTTGCGCCCGGTGAGGATCGTGGCCTGGCCGCTGGCGCTCTGCGGGCGCCCTGGCACACCCAGCCGCGGGTCGGTGGGGATAAACAGCGCGCGGCCATTGTCCACGCGCGGCGTGCCGCGCAGCCAGCGCTGCCCCCCGGCGAGCGCGTCGAGGGTGGGCGTGTGCGCGGCGGCGAAGGGGTTGGTGGCCGGGTCATCCTCGCCCAGCCCGACGCCGTCCAGAAAGATCAGCAAGACATGGGTCATGGCGCGTCGGTCCTGCGCAGCGTGAACCACGCGCTCGCGACCGGCTTGCTGACGTCCTGGCCGCACTCTTCGTCTACCAGCTCGAAGCGCGCCCCAAAGAGCGCGGCCAGCCGGTCCGCGTCGACCCCGAGCGGCGTGTCGTCGCGCGGCAAGAACGCATAGAGCAGGTAGCTTGCGCCGGGCATCAGCAGCCGCGCCAGATGGTCCGCGTAGCCGGTTCGCTGCGCGGGGGAGAGGCCGTGCAGGCAGCCAATGTCGATCGCCAGGTCAAAGGGTGGGTCGTCCGCGATGAAATCAAGCTGCGAGACATCGGCGTGGTAGAAGCGTGCGCGTTCGGACACGCCGCAAATGCGCGCGCGCCGCCGGGCCTGCCAGATCGCGGGGTACGCGAAATCCACCCCGGCCACGTCCCAACCGTGCTGCGCCAGATAGATCGACGTTGTGCCGGTGCCGCACCCCAGATCGAGGGCGCGTCCGGCCGGCACTGCCTCAGCTTCGGCGGCTTCGACCCAGCGCACCACTTCGGGCGGGACGATCCCCGAATCCCACGGCGCGTTGCCGCGCATGTAGCGCCAGAGGAACTTGATCCGGCGCCGATCCAGTCCGGTCATGCTGTGCTCCGCCAAGGGAAGGACGTGTTTACCACCGCGCTTATAGGCTCGCGCCGCCCGCCGCCGTGCCCGCAGGCGTGCTCGAAGCTTGCCGGTAAATGTAGCATGAATCCGGCGCGCGTGCGCAGTGCGCGCTCAGCGGTTGCCCTCGCGCAGATAGTCGAGCACGAACGGGTTGGTGGTGCGCTCCTGGCCGATGGTGGTGTTCTGCATGTGGCCCGGCAGCACGGCGTACTCGTCGCCGAGCGGCAGCAGGCGGGTGACGATCGACTCCATCAGTGTAGTGTAATCGCCACCGGGCAGGTCGGTGCGCCCGATGCTTCCGGCGAACAGTACATCTCCACAGAACACCGTGCGCGCGCCGGGCAGCACGAAGCTGAGATGCCCCGGTGTGTGCCCCGGCGTGAACAGCACCGCCATCTCGATCGCCCCTGCCGACACACGGTCGCCGTCTTCCAGGAATCCGTCAGGCTCGGCGGCTGGCGGGACCTCGATGCCGATGAAGGCGCGAACTTGCTCGGGCAGGGCGCGGACCAACGGCTCGTCAGCCCGGTGCAGGCGGAAAGGTGCCCCGGTTGCCTCTTTCAATTCGGCGCTGGCCATGATGTGATCGAAATGCCCGTGAGTCGCCAGGATCTCGCGCACGGTCCAGTCGCGCTCGCCGATCGCCTTGAGGATCAGCGGGGCGTTGTCGACCGGGTCGATCACGATCGCGTCGCCGGTGGCGCTATCCCCGACCAGATAGCAGTTGCTCTGTATCGGGCCGAGCGTCATTTTCACGATTTCGATCGTCATATCGCCCCTTTCGCAGCGTGGATTCCGGACGTTCTGACTATAGCGCCGGGTGCCGGGCTTGCCAACTGACGCGCCGCTGTGCGAGCGGTAATTGTTAGGATTTCGTCAAAGACCGCGATCGATCCTCTATAAACGGGGCCAGGCGCCAGAAATTCAGGAATTATTTACAGAATTCAGGCAAGATTGGTGTTATCGTAACGGTATAGGGAGTAGATTGGGGTAGCCATAAGGTGGCTCACGATCAGCCGGGGAAAATTAACGCTCATCCGCGTCATTATCCGTGATCTATTCTACGTGGAGGAAGATGATGAAAGCGCGCACACCGAAATGGCTCCGCTGGCAGCGTGGGCAGGCGCTGGCCGAGTACTGGCCGACAATCCCGGCGGCGATCACGTTGTTGCTGGTAGGGGGGTTGGTGGTCCAGTTCATCACGGGCAGCCTGCTGACGACCGTCGACTATCTCAACCCCGTCGGTTTCGAATGTGAGGAAAAACCGCCGGCGTATGAGTCCGAGGGGCCGGAAACGGCAACCCCGATGGGCAACCATGAGATCCAGCTCCTCAGCAAGACCTACGACCCGGAGACTAACCGCACCACCGTGGTCTACCGCGTCACGAATTCACCGTCGCCGGACATCAGCAACTGGGTGCTGGGCATGCCGCCGGGGGTTCGCCGTCACATCCTGAGTACCAGCGAACGATATCTGACCGTTGATAATGACCCGCACACCGGCATTACCGGCATCAAGTTCGAAACAGGATTCCGTAGCTGGGAACCGTCTCTGAGTGGATACGCTCTGGTTGGCTACTCGCCCCGCGCCGAGGTGACATCGCGCGACGTGATCATCACGCTGGCCGGTTACTATGAGTGGGGCGTCGTGGAAGTCGGCCTGAAGGCGGGCACCCAGGTGTACCACAATACCATCACCGGCCCGATTCAGATGATCGACCCGCCGGAAGGCGCGTGCTGATTAACCGAATTGTCTATCGTGTGAGCCGCCCAACGGCGGCTCATTCGCTGTGCCTGCTGGGGAGCCTGGCGCTATGAACTCTGAGCCAAAGTCGTTCTTTGACCCCGACGCGCCCGGATGGCGGGGAACGGTCGGGCTGGTCCTGACCGCGCTCGCCATGATTTTCGAGCGCGTCTATCACGCGGTGCGCCGTCCGATCGACGCGTTTCGTGCCATGCCGGCGCGGGTGCGGAGCCTGACGCTGATCATGCTGTCGTTCTCGCTGCTCATGCTGGTGGCGATGATTCTCACCAACGAGGCCATGGAATACGTCCGCGCCAATCGCGGGCCGTTTCTCGACGAGGCGATCGTCATCCCGCATGATCTGAACGAACGTCCTTATCCGTCGGACAATGCCAGCGCGTCGGACCTCGTGCCGGACAGCTTTGGCTCGTTCATACGCCTGACTTCGAAGCTGCCACCGAACGCGATCACCAACCCGGTGATCACCTGCCTGATCTGGACGGCGCCCGACCAGGAAAGCTTCATCGGAGAAGAGCCAACGGAAGCGGCTCCGGCGGCAGACGAGATGGCCACACCCGATCCGCTGGTGTCGCCCACGCCGACTCTGACACCCACGGCGACGCCCACGCCAACGCCGTCTCCCACGCCCACGCCAACCCCGACGCCGACACCGACTCCCACGCCGGAGCCGGGCGCGCCCGAGGCGACGGCCACTCCGGACGTCTTTGCGCCGCCGGTGAATGTGGCGCCCTGCCGGCCCGGCGCGTTTGTCACCAGCCGGGCGTTCGGGCGCTACCGCGACCCGATCAGCACCGAGCCGATCGATCTGGCTGTGGTGCGCTATCCTAACGAAGAGCATGCGACCGACGCCATGTACGACCTGCTCAAGCTGGCGCGGCGCGAGGGGCAGGTGGGGAACTTCGCCGTCGCGGGCATCACTTCGGTCGATTTCTTCTACGGCTTCGCGGACGGCACGATCACCCTGACCTGGCGCAAGGGGCAGTGGATCTTCGCGATGAGCGCGCGCCGCTACGCGCGCCTGGAAGCAGCGATCAACGAATACCCGTATTAAGACTGGCTGAGTTTGAATCGTTAAGGCCTCATCCCCGGCCGGGGATGAGGCTTTTTTGCCGCATGGGGATCTGGACGCGGGGCAAGCGTCCGGGGATGCCGCCCCATGGCTCCGGCGTGGCCAGGGCTAGATGCCGGCCTGCTCCAACGCGGCGTCGGCGCGGCGGCGGCGCAGTACCAGGGACGGCAGCGCCCGGATCTCCTGCACGCCAAGCGCCAGCGCCCCGGCCACGTAGGCCAGCGCCCCAACGGCCGCCAGCCCCAGCACGCGCAGCGCCGAGATCACGATCCCGGCATCGTGCCATCCCATCCGTCCCAGAATGGCATCCGTTCCGAGCACCACAGCCGCCATGACCGCCGCGGCAGCCAGCGAGCGCGTCGCCGTGCGGATCAGCGCGCCCTCGTCGATCCCGCCCCAACGCCGGCGCAAGATCGCCAGCAGCAGCACCAGCTCCACCAGGAACGTGATCGAATAGGCCAGCGCCAGCCCGCCAACGCCGCTGATGCCGGACAGCGTATCCTGCACGCGCGCCGTGGCGCCGGCCAGCGCGTCCAGCCCGGCGGCGAAGTTCCCGCCCAGATAGCGCTCGCCCCAGGCGACGAAGGCGGCCCGCAGCGTGTCGTCCAGCCGGTAGACGAAGCCGAGATACAGCCCGCCAACGATGACCACGTTGATCAGCGCCGCGACGACCGAGATCCACAGCGGTGTGAAGGTGTCTTTATCGGCGTAGAAGCTGCGCGCGATGATCTCGTGGACGCTTTGGAAGATCAGCCCGAAAGCGAAGAACTGCAGCGCGCCATAGACCAGCGCGCTGTCGCGGGTGTCGAAGGCGCCGCGCTCCAGCAGGCCGATCATTGGCTGGCCGATCAGGATCAGCCCGGCGGCGGCGGGAATAGTCGCGATCAGGATGAAGCGCACCGCGCCGGACATGGCACGTCGCTTGTGCTCCAGATCGCCCAGCTCGCTCAGCGCTGCCAGCGTGGGAAAGACGACGAAGCCCATTGCGCTGCCGATCAGCGTCTCTGGGATGTTCATCAGGCGATAGCCCCAGTCGAATGCACTGACCGCGCCGCTGCCCATGCGCGAGGCGACGTTGTTGAACACGATCGTGTTGAAGGTCAACACGCCGAGGCCCATCACGCGCGGGATCATCAGCCGGATGACGCGCCGCAGCGCCGGATCGCCCCAGCCAAGCCGCGCCTGCCAGCGCGCCCGGTAGCGGATCAGGCCGGGAACCTGCACGCCGAGATGCATCAGCGAGCCAAGCACCGCGCCCCAGGCGATCCCGTACACGCCGAACGGCTCGATCAGAAACGCCACGCCGAACAGGATGCCGACGTCGAACAAGATCGGCGCCAGGGCGGGCAGCAGGAAATGATTGAAGCTGTGCAGGATGCCCTGGAAGATGCCGCTGATGCTGAACACGAGCGTGCTGATCAGCAGGATGCGCATCAGCCGGACGGTCTGCTCGACCTTGGCGGCGTCGAAGCCGGGCGCCACCACATGCTGGACCAGCCACGGCGCGGCAACAAAACCGAGCACGCTGAGCGTCAGCGTGACGGTGAAGATGGTGTTGATCACGCTGCTGGCCAGCTGCCAGGCACGCGCCGGTTGCTGGCGCGCCAGCAAGCCGCTGAAGATGGGGATGAACGCGTAGCTCAGCGCGCCGCCGCCGATCAGCAGCACGATCTGCTCGGGGATGCGGTTGGCGGTCACGAAGGCGTCCCATTCGTCGCCCACGCCGAACACACTGGCGATGATGAACGTCTGCGCCAGGCTGATGGCTTTGGCTGTGGCGAAGGCGACCATCAAAATGATCGTGTTGCGCGCCATGCTCTGCGCGCTGGCCTGAGCGGCGTGTGACGCTGGTTGGTTGGGTTCTGTCATGCCAGATCCTCGGACTGCGGCGTGCGTGCCGTCTTCGGGCCGAACACAAATTCGCCGGGCGATCCCCCGGCGAAGCGAGCGGCGACAGACCGCGTGCTAGCGAATGGCGGCCACCTGGAACGTCCCGGCTTCGACCTGGGCTTTGGCTTCCTGGGCCGGGATGAAGTTCCGGTTATAGAACAGCGCCCGGTCCAGCTCGCTCAGGGCGGCTTGCCTGTCGCCCCGGGCGGCGTAGACCACGCCCTTCCAGTAGTAGGTTTCTTCGACATAGGGCGTGATGTTGCGGTTGGTGTCCGCCAGCAAGAGCACGTCGTCGAAGCGCCCGGTGCGGAAGTACGCCTCGTAGGGGCCGAACTGGTACCACAGCATCCGCCAGGGCAGTTGAAGCTGGAACGCCTGATCGTAAGCGATCGCGGCGTTCTCATACTCGCCCAGCAGCACGTACGACGTGCCCATGTTGAACCAGGCCCATTTATCGCTTGGGTTCTTGGCGGCCTCGGCGCGTGCCGTTTCCAGCGCCACCTGGTAGCCGTAGACCGGGTCGGCATAGCCACCCAGCACCTGGCGCAGCTCCATTTCCCGCGATGGTTCGTAGACCACAATGAAGACACGGTTGAAGTGGCGCCAGTTTTCGTCGAAGATGCTGTACGGGTGGGGCAGGCCGTTGCCCTGGCCGTTGCCAAGATAGCTGTCGTAAGCCAGGAAACGCTGCTGGCTCTCGTCGTAGCCCATCACCAGCAGGTAGTGGCCCATCCAGTCCTCACCCGCCGGCTGGAAGCCCTTTTCGATCACCACCGGGAACCCGGCGGCAATCAGCCGCTTGACCAGTTCCACCGTGCCGCCGTACCGGTAGAGCGCCTTGAGGCCGGTGTAGTCGTGCACGAAGCGCACCATTTGCCAGGGGCTGACGTTCTTGTCTTCGGTGTGCGGCTTCATCCAGCGCGCCGCGTCGTACTGGTTTTTGTCCCAGCCGAAGTAGCTGAGCGCCATCGACATGGTCGTCGGGCCGCAGTTGTTCCAGCCCTGCTCCTCATAGCGGATGTTGGTCAGCCGGGCGCTCGGCGGGAGTGGCACCGCTGTCGGCGCGACGAGCGGCGTCCAGGTCGGCGCCAGATTGGGTGTGGGCGATGGCAGGTTCGGCAGCGGGGTTGGCCCCTCGGTCGCCAGCGCGCCAACCGGGATTCCCGCCTCGGTCGCCGTGGGCGGGATGGCGTCGGCGCCCGTGCCGCCGGGCAGCACGCCGCCCTCGCCGGGGGCGGGCGTCATCACGGGCGGCTGGGTCAGCGCGATTTCCGTCTTGGCGATCTGTGTCAGCGCGGCCTGCGTCAGCAGGCGGCTGGCGTCCTCGCGCCCGGTGTCGGCTCCGCTGAGGGTTGGCAGTTCGTCAAAGGGGCGGGTCGGCATCCAGTAGGTCGCCGGCGGGAAGTAGTGCATGATGCGCGACTGGTAGCGCGGCTCCAGCCCGCGGAAGAACGGCGGGAACATGATCAGAAAGATCACGAGGGCAACCACGCCAAACGCGAGCACGCCGCCGCCCAGCGCCAGAATCGTCTTGAGCCAGGTTGGCATCCCGCCGCGCCGGCGTGCCTGGGGCCGCCGCCGGCGTGGGCCGCCCAGCGAAAGATTGAGCGAGCCGGGCACGCCCAGATGATCCATGTCGTTGGGAACATTCGAAGGGACTCGCGGCGTTCTCGACGGTGTTCGATTGCGGTTCGACGACATCCTTGACAATACTCCTGCGCTAACCGACGATCTGCGGCCATCCCGATCCCGATTAGCTTGGTGGGCGCTGCGCCAGCCCGGCTTCCAGTCCATCACCAACGCGCAGCTTTCCAGCACGCAGCGATCACGCGGGCGCGTCCGGCAATCCGGGCGCGCGCACCGCACTATAGCGCATTCATGCCGAGTCCGCCAGACTCATCTTGCGCCAAGTATCGCACAGGCGCCACCATTTGGCTGCGGCCGCGCCCTACGCTTGGCTGACGCCTGCTCTGCGCCCGTTCCTGGGCGCGCGGCTGAATCGCCTTTGACTTTTGCCCGGCCACCTCGTACAATCCTGTCGTTTAACATGGGGTTGTGTCACGCGACGGTTGCGGCGGCACGCGCCGCTGCGGACGGTCCCGTTATAGACCAACGTACGCATTTCTGGAGGCTCCATCCGCATGAAGGAATACACCACCGATCAGTTGAGGAATGTTGCCCTGGCAGGCCATCAAGGCGCCGGTAAGACGAGCCTGGGCGAAAGCCTGCTCTTCGCGACCGGCGCGATTACACGCATGGGCAAGGTGGAAGAAGGCAACACCGTCGCTGACTTTGACGAAGACGAGCGTGCACGCGGCCTGTCGATCTACACATCGCTGCTCCCCATCGAGTATCAGGGCACCAAGATCAACGTGCTCGACGCGCCTGGCTATGTGGATTTTCAGGGCGAGGCCCGCAACGCGATGCGGGTGGCCGACGCCGCGCTGATCGTCGTCGATGCCGTTTCCGGCCCTGAAGTGGGCACCGAGCTGGCGTTTGACTATGCCGCCGAGTTTGATGTGCCCCTGATGGTCCTTATCAACAAAATGGATCGCGAAAACGCCAACTTTGCCAACGCGTTAAGCATGTTGCGCACGCGCTTTCCGTCGCACCGCTTTGTCCCCGTTCTGCTGCCCATCGGCGCGCAGGCCAGCTTCTCCGGCGTGATTGACCTGGTCAGCCTGAAGGCCCGCACTGGCCCCGGCAAGGACAGCGCTGATGTCCCGGCGGACCTGCGCGATGCCGCCGAAGAGGCACGGCTCGAACTGATGGAAGCCGCTGCCGAGGCCGACGACGCGCTGCTGGAGAAGTACTTCGAGTCGGAGACGCTGACGGATGACGAGATTCGCCAGGGGCTACTGGCGGCGGCTCGCGACCCGCACAAGAAGCTGGTGCCGGTCTTTGCCGCCAGCGCCACACACAGCATCGGCGTGCTGCCGCTGCTCGACGCGCTGGTGAGCTACGTCTTGCCGCCGAGCGAGCGCCGCGTCGCCGTTCAGGCCGAGCGTGGCGGGGAGGTGGAATACCTGGAGCCGCCCCAATCCGATCAGGGTCCGGTGGTGGCCTACGTATTCCACAGCCATACCGACAAGTACGGCACGCTGACTTACTTCCGCCTGTTCAGCGGCATGATCAAGGGGAACGACACGCTGGTCAACCTGGACGGCGGCCACGAAGAGCGCATCGGCCAGTTGATGACCATGCGTGGCGAAACCCAGCTTCCGGTGGATGTTGTGCACGCCGGGGATATCGCGGTGGTTGCCAAGCTCCGCGCGACGTACACCGGTCACACGCTCGCCAGCAAAGGCTTCACCAAATTCGTGACGCGGCCCAATTTCGCCGAGCCGGTCTATGCGGTGGCCGTCCACCCGCGCACCCAGAGCGACAGTGCCAAGATGGGTGAAGTCCTGACCGACCTGACCAACGCGGATCCAACCCTGCGCTGGCGCCAGGACCCGGCCCTCAAGCAGACGATCCTCGAAGGCTCCGGCGCGACACACATCGACATTGCCATCAGCCGCGCCGAGCGCAACGGCGTCAGCATGGACACCTCGCTGCCGAAGGTGCCCTATCTGGAGACGATCACCAAGACGGCATCGGCGGAGTACACGCACAAAAAGCAGACCGGCGGCGCCGGGCAGTTCGCGCGCGTCTTCTTGCGTGTCGAGCCGCTGTCTGAGGAAGAAGGCGAGTTCGAGTTCGGCAACGAGGTTTTCGGCGGTGCGATCAGCGCCCCGTTCATCGCCTCGACTGAGAAGGGCGTGCGCCAGGCGCTGGAGAGCGGTGTGATCGCCGGCTACCCGGTGCGCTACGTTCGCGCGGTGGTTTACGACGGCAAGATGCACCCGGTCGACTCGAAAGACATCGCCTTCCAGATCGCCGGGCGCGGCGCCTTCCGCGAGGCGTTCATGAACGCCGGCCCGGTCCTGCTGGAGCCGATCATGTCGGTGCGCGTCATCGTGCCCGAAGAAAACATGGGCGACATCATGGGCGACTTCAACGCCCGCCGGGGCCGCGTGCTCGGTATGGAAACCGAAGCAGGCCGGAGCGTGGTCCGCGCTGAGGTTCCGCTGGCGGAGATGCAGCGTTATTCCAACGACCTGCGCTCCATGACCGCCGGGCGCGGCGTCTTCACCATGGAATTCCTGCGCTACGAGCGCGTCCCGGCGCACATCCAGCAGGAGATCATCGCCAAAGCCGAGAAGGCCAAAGAAGAGGAATAGGCCGCTTCTCCCGGCTCGTCCCAGTTCACACCGTCCAGCTATGAGGAAATGCCCCGCGGCGTTTCCTCATGTTTGTTTTTCGCGCCAGAGCCGCGCAGCCGCGACGAAAAGGACGCGTTATGCATGCACACCGCCAACTTTTGGTTTTCAGCGGGCGGGTGTAAAGTAAAGCGCGTTCGGTGGCTGGTGTGGGGCAGTGTCGTATGACGGATGCCAACGCGGACGGCGCGGGCGACGGCAGCCTGCTCGCGCATGAAACCCAACAGAACCCGTCGCTCTGGCGGCGGATCGCGATTTTGCAGGTGCTGGCGCAGCGCGGCTTTACGCCGTGGCCAGAGCTGGTCGCGGCGGTTGAAGCGGCGCTGGAGCCAGGGATCTTTGGCGCGTCGCCGCAGACGCGCCTGGCGCGGGATGTGCGCGCCCTGCGTGCGTCGGGGGTGGCCATCGGCTACAGCCGCGTGCGCGGCGCCGAGGGCTATTACCTGCTTGCCAGCGCGCTCGGCGAGCCGATGGCGGGCGCCATCGAAAGCGCCACGTGCGATCTGGACCCGATCACGGCGGTTGTGCTGGCGCTGGAAGCCGGCGCCAGAGCCAACGGCGCGGCGCCGGAGCAGACGGTGATCGACCTGCTGGCGGAGAGCGCGGGCACGGCCCGTGTCGAGCCGCTGCGCCTGGCCTTCGCGCTGGTGACGGTGCGGGGCCATACGTTCGACCTGGCCGCACTCAGCGCGGCGGCAGCCGAAGCGGGCCTGGGCGGGCTGTGGGCCGGCCTGCTGGACGCGATCTGGCGGCGCCGGGCGCGGCGCTAGTCACCCGATGGTGGGCTGCTCCCTTCGTGGACCGTCACGATGCGCATGGCCGCTTCCAGCTCGCTGCTGCCCACGATGGTTGGGATGCTGACCCCGAACTCCCTCGCGTCAACCGTCGCTGCCGACACCAGCGTCAGGCGATCGCCCGCGAACGTCAGCGTGGTGGGGAAGGTGTAATCGCGCACGACGCCGTGCAGTTCCAGCGGGCCACGCAGATCGACGACGAACGTCCCTTCGCGCGCGGGGATCGGCGTCTCGCTGCGGCCCAGGAAGACACCGATCGGGTATGTCTCGACAGCCAGCGCCAGCCGGATGAGGCGGTTCACAAACTCGTTGCCAACGTTGAACGACGAGACGTCCATCGACAGATTCGCCACCACGTGCCAGCCCGTGCCGTCGCGCACCAGCTCGACCGACCCGTCGCGCATCTCCGCCTGCCCGGACACGCGCCCGATGGTGGCGTTGACCGTCAGCTCCAGGTGCGATTCGTCCGGCATGACCTGGTAGCGCAGCGCGTCGGGGATCGGCGTGCCCGGCACCAGGATCGGGTCGCGCGGACCTGTGCCGGCCGTCAGCCAGGGATACAGCCCGGCGAGCAGGCCCAACAGGGCAGCCAGCAGCGCGGCGATCAGCGCGCAACCGCGCGGCTGCGCCCGATCGACGGCCTCAGCGCGTTTCATCGGGCGACCATCCGGCAGCGGGCACGTTCGCCGGGCGTGTCTTGCCGCCGGGCAGGATGCGAAAGGTCCGGCCTTCGCGTGTGATCGTGCGGCGGATCAGCGCGCGCGCCCACAGCAGCGGCGCGATGAACGTGTCCAGCATCAGCAGTTGGGCGTAGGCGCCGGGATGAAACGCCCGCCCCAAGCGCAGGCGGTCGAGCTGGTAGGCCAGCACCAGCCGCAGCCAGGCGAAGGCGTACCAGGTCTGCCGCCCCCACCAGCGCCCCTCGCGCTCGGTGATCAGGCCCAGCACAAAACCGACGGTCAGCGGGTTGGTAAACGGCCACACCAGCGTATTGCGCAGGTGATAGGCCCGGCTGATGGTGAGCAGGTCGAGGATCTGCTCGGTGGCCTCGCTGATGCTGATGCGCGACGGCACAAGCCAGACCGGCGCCGGGATGACGGCGACGCGCTGTCCGTTCTCGCGCAGCACGCGGCCCAGCGCCTGCCCGGCTGACGCGTCGTCCAGCAGGTGCAGCAGCCCGCCGGCTTCTTCCAGCACGCGGCGCCGCAAGATCATAAAGCCGTCGGCCAGCCCCTGCACGCGCTGGCTCACCGCCGCCACCGGCACCGTCGCCGTTCGCCCGTGATTGATGTGCAGCGCCATCAGCATCTCGCCCCCGGTCGCCACGGGCAGATTGCCGCGCCGTTCCGGCTGGAGCACCAGCGGCGGCGCGAACGCTGCGTCCACCGCCGGATCGGCCAGGGCGGCCAGGGCCGCGTTCCATAGTTCGGCGGTTAGCTGCGCTTCCGGTTCGACGATGGCGATCAGTTCTCCCCGCGCTGCCTGCCAGCCCGCGTTGATCCGGTGCAGGCGCGGAACGCGCCCGGCCGGCGGGCCGCTGATCAGCACGCGGGCAATATCCGAATAGCTGTCGGCCACCTCGCGCGCAACCGGGTACGCCGGGTCAGACTCGCTCTCCAGCACCATCAGCAGCTCGTAGCGATCTGTGGGCCGGGTGATCGCCATGACGTGCAGCAGCGCGAGCGTGTCGAGCGTTTTGTCACGCAGCGGGACGATCACGGTGATGGATGGCGCGTTCTCGGCGGGCGGCGGGGGAGTCTGCCGCCAGAAGCGCCGGTTGGCGAGATAGACGGCGAACTGATACAGCGTGGACAGCACCAGCGCGTTGACCAGCAGCGTCTCGATGGCGTAGCGAATACGCCGGCCCATGTGGGACCCCTTTCAGCCAGCGATCAGGATCACAAGTGCCGCGATCAGCACTGCTCCGATCATAAACAACAGCACCCATATCCGAAAAACGGTCTGGCCTGGCGGGGCCGGAAGCGCATCGAGCGGGGGAAGGGCGTTGTTCAGGGCGGGGACGGCGGTGGACGGCGGCGGAGTGAAAGCCCGCAGCAGATCTTCGGGGATTGGTAGTGGAGCAGCGCCGGGGTCGGGCGGGTGCTCGAAGACCGGATTGGGGCCGGGCGGCGGCAGCGTTGCCAGGCGCGCGCTCAGGTGCAGCTCGCCGAGCGCGTCGTCGAAGGCGGCGCTGAGCGCCCCGGCGCTCTGGAAGCGCACCGATGGCAGCTTGGCAAGCGCCTTGCGCAGCACATCCGCGACGGCCAGCGGCAGGTCCGGCCGGTAGCGCAGCGGGCTGGGCGCCGGCTCGCTGAGATGCTGGTGCATGACGGCCAGCGGCGTCGGGCCGGTGAACGGCAGCCGGCCGGTAAGCATCTCGAAGAGCATGACGCCCAGCGAGTAGATGTCCGAGCTGGCCGTCAAGGCTTCGCCCCGGCACTGCTCCGGCGAGGCGTAGGCGACCGTCCCGATGAAGCCGCCCCGCCCGGTGACCACGTCCGTGCCTTCGTTCAGGTGCGCCACGCCAAAATCGCCCAGGTAGAGCGTGCCTTCGGCGTCGAAGAGGATATTCTCCGGCTTGAGATCGCGGTGAATGACGCCCTGCGAATGGGCATAGTCGAGCGCCCCGGCGATCACGGCCAGGACGCGCGAGACGAACGGCAGCGGCAGAGCGCCCTCGCGCACGAAGCTGTCCAGCGTCCCGCCCTCGACCAGCTTCATGACGATATAGGGCATTCCGGCGGATTCGCCGTAATCGTACACCGGCAGGATGTGCGGGTGATCGAGCCGGGCGGCCATCTGCGCCTCGCGCATGAAGCGCCGGTAGAGGTCGTCGTTGGCGGCCAGATGCAGCGGCAGGATCTTCACGGCGACATAGCGGTCGGCCTGCGCGTCGTGCGCGCGGTAGACGGCTGCGCTGCCGCCCGAGCCGATCCGGCTCAGCAGGAAATAGCGGTCAAGCTTGGTGCCGATCAGGTCAGTTGCCATGCCGGTGCGCCGTGGGTGGCATGAGCCGCGGGTTTCTCTGGCTCCAGTGTATCACACCGATCGCGCGCCGGTTTGTTAAGCCGCTGCTAGGTTTTGTCACGATCTCTACGCGCGGGCGGTCATGGCGCGATGTGCTCGACCTCGTCACACGGCTCGCAGACAATCGTCTCGACCGGCTCGCCGGCGGCCAGAGCCGCGACCCAGTCGCGCACGGTGACGCCCTGCGCCCCCGTTGTGTAGAACTCCGGGCGGTGCAGCACGGTGTGTTCTGAGCCGCCGGCCAGGAAGTAGCGGAAGTTCGGCGCGGCCCGCGCGATCGCATCCAGCGTGCCCGGCAGGACGTCTTCGAGCGGCGGTGTGCCGGGAGCCAGCGACAGGAAGAACGCCTGCGTCGCGTCGTAGAGGGTGTTGTACTGCGCGAACATCACGTCCGGATAGTGCGCCGCCGCGGCGGTGTACAGATCCTCGAACGCCAGCTCCGCCGGAGATTCGATCGCCGCCAGCGCCGGGATCCAATCCGGCAGCAGTGCGATGGTGCCCCACGGCTCCAGCACCATCGCCAGGTCGAAGCCCGGCGCGCTGTAACCGCCGGCGCTGTCGCCAAGCACGGCGATGCGCGTCTGCGGGTAGTGCTCGATGATGGCCGGGGCGTGGAACGACGCGCCCAGCGCGCCCGCGCTCTCGCCGGTGATGAAGACGGATGCAGGTGCAGGGAAGTTGGCATAGGTCCACGCCAGCGCCGCCGACGCGTTGGCATAGCCCTTGTGGCGGATCGTCACGGCCATACTGCCGGTGCCGTAGTCCCGCACCGTGTCGCCCATGAACACGTCGCCGGTGCAATAGGGGATGACGATCATGTCGTAGTCGCCGAAGGGGTTGGCCGGGTTGTCGAAGTCGAAGATGCCATCCTCGGCCAGCTCGATCCGCTCCGGGTCGATGGTGGGCACGAAGGTGCGATTGAGCGGGCCGCAGGTCAGCGCGGACCAACACGCCCCGCCGCCGCTGAAGTAGATCAGCAGATCGTCGCCGGCACCTTCGCGCGCGGCGAACTGGAACGGCGAGCCATCCGAGCAGGTCGTCTCGCCGCCCGGCGCGATCCAGGTCCAGTCGCCGGACAGATCGTCGCGGGTGGGTAGATCCCCCTGCGCGGTCGCACTGTCTGCAGCGGCGAGCAACGCCAGCACCATCACAACCAGACTGATCCAGCCAATAGACCGTTTGTAAGCCATTGTGCCCCTCTTTCAGACCAACAGGCAGCCTGGCTCGGATTCTACCTCGGTGCGGCGAGAGGGGGATCACGGGCGCTCGTCGCGGGGCGTGGCGGCCAGACCCAGGGCGGCGTCGAGCGTGCGGCTGAAGGCCAGCACAGACGGGTAGCGGTCTTCGCGGCGCTTGGCGAGCGCCCGCTCCAGAGCCGGACGCACCGCTTCCGGCAGGGCCGGGTTGTGTGCCAGCGGGTCGGGCGGCGGCTCGCTCAGGTGAAGCGAGATCACCGCCAGCGCGGTCGGGCCGTCGAAGGGGCGTTGCCCGGCCAGCATCTGGTAGGCGACCACCGCCAGCGCATACTGATCGCTGGCGCCGGTCAGTGGCAGGCCCAGGCACTGCTCCGGCGAAGCGTAGGCGGCGGTGCCCACGAACTCGCCGGGCGCGGCGTCGTGTGGGGCGGCCTGATCGAGTACAGTTGCCACGCCGAAATCGGCCAGATAAGGCGAGCCGTTGGCGTCGAAAAGCACGTTGCCCGGCTTCACATCGCGGTGGATGATCCCGCGCGCGTGGGCGTAATCCAGCGCCCCGGCAAGCTGCCGCACCAGCCGGGCCGCGTCGGCGAAGTCTGGCGGCGCTTCGTCCAGCCAGTCCGCCAGCGAGCGCCCGCTCAACAGCCGCATGACCAGATAGGGCACATCGCCGTCCTCGCCGTAGTCGTACACCGGCAGGATGTGCGGATGGCGCAGGTCGAGCAGCAGCGCCGCCTCGTGCCGGAACCGGGCGCGGGCCGCCGGCTGGCCTTCGAGGTGCAGCGCCAGCACCTTGATCGCGACTGGCTCGCCGGTGGCGCCGTGCTGCGCCCGGTAGACGTTCGCCATGCCGCCCGCGCCGATCTTCTCGGTGACGATGTAGGGGCCGATGGGGCGAGGGAGAGGCCCGGTCGGGAAAGGGGTCACGGTGGGGCGCTCCCGCTTGCGCCGCTTAGCCGGGCAGCAGATGCTGCCGGAACCAGTCGATGGTCCAGCCGAACACGGTAGGCCGCCACTGGGGATGCGCAAAGGTGTGGCTGCCACCCTCGAACCAGCGCCGCTCGCTCTGGTCGTTCAGCACGGCGGCGTAGGCATCGGCGTCGGCCCTCGGCACCACCTCGTCCCCGGTGGCGTGAATCACCAGCGCCGGCCCGCCAAAGCGCGCCAGCGCGCCGACCGGGTCCGCCCGGCGCAGCGAGTCAAGCAGCGGCGTGCCGAGCGTCAGCCCGCCGCGCGGCCCGGGAGCGAGGTCGTCGGCCATGCGCGCTGTGAAGGCAACCGCGTTCCACAGCACGGCGGCTTTGAGGCGCGCGTCCTGCCCGGCCAGCAGCGCGGCGATCGCCCCGCCCAGGCTCAACCCCACCACGCCCAGGCGCGCCGCGTCGATCCCCGGCCGGGCCGCGATCCAGTCCAGCGCCGCGGCGGCGTCGGCGACCTCGCTATCAACCGTGAACGCGTCGAATTCGCCGTCGCTGTCGCCCGAGCCGTAGAAGTCGAAGCGCAGCGCCGCGAAGCCGGCCCCGGCCAGGGCGCGACCCGCCTGGACGAAGAGCCGGTCATGCTCGATGTGCTGGCCGGTGAAGCCGTGCAGCAGAATCACCCCCGGCGCGGGCGCGGCATCCGGGCGGTGCAGCACGCCGCGCAGCGTGCCGAGCGGTCCCGCGAACGCGATCATCTCGGTGGTGGGCATCGTCAGCCTTCCTGCTCCGGGGCGGACCCGCCTTGTCCGGTCAGGCGATTGCGCAGGCCGAGCAGGCTGCGCATCACCTTCTGGCGGGCGTTCGGGTTCTTGACGTAATCGAGGCCGATCTCATAGGTGGCAGCCGCCTGAGCCAGCTGCCCGCTGCGCAGTTGCAGGTCCGCGATGGCGAGCACGGTCTGACCGTAGTTTTCCTCGTCGCCTGCGTCCAAGAACAGCGCCGACGCCTCGCGGTAATTGGTGACCGCCTGCTCGGTGTTGCCCAGCCTGGCGTAGACGCGCGCCATGTTGCCCAGCACCTGCGCCAGACGGTGCGCGTCGGCATGCGCCTGGAAGACGGCGTGCGCCGCGCTCATCTCTTCGAGCGCCTGCCCGGATTCCCCCAGGGCGTGCAGCGCCAGCCCCAGATTGACCTGCATCTCGGCGGCCATGATCTCGTTCCCGTCCCCGGCATAGGCACTCCGGGCGGCGCGGAAAGTGTCTGCCGCCTGGGCGTAGTCCTGCTGCATGAACTGCCTGATACCCTGATCTTTCAGATCGTCGGCGCTCGCCATCCCATGCTCCTTTGCTGATTGGCCTTGTGCTATTGTCCTGGCAACCGGGCGGCCCGCGCAAGTGAGGTCCGCCCGTCTAGGATAGATACAGCCCACCCGTTGCCTCAAGCCAGTCCGCGATGCGCTCCACCGCGCCGGGCACGTCGTTGTCGGAGATGTCCAGGTGCAGCGCCGGCAGAGTCGATTCGCCCACCAGCCGGTCGAAAAGCGCCTGTTCGGCGACGAAAGCGCCCAGATCGTCGTACTGCGCGGGGTTCCCGGAGACTTTCAGCCGCTCGGCGCGGGCGGCCTCGAACGACTCCGGCCTGCGCGTGACGTACACCAGGCGGAAGCCGAGCGGCCTCAGGCGTTGCTCCAGCCAGGTGAAGTTGTAGTCTTTGCCGTGCAGGCGAAGTTGGGCTGCCCGCGTGGAGATGTGGAAACGGTCGACGATCCACGAATAATAGCGCTGCAGCTCGAACAGGCGCGCCCAGGTGTGGTAGGTCTCCATCGCCAGCGCCTCTTCTTCTGGCGCGAAGTTGATCAGCCCGCGCCCCCAGGGGAAGTTCGTGAAGGCGCACCATTCCGCCGAGACCAGCGGCGAGTGATAGCGGTATTTGCGCGGCCCGACGATGCGCGGGTGCTCGTTGAGCGCAAACGCGATCTCGGTCTTGAACGTCAGACGCGTGCCTTCCAGGATGACTTTGGGGCAGAGTTTGCGTCCCACATGTTACTCCCTTGTTCGGCGCCCAGGCGGGCGGTCAGCGCAGCGCGAGCGCGCCGGCGGCGGCGTACTCGGCGCCGTCCGCCGTGTGCAGAATCGCCTGGTCCCAATAGGTGTAGAGCTTGACCCCGACGGTGTAGCGCCCCGGCGGCAGATCGAGTGGCAGCGCGAGCGGGTGCGCGTCGAAGACCGGGGTGCCCGGTGCCCAACCACTGGTCGGGGCGTGGCCGAGGGCGGGGAACCCGTCGTGCTGCGCGCGCAGCAGGCCGCTTTCGTCCAGCAGAAAGACGGAGACGCTGTAGTCGAACGGGGGCGGCGCGTCTGCTTCCCACCACAACAGCACCGGGATTGTCTCGCCCGGCGCGGCCTGGGACGGCAGCACCACGCGCCGCAGGATGATCGACTCGCCGAAGCGCGCGGCAGTCCCGCCGAGCGCCGCCGCCCGGTCGTAGCGGTAGCCGTAGATCGGGTGGCCGTGATGCTGATAATTGAGCGTCGCCGTCCGCACGAAACCTTCCTGCGCCAGCAGGTCCAGCACGTCGTGCTTCTTGGCCTCGTCGCCCCAATAGGCGTACCACAGGCCGTCGGTGCGGTCCAGCACGGCCTTGACATGGGGCATGAAGAGCGTGTTGTACCGGTCGCGGTAGTCGAACAGCGAGATGACCGGGTCGCCGGTTGCTTGCGCCGGAAGCTGCCGCATGACCCGGCGAATGTCTGTGTCGCGGAGCGCCAGCTCCAGATGGTACCACAGCGCGGCGTGCTCGCCCTCGACGTCGAGCAGCACCGGCTCGCCTGCTGGACGCTGGGCGGCGAGGTCGGCGGCCATCTGGCGCCAGGGCGGCTTGACGTAGTAGGCGCTGGTAACCAGCAGCCCGTTGACCACCACCAGCGCGATCAAAAAGCCGCGCCCGAAGCGCTCGAAGGCGGTCAGGCCGAAGCCCACCAGCAGCGCGATCGCGGGCAGGATAACCGAGAGATTGCGGTCGGTCAGCAGCGGATAGCGTTTGTGGAGCGCCACGGTGAACAGGATCGGCGCTGCAAACCACAGCCCCGCCAGCAGCGCGCCGGAAAGCCGCCTCGCGCGCGGCAGACGGCCCATCGGCCCCGGCACGTGGCCCAGCGGCCCAAGCCAGCCTGCCAGCATCAGCAGCCCGTAGAGCGCGACCGGGCTGCCCAGCGACTCGGTCGCCAGGTATTCGAGCGTGGCGCGGTTGAAGGGCATGCCGCGCGTGGTCAGCACCTCGGCATCGACCGGCGTGTTCAGAAACTGGTGGACGACGATCGCCGTCCAGGGCAGAAACGCCACCGCGATCAGCACGTGGAGCGCTGCGAAATGTCGCCAGAGCCGCCCGCCGCGCAGCGTGACCAGCGCGTGCGCCGCGATCGCCAGGTTGGCCATCGCGGCGTAGTAATGCAGGTGCAGCCCGATCACGCTCGACGCCACGAAGCCGAACGCCGCTCCGCGCCGCCCCCGGCGCCAGGCCAGATAGCACAGCGCCGTCGTCATCATGACGAAGTACAGGATCGGGTAGCTGCGCACTTCCTGCGTCAGCACAACGTGCTTGTCCATCAGGGCGAAGGCCAGCGCCGCGCCCACCCCAGCCAGCGGCGAGAACAGGCGCGCGCCCAGGCGATAGAGCAGGGCGATGCTGGCGATCGAGAACAGTACCGTCAGCCAGCGCAGCGCCAGCACGCTTGGCCCGGCGAGGGTATACCAGCCCCGCAGCAGAAAGGTGTAGACTGGTCCGTGCTGGTCGGTGAGGACCATCGACAGCACCTCGCGCGGGGTCTGGCCGCGCGCCAGCCACATCGACCAGCCCTCGTCGCCCCACATGCCCTGCGCGTTCAGCCCATAGATGCGCAGCGCCGCCGCCAGCAGCAGCACGGCCAGCATCGGGCGCAGGGTCGAGCGAGCGGGAAGATGACGCGGTGTGTGGGTCATGGCCGGCGATTGTACCGCGTTCGCCAGAGAGCGGGAAGGCCGGCCAGGCGGGGAATCACAACGCCCGGTCTGCGTGTGCGGACCGGGCGCTGAGATTGGCTTTGCCGGTGTTTAGTGGCCGAGGCGCACGACGTCGGCAGCCTGCGGGCCTTTCGGCCCATCGGCGATCGTGAACTCCACGCGCTCGCCCTCGGTCAGCTCGCGGTAGCCGCTGCCCTGGATCGCGCTGAAGTGCACGAAGACGTCCGAGCCGCCTTCACGCTGGATGAAGCCAAAGCCCTTCTGGGCGTTGAACCACTTGACAGTTCCCTGGATGCGGTTCGACATGGTGGGAGTCTCCTTCCCTGGTACAAACGAACGATTGCTTGGTGATCGCAGGGGTTGTTGCAACAGGGACAAAAAACTCCCAGGCACGCGGAGTCGCGCCAGGGAATTTGGCTTCCGGACATGCGAACAACCTGCATACACGGCCCTCATTGTATGCTATTCCGGGGCCGATGTAAATAGCGAGTTTTTCCGGTCGCGATCCGAGCGCGATCAGAGCGTGATGTTCAGGATCGCTTCGGCGATGTCGCGCATTTCCTGCGACGACATGCGCGACAGCTTCATCGCCAGCTCCAGATAGGGTTGGTTGATGGGTTTGGTGACGAAGCGCCGCAGCTCGTCGGGCAGCTCGGCAAAGCGCTTGAAATCTTCTTGCAGCGCCAGGAACTCGCCCACGCGGCTTGCCTCCTCGTAGAAGGTCGAGAGGCTCACGCCGCAGGCGCTGGCAAGCGTCACCAGCACGGGCAGCGGGATCGGGTGGCGGCCTAACTCGTAGGCGTGGATGTGCCCGGCAGTCAGGCCAGCTTCAGCGGCAAGCTGCTCCGGCGTGAGATTGGCGGCGGTCCGCGCCTGGCGCAGCAGCCCGCCGATCAGCCGCTGGCGCAGCAGAACGTACTCCTGCCCGTCGACGGCGCGCGATGCGGCCTGCTGGGCGAGGGTTTCCGTGCCCATGAAGTGGCTGAGCGGAACCTGAAGCGTGTGTGCCAGCAGCTCGACTTCCGGCAGGCTCGGCATCATCTGCCCGAATTCCCACGCCTCAAGCACCTCAGGCTCGACGCCGATCCGGCTGGCGCACGCCTCAATGGTCAGGTCGGCGGCCTCGCGCGCGTCGCGGATCAGCACGCCCAGAATGCGCGCGCGCAGCATATACACGTCATCGAGATTGCGCGGCGCGCCCCCTTCGGTTCGCTCGTCGGAATGCCGGCGCATGCGGTCGGCGATGTCGCTGAAGCTCATCGTGAGGTCCCTCTCCCAGGGCGGGCGGATGTGCCGTTATTATACGGGCGCGCTCCACCCGGCGCAACGCGGGCTATTCGTGAGCCGGCGCGCGTGTGGTACACTTCTGCGCGATATACCGTGGACCCCGGTCTGTACGCCCACAGGGGGACAGGATGCGCATCCACCCAGCCGATCGCCTGCCACACGCGCTGCATCGCCGGGTCTGGCGGCTGCTGCCGCCGGTGGTCTATCTGGCTGTAGCAGTGCTGATGACCTGGCCGCTGGCGGCGCGGCTGACGACGCACGTCGCCGGGTTTGGCTTCGGCGACGGCTACGAGGTCATCCGGCAGGTGTGGTGGGCGCGCGAGCAGATCGCCGCCGGCCGCAACCCGTTCGACCAGCCGCTGCTCGTCTATCCCGATGGGTTCACCAGTTGGCTGCAGTGGACGCAGCCGCTCCAGTACCTGCCCGCGGCGCTGCTGGCGTTCCTCGTCAGCCCGCTGGCCGCGTTTAACCTCGTGCTGCTGCTCACGCTGGCGCTCAACGGGCTGGGCGGCTATGCGCTCGGCATGACGCTCACCGGTAGTCGCGGGGCGGCGCTGCTCGGCGGGCTGGCGCTGATGGCGTTCCCCGCCGTGCAGGGACATCTGAGCGTCGGGCATCTGGGCAACCTGATCCTGTTCCCGGCGGCGCTGGCGGCGCGCAGCCTGTGGCGCGTGCTGGCGCAGGGCGCGGGCTGGCGCGAGAGCGTCCGGGGCGGCGTGTGGCTGGCGCTGACCGCGCTCGGTCATGTGACCCAAGTGAGCTTCGTTGTCTTTCCGCTGGCGGTCTTTCTGCCGCTCGGCGCGCTGATCGCTGCTCGGCACGCCGTGATCCGGCGTGGGGCGCCGCTGCGCGATCAGCCGTGGGCGAGGGCGCTGGCGCTGCTGGCGCTCGGCGGGGCGCTGATCGCTCCGTTCTTCGCGCCGCTGCTGACCAGAGCCGGACGCGCCGAGCTAACCAGCGTCGAGGAAGGCGGGCGCGTGACGTACAGCACGGATCTGCTGGCGTTCGCCAGCCCGTCGCCGTTCGGCCCGCTGGACGACGCCGGGCTGGTGCCGGAGTATTCGCGCCGCGTGCTGGGGACGAATTCCGCCGAAGGATCGGCCTATCTCGGCGCGATCCCGCTGGCCTTCGCCGCGCTGGCGCTGGCAAGGCGGCGCGACGCGCGGGCCTGGGTCGTGCTGGCGCTCGGCGCGATGATCCTCTCGCTGGGTCCGCTGCTCAAATGGCAGGACGAGCCGCTTACGCTGGCGGTTGAGGACTACGCGACGCATATCCCGCTGCCCTGGGCGCTGCTCGGCGAGCTGCCCGTGTTCGACGCCACGCGCACGCCGGGCCGCTTCAACCTGGCGACCGGCCTGGCGCTGAGCGCACTCGTCAGCGTCGGCGCGGGGATCGCGCTCGATCGCGTGCGGCGGAGCGGGGCACGGGCCGCGCTGCTGATCGCGCTCGGTGGGCTGATCCTGCTCGAATACCAGTTGTTCTGGCCGTTCCCCACCGACGACGCGCGCCAGCCGGATTACTTCCGCGCTCTGGCGCAGGCCGGGGACGTGCGTGCGGTGCTGAACGTCCCGGCGGACGATCTGCTCGTGGCCAAGATCGGCCTCTACCAGCAGACGATCCACGGCAAACCGTTGATTGCCGGGCACACGCTGCGCCGCACGCCGCAAAACCCGGCGGTGCTCGCGCTGCTGGACCGCGCCGCGCTGGACGGCCCGGCTGCGGATTGGGCCGGCTTGCGCGCCGGGCAGGTTCCCGCGCTGCTCTCCGCCGCCGGAGCAGATCGCGTAATCGTGCACAAGACGCATCTAGCCGCCCCGGACTCCGCGCTGGACTGGCTGAGCCGGGCGCTCGGCCCGCCGGAGTATGAGGACGAGCGCATCACCGCGTTCGCCGTGCCCCGCGACGACACGCTGGGCGACGACGCGCTGCTGCTGGTGCCGGGCTTCGCGGGCTGGAGCGAGCCGGTCAAGGCGGGCGGGCAGCGGGTGATGTTCCTGGCCCGCGACGGCGCGTGGCACCTCTACAGCCCGACCGGGCAGTTCGGCGAACTGGTCTTCGGAGCGGCGCCGTATCGCACCGCGCGCCCGCTGGCTGTGTGGCTCGACGGGGATCTGCTGGCGGCGTGGACCGTGAGCGCCGAGGCCCGGCCGGGATACGGCTTCGGGAAGGACGCGATCCGTCTGCCGCTGTGGCTGGAGCCAGGCTTCCACACGCTGACCTTCGAGGCACCCGGCGGCTGCACGCCGTACCCGTTTGAGCTGGCCTGCTGGGATGAACCCACGCTCGCCCCTTCGTGCTCGCCCATCGATCCCCCGGCGTGCATCAGCATCGCGTTCGGATCGCCCGCCTGGGAACCGCTCGACGCGCTGCCCACGGCGACCGACTTCCGTCTGGATGGTGGGCTGCGCCTGCGCGGCTACACGCTCGACGTGACCGGGCGCGTCGTTGCCCTGCGGCTGTTCTGGTTGGCGGACGGGCCGCTGCCGGGAAGCTACGCACTGTTCGTGCATGTGGCAGATCCGGCCACCGACCGGCCTCTGGCGCAGTACGACGGCTATCCGGCGGTCCACACCGATGAATGGGCGGACGGCGCGCAGTGGGTGTCGCAGGTGGCGATCACGCTGCCGGATGATCTGCCGCCGGGCGAGTACGCGCTCAATTTGGGCTGGTCCGACCCGGCGACTGGCGAGCGGCTGGCGGTGCACGACG
Source organism: Thermoflexus sp. (assembly GCA_020724465.1). Lineage (GTDB taxonomy): Bacteria > Chloroflexota > Anaerolineae > Aggregatilineales > Aggregatilineaceae > DYGX01. The sequence goes on from DYGX01000010.1 coordinate 137,075, forward strand.
CGCCGGATGGGCTGATCCGGCTGGAGCGGATCGCGTACACGGGTGGGGAATAACAAACCGGGGCAGACGGTCTGCACCTGCCCCGGTGAACGCGTGCGACTGCCGGCTCTAGCCCCGGATCAGCTTAGGGATGTCCTTGAGGCGGGGGGTCTTGCCCATCAGCAGCGTGTTGACGCGGAACAGCCGGCCCGCCAGCCAGATCACGCCGATGACGGTGAGTGTCAGCAGCGCGATGCTCAGCGCCAGCTGCCCGGCCGGGATCGTCGTCACCGACGCGCGCATGATCATCGAGAGCGGCGCGGTCAGCGGGATGATGCTGAACGCGGTGGCGACAGCCCCGTTTGGTTCCTCGGCGAACAGGGTCAGGAAGAAGAACGGCACCACGGCGGGCAGCGTCACGAAGGTGACCAGGTTCTGGCTCTCGCGCACCGAGCTGGTCAGCGCACCGATGGCGGCCATCAGGCTGCCGAACATCAGGAAGCCCAGCACGAAGTAGACTCCCGCGATCGCCAGCGACGACGCGTTGATGCTGAAACCCTGCAGAACGCCCAGGGTATCGCCCGCGCGGCTCATAAGGTACAGCGTCGTCCCCAGCAGCGTGATCACCTGGATGATCGCAGCCAGCCCCATCGCGATGATCTTGCCGAACAGCAGCGGCACTGGCCGCACAGACGAGAGAATGATCTCGATCACGCGGCTTTCTTTTTCCTGCACGACGCTCTGCATCAGGTAGCCGCCGCCCCAGAACAGGCTCATCATCAAGATCAGGCCGAAGGCGTAGACCAGGGCGAAATTGGTGTCTTCGTCCTGCTCGCTGACCGCGCCTTCCACCAGGGTGTGCGCGTGGATATTGGCCGGGTTGCGCAGGCGCAGGTACAGTTCTTCGTAGACTTCCGGCTCCGTGTCGTACAGCAGGCTGGCGAAAATGAAGTCTTCGATCAGCCGGCTGGCTGTCTGGCTCGTGTCGATCGTCAGCGACGGGATGTAGAGGTCGATTGTGCCCGTCTCGGCGTAGTTCTCAGGGATGATGTACAGCGCGTCAAGCTCGCCGCTCTTGAGCGCCTGCTGGCCGGCCTCGAAGCTGTCGAAAGCGCGGACGCTCTCGCGCAGGCAGTAGGGCGAGCTGACACGCTTGATCAGTTCCGCGTTCACGGTCTGGACCTCGTCAGGGGCGATCCGGCAGTCGCCCGGCTCGCCCGGGTAGCGCTCCGGCGGCGGGAAGAAACCCTGCGGTGTCTGGTCAACATATCCGATCACGGTGGTGCGCGTCCGGCCCGCGTCGCCCACGACCGGCTCGATCGTCTCCGTTTCGTCGCCGCGCGTCAGATCGCGGATCGTCTGGTAGCCGAAGAAGGCGACCAGCGCCAGCACGGGCAGGACGAAGGTCAGGAACACATAGGCCTTGCGGCGAAACTGCAACCGTAGCTCGTAGCGAAACACATCCATCCAGCGGTTCATCGTCGGCTCCGCTCCCCTATTTACCAGCCCCGCCAGGGGCAGCGCCTTCTCCGGCGGTCGTCAGGGTGGCGCGCCCTTCGCGCAGCGCGTTCCAGAAGGCGCGCGGCGTCAGGCGCTTGCCGTACATCAGCATCCCCAGGCGGAAGATCTTCGCCGCCAGCCACATCATCGCCACCACCGACACGATCTGGATCGCCAGGCTGATCGCGATCTGCCAGGTGGGGATCGTGGTCAGGCCGAAGCGCAGGATCAGCGCCGTGGCCGCCGTGAACGGGAAGAAGGTGAAGAAAAGCGGCAGCGGACCGTCCGGATTGGTGAAGAAGGTGACGACCGCGGCCATCGGCAGCACGGCAATGAAGGTGAAAATCCCGGCGAGCTGGCGGCTTTCGGCCTCGGCGGTCACGGCGGCGCCGATGGCGAGCATCATCGACGCGAAGAGCAGGAAGTTGATGACGAACACGACGACCACCAGCAGGATATCCCCCGCTGCGAACGGGATCGCGGTCACGAACTCGCGCGCGCCCTCGGACATCATCACGATCACCAGCCCGGCCGCCAGCCACAAACCGATCTGGGTGAACGACAGCGCCGCCAGGCCCAGCATTTTGCCCCACAGCAGTTCGAGGGGACGGATGCTGGTCGCCAGAATCTCCATCAGGCGGTTCTCTTTTTCCTCGACCACGCCGCTCATCAAGAACTGCGCGGTGGTGCTCGACGCGAGGAAGTAGATGAACACGAAGATGAACGGCAGCATCATGCGGCCCACCAGCGCGGTCTCGCTCAATTCCCGGTCGGTGTTGACGTCGCGCAGCACTTCGACTGCCGGCGATGCCAGACGGCTCGGCGGCAGCGGCAGCGTATCCGGAGCGCGCGCCGAAAGCTGCTCGCGCATCAGGTCGCGCACGCTGTTCAGCAGCACCGCCGGCACGTTGCGCATGGTGTACAGATCGACGCGCCCACTCAGCACGTAGTCGTCCGCGATGACCAGGTAAGCATCCAGCTCGCCTGCTTCCATTTGCCGCCGGGCGGCGTCTTCGAGCGCGGCGAAGTACGCCTCGCGCGCGGCCGGGTCGTCGCCGTGGGGCGCGGGGATGGCCGGGTCGGTGAACAGGACATAGCGCCCCTCTGGCGCCAGCGCCGTGACAATCCCGGCCCGGTCAATCACGCCGATCCGGTTGTACGCGTCCAGGTTCGTCTCGCGCCCGGTGGTGAAGCGAATGATCAGGAACATCGCGACCAGCGTCAGCAGCGGGACCCCGAAGGCGGAGAACAAGAAGCTCTTGCGCTTGAAGTTGACCCAGTACTCGCGCTTGAGCACAAGCACGATCTTATGCCAGGCCATCGCTTAACCCCCCTGGCGGCTGTGGCCGTGGTTGTTGCCGCCCGCCACCTGAATGAAGATCTGGGTCAGGCTGGGGACGGCCAGCTCGAAGCGCCGCACCTGATAGGTCGGGTTGGCGGCCAGCGCCTGCATAATGGCGTTGGGCGTCGCTCCGTCGCCCAGATGCAGCACCACCTCGCGCCCCGTTTCGGACACCTCGACCGAGCGCACGCCGGGCAGCGCCGCCCAATCGCCCGTGCCTTCTACCACAACGGCGTTCTCTGCAAAGCGCTCGCGCACTTCCTGGACCGTGCCGTACAGCACGCGATGGCCGTGATCGATCATCAGCAGGCGGTCGGCCATCTCCTCGACGTGGTTCATCTGGTGGGTGGACATCACAATCGTGACGCCCTCGCGGTTCATGTCGTAGAGCATGTCCTTGATCATCTGCGTGTTGACCGGGTCCAGCCCGGCGAACGGCTCGTCGATGATCACCAGGTCGGGGCGGTGCAACACGGTCGCGATGATCTGGACTTTCTGCTGCATACCTTTGCTCAGCTCGCTGACCTTGCTCTTGATGTTGGCTTCCAGCCCAACCTGCTTGAGCATGGCGATGGCCCGGCGCTGAGCCTCGGCGTGCGACACGCCCTTGAGCTGGGCCAGATAGGTCAACACATCCAGCACAGGCACGTCGCGGTATAGCCCGCGCTCTTCCGGCAGGTAACCGATGCGGTCTTTCGCGGCGTCGGTCAGCGGTCCCCCAAAAACGGTGATCGAGCCTGTATCCGGCTTGAGAATGTCGAGGATCATGCGCAGGGTGGTGGTCTTGCCCGCGCCGTTGGGACCCAGCATGGCGAAGATCTCGCCGGGCCGGACCTCGAAGGTCAGATCGCTCACCGCCGTGAAGGAGCCGTAGCGTTTGGTGACGTTCTGAACGGAAATCGCACAGTCATTCGACGTGGCGGTCATGCGGTTGCTCCTTGCCAAAATCCAATGGAGACAAAGCGGTGCTGCAGTGATGAGAGGATGCAGGACCCCCTACCGTCGGTCCTGTATCCTACTATACGGATTGAGCGTGAGTTTCGATGCGCATTTTAACACATTTGGCGGCGCTGCCGGATGGTTGACAGCCGTTTGTCCGGTTGTGTGTCAGCCGCATGTCAGAGACGGGCGGGCGCTATGAGCGGGGCGGCGGGGTTTGTGTTTCGGCAAGCTTTAGCGCTACAATGAACGCACACGGCGGCATCGTCCCGGCACGATTGTGCTACCCCGCCCCGGCCCGGCGCAGACACAAGAGAGGATGGCTCGATGAGTGCAATTGGTGCGTTCACTTTCGTTTTACACAGTCACCTGCCCTATGCCCGGCTGGCAGGGCGCTGGCCGCACGGCGAGGAGTGGATTCACGAAGCGGCCAGCGAGACGTACATCCCGCTGCTGGACGCGCTCTATGACCTGCGCGACGAGGGGGTTCCGTTCCGGCTGACGGTCGGCATCACGCCGGTGTTGGCCGAGCAGTTGGCCGATCCCGACGTGCTCGACCATCTGGACGAGTATCTCGACGACAAGATCGCGCGCGCCAAACAGGACGTGCTGCGCTTTCGCGGCGAGGAAGAGGTCGCGGGCGTCCCGCGCGAAGCGGCCGAGGAAGGCGAACTGCCGCCGGTTGATCGCGCCGCGGTGGGCGCGGCCTTCGAGCGCGCGCGCCAGGCGGCGCTCGCCGCCGAGGACGACGAGGACGCGCTGCTCCCGCCGCCCGAGCCGAAACCGTGGTGGGTGGGGCACAAGCACCTGGAATACCTGGCGGGCTTCTACCAGCAGTTTTATGAGCGGGTCAAAGATTCGCTTGACCGCCGTTACAACCGCGACTTGATCGGCGCCTTCCGGCGGTTGCAGGACGAAGGCTATATCGAGATCACGACCAGCGCGGCGACGCATGGCTATCTGCCGCTGCTGGGCCGGGACAGCGCCATTCGCGGCCAGCTCCGCGCCGGCGTGCAGAGCTATCGCCGCTTCTTCGGGCGCGAGCCGCGCGGCATCTGGCTGCCCGAGTGCGCCTATCGCCCCGCCTATTACGACGCCAACGGCGCCGTTCGCCCTGGGCTCGAGTACTTCTTGCGCCAGGAAGGGCTGAAGCTCTTCTTCAGCGAAACGCACCTGATCACCGGCGGAGCGCCCGTTGGCGTGGCAGCCGGCGAAGCCATCGGACCGTATGGCGAGATCAAACGCCGCTATCTGGTCCCGATGTCCGCCAAGCCGATCCCCGCCGAGCCGCTGACGACCTTCCGCGCCTATTACGTCAGCGACACCACCGCCGGGCCGCACGCCGACGAGCACAGCGGTGTGGCCGTGATCGGGCGCAACAACGAGACCGGGCAGCGCGTGTGGTCGGCAGACTGGGGCTACCCTGGCGATTTCGATTACCGCGAGTTTCACCGCAAGGATGGCATCAGCGGCCTGCAATACTGGCGCGTCACCGGGGCGAAGGTCGATCTGGGCGACAAGGACTTCTACCATCCCGACTGGGCGGAGAACAAGGTCCGCATGCACGCCCAAGACTTCGCCGCGCTGGTGGAGCGCATCCTGCAGGCGCAGTGGGACACCGGGCAGGGCTACGGCATCATCTCGTCCAACTACGACACGGAGCTGTTCGGGCATTGGTGGTTCGAGGGGGTCGAGTGGCTCAAGCAGGTGTTGCGGCTGCTGGCCGCCAACCCGAAGGTCGATCTGGTTACCGCGTCGGAGTATCTTGAGGCGCATCCGCCCCAGCGGGTGATCCATCTGCCCGAAGGGAGCTGGGGCGCCGGGGGCAATCACTTCACGTGGGACAACAACGACACGCACTGGATGTGGACCCCTATCCACGAAGCCGAGCAGCATATGGAGTGGCTCGCCAACACCTACAAGAACCGCTACAACGACGAGACCTATCGCGGCGTGCTCAACCAGGCGGCACGCGAGCTGCTGCTGCTCGAAAGCTCGGACTGGCCCTTCCTGGTGACCACCGGTCAGGCGCGCCAGTACGCGATCCAGCGCTTCAGCCAGCACCTGGAACGCTTCAACGAGCTGGCGGAGAGCGTCGAGCGCGGACAGCCGGATATCGTCCTGGCGGCGCGTCTGTGGGAGCGCGACCGGCTGTTCCCGGATATCGACTATCGCTGGTGGGCGACGGTCTAGGGGAGCGGCGCCAGCAGGCACGGCGAGGGATGGGCAGGCTATCCGCCGCTGTGCTCAGGATCGGGGTGGCGGGCCGGAGCCGGGCGGCGCGCCCAAACAAAGACGGCGCTGGCGGATGTGTCGTGCCGCCGGGCCGCAAGCGCGGCGACGGTGTCGAACAGGTAGTTGGCTGCCTGGCGCAGCACCCGGCGCGCAGCGGGTTGGGCAGCGGCACGCCCGGCAGATAGCCGTCGATGGCGATCAGCTCCAGCCCCAGATCGGCGACCAGCCGCCGGAGCAGCGCCGGACGGAAATAGTACAGGTGCTCGATGATGAAGCCGCGCCACGGCTGACGCAGCCGACGGGCCAGCCGGGCTTCGGCGCTGTCGACGTTGGGGGCGTCGAACATCAGCACGCCGCCTGGACGCAGCAGCGCCGCCGCATCGCGCAGAAAGTCGACCGGCGCGCGCACGTGCTCGAGCACGTGGATCAGCGTCACGGCATCCAGCGAGCCGGGCGCCAGACCCATTGTCCGGAAATCGCCACAATGGACGGGCACGCCGAGGGTCTGGCTGGCGTGCTGTGCGGCATACGCCGAGAGTTCCGCCCCGTCGATGCGCCACCCGCGCGCCTGCGCCAGCGCCAGCAACTGCCCGGCTCCGCAGCCGATATCGAGCAGGTGCGGGCGCGGTGCCGCGACATGGCGGCTCAGCGCGTCCAGATAGTAGCGGACCTGGACCGCCAGGTCGCTTTCGAACAGCTCGGCAGCGCCGGCGGCGTAGACGGTGTCGTAGAAGCGGGCGATGGCGGCCTCCGTCAGTCGCGGGTTCATATACACCAGGCCGCAACGCCGGCACTCGACCAGATGGATCGGCTGCCCGTCCAGGGCCAGCGCGGATGCGCCCAGGCGGTGCATCGGCCACAGAAGGCGGTCGGGGGGTGGCAGGGTCGCCAGGCGTCGCGCGTCGTCGTGCCCGCAAATATCACACACGACCCATTCCAGGTCGGGGGTGGCCGGGCGTGGGTCAATCGCGCTGTGACTGTGTGGCGCCATGTGTGCCTCTCTCGGCTCGGCGTGTATGCCCGGATTGTAACACGCCTGGCGCCTCGTCCGGCATGGGAACACCGTCTATAATCCGGACCAGGCGCGATCACTCTCCGTCTGCGCCGGGTGGCGTGGCGGATGCGTTGGGACCGGCCGGGCGCTGTGCGGGCAAGGCCCGGCCCTGTGCAAGGAGCGTGTCGGATGCGCGTGCTCTTTATTGCGGCGGAGATGGCCCCGTTTGCCAAGACTGGCGGCCTGGGCGACGTGGTTGGCAGCCTGCCGGCGGTGCTGCGCCGCAAGGGCGTTGACGCGCGGGTGCTGATCCCGCTGCACGGCCCGATCAAGGCGGCATTCGGCGACCGGTTGGAGCATCTGTTCACGTTCACCTTCTCGCGGCGCCCCGGCACGGCGGATGTGCACATCTACACCACCGAGCAGGACGGCGTCCCAGTCTACCTGATGCAAAGCTGGCCGTTCTTCGGCGAGGGCGACGCCATCTATACCGATCTAGACTGGGATCGCGAGCGCTTCATCTTTTTCTCGCAAGCCGCGATGGCCGTCGCCTGGGAGTTGGGGCAGGGCCGCCACCGGGGCGAGCCGTGGATGCCCGACGTGCTGCACGTCCACGACTGGCACACCGCGCTGATCCCTTTTTTGCTGCGCGAGGCGCGCTTCCAGCCCGGCTGGGAAGACGTGGCCAGCGTGCTGACCATTCACAACATGGCCTACCAGGGCTGGGACGCGGGCGGCTATCTATGGATGGCCGGGGTGCCGGGCCGCCACGACCCGCATCTGATCTATCAGAACAAGACCGACAACCTGCTCGGTATTGGGATCATCTACGCCGACAAGCTCAACACCGTCAGCCCGCGCCACGCCATCGAGCTCCACTACCCGCGCTTTGGCGAGGGGCTGGAAGGGCTGATCTGGGTGCGCGACAGCGATCTGGTCGGCATCCTGAACGGGCTGGACATGGAGCACAACAACCCCGAAACCGACCCCGCCCTGGCGCGCAATTTCAACTGGCGCACTTTCCGCACCGACCGCATCGAGAACAAGCGCGCCCTGCAGTACGAGTTTGCGCTCGAACAGCGCGACGACGCGCCGTTGATCGCCATTGTCAGCCGCCTAGTCGAGCAGAAGGGGATGGACTTCGCCGCCGAGGGACTGCGCTGGGTGCTGGCCGAGACCAACGCGCAGCTCATCGTGCTGGGCACGGGCAAGCCGGAAATCGAGGAGCAGATGCGCCGGCTGGAGTGGGATTTCGGCTGGAAGGCAAAAGTCTATATTGGCTATAATGCCGGGCTGGCGCAGCGCATGTACGGCGGCGCGGATATGCTGCTGGTCCCCAGCCGCTACGAGCCGTGTGGCCTGACACAGATGCTCGCCATGCGCTATGGCGCGCTGCCGGTGGTGCGCGAGACGGGTGGCCTGGCGGACACGGTCGTCAACTACGACAACGGCCCGGCCGATCAGGGCACGGGGTTTGTGTTCTTGTGGGAAGAGCCAGAAGCCGTGCGTCACACTCTGCGCTGGGCCATCGACACCTATCGCAACCGCCGCGCTGCGTGGGAGCGGATGCAGGAGCGCGGGATGCGCATCGACTGGAGCTGGGAGCGCCCGGTCCAGCAATACATCGCGCTCTACGAGCAGGCGCTTGCCAAAGTGGGGCGCGGGCAGGTCGGGCTGACGGAGATCCGGCAGCCGCATTAGCGCGCCCGCGCCGGCGGAAGGACGGCATGAACGAGATCAAGCGCAAGAATCCCGAATACACGGTGGAATTTGTGACCGCGCTGCCCGTGCGCGAGTGCCTGGAACGGTTGGAGCGCGAGCCGATTTCGCGCCCGCGTGGGGCGCAGGGCGCGCTGGCGCCGATGCGCCAGGAGACGATCCTGGGCGACAACCGGACCTTCCTCGTCGAGCGCCATTTCCCCGGCGCGCTGCACCCGATCCGCTTCGTCGGCAGCCTGGACCCGGACGATTCCGGCGGGACGTGGGTGCACGGCGGCATCACGCACGACACCGAGAATCAGGTCTTGCTGGAAGGGCTGGCCGTCTTCGTCGTGTTCTTTCTGCTGGCGGTCCTGTTCTTCATCGCCCTCAAAACGCGCGGCTTGCTGCTTATCACGCCGGTCTTTTTGCTGGTGCTGCTGATATTCTCGATCCGCTGGCGCGCGCTGCACGCGGCTACGATCGACCTGGCGCGCTGGGTGCGCCGCAAACTGTACTTAACCCCGGAGCAGGTCCGGCGCTCGACGTGACGACGCGGTCCGCTGGCGCTGCGGGCGTGCGGATTTGTCCTGGGATTTGCTATACTGGAAGCACATGCAACGAGTGTTTTTGACGCCTGCCAGCCGGTCGACCGCCACGGGGGGATGGTGGCCTCGCGACCGCAGGCACTGCCATACAGCTGCTTACTGAGGAGCGAGAGTTGATGCGAACACGAGCCGTGATTCTGGCTGGAGGCGAGGGGAGCCGCCTGGGTGTGCTGACGGCCAAGCGGGCCAAGCCCGCGGTGCCCTTTGCCGGGAAATATCGAATTATTGATTTTGCCTTGAGCAACTGCGTCAATTCTGGCATTTTCGACGTTGTCGTCCTGACTCAGTATCGCCCGCACAGCCTCAACGAGCACATCGGCCTGGGGCGGCCCTGGGATCTCGACCGGACGTTCACCGGCGGGGTGCAGCTTCTCCAGCCCTATCAGGGGCGCTACGACACCGACTGGTATGCCGGGACCGCCGACGCGGTGACCCAGAACCTGAACTTCATTCGCCGCAACCGCCCGCGGAACCTGCTGATCCTCTCCGGCGACCACATCTACGAGATGGAATACGACATGCTGATCCGCTACCACGAGCAGCATGAAGCCGACGCCACGGTGTGCGTGATCCGCGTGCCGCTCGACGAAGCCTCGCGCTATGGCATCATGGAAGTGGATCACCGCAACCAGATCGTCAACTTTGTGGAGAAGCCGGAAGTGCCGCCGGGCGACCTGGCGAACATGGGCGTCTATGTGTTCAGGACCCAGGTGCTGGAACAATTGCTGCTGGAAGACGCCATGGACCCGAACTCGCGCCACGATTTCGGCTACAACATCATCCCGCGGATGGTCGAGCTGGGGATGAAGGTCATGGCCTATCCGTTCGGCGGCTACTGGATCGACGTGGGGACCATTGACGCCTACTGGGAAGCGCACATGGATTTGATCGCCACGCCGCCGTCGCTCGATCTCAACGACCGCTCGTGGATCATCCACACGCGCAGCGAGGAGCGCCCGCCGGTCAAGATCGAGCGCGGCGCGATTGTCGAAGACAGCATGATCACAGACGGCTCGACCATCTGCTCCGGCGCGCGCGTGGTGCGCAGCGTGTTGTCGCCGGGCGTGTATGTGGGGCCGGGCGCGATGATCTACGAGAGCGTGATTCTGACCGACAGCTATATCGAGCGGGATGCACGCATTGAGCGGGCCGTGATCGACAAGGGCGTGCTGGTCGGCGAAGGCGCCCGCATCGGCGAGCGGGGTGAGGTTGGCGAGTTCGGGATCGCCTGCGTGGGCAAGAACACGCGCATCCCGCCGGGCTTCCGGCTGCATCATGGCGCCGTCCTGGGGACCGACCTGTCGGCAGAAGACATTCTCGAGCAGTATCCAGACGGCGAGATCCCGGCTGGGGTCGAGGTGGGGCTGAAGCTGCATAAATAGGCAGGCAGCCGAGGCGTGCCAGTTTGGACCATGTTGGGTGAGGGGCGCGCGCCGCGCCCCTTTTTGCTGCGTGCAGGTCAGGAGAGCGGGCCGGTCTGGTAGAAGATCAGTTCGGCGGCGCTGCGCAGGTTGTCCATTTCCTCGAAGACGACCTCGACCGGGGCGGAGAGATAGCGCCCGCCCGCCGCAAGCTGCGCCCAGATCCGGCGGTTGATCTGCCCCTCAAGCGCCAGTGCCCAGCGCCCGGCTTCCTGACCGGCCAGCTCGCCGGTAGCCAGCGCTTGGAGCGGGGTGTAGTCTCCCCACACGATGACGCTGATCCCGTCGAGCGGCTGCCCGGCGTCGTTGAGGATCAGGCCGTGCACAAGCTGGCTCTCCGGCTCCGGGGCGGCGCCGTAGCGCGGGCCGGACGCCTGGAGCACAAAGGTGTACTGGCCCGCGATAACTTCCGGCGCCGGAGTCGCGGTCGTTTCCAGCGCGCCGATGGTCTGCTGCGCGCTGTGCTGCACCGCGGTGAGCGTCGCGCTGAATTCTTGCTCGCGCTCGTCTTCCCGCGCCGACGTAATGATCAGCAGGATGATGACGGCCGTCAGGGTGATGAACAACAGCGTGATCGCGACCGCCAGCGCGGTTTTGTAGGGGCGCGTCACAAGCCGGTCGGAGTCCATCGCGCGCTATCCGGTTGTGGTGCGGGCTGCCAGAGTCGGCTGGAGCACGCCGCCGGCCTGCTGCTGGAGCGTGTGCCAGGCGCGCAGCGCCTCGGCGACGCTCCACGCCTGGGCGATACAGCCGCGCGGCGTGTGCGGCGGGTCGCCGTCAAAGATTTCGCCGATCGTGCCCAGCCCGTAATCGGCCAGGTGATCGGCCAACGGGCGTAGATAGCTGAGCGCGGTCGCCGGATCGTTGAAGACGCGCAGGTGCGCGTCCACGAAGCTGCCCAGCAGCCACGCCCAGGCCGTCCCCTGGTGATAGGCGCTGTCGCGCTGGAGCCGGTCGCCGGTGTAGTGCCCGTGATAGTCGGTTTCGTCTGGGGCGAGGGTGCGCAGCCCGCACGAGACGGCCAGCTCGCGCGCGCAGATGGTGACCACGTCGCGCGCCCGGTCGGCGTCGAGCAGCGGGAAAGGCAACGCCACGGCGAATAGCTGGTTGGGGCGCAGGGTGGGGTCGTCGCCGTCCGGCCCGTCGATGACATCGTACAGATAGCCGCCGGTGTACCAGTAGCGCGCGTTGAAGCGCTCGCGCACCTCGTCCGCCATCCTGGTATACCGCTCGACATCTTCGCCGTAGCCCAGCGCCCCGGCCAGCTCCGCCAGCACGCGCAGCGCCCCATACCACAGCGCGTTGATCTCGACCGGCTTGCCGATGCGCGGCGTGGCGACCCAGGTATTGGCTTTGACGTCCATCCAGGTGAGTTGCGTGCCCGGCTCCCCAGCGAAAAGCAGGCCGTCCGCCGGATCGCGAACGATGTTGAAGCGCGTGCCGCGGATGTGCCAGTCCACGATCTCGACCAGCACCCCGTATAGTTCGGGCAGGGCAGGGTGATCGGCTCCGGCAGCCCGATACCAGGCGTAGATGGCCTGGAAATACCACAACGTCGCGTCGGCGGTGTTGTATTCCGGCGTCGCGCCCTCGTCCGGGAAACGGTTGGGCAGCATTCCCTGGTCGACGTAGCGGGCGTAAGTGCGCAAGATCGAAAGGGCGTCGTCGGTTCGCCCGGTGACCAGCGTCAGGCCGGGCAGCGCGATCATCGTGTCGCGGCCCCAGTCGGAGAACCAGGGATACCCCGCGATGATGCTCTTGCCGTCCTCGCCGCCGATATCGCGGGTGACGATGAACTGATCGGCGGCCAGCACAAGCTGCTCGATCCAGTCCGGCGCGTCGGCGGGCAGGTCGGCCTGTTCGAGCAGCGCCCGCTGGCGTGCCTGTTCGGCGTGCAGCGCTTCGTCCCATGGCAGCGGATCGCCGTCGTCGGCGGTCAGCGCCAGCGCCAGCGTCTCGCCCAGCTCCAGCCCGGTCGAGATGGTCGCGGCAGCAAACAGGTCTTCCTGATCGTCCTCACCGCGCGCCTTCTCGGCGGAAAGATGGAAGTTCCACCACCACTCGGTTTCGGCGTGGGCGGTGCCCCGGTTCGCCAGGATGCGGTATGGCCGGGCGCCTGGGCTGCCGCGTTCGGGCCTGGCCGTGATCGTCAGGGTGTGCCCGTCGGCCCAGGGACCGCCCGCGTCGTGCTGCACGTCGATGGCGAACCCGCCGCGTGTCAGGTGGTGGTGATCGCGGAACGTGCACAGCGGCTTGGTCACCAGGCGAACGTCCGCGCAGCCACGCTGATAGGTAAACGTCACGTAGGTCGTGTTGTGCCCATGCGCCATCCAGATGCGCTGGACGATCTGCACGTCGCCCAGCGCCCAGGTGAAGACGGGGATTGTTCCGTCCAGTTCGAAGTGCTCCAGGTGGCGATAGCCGTCCGGCAGGACGACCCCGGCGGCCCATTCGTGGGTTACCAGCGGGTAGCGCCGCCCGTTGATCTCGATCCAGGTGTCCAGGCTGGCAACCATCACCGTGCGGCGCGTCGGAGGTTGGAGCGAGGCGGTCAGCAGGCTATGATAACGGCGGGTGCGCGCGCCAGCTACAGTTCCCATCGCATACCCCCCGATGCCGTTCGTGACCAGCCACTCGCGCCGCAGTGACGCTTCGAGGCTACCGGTGATTTCGCGACCAAATCGAATCATGCTGCTTCTCCGCTTAGGCGGGTGTGTGTTCGCAAATACCCGCCCGATACGTCCTGGCATCAGCCGGTGGTATAGGGCGGGTGGCATGGACTGTGGTGTGGAGTCGGCGCCGGGCGGCGGCGCGGCTCCCTGGGCTGCGTGGTATGCGTGGCTCGGCTAATCCCGGTACGTGGTGACGACCGAGTTGTCGCCGCTGAAGGGATTCGGTTCGTAGCGGTCCGCTTCCCAATCGTTGTGCCACTGGTTGCCGTTGACGAGATAGCGGAACTGGTACTCCCGGTCTGGCTCCAGCTCCAGCACGGCTTTAAAGGTCCCGTCCTTGAGCTTGGTCATGGGGGTGGCGGTCTCGTCCCAGTTGTTGAAATCGCCGACCACATAGGCGCTGGACGCCTGACCCGCCACGGCAGGCGGCAGGACGAACTCGACCTTACACGTGCCGCGCTTGAGAAACCGCTTCTTGAGCATCTTCGACACCATCTCCTTTTCCAGGCGCACCCGGCATCTCGTATTCTACCATGTCCTGGTGGCTCAACCAGGCTTCTTTTTTCATCCTATTACCGGCCGGGGTTGCCTCTGTCGCATAGGGTGGCATGGATCGTTCTACCCTTCATTTTAGAGCATAGTCCGTCCGGCAAGCGACGGCCACACCAATTTGTGGGATGGGTTTGGCCGGCGCGGGTTTGCCCTTTACCGCGCTCCGAACTACACTCCCGTCCGGGAGGATACGATGCCGTACGTGCCGTTCGAGGCGGTTGAGCAGGATGCGCCGCGCCCGGATGCGGTGCTGTGGATCGGGCCGGCGGGCTGCGGCAAAACGCGCGCGGTCATCGAGGAGATCGCGGCGCTGCGCACGCTGCGAGCCTTCGGCGCGGTCTGGGTACTGCTGGCGAGCGGAGTCCAGGTGACGTCGTTTCGCCAGCGATTGCTGGCGGGCAGCAGCGACGGGGTGCTGTTCGGCGTCGAGTTCTTCAACTTCGAGGCGCTCTACCGCCGGCTGCTCGACCGGGTCGGGGACCCCCAGCGGGCCATCGGGCGGAGCGCCAGCATGCATGTACTGCGCCGCGCGATCGAGCGCCTGCGCGACGACGGCGCTTTGGAGCATTTCGGCCCCATCGCCGGGACGCCCGGCTTCGTGGCGCTGGCCGGGCGGTTGATCACCGAGCTGAAACAAGGGCTGGTGCTGCCGGAGACGTTCACCCAGGCAGCAGAAGAGCGCGGCCCCAAGGATCGCGACCTGGCGCGCATCTACCACGCCTACCAGGCGTTTCTGCAAGAGCGCGAGCTGGTGGACAATCACGGCGCGGGCTGGGTGGCGCTGGAGCACGTGCGGCGCGGCACGGCCGGCATGGACGGCGTCCGGCTGCTGGTGGTCGACGGATTCGACCAGTTCAACCGCCTGCACGTCGAACTGCTGACCGCCCTGGCGCGCCAGACCGAGCGCACGCGCCTGACCCTGACGCAGGTGGACGACGCCCGCGCCCCGCGCTTTCGCCGCTTCGTTCAGACGCGCGAGCGGCTGCTGGCCGCTGGCCGCGACGTCTGGCGGATCGAGCCGGTGCCCTCGCCCGAAGACGGCTGCGGGCGTGCCGTGCCGCTCCAGCACATGATGGAGACGGTTTTCGCCGTGACGTCCCAACCGGCTCCGGCGGGCGATGCCCTGACGCTCATCGCGGCGCCGGACGTGGGGCGCGAGGTCAGCGCGGTGCTGCGGCGTGTCAAGCGCCGGCTGCTGGACGGCACACCCCCTGAGTCGATCGCCATCCTCACGCGCGACCCGGCGCGCTACAGCGGCACACTGCGCGAAACCGCTCGCGCCTACGGCATCCCGCTGGTCGTGCGCGAAGGGCTGCCCCTGCGCGAAAACCCGGCCGTGGCCGCGTTCCTGGACCTGATCGATCTCTCCGCGCTCGACTTTCCCCGGCGCGAGACGCTCGACGTCCTGCGCAGCCCCTATCTGGCAGCGCCTGGCCTGGATCCCGAAGCGATCGCGGCGCTGGCGCGCATCAGCCAGGAGCGGCAGGTCGTGCGCGGGCGCGACGCCTGGCTGGCCGCGATCCGCGCGAGCGCCAGGCCGCTGACCGACGAAGACGGCGAGGCGCGCCCGGAGCTGGCCGCCGATCCGGACCGGCTGGCGGACACGCTCGACGCCTGGTTCCGGCGCGTGACTCCACCCGCTGCCGGGACGCTCGACGACCTGCTGCGCTGGGTCGAGGCGCTGGCCGGGCCGGATCCGGAAGCGCAACGCGAGGCCGAGGCCGCCGGCGAGCAAATCCCGCCGCCTGCTGCGCGCGACCATGTCAATCTGGTCGGGCAGGTCCGCGCCGGGCACGACGGCGAGCAGGTCACGCGCGATATGCTGGCCCTGCACGCGCTGTGGGACGTGTTGCGCGAGATCCGCGCGGCGCACGCGCTGGTCAATCCGGCGGCGCGCATGCCCTGGGCCGCCTTCCGGCAGGAGCTTGAGCTGGCGCTGGCCGGGGTGGACGTCACGCCGCCGGGCGGACTGAGCCGGCTGGGGCGGGTGTTGGCGACGGACGTTCACGAGGCGCGCGGTCTGCCCCACGATCACGTTTATCTGCTGGGGCTGGCTGAGGGGATTTTCCCGGCGCCCCAGGTGCACGCCGATCTCTATCAGGAAAGCGAGCGCCGGTCGCTGGCTGAAAAGGACGTCGATCTGCCGCTGGCTGCGGAGCGGGCGGACGACATCAGCCTGTTCTACCAGGCCGTCGGGCTGGCGCGCCAGACGCTGACGCTCAGCCGCTTCACCGTGGACGACGCCGGCGCGCCCGTCCCGCCGTCGCCCTTCTGGAGCGCGGTGCTGGATGTGCTGGATGTGCCGCCGGGCGCGCGCGAGCGGATCCCGGCGGGCGCGGCGCCCGGCCTGGAGCAGGCCGCCACACCCGGCGAGGCGGCGGTCGCGGCGGCGGCGCTGCTGGCATCGCCTCTATCCGAGGCGACCCCGGCGCTGGCCGTGCACAACGCGCTGATCGACGACGCGGCCTGGCGCAACGTCCTGCGCGGGCGCGCGCTCGAGGCCCGCCGCGAAGACGCGCGCACGCCCTTCGACCGCCACACCGGCCTGCTCCGGCACGCCGGTCTGCTGGCGCGGCTGGCGGCGGCGCTGGGCTCGGACCGCCTGTGGAGCGCCAGCCAGCTCAACGATTACGGGATGTGCCCGTTCCGCTTCTTCGTCGGGCGCCTGCTGAAGCTCGAGGCGCTGAAAGAGCCGGAAGAAGGGCACGATCCGCTGCAACTCGGCTCGATCTACCACGCCATCCTGGAACAGCTTTACGACGCCATCCGGCTCGAAGGGTTGGCGATTGTGCCAGACAACCTGCCGCGCGCGCTGACGATGCTGGACGAGGTCGCCGCTGGGGTCTTCGCGGCGGCCCCGGAGAGATACGGGTTTCACGCGTCCGCCGTCTGGGAGCAGGAACAGAAGGGCCTGCTGCGGCGCCTGCGCTGGCTGGTGGAGCAGGATTTCGGCCCCAAGAACCCTGTCGACAGCCTGGCAGCGGGCAACGGGCCGCGTGTCCCCTATGCCCTGGAAGTGCCGTTTGGCATGCAGGGCGTGCCCCCGGTGGAGATCACCGGCCCCACCGGGCCGGTCCGGCTGCGCGGCGTGATCGACCGGCTGGATCGGGTGGGGGATGCGGTAGTGGTCATCGACTACAAATCCGGTTCCAGCAAGTTCACCGACGACGATCTGCGCCAGGGGCGCAGCGTCCAGATGCTGGTCTATCTGCTGGCGGCACAGCGGTTGCTGACCGGGCAGGGCGAACCGGCACGCGTGATCGGCGGGCTGTACTGGCACATCAGCAGCCGCGAAAGCAGCGGGGCGGTGGCGGCCGGGGACGCGCTGCTCGACGAAGCACGCCAACAGGTGCACGCCCATATCGAGGCGGCGCGGGCCGGGTTCTTCGCCGTCCGACCCAGCAAGCCGATGGCGCGCGGGCGCTGCGCTTTTTATTGCGACTTCAGCGCGATGTGCCGCCTGACGCCGGCCAGCCGCCGCAAAGCCGTTCCGGGAGGCGAGGTATGAAGCTCCGATCGTGGACCAGGATGCAGCTTGCCGGGCTGGTCTTCATCGCCGTGGGGCTGATGAACTTGCTGACTGCCGATCTGCTGCTGGGTGGGGTGTGGGCGCTGCTCGGCCTCAGCCTGATCGCCTACGTCAGCCCATCTGCG
Organism: Thermoflexus sp.; assembly: GCA_020724465.1. GTDB lineage: Bacteria > Chloroflexota > Anaerolineae > Aggregatilineales > Aggregatilineaceae > DYGX01. The sequence goes on from DYGX01000010.1 coordinate 154,669, forward strand.
GAGCCAGACGGCAGGCCGCGCCGCTTCGAGCCGACGCCGCGCAACCTGCTGGCGCTGGCGGCGGCGCTGGCGGCGCTCGTGCTGCTGGTGGCCGAGATCGCCGTCGAGATCGCCAGTCTGGTGAGGTAGGTGGCAGGCGATGCGCGTGCGGGAACTTCTGCGGCGGATAAGCTGGCTTCAGGTCGTCGGGTTAGGCGTGGGCGCGGTTGGCGTCGTGCGGGTCGCGGGCGGTTCTCTGCTCAACGGCGCGACCTGGCTGCTCTTGGGGATCTCGCTGCTGTTTTTTAAGCACCCGGTCGAGCCGGACGGGCGCGTGCGGTGGGGCTGGCGCAGCGTCATCGGCTACGCGGCGATGGTGGCCGCCTTCATTCTGATGCTGGCGTATGTCATCTTGAACTGAGGGGCGATGCGTCGCTTAGTGCAGATTATCCGGGCGATCATCTCCGGGCGCTTCATCGGCGCGCTGTTTGGGGTGCTGGGCGTGCAAAGCCTGCTGGCCGCCGATGTGCTGACGGCGGCTGTGTGGGGGCTGCTCGCTGTGGCGGTCTTGATCTACCAGCCGCGCCCCGCCCGGACGCGCGCGGGATCGTCCCCGCGCTGGATGGGCCGCAACGTGGCGGCGGCAGGTGCGCTGGCGCTGGCCCTGGTGCTGTTTATCGTGTTGCTGGCGCTGCGGGTGTGAGCGTCGCGGGAGAGCTGGATGCCATGCAGTTGACGCGCGAGCAGGCCGCAGCCGTTACCATCCACGACCGCAACCTGATCGTCACTGCCGGGGCGGGCAGCGGCAAGACGCGTGTGCTGGTCGAGCGGTTCATCACCCTGCTGGACACGCACCCAGACTGGCCGCTGCCGTCCATCGTGGCGATCACCTTCACCGAGAAAGCTGCCCGCGAAATGCGCGACCGCGTGCGCAGCGCGATTGAGGCGCGGCTGGCCAGCGCCCCGGAACACGCGCGCGGCCACTGGTTCGAGCGGTACGCCGCGCTGAGCGAAGCGCGGATCGGGACGATTCACGCGCTGTGCGCCCAACTGCTGCGCGCCAACCCCGCCGAAGCCGGGCTGGATCCCGCCTTCGAGGTGCTGGACGAGGCCGAAGCCGCGATCGTGCTGGACGACGCGCTGGAAGCGGCGCTCGTCCGGCTGGTCGCCAGTGGATCGCCGGCGGCGGCGCTGCTGAGCGCGTACGACCTGCGCGCGGTTCGCTCTGTGCTGCGCACCTATGCCCGGCCCGCTAGCGCGGCGGCGGTGGCCGAGGCGCTGGCGGGCGATCCCCGCGCGCTGCTCGACCGCTGGCACGCGGCCTGGCGCGACGAACGGGCGGCGCTCATCCGCGATCTGCGCGCGAACCCGGACTGGCGCGCGTCGCTGGCGTGGATCGAACCCCGCCAACTGCCCCCTGGCGACAGGCTCACCCCCATCTGGGAAGCGGTGCACGCCGCCACGCCCGCGCTGCTGGCCGGGGACGACGACGCGTGCTGGCAGGCGGTCGAGAATCTAAGCTCGCTGATCAAGGTCAACGTCGGCTCGAAGGCGAACTGGGGCGGAGAAGAGGGGTTGCAGGCGTGCAAGGACGCGCTGCTCCGCATCCGCGAGCCGCTCAAGGTGGCGCTGAAAATGCTACCGCCCCCGCCCGGCGACCTGGACGAGCAGGCGCTCGCCTGGCTGGCCCACTGGGGCGAGGCGATTGGCGTCGCAGCCGAGGAGTATCGCCGCCTGAAAGCGGAGCGAGGCGCGCTCGATTTCGACGACCTGGAGCACCGCGCGCGCGAGTTGCTGCGCTCCGACGCGGTCTGCGCGCGCTATCACGCCGAGTTCCGCCACGTGCTGGTGGACGAGTTTCAGGATACCAACGCTGCCCAGCGCGACATCATCTACCGCCTGTGCGCGGCAGATCGACCGGAAGGCGCCGGGCGGCTCTTTGTGGTGGGCGACCCCAAGCAGAGTATCTATGCGTTTCGCGGGGCGGATGTGAGCGTCTTCGACGCGGTGCGCGACGATCTGCTGCGGGCAGGCGGGCAGGAACTGCCGCTCTCGACCTCGTTCCGCACGCACGAACGGCTGGTTGGCGCGTTCAACGACCTGTTCGGCGCGATCCTGCGCGTCGGCGCTGGACCGGCGGCCCGCTACGAGATCGCGCTTGGTCATCCGCTGACGGCCTACCGCGCCTGCGATCTCGCCCAGGCCCCGCATCAGGCGCAGCCGGTGACGGTGATTGCGATCCGGGCGCCTGAAAACGGAGCCGAGACGGAATTTGGCGACAAGGACGCGCTGCGCCGCTGGGAAGCGTGGGAGCTGGCGCAGCTTCTGCGCCGCTGGGTGAACCAGGGCGCGCCCATCTGGGACCGCGAGCGGGACGGCGGCTGCTATCGCCCGGCGGGCTACGGCGATATAGCGGTGCTGTTCCAGGCGATGACCAGCGCGCCGCTGGTCGAGGATGTTTTCAAGGCGGCGGGCGTGCCCTACGTCACGATCGCCGGCCGGGGCTACTTCGACCGCCAGGAAGTCTGGGATCTGCTCAACCTGCTGCGCGCGTTGCACAACCCCGCCGATGATCTGGCGCTGGCGGCGGTGCTGCGCTCGCCGCTGTTCGGCCTCAGCGACGAGGCGCTGCTCGCCCTGCGGCTGTCGCCAGACGACTCCGAATCGCCGGTCCCGCTGTGGCAGGCGCTGCGCGGCGATGACCCGCCCTGGCTGCCGGAAGCGGATATTCCGGCGCTGGATTTCGCTCGCGATGTGTTGGCGGAGCTGCGCGACCGGGCGGGGCGCGTGTCGATCGCGGAACTGCTGGCGCGCGCGCTGGATCGCACGGGGTATCTGGCCATCCTCAGCGGCCTGCCCGACGGGACACGCCGCCGGGGTAACGTCGAGAAGCTGCTGCGCCTGGCGCGGGCGTCGGGCCGGATCGGCCTGGGCGCGTTCAACGCCTACGCCCGCGATCTGACGGCGCGCGAGGCGCGCGAGGGCGAGGCGGCGGTCGAAGTCGAGGACGCGGTCAGGCTGATGTCCGTGCACGCCAGCAAAGGGCTGGAGTTTCCTATCGTCGCCCTGTTCGATACCACCTGGATGCGTACCGACCAGAGCGAGGTCTTCGCGCTGGATCCGGACGCCGGGCCGGTCTGCATCCCCCCGGCCGAGACGCCGGACGACAAGACCAAGCCTTTCGCCGCCGCCTGGGCGAAGGCTCTGGCCGCCCGGCGCGACCTGGCCGAGCGCCGCCGCCTGCTGTATGTGGCGGCTACCCGGGCCGCCGATCATCTGATCCTCAGCGGGTCGCTGAAGGCCGCCTCCAGGGACTGCTGGCTGGCGCAGTGGCTGGCTGCGTTGGGGGTTTCGCCCGACGCGCTCCAGCCCGGCGCCGATCCGATCCTGGTCGACCGAGACTGGGGGCAGTGCGCGATTCACGTGCCGCTGACGCCGCCGGACCCGGCTGCTCTGATCCCGCGCGCCGTGCGCGGCGACACCGGCTGGGACCATCCGGCGATTGTGGCGGGCGAAGCTGCCCCCGGTGTGGCTGCCACGCACCCGCCCCTGCTCGCGCCGGTCCCCGCCGAGCCGGACGCTCCGGCGAGGGCGCTCAGTGCGACGCAGATCGCCCGCCTGGGCCTCGCCCCATACTATGATCCACAGGCCGCCGGGCGGCGCGCCTTTCGCCACGCCGTGCTGCACGACGCCCCCGACGCCTTGCAGCCGCTGCCCGATCCCGATCCGGCTTCGACCTGGCGGGCACGGATTGTTGGGCAGACGGTCCACCGCGCGCTGCGCGCCTGGCTGCTGCCCGGCGCGGTCGATCCCGCGCTGCTCGACCGGCGGCTGCGCACTTACGCCTGGGAGCAGGGCGTCTCCGATCCGGTTTCGATGGACGCGGTCGTGCAGGACGCGGCGCGGCTGCTGCGCAAGTTCGAGGCGAGCGAGATCCCGGCCTGGGTGGAGCGGGCGTCGCAGGTCTACCGCGAGCTGTCGTTCGTCTACCACACCGGCCAGCGCGCCATTCATGGCGTGATCGATCTGCTGTTCTTCGACGGCAAAGCCTGGCACATCATCGACTATAAGACGGCGCTCGTGTCCTGGAAGAAGGTGCCGGACAACGCCCGGCGCTATTTTCTGCAGGTGGGGGTCTATGCGGCGGCGGTGTATGCCCATTCCGGCAAGCTGCCCACGGCCGCTCTGTATTACATTCACCCGGCGCGGCTGGTCACCGTCCGGCAGGATGACTGGCAGCCCGCGCTGGCCCGGCTGGACGACGATGTGCGCGGTGCGCTCGAAATCGACGGGGAGGCTTGAGCCGGCATTGAGGCGCAGCGCCCCGATCGGGTACAATCCGCCGCGTTCTGAGGCATGGCAGCGCGCGATCTGAGGTTCGGCTGTGCGGCTTTCGCTCGATCTCAACCCCCAACTTCCCCCCTGGGCGCGGTTGACACACCCGGTGCTGCGCTCCGTGTTGCAGCGCGAGCGCCGCCGCCGGACCCCCGCCGGGCGGGTGCTGGCCGCGCTGGTCGGCGGCGGGATGGTGCTGGGGATGCTGTACGCTGGCGTGGACGCGTACCGGCGCGGTCTGGCGCTGGGCGTCAGCAGCCAGGGCGAGTCGCCGGTCTTCTCGGTGCTTTATCTGCTGCTGTTGTGCCTGCAGCTCTTCGCCCAGTTTGCCGCGCTGCTGCTGGCGTCCAGCCTGCTGGCCGGGGCGCGCCAGCGCGAGTCGTGGGAGCTGGTCCGCGTGACCAGCCACGGCGCGGAGATGGCTGTCTGGGCGCGCTGGGCAGCGGTGTTCTTCCAACTGCGCTGGGTTCTGGGGATGCTGATGGTGCCGCGCCTGTTCTTCGCCGCGCGGATGCTCGCCGGCGTGGCAGACTATCACGGCCACCAGCTTGACCTGGCGATCATGGGCATCACGCCGGGCGTGTCCATCGAAGCGGCGATCGGGCTGCTGGCGGCGCTGATGGCGGCGGCGCTGGTGCAGCCGGTGGTGATCGTGGCGCTCAACGCGGCGGCGGGGCTGCTGCTGGCCGTGGTGTTTGGCGGCGGGCGGCTGTTCCAGGTGGCGCGCACCGTCGCCGTCGTGGCGCAGGCGGGTGTTTTCGGCGTCGCGCTGTCGAGCGGCTGGGTTGTGCTCAACGGCGACCCGCTTTCGCCCGCCTACGCCAGCATGTCGACGGGCGAGCGCTGGAGCAGCCTGTTCCTGCTGGCGGTCGGCGGCGATCAGAGCCTGCGCTTCATGAACCTGCAAACCACGCTGCGCGCCTGGGCCGATGTTGAGTACGGCGTTTTGCTGGGCGCGGCGATTCTGGCGGTCGTGCTGGTCGAGGCGCTGCTGGCGGGTGGCGTGGTGGGCTGGGCGGCGCGCCGTGCGGGGCGGCCCGTGCGCGCGTGATGGGGCGTTGGAGCGCGGCGCTGGCGCTGGGGGTATGGATCGCGCTCGCGGCACTGCTCGCGGGAGCGCGCTGGCTCGGCCAGCAGGCTGCCGCGCCGGGGTTCCCTCTGCCGCAGGCCGACGGCTGCTGGCAGGGCGTGTGTTTCCTCGATCTGGCGCCGGACTTGATCCCCGCGACGCTTAACGCGCATCCCGGTGTGGTGCCCGGCAGCGCGCGGCGCGTCGTCAACCCGGCTGCGCCCGGCGAGCAGCGGGTGCGATTCCTGGTCCGGCAGGGCGGGCGCGTCTACGCCGTCGAGCTGGTTCACGACGCGGCGAGCTATTATCTGGCGCCAGAAGCGCCGTGGCTGCGCCTGGGCGATGTGGTCACCGCGTGGGGCGCGCCGGAGCGGATCACGCTGCTGGCGGACCAGATCGGGCTGCATTATCCCGCGCAGAGCCTGGTCGTGTTTGTGCTGCACCGGGGAGCCGGGACGGCGACCCGCCTGGCGCCTTCCGATGCAGTGGTCGGGCTGGCGGTGCTGCGCCGCGAGCCGGCCGGGGCCGAGGGCCGCGTGTACTATCCCCCGTCGTCGGGGTGGCGGGGGTTTGGCGTGTATCACTTTGAGGACTGAGCGCGAATGACCCGGCTTCAACAGTGGGAAAAATGGCTCTACCGGCTGACGTTCGCCGCGCTGATCGCCTTTCTGGCGAGCGGCGCGTGGGTTGTGACCGAGCCGACCGACGCGCGAACAGACGCGTTTGGCGTCGTGCTGTATGTGACGCTCATTCTGGCGGTTGCGTCCGGGCTGGCGACGATCTACGCCTCAAGCCAGCGCGGCAGAGGTTGAGCCGCGTCTGGATGTGAGAGGGATCACCAGCCCTCGGCGGTTTCCGCGATCAGGTGATCGACCACGGCGAAGAGCGCTTCCTGGCGGCTCTTGCCCTCGTCCAGCGCCCGGTAGAACACGGCAAGCTGGCGTTCGGCGCTGGTGCCGCCCGCGCAAATATCGCGAATGCGGCTGACTTCCTGGCGCGAGCCGAGATCGTCCACCACATCATCGACCAGCTCCAGCAGCTCTTCGACCAGCTCGCTCATCGGCACCTCGCTCTCGATCCCGAAGTCGATGAGCTTGCCGCTGATGCCGTAGCGCACCGCGCGCCACTTGTTTTCGCTGATGTATACGCCGCGATAAATGCGCCACGACTGGTTCTGATTGCGCAGCTTGATCAGCTTGGCGGTGATCGCCTGGATCAGCGCGGCGACAGCGATCGCGTCGTCGAGGCGCGTGCACATGTCCGGGATACGCACTTCCAGCGTGCCCAGGTGCGGGTGCGGGCGCGCGTCCCACCAGATCTTGGTTGGATCCCCGATCCCGGATTGGCCGCTGATTTTGGCCGTATCCGGATTGCGGCCCAGCGACCCGACACGCCCCATCAGCGTCACGTAGCGGTCGTATTCCCCGTAGCCGTAGAAGTGCGGCGGGATGCCCGAACGCGGCATGTTCTCGAACACCAGGCTCCGGTAGCTCTTCAGGCCGGTGTCGCGCCCGTGCCAGAAGGGAGACGACGTCGTCAGGGCGAGGATGTGCGGCAGGAAATAGCGGAGCTGGTTGAGCACGTCGATCATCAGCTCGAAGGCGGCGTCCGTCCGCCCGAAGCCAAGATGCACGTGCATCCCGAAGATCAGCAGACGACGCGCAGCGTCCTTCATCTCCGAGGCCAGGTCGTCGTAGCGCGCACCTTCGCTGATGGCCTGGTCCATCCAGCGCGAAAACGGGTGAGTGGACGCCGCCACGATGGTACAGCCGGTCTCCTGCGCGACGCTCGACACGGTCCGGCGCAGGCGGACCAGCTCGGCGCGCGCCTCGTGGATGTTCTGGCAGATCCGGCTGCCGACCTCGATTTGCGACTGCATAAACTCCGGCTTGAGCTGGTCCCCCAGCACCACCCGGCCCTGATTGAGCATCTGCTGGACATAGGAAGTCAGCTCGCGCGTTTGCGGGTCGATGATCTGGTACTCTTCCTCGATCCCCAGAGTGAGCGGGGCGGTGGGCATGGTGTCTTCTCCGCGTGCTAGGGCTGCGTGCCAGTGTACGCCGAAACTATAGCGGAGACCGGCCGGCGCGCAATCGTCGATTTTGGACGATTCACACGAGAGGCGATGCGTGTGAAAGATTCCACAAATTGCCCGAACGCGGGTGCGTCTGGTACAATGCTCCTAGGCGCGTATCGAGGATATCCCATGCCCTTTCGCCTGGTGGCAGTGGAAGATGAGCCGGAGATCGCCGAACTGCTGAGGGTCGTGCTGACCTGCCCGCAGATCGTGCTGTACGGCGCGGTGACCGGCCGTGAAGGGCTGGAGCTGATCCACGAGATCCGGCCCCATCTGGTTGTTCTGGATGTCATGCTGCCGGGCGAAATGGATGGGTGGCAGGTCTTCGACACCCTGCGCGCCAACCCGGATTTTCACGCGCTGCCGATCATCATCCTCACCGTGCTGCGCGAGCGCGTCGAGCGGCGCGCCGCGTTCCGCGATAATATGCTCAACCAGTATGTCTCCAAGCCGTTCGATACGCCGGTGCTGCGCGCGCATGTCGAGCGGATGCTGGGGCAGGCCGATCTGTGGCAGGCGCCGAGTCGCTCGGTCCGCGATGTCATCGGGCTGCTCCACGACGCGAACGAGGCGCTCGACCTGGAGCGCCGGCGCAGACGCCGGAAAGGTCCGGATCAGCCGCCGTCCTGAGCGTAGCGTGAACCGTTTGTCCCCCTTACGGATAGATCAAACGACAGACCCGATGAACAGCGCGACAGTGGGCCTGGATCCAGCCCGGCGCGTCAAGCCGCGCCCGGCCCAGGCGGTGAGTAAAGTCCCATGACGATCCGAACCCTGCGAGACAGCCTGGCTGAGACCGGCGAGCGCCTGATCCCGGTTGATACCGACCATTTCGCCATCCGGTTTCTCGTCCCCATTTTGACCATCGCCACGACCGTGCTGGTGCACATTGTGGGCGTGGTGCTGCTCGGCCAGGTGATGGGCGACGACACCAGCCCGCTGTGCATCATGCTGCCCATCGACGTGCTGGTGCTGATCGGGGCGGGGACGGGCATCGAGCGCGTGCTCAAGCGGCTGCTGCCCTCGAAGCGATCGGCCCGCCTGAGTGAGGATGCGCTGGTGCTCACCGACGCGCGGCGCAAACCGGCGGACGTGCGCCGCGTGATGCTGGATCGGGCGATCAACGTCAACACCTGGCATTTTGTCATCCGGCGGCGTTCGCGGGTGCCCAAGGGGTGGTATTGCATGGCGATGCACCTGCTGCAAGACGAAACCGAGATGATCTTCTACACGTTTATGTCGCCCAAAGACGCGGAGGCGCTCGCCAGCTACGACCGGTTTGTGCGTCTGCGCCCCCGCAGGGAAACCGAATCCAACACCGATCTGCGCCAGGTCGCCACCCAGCGGCGGCTGCTGCGCCTGGAAGATCAGCGCTGGCTCAACGGCGCCGAGATCGCGCCCGACGATTTCCGCGCGGTCCTGGCCCGCGTCGAGATGCTGCGCATCGACATCCCCTGAGTTTTCCCCTCAACTGGCCCCGTGCATGACTATCGTACCATCGCTGGTACGGGCGTGCGTTGATATAGTTAAGATGGAACAACGAAATCACAACGCAGGCTTAATGGAGTTTCTCCATGCCGGGTCAACGCCGCCTCACCATGATCGCGCTCAGCTTGGCGCTGCTGCTGTCGATGCAGGCAGTGCCGGGCGCGGCGTTGGCCGGGCCGGACACTCAGGGCGTACAGGGGCAGTTGGCGTTGTTTGGGCCGCCGGTCCAGGGCCTGCTGGACGCCAACACGCCCCAGGCGTCCTATCTCTTCCACGCGCGCGCGGGGCAGCCGATCTCGCTGCGCGCGGTGGCTCTTTCCGGCGATCTCTCGCTGGACCTCGTGCTTTTCGGCCCGGATGGCGACGGGCTGGCGCGTGGGGTTCCAGCCCTCAGCGCCCCGCGTACGCTGATCATTGACGCGTTCATTCCCCCCGCCGATGGGACCTACTCGGTCACTGCCAGCGCCTTGAGCGGCTCGTCCGGCCAATATGAGGTGCGCCTGCTGGGCGGGTACGCCGAGCTGGCGGTGCTGGACGACTTTTCCAACGGGTTCGATCCGCTACGCCTGGAATGGAGTCCGTTTGTGACGGTGGACGTCGCCGCGGACATGGTTGACGGCGCGCTTGGCATTCAGGTGCTGAACAAGGGCCGGCTAGGGTGTGTGGAGCCGGATCAGTGGAGCGCCTACAGCGACCTGTACATCCAGGCCGATTTCACGATTGAAGACACGCCGGGCTATCACGAGTATGGCTTCGCGCTGCGGCTGGCCCGGGGCACCAGCGCGTTCTATGCGCTTATCTTCAGCAGCGAGGGCGACTGGGCGCTGTTCTACTATGACGGCGCGTGGCATACCGTGCAGGACTGGACCGTCTCGCCTGCTATCGACGCGTCCGACCGGACACCGCGCATCGGGGTGTTCGTGCAGGACAGCACGTTCCGCGTCTATTTCAACGACCGGGAAGTCGGCGCCATCACCGACGACCGGCCCTTCGCGCTCGAAGGCGGCATCGGCCTGGTGGCCGGGACCTCGCCCGACGAGCAGGGTATTCTGGTGGCTTACGTTGATAATCTCGCTGTGACCACGCCGGCGGCGCCCTATGGCGCGATGGCGCGCGTGGGCACGGCAGAGGTTAATCCTTCTGCGCCGTAATCCAGCACAGCGCCCGCACAGCGCCCTGGGTGTCTGCGCGGGACTGGGCCGCAGGCGGCGCATCCCCTCCCGCAATCCCTTCCCCTGATTCCGTGCGGCTTTTGGGGAAGGGATTTCCTTGTGGTACAGTTGAAGTGTCGTACAATCTGCGGTCTGCCATTCCATGCTTGGGCGCAGGCTTGTGATGAAATCTACTTGTGCACAAACAGCGACGCTGGCGCGCCTGGTTGCGCTGGTCCTGGTGTGTGGTTTGCTGCCGGCTGGCGCGGTGCGCGCGCAGGGCGGCCTGGCCGCCGGGGCGCTGACCTTCTTCGAGCCGGTGCGCGGGACGCTGAGCGCCGCGAACCCCTCCGACGACTGGGTGCTGGATGGATCTGCGGGGCAGCCGGTCGCACTGCTGGCTACCGGCGATGGTGACCTCGATCCGGTGCTGGAGGTGATCGGGCCGGACGGGGCGCTGCTGGCCGAAAACGACGATATGGACTCGCTGGTGCGCGACGCGGGGCTTGAGGCACTCGTCCTGCCGTCGGATGGCGCGTATACGGTGCGCGTGCGGCGCTACGAAGGCGCAGGCGGCGCGACGGCGGGCGCGTATGAGTTGATTGCTCTGCCGGGCTTCGGAGAGATCGTCCGGCGCGACACGTTTTCGGAGAACGAGACGACCTGGATCGCGGTGGGCGATGGCTCGGTTGCGCCCGCGCAGGGATATCTCCGCCTGCGCGCGCCGGGCGGCGGCGGCCGGGTCCTCGCGGTTCCGACGGACACGCCCCCGCTGAAGGACTTCTACTTCCAGGCCGACACGCGCCTGTTCGGCACGCCGAGCTATGCCGAGCTTGGGCTGATGGTGCGCATGCCCGTGCAGCCGGGTGCGGTCCACCAGGGCTATACGTTCAAGGTCAACACGGCGGGACAGTGGTCGGTGGTTGTGGCGGATGCCTCCGGCGAGTTTGTGCTCCAGAGCTGGCGGGCGGCTCCGTCGCTTGAGGCGCAACGCTGGACGCTGGGCGTGCTGGTGCAGGATACGACGCTGTCCTTCTACGGAAACGGTGCCTTGCTGGGCACGGTGACCGACGGCCGTCTGGTGGATGCAGGCACGGTCGGGCTGATGGTCGCGACGGACCCCGGCCAGGACGACCAGGCGACCGTGCTGTTTGATAACGTGGTCATCACGCGGCGGCTGGGGACGACCTATCGCGGCCTGCCGCTGACACTGACCGAGTGGGCGAATCCGGACTTCCGCCGGGTGGTGGCAGAATTGGCCGCATCGGGCCATGTCGAGCCGGCGCCGGCTCATGCCCTTTACCTCAACAGCCGCGCGCTGGACGCCATGGACCGGCTCTCGCGCTTCGAGCTCATCGGCTCGGAGCGGGCGCTGTACGGTGATTTCATGCTCGGCGCCGCGGTGTTGATCTCAACCGAGGGCGAAAGCGCAGGCTGCGGGCTGCTGTTCCGCTACCAAGACGAGCGCAACCTGGACATGGCGTATATCGACAGCGGCGGCGGCTTTGGGATCGTCCAGGCACAGGACGCCGCGCTGACAACCAACGTCTACGACCGGATCCGTCTCAACGAGGCCGGGCCGGATCGGTTGCTGGTTATCGCGCAGGGTGAGCGGGTGACTCTGTACGTGAACGGCGCGCTGGTGGCGCGGGAAACGCTGGCGCCCAGCGTGGGGCGTGCTGGTCTGGCCCTGCTCAACTACGACGACGCGGTGACGCATTGCCTGGTCGGGGATATCTGGGTCTGGCTGCTGGCCGGCTGAGCACCGGCGATCGCCTGGAGCGCGCACCCATGGACGAACTGCACCCGCTCAGCGGGTTCGTGTGGAAGCGAGGCGCCCGGCTTGGGCTGCTCTGGGCCGCGCTGTTTTTCGCGATGACGGGCGTGGTGTACGCGCTGCTGAGCGCGTTGGGGTGGGATATCGTGGCGCGGGCGGCATGCGCGGCGCTGGCGGGGCCGCTGCTCTCCACGGCGCTGATCGCGGCGTGGTGGATCGTGCGGCGTCCGGTCTTCGTCGCGCCGGGGCGCGCTGCCAGCGCGGATCGGGAGCCGGGAGAGGGGGATCGTGAGCCGGACAGACGCGACGACGCTCCAGCACTATAAAACGCTGGAAGTCCGCTTTGACCGCGCCGCGCAGATGTACGACGCGATGTTTGGCCCGGCGGACGCCAACGGGCACGGAAACCCGCTGCTGGACTGGCTGCGCGCCGAGCATGTGCGCCTGCTGCGCGAGCTGTTGCCGGCCAGGGCCGCGGTGCTCGATATTGGCTGCGGCACCGGCGAAGAGGCGCTCGCGTTGGTGCGCGAGGGGTACAGCGTGCTGGGAATCGACGTCAGCCCGATGATGATCCGCCAGGCGCAGACCAAAGCCGCCGTGTTCGGCGTGCGGCGCGGCTTCACCTGCCGGGTGCTGCCGGCGGGCCAGCTTGGGCGGCTGGACGAGCGCGGCCCGTTTCAGGGCGCCTACGCCAGCCTGGGCACGCTCAACACCGAGCCTGATTTGCCGGGGTTCGCGCGCGGTCTGCACGCACTGCTGGAGCGCGGCGCGCCGTTTGTGGCCACCATCATGAGCCGCCGCTGCCTGTTCGAGATGGTGTGGAACCTGCGCCGCCTTAAGCCGACTGCCACGCTGAAGCGGTCCGGCGTGTGGGCGGAGAGCCGCGCCGGGGCCAGCGCGGTGACGGCGCCGGTTCGTTTCTATTCACCGCGGGCGTTCGCCGCGCCGTTTCGCCCGTATTTCGCCGTGGAGTCGGTGCGCGCCTTCCCACTGTGGCTGCCGCCGGTGCATCTCCACGAAGTGTACCGGGACGCACCCGATGGCTTCGCGCGTGCCAAACGCTGGGACGCGCGGATGAGCACCTGGCCGGTGTTTCGCGCGCTGGGCGATCACTTTCTGATGGTGTTGCGCCACACCGCCGATCCACAGCCCGACCTGAACCAGGCCGATCAAGACGAGCTGGACAACCCATGACATCCGATTCTTCTCGCGACACATCCGACTCCCTCAATCGTCCGTTTAAGGGGCGGGGGCGGCAATATCTGCCGCTGCTCGTCTGCCCCATCGACCGTACGCCGCTGGCTCCCGCTGAGGGAGGTGCGGTGTGCACCGCCGATCCGCCGCATCACTACCCGATGGAGGACGGCATTTTGCGCCTGGTGACCGATGCGCAGCGCGCCGCGTTCGACGCGGCCTCGCGGGAGCACGAAGCGCGGGCCGCCGCGCAGGGTTGGGAGTCACCCGACGAGGAGGCGTTCAAGCGCCTGCCGCAAACCGGCCTGGGCGGCTATCCGGAAGACTATTGGCCGCAGTATGCGGCCAGCACGGCGTTGCTGTGGCGCTATCTGGAAGCGATCCGGGTGCGGGCGGGCGCGCTGCCCATCGGCCCGATGGGAGACGCGGCAGTGCTTGGCGCGGGGATGGGCTGGCTGGCGTACGCCCTCGACGTGGCGGGCTACACGACGCTGGCGATCGACGCGGACATCGGGCGCCGCTACGGGCTGGGCGTGTTCCCCATCGCCCGCTTCATGCGCGTCCAGGCGGACCCGGTGCGTCCGCCTCTGGCGCCGGGAGTGCTCGATCTGGTCCTGTTCCAGGAAGGGCTGGCGCGCACGCGGAGCGAGGACGACGAAGCGGCGGCGCTGGCGCGCGCGATCGAGGCGCTGCGGCCGGGCGGTTGGCTGGCAGTGATGGACGCTTTCCCGGAGTCGCTTGAGGTTGTCGAGGCGTTGCGCGCGCGCTTGCAGGCCGCCGGGTTGCGCCTGATGGATCATCCCAAGCGGTTGCAGTGGCGCGACCGGCTGGCCGAACAGCTTGACCGGATGCTCAGCCGGAACGGCACGATTCCGTTGGTCACCGTTGCCCAGAAGCCGGAATAGTTCGCCCGGCGATCAGCCCCCAGACCCCAGACGGTGAGCATCTCGCTGCGCTCTGCGGCCCGGCTTCGAGCGCGATCAGCACCGCACTGCGCCGCGCGTCGATCCGGCCGGGCGTCGGGCGCGTGTAGCGGCCCACGGCCGGCACCGATCCGTTGTCTGCCGCAGGCCCGATGCTCTGCGACCATTAACATCCTGCCGCGCGTATAACAATACCGGTGTGGCGCAATAGCCCCCTGCGCTGTTTGACAAAACCGGGCGAGTTGATCACACTTCTTGCCCGCGCTGCGACGCGCCAACCCTCACCGGCCCGAGTCTGTGACGCTGTGGCTGAATGCCAGGAGATGACAGCCATGTTCGAAGGGACGCTCGTCGATCTCGTTCCGTTCGAGGACGATTTCGCGACCTATATGGAAAGCTGGATGAACGAAGAGGCATGGTTCCGCGCCCGCCTGTGGGACCGCCGCGAGCCGTCTCCGGAAGAGGCGGTCAAGAAATTCATCGAGAAGATGGAGAAGAACGAGCACGGCCAGTTGATCGGCTTTCAGACCAAAGCGGGCGATCCGATCGGCGGCCTGATCTTCGACCACGAGTGGCCGCGCGTGCGGAAAGTGGACATCATGTTCTTCGCCGGCGACTCCCGCTACGAAGGTTCTGACGAGCTGCTGGACGGCCTGCTGATGCTTGCCCGCTACTGCTTCGAAACGCGCAACATGCACCGGCTGGACACTCTCGCACTGGCCTTCGACGAGGCGAAGATCGACATCCTGCGCCGCGCGGGGTTTGTGCACGAGGGCACGCTGCGGCAGCACATTCGCTGGGATGGCGATTATGTGGATGTCGAGCTTTTCGGGTTGCTGGAAGACGAATGGCCGGGCTATGCCGCCAAAGTCAAGGCGCTCAACTTGCAGCCGAGCGGGCTGGAGCCAAAGCCCAAGCCGGAAAAGAAACCCGACGACGAGAAGAAGCCCGCATCCTAACACGCGAGAGGAGAGGAGATCGCTCCATGCTCGAAGGTTTGCTGGTCGATCTGGTTCCCTATAGCAAGAAATTCCTGGATCTGGAACACATCTGGCGCAACAGCGAATCGGCCTTCTGGAGCAGCGGCGGCGAGCGGTACATTGTCTCGCGCGCTGCCATCCGGCGCAAGGCCGAGGAATGGGCTGAAGAAGCCGAGCGGCTGGGTCCGGCGCGGCCCATGATGTTCGGCATGCAAACCAAAGTCGGCACGCCGATTGGCTTCTTCGCGATCACCTGGCTGCTGCCGCATCACCGCGTGGGATTGCTGGGGGTCCGCATCGGCGACCCCAACTATTGGGGCAGGGGCTATGGCACGGATGCGCTGCTGCTGATTACAGAATTCGCGTTCGACTGGCTGGACTTGCGCAAGGTCTGGCTGGCGACGACCAGCGCCAATGAACGCGTGATGCGCCAGATGGACAAGGTTGGCTTTGTGCTGGAAGCCCGCGAGCGGCGCGCCTCGCTGATGGACGGCATCTGGGTGGACGGGCTGCTGTACGGCATGCTGCGCGAGGAGTGGCCCGGCCGCGAGGCGTTGATCGAACGTCTCGGGCTGCGCCCGGTGGAGCAGGGTGATGTTCGGTAGCGGCGTGCTGGTTGATCTGGTCCCCTACGGCCAGCGATTCCTGGATCTGGAGCACGGTTGGCTGAACGGCGAGGGCGTGTTCTGGTGGGCGGTCGGCGGGCGGTGGTTTGTCACCCGCGCCGGACTGGAGATGGACCGGCGTGAGGAGCAGGATGATACCAGCGGGCGCGTGCGCTTCGGCGTGCAAACCAAGGACGGCACGCCGATCGGCCTGATCGGCATCAACTGGCTTGCTGCCCATCACCGGACCGGGATGCTCACCGCCTTCATCGGCGAGCCGGCCTACTGGAGCGGCGGCTATGGCACGGACGCGCTGTTGTTGCTGATTGACTATGCCTTCGATTGGCTCGACCTGCGGCGTGTCTGGCTGATGACCATGAGCCTCAATGCGCGGGTGATGCGCCAGATGGAGAAAGTGGGCTTCCGGCTGGAAGGCTGCCGCCGCCAGGCGACCTGGGCCGATGGGGCGTGGCACGACATGCTGGTTTATGCGCTGGCGCGCGACGAGTGGCCGGGCCGCGAGGTGCTGGTGGCGCGGTTGGGACTGACCGCGCAGAACTGAGAGGCCTTATGTTCGAAGGACTGCTGGTAGACCTCGTTCCTTACGGCAACGCTTTTCAACAGCAGGAACACCGCTGGTTCAATAACGAGTCCGCGTTTTGGGGCACGGCTGGCGATCGCTTGATCGTGTCCAAAGCGGCGGTCGAGCGCTGGCAGACTGAGCGCCAGGACGATGGGGCCCGGCCGGACGGCGGCTCAATCTGGTTCGGAATTCGTTCCAAGGCCGGCGTGCCGCTGGGCGACATTGAGCTGGGGTACATCTCGCCGCATCACCGCATGAGCATGATCGGCGTCGGTATCGGCGAGCCGGAATACTGGGGCGGGGGGTATGGAACGGACGCCCTGCTGCTGATCATGGAGTACGCTTTCAACTGGCTGGACCATCATCGCCTCTGGCTGCACACGATGGGCACCAACGTGCGCATGCAGCGCGCGGCCACAAAGGTGGGCTTCCACGAGGAGGCGCGGCGGCGCCGGTTCTGGCTGGCAGATGGTCAGTGGACCGATGACGTGATCTACGGTCTGTTGCGCCAGGACTGGCCGGGCCGCGAGGCGCTGGTCGAGCGGCTGGGGCTGCACCCCCGCCAGGAGCCGTGACCATGCTCGAAGGGCTGCTGGTCGATCTGGTGCCATACGGTCAGGCGCATCAGGCGCGGGACCATGCCTGGTGGAACAACGAATCGTCCTTCTGGGCCAGCATGGGCGAGCGTGAGATCGTCTCGCGTGCGGCGGTCGAGCGCCGGCACCGCGAGTGGGTTGAGCCGGACCAACCCAGGACGGGGGTCGCGTTTGGCGTCCAGACAAAAGACGGGACGCCAATCGGCTATTTCGGGGTCAACTTCCTCAGCTATCACCACCGCGTCGCCAACCTGGGCGCGAACATCAGCGAGCCGGGCTATTGGGGCGGTGGCTACGGGACGGACGCGCTGCTGCTGATCGTGGACTACGCCTTCAACTGGCTCGATATGCGCCGTGTCTGGCTGGGCACCATGAGCCTGAACACCCGCGTGCTGCGCCAGATGGAGAAAGTCGGGTTTGTGCTCGAAGGGCGCCACCGCCGGATGACGCTGGCCGACGGGCAGTGGTATGACGAGGTGATCTTTGGCCTGCTGCGCGAGGAATGGCCGGGGCGCGAAGCCATGCTCGAGCGGTTGGGGCTGCGCGCCCGCTGAGGGCGCAGGACGGCACGCATACCGGGGCGGGTGCAGGCTCGCCCCGGCTGATTCAATGGATTCGGAAGCCGGGCGGATTCGTGGCAGAATCACGCCGGGGCGCGGGATCTGGCCCGCGCAGAGCGGGCGTGACGAAGGAGTCCGGCGATGAACCGATCGATCGTGGGTCTGCTGATCGCGGCGGTGCTGGCGCTGGGCGGCGCGCTTCCCGCGCTGGCGCAGCCGCCACAACCGGCGATTATCGCGTTTGAAAGCTCGCTGGATGCGCTGACGCTCGACGAAGCCGAGGCGGGGGCGCGGACGACCGAACTGTCATGGTTTACCGCCAATATGACCGAGGGCTACCGTCTGCGGCTGCTGACCTACCGTCAGGGGGCGTGGGAGCCGGTCTTTGGTGAAGACAGCGTCCCGCTGGAACCGAACGGCTCGCGCGTGGTGACCGTCCAGCACCCGCTGACATTCGCCGCGCCGACCTATCTGCTCTCCATTGTGGATGCGCAGCAGCGCGTCATCGACCAGCGCACGCTCACCATCCCGTACGACGCGGCTTCGGTCGAGGGGCCGCCGGTCATCGAGTACTTCGCGGCAGACGTCACGGTGGTGGACGCGGCGGCGCTGGCGAGCGGGTCGGCGCTGGTGCAGGTTGCGTGGCAGGTCACGCGGCGCGCGCCCGGATCCAACCTGGTCTTCGAGCAGGTCTTCGAGGACGGCACGGCGCAGTCCATCGAGCTGCCGCGCCAGTATCTCTGGATTGCCTCGGCAGGGCAGGGGCCGGTCCGGCCAGGGCTGCCGCAGGCGCCGGGCAACCCGATCCGGCTGCGGCTGCGCGTGGTCGATCTGATCTCCGGGAATGTCTATGCGGAGGAGACGATCGCGCTGGGCGTGATCGGCTTCGCCGTGCGCCCGCCGGAAACGGCCCCACCCCTCCAGCCGACTCCCGCGCCGGCAGTGCCGCCCGGCCCGGCATCAGATGGCGGGCAGGTAGTCTCGTTCACCGCCAGCCCGCCCACGGTCAACCCCGGCGCTGCCGTCACGCTGAGCTGGGAAGTGCGCGGGACGGGCGGGGTGACGATCACCGAGACCGTGCCGAACGGCGGCGATCCCATCACGGTTGTCAACGCGCAGTCGCCGAAGGGGACCGCGACCGTCTACGTGCCCGACCGCGCGGCCTATAGCGTCGATTACACGCTCTTCACCGCGCAAGGCGCCTACCTGACGCGCACCGTCCGGGTGCACTGCCCCTACGCCTTCTTCTTCGGCGAGGGCGACGGTTGCCCGTCCTCGCCGCCGGTCGAGATTCCCGCCGCCTACCAGCCGTTCGAGGGCGGGTTCATGGTCTGGCGCGGGGACACGCACGAGATCTACGTCTTCTACCAGGGGGCGCCCGGCGATCAGAGCGGGGCAGCGGGCTACTTCCTGGCAAGCTCGTACAGCACGCTGCCGGAGACGCCCGCCGATGGGCGCGTGCCGCCGCTCGACCGCTTCGCGCCGGTGCAGGGTTTCGGCAAGGTGTGGGCCAATGCGCCGGGGGTGCGCGACCGGCTGGGCTGGGCGCTGGCGCCGGAAATGCCGGTCACGCTTACGGTGCAGCAGGTCGCGCTGACGCGCATCCCCGTGCCCCAATTCGCGATCTATCTGATGCTGCCGGACGGTGAGGTGATCGGGACGGGCGGCAACCGGTGGCAGGTCGTCCAACCGGCTCCCTGATGCCGGTGCGCCAGGGCGTATCTGGCACTTGACGGGAAGCGGCGATGTTGGATGTTCTTGTCGGGACGATGCGTGCATCGCCCGCTGCCTCACCACCGCGCGTTTGACGCCGGGTTGAGCACGGCACGGGCCGGGCAAGCCCGACCCCTCCGCGTGGCAGTGGGCATTTGTTCCGCGGTCCGGTCTGCAAAGTTCATGGCAGCCTCTAGGGCTGGACATCCGGCTGGGCCGGCGGCGGGTTGAGGCGAACAGCACGGTCGAGGGCGTGCTCGATGTCTTCCAGCGTGGGCGGTTTGACCAGGTAGGCGCTGGCCCCGGCTTCCTGAGCGGCGCGGCGCATCTCAACCGAATCGTTGGCGGTAATGACCACAACCGGCACATCGGCAGTGACCGGGTCGCGACGCAGGAAGCGCAGCACTTCCAGCCCGTTGACGCCCGGCATGTTGATGTCCAGCAGGATCACGTCGGGGATCACCTGGCCAAGCTGGCGCAGCGCCATGCGCGGCCCGTAGGCGATGGCGACGGTGTGCCCCAATACGCCGACCTGCGCGCCCAGGCTGTCCGCGGTGCGGCGGTCGTCTTCGATAATCAGCACGTTATACAGCATTTTTGGCCCTTCTTGTCCTGCCCAAAGCTGCTCCCGGCTGCGGGTATTGTAGCACACGCCCTGCCCAACGCGCAGCCGTGTCAGAATTCCCTGGATCGCGAGCCGCCACCCTCGTCCCCGTGCCGATCTGTGCTACAATGTGCGGCTCCCCGGCGCGTATAACGTGGCAGATAAGCGACGGGCAGATGACGAAGGGTGGGCGAGTTGATGCGACGGATTTCCGGAATCTGGTTGATTCGGCGAACGATTGCTCTGCTCATGCTGGCCCTGGCGGTGCTCGGTGGAGCGAGCTGCTCGCCTGGGGCGGGCGAGGTCTACCATGTGGACGTGGGGGCCACGCTGACGCAGACGGCGCGTGCCGTTAGTGCGGCGCAGACTCCCTCGCCCACGCCCGGACCCTCGCCGACTCCGACTCTGACGCCGACGCCCTACCAGCGCCCCACCGATCCGCCCGATTATGACGGCCGTACCGTCATCACGCGGGTTGGCAACGAGACGATCACGCTGGACGAGTTCCGGCAGCGCGTGCGTTTCGAACGCTGGCACCCGTTGCGCTTGCTGGCCCAGCGCGCCGAGCAGCGCGGCCCGCAGCGCGTGCTGGACCTGACCCTGCCCGAAAACCAGAACATCGCCTCGCTGTTCGCCACGCTGGCGGACAGCTACAGCTTCGGTATTCAGGTGCACCGCATCATGGTGATCGAGTCGATTGCCCGTCAGGAAGCCGCTCGTCGCCAGCTTGAGCTGGATCCCTACCAGTTCGACGCCAAGCGCGCGCAGTATTTGGGGATGCTGCCCGGTCCCAACGGCGCGCTGCCGCCGGAATTCGAGCCGGCCTATCGGGATTTTCTGGCCGAAATGACGCTCTACACCGGCATGACCGAAGAGGACTTTCGCCGCATTGTGCGCGCGCAGACGGCCTATTCGCAACTGGAGTTTCTGATCGGGCAGGAGCGGGGCGCGATCCCCGAAGCGAGCGCGGCGCAGGCGGGCATCGAGGTGCGCGACGCGGTTCTCAGCAGCGAGGCCCGCGCCAACCAGGTCGCCGAGCGCCTGCGCGCGGGCGAGCCGCTCAACACCATCATGGCGTCGCTCGGCCAGGCGGACGCGCCCGCGGAGAACGTCTCGCGCATTGTGCGGCGCTTCGACCAGACACTGCCCCCCGCCGTGCTGGACGCTATCTTCAGCGCCGAGCCGGGCAGCGTGATCGGCCCGCTTGCCACCGAGCAGGGCTGGTATGTGGCGCGCGTGGTGGGCGAGAAATTCCAAGCGCTCAGCCCGCGCGAGATCGAAGACCTGCGCAAGCAGTATTTCCTGGACTGGATCGAGGCGCGGATGGATGACCCGACATACACCGTCGATTACCAGAACTGGCTCAGCGCCACCCCGCAGGAGCCGCTGCCGCGCGACGTCTCGCCGTATTTCACCGAAGACATCGTCAAGCTGCCACCGACGCCGGAGAGCTAGAAGCAGCGAGGAGCAGCGAGGAACAGCGAAGAGCAGCAAAGAACAGCAAAGAACAGCTAAGAACAGCAGAAAGCAGCGGAAGAACGGTATCTCCCGCTGCTTTTCAGCTGCTTTTCAGCTGCTTTTGGCTGTCTTTAGCTGCCTTTAGCTGCTTTTCGCTACTGGTAGCGCAAGATGTCCGAGACGGTCTTGCGCGAGGCCGAGATCGACGGCCACAGGCTGGCGATGGTGGTGATGACCAGCATTCCCACCAGGCCGATCACCGCCGCGCTGAGCGGGAAGGTGAAGGGGAAGGTTTCGTCGAAGCCGGTCACCTTCAACAGGAGCAGCTCGACCAGCGCGGCCAGCGGCAGGCCCACCGCCCACGAGATGATGCCGACGACCAACCCTTCGGTCAGGAACTGGGCGGCCACAGTCGAGGAACCGGCGCCGATAGAGCGCATGACGCCGATTTCCTTCTGCCGCTCGTAGACGCTCATCGACAGCGTGGTGAGCAGGCCCAGCGCGCCCACCAGGGCGATCAGCAGGGCGACAGCGCTGAGGATGACCTGGATCGTCAGGAAGATCTCGCTGATCTGGTTGACCAGCTCGACGAAATTGAAGAACCCGGTCGGGATGCCCTGCGCGAGCATGACCTCGTTCACCTCGTCGATGATGTCGTCCAGCTCGTCCTCGGTGGGATCTTCGAGCGTGGTCGTCACAAAGTAGCCCTGCGGCTGCGGCTTGCCTTCCAGGCTCAGCCCTTCGAGCGCGGCGAGGTCCTGCCAGTACATCCCGGCGAAGTCCGGCGGGATCTGGTCGTTCTGCAGCATCGGGGGCAGGCTGAAGATGCCGACAATCGGGTACTGCGCGCTGTTGCCGTTGGCGGCGATCAGCGTGATGGTATCGCCGACGCTGTAGCCGCCGGCGTCCGCCATGCCCTGGCTGATGATCAGCCCTGGCTCACCCCGCGTCACGAACGCGCCTTCCGAAAAGGTCAAGAAGCGCCCGACCGTCTCGTCGAAGCCGACAATGCCAAGCTGTCCCTGGGGCAGTGTGCCGTCGTAGCCCTCGACCGTCACAGTCGCCAGATACTCGTTCGGTCGCGGCGCGCCCACCAGATAACCCGCGGTACGCGCCAGCGTCCGCCAGTCGATCCACACCTGATCCAGCGGGAAATCCGCGATGCCGATGACTTTGAGCGCGACAGCATTGCCCGGCACGCGCATCACGACGGTGTCGCCCACGGTCTTGTCCATGTTTGCGGAGAGCAGGCTGCTGAGAATGATGCCGTCCTCAGCCGTCGCATCGGTCAGGGTTTCACCCTCGATGATGGTGAAATTGAAGGCGGGCGTCTCGCTGTTCACATCGTACCCGTAGGCGAAAATGCCGGGCGGCCCGCCCGCGGTCGGCTCCGGATCGTAGCCTTCGAACTCGACCTGAAGCTGGAAACCGGGTTCAATCGAGCGGAAGATGTTGCGGTCTTCGCTCTGGAAATGCTCGCGCAGGATGGCGGTGAACTGGTCCGGATCGCGTCCTTCGTTGGGGAAGATGCCGATCTGCACATTGAAGCTGTCGAGGAACAGATCCAGGCTGCTGGTCAGTGAGTTGAACATCGCGTAGATGCCCATAAACGCGCCCGCCGCGATCGCCAGCGTGAGGACGGTGAACGCCAGGCGCGCCTTCTTCAGGCTGACGTTGCTCAACCCCTGGCGGACGGTGATCGGAACCGGCAGCCGGGCGATGAGCTTCGCCAGCGGCCCCGAGCCGTAGTTGGCGTCGATGCCCAGGTCGGTCATGGCGTCCAGGATCTTGACGCGTGTCCCGTTGAAGACGGGCACCAGCGAGGCGAGCACCGGGATCGCCAGCCCAACCACCACGCCGAGGATAATCGAGCTGGGCGAGACCTTGAAGCCTTCCAGCACGGTGTTGAGCTGCGGGGCGAGGGCGTGTGCGGCGGTGTTGCCCAGCGGGATGCCGATGATGACGCCGGGGATAACCGCGATCAGCCCGTAGGTGAAGGCGATGCCGGAGTACATCAGCATGTTGTCCCAGCGCGTGGCGCCCATCGACTTCATCACGCCAATTTGCCGCTTCTGCTCGACCACAATCGAGGTGATCACGTTAATGACCAGGAAGCCGGACACGATCAACGAGATCAGCGCCAGAAAGCCCATGGTGCCGGCGATGGTCTGGGCCTGCTGGATCATGCTGTTGTTGGCCGGGTCCTCGCTTTGCACAAAGACCGGGATGTACGGCGTCTCCCGGGCGATGTAGTCGGTGAAGGCTTCCTTCCGGTCCTGAGCGGTCGCGTAATCGGTGAAGCGCGCGGTGAAGCCGGTGAAGCCGGTGGTCCCGGTCACGTAGTTCGCGTCCGCCATATTCGAGTAGACGCTGGTTTTGGGGCTGAAGGTGTAGGGATGAAAGACGATTCCGCTGACGGTCCAGGCTTCGACCGTGCCGATCTCGCCGGACTGATTCGTGCGCGACGGGCTGAGCACGCGGAAGTAGAGCGTATCGCCCACCGCCAGGCCGTATTCTTCGGCCATGCGTGTCTCAATTGCGACCTCGTTGGCGCCTTCTGCCGGGTAGCGCCCTTCGATCAGGCGCAGCGGCGTGATCGGCAGGCGCGGCTCGTAGGGGTTAGAATAGGCCATCACCAGGGCTTCTTCAAACGCCGTCTCGTCCTCGTTGAGCTTGAAATAGCCCAGGCTTTGGACGTGGCCCTGAACCTCGGTGACGCCGGGCAGTCTCCGCAGACCGTCAAGATAGGCGGCGTTGTCGGGCAGCGTGCCGGCGCTGATCGTCACGAAGACGTCCAGCATCGCCAGCTCGTCTTCCTTGATATCCTGCCGGAGCTGGCTGACGATGATGTCGCTGAGCGAGAAGAGGGTAATCGTGCCGGCGACGCCGATAAAGATCGCCAGAGAAACCAGAGCAGTGCGCCCTTTGCGGGCCCATACGTCGCGTAGGATCTTGCGTCCGCGAGTTCGTAGCTGCATGGTCGGACCCCTTTGTGAGCTGGTGCGAGCGAGCGCGGCGAGTGTGCGTGGCACATTCCCGCTAATTGTACCATTGAAACCACGCGTTCAGGAAGCAGTGTGGACGGCGTGCCGGGACGGCGGTCCGGGCGTGCTCCCCAAACCCACGTGATCTATACGCAGCCTGATGCGTGGAGTTGCGCGCCCGTCCCCGCCAGTTTGCCGGATGGGTGCTTGCCAGGCTGGTTGTCGCTGCTTCGCGCTGTGCGGCGGCGTCCGGTTACTTCGCCAGCACTCGCGCCAGCTCGAAGAGCGTCGTGTCGAGCGTCTTGGTCCGGCTGACGACTTCGTCGTAGGGCGTGGTGGTAATTTCCCCTTTGCGATGCCCCACCAGCACGCCGTGCCGGCCGTTCGCCAGTTCCTCGGTGGCGCGCGCGCCGAGCCGCGTCGCCAGCAGTCGGTCGAAGGCGCCGGGCGCGCCGCCGCGCTGCACGTGGCCGAGGGTGGTGACGCGCAGTTCGAAGCCGATCCGCTCCGCGTGTTTCTTGAAATAGCGGGCCAGCCCGTCGGCTTCGGGCTTCGCGCCTTCCGCCACGACGATAATGGCGTGCGCCTTGCCGCGCTTGTAGGCGATGCGCACTTCTTCGACCAGCGCCTCGGGATCGGTCTCAACTTCGGGGATGACGACGGCCTCGGCGCCGCCCGCGATGCCGGCCATCAGCGCCAGATAGCCGCTGTTGCGGCCCATCGTCTCTACCAGGAAGGCACGCTGGTGCGACGAGGCGGTGACTTTCAGGCGATCGATGGCTTCCAGCGCGATGTTGAGCGCCGTATCCACGCCGATCGTGATATCCGAGCCGTAGAGGTCGTTGTCGATGGTCGAGGCAACGCCCACGACCGGAAAACCCATCTGGTCGAGCGCGTGCGCGCCGGTCTGCGAGCCGTTGCCCCCAATGACGACCAGTGCCTCGATCCCGGCCTGGTTTAATTCGCGGATGGCGCGCAGACGGCCTTCTTCGGTGCGGAATTCGTCGGAGCGCGCGCTGCCCAGGATCGTGCCGCCCTGCTGGATGATGCCGCCCACATCGCGCTGGCCGAGCAGGCGAAAGTTCCCGTCGATCAGGCCGCTGTAGCCGTGCTGCACCCCATAGACTTCCCAGCCGTGGTCGATCCCGGTCCGCACCACGGCGCGGATCGCCGCGTTCATTCCTGGGGCGTCGCCGCCGCTGGTCAAAACCGCTATGCGTTTCACAGGCAGCCTCCTCAATGCTAGATGTATCTCCCTTCTGATCATAAAGCATCTGGCGTGGGGTGGCGCTTCTGGGTGGGGAAGGGGTGGGGGTGGAGGTTTACTCAACGAGCGCAGCTTGCTCGGCCCGCGGGTAATCGCTCAATCAATCCGAGATCAGAAGTGTGGAGATGCGGACTTCATCTCCCTCACCCCGAACCCCTCTCCCTCTGCGACGGCGTCGCGGGAAGACGGGCTTTGAGGCGCCGCGTGCTCTCCTTCTCCCCGCGCGCGGCTGAGGGGGCGACACTAACAACGGACAGGAGGGCCGGAGCAGAGATACCA
>DYGX01000055.1 GCA_020724465.1 Thermoflexus sp.
CGGATTTTGAGGAGGCTCTTTTTCCCAAGAGAATGGAGCCATGATGAAGAAACCCAAGCCAATCAAGTATCCCCCTGAAGTCCGTGAACGCGCCGTGCGCATGGTGCAGGAACACCGAGGCGAGTACGCCTCACCGTGGGCAGCGGTGGCGTCCATCGCCCCCAAGATCGGCTGCTCACCGCACACCCTGCATGAATGGGTCAAACGGCATGAGGTCGACACCGGCCAGCGCGATGGCGTCACCAGCGAAGAGCGCGAGCGCATCAAGGCGTTGGAGCGCGAGGTCAAGGAATTGCGCCGGGCGAACGAGATACTCAAGCTGGCGAGCGCGTTTTTCGCCCAGGCGGAGCTCGACCGCCGACTCAAATCATGAACGCCTTTGTTGACGCGCATCGCGCGTCCTTCGGGGTCGAGCCGATCTGCAAAGTCTTGCAGATTGCCACGTCGGGCTATCGGCGTCATGCGGCGCGCCAGCGCGATCCCGCGCTGCGCTGTGCGCGTGCGCAACGCGACGATGGGTTGATACCCGAGATCGAACGCGTCTGGCAAGCCAATCTGTCGGTCTACGGGGCGGACAAGGTCTGGCGGCAGATGCAGCGCGAAGGCACCCAGGTCGCGCGCTGCACGGTCGAGCGGCTGATGCGTCGTCTGGGTCTCTCCGGCGCGGTGCGCGGCAAGGCCGTGCGCACGACGGTGCCCGATCCCCAACAGCCGTGTCCGCTGGATCGGGTCAACCGGCAATTCAAGGCGGAGCGCCCGAATCAGCTTTGGGTCTCGGACTTCACCTACGTCTCGACCTGGCAGGGTTGGCTGTATGTAGCGTTCGTGATCGATGTGTTTGCCCGACGCATCGTCGGCTGGCGGGTGAGCCGATCGATGACGACCGATTTCGTGCTGGATGCACTGGAGCAGGCGCTCTATGCCCGCCAGCCGGAGCGCGACGGGAGTCTCGTGCATCACTCCGACCGCGGCTCGCAGTACCTCAGCATCCGCTACAGCGAGCGCCTGATGGAGGCGGGGGTCGAACCCTCCGTGGGAAGCAAGGGCGATAGCTACGACAACGCGCTCGCCGAGACGATCAACGGGCTGTACAAGGCGGAGCTGATCCACCGGCGCGGGCCGTGGAAGACGCGGGAAGCGGTGGAACTGGCGACGCTGGAATGGGTGGCGTGGTTCAACCAC
>DYGX01000043.1 GCA_020724465.1 Thermoflexus sp.
CCCTCCCCCCAAACCCCTCTCCCTCTGCGACTACGTCGGGGGGCGAGGGGCTTTGAGGTGGCGCGGACCGTTCTCCCCTTCTCCCCGGCCTATACACAGCGGCGAGGGGGAAGGGGCCGGGGGCTGAGGGGGTTCCCCCCGTCGGCACAATCACAGGTTCTAGACGAGCGACGCTATCGAACTGAGGAATGCTTCCGCCTGGGCCGGGGTGATCATCCGGTCATCTTCGCGGATGTCCAGCAAAAAGCCCGCGCCGCCCAGCTCGCGCAGGATGGTGTGCGCGCCCTCGCGCGTGACGTACACCTGGCAGAGCTTGCCCCCGTCGCGGATGCGGGCCAGCAGGTGCAGCCACTCGTCGGCCAGTGGGGCGCCCGCGCCCGGCTGCCACTGGATGCCACGCAGCCGGGGCAGGCTCAGCAGCCGGTCGAGGTGCGGGATCTGGCCCTTGCCGTCCATATGATAGAAGGCGTAGTCCATCGCCGCGCAGCAGGCTTCCAGGTCGGGCAGCACATAGCGGTCGAACATGCGCGGTGCGATCATGTACGAGAAATCGCTTTGCAGCATATAGCCCCGCCCGGGGTTCCAGGGCGGCGCCCAGGCCGCCGTCCCAGGCTGCGCCGGACTCAAGATGGCGTACAACTCGTCGTAATAACGGAGCCAGAGGCCGGTCAGCGTGCGCGTCAGGCGCTCGACCTCGTCCGGCGCGTCGTAGAGGTCCAGCAAAAGCTGCTGCGTCCCGCGCAGGCTGGCGAGGATGTCAAGGTTGCCGCCCAGATCGGTAAAGGCGACGAGCACACGCCCCTGCCAGCGTTCCACGGCACGGCGCGTAATCGCCTGCACACGCTGCCACCAGACGTTGTCCGGGTCGTAGCACGGCTCCAGCGCGGCGAGCGGGCCGTCGTGCGCCGGAAAGAACCACGTGGTCCGCGTGCTGTACGACACGCGCGCGCCGAGAAACCCGGCCATGATCCCCGCGCCGAAATTGGGCCACCACTTGGGGATCGCGTCGCCGTAGAAGTGGATCGCGTCCAGCCGCGCCTGGAAGAAATCCAGCACGTCATCGACCGGCGTCTCCAACGGAAACCGGGTGATGAAGTCGTCGATCTCGTTCCAGTTGGGGCCGTCGTCCGGGGGATCGTATGCCTCGATTGTGATGAGCGGGCGATCCAGCGCGCCCGCCCACCACGCCTGCCAGTCCGCCATCCGGCGCGACCAGTCGTCGCCGGTCAGCTCATGATAGGTCGGCATACGCGCCGCCGGCCATTGTCAGCTCTTCCAGCACCTCGTCGGTGTCAACCACCTGGGCGAACTCGTCGTTAAGGCTGGCAAGCGCCAGATCATGGACCTGCTGCGCCGGGTAGACCTGCCCCTTCGGGCCGGAGCGGTCAAAGGTGGCGGTCGCGTCGGCGACGACGATCGTCGCAAAACCGAGGTTGGCGGCCATCCGGGCGGTGGTCGAGACGCAGTGATCGGTTGTCAGGCCGGTGATCACCACGCTCTCGATGCCGCGCTCGCGCAGCCGCGCTTCGAGGTCGGTGCCGATGAAGGCGCTGTTGACCTGCTTGGTGATGACTGGCTCGTCGCCTTCCGGCCGCACAATCGCTTTGATCGCGCTGCCGGGGTGCGAGGGGTGTAGCGGCAGATGCTCGTAGCGCGAGAGGTGCTGCACATGGAAAATGGGCCGCCCGCTGGCGCGCCAGGCGGCCAGCAGCCGGGCGATATTCGCCTCGGCGTTGCGATTGTTGCGCGGTCCCCACATCGGGTCGTCAAATCCGTCCTGCACGTCGATAATGATCAGCGCGGTTGTCGGTTCGAGGTTTATCATCGCCTGGATCCGGTCGTCTTAACGGGTGCGTGGGTTGGGTGGGTTCGGGCGCGGCGCCGGTTGGGTCAGGGATACGCCGGACATTTGGGCAAGCTGCGCTTCCAGCTCCTGCCGCTTCTGTTCGGCAGCAGCCCGGCCCGCGGCCAGCGCGTGCTGATAGCGCGCGCGCAACCCCTGGCGCATCGCCTCGCCGGAAGCCGGGGTGAACAGCAGCGCCAGCAGAGTCCCCAGCACCGCGCCGCTCAACAACCCACCGCCAAAGGCCAACAGTCGCCTCATCGGTCCGTTCTCCCTCTCGCCAGTCTCACAGCGCCGGCAGGCACGCCGATCCGCTTGCTCTCATGGGCTATTATAGCAGGCTGGCGCGTTTTCGGGCGGGCAATTGCTTGACAAGCCGCGTGTGCGGTTTTAGCCTCAATGAGACACCAACTGGCAATCATGCGCATCAGTGGAGTGCTGCCCGATGACCGATCCCCGTTTGCAGACGCTCTACGACATCGCCCGCCAGGCAGATCTGGACGCGATCGTGCTGATCCCCGGCGCGAGCCTGCAATATCTGACCGGCGTGGACTTTCACCTTATGGAGCGGCCACTGGTTACGTTCTTTGTGCCGGGGCGCGATCCGGTCGCCGTGCTCCCCGCGCTGGAAGCCGAGCGCATGAAGGCGTCCGGGCTGCCGTTCGAGCTATACCCCTGGACAGACGCAGAAGGCTATCACGGCGCGTTCGAGGCGGCTGTCAGAGAGCTGGGGCTGGCGGGGAAGCGCATCGGCGTGGAAGAACTGCGCATGCGGATGCTGGAAGCGGAGCTGATCCGGCGATATATACCGGATGTCCAGCTTGTGATGGCGGGAAGCGCCATCGCCGGGCTGCGGCTGCGCAAGGACGACGCCGCACTCGCGGCCATCCGCGAAGCCATCGCGATCAGCGAGGCCGCGCTCGACGCCGTGCTGCCCCAGATCCGCCCTGGCATGACCGAGCGCGAGATCGCCGGCCTGCTGGTGATCGAGCAGCTTCGCCGGGGCGGAGGCAAGCACCCCTTCGAGCCGATCGTGCTGGGCGGGCCGAACAGCGCGTTGCCGCACGGCGAGCCGGGCGACCGCCCGATTGCGGAAGGCGAGCCGCTGCTGCTCGACTTTGGCACCACCGTGCGCGGCTGGGCGTCGGACATCACGCGCACGTTCGCCGTGGGCGATCCCTCGCCCCGGCTGGCCGAGGTGTACGCCGTCGTCCAGGAAGCCAACGCCGCCGGGCGCGCCGCCTGCGGGCCGGGCGTCCCAGCCGAGGAAGTGGATCGCGTCGCCCACCGCGTGATCGAACAGGCCGGCTTTGGCGCCTATTTCGCGATCCGCACCGGTCACGGCCTGGGGCTGGAAGTGCATGAAGGCCCGAACATCGTGGCCGGCAACCGTCACCCACTGGAGCCGGGCAACGTCTTCACCGTCGAGCCGGGCATCTACATCCCCGGCGAGGTGGGCGTGCGGATCGAAGACATCATGGTGGTGACGGAAAACGGAGCGGAAAGCCTGACCGTCTTCCCGCGCGATCTGAGGGTGATCGGCCGCTAGCGGCGGGCTTCCACGCGGCGGCGCGCCTCGATGCCCGCCAGCGCGCGCTGCAGGGCGCTATACGCCGGATCCAGGCGCGATTGCAGAAACGCCGCCGTGTTGGCGCTGGACTGCGTGCCGTCGCAGTGGGCCTGCCAGAAGTTGCGTGCCTGCGCGATCAGCGTTTCAGCGTAGGTGAGCTGTTCCAGGACGGCGACCGCCGAGTCCTGGCTGCGCCCGGCCTCGTCCAGCTCGACAACCGGATGGGCGAAATCTGGGCGCTGGCAGCGGGCGGCGTCCGGCCTGCCGTGGCTGCGCGCCGAGATCATGTTATCCCACAGCCAGTCGGCTTCGGCGCGCAGCGACGCTTCATACTGCGCCAGGCGCTCGGTCAGCGAGAGCGCGCCCGCGCCGCTCTGTGCGGCGCTCTCGTCGCTGCCACCGCAGCCCGCCAGCATCGCAGCCACCAGCACCACGCCCACCAGCAGCTTCCGCCGCACTCCGCTTCCACGGACTCGTTGCATCGCGCCCTCTCCTCAGGTCAGCAGGCGATTCCGCACCTATGAGTACGATACCTGCAAACCCGTCGGGCGTCCAGATGCGTGAGTCCTACCGCGCGGTGTGGTTGCGGCGCGGCAGCCAGACGGTGAAGGTCGCGCCCTGGCCGGGGGTGCTGGAGGCCGCAATCGTGCCGCCGTGCGCCTCGACGATCTCCCGCGCGATCGCCAGCCCCAGGCCGGCCCCGCTGCGATCCCGGCTGCGCTGGCGGCTCTTGTCCACCTGATAAAACCGCTCGAAGATGCGCGGCAGGTCCTCAGAGGGGATGCCCTCGCCGCTGTCCTCGACGACCACGGCGACACCCCCGTTCTGCGGGCGCGCGCTGAGCGCGATGCGGCCGCCGGGCGGCGTGTGGCGCAGCGCGTTGTCGATCAGGTTGGTGAAGACCTGCGCCAGCCGGTCGCCATCGCCGCTGATCACCGGCAGGGTGTCGGAAACGGTTAGCGTCAAGGCGATCTGCTGTTCCTGGGCGCGGACCGAGAGGCTCTCCACCACCCGGCGCAGCACCGCGTCGATCTGCACCGGCTGGCGCGGCATCGACACACGCCCCGCTTCCAGCCGGGCCAGATCCAGCAGGCTCTCGACCATGCGGTGCAGCCGGCCCGTCTCGTCGCGGATGATCTGCGCGGCGCGCTGTGCAGCCTGCGGGTCGGACGCCACGCCGTCCACAATCGCCTGCGAGAACCCCTGGATGCTGGTCAGCGGCGTGCGCAGGTCGTGCGAGACATTCGCCAGAAAGTCGCGCTGGGCCTGCTGCGCCGCCGCGACGCGCGCCGCCATGTCGTTAAACGACTCGGCCAGCGCGCGCACCTCGCGCGGGCCGCTGACCGGGGCGCGCTCGCTGTAGTCCCCGCCCGCGATGTGCTCGGCGGCGCGGCTGATCTGCTGGAGCGGGCGCGCCACCGAGCGCGCCACCAGCGCCGACAGCACCAGCGCAATCAGCAGGGCGATCGCCGCCGCCCGCGCCAGCGGCACAAAGAAGGTCTGACCGAACTGGCTGAAGACCTGGCGCAGTGTCGGGCGCGGAACCGGCGCCGCAACGACGACACTTGGCCCGTCCATGCGCATCATCAGCGACTGCGAGACGTAGATCCACTCCCGCCCGTCCGGGTCGCGGAAGCGCCCCTGGTTGATGAGCGTCCGCATCATGTTCGTCGTTGAGGTCAGCAGCGCCTCGCGCTCAAGGTCGCGCACGGTGCTACCCGGCGCGTAAATGTCGGCAGAGTCGTACACCACGCGGCCATTGGACGACAGAATCATCAGGCGCTTGTCGGAAAGGGCGGATTCCTCGTTCAGAAAGCTGATGATCTGGGTTTCGCGGTTGCCTTCGGGCGTCATGATCGAAATCTGCGTCACGCCGCGCACGCCGATATCGAGCAGCGTCGCGACCAGGTCGTTGACCAGGCGGTCGGTTGGCAGCGGGCGCGAGCGCAGAAAGACCACCAGCACCGTGCCAACCAGCAGCAGCGTGATCAACAGAATGGCGATGTAGGACGCAAGCAAACGGGCGCGCAAGCTCATCGACGGCAGTCCACCCAACTCACGCTCAAGCCTAGCCGCGAAATGTTAACAAACCGTTACCCGGCTGAAAAAAACCGCCCCCTGTCAGGCGGCGGTCAGCTTGTAGCCGACGCCCCACACCGTCTCGATCTGCGGGGTCATCCCGGCCAGCTTGTGCCGCAGATGCGCCACATGCACATCGACCGTGCGCGTTTGCCCGTAGAAATCGAAACCCCAGACCAGATCGAGCAGCTTCTCGCGGCTGAGCACGATCTCCCGGTTTTCGACCAGCGCCAGCAGCAGATCGAACTCTTTGGCGCGCAAATTGACCGGCCGCTCATCGACTGTGACCACGCGCCGCGATGGGTCGATCATCAGGTTTCCCACGCGCAGCGGCTTGGCGTCGTGCGCGGCCTGGCGCGGGCCGGTCCGCCGCAAGATCGCCTTGACGCGCGCCACCAGCTCGCGCGGGTTGAACGGCTTGGTCAGATAGTCGTCCGCGCCCAGCTCCAGCCCGACGATCTTGTCGATGTCGTCGTCACGCGCCGTCAGCATCAGGATCGGCAGATCGGACGTGGCCCGGATGCGGCGGCAGACTTCCCAGCCGTCGAGCCGGGGCAGCATCAGGTCAAGCACGATCAGGTCCGGCGCGCTGCGCTCCACTTCTGCCAGCGCCTGGATGCCATCCGCCGCGCTGGCGATCTGGAAGCCTTCCTGCTGCAGGTAAAGCCGCGCCAGCTCAATGATATGCGGCTCGTCATCGACCAGCAGAATTGTCTCGTGTGCCATACCTGCATCCCTTCCGGCTCACACCTCGACGATCAGCGTATCGTAGGCGAAGCGGATCGCAAGGCCGTCTGCGTGCATCTGGACTTCCAGGCGCAGCAGGTCGTCGTAGTTCAACCCGGCCGGTTCCTCGATGTGCGTCAGGATCGCGCGGCGCGGTTGCATGGCGCGCACCATGTCCAGCGTCTGCGCAAACGTCGCCTCGCTCTGCAGCACGGGATGGTCGGCAGGGATGATGCGCTCGCCGCTGAGGGGGTGGAACTCCGGCAGCCCCATCGGGATCACGGCCAGGTCGACGCCGCGCACAAAGTCCGGCGGCGACCATCCCAGCAGCTCGTCGGGCGCGATCAGCACCCGCCGGTCGCCTTCTTCCAGCAGGAACGCGTAGACATACGCCTGCGCGACCCGAAAGGGTGTGATCCGCACGCCGTTGAGCGAGAACGCCTCGCCGTCGGCCAGCTCGATCACCCGCACCACGCCGAAGCGCTGCAAGAACTCGAAATGCTCCCACAGGCCCAGCCGCACGCGGAAGTCCTGCGCGACCTGCGGGGGCAGGTAAATCGGGGTGACGCGGTGGCGCGGCGGCCAGTGGAGCCAGTCCGCGTTGACCGTCTCCCACACGCGCCGCCCCATAACGTGATCGGGGTGCCAGTGCGAATACACCGCCCCGTCGATGCGTGTCACGCGCGAGCGGTTGAGCTGGTCTTTGATTTCCTCCGGCGTGTCGATCAGGAGATTCGGCCCGTGCACGAAGACGCTGGGGCCGGAACGGCTGTAGGGAACCCCTTTGGCGCGCGCTTCCACACACACCGCGCAGGCACAGCCGGGGCGCGGCGTGGTCACCGCGCCGCCCGAGCCGAGAAACTCAATTTGCATGGCAGCAGCCTCACTCATTGTGCGCCGCGGACGGCTCGCGCCGGGGCGTTATTCGGGCAGCACTGCGATCGCGTCGATCTCAACCAGCGCGTTCAACGGCAGGCCGCGCACGGCAAAGGTCGAGCGGGCCGGCGCGCCGGACGGGAAAAACGTCTCGTAGACGCCGTTCATCTCGGCGAACGCGGCCATATCGGTCAGGTAGACGGTCGTCTTGACAACATGTGCCAGGTCGGTGCCGGCGGCTTCCAGAATCGCCCGCAGGTTCTTCAGCACCTGCGCCGTCTGCTCGGCGACCGTCCCACCGGCGAACTCTTTCGTTCCGGGAACCAGCCCAACCTGCCCGGAGACGAAGACCAGGCCGTTCGCCTTGATCGCCTGCGAATAGGGGCCTATCGCGCCGGGGGCGCTCGCCGTTGCAATTACTTCACGAGCCATCGCTAGACTCCTTGCCTGTGCATCACCATCAGCAACCATCAGAAGCACGCCGGGGGTCGCGCCGGCGCGCTGTTCACTCCCCGGATTGTACTGCGGCAGGCGCGCCGCGCTAGAGGGTGTTATGAACTTCACGGGGTTCGCCCCTCACCCTCGGCTCTTTCCGCCTGCGACGGCGGCGCGGGGAGCGATCCCCCTCGCCCCGCAGCCCTCTCCCTCTGCGACGGCGTCGCGGGGCGAGGGGCTTTGAGCCGCCGTGTGCGCCCCTTCTCCCCGCGCGTGCTGAGGGGGCGACACTAACAACGGACAGGAGGGCCGGAGCAGAGATACCAGTTC
>DYGX01000056.1 GCA_020724465.1 Thermoflexus sp.
GGCGACAGTTCCGACGGACCGCTTGTGGCGTTAGCCGCTCCTCACCGTCCCGCCATCCGCTACGGCGAGGAGAGCGTCTTTTGCTCGACCGCCCTGTAGCGCAGGGGCTTCATCAGCGCCGACTTTCCGCGCGACGACCGTGTCGCTCCCCGGCATCAGGACAGTAGCGTCGCGTTCAGGCCGGCGACGCGCTTGAAGGCTGCGTCGCCGGTCAGAAAGATGTGGCGGGGGCCGAGTTGCAGGCAGCTGGCGGCTTGCAGGGCGTCGGGGGTGCGCAGTCCGTGCTTGACGCGGATCGCGGCGGCAAGTTCGACGACTTCGCGGGTCAATTCCACCCAGACCAGATCGGGGCGGGCAAAAAAGGCGTCGTAGGTGGCCAGCGTCGCGCCGTCGTTGGCTTTCATCGGCCCGACGCGGCATTCGAGCCAGGCGAGCCGGCTGACCGCGGAGCCGAGATCGGGATGCTTCTTCACCAGGGCCGCAAGAGCCTGGCGTACCTTGCCACCAAAGGGCTCGGCGGCTTCGATCAGATAGATCAGGGCGCTGGCGTCGAAGAAGGCGATCACCAGTCCCGCTCCGCCTTCAGCGCGATATCGATGTGCGCCTTGTCGCGCCGGCCCGTCGCGGGATGGGCCAGTAGCCACTGCACCGCGGTGAGACCTTCGAGCGGCGCCATCTTGCCGAGGGCAAGGCGCTGGTACTCCTCCTCTGAGAGCACCACGGCCGCGGGTTTGTTGCGCTTGACGATATGCACGGGGCCGCGTTGCAAGCCCTCTTCGATGGCGGCCATGCCACGGCGTTTGATTTCGGCGATGGTGAGGATGTTGTTCATGGCGGCTCCAAACCAGTACTGCGACTTTTTCTGATAGTACCGATATCGGAACCATATGACAATGAAAAGACATTGCCACGACCGTCGGCAAGCGTTCGCCGCAAGTCGGCGCTGATGCAGCCGCTGCGCTACCAGGCGGTCGAGCAAAAGACACTCCGATCGGAAGCCCCTGCGCGGCAGGGCGGGCGAGCAAACCACGCTTTCCTCGCCATGGCGGATGGCGGGACGGTGCTGGCGCCAGGAAATAGACGAAGGTGATGCGAGCATAACGCGGCTCACTGCTATCGCGCCCGCGCCCGGATAAAATGTTGCTCTTTGCAATGCGCGCGCTGT
>DYGX01000044.1 GCA_020724465.1 Thermoflexus sp.
GCGTTCACGCAGGAGACGCCGACGCCGTGCAGGCCGCCCGAGACCTTGTAGGAATTCTGGTTGAACTTGCCGCCGGCATGCAGCACGCACATCACGATCTCGGCCGCGGAGCGCTTCGGCTCGTGCTTGTCGTCAAATTTCACGCCGACGGGAATGCCGCGGCCGTTGTCGGTCACCGAGATCGAATTGTCGGTGTGGATGGTGATGACGATCTCGTCGCAATGGCCGGCGAGCGCCTCGTCGATGGCGTTGTCCACCACCTCGAACACCATGTGATGCAGGCCGGTGCCGTCGGAAGTGTCGCCGATATACATGCCGGGGCGCTTGCGCACCGCCTCCAGGCCTTCGAGCTGCTGGATGGAATCTTCGTTGTAGCCGTCCGGCTGGTTGTTATCTGTCATATCGTTCCGGTTCAGATGCGCATCGGCATCACGACATACTTGAAGCGCTCGTTGTCCGGCAGCATGATCAGCGCGCTGGAATTGCCGTCGGCGAGCCGGATTTCGATGGTGTCCACAGCGATATTGCCGAGCACGTCGAGCAGGTAATTGACGTTGAAACCGACATCCAGACCGTCGCCGGCGTAATCGATCTCGAGCTCTTCCTGGGCTTCCTCGTTCTCGGCATTGCTCGAGATGATCTTCAGGCTGCCGCTGGAGAGCACCAGGCGCACGCCGCGGAATTTCTCGTTGGTGAGAATCGCGGCGCGCTGGAGCGCATGCAGGAACACGGCGCGCTCGAGCCGGATGCTCTTGTTCAGATGCTGGGGAATCACGCGCTCGAAATCGGGAAACTTGCCATCGATCAGCTTGCTGACGAATTCCACGTTGCCGAAGGAGAAGCGCGCCTGCATCGGCGTCAGGCAGATTTCGAGAGCCTCGTCGTTGTCGGCCAGCTGGCGCGACAGCTCCAGCACCGTCTTGCGCGGCAGGATGGCTTCGATGCGGCCTTCCAGGGCTTCTGCGACGTTCTCGCTCGCATAGGCAAGCCGGTGCCCGTCGGTGGCCACCAGCTTGATCTCGCCGCCCTGCGCCACCAGCAGCAGACCGTTGAGATAGTAGCGGATGTCCTGCTGCGCCATCGCATACTGCACCAGCGCCAGCAGCCGCTTGAGCTGCCTTTGCGTCATCTTCAGCACGCTGGCCGGACCGGACGGCGCGGCCATGCGGGGAAAATCCTCCGCCGGCAGAGTCTGCAGGTTGAAACGGCTTTTGCCTGCCTTGAGCTGCAGTTTTCTATCGTCCAGACTGAGACTGACTTCGCTGTCTTCCGGCAACGAACGCAGGATGTCCTGCAGCTTGCGCGCCGCGACGGTGATCGCTGCCGCATCCGTTCCGACCGATGTCGTGCCGGTGCGAATCTGCATCTCGATGTCGGTCGCCAGCAGCATCAGGCGGTCGCCCGCCTTTTCGATCAGCACATTCGACAAGATGGGCAGGGTATGCCGTTTTTCGACGATGCCGCAAACCGACTGCAAGGGAGTCAGGAACCGATCGCGCAAGCCTTTATATAAAAGCATCTGTAAACCCCTTGATAATGATATTGAGGGAAGGGAGGTCTTGTGGATATCGATCTAAACTTGATATGAAACAGATAGTTGAGCAGTCATGCGCCGATGTGGGCAAAGCAGGTTCGCCCTGTGGAGAAATGTGCATGGACGAGGCTTGCGCGGGCAGGAGTCGTTTTCTTCACATTTTTTCCAGGGCTTGTTCATGGGGTTGTCCAGAGGGCGGTCGGGTCTCGTCATCCCTTGATGGTCTGCGCGAGGACGAGGATGTCGTTGTTGAGCTGGGAATCCTTGCTGCGCAGGTCGACGATGGTGCGGCAGGCGTGCAGGACGGTGGTGTGATCCCGGCCGCCGAAGGCATCGCCGATTTCCGGCAGGCTGTGCGGCGTCAGCTCGCGCGCCAGCCACATGGCGACCTGGCGCGGGCGGGCGATGGCGCGCGTGCGTTTTTGCGAATACATGTCGGCGACCTTGATCTTGAAGTAGTCGGCCACGGTTTTCTGGATCAGTTCCAGGGTGATCTGCCGGCTGTGGGCGCCGATGATGTCCTTGAGCGCTTCCTTGGCGAGATCGAGACCGATGTCGCGGTTGTGGAACCGGGCGAAGGCGAGGACTTTCTTGAGGGCGCCCTCGAGCTCGCGCACGTTGGAGCGCAGGTGCTTGGCGATCAGGAAGGCAACGTCGTCGCCGAGCGCGATCGACTCGCTTTCGGCCTTTTTTTTCAGGATGGCCACCCGCATTTCGAGCTCGGGCGGTTCGATCTGCACCGTCAGCCCCCAGTCGAAACGTGAGATCAGGCGTTCTTCGAGGCCTTCGATGTCTTTCGGATAGGTATCGCAGGTGATGACGATCTGCTTTTTCGCTTCGACCAGCGCGTTGAAGACGTAGAAGAATTCCTCCTGGGTGCGCGCCTTGCCGTTGAAGAACTGGATATCGTCGATCAGCAGGACGTCGAGCGTGCGGTAGGCGCGCTTGAAGGAATCGAACGATTTCTG
The DNA here is from genome assembly GCA_020724465.1 of Thermoflexus sp. Classification (GTDB taxonomy): domain Bacteria; phylum Chloroflexota; class Anaerolineae; order Aggregatilineales; family Aggregatilineaceae; genus DYGX01. Next base: position 2,503 of record DYGX01000044.1, read on the forward strand.
CTGGTAGGCGCGGATGACGTCGGAGTAATAGTCCTCGGCGTGGATGTAACGGATGACGCGCTCGGGCGCATGGCGCAGCACCTCGTTGCCGAGCGCATGGACGAGATGGGTCTTGCCCAGGCCGACGCCGCCATAGACGAACAGCGGGTTGTAGGAAGCCCCCGGGTTGAGCGCGACCTGCTGGGCCGCGGCGCGCGCCAGGTCGTTGGAGCGCCCGGTGACGAGGGTGCCGAAGGTGAAATCGGAGTTGAGGCGAGTTTTGACGTAGTCCGGCAGGTCGTACGGGGCCGGGGCGTCGGCGCAGGGATATTCTTCGGGAGCGCAGTCCGAGCCGGCAGCCCCGGAAGTTTGCGGTTTTTCCGGATCGGGCAGCAAGCCGGCGGGCGCATCGTCGAGCGCGATGTCGATGGCGATCGGCCCGGAAAAAAATTCCCGCGCCAGCGACTCGATGCGCGGCAGGTGGCGCTCGCGCACCCAGCGCAGGATGAAACCGTTGGGAGCGAACAGACGCAGGCGGCGCGCCTCGTCGAGGGGTTCGACGCGCAACGCCTTGATCCATGCGTTGAACTGCTGGGCAGGCAATTCACTCTCGAGGCGGGTCAGACACTCGGCCCAGAACGGATTCATGTGCTGTTTATCGGAGGAGCGGCTGTGGAGGGGGCGGGCGCCGGACGGTTTTTTTCTTCGCCCTTGCGCGTGACGGGTGATTCTAGCGAACTCGTGCAGAGTTATCCACAACGCGGCCATTTGCGGTTTCTTCGTCCACCGGACGCGCGGAAAAACTGCTTGACAAGAAATCATCCAACAGGTTGTAATTGAGGGCTTTTTCGAAAGGATCGCCAACATGAAACGTACCTATCAGCCCTCGGTCGTGCGGCGCAAGCGCACTCACGGCTTCCTGGTCCGCTCCCGCACCCGCAGCGGGCGCGCCGTTTTGCGCGCGCGCCGCGCCAAGGGACGCCATCGTCTCGCCGTCTGATCCGGGCGGGCGCAGCGCCGCCGTCGGGGATTTCGCTTTCAGGCGGCCGAACAGGCTGCTGAAACCCGCCGAGTATGCGCATGTTTTCAGCGCGCGTCGCGTCTTGCGCGGCGCCTTTTTTGCCCTGCACGTGTGTGCCGGCGGCCGGACGCCGGCACGGCTCGGTCTGGTGATTCCGCGCAAGCAGGCGGGCGCGGCCGTGCTGCGCAACGCGGTCAAGCGCCAGGCGCGCGAAGCCTTCCGCCTGCGTTGCGGCCGGCTCGACGGAATGGATCTGGTCCTGCGCCTGGTGCGGCGGATCGACGCGCCGGACAAAAAGGGATGGCGCGCCGAGATCGACGCCCTGTTCGACCGTATCGAACCCGTCGGACGCGGATGAGCGCGCTGCTGGCCAAGCCCCTGATCTGGCTGGTGCGGGCCTACCAGCTTTTCATCAGCCCCCTGCTGCCGCCCTCCTGCCGGTTTTATCCGACCTGCTCCCACTATGCGATCGAGGCGCTGCAGAAACACGGCCCCCTCAGGGGGGCGTGGCTTGCGATGCGCCGCGTCGCGCGCTGCCACCCGTGGCATCCGGGCGGACATGATCCCGTGCCGTAGAATGGCCCACTTTTGACTTGCCGACGCCGCCATCGACCATGGACACCCAACGCCTGCTGCTGCTGCTGGTTTTCTTCTTCTCCTGCCTGATGCTGTGGGATGCCTGGCAGCGCAAGGACCTGCCGCCGCCGGCCGCGGCGCCCCAGGCGGCCGGCGCGCCGGCCGCGGGCAGCGTGGCGAACGACGCCGCCGTGCCGCCGGCGCCGACTTCGGGCATGGCACCGGCGGGCGCGGTGCCGGTTGCCGCCCAGCCGCCGGCGCAGGGCGCGGTATTGAAGGTTCGCACCGATCGCATCGCCGCCGAGATTGCCGCGCGGGGCGGCGATCTGGTGCGCCTGGAACTGCTCCAGCACCGTGCGACCGGAAAGCCGGACGAGAACTTCGTCCTCCTGGGGGCGGAACACGCCTATGCGGCCCAATCGGGCCTGATCGGCGCCGGATTGCCGAATCACAAATCGATGTGGACCCTGCCGGCGGACAGCCTCGAGCTCGCGCAAGGCGAAAACGAGTTGCGCGTATCCCTCGAGGCGGCCATCGAGGGCGGCGGCAAGGTCGTCAAGACCTACGTTTTCAGGCGCGACGACTACCTGGTGGATGTCGAACACAGGATCGTCGGAGCAGCGGCGCCGGACAAGGCGCACGCCTATTTCCAGCTGACGCGCGACGACAAGTCGCCGGCCGGCACCAGCAGCATGATGATGACCTTCACCGGAGCGGCGATCTACACCGAGCAGAACAAGTTCCAGAAGGTCGATTTCGCCGATTTCGGCGGCAAGGACAAGCACGCGACCCGCGCCGACAACGGCTGGGTGGCGCTGCTGCAGCATTACTTCTTCTCGGCCTGGATTCCGGCGGCGGGCGAGCGCGAATATTTCACCCGCAAGCTGGACGGCAACCTGTTCGCGGCCGGCGTGGTGTTGCCGTTCGCCGGCGAGAGTCTGACCGTGCCGCTGTTCGCCGGCCCGCAGGAACAGCACCGGCTGGAGAAGATCGCGCCCGGCCTCACCCTGGTCGTCGACTATGGCTGGCTGACGATGATCGCCGCCCCGCTGTTCTGGATCCTCGAGTGGATCCACAGCTATGTCGGCAACTGGGGCTGGGCGATCATCCTGCTCACCGTGCTGATCAAGGCGGTGTTCTTCCCGCTCTCCGCGGCGAGCTACAAGTCGATGGCGAAAATGCGCGTGCTGACGCCGCAGTTGATGAAGCTGAAGGAGACCTACGCCCACGACCGTCAGCGCATGAACACGGAAATGATGGAGCTCTACAAGCGCGAGAAGGTCAATCCGCTCGGCGGCTGCCTGCCGATCCTGGTGCAGATTCCCGTCTTCATCGCGCTCTACTGGGTGCTGCTCGGCACCGTCGAGATGCGCGGTGCGCCCTGGCTCGGCTGGATCGCCGACCTGTCGGTCAAGGACCCCTACTACATCCTGCCCCTGCTGATGGGCGTGTCGATGTTCGTTCAGACCAGGCTCAATCCGATGCCGCCGGATCCGATCCAGGCCAAGATCATGACCTGGCTGCCGGTCGCCTTCACCTTCATGTTCCTCTGGTTCCCTGCCGGACTGGTGCTCTACTGGACGGTGAACAACATCCTGTCGATCGCCCAGCAATGGCAGGTGAACAAAATGATCGAAAGTGCCGGCCTCAAGGCGCACTGACACCATCGCCGCCATTGCCACCCCGCCGGGGCGCGGCGGGGTCGGCATCGTCAGGGTCTCCGGGCGCGACTTGCCGCCCCTGGCGCAGGCGCTGACGCGCAAGCTTCCCCGGCCGCGCCATGCCGCGCGCGCCGACTTTCTGGGTGCCGACGGCCAACCCATCGACAGCGGTCTGATCCTTTACTTTCCGGCCCCGCACTCCTTCACCGGCGAGGATGTCCTCGAGCTGCACGGCCACGGCGGGCCGGTGGTGATGCACGCCCTGCTGTCCCGCTGCGTCGAACTGGGCGCGCGCATCGCCGCACCCGGCGAGTTTGCGCGGCGCGCTTTCGAAAACGACAAGATCGACCTCGCCCAGGCGGAAGGCATCGCCGACCTGATCGATGCGGCATCCCGCCAGGCCGCGCGCGCCGCCCTACGCTCCCTGTCGGGAGAATTCTCTCAGGCGGTGCGAGCGCTCACTGACGGGTTGATCGACCTGCGTGCGTTGATCGAGGCGACGCTTGATTTCCCGGATGAAGAGATCGACCCGCTCGCCGATACCGACATCGTGGCGCGCCTGGAAGGGCTGCGCACCGCGCTGGCGACCCTGCGCCGGCGCGCCCGCGAAGGCAGCGTGCTGCGCACCGGGCTGACGGTCGTTCTGGCCGGCCTGCCCAACGTCGGCAAGTCCTCGCTGCTCAACCGGCTGGCCGGTGCGGAGCGCGCCATCGTCACCGAGATTGCCGGCACGACGCGCGATGCCGTGCGCGAAACGATCCTGATCGAAGGCATCCCGGTGCATGTCATCGATACCGCCGGATTGCGCGACAGCGAAGATGTCGTCGAGCAGATCGGCATCGCGCGCACCTGGCAGGAAATCGAACGGGCCGACGCGATCCTCCAGCTCGTCGATGCCAGGAGCGGCGTCACGCCGGCCGACCAGGCCATCGCGGCGCGCCTGCCCGCCGGCATCGAACGCGTCGTCGTCGAGAACAAGTGCGATCTGGCCCGGCGCCAGGCGGGGCGTTACGTCGACAAGGGGGTCGTCCATCTTGTCCTTGCGGCCAAGGACGGCAGCGGCATGAATCTGCTGCACGACGAGCTGCTGCGCATAGCCGGCTGGCGCGGCCATGGCGAGGATGCCCTGTTGGCGCGCGCGCGCCACCTCGATGCCCTGGCCGAAGCGGAAACGCGCCTGAATGCCGCCGCCGCCCGGCTGGAACGGCTGGAACTGGCGGCGGAAGAATTGCGCTGCGCTCAGCAATCCCTGGCGAGCATCACCGGAGAGTTCGGCGCCGACGACCTGCTGGGCGTGATTTTCGGGCGCTTTTGCATCGGGAAATAAAAACGGTATTTCCCGGAACATACCCCAAAGGACGATACTCGCGAACAGGAGGGAACATCAGAAGGTAATACGCGCGGATAACTCTCGGAGAGCATCGAGTCCGGGATCTTTGCGCGGCCAAGTTAATGTGTTAGTGCAACATCTCTTCTGTAAATTCGTAGCCTGCTGGTTTTGCGGCATTTTG
>DYGX01000025.1 GCA_020724465.1 Thermoflexus sp.
CGGTTTGTTCAGGTGGTGGCTCATGTGCTCTAAAGTGCATAACAGCCTCTAGAGCCGCGCCGTGGTCGGCGGCGTCTTCCAGCACACCGAGGATGTAGTTGGTCATGGGGGGATTGATGATGCCGCGCACTTCCGCCAGAATTACAGAACCAGGCGGCGGCTGGGCGCTGACCGGACCGGCCACGCCCAACAGGCAGAATGCGATCACCCACGCCCTCAGGACAAATAGCTTGATGGGTTTCATGCTCCCCTGCAAACGGAAAATCTTTTGACTACGACGCCTGGCGATCGCCACACCGCGAATCGCTGCTGAGTCTAATGGTAGCATGAACGTTAAGGGAATGCCTAATCCCCTGCTTCCGTACCCGCGCAACCTGCAAGCGCAGAAGCAGGGTTCTGAGGCGCAGGATCACAGATATTTGCGGAAAAACTCGACCGTGCGCAGCATGGCCTGTTCGAAGTACGGGGAATTAATGTCGTGTCCCCCGCCGGCATACTCGTAATACTCGTAGACCTTGCCGTTCTCCAGTAGCACAGCAGCCAGACCCCGCGAATAGCCGATGTTGACCACGGTGTCATCTACGGCATGATGGATCTGGAGCGGGCTTTGGAGCAGCTCGATGTGCTCGGTGAGCGAAACCGCGCGCCAGAACGGCACCGACGTGTCGGGGTCGCCGTAGGCCGCGCGCAGCTCGCGCCCCCGCCGGCGACTGGGGGACTCGGCCAGGGCCGCACTACGCGAGGACGGGTCGGAGATGCGATAGGCGGTGTAGTCGTCGTAGCTGTAGACCGCCCCCGCCCAGATCACGCCAGCCTTGATCGCCGGCTCGATCAGCATGGCGCGCAACACGAGATTCCCGGCCATGCTGTGCCCCCACATGCCGATGCCGTCCGGATCGACGTACTCAAGCGTCTGCAGGCTTTTCAGCGCCGCGATCGCGTCGATGGTGTAGGCCGGGGAGAAGTAGCTGCCGGTTGGCTCGCCCTCGGAATTACCATGCCCGCGCATGTCGATCTTGAAAACCACAAAGCCGTGGCGGGCCAGCGTGTCGACATAGGCCACATAGCGCTCGGTGGTCCGGTACGACTGCGGCGGGATAAAGCCGTGATTGAAGACGATGGCCTTGAAGCCGCCCGGCGGCACTTCGCCGAAGGGCACGGTCAGCAGGCCGTAGATCCGGTTGCCCTCGGAGATGTAGCTGGCGATATAGCGCGTATAGTTCGCGCCGTCGGCCAGCCGCTCCTCGAATGTGATCTCGCTTCCTTCGATTTCCAGCTCCAGCAGCGCCGCGATTGTCAGATCGTTGCCCAACTCGAACTTGTCGCCCTGTGCCGCCACGGGGTTTGCCCCGGCGAGCACGCCGAAGACCAGGACCATCACCAAGACCCATGTTGCACGCGCGGCCCGCTGTGAACGCTGCCGTCTATTCCACGTGTCCATTTTCTTCCTCATCACCCACGCTGCGCCCCAACGCGCTTACGCCCCTTCTCGCACTACGATCAACTTATCGGCTCCAGACTCCGCACCCCATACCTCGCCGGGCCGCCCCAGGATCTGCCGCACTTCGCCGCGCGGGCTGGGAAGCGGGACGGTGGTGAAAGTCTCCGTTTCGGGGTCAAACCGGACGAGCGCGTTGGCCCCAAAGTCGCTCAGCCAGACGATGTCGTTCTCGTCGACATACACGGCGTAGGCGCGCGGCCCTGGCCCCGGCAGCCGCCAGCTTTGCCAGCTCTCGTCCGCCGGGTCATACACAGACACATTGCCGCTGGTCCACTCGCTGACCCAGATGCGCCCCTTTGAATCCGACCAGACGCGCCGGGCGCCCTGGTTCGGCGTGGGCGGCTCAAGGACTGTCGCCGCGCCCGTTGCCAGGTCGATGCGCGCGATGTGGTTGCCGGCCAGAGACGCGTAATAGACATCTCCATCCGGCGTCGTGGTGATTCCGTATGGACCGCGTCCGCGTGGCGCCTGGAACATCTCGATCTCGCCCGTGGCGGGATCGAGCCGCCCATAGTAGCCGCTCTGCCCGGTGAACCACAGGATGCCTTCGGCGTCGAACGTGGCGGTGTTGAGATTGGCATAGGGTGTGCCAGCCGGCAGCGGATAGACGGTGACCTCTTCTGTCTCCGCGTCGACGCGCACGATCGCGTTCAGCCCGCTGTCGGTCACCCATGCCGCGCCGTCTGGCCCAACAATCACGCCGTGGGGCGCCGACCCCTGCCCCAGCGGAACGTGCCGCGTTTCGCCTGTTTCGGGGTCCAGCCGGCCTAGCTCACCAAGCCGCTGAGCCGTATACCACACGCTGCCGTCCGGCGCCGGGGCGACATCATGCGGGCGCGACCCGGCGGGCACGGCGTATTCTTGAAGCTCGACCTGAACCCCGGGCTGCTGTGCATGCGCCAGGTCCGCGCTAACAGACAGACTGGCCAGCAGAAGCGCTATCCCAACTCGTAGCCGTTTTCCGGTAACCATCATGCTCGCTCTCCCAAAATCCAATACAGCCTCAAACCAACCGGGACGTGGGCAACCCGGCGCGGCACACCGCGCCTTTCGTCGTCAAAGCCGGAACGGGTCAGCAGACCGGAGCCCTGGACGAACCTGATCAGGCCGCCTGCCTGCGGCACAGGGGCCAGGCGGCGCCAGAATAATATAGCAGATAAATCATATTTCTTTGTATTTTTTCTGGAAGAACCCGCCGCGCGGGCCGCCCGCTGCCCAAGCGGCGAGCACCCCGCCTACCACCAGCGAAACCGTGCCCGGCATATCCGGTCATCGTCCGCGCCATGCCCGCCCCAGAAACAGTCGCCCCAGGCATCTTCGCCCTGAAAGACCTCGCTCCGCCGCAGAGTGGGGGATGTCTCGAAGATATTGATCGGATTGGCGCTGTCGCCGACGTCGAACTCAGGCAGGGTGATCGGGTAGTACAGCTCGCCGATGCTGCAGTGCTCCGCCATGAGATGCAGGCGCCGCTGCTGGACAACACTGGCGTTGTTGCACTCTTGCAGCGACGGGTACATGGCGTGCTTTCCACGGCTGATGTAGAGCAGCGGCGAGTCGCGGAAGCAGCGCACGTCTTCAGGCGAATAAAACTTGCGGTTGCCGTGCGGATATGTCGTCAGGCCGTCGATCATCCAATAGCCCTCTTGGGGCGCGGGCTTGAGGTAGAGTGAAAACATCTCAACGTCCCCGACGTGCGAATCGAGGTGCGCCTGACCGAAAATCCAGCCCAGCGCCCGCAGCACCGATTTGGACAGGAAAACCGAATAGCCGCCGTTGCCAAAGCTCAGCCGCACGCCAAACGAGGTCGCGCCATAATCAGTCGGATAGGCAACCGCCCCCCGCCAGACATAACGGCTCGGGTCGTCGGGGTCGGCCACCAACTGGTACGGGACGATCACTTCTTCCTGCAAATCGGCGGGTTCTCCAGCGGAGAACACGAACGTCGGCGCAAACTCATCGATCAGAGTCTGCCTGATGTCCTCGAACGTGCCTGAACCGATGTATTGCGGAGAGCAGGCCGATTCGGAGATGCCGACGTAGGTCGTGCCCCGGTGGTCAAAAAGCACCGAAGTGACTGTGTACAATACGCAATAGATCAGGAACAGCCGCAGAGCAAACGCTCGCGCACGCTTCAGCCGATCGTTCACGGCTCCCCATCTTCACCCTGGCACAAACCAGCCCAACCAATAGCAGCGTGCGCTCGACACCGGCAGACGGGCCAGGACCACGAGCCACGCACGCAGCTTCAATCAAGATTATTCGCTCAGAGCCGCCAGTGTGCCAGTTTTCATCTACCCGATCCGCGCCGCACTTTCTCTCCGGCGCATCCCGGGTATAAATGGGATCAGGCGCGGGCCGCCTCACACGTCGGGACGAAAGAGGAGAAAAAAGCATGAGAATTCTGACGGCAGATGACGTTCGTGTCGCCCTTAGCATGCGCAAAGCGATCGACGCGGTGCGCGCCGGTTTCATCGCCCTCTCTACGGGCCGGGCGCATGTCCCGCTGCGCAGCGTGCTGGACACGCCGGGCGGGGTACTGCTCACCATGCCCGCTCAGATCACCGGCGCGCCGGTCAACACGGTGAAAGTCGTCTCGGTCTGCCCGGACAACCCGACGCGCGGGCTGCCGACCATCCACGCCGCCGTGCTGGTCTCCGACGCCCAGACCGGCGTGCCGCTGGCGCTGATGGACGGCCGCTACCTGACCGCCCTGCGGACCGGCGCCGCGTCCGGACTGGCAACCGAACTGCTGGCCCGGCCGGACGCTTCGGTGCTGGCTGTCATCGGCGCGGGCGCGCAGGCGCGGACCCAGGTCGCCGCCGTGTGCGCCGTGCGCCCGATCACGGAGATCCGCATCTACAGCCTGTCGGGCGCCGAGCAACTGGCCGACGAGCTGCGCAGCCAGTACGGCGCGCACATCACGGCTGTGGCGTCAGCGTCTGCCGCGCTGCGAGGCGCCGATGTGGTGGTCGCGGCGACCAACAGCAAAACGCCGGTCGTTACGCTGGCGGATCTGACACCAGGAGTCCACATCAACGGGATTGGGTCGTTTGCGCCGGATATGCAGGAGATCGCCGCCGACGTGGTGGCAGCGGCGCGCGTCATCGTCGATCACCGGGCGAGCGCCTGGGCCGAGGCGGGCGACCTGATCATTCCGCGCGATCAGGGGATCATCACCGAGGATCACATCTACGCTGAGATCGGCGAGATCGCCGCCGAACTGAAGCCGGGCCGCCAGGACCCGCAGGAGATCACGTTTTTCAAGTCGGTCGGCAATGCCGTGCAAGACGCCGCCGTGGCGCAGCGCGTGCTGGAAGCAGCCAGCGCGCGCGGGCTGGGGATCGAGGTCGCGCTCAGCCCATGATGCTGTAGGAATAGCGCCCGCGCACCAGATCGCCCTCGGCGAAGCGCTCGAAGCGAAACAGGTGCGGGTCAATCGGGCAGCGCCGCTCGCCGGTCGCCAGGTCCGCCAGCATCTCGCCTGTGACCGGCGCCATCTTGAAGCCAGCGCCGCTCCAGCCGAACGCGCAGATGAAGCCTTGCAGCCCCGGCATGGGCCCGATGACCGGGTGCCAGTCCGGCGTAACATCGTACAGCCCGGCCCATCCTTTGCGAATTTCCGCGTCGCGCATAGCCGGCACCCGGCGCTCGGTCAGTTCGGCCATTGCGAGGTTGAAGTCCATATCGACCGTTTCGGCATAGCGATCGGGGTCGGCCTTGTTCTCCGCTTCCGACGCCTCGAGCGAACCGACGAGCGACAGGCCGCCGGTCTCCGGGCGCAAATAAAACCCCTGGATGAAGTCGCCGATGAACGGGTGCCGGGCGCTGAGGCTTGCCGGGCGTTGAAAGACGGCCACCTGATGGCGGCTGACCTCGACCGGCACCTCAAACCCGACCGTCCGCGCCAGCCGCGCCCCCCACGGGCCGGCGGCGTTGATCACGACCGGCGCGCTGTAGGTGCCTTGTGTCGTCTGCACTCCGGTCACGCGCCCCGCCTCGGTGCAGATCGCCGTTACCTCGACGCCCTGCTCAATCGACGCGCCCAGGTCACGCGCGCGCTGCGCATACGCGTTGGTTGCCATCGCGCCGTCGGCACAGCCTGCGTCCGGCTCGTACGCCGCGCCGCCGATGTCGTCCACGTAGAGATAAGATGCCAGCGCGCGAACGGCAGGCGGATCGAGCAACTCGACCTGGATCCCGACCTCGCGCTGCAGGGCGACGTTGGCTTTCAGGCCGTCCAGATCGTGTGGCCCCACGATAAACAGCGCGCCGGTCTGCACCCAGCCCACGTCGCCGCCCACGACCCGATCAAAATCGCGCCAGACCTGCAGCGCGCGCAGGGCCATGCGGGCCGTCGTTTCGTTGGAATAGTGCTGGCGCACCAGTCCGACCGTCCGACCGGTCCCGCCCGCCGCCAAATAGCTCTTTTCCAGCAGGGTGACGCGCACACCCCGCAGCGCCAGTTGGTAAGCTGCACTCGCGCCGGTGATCCCGCCGCCGATGATGATCACATCCGCCGTTTGCTGCGCCATAGTGCTCAATCCTTTATGCGTGCTGTTCCAAATTCCACGCGCGACCCCGCGTCGGACTCCAGGCCAGAAACGTCTTCCGGCAGCAGAACCCGCGCCACGCCGGCGCCCAACACCACCAAGCAGCCGACCACCTGCAGCAGGCTGATCGACTCGTGGTACGCGAACACGCCGATCAGTGTCGCCGCCACCGGCTCGCCGTAGGCGATGGTCCCATACTCAACCGTCTTCAGGTGGCCCAGCGCTGCGATCACCAGCGTGAGCGCCACGAAACCATGCAGCACGCCGACCGCCGCGATCCAGGGGAGATCGCCCGGCTGCAGGCTTACACCGGCCACCATCACCACCGGCAGCATCACCAGCGACGCGAACAAAAACTGGTACGCCGTCCGCGCTGCGCTTGATCCCTCGCCCTGCACCTTGCGATTGTTCAGCACCAGGAACAGGCCGTAGAACACGCCGGACAACACCCCGAACACGATGCTTTCGAGCGCGCGCCGGTCGGTGGGCAGGCGAAACTCGGTGATGAACAACGTCCCGATCACCGCGGCAGCCAGCAGGAAGCCGCTCGCCCGGCTGAACCCTTCGCCCAGCCAGACCGCCGCGAGCGTGCTGGCGACCAGCGGCCCGAGATACAGCAGGAAAGCTGCGTTCGCCATCGTCCCGCTGACCACGGCGCGGAAGTAGGCGACGACGAACAGCGCCAGCGCCAGCCCAGACGCGGGCAGCGCCCAGGTGAACCGGAGCGCACGTCCCGTCTGCCGGCGGCCGGTCAGCGCCCGCAGCCCGGCCAGGCACACGAACCCGATGCTGAAGCGTCCGAGGGCGAGCGCCAGCTCGTTACCCGGCGACACCTGCCGCACAAACACGCCCAGCGTCGCCATCAGGCCAGTGCCGGCCACCGCCGCCAGATACCATATCCACCGGCGCGTCACTCACGCCTCGCCCAGATACGCCTGCCGGACGCGCGGCGCATTCAGCAGCTCCGACGCCGGACCCTCGAGGGCAATCGTGCCCGTCTCCAGCACGTACCCGTAATCCGCCAGCCGGAGCGCGGCACGGGCGTTCTGCTCGACCAGCAACACGGTGACCCCCTGCTCGTTGATCGTCTGGATCGTCTCGAAGATCGCCTTAATCAGCAGGGGCGCCAGGCCCAGCGACGGCTCGTCGAGCATCAGCAGCTTGGGGCTGGCCATCAGCGCGCGCCCGATCGACAGCATCTGCTGCTCGCCACCGCTCAGCGTGCCGCCCAACTGCTTTTTGCGCTCGGCCAGGCGGGGAAACAGGTCATACACCCGGCGCCGGTTTTCCTCGATGCGGGCGCGGTCGTTGCCCAGCGAATAAGCACCCATATTCAGGTTTTCCTGGACGGTCAGGGTCGGGAAGATCTGCCGCCCCTCAGGCGCTTGCGTCAGCCCGAGATACACGATTTCGTGAGCCGGCATCTGGTGAATCGGCTTGCCATCAAAGATGATCTCGCCGCTGCGGGGCCGCAGCAGGCCGGAGATCGTCCGCAGGGTGGTGGTCTTGCCCGCGCCGTTGGCACCGATCAGCGTCACGATCTGGCCCGCCTCGACCTGAAGCGAGATCCCCTTGAGCGTGCGGATGTTCCCGTAGTAGGTGTTGACGTTGCGTAGCTCAAGCAATGCCATAGTCGCCCCACCTTGTCCGGATATCATCCTGTTCTTCGCCCAGGTACGCAGCGATGACGTTGGGATCCTGCTGGATGACCGCGGGTGGTCCCTCGGCGATCTTGCGCCCGTCGTCCAGCACGACGATGCGGTCGGAGATACTCATCACCACCTTCATATCGTGTTCGATGAGCAGGATTGTGATGCCGCCATCGCGGATCTGGCGGATGGTTTCCATCAGCGCCAGTCCTTCGGCCTCGTTCAGGCCGGCGGCCGGCTCGTCCAGCACCAGCAGCTTTGGCCCCGTTGCCAGCGCCCGCGCAATCTCCAGGCGGCGCTGGTCACCGTAGGCCAGGTTGCGCGCCAGCTCGTCCGCTTTATCCGCCAAACCGATGAACGCCAGATGGCGCAGGGACTCCTGCACGATGCGCCGTTCTTCGTCGCGCTCGTAGGGCAGCTTCAGCACCGCCCCGATCACCCCGGCACGCCCGCGGTGATGCTGCCCGGCCATCACGTTCTCCAGCACGGTCAGCCGCGGGAACAGGCGGATCGTCTGAAAGGTGCGCGCGATCCCGCGCTGCGCGACATCGTGAGGGCGCAGGACAGGAGTCATGCCCAACTGCCTGAGAATCAGGCCGGGCAGCCAGGGAATCCAGCCACCCAGGCGGGTGAGGAAGGCGCGGAGCACCCGGTCGCGCCGGCGCGCGTGCGATTCAACGATCACCTCGCCGTCAAAGATGACGGTTCCCTCGGTGGCGGGGTAGATGCCCGTCACCACATTGAAGACGGTCGTCTTGCCGGCGCCGTTCGGCCCGATCAGGCTGAGGATCTCGCCGCGCTCCAGCGAGAAGCTCAGCGAGTCGATCGCGCGCAGGCCGCCGAAATCTTTACTGAGAGATCGGACTTCGAGAAGGCTCATTGCGCGTCCCCTACTGTCGCCTGCTGGGGTACAGCGATCTCAGCCGGAGCCGGAGTCTCTGCCACCGCCGAGAACATCACGCCGCGCCGCCGCTCCGGGATCATCCCTGCCGGGCGCAGCACCATCATCACGACCATCGCCGCACCCATCAGGCCGTCGCGCCAGTCCATGATCCGGAAGGCCGTCACGCTGCGCTGCAGATCCGGCGCCAGACTCTTGCCGGCCACCAGCATCACAATGGCGTACACCGCCGCGGCGCTGCCCACCCACAGCAGCACGTCGCCGGTGCGGCGGCGCACAATGGGCAGCAAAGTCAGGGCGGCCAGGGCCATCAGCAGACCGGGGACATACAGTACACGCTCGCCCAACACCAGCGGCGGCACGAAGAACGCTGCGGCGATGACGCCGCTCTCCAGCGCCGCCCCGCCAAGCCGTCCGCGCGCGCTGTAGAGATGCAGGCCCAGCAGCAGGGCGAGGATCACCGCCGGGTTCAGGCCCTGGTAGAGGAAGTTTGGCCCCACATCGCGCAGCAGCTCCGGCAGCACCACCATGCCGAGCGTGCCGACCAGGATGCCAGGGATCGAGCCGCTGCCGCCGAGCACCACGATGCAGAACATGATCACGGACTGCAAGAAATTGAAGCTCTCCGGCGCGACCACGGTAAAACGGCCCGCGTACAGCACGCCCGCCACACCAGCCACCGCCGATCCGATCGCAAAAGCTGCCAGTTTCACCTGTGTGGTGTCGATCCCCATCGCTTCGGCGGCGAGCTGGTCCTCGCGCACGTACAGCCAGGCGCGCCCCAGGCGCGAATCTTGCAGTCGACGCATCCCCACCAGCGTGATCAGGATGAATCCCAGGACCAGATAGTAGTACGGGCGCGCATCGCGCCTGAACGCGACCGGCGTGACCTCGACGCCCAGCACCGTCGTCGGCGCGCCTACATTGAAGTACTCGTCCAGGCTGCCCTCGATCGCGGTGACGATCGGCCCGGAGCGGGCGGCTGCGATCAGCCCAAAGAGCGCTACCACGCCGACCAGCGCGATCATCTGCCCGCGCGGGCTGACGTGATGATCGCGCAGTGCTGTCACTAAAACCAGCGCTACTACCGCCATCACGATGGAGACAAGGAACAGCGGCTTCTGATCCAGTGCCAGCGGCAGCAAGTAATAACTGGCCGCGATCAGACCCGCCCCGCCCCAGCGCACAACCGGTCCGCTCTTGCGCATGAGATAGACGTACAGGAGCAAAACCAGCGCCAGCACGAGCGCGGGGACCGGCTCCACCCATGGCAGTGGAAATTCGGGGCGGCCCGCGCCGAACAGCCCGTTGGCCCCGCCGGTGATCCCGAAGGCGTTGTTGGTGACCCCAATCCGGAAGATCTCGCCGAAGGCGATGGTGACGATGCACAGGTAGTCGCCGCGCAGATGCAGGATCGGCTTGGAGATCAGGATCGCCGCCCCACCCGCCACCAGTGCCGCGATGGGGATGGTGGCCAGGATCGTGATGTTGTGCTCAATGCTCAGGATCGCGGCGGTATAGGCGCCCAGCCCGAAGAACGCGGCGTGCCCGAGCTGGAACAGGCCCGCATAGCCCACGATCAGGTTGAGGCTGAGGCCGAGCATCACATATATCCCGGCCAGAACCGCCAGCGACGTGCGCGAGCGGTCCATGAACGGCAGATAGGGCAGCACCAGCGCCAGCGCCAGAACAAGCGCCGACCCCATCCACGGGCGAGAGATACGCGCGAGGGATTGGCTCATGGCACTCACACCTTTTCTGCAACGGTCTCGCCCAGCAGGCCGGTTGGACGCGCGATCAGGATGGCGATGAGCAGCACGTAGGCGATCGCGTCTTTCCAGGCCGATGCGTCGGCCAGACCGACGTTAGGGCCATAAGCCACCACCATCGTCTCGCTGATCCCCAGGATAAACCCGCCTAACACCGCGCCGGGGATGTTGCCGATGCCGCCGAGGATGGCCGCAATGAAGGCTTTGAGGCCAAACACCCACCCCAGGGTGAAGTTGAACGAGCCGTAGTAGATGCCGATCAACAGGCCCGCCAGCCCGCCCAGCGCGGGGCCGATCATGAACACCAGCGAAATGATGCGATCCACATTGATGCCCATCAGACGCGAGACATTGTGATCGAGCGAGACGGCTCGCATCGCCGTGCCGATCCGCGTCCGCTGCACGAATAGATAGAGACCGACCATGATCGCGACACAGACCAGCAGCATCAGGACTTGCAGCCCGGAAACCGATACGCTGCCCGTCAGGCGGAGATTGGGCAGTTCCTTGAGCAACCCCGGCGGGTAGGTGCGCCAGCGCGCGTCGGAGACGTTGCGCGCCACCGACTGTAGCACAAACGCGGCGCCAAGGGCGGAGATAATGGGCGACAGGCGCCCAGCCGAGCGCAGCGGGCGATAGGCCACGCGCTCGATGGTCATCCCCATCACGCCGATAAACGCCATCACCAGCACCGCCGCCGCCAGAATAGCCGCCAGGTCCAGGTCGGTCAGGCCCGCCAAAACCGTGGTGAGCAAGCCCCAGCCCGCCAACGTGCCCCACATGAACATGTCGCCATGTGCGAAGTTAATCAGCTTGAGTACACCATAGACCATGGTGTAGCCCAGTGCGACCACCGCATAGAAGCCGCCGATGGTCAGACCATTGATGAGCTGCTGTAAGAATGTTTCCATCAGCGTGTGTCTTTCTTAGCAAGGAAAGTGGCAGGGGGCGGCGTCCTGCCACCCCCTTAAGACTGTCTTGCGGCGCGAGGCTACTCCTCAGACTGCGGCTGAGGCTGCTCGGGGTAATAGGCGATCACCCCTTCCTCATCGATCTGATACAGCGCGTGGATCGTGCCCAGGCGGTCGCCCTTTTCGTCAAAGCCGATGATCGGACCGCTCAGGCCGGGGTAGTCCTTAAAGTCTTCGTGCAGGTACTCGGCCAGGACACCCGGATCGGTGCTCTCGGTTTCCTCGATGGCGTGCGCGATGACATTGAAGGCTTCTGCCGCCAGCAGCCACCACACGCTCGCGGGCGGCTCGCCATAAGCCTCGGTGAACATCTCAACGAACTCGACCGCTTCGGGGTATTCCAGGTCTTGCGGCAGCGGCTCGGTGGTGATAAACGTCCCCGCCGCAGCCTCTACCCCGGCGATCTCGACCATCTCGGGGTTGTTGCTGGCGTTGCCCATCATCCACTGGATGTCCAGCCCCAGGTCCGCCGTCTGGCGCAGCAGCAGGCCGCCCTGCGCGTGATAGCCGGTGAAGTACACCACGTCCAGGTCTGCCTGGCCGATATTGGTCAGGATCGGGGTGAAGTCCTGGTCGTCCGGGTTGATCGCGTCGTAGAAGGCAACTTCCAGCCCGTACTCCTCGGCGTAGGTTCGAGTCCATTCCGCCAAACCCGCGGCGTAGGTCGAGTTGTCGTGCAGGATGCCGATCCGCTCCGCGCCCAGCACGTCGCGCATTGCCAGCACAGCAAACAGCGCCTGGCGGTCATCCAGGAAGCACACGCGGAAGAAGCGCTCGAACCCTTTCTCGGTCAGCCGGGTAGCCGTCGAGGATGGGGTGATGTGCAGAATGCCTTCCTCATTGTAGATCTCCGAGGCTGGCTCGGTCGCGGTAGAGTTGTACGCGCCGATCACCGCGATCACGCCCGCATCGATCAGGCGATCCGCCACCAGTGCCGATTGCGTCGGATCGCCCGCGTCATCCTCAACCACCAACTCCACGGGCCGGCCCAACAGCCCGCCTTCCTCGTTAACCTTGTCAACCAAAAGCCGGACGGCTTTCTCGAACCCCTGCCCCTCGTAGGCGTAGTCGCCGGTCATCGGTCCCTGCAGGCCGATGCGGATCGGCTCGCCTTCCTGGGCGCCTGCAATCAAGCCAAACGGGCCAAGAAGAAGCGCAAGCAGCACGGTCATGACGACGAGTCGTTTCATCTGATCTGCCTCCTCAGGTAAACAAATAAATCGATGGAGCTAGACGAATCCTGCGCCTTCATGGTGAAGTTTTGTCGCGGCTTCCTCCTTGTGGACAGTAAGGTTATAGATGTAACAGGTCACACAGCACCGCCCTGTGAGTGAGTCGGGGAGTTGGGGAGTGCACAGGGTAGCCCGGTGGCCGTGCCAGCGGATTCAATTCTCAACAAACGCGTAATGTTAATTACTGTACCTGATGCTGTCTGGCGCGTCAATCCGATCAGCAGCATTTCCACCACTAGCCGCGTCCAGACGCGGCTTAGCGGTTGCTGTGAACTTAGGCGCCGTATGTTCCCCTTTCTCTAAACCCCCTCACGGCGCGACAGCTCGCGGGCGAGGGAGCCGGCCTGCTGCCCCGCTTGCGTGAGCTGAGGGGTTCGGGGCTGCGAGGCAAAAAGTACCTGACACGCTCTACCGACCGTGTTTACCGTTCCAGCTTCGGCTGGCCTTGCGCTCGCCGGTCCCCCTCTGGGCCGGGGCGTCGTGCGACGGATCCGGTCGAGCATCCTGCGCCTGGTTTTCGACCAGATCCTGCACAAAGCCGGGCAGCCGCACATGGAAGAAGCGCCGCCCCGCAAACACCAGCATGACCACAACCCACAGCAGCAGCCACCACACAATACGGGCGCTCTGCAATAACGCCGCGACGACAACACCGAGGTACATGGGAGCCTGGAAGATCACCGCCAGCGTGTTGGCGCGCTCGTTTTGCCCGCGGAAAATCCATCCCCACACGGCGACGTACAACGCGGCGAGAAACGGCGAAAGATAGCCGGCAAACGACAGAAACAACAGCAGCGCGACGCTAAAGGCGATGTCGAAGGTCAGATCGTGCGCGCCAATCCAGGTTTGTTGGGTCACCTGGCTGAGGCGGGCAAAATACCCGTCCAGCGTGTCCAGCGTCGCCGCGAGCAGCAGCAGAACCAGCGCCGCCTGGACACCGTCCTTGCCGCGCGCGATGCCCAGCCAGACCAGCGCCAGCGCCAGCGGCCCGCGCGCCAGTGTGCACAGATCGGCCACCTTCTTTTGCCAGGGATAGGCAACACGGTCTTTGTCGGGTTCGGTCGTCATGGTCATCCCGTCAACTGCCTGAACTTGCCGCCATCTGTATCTTCTCCGGCCATGCGCCCGCTGTCTTGCGGCATAATCATAACACGTCTGGCGGCGTGCCAGGAAGGCGGCTCGACGAGATTTTGACAGCGGGCATCGAACATGGTATTGTAACGTCACTTCGCAAATTACTCTTTGCACTCGCCACGATTTTTTGATTTGGAAGATTCCGTTCCAGCGACTCCTCACCCGTTGGTGAGGAGTCTTTTTGCCTGCTGCCCGGCCCAACGACCAACAAGCACACTTCCATTCTCAGAGATTTTTGCAAACGTTCACACGAATTTCTTGACAACGGTTTCAAAGCATTATATGCTGATGACAAACAGGCTTGCATGCTGCAAGCGGATGATTGGGCCGACAAATACTTTTGTGCGCCCCATCTTGGCCTGACATTGTGAAAACGTTGTCATGATGGCCGGGCGCCATCCCGTTGTATAACCGGGTTCCGACGGGCACGGGTTTACAGGATTTTGGCAGCGCATGACCACCCGCGGCAGGAAGAACTCCAGTATCACAATTGTCGATGTCGCCCGCGAGGCCGGGGTCTCATACTCGACGGTTTCGCGCGTGGTCAACGACAACTCGCACGTCCGCCCCGAAACCCGCGCCAGAGTCTTGAACGCAATGCTGCGGCTGGGCTATGTGGTCAACCAGCAAGCGCGCAGCCTGCGTGGAGGACGCTCGCAGGTTATCGGCGTGCTGGTTCCCGATGTCGGCAACACGTACATCGGCGCCATCATCCAGGGCATCGACAGCGAGCTGGCCGCGCGCCAGTACCACCTTATGCTATACACCACCCATCGCCGCAAAACCAAAGAATCGGCCTATGTGACCACCATCACGCGGGGGATGGCTGACGGACTGCTTTTGCTGCTGCCCACCAATGTCGAAGCGTATATCGAGTCGCTCCAGAAACTGCAGTTCCCGCATGTGCTGGTCGACTACCAACATGTTGAAAACGCATTCACGTCCACCGTGCAGTCGACCAACTGGCAGGGGGCCTACGACGCGACCCGCTATCTGATCGAGCTGGGCCACCGGCGCATTGGCTATATCGTCGGGCAGCGGGAAATGCAGTGCTCGCTCGACCGCCTGGCCGGTTACCGCGCGGCCCTGGCCGACGCCGGGCTTCCTATCGACCCAGAGTTGATCTATCCGGGCGATTTTTACCGCCCACAGGGCTATATGGCCGCCAACCACTTCTTGAGCCTGCCCAACCCGCCAACCGCCATCTTCGCAGCCAACGATCTGTCGGCTTTTGGGGTGATGGACGCCGTGCTCAACAGCGGGCGACGGATTCCCGAAGACATCTCGGTCATCGGCTTCGACGACATCCTCGAAGCCGGGCACGTGCATCCGGGCCTGACGACCGTCCGCCAGCCCCTGGAAGAGATGGGGCGCGTGGCGGCGCAACTGCTGCTCAAACGTCTGGACAACCCGGATCTGCCTGGCGAGCGTGTTGAAATGGCTACCGAGCTGATCGTGCGTGACTCGTGCGCTCCGGCCCGCGAAGGCGTGGGTATCCCGCCGGAAGTTTCCCGGCGATACTGATTTCGTTTCGGACGAGCGCGGCTCGTCGAGCATTTAAGGAGAAGAGACATGAGACTGTTACGGAGCTTTCTGATCCTGGCCCTCGTGATGGGCGTCGTGGTCGGCCTCGGTGGGCTACGTGCCAGCTCCGCGCAGGAGCAGGTTACCATCACCTGGTGGCACATCACCACCAACCCGCCGGACCGGGCCTACTGGGACGAACTGGCTGCTGAATTTATGGAAGCCAACCCCAACGTGAACATCGAGATCACCGTGCTGGAGAACGAGGCATTCAAGAGCCAGCTGGTGACCGTGATGCAGGCGGGCGAGCCGCCGGATCTGTTCCAGAGCTGGGGTGGCGGTGTGCTGTGGCAGTATGCAGAAGCGGGCATGGTCCGCAACATCGCGCCCGAGCTTGAGGCCAATGACGGCGAGTGGAAGAACTCCTTCACGACTCAGGCTGCCCTTGAGCTGTACGGCCGCAATGGCGAGTACTACGGCGTGCCGTGGACCTGGGGTGCGGTCGGCATGTTCTACAACAAGGCGCTCTTTGAGCAGGCCGGGCTGGATCCGGACAATCCCCCGGCGACCTGGGATGAGTTCCTGGCGGCTGTTCAGACGCTGAAGGATGCGGGCATCACCCCGATCGCGCTCGGTGAGGGCGACAAGTGGCCGGGCCACTTCTGGTGGGTGTATCTGGCGGTGCGTCTCGGCGGCGAGGAAGCCTTCCTCAACGCGTACAACCGCACGGGGTCGTTCGCCGACGAGCCATTTGTGAAGGCGGGTGAATACCTCAAGCAGCTAATCGACCTCCAGCCGTTCCAGGAAGGCTTCATGAGCAGCTCCTTCGGAGACGAGGGCCGCGTCATGGGCAACGCCGAGGCCGCGATGGAACTGCAGGGCCAGTTTGCGATCAGCAACATGGTCGCGAACAGCGAGTCCGGCGAGGGCATCGGCGATGACCTCGGCTGGTTCCCCTTCCCCGCCATCCCAGAAGGCGCCGGAAATCCGAATGACGTGCTCGGCGGCGGCGACGGCTTCGCCGTCGGCAAGGACGCTCCTGATGAGGCCATCGAGTTCCTGAAGTACATCACCAGCGTGGACGCGCAACGCCGTGGCGCAGAACTGTGGATTGTGCCGACGGTCGCGGGCGCGGAAGACGTGCTGGCCGATGACCCGATCATGAGCACCATCTTGAAGGCGCGCAATGAAGCGCCGTACTTCCAGCTCTACTACGACCAGTTCCTGCCCCCCGCCGTCGCTCAGACGGTTCTCGACGCGGTCCAGGGCCTGTTCGCAGGGGAGATCAGCCCTGAAGAAGCGGCTATGATGATTGAAGATACGGCCGCGTTCGAACTCGGGTAGAATAAAGATAGCACTCGCAGGGTGAGTGTGGCGCCGGCGGCGCCGGCGCGCCGTTGGATGCCACACTCACCCCACCGGGCAAAACTACAGCTCTTTGTTTGAAAGCATAAAGGAATGACCGATGTCAGCGACGAACTTCCGGGTGCTGCCTCGCACATCGTCTCCCCCGCGTGACCACACGATCCTCCGCCGCAACATCAACAAAGCGCTGATGCTGGTGCTGCTCATCGCGCCGGGGATGATCCTGTTCCTGACCTTCGTCCTGATTCCGGTGGTCCAGTCGGCGCGCTACAGCGTGTACGACTGGAACGGGTTCGGGCAGCCCGAAGACTATGTCGGACTGGACAACTATCAGCGGCTCTATGAGCACAATGTCTTTCGCACTGCCTTGAGCAACAGCTTCAAGATCATGCTGTTGTCGCTGGCAGTGCAGCTTCCGATTGCCATGACCCTGGCGCTGCTCGTCGGGCGTGGATCGCTGCCCGGCAGGCGCTTTTTCCGCGCGCTGTTGTTCATTCCGTATGTCTTTTCCGAAGTCATCGTCGCTATCATCTGGTGGTACGTCTATCACCCAAACGACGGGCTGGCCACCACCATCTTCAGCACCTTCGGCCTCAAGCCGATCGAATGGCTGGGCGACAAAAACGTGGTCATCTACTCGATCTTCCTGGTGCTGACGTGGAAGTATTTTGGCTATTACATGATCCTGTACATGGCCGGGCTGCAGGGTGTTCCGCAGGACCTCGAAGAGGCAGCGCGCGTTGACGGGGCGAACTGGTGGCAGACACTGACGCGCATCACCCTGCCGCTGATGGGGCCGACCATCCGCCTGACTATCTATCTTTCCGTGCTCGGCTCCTTCCAGCAGTTCGTGATCGTGCAAACGCTGACACGCGGCGGCAACCCCTTCAATTCAGGGCATGTGCTCGCCACGTACCTCTACAAATTCGGCATCCAGCGCTTCTACATGGGCTACGGCAGCGCGGTGGCAGTGGTTCTCTTCCTGATCACGCTGATTTTCTCGCTGGGCTACCAACGGATAGTGCTGCGCCAGGACTTCGCGCAGCAGGACCTGGGGTGAGGGCGCAATGAGCGGAGCAGTAAACCGAACCACCATGCAGAGCGCCACCCTGGAGCAATCGCTCGTTTTGGAGCGGCGGGCGCGCCTCAATCGCCGGTTGATCGTTGCGGGCAAACTGCTGATTCTGGTCATCCTCTCCGCCGTGATCATGGGGCCCGTGCTGACCGCGTTCCTCGGCAGCCTGCGCACAACCGGCCAGTTCCTGTCGCGGCCCTTTGGATTGCCAACTGCCGGCATCCACTGGGAAAACTACACCAATATCCTGACCGGGAAGGCTTTCTGGACAGCGGCGCAGAACAGCCTGATCATCACGGTTGGCGTCGCGACGATCAACATCACGCTGGCCAGCATGATGGCGTTCGCCTTTAGCCGCGTGAGATTCCTGGGGCGCAGCCTGCTGTTCAACATTCTGTCGCTGGGGCTGCTGTTCCCGCTGGTGATCGCGCTGCTGCCGTTGTTCATCCAATTGCGCAACCTGGGGCTGACAAACTCGCTGTGGGGCGTGATCCTGCCGCTGGCGGCGTTTGGTCTGCCCGGCAGCGTCGTGATCCTGCGCAGCTTTTTCATGGCGGTTCCAGGCGAGCTGGAAGACGCCTCGTACATTGATGGCTGCACCACGCTCGGCTTTTTCCGTCACATCCTGCTGCCGATCTCGCGCCCCGCGCTGACGGCGGTGGTGACGATGCAGATTGTTGTCGCGTGGAACGAGTATTTTCTGCCGCTGCTGGTGCTCACCAACGACAAGAAGTGGCCGCTGCCCCTGGGCATTATGCAGTTCATGGGCCAGTACGGATGGGACTATGCCGGGATTATGGCGTACGTCACCCTGTTGATCATCCCGGCGGTGATCTTCTACATCGTCACGGAGAAGTACATTGTCACCGGGCTGACCGGCGGCGAATTGAAGGGCTAGAACGCAGCGCGCGCCGGGGCGCTGCGATACAATCTTCAGGCGGCGCGCTCGCCGACGTGCTGGAGAGGCAGATACACGGTGAATGTGCTCCCCTCTCCTTCGGTGCTGCGCACGGTGACCTGCCCTTCGAACTGCGTCACAAGCTGCTTCACAATCGCCAGCCCCAGGCCGGTGCCGAGCGGCTGGCTTTGCCGGGCGTTTTTCGCCCGGTAGAACTCGGTGAACAGGTGCGGCAGGTCCTCTTGAGGAATCCCGATCCCGCTGTCGGAGACCGTGAACTCCAGCCAGTGCTCATCCCAGCTCAGGTCGGCCTGCACGCGCCCGTTCGGAGGCGTGTATTTGATTGCGTTGCTGACCAGGTTCGCCAGGATGCGCCGCAGGCTTTCGCGATCCGCCCTTACCCACAACTGCGGCAAGTGCCCGACGTTGCTGTCAAACTCAATTGCTTTGGCTCGCGCTTGATCCTTGAAAGCGGCGACAACCCCTTCCAGACATTCCGTGGCATCCACCAGATCCGGCTCTGCCGGCTCGGCCGGACCTAGATACCGCTCGCGCCCGGCAGCCAGATCGAGCAGATCGGTGATCAGCTCCTGCAAGAAATCAAGCCGTCCCTCGATGCGCTGCAGGACCTCGCGCTGCTGGTCGGATAGCTCGCCAAGAAAACCTTGCGTGAAATTGCGCACCAGGCTTTGAGCGCCGGCCACCGGCGCGCGAAGCTCGTGGGTCACGGTGCGCAGGAACCGGCTCTTTGCCTCATCGATCTGGGTCAGTGCCTGGTATTGCAGGGCGTTGTTCAGCGCGCTGCCAGCCAGCGCCGACACGGCCGCCAGGAACGGCAGATCGCCGGCAGAAAAATGCCTTGGTGTTTTGCTGTAGATACGCAGCACGCCCAACGTCCGCCCGTCGAAGCTGCGGATCGGCCCAACCAGCCCGGAGCGGATACCTTCGGTGAGCATGGCGTTTTTGTACATCACCCGCTGATCGGTGCGCACATCCTCGATAATCGTAGGCTGCCCCTTGACCGCCAGCAGGTCCATCGGGCTGTGAGCCACATCGACGTTGCCTTTCTCGATATAGGTTTCGCTCAACCCGTAGGAAGCGGCGTATTCCAGTGTGTTCCCATCTGCCGAAAGCAGGCGGACAATCCCGGCGCTGGCGTTAAGCGTCCTGGCGCAGCTTTCGAGCAGATGGTTCAGCACTTGGCCCACATCCAGTGTCGATGAGATAGTCTGAGCGACTTCGTAGAGGGCGATCGCTTCCCGCTGCCGGCGGCGAAGACGCGAGGCAACCGTAATGCTGAGCAGAACCAGAAACAGCGTGGAGAGAAGAAAAGCCAGCAGCGCCGTGCCGACAAACCAACCGTTGCGATAGAGTGAGATGGGCCCCCACAAGCTCACATGCGCGATGATCTGGCGATATTCCAGCAGCGCGATCAGGCCCATCAACCCGGTTGCCACAAAAACCAGAACGACCGACGCCGCGCGCGAAAGCAGCAGCCCGGTTCCGAACAGGTGCAGCATCAGATAGAGCGTCAAAGGGCTTTCAACGCCGCCGGTGAGATGAAAGAGCAGGCCGAACGTCGCCAGGTCCAGCGCGATTTGCAGATACGCCGCCAAGCTAAGAACCTTCGGCTTTTCGGAGATGACGCGCCATACCAGCACGTTGAAGATTAGATGAACCAATCCGAGCGCCAGCAGCGGCCCTGGCCGGACGGCGACGCCCGACGCCAGCCAGCCGATAGCCGCCAGGCTGACCGCACCCGCGCCGGTGGTCCAGCGCCAGAAGATCAGGACGCGGAAGTTGGCGAGCAGCTCATCGGTGGTCGGAACAAGGCCGGGCGGCGCCTGACGCTCCATCGGACTCTCTCCACACATGTCCTCTTTGGACAAGGCGCTGGCCGCAGGCTGCAAAGTCGCTAACAGGCGGCATCAAATCCATTGTAAAATGATAGTACATTGTGTCACTTATCAAAGTGGCTGCGCTCTACTCTTTGGCGGACGAGGATCCCATAACCGCCTCGGCGCTCGCCGGTACACGGTTGGCCGGGCGTCAACCTGGACGCAGCGTCGCCTTGCTGGGACATGAGACCCATAGTGGGAGCAGCCCAATGGAATCTGACCATAACCCAATCACGATTATTCTGGCCGATCCGAACGTACTATTTCGCGGCGCGCTGGCCCGCCTGCTCGACTCGCTGTGGGACATGGAAGTAGTGGCCGAGACCGGGGATGGGCTGAAAGTCGCAGACCTGGCGATGGAACTGAAGCCGGAGGTCATCCTGTCGGAGATCGCGCTGGAAGGCTGTCATGGCCCTATGCTGGCCGGCCTGATTAAGGAACACTTCCCCGGCGTGCACATCGTGTTCCTCACGTCGGACACAGACCCCGACACGCTCTTAAGCTGCATCTTTGCCGGCGCGAGCGGCTACCTCTACAAAGACATCACCCCAGGTGAGCTGTTCCTGCGTATTCGCGGGCTGCGCAAGGGCGAGGCGGCCATGTCATTGAGCACCGTTGCCACCCTGATCCAGCGCCTCAACAAGCACAACTCCACCTTCCTCCTCCGCACGACTCCGGTTGAAGACCTCACCGC
Organism: Thermoflexus sp.; assembly: GCA_020724465.1. Lineage (GTDB taxonomy): Bacteria > Chloroflexota > Anaerolineae > Aggregatilineales > Aggregatilineaceae > DYGX01. Next base: position 21,162 of record DYGX01000025.1, read on the forward strand.
GCGCGAGATCGAGATTGTTGCGCTGGTCGCCCAGGGCCTTACCAACCGCAAGATCGGCAGCCTGCTGAATATCTCCGAGAACACCGTCCGCAACCACCTGGCCGCGATCTGCCAGAAGCTCAATGTGCGCAACCGGCTTCAGGTCGCCGTGTACGGTGTAACGCACGGGCTAGTCGATGTTTATCTGCTTGATTACGCCCCTTCTAGTTCAGTCTGACTAGTCCACTCGTACTAATCTCCTGCGCAGCCCGGTCTATTCGTCATCTAGACGCGGGCTGGCTTGACTCTCTACAATGAAAGCGTAGGTTGATCTATTTTTCACAAATAGTACTGCCCATCGGCCATGCCTGCTGGGGAAACACCCGTCCATCTGCGCCGATGCCGTTGCAACCGGTTCCCCGTTCGCTCGCAGCCGCAAGGCATTACCTCTGTCAGTCTCTGTACTTAAAGGAGGATAGCGAGCCTTGACCGCAATTCGCACTCCCACGCTCTACCAGCAAGTCGTCGACTCGACGCCCGACGGGCACCGGCTCGATATCTGCTTGCAGTGTGGCACCTGCGGCGGGTCGTGCCCGTCTGGCGGCGATATGCAGCACACGCCGCGCGAGATTTTCGCGCTGCTGCGCGCCGGCTACGACGACGAAGTGCTGCGCAGCAACACGCCGTGGTACTGCGTGTCGTGCTACGCCTGTACTGTTCGATGCCCCCAGGCGATCCCGATCACCGATCTCATGTACACCATCAAGCAGCAAGCGATTGCCAGGGGCTACTATGACCAGCACGCCGCAGCGAAGTTCTCCGAGACGTTTGTCGGGTTCGTCGAACAGCGCGGTCGCAGCTTCGAGTTTGGCCTGGCAACCCGCTTCCATCTGTTCCATCACCCTCTCCAATCCATCCGCCTGGGGATGGTGGGGCTCAACATGCTGCGCCATAACCGCCTGGCCCTGCGCCCCAAGTCGATCCGGCAGATGGAGCAGTTAGCCGCGATCTTGAATAAAGCGAAAGAGCTGGCGGCCAAGGAGATGCAGGCATGACTTCCCGAAGCTACCTTTACTATCCCGGCTGCGCGCTCCAACACCGCAGCCACGCCTATGAAGTGGCGAATCAAGCTGTCGCGGCGGAGCTTGATATCGAGCTAGTCGAGCTGGATGACTGGAACTGCTGCGGGGCGACCGAATACTTCACCATCAACCGTCTGCCCGCCTACGCGCTCGTTGCCCGCAACCTGGCTCTGGCCGCCGGCCAGGACGGCGGGGATCTGCTTGCGCCATGCAGCGCCTGCTTCCTGAACCTGTATAAGACCGACAGGCACATGAAGCAATATCCGGCGCTGGCGGCCAAAGTCAACAAGGCGCTCGACGCGGGCAATCTGCACTACGAGCCGGGAACGGTGCGCGTCCGGCATCTGCTGGAAGCCATTATCACCGACATCGGACTGGATGAACTGCGTGCCAGGGTCCGCCGGCCCCTCTACGGACTGAATCTGGCCGCCTACTATGGCTGCCTGATCGCCCGTCCCTATCCTGTTTTCGGCAGCCCGGAACAGCCAACGATGATGGACCGCCTGCTCGAAGCCCTGGGCGCCAACGTCGTTCCCTTCTCGCTCAAGACATATTGCTGCGGTGGGCATATGACGCAGATCAGCGAGGAAAGCGCGTTCGAGATGATTCACCGCCTGATCAAAAACGCGGCGGAGAGTGGAGCGGACGCGCTGGTCACGATCTGCCCGATGTGCCAGCTTAACCTGGACATCTACCAGGACGCCGCGAACAAGCACTACGAGACCAACTACTTCGTGCCGGCCATGTTCTTCACCCAGACAATCGGCCTGGCGCTGGGCTTGGCCCCGGACCAGCTCGCGTTTGGGCAGGAGTTTGTCAGCTTTGCTGCCCTGATCGAGAAGATCCAGGATGCGCCTCCACCCCGAACGAGACCTGAGCGGCGTCCGAAACAGGCCTTGCCGATGCCCGCCATGCCGGAGGAGGTCTAGCCGATGGACGACAGACGAGTTGGGGTGTATGTGTGTCACTGCGGGCACAACATCGCCGGGACGGTGGATGTCGAACAGGTGGCCGAGTGGGCGCAGCGCCTGCCGTATGTGGCCGTCGCGCGTCACTTTCAGTTCATGTGCGCCAGCACCGGCCAGGAGCTGATCGAAGAGGACGTGCGCGAGCTGGGGCTGACTCACGTCGTGGTTGCCTCGTGCTCGCCGCTGATGCACGAGAAGACGTTTCGCAACGCCTGCCAGCGTGCCGGGCTGAACCCGTTCCTGTTCGCCATGGCAAACATTCGCGAGCACGCCTCGTGGGTTCACCCCAATGACCGCGACGGCGCCACAGCCAAAGCCAAAGCCCTGATCAGTGCCGCTGTCAGCCGTGTCCTGCGCCAAAACGAACTGGAGCCGATTCGCGTCAACATTCACCCGGCGACGCTGATCGTCGGCGGGGGAATCGCCGGAATCCAGGCGGCGCTGGAAATTGCCGACGCCGGTCACCACGTTTACCTGGTCGAGCGCGAACCCAGCATCGGCGGGCATATGGCGATGTTCGACAAGACCTTCCCGACGCTCGACTGCGCCGCGTGCATCCTGACCCCCAAGATGTTCGACGTAGGGACGCACCCGAACGTGACACTTCTGACCTACAGCGAGGTCGAGAACGTCGAAGGCTTTGTGGGCAACTTCCAGATCCGGGTTCGCCAGAAGGCGCGCCGGGTGATCGAAGACCTGTGCACCGGCTGCGGGACATGCTGGGAGAAATGCCCGATCAAGGTGATCGACGAGGTGTTCGAGGCCGGGTTGGGCTACCGCAAGGCGATCTACCGGCCGTTCCCGCAATCGGTCCCCAAGTACCCGGTGATCGACGTGGAAAACTGCACCTACTTCCGCACCGGCAAGTGCCGCATGTGCGAGAAATCCTGCCCGGCGGGCGCGATCGACTTCGACATGGAAGATCGCATCATCGAGTTCGAAGTGGGCAACATCATCCTCGCCACCGGCTACAAGTTGTTCGACTGCCGGCGCATCCCGCAGTACGGGTATGGGCGCCTGCCGAATGTCTACACCAGTCTGGAGTTCGAGCGCCTGACCAACGCCGCAGGCCCCACCGGCGGCAAGGTCACGCTGCGGGACGGTGAAACCGAGCCGAAGTCCGTCGCGATCATTCACTGTGTGGGCAGCCGCGACCGGAACTACAACCGCTACTGCTCGGCGATCTGCTGCATGTCTTCGCTCAAATTCGCCCACCTGGTCAAAGAGAAGACCGGGGCAGAGGTCTACAACTTCTACATCGATATGCGACCCATCGCCAAAGAGTATGAGGAGTTCTATCACCGCATTCTGGAAGAAGGGACGCATTTCATTCGGGGCCGGGTCGCCGAGATCACCGATGCCGCTCACACCGCCGAGGAAGAAGGCAAGACGATCGTCGTCGCCGAAGACACACTGCTTGGGCGGCAGCGGCGTATCCCCGTCGATATGGTCATCCTCGCCGCCGGGCTGGAACCGCAAGCCGATGCGGCGGAGATCGGGCGGATGTTCGGCGTCGGATGCGGCACGGCTGGCTTCTTCACCGAGCGGCACCCAAAGCTCGACCCCGTCGCCACGATGACCGAAGGCGTGTACATCGCCGGGGCGTGCCAGGGGCCAAAGGACATCCCGGACACGGTTGCGCAGGGGGCCGCTGCCGCCGCGCGCGTGCTGGGCGTGATCTCGCAGCGCGAAGTCACGCTGGAGCCGATCCGGGCGTCCATCGACGAGTCCCGCTGCTCGGGCTGCCGGATCTGCAACGCGCTGTGCCCATACAACGCGATCGAGTATCTGGAAGCCGAGGGGGTCTCCCGCGTCAACGCCGCCATGTGTAAGGGATGCGGGACGTGTGTTGCCGCCTGCCCAAGCCACGTCATCACCGGCGCCCACTTCACCTTCGAGCAGGTGATGGCCGAGATCGACGGCATTATGGTGGACGTGTACAGCGAAAGCCCTACGGCCCCCCTGGCCGAGATCATGGCCTGAGAGAGGAGAAGATGCTGTGAGCGACAACCGCAGCTTCAAGCCCGTAATCGTGGGCTTCTTGTGCAACTGGTGCTCGTACCGCGCGGCTGACCTGGCGGGCACCTCGCGGGTGGGCTACCCGGCCACGCTGCGCGACATCCGCATCATGTGTACCGGCCGCCTGGATCCCACCTTTGTCCTGCGCGCCTTGCAGCGCGGCGCAGATGGCGTCCTGATCATGGGCTGCCACCCCGGGCAGTGCCATTACCAGGAAGGCAACTACAAGGCCATCCGCCGTGTTGCGCTGCTGAAGCGCATGCTCAAGCAGTTCGGGATCGACGAGCGGCGCGTGCAGCTCCATTGGGCTTCGGCGGCACAGGGCGTGCTGTTCACCGAAACGGTCAGCAAAATGACCCAGGAGCTTCAGGCGCTTGGGCCGCTCGACTGGCCGCACAACTGGCCCAACGAAGATCCCTACGTGTACACGCTGCCCAAGACCAAGCAGGAGGCCGCCCATGAGCAGCAAACCTAAACTGGCCCTCTATTGGGCCTCGTCGTGTGGCGGGTGCGAGATCGCCGTACTGGGGCTGCACGAGAAGATCCTCGATGTGGCGGCTCATTTCGACATCGTGTTTTGGCCCTGCGTGATGGATGCCAAGGTCGCAGACGTGGAAGCGCTGGACAACGGGGAGATCGACGTCTGCCTGTTCAACGGCGCCATTCGCAACGACGACAACGCCCACATGGCTCACCTGCTGCGCCAGAAATCGAAGGTGCTGGTCGCCTTCGGATCGTGCGCGTTCGGCGGCGGGATCCCCGGCCTGGCTAACCTGACCAGCCGCGACCAGATCTTCGACTGGGTGTACTACCAGTCGCCCAGCACCGATAACCCCCAGTCCGTCTGGCCCAAGCCGCACGTCAAGGTTGACGAAGGCACGCTGACGCTGCCGACGTTTTGGAACACGGTCAAGACGCTGGCGCAGGTTGTGCCGGTGGACTACTTCGTCCCCGGCTGCCCGCCCGAAGTCAGCACCATCGAGGCCGCCGTGAACGCGATCGTCAGCGGCACCCTGCCCCCGCCCGGCTCGGTCATCGGCCCGGACACCACCGTCTGCGACGAGTGTCCGCGCGAGAAGAACATGAAGAAGATCAAACGCTTCTACCGGCCGCAGGAGGTGATTCCCGATCCGAACGCGTGCTTGCTGGACCAGGGTCTCTTCTGCGCGGGAATCGCGACACGCGCCGGCTGCGGCGCGCGCTGCCCGCAGGTCGGGATGGGCTGCCGCGGCTGCTACGGGCCGATCGACAGGGACCTGGACCACGGCGCGAAGATTCTGACGGCTATCGCGTCCGCCGTCGACGCGAACACGCCCGAAGAAGTCGAGGCGATTCTTGACACGCTGCCCGACCCGGCGGGCACGTTCTATCGCTACCATCTACCCCACTCGCTGCTCAGGCGAAAAGAACTCAGCGCGGCCAACGGCAGCAACGGTCAGGCCAAGCCCGAGCGCGCTGAGATGGTGGCGGCTTCAGGAGGCAGGCCATGACACGCATCACAATCGATCCGATCACCCGACTGGAAGGGCACGGCAAGATCGAGATCTTCCTCAATGACCAGGGCGATGTCGAAAACTGCTATTTCCAGGTGCCCGAACTGCGCGGGTTCGAGGTGTTCTGCGTGGGTCGCCCGGCCGAGGAGATGCCGCGCCTGACCAGCCGGATCTGCGGCGTGTGCCCGGAAGCGCACATGATGGCGTCGGCCAAAGCTCTGGACGCCCTGTACGGCGTGGAACCGCCACCGGCCGGGAAGAAACTGCGCGAACTGCTGTACTCCGCGTTCTACGTCACCGACCACACCACGCACTTCTACGCGCTGGGCGGACCGGACTTCGTGGTTGGTCCCGACAGCCCGGCAGCCGAGCGCAATATCCTGGGCGTGATCGCCAAGGTCGGCCTGGAGATTGGCGGCCAGGTGATCGCGGCGCGCAAGCGCAACCACCATGTCATCGAGATGATCGGAGGCAGGGCAATCCACCCGGTCGCCGCGCTGCCGGGCGGCATGAGCCACCCGATCACCGAGGAGCAGCGGCGCGAAATCCTCGACATCGCCCGGCAGAACGTCGAGTTCGCGCAGTTTACCATCGACCTGTTCCACAATGTGGTGCTGGCGAACAGCGCCTACGTCGAGATGATCACCAGCCCGGCCTATACCTTGCGCACCTACTACATGGGGCTGGTCGATGAGCACAACAAGGTCAACTTCTATGACGGGCTGGTGCGGGTGGTCGATCCGGACGGCGTCGAGTTCGCACGCTATATGCCGGTGGAATATACGGACCACGTCGCCGAGCATGTCGAGCCATGGACCTATCTGAAATTCCCGTACCTGAAGAAGCTGGGGTGGCACGGCTTCGTTGAAGGCAAAGGCAGCGGGATCTACTGCTGCACGCCGCTCTCGCGGCTCAACGCCGCCGACGGCATGGCGACCCCGCTGGCCCAGGCCGAATACGAGCGCATGTACGAGACGCTGGGCGGCAAGCCCGTGCACTTCACGCTCGCCACCCACTGGGCGCGCATCATCGAGCTGCTGTACGCCGCCGAGCGCATGGTGGAACTGGCCGAGGATCCGGAAGTGGCCAGCCCGGACGTCCGCACGCTGCCCACCAAAAAGCCAACCGAGGGCGTGGGAATCGTCGAGGCGCCGCGCGGCACCCTGACGCACCACTACGTCACGGACGAAAACGGTATCTTGCTCGAGGCGAATCTGATCGTGGGGACGACCAACAACTACGCGCCGATCCAGATGAACATCAAGCGCGCCGCCGAGTCGCTGATCCACGGCGGCCAGGTTTCGGACGGCATTCTCAACCGCATCGAGATGGCGTTCCGCGCCTATGACCCGTGCCTGTCGTGCGCGACGCACTCGCTGCCCGGCCAGATGCCGCTGGAAATCGTGATTCGCGATAGCTCCGGCCAGGTCGTCCAACGGCTGAGCCAGAACATCGACTGACGCGCATGATAGCAAGCGCCGCACAGCTCCACCAGCCGGTCGCGCCCGGTCCACCCAGGCCGGGCGGCGCCGTCGTGATCGGAATCGGCAACCCGATCCTCTCCGATGACGGCATTGGCTGGCGAGTGGCCGAACAGGTCGAGGCAGTTCTGCGCGCGCGTGGCGATGCGCTCGCGGGCCAGCGGGTGCACGTCCGCCGGATGTGTCTGGGCGGGCTGGCGCTGGCCGAGGCGCTGGTCGGCTACGAGCACGCCGTGCTGATCGACGCGATTCTCACCGGCAGCACCAGGCCAGGCACGGTCTACCGGTTTGGCATCAGCGACCTGCCCGCCACGCTCAACACGGCGTCCAGTCACGACATGACGCTGGCCGGGGCGCTCGCCACGCTGCGCCGGCTGGGCGCGCCTCTGCCGCCCGACAACGGCATCCGGGTGATCGCGATCGAAGCTGAGGACGTCTGGACCTTTGGCGAAGCCTGCACTCCCCGCGTCGCGCGCAGCGTAGCCCGCGCCGTGCAGGCCGTTCTCGACGAGCTGGCAGCGCGGCCCGCCGGGCAGACGGCCAGCGCGGACCTGTGACGTCTCAGCGCGCGACCAGTCGCCCGTCGAAGTCGTCCGCGCCGTCGTGCGCCGCCACCGGGAACCGTACCGGCGCGCGGTCGCGCTGCGAGCGATAGATCGCCGTGAAGATCTCGACGGTGACCCGCCCATCGTGGCCGGTCACAGCCGGATCGCGGTCTTCCAGAATTGCGTCGAGGAAGTCCTGATCCTGCAGCACGATATAGCGCAGCGTCGGGTCGCCCTGCTCGAACGCGGCGCGATCCTCGGCGCGCCACTGCTCGATCATCGACTCCTCTCCCGGGATCGTCCACAGATCGTTGTACGGCGGCTCCAGGATCGAGGTCACGCCGGCGATGAACATCGCGCCGCCCTCGGTCTGGACGCCCACCGAGCTGCCGTTAGTGCCGTGCACGTGCACCTTGCCGAAGATGCCGGGCTTCTGCGAATTGCTGGCGACAATGCTGCCCAGGCCGCCGTTCTTGAAGCGCAGCACGGCCACGGCTGTATCCTCGACTTCAATGAACGGGTGATTCAGGTTGGCCCAGTACCCAAACACCTCGTCGATCGACCCCATGAACCACTGCAGCAGATCGAGCTGATGGGGCGCCTGATTGACCAGCACCCCGCCACCCTCGGCCACCCACTGCCCGCGCCACGGATCGGAGCGGTAGTAGGCTTCGTCGCGCCAGCCGTAGAGGATGACCGATCCCAGCACCGGCTGCCCGATCTTGCCATCGTCGATGGCCTGCCGCATGCGCCGCACCGGCTCGTAGAAGCGGCGCTGGCTGACTACGCCCAGTTTCACCCCCGCCCGGTCGGCTGCCGCGATCATCGCGTCGCAGTCGGCCAGGCTCGCGGCGAGCGGCTTTTCGACCAGGACATGCGCCCCGCACGCCGCCGCCTCGATGGCCGGGGCCGCGTGCGCGGGATGCGGCGTACAGATCACGACGGCCTGCACGCCCGCCTGCTCGATCATGGCGCGGACGCTGGTAAAAGCCGCCGCGCCATACTGCTGCGCAAAAGCCTGGGCGCGCGCCGCGTCGCGCCCGCAGACCGCCACGAAATCCGACTGTGGCAGGCTGCGAAGCGCCTGGGCATGCAGGTGCGCGATCTTACCGTAGCCGATGACGGCTGTTCTGAGCGGCTCCATCTTCCACAACCATCCTTTTTTTGAGTCGGGTGCGTGATACGCGGCCAATAAGAGGGTAAACACCCGCTATTTTGAGTCGGGGTATAATCCATTATATACTCCATGCTCTCATGGCTGCTTTTGCTGTGGCGCGATTGCAGAACAAGAAAGGAGTGTCGGTGGCCCCTACCATCTGATACGCTTTTTGTGTCTTACTCTAGAGAGCACTTTACAGGAGAAACTATGTTCACCTCACGCTTTTCTGTTCGCTCAGTTTTCAGTCTGCTCGTAGTCGTTTCGCTGCTGCTGGGTGTGTCTCCGGCCCTGGCGCAAGGCGGCGAGGAGTTCCCCATTTCGGACCAGTACGCCGGAACCCAGATCCGCGTCATCGCGGCCAACCACCCGTGGAACAACGCGATCCAGCGGCTCATCCCGGACTTTGAAGCAGCCAGCGGGATCACAATCCGCCTGGAGAGCTACTTTGAGGACCAGCTTTCCCAGCGCCTTCAGATCGGCCTGACCGGCGGCACCGCCGAAGCGGACGTCTTCATGTTCCGCCCCCTGCAAGAGGGCCTGCTCTTCGAAAAGAACGGCTGGGTCGCGGATCTGCGCGAGTTCGCCGAGAACGACGAGGCATGGAACCTCGCCGACTGGCAGCCCGGCCCGATGGGCACGGTGACCTCGGGTGATGTGCTGTTCGGCATCCCGATTGTGACCGAGCGCCAGGCGCTCTACTATCGCAAGGACCTGCTTGAAGAGGCCGGCATCGAAGTGCCGCAGACGTTGGAAGAACTCGAAGCGGCTGCCGCGGCGCTCCATGACCCCGACAACGGCGTGTACGGCATTGTCCTGCGCGGGCAGCGCAGCGCCGCCGTGACGCAGTTTAGCAGCTTCCTCTACAGCTTCGGCGGGCAGTGGATCGACGAAGAGGGCAACAGCGCCATCGGCACCCCCGAAGCATTGCAGGCGTATGAGTACTATGGCGGCCTGCTGCGCAACTACGGCCCGCCCGGCACGATCAACATGAGCTGGCCGCAGGCCATCGCGGTCTTCGCCCAGGGCCAGGCAGCCTTCTACCTGGACGCCGACATCCTGTACACCAACGTCACGAATCCCGAAGCCTCGCTGGTCGTGGACAAAGTCGGGTTTGCTCCCTTCCCCGAAGGGCCAGCAGGCCGCCGTCCGTACAGCGTGACCTCGTGGGCGCTCGGCATGAACGCGACATCGGAGAACAAGGGCGCTGCCTGGGAGTTCATCCGTTGGGCGACCAGCCCCGAAATCGTCCGCAAGATGCAGTCCGAGTTCGGGCAGTCGGGCGCGCGCAGTTCGGTGTGGGCCTCGCCCGAAGGGCTGGGCGGCTTCCCGCCGGATCTGGCGGAAGCGATCGTGATCAACGGGCAGACGGGTGTAGGCTTCGACCGGCCGCGCGTGATCCGCGTGGGCGAAGCGCGTGATATCGTCGGCCTGCCGATCGTAGTGGCGATCGAGGGCGGAGACGTGGCACAGGCGGTCGAAGAAGCACACGCTGCCTTCCAGCGTTTCCTGGAGCAAGAAGCTGCCGAGTTCGGCGAGTAGCCGGCCGGCCGGGTGGTAGAGAGGTCTGCTCTGGATCAGGGCAGACCTCAATCCTGATCCCAATGCTGTTTTGAAAGTAGTGCTTATGGCCCCACACCGCACAACGCAAACCCGCACGTCAATCATCCATCTCAGGCGGCGGTTCCAGCGGCTGTCTTTCATCTTGCCGGCTCTGATTTTTGTGGTGGTTATGATGGCCTTTCCGGTCGCATACAACGGCTGGTTGAGCTTCCACGAGTGGACCGGATCGGCCCGCCGCGCGCCTGAGTACGTGGGCACGGACAACTACACCGAGCTGTTCACCCAGAGCGACCGCTTCTTCCCGGCGGTCAAGCGGACTTTTCTGTTCACGGGGGTGGTCGTCACAGCCGAACTGGTTTTCGGCATCGGGATCGCGCTGCTGCTGCGCGACGCTTTTCCGGGGCATACCGTCGTCAAGACGCTGATTCTGCTTCCGATGGTCGCCACACCCGTGGCGATCAGTATGGCCTGGCTGCTTATGCTCGAGCCGACCATCGGCGTCTTCAACAAGATTCTGCGCGACATCGGCCTCACGCCGCAGCCCTGGCTCGGATCGCAGTCTCAGGCGCTGTGGGTGCTGATGGCCGTGGACATCTGGCAGTGGACGCCGATGATGGCAATGATCACGCTGGCCGGGCTGCTGTCGCTGCCGGAAGATCCCTATGAGGCCGCCCTGGTCGACGGCGCGTCATCGCTGCAGAGCTTCTTCCACATCACGCTGCCGCTGCTGGTTCCGACCCTACTGACCGCCGTCCTGTTGCGCTCGATTGAGGCGCTGAAAACGTTCGACATCATTTACACCATGACGCGCGGCGGTCCGGGTTTTTCGACCGAAACCCTCAACACCCTGGCCTACGTGCGCGCTTTTGAGTACTTTCGCCTGGGGCAGGCCGCCGCTCTGCTGGTCGTGTTCTTCGCGATCGTGCTCGGCGTGAGCGTGATCTTCATTCAGATGCGCCGTTCTGTCAGCATGAGGCAGGCGCTATGACCGACCTCAGTCAAGCCACCACACCCCGCCCGCACCGCCCGCTCAGCCGGCAGGCGGTGATGAGCAAACGGCGTGCCCAGATGCGCCGCATCATGGCCGAGAGCGTCCGCGCGGTGCTGCTTCTGGTCATCATCGTGATCTTTTTGTTCCCGGTCATCTGGATGGCCCTCGCCGCGTTCCAGACCCAGATCGACATTATTTCGCCCGGCTGGGGGTTCACGCCGACCCTGCGCAACTTCGACCGAGTCTTCTCAGAATACAATTTCCTGCGCTACATGGGTAACAGCTTCCTGGTAGCTGCCGTTTCGACAGCGCTGTCGCTGCTGCTGGGCCTGCCGGGCGCATATGCCATCGCGCGCTTTCACTACGACTGGCTGGGGGTTGTCTTGCTGGCCGCGCGCATCGTGCCGGGCATCACCTTCCTGGTGCCCTGGTACATCCTTTTCAGCCGTGCCGGGCTGAACGGGACATACATCGCCCTGATCCTGAGCCACATGATCGTGTCGATGCCGTTCATTGTCTGGGTGATGGTGCCCTTCTTCGAGGGTCTGCCGCTCGAGGTCGAGGAGTCGGCGCGCATCGACGGCGCGACGATGCTGGGCACCTTCGTCCGGATCGCGCTGCCCCTGTCCGTACCGGCCATCATGACCGCCACGATCATGTCGTTCATTTTCTCTTGGAACAACTTCATGTTTTCGCTGGTGCTTTCCGGCGACGACACCCGGACGCTGCCCGTCGCGATCTTCAATTTCATCACCTACGCCAGCATCGACTGGGGCGGCCTTATGGCGGCTGCTGTGTTGATTACCCTGCCGGTACTGGTGATCACCGTCTTCATGCAGCGCTACGTCGTCTCCGGGCTGACCGCCGGCGCCATCAAAGGTTAGAGCCAGCCGATGACCGAACCATCGACCATGATGAAGGCGCTGATGCTCACCGACTTCAACCGTCTGGAGCTGCAGTCGGTGCCGGTGCCGCATCTCAACCACCCGCTCGACGTCCTGGTGCGTGTCCGCGCCGCGGCGATTTGCGGGTCGGACCTGCACGGCTACACGGGGCGGACTGGCCGCCGCCACCCTCCGCTGATCATGGGGCACGAGGTCGCCGGCGAAGTGGCTGCCGTCGGCGCGGGCGTGCGGCGGGTCCGTCCCGGCGACCGCGTCGCCCTGCATCCGCTCATCTACCGGGCCGATCCGGCGACCGGGCGCACCGTCCGCCAGATGATCGGTATGAACCTGCCCGGCGCCTATGCCGAGTACACGGTTGTGCCGGAGACAAATGTGTACCCGATCCCGGACACGCTGCCCTTCTCCACCGCCGCGCTGACCGAGCCGCTGGCGGTCGCCGTGCACGCCGTGGGGATCGCGCACGTGCAGCCGTATGACCGGGCGCTCGTCATCGGCGCAGGCACGATCGGACTGCTTACCATGCAGGTGTTGCTGCTGGCCGGCGTGCGCGAGGTGACTGTGAGCGACATCAGCGAGACGCGGCTGGATATCGCCCGGCAGATGGGCGCGGCGCACGTCATCAACCCGACCGCGCACGATTTCGCGACGGTGATCAGCGAGCTGACCGGGGGCGAAGGCTTCGACCTCGTCTACGAGGCAGTCGGCACCGGCGCGACGGTCGGGCAGTCGCTGCAGGCAATCCGCGATGGCGGGACGGTGGTCTGGATCGGCAACAGCGTACGCTTTGTCGAAGTCGATATGCAGGCGGTCGTCACGCGCGAGCTGCGCATCGCGGGCAGCTACGGGATGAACGAGCGCGATTTCCGGCGGGCGCTGGCGATGCTCGCCGATGGGCGGGTCGCCGCCGAGACGATCATCTCGCGCCGGGCCGTGCTGGACGAAGGGCCGACGCTGTTCGACGAGCTGCTGCGCGACGAAGCGGTCGTGAAGTGCGTCTTCGAGCTACCCTGAGCGCGCGCCTGTGGCCCCCGCGCCGCCCCTCGGATCGTTCAGAAGGGCGACAGGCCACAGGCGCTGTTCCCAAACCTGGCGACGAGTGCTCTTGAACTGGCGTTGAACCGACACGCTGACTCCTTCAGCCCATCCATCACCGCTAGCACCCGCCCGCGCGCGGCGCTCCATTTTGCGGCGCTGAGCTTCTTCAGCCTGACCGCCTTTCTCACGCTCTATCCGCTGCTGTTCAGTCCCGGCTCGCGGGCCGCCGGGTACGACTGGTTCTTCCCCCACTGGGCCTATTGGTGGGTCCGGCACGCGCTCACAACCGAGGGCCTGCACGTCTACACCAGCAACTTTGTGATGGCCCCCTTCACCACCAGCTTCGCGTACAACGCTATGGCGCTGTTCTGGTTCCCTGTGTGGGCCGCGCTGGAACCGGTCGTGGGCACCATCGCCGCGGTGAACGTGATCATCTTCCTGGCGTGCGTCCTGAACGGTTACGTGTTCTTCGTGTTTCTGCACAGCGAGGCCGCCGCCCCCGGCCTGGCGCTGATCGGCGGCGTGGTGCTGCAAGTCTTCCCCGCCGTGCGCTACTTCTACTACAACTCGCACATCAACCTGATGAACTGGTTCCTCATTCCGGCGCTGCTGCTGCTCTGGAAGGCGGTCGCGGCGGCGGTGTGCGGCGGCAGGCTGCGGCGCAGCGCGATCGCAGCAGGCGTCATGGGCGTGGGACTGTGGGCGGCGGTGCTCTCGGACCTGCAATACCCCATTTTTGGCGCGTTCGTACTGGGTCCGTATGGCTTGCTGACGCTGTGGCGGTCGCCGCGGCGCGGGCTGCTGGCCGGACTGGGGGTCCTGGCCGTGGGTCTGGCGCTGGGCCTGCTGTGGCTGGCCGGACCCCTGCCCTACCTGGACGACATGACGGGCACGCTGGCCCCCAGCCCGGTTGAAGAGCGCCCGGTCATCGATTTCCCGGCAGGCTTTCTGGCGATGGCCGACACCTGGTGGGATTGGAACTCGCCGTCCTTCGGAGCGTTCGTCAGCGCCACCGCGCTGATCAGCCTTGCGGCGGCGCTCGCCCGCTTCCCGCGCGGCGGGTGGGACCGCTGGGTGTGGCTGGTCGTGTTCGTGCCCCCGCTCGTGCTGGCGCTCGGCCCCACGCTGACGATCGGCGATGTGCGGATCGCCATGCCGTTCCGCCTGCTCTACACACTGACCGACGGGCATTTCAAGATGCCGTGGCGGCTCGGCCCGGCGTTCGCGCTGGGTGTGATGGCGTTCGCCAGCAAGGTCTGGTCGCCGCGCCTGCCGCGCCACAGGGCAGCGCGCGCGTTTCTGTTCGGCGGCGTGTTCCTGCTGCTGGCGCTTGATCTGCGCCTGTTTGCTGGCGGGCCAACCACCCCTGTGCTGCCTCGCTACGCCACTTACGAGCAAATGGGCCGCGAACCATACGATTATGTCGTCATCGAGGTTCCGACCGGCGCGGGCACCGGCGAAATCCTGCTGGGCGACGCCGACGCCATTCCGCTCCAGTATTACGGCATCTTCCACGGCAAGCGCATGGTCAACGGGTTCATCTCGCGCGCGCCGCTGGAACACTTCTGGTACCTGCACACCGACGACCCGATGATGGCCTGGCTCGGCCAGCGCCGCCTGCTGGAACCCGACACCGTCGAGAACCAGCTACGCCAGCGCATCTTCGACTGGCCGGTCGGCTACCTGGTCGTTCATCAGGATTTGATCCGGCGCAAGGGGACCCCGCCTGAAGAGGTCATCGGCTATCTGAACGCGCACGACGCGCTGCTGTGCGCCCCAACGGTCGAGGGCAGCGCCGTATTCTATCGCACCCGCTGGCACCCGGACGGATGCATCCCACGCACCCCGCCTGAAGTCGAGCCGGGCGTGTACGCGATCGACATCGGCACGGGCGGCGACGAACGTTATATCGGGTGGGGCTGGCATTGGCAGGAAACGGTTGCCGACATCACGCTGCGCTGGGCAGGGGATCGTCCTCAGACAGATGTCTATCTTGACCTGCCCCGCGGCAGCTACGAAGTAGCGGTTGCCATGCAAGCTTTCGAGGAACCGCGTCGCGTGCGGATCGCGCTCAACGGGCGCTTGCTGGAAGGCGAGGCAACCGTCCAGCCGGACAGCCTGGCAAGTTACACTTTCGATCTTCCGGCAGATGCGGTTGGGAGCGGCACGGCGCTCGCGCTCAGCCTGCACTACGATGGGTGGTTGGTTCCGGCGGAGATCGGGCACAGCCCGGATCGGCGGCGCCTGGCTGTGGCGGTAGACTGGCTGCGCTTCACGCGGCGGAGTGGCTAGCCTTCGCGAGGAGCCAGCAGCCCTTCGGCGATCAAGTATTCGCCCACAAGCTGCGCGACGATCCGGTTGCCGGCGGCGTCCAGGTGGAAATCAAAACCGTTGTAGACCGTATCGCCGCCCGCGACCGCCGCCATGAACGTCTCGGTCGGATCGATGCAGCGCCAGCCGCGCTCGGCGCAGACCTGGACCAACGCCTCGCGCCCCCTCGCCAGCATGGCGATCCGTTCCTCACCGAGCGCGTCCGCACTCCAGGCGGCATAGACCTCTTCTTTGGTGGGGACCAGCACGATCACCAGCTCAGCGCCGAGGTTCGCGGTCGTGGCGTGCGCCGCTTGAAGCGCGTCCAGCGTCCGGCCCCAGCCGTACTGCACTGCTTCATAGCCCAGATCGTGCGTGTCGAGCCGCTCGTTGAACAGCACCTCGCGCCCGTTGACGACACGTCTGTGCTCCCCCGACGCTTCCGCCGCGTCCGCAGGGCGATCCAGCCAGTCGCGCACCAGGCGATAGACCGCTGAATACTCGGCCAGCACGCCGTAATCCCGCACCGTGTCCACCGTCGGCGGCGGCCCGCCTAGCTGTTCGACTTCGCCCCGCAGCCGCGCGTGATCGTAGTCATCCATGTAATCGTTGCCGTACCACTGCCACACCACAACACGCGGCTCCATGGGCACGGCGTAGGTGTCGATCACAAGCCGGTGCGACATCGACCCGGTGCCGGGGATGCCCAGGTTCATCACGTGCCAGCCGAACTGCCGGTGAAGCTGCTCTACCCAGCAGTCCTCGAACGCCGTCCAGCAGAAGGTGAACGAGTCGCCCACCGCAACGATATCCATCGGCCACTGCGGCGGATTGGTGCGGAAGCCCTCGGCGGAGCCATCCCACAGGCGCAGGGTGTCGAAGGTGAACTTGGCGTCTCCCCAATGCACCGGATAGTCGTGCAGATCCGGCGGGATGCGCGCCTGAAATTCCCGGCTCAGCTCGTAGGGGAACACGGGGATGATATGCGCATCGTCCCAGGGGACGCGCCGCACATGCTGGATCACCCCCTGGGCGCCCTGCGGCAGCGCGTCGAACGCGACACGCACCAGCACCTCAAGCATCAGCCAGGCCATCAGCAGCCCGAATCCTACTGCCAGCAGGCGCTTGAGCACCTGCGCGATCAGAGTAGTTCGGGTGCGGATATAAGTCTGCCCGGTGAATGACATCGATTATGTTGACCTCGCTTATCCGCCAGCCGGCTGCAGTTGTTCGGCGGCGCGCTCCAGCCGATAGATAGCTCCCTTGTAGTCCACCAGATACAGCTCGCCCGGCTCGTCCTCTCCAAACGACGAGATGACGAACGGCGTATCCATGAACGTCTCGCTCTGCCAGGCGCCGGACTCGTTGCGATAGGCAACCCACACGATCCCGTTCACATAATCCCCATAGAAATACAGGCCGTCCAGTTCGGGCAGGTTCTGCCCGCGGTAGACATAGCCGCCGGTGACGGACAGCCCGGCGTCGTGCCCGTACTCGAGAATTGGCGGCGTGTGCTGGCCCAGAACTGTCTCGTCTTCCAGATAAGGATGGGTCGCCTCAAACGCGCTCCAGCCGTAGTTTTCCCCGCCCCGGCTTGAGGCTGGCTGGAAGTCGATCTCCTCGTACAACCATTGGCCCACATCGCCGATGTACAGGTCGCCCGTCTTGCGGTCGAAGGTGAAACGCCACGGGTTGCGCAGGCCCAGCGCCCAGATCTCCGGCAGGTAATCGGGGTTGCCCACAAACGGGTTGTCTTCCGGCACGCGATAGCCCTGCTCGACGTCGACGTCCAGGCGCAGCATCTTGCCCAGATAGAGGCGGGGATTCTGCGAGTTGTAGTTCGGCTCGGCAGGGCGCCCGCCGTCGCC
Organism: Thermoflexus sp.; assembly: GCA_020724465.1. Taxonomy (GTDB): domain Bacteria; phylum Chloroflexota; class Anaerolineae; order Aggregatilineales; family Aggregatilineaceae; genus DYGX01. The sequence goes on from DYGX01000025.1 coordinate 38,557, forward strand.
AAAGCCCATGTAGAGATAGCCGTCAATCGGGCTGAAGACGATATTACCGCCGTTGTGGTCCTCGAAAGGCTGGTCGACTTCCAGCAGGATCATGGCGCTGGACGGATCGGCGCGGTTCGGGTCGTCCGCCGAGACCTGATAGCGCGCCAGCACGCTGTCGCCCAGATGATTGGAGTACGACACGAAGAAGATGCCGTTCTCGCGGTAGTTGGGGTGAAAGGCCAGCCCCAAAAGCCCCTGCTCGGTATAGATCCCATAGGGCACGCTCGGCGGCAGCAGCTCGGAGATATCCAGGAACGGCTCGGGGAGCACTTTGCCGTCTTGAAGGATCAGAATCTTCCCGCCCTGCTCCACCACGAACAACCGGCCGGAGCCATCCCCCGCGTGAAACAGGCCCAGGGGGATATCGAAGTTGTCCGCCACTTTGACCCACTCGTAGACCACGCCCCGCCATTCGACGGACGTCTGAGCAGCAGCGGCGGCGCTGTCGATTACGGTCTTGTTGTTCACCTCTTTGATGTACGCGATGATCTTGAGCAGGTCCTCGTTCGACAGGTTCGGGTTGCCGCCGCGCGCCGGCATCTCATAGCCGGTCACGTTCTCGGGGTCATTTTCGGCGCGGCCTTCCTGCAAGAACTTGAGAAGCTCCTCATCCGTCTGACCTTGCACGAAGGCGTTGTCGGACAAATCCTTGCCGATGCGGTGGCCGGTGACGCCCGCAGCACCCGCATTGTGGCACGAAAAGCAGTTCGCCTGATAGAGTGTGCGCCCTTCCTTCACCACTTCCAGCGGATACGTCAGGTTGGCGATGTCGATCTGCGCTTCAAGCGCGGGCAGGTCCACCGGGCGCAGGTCGTTTGCGTCGATGTACGCTTCCACCTGGCGCCAGCGCCCGTGCTTAATCAGGACTACCAGATCATTGATCTGCTGCGGGGTGAGGATGCCGTTTTCGTCCGCGCTGAACGCGACCATGGCTGTGCCGGGGCGCCCGCGCGAGATCGTCTTGAAAAGCTCGCTATCCGGCTTGGCGCGCACCGCCGGGTCGTTCAAAGCAGGTGTAACATTCAACCCCTCGCCCGACGCGCCGTGGCACTCCACGCAGTTGAGCGCGTAAAGCTGCATGGCGCGCTCGACCGCGGCGGCCCGCTGGGCGTCAAGAGTCTCGATCTGCCGGTTCGGCTCGCGCAGCATGTTCAGGCCCAGCAGAAGGATGATCACAAGCGCAGACAGCAGGCTGAGTCGAATAGCATGTTTGGACAAAAGTCTTCTCCCTTGCCTGGAGCGTTCTCTCAGGGATTCGGCTGCCCAGGGTGGAACGGAACCACCGGGGGTGCGTGTGACGCGGTGTCGGCGGCACCTGACGGGGCGTAGACCAGGTCGGCAGCATCCGTCTGTGTGCGGCGCAGCACCTGGCGCGTGTCCACTTTGACCCGGTCGTTTTCGATCAGCACGGTGTAGCGGTCGAGCGGGCGCGGCGCGGGCGGGTTGACCACGCGCCCATCGCGCTCGAACTCCGAGCCATGGCAGGGGCAGGTGAAGCGCCCGCGCGCACCATCCCAGCCGACCACACACGCCAGATGCGGGCAGACCACGCTCAACGCCAGAAATCCCCCGTCGGCAAACCGGATCAAGAAGAAACGCGCCTGTTCAAATGGGGTGATCGTTCCGGGCGGGAAGTCGCTCACCAGCCCTGCGATCAGCACCTGACCCTGACTCTCTTCGGCGGGGCGCGACGCAAGAAACCTCAGTCCGACGCACGCCGCCTGCCCGGCCAGAACGGCCGCCAGCGCGCGCCAGGCCAGCCCGAAGAAGTCGCGCCGCGATACGCCAGCTCCATCGGATGGCGGTGCCGGGTCGTCGCACGGCTGAGATGGAGACAGGCCTACGTCGTCCAAGGCAGCACCAAAGCCATATTCTCGCCACGGAAGAACACCCCGATCACGGTCAGGGTGACAAACGCCATAAACAGCAGCGTGAACAGCGCCAGATTGCGCTCGCTGCGTGTGGCTCCTCGCCTGCCGAGCACCCAGTAATATACTCCCAGCAGCCACAAAATGGCACCGAACGGGATCGCGCCGTTGCTGATCACGGTCGGCAGAGACGGAAATAGCCCCGGCAGGTCGAGCCAGAACTCGTCAAGGACCACCAGCGCCGCCGTTACGCCGATCCCGGCCAGGGCATTGAGCGCCGCCAGCCGGCGCCCGCGCCGCGACCGGAACCAGACGCCGGTCACGTCGCGCTCGGGCCGGGGGTCGGCGTCCACGTATGGCAGCAGGAACAGTCCTGCAGCCGTCAGCACCGGGATGACCACCGTCACGATGACGGGGTGGAAGTGCAGCAGCAACTCCTGAAACCCCATGAAGTACCAGGCGGCTTTGGCAGGGTTCGGCGGGTGAGCGGGGTTGGCGGCGTCTTCCAGCGGCGCATCGACCCAGGTCGACCAGGCGATCATCAGCGCCAGCGTCGCCAACCCCAGTGCCAGCTCCAGCGTGATAAGGTGTGGGATGGTAGTCACGCGTTCAATGCGGCGGCGGTCGATGGGCGGCTCGTCCAGCCCGCGCGGCAGAGAGAATGTGTCCTTGCGTATCCGCCAGAGGTGATAGGAAATGATAATTATCATCAGCGGCGGCAAGACGACAATGTGAAAGGCGAAGAACGTTCGCAGCGCGAATTCGCCGATCTCACTGCCGCCGACCAGAAAATGCTGGATGGAGTCGCCCACCAGCGGGATATAGCCCAACATGCTGGTGCTGATCGTGGTGGCCCAATAGGCGAGCTGGTCCCAGGGCATGAGATAGCCGGTGAAGTTCGAGAGCGCCACCAGCACCAGCAGGCTCAAACCCAGCAGCCAGTTGAACTCGCGCGGGGGGTGGAACGCGGCGGTGTAGAAGACGCGCAGCATATGCAGCACCGACACGATCAGGAGCAGATTGCCGCTCCAGTGATGCAGGTTGCGCACCAGCGCGCCGATCCAGACCTGCGACTGCAGACTCAGGATGCTGGCATAGGCTTTATCCGGCGACGGCGTGTATACGAACGCGAGCAGCACACCGGTGAAGCCCAAGATCAGGAACAGGGCAATGGCGATAATCCCCAGCCCATAGCTGTAGGTGACCCGCAGCGCGCGCCGCGGCACACGCGGCGCGTGCAGATGCAAGATCAGGTCATTGAGCGTCAGCCGCATGCGCCCGCGATCGGTTTCCGGCCACGGCTCGCGCCAGATCGAGCGCCGGATGCGTGTTAGCAGGCCCGGCTGACGCGGTTGAGATTGATCATGCTCCACAGAACCGCCCAGTTCCTTTTACCCGGTTGCCGAAAGCGCCATCGCAACACAACAGCGCGCCCGCCCGTCCAACGGGCCAGGCGCGCCGTCGGCGCTCGCCTTATGGCGCGTCATCCCTGGCACAGCGAAACCCGATAAACCACCCGCGCGCGTCGGGCGCCGCGTGAAAGCGGGTTGTCGCGCTGGTGCCGTAATCAATATAGCTACCCAATCCGCCCCGGAAGACCCGATGCCCGGTGGTATCGTCCGGGTCTTCGCGGCCATCCCCGGCATGGTAGGGGTAGGGACGGTAAAGGCTGCTCACCCACTCCCAAACGTTACCGCTGAGATCGTAGGCGCCCACCCACGACACCCCTTGAGGCCGGCTGCCCACCGGCGACGTCTGGTTGTTGAAGTTGCCGTCGTAAACCAGATTGTCCTCAATGAACTCGTCGCCCCAGGGATAGTACAGGCTATCCGGACCGCGCGCGGCATATTCCCACTCGGCTTCGGTCGGCAGCCGCGCGCCGCGCCGGGCGCAGTGATCGCGCGCCTCGAACCAGGTGAGGTTCTCGCGCGGGTGGTCAGGGCCGCTGAACGCCCCTTCCGACCCATATTGCCCGTTGGTAACCTCATAGCGGTCGATCCAGAAGGGGCGGTCGAAACACACTTCGTGGACCGGCTGTTCATCGCGGCGCCCGTGGTAATTGCCCATCAGGAAGCAGCCCGGCGGCACCTGAACCATCTCGACGCCGCCGAACACATCGGCCACCACCGACCACGCTTCGTTGTGCTCGATGTAGGCCGGGCGCGAGATCGTCAGGCCGAGCGGGGAACACCCGCCCATGATCAACACCAGAATCACAACCACCAGCGTGCAGTATGCCGGACTCATGGTGTGCATGAAACGCGAGAGGCTCACCGCGAAGACCTACCCTGGGTCGCGAGTTGCATCAGACCACGGGCACATCTGCGCTCGCCGTGCAAAGCGGCGCTGCGCCCGCCCTGTTTTACCACATTTGCCCCCGGCTTTCGAATACCTCGCCGTCATGTTTGCGCCCGGTTTACGGTGGTTGACTCGGTCCCCCGTCTCAGTATAATCCCCGGCGACACCCGGTTGGGCGATTAAGTCTTGAATGGTTAGAGGAGTGAAGAGAATGACCCGAAAACTGGCCACTGCACTCGTACTCCTGATTGTCGCGATGATGCTGATCCCGCAGGGCATTACGTCCGCACAGGCGCGCACGGTGAGGATTCCGGTGTGGCACGGCGTCGAAGGCGGAGCGCGTCAGTACTCGGCTTCCGCGTCGACGACGGTTGTGCTCGCCTATATCTGGGTGGCCCGCACCGCCCAGCAGGTCGAAGACTTCATGACACACGCGGACATCACCGTGACCATTAACGGCGAGCCGGTCTTCACCCCGCAGCCGGGCAAAGACCAGGGCTGGCAGTCCGTCGAAGTCTCGCAGCTCAACGATCTGGCTCGTGCTCAGTGGACCTTCCCACTCCCTGCGCTCGAAGCCGGGACGTATGAGATCCGCACCGTGATCACGCTGGACGCGGAAGTGTCGGATGGCCTTGAGCCGGCTCCGTTCAGCGGCACCGTCAACGACACTACCAATGTGCTGGTCGTCACCGGCGGTGCGACTGCCGCGGGCGCGACTGCTGGCGCGGCGGCAGCCGTGGCCGGGGATGAGGTGAACTGTAACGCCGCAGTGGGGACGTTCGTCAAGGCGGCCGTGGGCTACTGGGCGCCCGATTTCGAGAAGCCGATCGAGCCGGAGTTGATCATCCCCGAGGGCAAGACGCTGTGGACCTTCGGCCTGGACGAGACGCACCAGTTCTATCAGGTCTTGCTCGACATGCAGCTCTTCTGGGTGGAAGCCAACACGCTGGCGCCAACCCCCGACGAAGTCTGGAACAATACCCCGCTGCCGAACTGCGTCGTCGAGTGATCTGTCCGCAACTTCAGCCTCGTGATCGACAGGGCGCCCCGGCTGAGGGCGCCCTTTTTTGTCGGCCGCATACGGTTCCTGCTGCGCCGCACAACCTGTTTTCGGCATCTGCTGCGCGGCCTGCCCCCATGAGTTTGTGGTTGACAGCGGCTTTTGTTTCAAGATAGAATGATGAACACGAGAATACGATTAGCCGAATACGATTTCAACGCCTTTGCGCACCACCGCGAGAGGGTATCGTCTTGAATCACATCCGGATTGACCTTAACCGCACCCTGGGGCCAATCAACCGTGATATCTTCGGGGGATTCGCCGAGCACCTGGGCCGCTGTATCTATGGCGGCATCTACGAACCCGGCTCGCCCTTCGCCGATGAGCAAGGGTTCAGGACTGACGTTCTCGACGCGCTGCGCCGCCTGCGGATGCCTGTCATCCGGTATCCGGGCGGCAATTTCGTTTCCGGCTATCGCTGGCGCGACGGCGTCGGCCCGCGCGAGGAGCGCCCTGCCCGCACCGACCTGGCGTGGGGCGCGCTCGAAACCAATCACTTTGGGACGAACGAGTTCATCACCTTCTGCCGCAAGCTGGGAACCGAGCCATACATTGCCGTCAACTGCGGCGACGGCGACATGCGCGAAGCCCGCGATTGGGTCGAGTATTGCAACGGCACGAAAGACACGGCGCTGGTCAGGCTGCGGCGCGAGCATGGATACGAGGAGCCGCACCGGGTCAAGTATTGGGGCATCGGCAACGAGGTCGACGGCCCCTGGCAGATCGGCTTCAAAACCCCCGAGGAATACGCCCGCGCGCTGACTGAGTTCGGCAAAGCCATGCGCTGGGTGGACCCAAGCATCAAGCTGCTGGCGTCCGCCGTCTCGCTGTGGGATGGGGATTTCGTCGAGCGCGCCCAGCTCATCCTGGAGCAGGCCGGGGATCAGATCGACTACATGGCGCTGCACTGGTACGTGGACAACCACGCGAATGATTTTGCCAGGTTCATGACGGTCTCGGAGCTGATCGAGGAGCGCCTGGCGGCTTACGAAGGGCTGATCCGCGCCCTGCGGCTGGATAACGCCATCAAGCGCCCGATCCACATCGCGGTGGACGAGTGGAACGTCTGGTATCGCACGCACCCGGTCTTCGGCAACGACCTGAACAACCTCGAAGAGATCTACAACCTGGAAGACGCGCTGGTTGTGGCGATGCATCTCAACGCCTTCATCCGCCACGCGCGCTCGGTCCAGATGGCGAACATCGCGCAGATCGTCAACGTTATCGCGCCTATCTTCACCAAGCCGGACGGGCTGGTGCTCCAGACGATCTTCTACCCGTTCGAGCTGTATAGCCGCACCTGTGGCCAGATCGCGCTCGACGTGGCCTGGCGGGGCGACACGTTCTCGGCGGGTGACTACACCGGGGTGCGCACGCTGGACGTCTCGGCGACATACGACGAGCAGCGCCGGCAGATCGCGCTCTACGTCGTCAACCGCAGCGAGACGGACGCGCTCGAAACGACCGTTTCGCTGCTGGATGCGCGGTTCGCCGGCCCGGCCAAGCTGTCGATCATCAACGGCCCGGGTATCAAAGCCGAAAACACATTCGCCACACCCGATCAGGTCACGCTCCGCGAGCAGGAAATCGCGCTGGACGGCCATACCTGGACCGCGGTCTTCGAGCCGCACTCGGTGACGGCGCTGGTCTGTCCGGTGATGTGAGGCACATTTGCCCGTCTGATGATCGCTCCAAACAGCGAGGGAGGGAGGAACACAGCAAATCAGCACCCAGCACAGCACACAACTCAGCAAATACTGCCGCCACAATTTTCGGAGGACTTACACGATGAAACGCACTTTGTTGATTAGCCTGATGGCGCTGGCGCTGCTGCTCGGCATGTTTCCGCAGCCCGCTGCCGCGCAGGAACCCGTCGAGCTGGTTTACACCCAGTGGGGCGGTCCGGACGAGCTGGAAGTCTTCGATTATCTGGTGAACGTGTTCAACGAGCGCAATCCAGACATCCGGATCATCTTCCAGCCCATCCCCACCGACTACGACACCGCGCTCCAGACCATGATCGCCGGCGGCACGCCCCCCGACATCGCCATGGTCAGCGACGGCCTGTTCAACTCGCTGGTGCCAACCGGCGTGCTGGTCAACCTGCAGCCCTTCGTCGATGCCAGCGATATCGACTGGGACAACATCTGGCCGTCCGCCATCGGGCGCTATCGCTGGGACGCCGAGACCAAGACCTTCGGCTCCGGTGACATCTACGCGCTGCCGCGCGACATCGGCCCCACCGTGCTGTATATCAACGTGGACCTCTTCGAGGCTGCGGGCGTCGAACTGCCCGATCCGGTCGTGCCCATGACCTGGGACCAGATCATCGACATCGGAACCCGTATCACGGTCGATGCGGCGGGCCGGCACCCGAACGAAGAAGGGTTCGACCCCACCACTGTTGAGGTGTGGGGCGTGGGTGACCTGTGGTATGAGAACACGGTCTACGGCAACGGGGGGCGCGTCCTCAGCGAAGATGGCCGCACCTTCGTGGCGCCCTACGACCAGAACACCATCGACGCCATCCAGTTCCTGGCCGATCTCCGCCACGTGTACCAGGTCCGCCCCAGCACCGCGCAGATCGCCTCGATGAGCGAGTCGCAGATGTTCGAAACGGGCCGCGTGGCGATGACGACCTGCGGCCGCTGGTGCGTGACGAATTACCGCCGCGTCCTGGACTTCGAGTGGGATGTTCGCCCGAACCCGGTCGGGCCAAGCGGCCAGATCACATCCTTCAACAACCAAGAAGACTGCACCTTCAGCGGCTGGTCCGGCTCGGTCGGCCTGGCGATCATCAAGGGCAGCAAAGGCGAGCAGTACGCGGAGCAGGCGTACCGCTTCATCGAGTTTATCTTCGGTGAAGAGGGGCAGATCGAGCAGGCGAAGCTGGGCTTCCAGATCCCGAATCAGATCGACGTCGCTCACACTGACGTCTTCCGCCAGCCAGGGCTGCCGCCTGCCAATGTCGAGCCGTACTACGAGGCTGCGCGCTGCCAGTTGCCCGGCCCCTGGACGCAGACCCCGGTCTTCGGCCAGTGGTTTGACGACCTGTTCTGGAACAACGTCTGGCCGGCGGTGGTGATCGACGGCACGATGCTGGCCGAAGACGCTCTGCTTGAGAATGCCGCGGCGTTCCAGCAAGCGCTTGATGAAGCGTGGGCCACGCTCGACTAAGGTTGAGCGCATCGCTCGCACGGAAAACCTGGCACTCGGCACGATCATGAGTGCCAGGTTTGACCTTTTGAGGAACCACCATGGCCGCCACAGTCTCCCGAACGACCAAACGGTCCCGTTTTAGCCTCAGCCTGTCGCAGCGCGACGCCATGTGGGGATACCTGTTTGTCGCGCCAGCGATCATCGGGTTTATCGTCTTCGCCGTGGGGCCGCTGATCGCCTCGTTGATTCTCAGCTTCACCCGCTGGAATCTCGTCACCGATCCCCAATGGATCGGCCTGCAGAACTGGCGCACTGTCTTCACCTTCTCGGCTGCTGAAACACCCCCTGCCCTCGATCCGGACACAGGCGAGAGACTCTTCCGCTGCGGACGCGAGAAAGTCCCCGAGTCGCAGGTGGCCGCGCTGGAAGGAACCGTCGATCAGCGCACGCGGCGCGTGATCACGTGCGATCCGATCTACACGGTGGCGTCCGACGTGTTGCCGCGCGGCTACCAGGAGATCACCAGGGTCACGCTCGGCAGCAAAGTCTATGTCCTCGGCTCGCGGGATCCGATCTTCTGGAAGAGCCTGTACAACACCGCTTTTCTGCTGTTGGGCATCCCGATCTCGATGACGCTGTCGCTGCTGATCGCGATCATGCTCAACCAGGGGCTGCGCGGAACCGCGCTCTTCCGCGCCATCTACTACCTGCCCAGCATCCTGCCCATCGCCGCCACCGCGCTGATCTGGACGTGGATCTTCAATCCGGACTTCGGCCTGCTGAATTACTTCTTGGGGCAGATCGGCCTGCCAAGAGATATCAGGTGGCTAGAGGCTGTTATGCACTTTAGAGCACATGAGCCACCACCTGAACAAACCGCT
>DYGX01000011.1:0-65814 GCA_020724465.1 Thermoflexus sp.
ACCTGGGCTATCGCAACATGGGCGCATGTCCCATCCAGACCGTGCAACGTTTCAGCCAGGCTGTCCTTGAAGAAGGTTAACTGTACAGGTGACAAATTTCGCTCCAATTCTCGAGAAGTACCTCTGAGTATTTCCGGGGTAGTATGGGATAATAGCGATTTTTATCCTTAACAAAGAAATAATTGAGAAATTGCCCTTCATCAATTAGTTCAATAAATTCGTTTTCTTGAAGCAGAGATACCAACCTCTCAGAACCCAGTGTCGTGGTGTAATTCTCTATAACGTCTGATGCTAAAAACACGTGGGGGTCAAACGTTCGGAAGTAATGAGTTGCCTTCCGCCAAAACGTTCTGGACGGGATCTCTACATGCCCAGGGGAAATATTTTCGGAGACAATTTCCCCCTTATTCATCTCAATCGATGTAATGACATTGTGTTGCAACTGAAGGCAGCTTTTTAGTTCGAGGCTTGGAGAACGGTGTACTATGCTTTGAACTTCATTATCAAGGGTTGCGTGTAGAATTTGAAAAGCATATAGCTGGTCATAAATGGTTTTGACGTTGCAGCCGTAGAATATCTTGTATATCTCTCCCTCATGATACAAGCTTACGTCTCCCCATTCGATTTCAGGAATGTAGTCTTCGAACATTGGAAAATCAGGTAGGAGAGGGTATAGCCTGGAGAGAAGAGACTTAAATTGTTCATATCGTTGTAACTTGTTTTTCGCGGAAAACGTATCGGGAGACATTGATAAAAAAGCTGTGTAAAGTAGGTGATGCTTCGCCCAACTTGATATGTTCGGGAGCCAAAGGGATGAAACAAATAGGGTTTCAGCTATATCATGCACACTATATCGAGAAAGTGCTTTCTGAATCGCCTGAATGATTTCTTCGACTGTGTCTTGCGGCTTGTCTATTTTCCTAGCCACGAGCTCCTCCTAGCCGATTTCACCTTGTGCGCCTTTGTATGGCTAATCCCAATATCTGGTTTTGTTCGGTGTTCTCAACGCAATAGCCTGAGAATTTCTGTCTCGCCAGCATATTACCACTTGTGCCAAACTATAAAAGCTTCTTCTGAAGCCCAGAACTATCTTCTTTGCAGAAATATCAGTCTATAAATCTAAACATCCGTTCGTCTATTCTCTCTCGAATATAATCCTCAAGCCAGAAAATATAGCGGCACAAAAAATTCACAATGAAAACGACTTCTGCTTCGAGGTGTTTACCCCACACTTTGACAAACTTCCGCTTGTCTTTGTCACTATGAAAAACCTCTCCGTATAGCCAATTGTTAAGCACTTCGTCTAGTGGTATGAAGTCACCATCGCCCGCTGCAAAGTGCGATGACTCTTGAAGCGCGCGCTGCCAATTCTCCTTGAAATGTTCGATTTCGTAGTAGTGAGCGGCTGGTAAGGACCGGACAACTGCATCGTAGACTTTCTCGATGTGCGTTGGTTCCTTTTTCATATATATCAATCTGAATGTAGCAACGAGCGCTTCAAAGCTTTCCATGTTAAGAGGTTCATTGCGGGCACCGAGCAGGTCAAACCATGCGCCTTTGTGCTCTTCATAATTACTCATGAAGCGAACTGCTTTCATTCTACCAAGTCGAATGAGGCTGTTATTTCTCAGCTTTTCCGCGCGTTCTAGGAAAAGCTCAACTCGTTCTCGATCTGAATAACGGTCGGCACACATAGAATTCAATCCCCTGGTATCATAGAACCAAATGGCAAAAGCCCTTATCAGATAGGTTTATATGGCAATGGCGATCAAGAAAAGTGAACTCTACAGTTCCCTGTGGCGAAGCTGCGATGAACTCCGGGGTGGCATGGACGCCTCGCAGTACAAGGATTATGTCCTGACCCTGCTGTTCGTCAAGTACGTCTCTGACAAGTACGCCGGCAAACCAAACGCCTTACTGGATATCCCTGAAGGCGGGAGCTTTGACGACATGGTCAGGCTCAAAGGCGACAAGGAAATCGGCGATAAGATCAACAAGATCATCCGCAAACTGGCCGACGCGAACGAGCTCAAGGGCGTGATCGACCAGGCGGATTTCAACGACGAGAGCAAACTCGGTCGTGGCAAGGACATGCAGGACCGGCTCACCAAGCTGATCGCTATCTTCGAGGGGCTCGATTTTCGGGCCAACCGTGTCGAAGGCGACGACCTGCTCGGCGACGCTTACGAGTACCTGATGCGGCACTTTGCCACCGAGTCCGGCAAGAGCAAGGGACAGTTCTACACCCCGGCAGAAGTGTCACGGGTGATGGCGAAAGTCGTCGGTATTGGGCCCGACACCCGCCCGGCCCAGACCATCTATGACCCGACGTGTGGATCCGGCTCGCTACTTCTCAAGGCCGCTAGTGAAGCGCCGGGCGGCATCACGATCTACGGCCAGGAAATGGACAACGCTACCTGGTCGCTGGCCAAGATGAACATGATCTTGCATGGCTATCCCACCGCGGACATCTGGCGCGACAACACGCTTGCGGCACCTTACTTCAAGGGCTCAGATGACAGCCTGAAAACCTTTGATTTCGCCGTCGCCAACCCGCCTTTTTCTCAGAAGAACTGGACAAACGGCGTCAACACGGCTCGCGACGAATATGGTCGCTTCGAGTACGGCGTCCCACCGGCCAAAAACGGCGATTATGCGTTTCTGCTGCACATCATCAAGTCGCTCAAGAGCACCGGCAAGGCCGCGGTCATTTTGCCGCATGGTGTGCTTTTCCGGGGCAACGCTGAAGCAGATATTCGCCGCAACCTGGTTCGCCGAGGGCTGATCAAGGGCATTATCGGCTTGCCGCCTAACCTGTTTTACGGTACCGGCATCCCCGCCTGTATCATCGTCATCGACAAGGAGAACGCCCACGCGCGTAAGGGCATCTTCATGATCGACGCCAGCCGGGGATTCATCAAAGATGGAAACAAAAACCGCTTGCGCGAGCAAGACATCCGCAAGATTGTCGATGTATTCACCGGCTCGCTGGAAATCCCGCGTTATTCCCGCATGGTGCCCTTCAGCGAAATCGAGGCGAATGACTACAACCTGAACATCCCCCGCTACATCGACTCGAGCGATCCGGAAGACTTGCACGACTTGGATGCGCATTTGCGTGGTGGCATCCCCCAGCGCGATGTGGACGACCTGCACGCCTATTGGGAAGTCTTCCCTTCCCTATGCGATACGCTGTTTGCTCCTGGCAACCGGTCCGGCTATCTCATGGGGCGAGTCGAGCCGCGCGAACTCAAGCGCACAATTCAGGATAACGTTGACTTTCAGACATACGCTGGCCGCGTGCGCGATGTGTTTGTCGCCTGGCAGACTGTACACAAACCCACTTTGTACGCGATAACCCAGGGCAGCCAGCCAAATGAAATCATCCACGCGCTGGCCGATGATCTGCTTGAGCGCTATGCAGATATATCCCTGCTGGATGGATACGACGTTTACCAGCGGCTGATGACCTATTGGACCGAGACGATGCAGGATGACCTGTATCTAATTAGCGCTGAGGGGTGGGTGGAAGCTGCCCGTCCGCGCCCGATCATCCAGGACAAGGAGAAGAAGATCCAGGAGACGCCTGACTTGGTGATAGGTCGGCGGAAAATCAAGACGGACCTCATCCCGCCCGCGCTGATTGTGGCGCGCTACTTCTTCACCGAGCAGGCAGAACTCGAACGCCTGCAAGCTGCCGCCGACATGGCGACCAGCGAACTCGACGCCTTCATCGAGGAGCACAGCGGCGAGGAGGGACTTCTGGCAGACGCTACCACGGACACTGACAAGGTGACCAAGTCGAGCGTGCGAGCGCGCATCAAGGAATTGCAGCAGGACAGCACGCCCGACGATGACGAGGAGCTTGTTGCGCTGCGACAGTGCTTAGCGCTGTTTGACGCCAAAGCCCAGGCGGAGAACGAAGTAAAGGCCGCGCAGAGCGCACTCGATGAGCGGACGCTCGCCCACTATGGCAAGCTGACAGAAGATGACATAAAGTCGCTGGTGATCGAAGACAAATGGCTGGCTGCGCTGCAAAGCGCTATCGAGGACGAGGTGGGGCGGGTGGCGCAGCGCCTGACCGCTCGTGTCAAGGAGCTAGAAGAACGCTACGCCGAGCCGCTGCCAAGCATTGAGGCTGAGGTGGATGAACTGAGCAAACGCGTCGCTGGACATCTCGCCCGCATGGGATTGGTGTTGGAATGAAGGCGGACACGATGAGCGACGAACCAATCAGACCAGGTTACAAGCGCACCGAGGTGGGAATAATCCCGGAAGATTGGGAAGTAACCACGATTGGAGATATCTTTCGTGTGTCAGCTGCCGGCGATCTTGACAAAACCCGGTTCAGTGCGATTCGCGATGCGAACTACGATAAGCCAATATACTCGAACGCACTAGAAAACAAAGGGCTTTATGGCTATGCGTCGTATAGTATTTACCCTGCTGGAACCATAACGGTCACAGCAAGAGGCACCTTAGGATTTGCGGTATTCCGTGACCACGATTATGTAGCGATTGGACGCCTGCTTATTTTGGAGCCATCACGCAAGTTGGACAGTCGCTACTTCACAGAATGGATCAATAATAGGATCACGTTTGCCGTCGAGAGCACGGGTGTTCCCCAATTGACGGCTCCACAGATTTCTAAGTATCGATTGCCTCTGCCATCTCAACTTGAGCAACATGTCATCGCCGATGTACTCTCGGATGTAGATGCGCTACTGGATGCGCTGGATAGGCTCATCGCCAAGAAGCGTGCTATCAAGCAGGGCACGATGCAAGCTCTGCTTACGGGAAGGGTTCGCCTGCCGGGGTTCACAAGCAACCCCAGCTACAAACACACTGAGGTGGGTGAAATTCCTGAAGATTGGGAGGTTTGTCCATTTGGTCAGCTAGTAAATATCCGTAATGACAAAGTGAATCCAGCTCTGGTCGATCCATCTACTCCCTGTGTAGAGTTGGAAAACATTGGACAAGGCACAGGTCAACTGACTGGATACTCTTTAGCTGAGCAATCCACTTCGATCAAGTATCGATTTCTTGAGAGCGATGTGCTTTATGGGAGACTGCGGGCATATCTTCGCAAGTTCTGGTTTGCTGAATTCAATGGCATATGCACAACGGAAATCTGGCCACTGAAGCCGGTAGGCGAGCAGATGCGCAGCGAATATCTGTTTCAGGTAGTGCAAACTGACAGGTTCAATGAGGCGGCAAGCATGACTTACGGAACACATATGCCTCGTACAGATTGGAGCGTGATCAGCAATCTTCTTATTCCTGTCCCCGATCCATCCGAACAGTGCGCCATCGCCGAAGTCCTCTCCGACATGGACGCCGAAATCGACGCCCTCGAAAAACGCCGCGCCAAGCTGCGCGATATCAAGCAAGGCATGATGCAGGAACTGCTCACCGGGCGCATTCGCCTGGTGCAGCCGAAAGAACAAACCAAGGAGGCCCACGTATGACACCGGTCGGCGAGATCGAACGCAGAACGCAGGATCGGGTCATCGACTTCTTCCGGGACACGCTCTGCTACGACTACCTGGGAAACTGGCAAGATCGCCCCGATAACAGCAACGTCGAGCCAGAGTTCGTGAGTGCCTGGCTGCGCAATCGCGGCTACGACGACCGGATGATTGGCAAGGTCCTGCGCGAACTGGATCAGGCGCGAACCATTGTCGGCGGCAGGCGCAACCTCTACGACGCGAACGAAGCCGTCTACAACCTGCTGCGCTACGGCGTCAAGGTCCAGCCGGACATTGGCGCGCAGTATGAAACCGTCTGGCTCATCGACTGGGAAAATCCGGAAAGCAACCACTTCGCCATTGCCGAAGAGGTCACCATCAAGGGCGAGCACACCAAGCGCCCGGACATCGTGCTCTACGTCAACGGCATCGCGCTGGGCGTGCTGGAACTCAAACGCTCCCGAGTGGCAGTGAGCGAGGGCATCCGCCAGAACCTGGACAACCAGCAAAACCTCTTCATCCGCGATTTCTTCGCGACCGTGCAGCTGGTGCTGGCGGGTAACGAAACCGAGGGGCTGCGCTACGGGGTCATCGAGACGCCCGAAAAGTACACGATGACCTGGAAGGAGCCGAGCGCCATCAGCAACCCGCTCCACCAGGGTCTGGAACAGCTTTGCCGCAAGGAGCGCCTGCTGGAGCTAGTGCACGACTTCATGGTGTTCGACGCAGGCACGAAGAAATTCTGCCGCCACAACCAGTATTTTGGCGTGCGCGCGGCTCAGGAATATGTTCGGCGGCGCGAAGGCGGCATTATCTGGCACACGCAGGGCTCCGGCAAGAGCCTGACGATGGTCTGGCTCGCCAAGTGGATTCGCGAGCACGTCGAGGGCGGGCGCGTGCTGCTGATTACCGACCGCGTTGAGCTGGACGGGCAGATTGAGAAGGTCTTCAAGGGAGTTAGCGAGCAGATTTACCGCACGCGCAGCGGAGCAGATCTTCTGAATGTGCTCAACGCCAGTCAGGAATGGCTCATCGGCTCGCTCGTGCACAAGTTCGGCGCCGCCCAGGAAGGCGACGTGGACGAGTATGTGGCGGAGATTTTGCGCAACCGTCCGCGCGACTTTGCACCCAAGGGCCAAATCTTCGTCTTCGTGGACGAGTGCCATCGCACCCAGTCAGGCAAGCTGCACCGCGCCATGAAGGCGCTGCTACCCGACGCCGTGCTGATTGGCTTTACCGGCACGCCCCTTCTCAAGACCGACAAGCAGAAAAGCATCGAGATTTTCGGCCCTTACATTCACACCTACAAGTACGACGAGGCGGTCGCTGATGGCGTCGTGCTCGACCTGCGCTACGAGGCGCGCGACATTGACCAGCAAATCACGTCCCAGGCGCGCATCGACCAGTGGTTTGACGCCAAGACGCGCGGCCTGAACGACTACGCCAAGGCGCAGCTCAAACAGCGCTGGGGCACGCTGCGGAAAGTGCTCAGTTCGCTCGACCGGCTCGAGAAAATTGTTGCCGATATCCTGATGGACATGGAGACGCGCCCCCGCCTGATGGACGGACACGGCAACGCCATGCTGGTGTCGGACAGCATTTACAACGCCTGCCGCTTTTACGAGATGTTTGAGCGGACGGACCTGGCGGGAAAGTGCGCGATTGTCACGTCCTACCAGCCGCACGTCGCCAATATCAAAGGTGAAACCACCGGCGAGGGGGAAACCGAGGAACTGCTCAAGTTTGGCGTCTACCGCCGGATGCTCGCCGAGTACTTTAACGAGCCGGAAGAGACGGCGGTCAACAAAATCGAGAAATTCGAAGAGGAAATCAAAGAGCGGTTCATTAAGCATCCCGGACAGATGAAGCTGCTTATCGTCGTCGATAAGCTGCTGACCGGCTTTGACGCGCCCCCGGCGACGTATCTCTACATCGACAAGCCAATGCGCGATCACGGTCTGTTTCAGGCGATTTGTCGCGTTAACCGGCTGCACACGGACGACAAGGAATACGGCTACATCATCGACTACCGCGACCTGTTCAAGGCGCTGGAGAAGTCGATGAAGGACTACACCGGCGAAGCGTTCGACGGCTTTGACGCCGAGGACGTGGCCGGTTTACTCAAGGACCGCCTGGAAGAAGGACGCGACCGTCTGGAAAAGGCGCGCGAGGCAGTCGCCGCGCTGTGTGAACCCGTCGAGCCACCCCGCGAAACGGCGGACTACTTGCGCTACTTTTGCGCGCAGAATTCGGGCGACACCGAAGAACTCAAAGCCAACGAGCCACGCCGGGTCAAGCTCTATAAGCTTGTTGGTTCTCTGATGCGCGCCTACGCGAATCTGGCCAACGAAATGGCCGACGCAGGTTACACCGACGCGGAAACCCAGGCGATTAAAGCCGAGGTCGAGCACTACGTGAGTGTGCGCGATGAGGTCAAACTCGCCAGTGGCGACTACATCGACCTCAAGATGTACGAACCGGCGATGCGCCACCTGATGGACAACTACATCCGCGCGGAAGACAGCGAGACGCTCTCTTCGTTTGACGACCTGAGCCTGGTGGATCTGCTGGTCAACCGCGGCGCTGAAGCGCTTGACGATCTGCCCAGCGGTATTCGCAACAGCCAGGAAGCGATGGCCGAAACGATTGAAAACAACGTGCGCCGGGTG
The DNA here is from genome assembly GCA_020724465.1 of Thermoflexus sp. GTDB lineage: Bacteria > Chloroflexota > Anaerolineae > Aggregatilineales > Aggregatilineaceae > DYGX01. Next base: position 8,138 of record DYGX01000011.1, read on the forward strand.
ATTGTCGATATGATGGCGGTCAACCCCGCCCACTACCAGAAGATGTCAGAGCTCCTGGATGCGCTCATCCAGGCACGCAAGCAGCAGGCGCAGGACTACAAGGACTACCTCGACCAGATCACCGCGCTGGCGCGCCAAGTGAAAAACCCTGGCGAGGATTCCCACTATCCCGAGGCAATTAACTCGGACGCGCGGCGCGCTTTGTACGATAATCTCGACAGGGATGAGATGCTGGCCGTTCAGATTGACCAGGCTATCCGGGCGGTCAAAAAGGATGGCTGGCGCGGTAACCGCTTCAAAGAGCGCGAGGTGCGTTATGCCATCGCCAGCGCGCTGCACAATCATCCTGACTTAATCGATGAAATCTTCGAAATTGCCAAAAACCAGCGTGACTACTGAGCGCCACTTTATCACGGTGCAGGGTATGCCGGTGGAGGTTGTTCGCAAGAACATCAAGAATCTTCACCTGGCAGTCTACCCGCCTGACGGTCGGGTGCGGGTATCCGTGCCTGTGCGCCTGACGGATGAAGATGTGCGGCTGGCCGTGGTTTCGCGTCTGGGCTGGATACGCAAACGGCAAGCGATGTTCCAAAGCCAGGAAAGACAGTCAGCGCGCGAATTCGTGTCAGGAGAAAGCCACTTCGTGCAGGGGCGACGGTACCGACTGGATGTCATCGAGGAGAACCGGCCAGCAGCGGTACGTCTGCGCAATAACACCACGCTGGAGCTCCGCGTGCGACCTGGGACAGATCGACATAAGCGCGAAGAAATCATCAACCACTGGTATCGCACGCTACTCAAAAACCAGATTGACCAGTTACTACCCAGATGGGAAAAGAAGCTTGGTGTCACGGTTTCAGAGTGGGGTGTGCGGAAGATGAAAACGCGCTGGGGAACCTGCAATATCGAAGTGCGGCGCATCTGGGTCAATCTGGAACTCGCCAAAAAGCCACCCCAATGCCTGGAGTACATCGTGGTGCACGAAATGGTTCATCTACTGGAGCGCCGTCACAACGACCGCTTCCTGGCCCTGATGGACAAGTATCTACCCAACTGGCGCCACATGCGCGACGAACTAAATCGCGAGCCGCTCGCGCACGAACACTGGGTTTACTAGGTCAAAGCAGCGCGCAACCAACTAGTATAAGGTACGGTTTCGCCTACGGTAACGAGTAACCGTAGTTCTCAGGCGTAAAGAGGTCCAATTTGACCGGAAAATGCGGCAAGATGCGGTCGCGCCGCCGCTCCCACTACTATGTATATGAAGAGAGGGGGCGGGTTTTTATTTCAAAGTGCTGGCGCGTTTTTGAATTCGTATCAAAACACATCCCGAACTCTGCTCTTCCATGGTCATGCGTCTCAATTACCAAAGTTCGGCCTGGGGTTTTTGCCGACCCCTTGACCACTCCCGCGCTGGCAGACCTTGTGCGCTGGTAGATCGAAACTAGCCACAGCACGCCCGCAGGTCCCAAAATCGAACCAATGAAAAGCGCGGATCTATTCGCATTCCCGGCGCGATCTGCCTCTTGTGTGTTATACGTATTGATATATAATATTAAGTAACAATACATATAACAGATGACAGGGGGTGTATGACACAATCCGAATTACTGGAAAGCCTATTCAATCAAGCAGTCCGGGCCATCCCCTACGACCTGGAACCGACCAGCATCACGATGGGCGAACTAGAGCCAGACAGCCGCGGCTCGGTCGAGTACTCCGAAGAATTCACGTTCGAGGTGGGCAAGCTCTTTGACATGTCGCTCGTCGCCGGGGGCTGGGTTGAGCTACGCCAGGAAAACGGCGAGGTCTACATCTCGGCTTTCATGGGCATCACGCGGGACGGCGATTGGGAAAAAGGCCGCATCCTGCCCGACGATACGGCGTTGCAGGGCGCTTATGACCTCGAAAAGGAAACCTGGGAATTCTGGATCGATCAGTACTGAGGTATTCGCGCTGGCCAGTTACCTGGTATACAGAGCCTTGCGTACTGATGCTAAACTATACGCATGAGTCAACCCTCCAGCCAAGCAAACCCCACACTTGAAATCATCTCCTCAACCCAGCTCCAGCGCAACATTGGCGAGACGCTGCGCCGGGTGTTCAAGGACAAACAGCACCTGATGGTCGAGCGCGACGGACTACCCGTCCTGGTCATGCTCCCGATCGCAGATTATGAAGCGCTCCGGCGCAAGGCCGAGAGCAGCACCGAATAAGCCAGCTGGGGTATCAAGTAAAGCCGCACCCTGCCTATTCTGTATAATGGGCTTGTGAGAGGCAGGGAAAAGCGATCACCGCCCGAGCTGGACCGCGACATGTTGCGGCGCTTTGCCAGGACGTTCATCCCCCGCCAGGACTGCTATCCCCTCCAAACCGAAGACGGACGCTACATCACCCTGCAACGTCATTTCGAGCTCGATTACATCCAAGCGCACCTCAAGGGCATGCTGACGCTTGGCGCGTATGCGCTCGACACGCGCAGTCAGGCGCGCTGGCTGTGCCTGGACGCCGACACACCCGAGCAGTGGACGGAACTACTCAAAATGACCCGAGACCTCGAGCAAGACGGCGTCACGGCGTATCTGGAGCCGTCGCGGCGCGGCGGTCATCTGTGGCTGTTCTTCTCCCCCACCCCCGGCGCGAGGGTGCGCCAGTTTGGCCAGACTCTGCTGGGCCGCTACGACCTGGCAGGCATCGAGCTGTTCCCCAAGCAAGCCGAGCTCAAGACCGGCCCCGGCTCGCTGGTGCGCCTCCCCCTGGGGCGCCACCGCCTGACTGGCCAGCGCTACCACTTTGTCACCCCGGATGGCGACCCCATCGCGCCCACCGTGCGCGCCCAGGTACGCCTGCTGTCCTCGCCTCAGCTCGTGCCCCCGGCCTACATCCGAGACGTGACCGCGGAAGAATCCGACCGGGCTGAGCTGCCGGATAAGCCACTTTTCCCGGACGCCAGACCGCACCCACCAGGCGCTACTCTTTCCGAGCGCTTGAAGAACGCCATCAGCGTCTACGACTTCGTCAGGCGCTACGTAGATCTGGACGAGCGCGCCACCGGCTTCTGCCCGTTCCATGACGACCAGCGCCGGAGCTTCGGCGTTAACCGCGAGCAAAACTTCTGGCACTGTTGGGCCGGCTGTGGCGGTGGGAGCCTGATTGACTTCTGGATGAAGTGGCGCGAGCGCGAAGGACTGGATGCCAGCTTCGGGGCGACCCTCAAGGCGCTGGCGGACATGCTTCTGCCGCGCTGAGATGGGCCAAAATCGGCGCGGGCCGCCTCCCATCAGCTGGGAATTCCTACTTGAAACCCCGCCCCGGTTGTGGGCATACTGCCTTTGACACAAATCCAGGTTTTGTGGAAATCACCGCTCACCCGGTTTTCCGCATGCTGAAAGGAAGCGATGACCATCTCAGTCGCCTCGCAAAAAGGCGGGGTCGGAAAAACAACCACGTCCATCACCCTGGCGGCAGGATTGGGCCGGCAAGGCAAGCGCGTTCTCCTCATAGACATCGACTCCCAGGCAAATTCGTCGAAGGTCCTGCTGGCGGATTACCCCCAGATTTCCAAAGACAACACGATTTTCGCGACCATTCTGGAGCGCAAGCCGCTGCCAGTGCACCCCACCGCCATCCCCGGTGTGGACCTGGTGCCCTCGCACATTCTGCTGTCCAACACCGACATCGAGCTGACCACCGCCAAGGACCACCGCGAGGCGCGCCTGAAGGCGCAGCTGGACCCAATTGCCGGCCAGTACGATCACGTCATCATCGACTGCCCGCCGACGCTCTCCTGGCTGACGATCAACGCCTTCACGGCGTCCGACAAGGTGCTGGTGGTCGTCTCCCCCGGCTACTTCGAGCTCGACAGCATCAACCAGATCAACAAGACGCTCCATGAGGTCAAGGAGTACTTCAATCCGTCGCTGGAGCTGCTCGGGTACCTCTTCACCATGAGCGACTCGACCATCAACAGCCGCACCTCACTCCAAATCCTGCGCCAGTCTTACACCAGCCAGGTCTTCAACACCATCATCCCGCGCAACACTGACATCCGCGACGCGCACTTCAACAAGACCGACATCTTCAACTACAACCCCCATGCCCTGTCGGCCAAAGCCTACCAAAGCCTGCTTGAGGAGATTCGCCTATGAAAAAGACGCTCGATACCAGCTCGATCCTCAATGAGCTGCAGGAAGGCTCGGCCTTCTTTCGCAGTACTTCTCCTCAACAGTCACCAGCCACTGTGCCGGAGCAACCTTCCACCGACCGTAGCACTCCCAAGCCTACGCCTACTAAATTCACCAAGGAAACCCAAAACCGAACGGTCGAACGGTTCGACCGAACGGACACTCCGAACGATTCGCCTGAGATCTCACCCTCAACCAGTGCGGTGCTGACCGCCATCGACGACCCTCAGCCGGCTAACAAGCGACGGACCGAGCGCTACAGCTTTGAGATCTACACCGATCAAAAGGAAACGATTGACGACGCGAAATACCTGTACTACAAGAAGACCGGCCGGAAGGTGTCCTCCAGCGAGCTGATGCGTGACGCGCTGGACCTGTTTCTGGCCCGGCTGATGGAGAAACTCGAGGCGTAATGGAGCACATCGGCGGCGCGCTGGCCAAGTACGAGCAGATCATCCTGGAAGGGTTTGACCCTATCTCCGCGCATGGCTTCACCCAGGTGCCCAACGTCGTGCTGCGCGACGCCAGTCTGTCGCCCGGCGCCAAGCTCTGCTATGCGATGCTCTTGAGCTACGCTTGGCAAAAGGACAGCTGCTTTCCGGGCCAGGAAGCGCTCGCTAAGGACCTCGGTATCTCCAAGCGCTCGACCGTGCGCTTCATGAAAGAGCTTGAGAAGTCCGGCTACCTGGAAAAGAAGCGCAGGGGGCTGGGACGCACCAACGTCTACACCCTGCGCAGCCGGGTCGAGAAGGCCAAAGTACGGCACAAACGGTCGGGCTACCAGGCTTGAAGTGCCAAATTGGCACTTCTGGAAGTGACAGATTGGCACTTCCCTTATATGGAAGAAGAATACGAAGAGAGAAGAATATTAAGTGGGGGATTTTCATTTTCTTTTTCGGCGAATAGGCTGGCGCTTGTTTCAGCGTCCCTTCCGGTACCCCCGCCACCGAAGTGGCGGGCCTTACGCGGGAGCGGAATTTAGCGCCAGCACGTTGTCGCCCTTCTCAGGCAGGGTGTTCGCTTCACCGGCTGGATGGACGCCCAGAGGGGACGCCCATCGCCAGCTGCGCTCCACCCCACCATCGGCGGGCGACCCCCCGTCGGCCTTCTGCACGTGGCGGCGCCGCGTTGGAAGCCCGACCGCCCCGGTCGCCGCCGCTGTTCACCAGAGATTGAGCACTTGAAAGATGAGCCTGGTGGAGTAGTCTCGCAGGTGAGCAGGAGCGGGCGGCGTCGGACGCGGGGGGCTGACGAACAAGCGGCCAGCCCCCACGCTCGCCCAGGGCGGTCGGCCTTGCAGGCCGACGGGGGAGTGCAGCGACGGGTTTGCGCATGCCGACGAGACGCGTTATCGAGCGTTCGGGAAGGGTAGAAAAGCGGCCTGCCGTCCGGTACACTGAGGACTATGGAATTATTTCCACTTAAGCGAGCGCCCACCCAGGCCCGGCGACCGGACCGGCCCACGCCGATGAAGCTGACCGAGCGTGACAGCCGGATGCTCGAGGCGGTGCACGCCTTCGACGGTGTGTTGGGCGACTACCAGATTCGCCGGCTGTTTTTCACCGGCGAGCGCCAGGCACGACTGCGGTTGAGCTTACTGTTTCAGCACGGGTATCTGGCCAAGCCGAGCCGCACGCAGCGAGCGAGCTTGCCGTGCATGGTCTACTGGCTCGGCAAGCGGGGAGCGGCGCACGTAGCGGGCTTACATGGCCAGACACTGCGCGAGTTTGCCTACCGGCGCGAGCCGCGCTGGGCGCAGATGGCCCACGACCTGGGAGTCAACGACTTCCGGATGGACGTGATGGAAGCGTCGGAGGAAATCGCCGACGTTTCACTCGAGCAGTGGATTCCCGAAGGTGAGTTCTGGGCGCACCCAGACAAAGTAGAGTACAAGCAGGCCAACGGCACGAAAGCCCGGCGCCTGGTGCGGCCTGACGGCTTCTTTGTGATTTGCAAGGGCAAGCACCAGTCACGACTGCTGTTGGAAATCGACTGCGCGACCGAGGACAACCCGCGCTTTGCGCGCGAGAAGGTGCGGCCCGGCGTGGCGTATCTGCGCAGTGAGGCGTACAAGCAGCGGTTTGGGTACCAGTCCGGGCGCTGGCTGGTGGTGACCACCGGCGAGCGGCGGCTGCGCAATATGAAACGGCAAACGGAGCTCGCGGTGGGTAGAGACGCGCAGGTGTTTTGGTTCACCACCGCCGACAAAATCACCCCGCAAAGCGTCCTCACCGCCCCAATTTGGCTTCGCGGGGGTGACGGGCGACCCTTGGCTCTCTTGCCAAACTCTCACCGTATTTTCGGGCTTTAACGCGCCCGCGACTGCTATGCTGAGCACGGCACCGCACCGGTGGCCGGTGTGGGGGCCATCACCGTCGCGGAGCCCAGTCCTTGCTCCGTTCTGAAGGCAAGAGACCGGAGCTTTGGCGCCCGGCCTAGACGCCGACGTTGGAGACCTCCCGCAAGGCCAGGCCGCCTTGCCCTCCAATGGGGACTGACTCCGCACGGTCTCCCTGCGCAGTGGCGCCGAGTTTCCCCGGATATGATTTCGTTATATAACTACGTCAGCTTACCGAGTTAACGTTTACTTCTTTCACAACTGAGGTCTAAAATGCCTTACCACAGTGACGACGATCCCCTGGTGGAAACGCTCAACAGCGCTGTCTGGCATGTCATTGGCGTGGGGATTGGCATCGTGCTCGCCGTGTTTGTCTTTGTCTGGCAGAAGGTCACGGGCCGGCAGACATCGCCGCAAACACTCGAAGGGGAAGTGCCCGTACAAGCCCCGCCTTCCGAAAAGGATGTTGCGCGTGACAACTCAGTGCTTGTCTACGGGCTCATCCTGGGCGGTGGGTTTCTCATTCTTCTGGGACTCCTGACTCAAAGAGACTTTCAGTGGCTGTTTTTCGCTGGCGGCTTAGTGAGCCTCGGCGCGGCTATCTGGATCGACCAGAGCACGCCATCAACGCCAGCGACCACGCGATCGACCACGCAAGCGGTCGCGCCGGCCCATGAGCCGCTGGCCGTGCCCCGCCGCTACCGGATTGTGCTGCCCAAGGGCGCGAGCTTCGAGCCCGAGCCGGCGCGCAAGCTGATGGAATATCTGCTGCGCACCTCCGTCCATCTGGCGCTGCAGATTGTGGCCGAGCACCAGAGCATCCACTGGGAAATCACCGACTGGCGCACCAACGCACATCCGGAATATGTGCGCCGGGCGGTCCACACCCATTACCCCAAAGCCGAAGTCGAGTGGTTTGAGGACGAAGAAGGGGAGGAGGCGTACCCGTACTACCGCTACGTGATTTTCTACCAGCAGGCGGCGGAGTTCGTCTGGCCGATTAAGCACGTCGAAGACCTCAGGAGCTTCGACCCGCTGGCGGCCATCACCCAGGCGATGGCCGACCTCCAGCCAGGGGAGCGGATGACCTACACTCTCGCGCTCTCGACGGGGGCCGACTATGCCTACAACCTCGGCGAGAAGCTGATTACCGCCAGCCCGGTCAATCCGCTGGAGTTTGTGACGCCCGCCAGTTTGCACAAGCTGGTGGGTCTGGCCAGCATGCGCCCCGAGCGCGTCGATCGCTACGTACCCGCTGACCAGGCACTGGCGCGCGCCAAGCTCAACCGCCCGCTGGTGCAGTGCTTTCTGTCGGTCATGATTGACAGTCCGTCGCCCGAGCGCGTGCAAATCCTGGCGGCGGTAGACAGCCAGATCTGGCAGTTCGTGCGCGAGCCGTACAACGCGCTGGTGTGGGACGAGGAGCCGTGGCCGAGCTCCATCCGGCGCATTGACACACCGGACCAGGCGCAGCGCTACAATCCCCTGTCGCTGATTTACCAGTGGGCCTCCGGCGCCAGCGAGCGGTGGCGGCGCACGCGGCTGATACTCTCCCCGGAGGAGCTCGCCGCGCTGTGGCACCTGCCGCACCAGGGCTTTGCCGCCCGGGAAATCCAGTGGATCGATGAGACCAATGTGGCGGTTCCGACCAGCGCCGTGCACGACCTGCCCGGTGCGGTGATTGGCGTCAACGTGCACGCCGGGCAGCAAACGCCGGTTGTCCTCTCGGACGCCGACCGCGCCCAGCACGTCTACATCGTCGGCAAGACCGGTGTGGGCAAATCGACTACGCTGCACCACATCATCACCCAGGACATCCAGGCCGGGGAAGGGGTGGGGGTGATTGACCCGCACGGCAGCCTGGTGCGGGCGATTCTCCGCAGCAGCATCCCGCCTGAGCGGGAGGACGACGTGGTGCTGGTGGACTTCGCGCAGACCGACTATCCGGCGCCGCTCAATCCGTTCGCCGTGCCGGCAGGCGTGCCGCGCGACACGGCGGTCAGCCAGGTGATGGGACTGCTGAAGAAAATCTACGCCGAGGACTGGAGCCGCACGCGCATGGAGAACCTGCTCTACAGCGCGCTGGTGGCGCTGATGGACGAGCAGCACGCCACCCCACGCGATATTTCCCGCATCATGATGGACCCCGAGTACCGCACCGGACTCTTGCAGCACGTCAAGGACCCGGTCGCGCTGGAATACTGGTGGGACGAGTATGACCGGATGAGCGAGGCGATGCAGGCGCAGGTGCGCGAGCCGGTGCTCAACCGCATCCGCATCTTCTACCGCAACCGCGCGGTGCGCAACATGGTCTGCCACCCGCACCGCCTGGACTTCAAAGCCATTCTGGATGAGGGCAAGATTTTTCTAGCCAACCTTAACAGCGACGAGACGCGCAGCGAGCAGGCCAACCTCGGCGCGATGCTGATCACCGACTTCCAGATGGCGGCCATGACCCGCCGCGTTGACGAGAACGCGGCGATTCAACCGTTTTACCTGTTTGTCGAGGAAGTGCAGCAGTTCGTGACGACCGCCTTGCCGGTGGTGTTCTCCGAAGCGCGAAAATTCGGTCTGAGCCTGGCGGTGGCCAACCAGTACCTGGGGCAGCTCAAGGGCAGCACGTTGGAGGCGATTCTGGGCAACGCCGGAGCGGCCATCCTGTTTGCCTGTGGCCCGGAGGACGCGCGGGCGCTCTCAGGCTACCTCAAGCCCAGCCTCACACCCGACCACCTGATGAGCTTCGACCGCTTCCAGGCGGCGGTCAAAATGCAGGTAGGCGGCAAGAGCGTGCCGGCCTTTACCATCCAGACGCTGCCCCCGCTTGAGGAGCCGCCGGACGCCGGCGAGCGGGAGGCGCGCATCCGGGAAAAGTCCATCCAGAACTACACGCCCTGGTCGCGGCAGGAAGTCGAGGCGTGGCTGGAAGCGCGCTACGAAAAGCGATTGCCCCAGCGACCGCGCGGCACGGTCTCGGATTTTGACTAACGCCGGAGGGTGAAACGCGTGAAACTACCCCGCAACCGGCGCGTGGACAACCCGCCGCCGATGCGCCTGATGGCGCGCGACCTTGAGATTCTGAGCGCGGTGCACGACTTCCGTATTGTGCGCGGAAATCAGCTACAAGCGCTGTTTTTCGGCTCGCAGAGCACGGCGTCCTACCGGCTGTCACGCCTGTACCAGCACGGCTTTTTGGACCGGCACTTCCTGCCGACGCTGGGCGGCATCGCCAGCAGCCCGGCGCTCTACACGCTCGGCAAGCGTGGCGTGGACGTGCTGCGGCGGACCCTGGACGGGGACCCGAAGGACATCCGCAAGCCGCCCGACCACCGGGAGTTGAGCCCGCTGTTTCTGGAGCACCTGCTGCAGATTAACGACTTCCGGGTGGCGGTAACGGTCGCGGCGCGACGCCTGGACTACACGTTGGAAAAGTGGCTCGACGATTTTCAACTAAAGGCAAATTATGACCGGGTGATCATCGAGGCGCCCAACCGGCGCCGGCGCGAGGTGTCCCTTATCCCCGACGGATATTTCGTGCTGCGCGCTCCGCAAGGACGTGCCTGCTTCTTCTTGGAGATGGACCGGGGCACCATGACGCGCGGGCGCTTCCGCGACAAGGTGCTGGCTTACCAGGCGTATATCGCCAGCGGGCAATATGAGAAGCGTTACGGCACGCGCAGCTTGCGCGTGCTGACCGTCACGTCTGGGCCGAAACGACTGGAAAACCTCAAGGCCGAGGCGGAAGAGGCGAGGGGAGGACGGGTGTTCTGGTTTACGACGAGTGATCTAGTTTGCAGTGATACGGTACTCACTGGAGCTATTTGGGAAGTTTCTGGGAACACTGAGACAGATACCCTCATTCCTCACGCCAGGGGTTGAGTACTGGTTCTTGTGACAAGACAGTCAGCGATTTTGAGCCCCTCGTGAGGGCGACGTATAGGTTCTTCGTGTCCATGTTGTCGGCATCCAAGACAATGGCATGGTCAAACTCCAAACCTTTAACAAGGAGCGTGCGAGAGACGATCCGTTGGAAGTCCCTCCGCCCGGAGAATCTGGCTTGTGTACGAACGTGCCAGGCTGCATCTGGCAAAGAGCTAAAGCCGCCCGCTAAGTAAGCTTTTATCGAGCGAAGCATTTCATACCACAAGTCCGCTCGGTACAGATATGCATCGCCAATTTCCCGGATTAACCGGAGGGCGTTAACAACATCAGCAAGATCATCCGAACGAGACGCACTTACAAGTGCTGCAGCAATGGCCTCGTGTTTCCGAATTCTTGAGAAGTCTGGGGTGCTGGTACCACTCGCACTAAACTTGTCTTTTATTCCGCGCAGTTGTGTAGATACTTGTGTCATACACTCTGAGGCAAAGTCGATGGTCGCAACGGCGCGCTCGTTGGTGTGGGCTAATTCGATTTGACGCGCCCATTTCATCAGAGCTTTAGCTTCCATTTCCTCAATTGAGTGATAGTTGCCTCGTAGCTGACTGGCAAGTTTGTGACAACCATGGGCATGGTGGTTTTCAGGATGAATAGCAATTACCGTGCCTGCCGCCCTGATTTTGTCAAAGCATATTCGTCTCTGGTTGTTCTCGGTAGACCTTAACCAGCAAATGGGAGCTTGATCAAGATCAATCGGTTGTCCGGCTTCAATCAAGGTTCTCACTTCACTTAACCACTCGCCTAGGCGCTGGTTGTGCGCCTGCCAGCGCCAAGGGGTGTCGAGCGTGCTGGGCAATGCGTCAAACTCACTGCGAACGTCAGCGTCCCAATCAATAATCGTGTCATTACCAAACCCGAAAATACCTTGAAGTGGATCGCCTAGCACCCTGCAGGGCAGAAGTTGGGCTAAGGCGAGAATGAGCCGGTGCTGTGTTTGGGTGCAGTCCTGATACTCGTCAACGTAAACGCCAGCGTAGGTGGCTTGGATGACGTCTTGCATAAACGGCAGGGACAATAACTGTGTGGCTCCGACGTATAATTGTGTCCACTCGGTGCTGGTTTGTGGCTTTGGATTACCAAAACCCGATCGGACTGGATACGCTAGCGCCAGCCGCAGGGACCAGCCCGCAATGGTTTCGACCTCGTACTGTTTGCGAGGAACCCCCAATGATCGCAAGCGTTTTCTCAACGAATGAACACCCGCGTGTGTATGCGTCAGGATCAACTGCCGCTCACCGACCGACTCAGCGACCGCACAAGCGATTGCCTGGGTCTTGCCACATCCAGCCGCAGCAACGAGAAAGGCGCGCTTAGCCGCGGCGAGCTGTTGGATAACGGTGCTCATCAACTTGTCACCCAGGTTTTTAGTGCCGCCAGTTTTTTCGCAAGGTCGCTGTCGGGAATTGTCTCAAGTTGCTTAGCGACGATTTCGCCCAGTGCCTCGCCGTAGGTGATATTCTTGAACCAACTTTTGGTGTGAGCGGATGTTCCAATAGCGCGGCGAAGCTGACCCTCATCAAGGTCGGCAGAAATCCAATTGCGAATAAGCGGCTCTGCAAAGCTTCCGGTGCGCAATCCTAAATTGCCAGCAATCGTGTCCAGCCGGCTCTGCTGATTATCTGGTGCGATAGCTGTGTCCAGAATTTCTTGTACTGCTTCAAGAGGTAGATCCAAGCAGACGCGCGTTTCTGTATTTACGTCGCCTGCCCACTGAATGACTGGGATACCAGCTTGTTCAACCTCATCCTTGGAAGGGGTAATTGGAGCATCAGAATCGACAAGCAACAGGACGTCATAGCCAAGCGATTTCAGCTTCTTGGCGACTCCAGGAGCTTTACTACAGCCACCACCATCCACAGCAACCGCGCCGTAGTACGCAAATCCAATTCCGTTGTTGTTTTGTGCCCACACTCTATCGAGTGCGCGAAGCACACCTACCTCCGTTTTGCCCTCACACACGATCAGCTTGTGAGCTAAGAAGGCTTCCGGAACAGTGCGCACCAGCGACTGCAAATCGCTGTCAAGCTGGATTATTTTCGTGGTCCCGTCCGTCGCGCGGACTAGGTGGATATCGGTGACGCACGATTCCACAATTGGGATTGTCGAATGGGTGGTAAAGATAGTTTGTCCGTTGGTCGCACCGACTTCCGCAGCTGCTGGTCGAACAGTGCGAACGAGCTGCCGGAGCCGGTGCGGTTCTAGGCCATGCTCAATTTCGTCAATCAGCAACACCGCGCCCTGTTTCGTTAGTTCCTTTTGCAGCCCCAATACCACTAGCTTTCGGCTACCTAAGCCCGATTGCCGCAGGGGAATGTTGCCGTCATGTAAAGCCAAGCCTCCAACGCCTACTGATATCGAATGAAGGTCGAGGGCGGGGCGAAATTCCTGCCTTGGCTTTACTCCTAATCGACCGACCACCTCTTGAATGCGTTCTGAAGCGCTGTGAAGCTCAGGCAGAGTGTCTTGTGCAACTGCTTGGCTTGCGGTTCGGCTGGCTTTCGCAAGAATCTCAGACAGACTGCCCATGTCGCCCGTGAACTTTGAAAGCGAGGTGCCGCGGCTCCAGGACAGTTCTCGGTCAACATAGGAACCAATCCGACTAACCCCGAGTAACTCGCGGTGGCGAGAGCTAATCCTGACGCCGTCCGGGGTGCGCTCATTAATTACCATCCACTCCGGCTCAAGCGAAGCGGTGACCCGCAGGCGAATTACCAGCACCGCCTCATCATCCGGTCCTGGCTCATCTACCAAACCAGACTGCTTGTTCCACCCCTGCAGATGCTCGCCAAATTTATCCAGTCCGATGAGGCTTTCAGGTAACTGCCCCACAACAACCGTGATCTCGATTGGTTCGCTAGTGTCCCCTTGATAGAAATCGGTGTCGGAGAAAGTAAGATTCCAGCGCGAGGAAAGCGTGTAGTCGATGGCATCCAGGAGAGTTGTCTTGGTCGAGTCGTTTGGGCCAATCAGGCACACCGTCGGTGAGTTCACCTTCCACTGTAAGTGGCAGATACCTCGAAATCTGCTTATCGTAACCTGCCGGATCTGCATCTGCCCCTCCAAATAATGCTTATAGACTAGCACAAGGCGATTGACAGTATAGGTTTATTCCACAAGACGCACAATTTAAGGGTGCCAAAAGCGGCGATGTCTTAGATGTCACTAAGTCTATTCGATTCTTGCTCCACTTGTGCGACTTTCACCATAAGCTTTCCCCTCGTTCCACGAAAAAGCTCTCACCGCGATAAAACAGTGCACTCCGCCAACCAAATCCCGCTAAATGCTACAATACTCCCATGATGACCGACGACACCATCACCCTACCAGCCTCGACGCTCGAGAAGTTCTCGCAACTAGCTCAGTTATTGGAGCAAGCGGGACGGCTAGCGCGTGAAATAAGCCAGCAAAAGCGCGAGTCAATCGGCGCTTCCCAGTCTTGGTACTGGTCTGAGGAATGGCAAGCGATGGAACGGGAAGCGGATGACGCGCTGGCGAAGGGTGAGTATCGCGAATTTGACAACGCGGAGGGGCTTATTGCCGACCTACACGCTCTTGTATGAAGGTGGTCTATCTTCGACCATTTGCCAAGCAGTATAAGAAATTACCTGTAAGCGTCCGGGAAAAGTTTGATCGGCAGCTACGCCGCCTAGTAAAAGACCCTCAGCATCCCTCATTGCGCGCTCGTAAAATGGTCAATCGCGAGGAAGTCTGGGAAGCTCGCATTGACATTCAGTATCGGTTCACTTTTCAATTCAATGGGGAAGATATTGTACTGCGCTCAATTGGTACGCACGAGATTTACCGGCAGAGGTAATTGTCCGGGACTGCTAGAAACACCACGATTTCTTGTTTTTATTCCTGTCTAACAGGCCCGATCATCGCCATTGGCTTCCCGGCCCGTTCCACGACAAAGCTCTCGCCGCGGTAATACACGCGGTCCAGGAATTGACCGGGGCTTTTGCGAAGCTGCGAGGCGGTTATGGTGATCGGGGTGATTGCGTCAGGTAGCATGTCTGTCGCGGTTGTTGTATCTGTCATAGGTGAGATCAGTGTAGCGATTGGCACGACCACGATCAACCACCTAATTACAGCGATCACCTCAATCATCGCACTCAACCACCCAAGTAAACACAATATCTATTGTGTTCACCACAGCGGGAAAACCCCCGGTAAATCGGTGCTTGTAACGGCCAACTACATTTGATAGGCTGTTCTAAGTGAACATATTGATTGCACAAAGCGGTTGTGTTCACTACAAATGGCACCACAAAATACCCGAAGAAAATATGAACTTTGTTGAGCCCATTCGCGACCGCAAACGCATCGCACAAATAAAAAACCAATTGCGCGGACAAGGCCGCTACCGCGACCTGCTGCTTTTCACCGTGGGCATCAACTCCGCGCTGCGCATTTCGGATTTGTTGCGGCTACGCGTTCATCACTTCATAGATGAACACAAACATATTCGCCGCCGCTTCGCGATTAAAGAAGAGAAGCGGGGGAAGAGGCAGGAGGTTGTCATTAACGACAGCATTCGGGAGGCGCTCGGCGAGTATCTGGCTGCGTATCCAGTTGTCACGAGCGATCCGGACAACTATGTGTTCTTTAGCGTCAAGGCGAACAACTTTCGTGAGCCAATCAAGCGCGGACAAGCCTGGAAATTCATTACCGGAATCTGCGCTGATATAGGGCTGCGGGGCAACTTCGGAACACATAGTTTGCGCAAGACCTGGGGCTACCACGCCCGCATGAGTGGCGTGGATCTGGCGCTCATCATGTACAAGCTCAACCACGCCAGCCTGGCATACACCAAGCGGTATTTGGGGATTACGGATGATGAGTTGGAAGAGGTGGTGAAGCGGCTGAATCTATGACCGAAGACTAGGCGACAATTCGAACAGAGTTTCTAACGGGTTTCTGATGGACAAATCCGCTCTTATGTTCTAAGATCAGGTGGATGTTTTGGTACTGTTACTCCCCGCAACCGCCTTCATTCTCTCTGGAGTTACAGACTGTCAGTGTGGAATCCATAACAACGGAGCGTACTGCTAGGGAGGAAAAATGTCTGCTGCTGAATATCTTGCCTCGGTACTAGCGGACCAGAAATTCGACGACGACGACCAGGAACTTAAGGACCTGCGTGCTAAGCGACAAGAGGTCGAGACTTTACTGCGCAGTTCGTTTGCGTCGTGTACGCCCTCAATTAGGTACGCAGGCTCCTACGCAAAAGATACGATGATTCGAGACAGCTATGATCTCGACATCGTCTGTTACTTCGACCATGAGGATACCTTAGCTGGCTCTTCGCTCAAGCAGATATTCGACAATGTCCACCAAGTGCTGGCGACGAAATACTACGTCCAGCCGAAAACTTCGGCGCTTCATCTGGAAGAAGGTGCGGAAACAAAGTGGTATACCCATGTTGACGTCGTGCCGGGCCGGTTCACCGATTCGTCGCGGAGTGACGCCTTCATATTCCAGAACGGTGCAGAAAAGCATCGGCTAAAGACAAATATTGACACCCACGTGTCCTACATTCGCGACAGTGGCCTGACTGACACCATTCGCTTGGTTAAGCTTTGGCGCGAGCGCTTTGGCTTCAGAGCCAAAACCTTCATTCTTGAGCTTTTAGTCGTAGATATTCTATCTGCGCTCCAGAAAAGACCGCTTGACGAACAGCTTGTTCACTTCTGGGAAGTGTTGCGAGAAAGCATCGATGACTTGACAGTAAGAGACCCTGCCAACCCTGAGGGAAACGATTTATCAGAGCTCTTGGCGAGTCAAAAGCCAGCACTTCAGCTCGCGGCGGAAACAGCACTGCACACGGTAGAGTCCAGTGGCTGGGAAGCTGTTTTCGGTCAGCATCGCAATCGTGTTCGGGATGCAGAAAGGGCAACGCTTATTTCGGGCATCCCGCAGCGGAAACAGCAGGGCTCGCGTCCCTGGAGCTTGTAATATGATCTCGGCCAAGAGACAAGCAGTGCTTGATGAGGTCGAGACACAACTTCGAAACTACTATCCATCCCTGTATCTTACCCAAAGGGGAAACCGTTCGGTCATAAGGGGAGTATTCCCGGTTCAAATGGAAGGTGAGGTAATCGATACCTTTCTTGTTGAAATCGAGCTTCCCAGACGCTTTCCAGAAGAAGTTCCCTTTGTCCGCGAAATGAGTGGGCGAATTCCGAATCTGGCTGATCGACACGTTTACACTAACGGCACTCTCTGTTTGTTCTTACCTGAAGAAAGGTGGAAATACTGGCCGGAGGGAAGCAGCTTTCTGGTCTTCTTAACCGGCCCCGTCAACGACTTTTTTCTCAGTCAATTGTACTTTGAGCAGCATGGCGCGTGGCCATTTGGCGAACGACGGCACAGCGTGCTCGGAATTATCGATTATTACGCTGAGGAGCTTGGCACTGATGATCTGCAAGTCATTGCCAAGTGTCTAGAGTATCTCAGCGCACCACAACCCAAGGGCCACTGGCCTTGTTATTGTGGCAGTGGCAAACGAATGCGTCACTGCCATTTTGAGAAGCTTTCAGACCTTCACCGCAGAATTCAGCCAGCGGTCGCTGCTAACTCACTCCGTTATGTTAGGCACGCTCTTGAACATCAAGCAGCCGCCTTTCAGCGTCAGGCAAGGAAGTGGGCTTAATATGGCAGAGCAAAACGTAGTACCAGCAATCCAATATGATCCGACACTGCTCTATCATCACATGGCATTCAAGTGTCGTTGTGCCGAAGCTCGCTCAACTGAGTTTGAGCGTTTTTTTGAAGAAATCATGGTCCGGGTGCAGCCGGGTTTTAAACGGACCAGGCCACATGGCAAACTGGGAGATCGCAAGACTGACGGACTCTATCTTGCTGACGGCACCGTCTATCAGGTATATGCTCCGGATGAAATTAGATTGCCAGCACTTACGCATAAGGTCAATGAAGATCTAGATGGTGCAGTTGAGTATTGGTCAAGCGACTTGAGGAAATGGTTTTTTGTCTGTAATGCTCCACAAGGACTTCCCACCGATGTATACAAAGTGCTTGCTGAAAAGCAGGGACAATACCCGGAGATTGAAGTCGCTTGCCTGACCAACGATCAGTTGTGGGATATGGTAAGAGACCTACCAATTCAGCTTAGGACTGAGATTCTCGGCATAGCGCCTGCCGGACACGCCAATGCTTTTGTCACACCGGCACGAGGGGACAACTTCAATGATATTGAGAACCCCTGGATACTGATGGCTCATGATCCTATTTCACCTATCAGCATTAGATCCGCTACGGAAGCGCTGCTGCCAGAAAAACCATTCGGCGCACCGTTTTACATTAGGCCGGCGGATTACCTAGATTGGACTACGGCGGCTGAGTATCAGCGACAAAAATGGGAGGAGCTTCGCGAGATTACTTGGGATCTGTCTCCGCAATATGCGCTGTATAGTATTGCCCCGATCCCACTCGCTATTCATCTTGGCTTCGTGGTGAGTGACCGTGTTGACCTCACTTGTTTTCATTATCATCGCGACAAGCGAACTTGGTCGTGGCCTGAACAAGGCATTCCGAAGGGGCTGGAGCTACACCTCCGGGACAATGTACCTGAGCCGACTGATGCTGCCACCGATGTAGTGCTCTGCATCTCATTGAGCGCTTCCATTTTACCTACTCAATTGTCTGGTGTTGTGGACCCTCAATTCCCGCGGTTTGAAATAACTACCGAGAACCCGGATGTGCGCTGGTTGCAGAGTCCAGATCAACTAAGCGACCTTGCAGATAAATTCCTTGACACTGTGCAAAGAATCCGCTCCGCCGTGCCTAATTATCGGAGAATTCACCTATTCTATGCTGGTCCTGCTGCAGGAGCTGTAGTGATCGGCCAGAGGATCAACCCCCGGATGATGGAGCCGGTAGATCTCTACCAGTATTCGCGTCAATCAGTGCCCCAGTATAAACGTGTCTTGACTTTAGCAGACACTGGAACCTATTGAGAGCACTTGTCGCAAGCTAAGAAAAGGGGAACACAGTGAGCAAGAAACAAGACAGGATGGTCTATCGCCGCGAAGATGGCAAGTGGGTCAACAAACGCAATAACAGGGATCGGGCCACTAGCGTGCACGACACTCAGGGAGGCGCTACCAGCGCGGCTCGCCGGAACCTACAAAATCAGGGAGGTGGCGAGTTGACAACAAAAGGCCGCGACGGCCAAATTCGCAGCAAAGACACCATTAAACCGGGCAACGACCCCAATCCGCCCAAAGACACGGAGCACTAGTCAGTCGCGCCTGAAGTCATCGCAACCCACCCTGTGCCCAAAACCCGGTCAAGAACGCTTCTAGCAGCGGCGTGTCGGCAACAAGTTCCGGATCATCTGGAAAGGTGTAGTCGTGAAGT
This sequence comes from Thermoflexus sp., assembly GCA_020724465.1. Classification (GTDB taxonomy): domain Bacteria; phylum Chloroflexota; class Anaerolineae; order Aggregatilineales; family Aggregatilineaceae; genus DYGX01. Next base: position 26,975 of record DYGX01000011.1, read on the forward strand.
TCGCGTAGAGCGCCCTGCTCGTCGCGACGCATCTCAAATATCACCAGGTGGACTTGCCGACGGTGGCCAATAAGTCCGGATAAGCCGCTAACAATCAGTACCTCCTTGCGCTGCGGATCCTGCGAGGGTCGCATGCCAGGCAGCATCCCGTCCCGCGCCTGACTCAGCCACGCCTCCGTGATGAAATAGACGCCACGCAATTTGCCGGCAGTGCCTTCATACGAAAGCGCCTGGCCGGTGACAAACATCTGCTGTATTCGTCCCTCAAAGGTGGGGGCAAGCCTCTCCATTTGGATAACAATGGGGTTTTTGAAACCGTCAACGATCAGGGTCGGTGGGTGGGAGCCCTGGCGCAACAAGGATTCCGTAGCGAGGCGGCTCACTAGCTCAAAAGTGATGGGCGCCGGACGTTGTTTCCATTCCTTGCGCACAGGCAAGGATCACAGTAGCAGAAATGATGGCGGATATTCAAGCACCGTCGGCTCAGAGGAAGAACGACACGGTTAGTTTGCTGGCCCAAACCGGAGCGCTACACCTTCGTTCATTACTTTGCGAACCTGAGCGGGCGACAAGACGTAGTTATAGACGCGCACGTCATCTATCTGGCCGGAGCTTACTCTGTTCGGTCCCTCTCTACCCATAATTTGAGGGGCAACTGAATTTGTGATTGATCCCGAGATTGAACCTGAATCAGACGTGCTTTCAGGATTTCCATTAATGTAGATATTGACGTCAGCAGATGAACCACTACCGTCGTACGTAATGAGAATGTGTTGCCACTTACCCGTTACTAGTGTTCCTGCTGATGAATGCATTGTCGAGCCTGTTGAATTAAACATTTCAAATTTCACGCTGCCATTACTTAGTAGCCACAGGGCATACCCTGTGTATGGAGAAGACGCTAGTTGTTTTGAGAAAATAGTATTTGTGGTCAGCGCAGCCGGTTTCATCCACAACCCGATACTGAAGGGTGATGTTCTCTCAAATGACAACCGCGCGCTATCAAGTTCTACATAATCATCTATCCCATCAAAATTCAGGCTCCCGCTAAACTTCCCACTCGCCCCATTGGCCCACGCCCCAGAAGTCGAGCAGGTGCCTGCCGTGGTCTGGGCGCCGGTCGCGCCGATGTTGATCATGCCGTGATTCTCGTTGCCGGAGGCGTCATGAGCGACGGTGCCCTCGCACTCGTCAAACTTCCAGTGGGCGATGGGCGCGCCGCGATTGTAGTCGTAGGCGATTTGGGCAGGCGTGCGGGCGTAGTCGTAGATCTTGACGTGGTCGATTTGGCCGCTAAATAGCCCTCCCGAAACAATATCGCTTTTTCCGATTAAGAAATCCTCGGTCGTGCCAAAGTCAATTCCTTCAATGTACGCTGCAATATCCAGTTCATTGACCAGTGAACCATTTTGATAAAGTCGCATTTTCCCCAGATCTTGGTCAATGACCCCTGTTATATGGTGCCATTCTTGCGCTGCTACTGTAGTGGTAATCTGTTGCCTCGTGGAAATGCCGTTGGAGAGATAAAAATACAAAGTACCTGCTTGATAGCGGAACTGCCAGCCAGGACTCAAGCCATTTGAATAATCTGACCCTTTATAAAGCAATCGTTGCCAAGCGAGGGCGTCGTTCTCTACTTTTACCCAGAAAGAAACAGATATCGAGGTGTCTGGATTAAATTCTGAGGAAGTGTTGTCAAATCCAAGGTAATCATCCACTCCATCAAACTCCAAACATGCCCCCTGCTGACAGCCCGACTTCCAGGTCGCGCCGTTGACGGTGCCGTCGTTGCCGTTACCGCTGGTGTCATAAGCGGTCGTGCCCTGCTTCTCGTCGAACTTCCACTCGGCAATCGGCGGAGCGCCCGCGCCGTCGATAATCTCGTCGGCTTCGTTGGCGCCCATGCCTACCGTGAGGCTGGCGCCGGCGTTCATGTCTTGAAGGACTTGTTCGGGAGTGAGGGCGGCGTTGTAGATTTTGACTTCGTCGATGAGGCCAGGGAACATTTGCGAAATGCCGTTGTAGCTGCCAATTCTTGCTATCTCCCCAGCTGTTGTGGGTAATGCACCCGATTCGCTGAAGCTTCCAGCCAGCCTTCCATTCACGTAGATTTTGTTATCAGCCCCGTTCCAGCTTCCTGCGACATGGGTCCAAGTATTTGTTGTGACATCCACATCTGACAGAGCGAAAGTTCCCGATACACCGCCGCTGAATGCCCATTTTTTAGAGTTGCTAATCTTTAATCGATAGCCATTGGGGTTCCCGTCTGCACGTTGAAAGACCGTGTACCAGCCAATATCTGAAGTTGGATAAACCCAGGCCGAAATAGTCATATTGTCTAGGTCCAGAGAAGGATCACTCCCAAGTGGCAGGTAATCATTGCTCCCATCAAACCCCAAACACCCATTTACCTTACATTCCCCCGCCGGCTTCCAGGTCGGGTCATCATTGCCAGAATTGGTGTCCGCGCCGAAGGTGCCGTGATTGTTCCCGACCTTGTCGTGCGCGGTCTGGCCGTACTGCTCATCAAACGCCCAATGAGCCACCAGCGAGTCATCGAGGTTGCCACCCACTGGCGGTGGAGCCGCTGGTCCGGTGCCGATCACCGCAGCTACCCCGAGGTTGTACTCGGCTTTGATTTCGTCTTCTGTGAGCGCGTAGGGGAAGATTTTGACTTCGTCGATTAGACCATGAAAAGGGCGATAGTTATTTGACCAACCCCCAATAGCAATTGGTTCAGTGTTTCCCAGGAACCTGTTAGGCACGCTGTTCTGAGCCTTGAGCTCACCGTCAATGTAAAGGGACTGACTCTCCCCATTGAAAACAGCCACCACCTGATACCATTTGTCAACGTCTTCAAAGGTTGTTCGTATTTCTCGCTCAGGTGTGTATCCCGAACTCCATCCAGCGTAAAACCCAATCTGCTGATTCTCTTGCTGATACAACTTGAAGCCCCCTCCACCAAAAAGACTCCCCTTCGTCACGATGTATCCATATCGGTCGGAACCTGTTGGTGTTTCAAGCTGTGGCTTAATCCAAACTGAAACAGAAAATGCCTGTTGAGCGTTGGCCAGTGAATTAGGAGAAGTACTGACATATGGCCCATTGGTGAATGACAAACAGTCGCTGTTCACACACTGCCCTTCACCCGCCCACGTTGCGCCGTTAACCATGCCATGGTTGTCGCCTGCTGAGTCGTGGGCTGTACTGCCACTCCCTTCATCAAACTTCCAGTAAGCGACCGGACCGGGCGCGGTTTCCTCACTTCCTGTGCCACCAACGCTGTAGTTGGTCGCTTCCATCAGGAAGTTGTTATTAGCAAAGGCATTTGGCGCTGACGGGTTCCCGTAGTAGGCATAAAGCGTTTGCGCTCCAGCCGGGAAAGTGTCAAGTTGAACATGCACACCGGTTGACACCGTACCGCAACCAGAGACGATGTAGTATGGCAACAACTGGCCGTTTTGTTTGGTGAAGCGCAGGTCACCACAATCGTCTTGGAACTTGGTGGTGTCTGAGGTATCCAGGGTAAGGCTGATGTAGACGTTGCTTTGCTGAGACGTGTTGTTAGTGACCTGGATGGACTTGCGATAGCGCCACGAATTGTCCCACCACGCCGCTTCCGCTTCTGGCGCCTGGGAACCACGAAAGAGCGCAAATGGAATAAGTGCGAGCAGGAGAAGGACAGCAACCAAAAGCGGCAATCTGGCGTACTTGCCCCGCCGGTTCATTGTCCAGCTTTGTGGGAGTCTGTACCTTCGGTTTCGTTTTGAAACGCTGATGACCGGTATTGGAGCAAGCACGCTAAAGCCATTATAGCGGCTAAATCTGCGAGAAAAAGCCGTAAACGACGACCGCTACCACGCCCCTGGGCACGAGGGCGAGCGTGGTGGTGTCCGGCATGAGTTCTGCATTAGCGTTTTCCGGCGGCTGGGTCTCCTGGACGGGTGCAGCAGGCTCAACAAACATCCGCGCCGTCCGTTTTTCGGCTTCTCGTTGCCTGTCCTGCTCGATTTCTTCCTCCGTGCGCGGATCTTCGGGAATCAGCAGTAAGCGCGTGTTGGGCGAGAGCGGCATCAGCGGGTTGGGGTTGACGCCGAACTGGGCGATTTCCCGCTGGGAAAACATCTCGGTTTGTTTGGGCTGCTCGCGCGCTTTGTCCTGTTTTTTCTGCTGTCGGGTGCGGTTGTCCACCAACTCCCCGGAGAACATGTCCATCTGGAGCGGCGTGTCTTCCTTGCCCATCCCTTACCTCACGTCGTCTTCCTCATCCGCATCAAGCAGCCAGTGCGGCAAGTCCTCCATCTCGCTGTAGGCGCCGTCTTCATCGGTCAGGTCCGCCAGGAGCTCGAAGATGCGTCCCCGGTTGGTCTGGGTATCGCGCTCAGCGCTTGCCTGGCATTCCCGGTGTCGCTCGTCAATCTGCTGCCGGGCGGCGTCGCGCGGCACGCGCTGGTGTTCCAAATCAGCGCCCCGCACCGATTCATACCAGTACCACTCCTCGTGGACCCACCGCTCGCGGTACTCGTGATACCCCAAGCCATAGAAGGTCAAGAACACGCGCTGCTTGCCGCCCGGACGGCTGAGCGTCACAAACAAATATTCGCCGTAGTTGTTATGGGACTCTTCCAGCGCGTGCACCTGGGTTTTGGGGTCACTCAGGATTTGCAGAAACCGTTCGTGGCTCACGCGGTCAAACAGCTGCTCGCGCTCGGTCAGGCCAAACGCCTCCTCAGGTGTGACTCGGCGCGATGGCTCATGTTGGTCAATCGACATACTTCCCTTCTACCGCAGATGGTCCTTGCGGTGCTGTTCCTGTAGCTCGCGTAAAGACTTTGGCTCAAAGAACTTGTCGCGCTCGATGGGCAGTCCTAGTGGCCCGCGCGCCCCCTCCAGCTCCGACAGGGAGAAATAGCCCAGCTCCACTTCCAGCCCGCTCACTAGACCGAAAAACGTGTCTTCCCCGTCAAACTCAGTTGCGTACCAGGTCCAGCGGCTGTCCGGCGTGAAGAACTTGACGAAGGCTTTCGCTTCCAGCCCCTGTTCTTCTCCGCTGTAAAGCGGCGGTAGTTGGGCGCGGATTTCGTCGGGGAGCAGCGGGATTTTAGGGCGCGGTGCGCTTTCCTCCGGCTTGAGCCTGGCGATGTCGCGGATTTCCCCGGCCTGCGGGTCGTAGGTAATCAGGAAGTGCTCGTCCTCATCCTGCCCCCAGACTTCCAGCCGGTCCGTGCCTTGAGGCTGCACCACGTAGCCGCACTGCTCGCCGATACGCGTCGCGATACGCAGCGCTTCGTCGCGCGTGCCTTTGAGCGGCAGGTCCATCTCGCCAAAGATATGCACGATGCCGCCGCGCTTGGCATTGGCGCTCTCCCAGATTTCAAACTCCTCCTGCGAGGGGAAGGCAATCATGGGGTACTTCTCCCCTACCGTCCAGCGGCGCCCGACCAGCTTGGCCAGCACATCGCCATCCAGGAAGAAGAGGCCCGCCAGTGGCAGGTCGTCAAAGGGTGTGGGCTCTTCCTTTTTGTACCATCCCATAGGCTCCTTTCGGTGGGTTCAGCGCGCCTCGTCCAGGCGCTGGTGCGCCAGGTACTCGACCTCGGCCCAGAACACGTCGTAGACCAGGTGCTGCAGCACCGCGGCGGATAGGTGCCGGAGGTCGTCCGCGCTCAGGCGCGCGATTTCGTCCGGTGTGAGGTCGGTGTGACGGGCAAGGTCTTGGGGAGTGAGCTCGGGAAGGGATTGAGGCGTTTGAGGCGATTCCGGCGCGGCGGAGAGTAGCCGGAGCGCCTGCGCTGCCCACGGGCCAGACTCGCTGGCGTTCACCTGCTCGGTGAGCACGAGCAGCATCGTGGCTTGATGCTCTGGGGGCAGCCGCCGCCACTGGGCGAGAATGTTTTCTTTGAGAGTGAGCAGTTCTTGATGGGCAGGTGGAGAACCGGTTGATTCGACCATGCGCGCTCACTGTAGCATCCGTTGTGCGCGCTGCCAAGCGGCAAATTTCTCACGAACTCCTTACACTATCCGCCTTTTTCCATTCCTATACTGGGGGCTGTGTCCACTCCCGACATGGTGTCTTTGGAATTGCGCATGCCCCGCAGCGCGGAGCAGACCGCTGCAGCGATGGTGCAAGTGCTTAACGCGCTACCCAACCCCCCTCCTGGTTTACTCTCACGCTGGAAATCGGCTCCGACCTTCACCTTCGAAATCGCCAGCCATGAGCAGATGGTGCGCTTCCGGATAGTAGGACCAGCTGTTTACCGTGAATACCTGATGGGGCAACTGACTGCCGTCTATCCGGAAATACTGATCGAGCCGGTATCACTGGACACCGCACAAGGTATTGGAGGCGCGATTCGAGTTTTTCGCCTGGAGCTGGCGCGCCCCAGCCACTCCCCGCTTCAAACCTACGAGACGCTTGGCGCCTCGGAAGGCGACCCGCTGAGCGCGCTCCTGTCCGCCTTGTCGCAGCTCGGTGAGGGGGAGTCGGCCCTGGTGCAGCTAGCGGTCGCCAAAGCGCGTGATAATTGGAAAGAAGTTGCGCTCAAGGCGCTGGACACCGCTCATGAGGCTCCTTCGCTGGAAGCGACCTTTGAGGCGCTCGCACGCCGAAAACTGGCTTCTGCCGGCTTTCGGTTTGCGCTTAACCTGGTCATCCGGGCGCCCACACCGGAGCGGCTGTGTGACCTGGAGCGCCAGCTGCGCGAAGCCTTCAATGTGTTCCAGTCGCCGGTGAACCGGCTCGAAGGCGGGCGCGTTTGGTGGCGAGCGCGTCACCTGGCCCGTGTGCTGGCACGGCGGGTAAAACCGCGCCAGCAGGTGCTCTGCTCGCATGAGCTGGCAACCCTGTTTCATCTGCCTAACCGCTCGCTGTCGGCGATTCGCAATCTCGACTGGGGCCAGCGCCTGCCAGGTGAGCCACCAGCGGACCTACCGGTCTATGCGGAAACTACTCCAGCAGAGCGCCAGCTGCTCAACGTCATGGCGCAGGTCGATTTCAAGAATAAGCCACACACCTTCGGCTTGCGCCGCGAGGACCGGCGCCGCCACCTCTACGTGGTCGGCAAGACGGGCGTCGGCAAATCGACGCTGCTGGCGAACATGATCATCAACGACCTCAAGCACGACGAGGGATTGGCGGTCATCGACCCGCACGGTGATTTGGTCGAGACGGTGCTCGACTACATCCCGCGCCGGCGTATCAACGAGACGATTGTCCTCGACCCGTCCGACCCGGAGGCGGTCGTCCAGCTCAACCTGTTTGACGGTGGCTCGGTCGTGCACCGCGAGCTGATTGCCTCCGGGCTGGTGGCGATGTTTCACAAGCTCTACGGCCACTCGTGGGGGCCGCGCCTCGAGCACATCCTGCGCAATGCGCTGCTGACGCTGCTCTCGCGGCAAGCCCGGCTGGAGGACATCACGCGACTCCTGACCAGCGATGCTTATCGCCAGCGGGTGCTTGACAAACTCACCGACCCGGTGCTGCGCGCCTTCTGGACGCAAGAATTCGAGCCGATGCACGAGCGCCAACGCACCGAGGCCATTGCCCCAATTCTCAACAAGGTCGGCCAGTTCGTGTCGTCACCGTTGGTGCGCCGAGTGGCCAATGCCCGCACGAGCTCGATGGACATCGAGCGGGTTATGAACCGGGGCCAAATCTTGCTTGTCAACGTCTCGCAGGGCAAGCTGGGCGAAGATAACGCCGCGCTGTTAGGCGCCATGCTCATCACCAGGCTTCAGCTCGCCGCCATGAACCGGGCTTACCAGCCTGAAGCCGAGCGGCGCGACTTCTTTCTCTACATCGACGAGTTCCAGAACTTCGCCACGACGAGCTTCATCAAGATTCTCTCGGAGGCGCGTAAGTACCGGCTGAATTTGACGTTGGCCAACCAGTACATTGCCCAGGTGCCTGAAGAAGTCCGCGCCGCCATTTTCGGCAATGCGGGGAATCTGCTGAGCTTCACGGTGGGTGCTGAGGATGCCGGACTGCTCTCGCGGGAGTTTAGCAGGCTCTACACCCCGGAAGACCTGACCGAGCTGGCGCGGCACCAGGTCATCGCCAAGCTGATGATTGACGGCGAAGCCGCGCGCCCATTTCCGGCGCAGACCTTGCCGCTGGCGAATTCATGTAACCAGAACCGGGAAAAAGTACTGCGTGTCTCACGCGAGCGCTATGCACGCAAAGCATGAGCGGATTCACCGCTTGACTCTGCGCTACCCGATCTGTAGAGTCCGGATCAATGAGAGTTATCTATCGTTTCTGGCCGCGCTGCTACCTCTTTTGGGCTGGCTGGAACCGCTTCTGGGCGATCTACCACTTGCAGGCGCAGGTTGAGGATTTGGAGCGGCTTTGCGCCTGGGCCAAGCGTAAACGATTATCTGGCCCACTTGCCTACTACCGCCGCTTGCTGACTGAAACAGAACGGCGCCTGCACTCGCACGCTATTCGCGCCCCACGCTTAAGCCGCTGGGCGTATTTGCTCTGTCGAGTAAAGAATGTACTCGTGTCTCCGCCCCGCCACCAAGGCGCAGCGGCGAAATACCGTCGCAGCGTCATATACAAAAAATCGAAATTTGCTATAATGTGATCTGGTACAAGACATAAAAAGCGCCCCCGGCTGGTGTTGGAAGCACCAAGCGAGGGCTGACCTACCCGGCTGATTTGGGCAGCTAGGAGGCTAACACGCAATTCTAGCAGGCGTGCACTGGCCGTCAATGCTGCTCTCGGAGCCATTGACGGCTTTCTCGTTCTCCAGCCGGGCGGAGAAAGGAGAAATGTGCATGAACCGATCGCTGGAAAACAGCGCCCATTACGTCCTGTTGTCTATGTAGCTCCTCCTCAGGAGCAGATCGAGAAGCTGGCCAGGGCGGTCTGCCGGAAGTTGGGCGAGCGCCAGGGCGAGAACTACTGCGACACCGCGACCGTGCAGGGATTCACATCGTTTCTCAAGACCGTGGTGAATATCCAGGTCAAAGCCAGGAATGCAGGAGGAGCACATGTTTCGCAAAAAGCAGGCTAAGCAAGCCAACGTCGCCCTGTGCTACATTCGCCAGTCCTACACGCGCGACGGCGACGACAAGAACAGCCCTGAGCGCCAGAGAGCCAACATCCAGCGGGTCTGTCAGGAGCACGGCTGGACACCGGAGTGGTACGAGGACACCGACGGGCACAAGTCCGGTCGTAAGGTCCAGAACCGGCCCGGCTGGCTGGCGCTGGAGAAACGCCTCGAAGATAGTGATGTGGTTGCGCTGGTGGCCAACGACCTGGCGCGGGTCCATCGCAAGGGCTGGCGCGTGGGCGACCTGATTGAGAAGCTGGAGCGCTACCAGATTGCGCTGGTGCTGGCGGCACCGAACCGCGAAGTCGATACCTCGACCCCGATGGGCCGGATATTCATCCAGTTTGCCGCCATTTTTGATGAGTATTACGCCGAAGACATTTCCCAGCGCGCCAAGGACAGTATCCTCTACCGCAAAGCCAAAGGCATTGGCGTGGGCAAGCCGCCGTTTGGCACGATTCGCGGTGAGGACGGCTATCTCAAGCCTATCGAGGACGGCGCCTGGCTTCTACAAAGTGGAAAATTCGTTGCCGGAAAGCCCGACGAACCGCCCGAAGAGGGCGCTATCTGGCGCGGCTACTACGAGTGCGCAGGCTATATCCTCACCTTATATGCTGACAACATCCAGGGGCTCGAAAACATCGCTTACCGGCTCAATGACGAAGGCTGGGCATTTAGCGACCGTTGGGGACAGCCACGCATGGTCACACGCGAAGACATCCGCCGCGTGGTGGGCAATTGGCCGGAGTATGGCGGCATCCTGATGGATGAAAAAAGCAAGGACCGCCGCGCCTATGACCTACCCAGTGTCGATGAGATTGCCTTCCGCGAGGACCGGGCCGTCTTTCCGCTGGAGCTGGTCCGTAAGGTCGCACAGGTGCGCAAGGACCGCTCGGTGCGCCCCAAGGATAAAGGCGTCAAGCGCGAAGCCAGTCCCTATGCGCTGAGTGCGCTGGCCTTCTGCGCGCACTGTAACGCCCTGGCCGAACAAGAAGACAATCCCAGGCTCCGCACCCGGCTGACCGGACGCACCGACGCCAACGGCATCCGTCGCTACAAGCACAAAACCGGCGTGACCTGCGGCGTGCACAACCGGTCGATTCCGTGCGATGTATTGGAAGCCGACCTCGGGCGACTGATTAAGCTACTCACCGTCAACCAGGAAGCGATTGACCTGATGACCGAGCTCGCCATCCAGGCCGAAAACGGCAGCATTCCGGACGACGAGGAAGAGTTTGAGCGCCAGCGCGATAAAGCGATTGCGCTCTGTCACCGGCGCATTGAGGCGGCGCAACACTTGTTTCTGGACGGCGATCTCAGCCGCGAGGAGTATCTGGCGCGCAAGGAGCAGAACGAGCGCGAGATTGCCCACTGGCAGACGCGCACGACCGAAACGCAGCAGATTGCGCTGGAACTGGGGATGTGTCTGGACATCGTGGACAAGCTAGCACGGCTGTGGGACATGGCCGACGACGAGGACCGTCAGGGCATGGCGCAGGACATCTTCGAGGAGGTCGTGGTCAACCTCGACACACGGCGAATCGAGAGCTTCAAGCTCAAGCCATGGATTGAGCGCTTTCTGATCGTGCGGATGGAGCTGTACCGGGACGAATATCCGGAATTGGCCGAGGAAATTGAGGGAGAACTGGCAGAAAAACAAACTCCCCCGGCTGATGAAGGCCAGGGGAATCATATGCCCCATAGGGGACTCGAACCCCTGTTTCTGCCTTGAGAGGGCAGCGTCCTGGGCCGCTAGACGAATGGGGCTACTCAAGCGTGCCGAATTGTACCAGCCGGCACACGCGCCGTCAAGCCTGGAACGCCCCTACAACGCTCCTGAGCCAGGTCCTAGACCGCCAGCGCTGCGCGTTCGCGTCGGATGTCAGCGACCCACTTCTCTGCCGCTGCGCTCGCCGCCTTTGCATAGTCCGCGTCCTGGCTCGCATAGGTGATTGCCCGCGAGATGCTGATGATCGGCCCGATCCCCGTGCGCGTTGCTCCATGCTGGACCGCAGTCCGCAGATCGCCTTCCTGTGCGCCGATGCCGGGGATCAGGAATGGCAGGTTCGGCGTCCAGTTCCGAATCCGTGCCAGGTCGCGAGGGAGCGTTGCCGCCGCACTCAGCCCTATCTGGCCCGGATACTGCTGCGCCAGCGTGTTAATCTCGGCGGTCACGTAACGGAACAGCGGTGAGTCGCTGCTCGGCCAGGTCTGGAAATCATTCCCGTAGCGGTTGGTGGACCGGATGAGCACAATCGCCATCGCGTCGCGATAATCTAAGAACGGGAGAATCCCCTCAACGCCGACGTAAGGTGTTACAGTGACCGCTCCGGCTTTCAGCACGTCGAACGCGATGCGCGCATGCTGCTGCGCCGTGTAGCTGATGTCACCAAACTTGGCGTCCAAAATGACAGGAATAGCATCCGGAACGTCGGCGATGAGTTCACCCAGAGTCTCGAACCCGCTTGGCCCATAGCTGAGAAAGAAGGCCAGATTGAATTTGTAGGCACAAACGTAGTCCACGGTTGCGTCAATAATCGATTTGCAGAATTCATCCAGCGAAACGCCCGGCGGGATTAGCTCTGGATTGGGATCCAGCCCGACACACAGCCACGAATCATTGCGCTGCTGAGCGTCACGCAGTTGGTCAATAAAGCGCATTGTACTGTGCTCCTCAAGATACCGAAATCCTATCAAATTTCACTACACTTCTTGCCATACGTCGTATGGCTGTAGTATACCGCATTGTGCTGGTGACTTGCCGGACGTCTCCCAGGCCGGGGGAACGCTGTGGTACAATCGGCGTGCAGCGGTCGAGTGGGCTGCGAAGGCATGATGAACGGTTACGGTCATGCTTAACGTGCTGGAACGAGGCTGGCTGAGTAGAGAAGGGTGGCCGCGCTGCTGGCGGTAGCCATCCTGACGACCGCCATCGCTACGGTCCAGGTTATCCGTGCTGTTCGACTGCAACTTGCTTCCCTCTCCCACGCGAACCGGCGGTTGCTCATGCAGATCATGATGGCAATCGGAACCGTGCTGATCTTCTGGCTGCTGCTGATCGGTGCGTGCTTGCTGGGTGCGCTTGAAGACCACCTCGGCGCTCCCTGGTGGCAGTGACTCAGACGCACTGTGGTCACGTGATCGGCGAAAGGAGTCTGGCATGAATCTCGCTGTGGGTATGAAGGCGACCCGCACCAAAACCTTCACCGACGAGGATGTGCGCGGTTTTGCGCAGGTGAGCGGGGACGTTAACCCGGTGCATCTGGACGACAGGTATGCCGCGCAGACTCGCTTTGGGCGGCGCCTGGTGCACGGGATGCTGACCGCCAGCCTGATCTCGGCGGCGCTTGCCAACGACCTGCCGGGTGAAGGCACGGTCTATATGAGCCAGACGCTGCAGTTCAAGGCGCCAGTCTTCATTGGCGACACAATTACCGCGACGGTGGAGATCACCGCCTACCGCCCAGAGCGCCGCATTGCCACGCTGGCGACGACCTGCACCAATCAAGACGGGCAGATTGTGCTCACTGGCGAGGCCGTAGTTCTTGCGCCGGAGCGTTAGAAGATAGCTTTATGCGCGTTGTCATTGAAGTGCGACATATCCCGCGCTACCGGGTGATGGACTATCTCGTCCAGGCGGGCGGAACGCCCACCGGCCTGCTCGAAGTGTCGGGCGATGGGTGGTCGGCGTCGCTTGAGGCGCTGGAACCGGATCATCTGGGGATTGTGCGGATCGACCGCGATCGTCTGGTGATTGAAGGCGTACCACATCAGGTGGAGCGCGTCAGCGCCTTTATCCGGCGCTATGTCACACGGCGTGAGTAAGAAGGCGGCTGCTTGACAAACCCGGGCGGATACGCTTTACTGTAATCGATTACAATACCGTTATCAGGTTGGCGGCTGCGGCTGTTTGAGGTTGCTCGATGCCCGCTACGATGGAAGATGTGGCCCGGCTCGCCGGGGTATCGACGGCCACTGTTTCGCGCGTTCTGAACAATCCGGAACTGGTGAGCGACGAGGCGTGCCGCCGCGTGAACGAAGCCATCCGCCAGCTTGATTACCGCGTCAACCTCGCCGCGCGCAGCCTGCGCACGAACCAGACACGCACCGTTGCCGTGGTGCTGCCCACCATCGCCGATCCGGTCATCAACCAGATGGTCGAAGCGATAGAGGATGTGGCGATTACCGCGGGTTACACGCTGCTGTTGTGCAGCACGCGCGGTGACGCCGCCCGCGAGCACGCGTATATCGAGCTGCTCACCCAGCGAACGGTCGCCGATGGTGTGCTGTACATCTCGCCGCGCGCCGATCCCGACACCGTTCTCACCCTGGCTCAGGGGACGATGCCGCTGGTTCTGTGCAACTATCTGGTGGAGAACCCGGCCGTGCCCTGCCTGCTGATGGACCATATCAGCTCGGCATATCAGGCGACCGCGCATTTGCTCGGACTGGGCCACCGCCGGATCGCTCTGTTAAATCTGGCAGCTCCGCACTACTACCCCGCGCGGATGCGGCTGGACGGTTATCTGCGCGCTCATGCCGAGGCGGGGGTTATACCGGACCCGGCGCTGCGGGTAGAGATTGACCGGCCAACCTATGCCAACGACGACTGGCGCGGCGCGATCGAGGCGCTGCTGGTGCAGCCGGATCGCCCTGGCGCCATCGTCGCGTTCAACGATGAGGTCGCCCTTGAGGTCTACGCGGTCTGCCGCGAGCATGGCCTGCGTATTCCCGATGATCTGTCGGTAACCGGCTGTGATGACATCCTGTCCTCGCGGCATGTCGATCCCCCGCTGACGACCGTACGGGTTCCGGCGCGGGTTCAGGGCGAGCGCGCGATGCGACTGCTGCTCAAGCGCCTGACCCGCCCACATCAGCCTGTCCCGCCGCGCACGCTGATCCCAGTTGAGCTGGTCGTGCGCGGCTCAACTGGGCCGCCAGCCGGGTGAAGAGCGGCGCTCACGACGATTCCATTGGGGGCGAGGAGACCCCGAGACTGAATGCCTCAGGACCCCTTTGATCTTTCGGGCAAGACCGCGGTGGTGACCGGTGGCTGCGGCGTGCTGTGTTTTGCTATCGCGGAAGGGTTGGCCCGGCACGGCGCCAACGTGGCGCTGCTCGACCGGCTCTATGAGCGCGGCCAGGAATGCGCCAGCGAGATCGGCGAGCGTGCGATCGCCGTCTATGGCGATGTGCTTGACCGCGACGCCCTGCGTGAAGCGGAGGAGCAGGTCCGTCGGCGGTTCGGCCCGGCGACCATCTTGATCAACTGCGCCGGGGGCAACCGCCCCGAGGCGACGACCGACAGCCGCCAGTCCTTCTTCGATCTCCCCGAAGAAGCCCTGCGCTACGTATTTGACCTGAACCTGTTGGGAACCGTGCTTCCCACGCAGGTGTTTGGCCGTGTGATGGCGGAGCGGGGCGAGGGCGCGATCGTCAACGTGTCGTCGATGAGCGCGTTTCGCCCGATGACCCGCGTCGTGGCGTACAGCGCCGCCAAAGCCGCAATCAACAACTTCACCCAGTGGCTCGCCGTGTACGTCGCTCAGGAGTATTCACCGCAGGTGCGTGTGAATGCGATCGCGCCTGGCTTCTTCCTCACCAACCAGAATCGCTACCTGTTGATCGACGAGCAAACGGGCGAGTTGACCGAGCGTGGCCGGCAGATCCTGGAGCATTCGCCCATGGGGCGCTTCGGCACGCCGGATGACCTGCTCGGTCCCGTGCTGTGGCTGGTTTCGCCGGCCGCGGCGTTTGTGACCGGCGTGGTGCTGCCGGTCGATGGAGGGTTCAGCGCCTATGCTGGGGTCTGATGTGCAAACGACACTCTACGCGTCCGCGGCGGCTGCGGTGGGCGCGCTTTCCGAAGCGCAGGTCCGCGCGGCGCTGGAGTCCGCGCTGGTCGACCGGTTCCGCGGGCAGCGCGTCCTGGTGCTGATCCCTGACCACACGCGGACTCTGCCACTGCCCATGTTGTTCCGCGCCCTGGTCGATCTGCTGAAGCCGGCCCGGCAGCTTGACTTCATGGTGGCGCTGGGGACTCATCTGCCGCTCAGCGACAGCGCGTTGCTGGATCTGGTCGGCCTGTCGCCTGCCGAGCGGGCGACGGACTATCGCCATGTCGGCCTGTTGAACCACGCCTGGGATGACGATGACGCTCTGGCAATGCTCGGCGTCATCCCGCGCGAGCAGGTTCAGGCACTGGCCGGCGATATCTGGCATCCCTCGCTGGGGGGCGACGTGCCGGTGCGCATCAATCGCCGCGCGCTGGAATGCGATCATCTGCTGATCGTTGGCCCGACCTTCCCGCACGAGGTGGTTGGGTTCTCCGGCGGAACCAAGTATCTGTTTCCCGGCATTTCCGGCCCGGAGATGATCAACGTCACACACTGGCTCGGCGCGTTGCAGACCATTCTGAACACCATCGGGATCGCGCAGACGCCGATGCGCGCCATGATCCACGCCGCGGCAGAGCTGGTGCCCACGCCGATCACGCTGGTGGCGCTGGTGGTGGAGCGGGAGGGCATCACGGGGACGTTCGTCGGCCCGCACGAGCCGGCCTTTCAGGCGGCAGCAGAGCTGTCGGCGCAGCGTCACATCACCTGGCTTGATCGCCCGTTTCGACGGGTGCTGTCGCAGGCGCCGCCCATGTATGATGAGCTGTGGACGGCGGCCAAGGCGATGTACAAGCTGGAGCCGGGCATCGCGGACGGGGGCGAGGTGATCGTCTACGCCCCGCATCTGCGCTCGGTCAGCGCAGTACACGGGCGCTATCTGTATCGCGTGGGCTACCACGTGCGCGACTATTTCCTCAAGCAGTGGGATCGCTTTGCGGACATCCCGCTCGGCGTCCTGGCGCACAGCACCCATTTGAAGGGAGCGGGAACATACGAGAACGGCGTGGAACAGCCGCGTATCCAGGTGACGCTGGCCTCGCAGATCCCTGCCGACGAGTGCGCTGTGCTCAATCTGGGCTATGCGGATCCGGCCCGCATCGACCTGGACGCGTGGCGGGGCCGCGAGGATGAGGGCATCGTGGTTATCCCCAAAGCGGGAGAGCAGTTGTACCGCGTCAAGCCCGTCGGCTGAACGAGCGCCGGGCTGGCGTGGGAACGGCAATTTCTTGAGTGTGTTTGGCGTGGCAGAGCCGCGCAAGGAAAGAGGGAAGAACAATGGCGGGCTATCAATTCGGCATGGTAGGGCTGGGTGTGATGGGTGCCAACCTGGCGCGCAATCTGGCTTCGCACGGTTTCAGCGTCGCAGGCTACGATCTGGCGCCGGAGAAACGGGCCGCGTTCGAGGCGGCGCACAGTGCGGGAGCGCTGGCCGCGTTCGGCGACGTTCCAACCTTTGTCGGCGCGCTTGAGCGGCCCCGCCGGATCATCCTGCTGGTTCCGGCGGGCGTTGTGGACGAGGCAATCGGCTCGCTCAAGCCCTATCTGGACGCGGGCGATCTGTTGATCGATCTCGGCAACAGCTTTTTCGGCGACACCGAGCGCCGGGCAGTTGAGCTGGAGCGCGAAGGGTTCCTGTTCATCGGCAGTGGCGTGTCTGGCGGCGAGAAAGGCGCGCTGCGCGGCCCGGCCATCATGCCGGGCGGGCAGCCAGAAGCGTACCGGCTGATCGAGCCGGCGTTTCAAGCCATCGCGGCCAAGGTGGATGGCGAGCCGTGCGTGGCGTATATCGGCCCGCGCGGCGCCGGGCATTACGTCAAGATGGTTCACAACGGGATCGAGTACGGCATCATGCAGGCCATCGCCGAAGCGTACGATCTGCTCAAGCGCGTGGGCGGAGCGTCGGCCTCGGACCTGCACCAGGCGTTCAGCGAGTGGAACGGCGCCGAGTTGAATAGCTACCTGATCCAGATCACCGCCGAGATCTTCGCCCGGCGCGACGACGTGACCGGTCAGCCCCTGGTCGAGCTGATCCTGGACGAAGCGCAGCAAAAGGGCACGGGCAAGTGGACCAGCCAGAACGCGCTCGATCTGGGCGTGCCGACGCACACCATCAACGCGGCGGTCGAGGCGCGGATCATCTCGGCGCACCGCGACGAGCGGCTGGCGGCTTCTGAGGTGTTCCCGGATCCGGGCGAGCGTTTTGCTGGCGATCGCGCGGCTTTGTTCGAAGACGTGCGGTCGGCGCTGTACAGCGCGGTGCTATGCGCCTACGCGCAGGGGTTCGACCTGATGCAGGCCGCCAGCGCCGAATACGGCTACAATCTCGACCTGGCCGGCATTGCCAAGATCTGGCGCGGGGGATGCATTATCCGCGCCGCGCTGCTGGAAGACATCCGTGCCGCGTTCGGGGCGCAGCCGGACCTGCCCAATTTGCTGCTGGCCGAGCCGTTCCGCTCGGCGATCGCGCAGCGCCAGGCGGCCTGGCGGCGTGTGATCGCGCTGGCCGTCCGGCATGGGATCCCGGTTCCGGCGCTGTCGGCGTCGCTGGCCTATTTCGACGCCTATCGCTCGGCCCGGCTGCCTGCCAACCTGACCCAGGCCCAGCGCGACTATTTCGGGTCGCACACCTACCGCCGCACCGATCAACCGGGCGTGTTTCACACGGAATGGGAAGCCTAGCGGCCTGCGTCGGGGTGTCTGGAACACAGGCGAGGGAACGCGATCATGCACCGCGCTGCCGATCGCATGCTTGGGCTGGCTGCCACACTGCTGCTTCTCGCGGCCAGCCGGGTTCTGCAGCTTCGCGGACTGGAACTCAACCAAGACGAGATCTGGACTATCTGGCAGACGCTTGGCTCGCCACGCCAGGTGCTCGCCTGGACTCCGTATGATTGGCCGCCGCTCTACTATCTGGCTCTGGCGGCCTGGAAAGAGGTCGCCGGGCTGCATCCGTTGGCGGCACGCTACTTCTCGGTCCTGATCTTTTTGCCTGGCGCGGCGCTGCTGTACCGGGCGATTCGGCGCGAGGCCAGTCATCGGGCGGGCTGGTTTGCGATGCTGGCCTACGGGGCGCTGAGCTACATGGTTGTTCTGAGCGTCGCCGTTCGCGGCTATGCGCTGATGATGACGCTGCTGGTCGCGGCGTTGTGGCTCATGCAGCGTTACTTCTACCGGCCAACCCTGCGGCGCGGGCTGGCGCTCGGTCTGACGTTGAGCGCGTTGCTCTACACGCACCTGACCAGTATGTTTGCCATCGTCGCGCTCGTGGCCTATTCTCTCGCGCTGGCCCCGCGATCCGTCTGGCGCTGGTGGCTGCCCGGCCTGGTCACCGGGGCGCTGCTGCTGCCCGAGGCGCTCGCGAAAGCGGATATCGTGCTGTCCGGCAGTCGCCTCGACGCCACCGAGGCGCTCGAACTTCCGCCGTTGCCCGCGGCCCTTGCGGATCTGTTCGAGCTGGCGACCGGCGATCTGGCTGCGATCTGGGCTGCGCTGGCGCTGGTGTCGGCGGTGGCCATCCTGGCGCGCGGTGGCCGGATGCGTGGTCAGGAGCTGATCTGGATGCTATGGACCATCGGCGGGGCAGTCGTATTGTATGTCACAAACCCGCTGACCGGCTTTTTCCGCCTGCGCTATGGCCTGTGGCTGCTGGTGGGTTTGGCGGTGTGGATCGGGGCAGGCGTGGCGCACCTGCCGCGCTGGGGGCAGGTGGTGGCTGCCGGTGTGCTGGCTGCCGGGCTGCTCGTGCCGCTCTCACCGGCTGCTCTGCATGACAGCGTGGGCGCCCCGCCGATGATGATGGTGTTCGACTGGCTCCGCACGCAGGTCCGGTGGGGCGATGTGATGGTGGTCGACGAGGCGGTGGACGCGCCGCCCGAAGCGTGGGACTATTACACTCGCCTCTATTTTCCGCACGGCCTGACGTTTGTGCACGCTCCGGCGGATCAGCGCCGGGTGTGGTTTGCGACCGTCGACGGGTCGGAAGACCCGGTGCTGTCCGCTGCGGTGCGCGAGGGGCGCGTGCCCGGACGCTATGTCGGCCCGTGGAATTTCCTCGTCCGGCTCTACGAAGGCCCCCCGGATCGAGACGGGATTTTGTTCGACAACGGGATGCGCTTCCACGGTGTGGACATCATCCGGCCTGGTGACGAGCAGCATCAGCCGGTGGCCTGGCGCGAGGGCGAAACTATCGCGCTGCGCCTGTGGTGGTCGGTGGACTATCCGGTGCAGCTTGATTACAGCGTGAGCATCCGCTTCCGGACGCCGGAAGGGGAGACGCTCGTGCAGGTGGACGGCGCGCCGCAGGTCGCCGGAGAGCCGCCGGAGACGAGCCGCTGGCAGCCGGGCCGCTTCTACATCGACGAGCGCACGCTGCGCTTGCCGGACGCCATCCCGTCGGGTTCGTATCCTCTGTTCCTGATCGTTTACCAGTGGTGGGACAACACGCGGATCCCGGTGCCCGGCATGACCGATGAATACATGCTTCCCCTGGATACGATCGCGGTGAAAGCCTGGTGAGATGCCGCACGATAATCAAGAAAGGGAAAACACTTATGCCACGAAATGTGATTGTCGCCCAGTCCGGCGGACCAACACCGGTCATCAATAATTCCCTGCGGGGGGTGATCGAGGCATGCCACGATCACCCGGAGACATTTGGCACCGTCTACGCCGGCTGGCATGGGATTGAGGGTGTGTTGAAAGAGGAGTTGCTCGATCTGTCCGCCCAGGATCCGCAGGAGATCGCGCTGCTGCGCACTACGCCGGCTGCCGGTTCGATTGGGACCTGCCGCTACAAGCTGAAGGCCAGCCAGCAAGAGGATTTCGAGCGGGTGATCGAGGTCATGAAGGCGCACGACATCGGGTATTTCTTCTACATTGGCGGCAACGACTCGATGGACACCGCCCACAAAGTCTCGCAGTTGGCGGCGCAGCGCGGCCTCGATCTGGTGGCGGTCGGGGTGCCGAAGACGATCGATAACGACGTGGGCGACTCGGCGTTTCAGCTCATCGATCACACGCCGGGGTATGGCAGCGTGGCGCGCTATTGGGCGCTTAACGTCCAGAACCTCAACGAGGAGAACGCCGGGTCCAGCCCGGCCGATCCGGTCCTGGTTGTTCAGGCGATGGGCCGCAAAATCGGCTTCATTCCGGCGGCGGCGCGGCTGGCCGATCCCCGGCGCGAACTGCCGCTGCTAATCGTGCTGGCCGAGGCGAAGCTGACGCTCGACGAGCTGGCCGACGCGGTGAACGACCTGCTCAGGCGCGAGGGCCGCGCGCTGGTGATTGTCAGCGAAGGCTACGACGTGGGCGAGATCGGCGCGCGCAAGGATGCCTTCGGTCACACGGAGTTTGGCGCGAGCAAGATGATGGTGGGGCAGGCGGTGATCAATGCGCTCAACGGGCGGGGCCTGCCTGTGCCCGGCTCGGCGCGTGCCAATATCCCCGGCACGGGCCAGCGCCACGATATGCTCTACGCCTCGACCGTGGATCTCGACGAGGCGTACCAGGTCGGGCGCAAGGCGGTTGAGATCGCGCTGGCGGGCGAGAACGGCTGGATGGCGACCATCCTGCGCGAGCCCGGTCCCACCTACCGCGTGCGCTACGACCGCGTGCCGCTGGAGCAGGTTGCCAACTCCGAGCGGACGTTCCCCGCCGACTGGATCGCTCCCAGCCGGCTGGATGTCACCGACGACTTTCTGGCTTATGTGCGGCCGCTGATCGGCACCGAAACGCCGCAAGTCCCGCTGGTTGACGGGTTGCAGCGTTTTGCCCGGCTCGCGCCGGTGTTCGCCGAGCAGCGGTTGCCCGCGTATGTGCCGCAAGCATACCGGCAAACGAAAGGATAGGCTCAATGTCTGATGCTGTCCAACCCCTGCGCGACTTCCATCCCCGCCATGAGTTCCTGATCGGAATCGACTCGGACGGGTGCGCCTTCGATACGATGGAGATCAAGCACAAGGAGTGCTTCATCCCCAACATCATCTTGCACTGGAACCTGCAGCCGGTGTCCAAATATGCGCGTCAGGCGGCGGAGTTCGTCAACCTCTACTCAACCTGGCGCGGCACGAATCGCTGGCCGGCGCTGGTGATGGTTTTCGACCTGTTGCGCGAGCGAGAGGAAGTGATCCGGCGCGGTGTGACGATCCCGCAGGCCAACGCGCTGCGCGCCTTCATCCAGCAGGACCGCTATCCGCACAGCGACAGCGGGCTGAAAGCGTATATGGCCGAGCATCCGCACGATCCGGAGCTTGAGCGTGCCCTGGCGTGGACGACCGCCGTCAACAAGGCCATCGCGGAGATGGTCCACGGTGTGCCGCCGTTCCCCTACGTGCGCGAATGCCTGCAGGCCATGCAGGACCGGGCCGATATGATCGTCGTGTCGGCCACGCCGACTGCCGCGCTCAATCAGGAGTGGAGCGAGCACAACCTGGCGCAGTACGTGTCTGTGATCGCGGGACAGGAGATGGGCAAGAAAGCCCAACACCTCGCGCTGGCGTCGGGCGGGCGCTATGCGCCGGACCATATCCTGATGATCGGGGACGCACCGGGCGACATGCAGGCGGCGCGCGCCAACCAGGCGCTGTTCTACCCGATCATCCCCGGTGATGAGGAAGCATCGTGGCAGCGGTTTTATGAGGAAGCGATGGAACGCTTTTTTGCCGGAACCTACGCGGGCGACTACGAGGCCGGGCTGATCGCGGAGTTCGAGCGACATCTGCCCACCACACCGCCCTGGAAGCGGTAGCGGCCGCCCCGGCTTGCCGGTCTGGATCTTGCGCCCGGCTCCGCCTGTGAAGGGGTCGGGCGCCTTGTCTCAGGCGGAAGCTAGCCGTCCGCGCGCGGAAAGGCCAGCACCTCGCCGCGCACCTGCACCCTCACCGGCGCGCCAGGCAGCCAGTCGACCTCGGGGCCGGTGAGCACCTTGAGCGGCGTACCGTCTGCCAGCGTCACCCACACCGCCTGATGCGAGCCATGATACACGGCGCGCTGAACCCTCGCCGCGGTTCCGGCGCCATCTGCCGACAGGTCGATGGCTTCGGGACGCAGCAGCACGTCGACCGGGCCGTGCAGGGGCGCGGCGCGCAGGGGCAGCTCGCCGAGTGCGGTCGATACGGAGTGGCTGCGCGCGTCGCCGGGAAGCACGTTGGCCTCGCCCAGGAACTGCGCGACCTGGCGCGAGATCGGCGCTTCGTACAAAGCGCGGGCCGTGCCGATCTGATGGATGCGCCCGGCGAACATCACCGCGATGCAGTCCGCCAGGCTCATGGCTTCATCTTGATCGTGCGTGACCAGAATGGCGGAGACGCCCGCCTCAAGAATGATCTGGCGCACGTCTTCGCGTACCTGCGTGCGCAGCGCGACGTCCAGATTCGAAAACGGCTCGTCGAGCAGAAGCAGATCCGGCTGCGGGGCAAGCGCGCGGGCCAGCGCCACGCGTTGCTGCTGCCCGCCGGATAGCTCGCGGGGGTAGCGCGCCTCATACCCCGTCAGCCCGACCAGGCTGAGCAGCGTCGCAACGCGCGCTTGCCGCTCGGTGCCGCGCCCCAGCCCATAAGCGATATTCTCGGCAACGGTCAGGTGCGGGAACAGCGCGTAGTCCTGAAAGACCAGCCCGACACGGCGGTGATGGGGCGGCATGCTGGCGCCACCCCCATCGACCACCCGCCCGGCCAGCTCGATCGTGCCGGCATCGGGCGTCTCCAGCCCGGCGATCATGCGCAACACGGTGGTCTTGCCGCACCCGCTGGGACCGAGCAGTGCCAGAAAGTGCCCACGCTCAAGGCGAAAGCTGACCGACTCGACGGCGCGGACCGGGCCGAACGATTTGCTAAGGTTGTGGCAGACGATGGCGGCGGGTTCAGTCATCGGAATCCAGGATGTAGACCAGCGACAGCGCGGAGATAAGCACGAGCACCAGCGCGGGCGCAGCCGCGCGGGCGTAGAATGCCTCGCTGCTGGCAGACCAGATCTGCGTCGCGAGCGTGGTGTAGCCTGTCGGCGCCAAGAGCAGCGTGATAGGCAGTTCTTTCATCGCCGTCAGAAACATCAGCGCGACGCCTGCGATCACGCCCGGCCGCATCAGGGGCAGCGTGACGCTGAGGAAAACGCGCGGGCGGCTGCGGCCCAGGGTGAGGGCGCTTTCTTCGAGATGCGGGTTCACCTGAAGCAGACCGGCGCGGGCAGGCCCGATCGCCTGCGGCAGAAAGCGCACCACGTAGGCAAAAACGAGCAGGCCGAGGCTGCGATAGTCGCTCAGGCCGAAGGTTTGGTTCAGCGCACCCAGGGCCTTGGCGCCCAGGAAGACGAACGCCAGCCCCACCACGACGCCCGGCAGCGCGTAGCCGAGATAAGCGCCCTGCGCAAGGGCGTGGCTCAACCGGCTTGGGTAGCGCACCTGCAAGATGACGAACGGCAGCGCGAGTGCCCCCGCTGCCAGCGCCGCCAGCGCCGCCGCCCGGATTGACCGCTGCAGCGGCGCCAGGACGCTATTGACCGTCTCGCCGTGCTGTAACCCATTGACCAGCCAGTAGCTCAGCACACCCAGCGGCGCGATCAACGCGCCCAGGGCGATCAGGGCCAGAAAAGCCTGGGCGGCCCCCTGCCAGCGACCCAGCGTCACGCGGCGGGGCACGCGCGCGCTGCGCTGGGTGTAGTGGCTGCCGCGCGGCTCGGTGATGTGAGCCAGCACCAGGATGCCGACCGACAGCGCCACCAGAACGATCGACAGCAGCGCGGCCAGGCCCAGGTCGAGGCTCAGGCGCAGGTAAATGGCGCGGGTGAAGACGTTGTACTGCATGATCGCGACGGCGCCGAAGTCGCTGAGCGTGTAGAGTGCCACCAGTAGCACCCCCGCCGTGATCGACGGCATGAGCTGGCGTAGTGTGATACGGCGGAATGTCTCCCAGCCAGAGCGCCCCAGCGTGCGCGAGGCTTCTTCTAGCGCCGGGTCAAGGCCCTTCAGCCCTGCCCGGACGCTCAGAAAGACGTACGGGTAGGACAGCAGCGTGATCGCCAGCCACGCCCCCCAGAACCCGTAGATCGACGGCAAGCGCTCGACTCCCAGCGGCGCCAGCCAGCCCTGTACGAAACCGCGCTGCCCCAGCGCGCCGACCAGCGCCAGCGCGAAGACGTAGGACGGAATGACGAGCGGCACCGTCAGCACCACCGTCCACAGACGGCGCGCGCGCAGATCGGTGCGGACGGTCAGCCAGGCCGCCGGGATGCCAATTGCCGCCGCCGACAGCGATACGGCGCCGACCAGCAGCAGACTGCGCCCAATCACGCGCAGGGTGCCGGCAC
This sequence comes from Thermoflexus sp., assembly GCA_020724465.1. Classification (GTDB taxonomy): domain Bacteria; phylum Chloroflexota; class Anaerolineae; order Aggregatilineales; family Aggregatilineaceae; genus DYGX01. The sequence goes on from DYGX01000011.1 coordinate 51,228, forward strand.
GCGTGAGGTAGCTCAGCGCGTCGCCGGACGGCACCTGCGCGGCGCGCAGCGCCAGGTAGACCGTCGGGAGCAGCAGTGCCAGCGCCAGCGGGATCGTCACCGCCAGCAACAGGCGCGAGATGGGAGTGGATCGCGGCAGCGTGCGGATCATCGACCTCGGCCCTGACAGCAGGAATCGTCAGGACAGGACAGTCCCGACGATTCCGGTTTTAACATGGGTGGTACCGATGCGGCTACTGGGTCAGCAGGCTGTCCAGCAGGTCGAGCGTGCCCTGCAGGTCATCCAGATCGCTGAGATTGATCTCAGGCGTTTCGATCTCGTCCAGGGGCTTGAGGCGCGGGTCTGCCGGGAAGCCGATCAGCAGCGGGTATTCAAACGTCTCCTCGGCGAAGTACTGCTGCGCCGTGCGCGAGAGCAGATAGGCGATGAACTGCTGGGCCAGTGGCTTCGCGTCCGACGCGCTGAGGATCCCAACACCCGCGACATTGATCAGGTTTCCGATGTCGTCGCCAGGGAAGTAGTAGTTCGCAACCGGCGCATCGGGATTTTCCGCCAGCAGGCGGAACAGATAGTAGTGGTTGACCAGCGCGGCATCGACCTCGCCGGCGGCAACGCCGGCCACCGCTGCGGGATTCCGCTCGTACTCCAGCGCCTGATTGGCGATCAGCCCTTCAACGAACTCACGCGCCGCGTCGTCGCCTTCCACCACGCGGATAGCGGTCAGATGCGCCAGGAAGGACGCGTTGGTCGGCACGAAGCCGATCCGGCCGCGCCAGGCGGGGTCGGTGAAGCCGAAAAGGGTTTCGGGCAGGTCTTCCTCAGATAGCGCATCGGTGTTGTACGCGACCACGCGCGCGCGTCCGGTGATGCCGACCCAGGTGCCGTTCGGGTCGCGGAAGCGCGGCTCGACGCTGTCCAGGATATACGCGGGCAGGGGGGTGAGCAGGTCTGCGTTCGTCAGCAGGCCGAGCGCACCTGCATCCTGGGAGAAGAAAACGTCCGCGGGTGTGTTGCGCCCCTCTTCAACCAGGGCCAGCGCGAGGCTGGTGGTATCCCCATAGCGCACTTCGATTTCAATACCGGTATCTTTTTCGAACTGCTCAATGATCGGCCCGACGAGATTCTCGCTGCGACCGGAATAAACTGTCAGACTGGTTCCTTGCGCCTCGGCCGCATCCAGCAAATGTTCCCCGTTGTTACTGGGCGGGATGGGGATGACGATCGAGGCCAGGGCGATCACCAGCAGCAGGCTGGCGATAGTGTGACGTACACGAACCATGCAACGCTCCTTCCAATGCGTAGAGTAGATGTCGATTCGACGATTCGCAGCAGCAAAGGTATGCTCGTTATTGCGAATCATTCTCAACTGCTCGCCGATTTAACCATAGCTTACCGGCGGACTCAAGGCCCCGGTATTAAACACAATTTTCACAGACGGGGATGTTCTGGTTTCAACCCGGTTGAAATCCGGCCTGAGTTTTGGGCGGCTGGGCGCAAATCTGTTGCAGAGGGATAACGAACCGGGTATATTTTCTCAAATAAATCTTTAAAAAATTGGCAGTGTTGGCGGCTCTGGGTTCCGTGCGCTGTGTGGCGCCTCCAATGAATGTAGCAGGTTTGTCATGTGTCCGACCGTCTGGTTCTATCTGGCCGAGATCTATCGCCTTCAGGATGAGCATCCGTGGGCGACACTGTCGATGATCGCCGACGCGATGGGCGTGTCGCTGCAGGCGGCTTCGCGCATGGTGCGCCGCATGGCGGAGAACGGCTATATCCGCCATGAGCCTTACCAGGGCGTGCAGCTCACGCCTGAAGGCGAGAAAATCGCATTGTACGTCATTCGCCGCCACCGCATTCTCGAAGCGTTCATGGTCAAGGTGATGCAGTTCGGGTGGGATGAAGTGCATGACATGGTCGACCGGCTGGAGCGCGGCGTGGACGAGCGCGTGATCGAGCGGATGGACGAGATGGCGGGGTTTCCCAAGCGCTGCCCGCATGGCGAGCCGATCCCCTCAAAGGACGGCGTGATGCCGGTGATTGACGACAAGCCCTTGAGCGAATGGCCGGAACACACCCCCGCGTTAGTCAGCCGGGTCAAGACGCACGACCCGGAAAAGCTGCGCTATCTGGAGAGCGTCCGGCTCGTGCCGGGAACGCCCGTCCAGGTCGTCGCGCGCAGCCCGTTCAATGGCCCGGTTCATCTGGAGTGCGCCGGGGACCGGCTGGTGCTCGGCAACGAGCTGGCGAGCGAGCTGTACGTCGAGCATCCCGCCCCCGCCGCCTGAGGCGACTCTCGCTAGCGCGCCTCGCGTCCCACCATCCGGGACGCGATTTTCTTGTGGCGGTGGGTTCGCCCGGCTATCATGGGGGCGGATATCCCGACTCCACCACGCAGGACAGGTCTCCGATGCGAATCTACTTCGCGGCATCCATCCGCGGCGGGCGGGCGCTGCAGGCGCGCTATCAGGCGATCGTCGCGCATTTACAGCAGGCAGGGCACAGGGTGCTGTCTGAGGGAGTTGCGTTCGCCACACTGGAAGGCGCCGGGCTGGATGACCACGCCATCTACGCGCAGGATGTGGCCTGGCTGGATGCTGCCGATCTGGTCGTGGCCGAGGTGAGCGTCCCCTCGCTGGGCGTGGGTTATGAGATCGGCTACGCGCTGCACCGGCGACAGATCCCGGTCATCTGCCTGTGCGAAGAAGGCGCGCCGCTCTCGGCCATGATCCGGGGCAATCCGGACCCCGCGCTGCACCTGATCTGGTACCGCGATCTGGACGTCGCGCTTGCCAGCCTGGACGCGCAGCTTGCCGCGCTCACGCACCCGGACTGAGGTCGGGCGCGCCGTCTGTCGCCATCCACCACCGCCAGACCCAGGCCATCGACTGGACATCGGCGCGCTGGTACAGGCAGGCGCGCTCCAGCGCGTCGATTGCGCCGCTGTCCAGCCAGTACCGGTAGTCGAGATACGCCGCGAACCACTCGTTGTAGCCGGGCCATGGATAGCCGAGATAGGTAGACACTGCCTTGATCGATGTGCTGCGCAGGGGCAGGCTGATCGACCGGGTAAAGTGCCGGTGCAGGTCTTGCAGGCGCGGGCCGAGCGCTGCCTGGATCGCCGGCGACGCGGTAGCGCGCAGAATGGCCGCGTCATAGCCGGTCCAGTGGAAGATCGGGCGGCCATCGTCTATCGCTGCTGCGAAGATCTCCCACAGGCTGTCGCTGTCCGGCGCCAGGGTGACCTGCTGCCCGCCCGGCAGAGCCAGCACCTCAGGCGTCTGCACCGGTCCGACCAGCGCAATCTGCGCGCGGCCGGATTCGTCGCACCAGCCCATGCACCAGGGCACGATCTGCCCCCTGCGCTCCAGCGTTTCCAGGTCGAACATCCAACCACCGGCGCGGCAGACGTCTGGTGTGGGGCGCAGGCGCACGGGGCGTCCCGTGAGCCAGGCGCGCGCGTTGGCGTGAATCCGCGGAGCAGTCCTTGGACCAATGCCTCTCACCCGCTGAAGCTCATCGACACGAGCCGCCGCCACCTCGGCCAGCGAGCGGTATCCTGCCGCGCGTAGCCCCTCGCGCACGTGCCGCGCGACGCCGTACAGCAGCTCCAGCGCGTCGGCCTCGCGGGCGATCGCGTGACAGGCGGCCTGGTGCGGGCATGTCTTGCAGGCATCAATCAGGCGCACGGCGGGCGCCTCTGACCGGTACAGCACGTTTGACGCCCGCGTCAGAGCGTCAAGCACACGCCCCTCATCGTATTCGTGCGGCAGGCGTCGCCTGGCTCGCCCCAGAGCGTCCACCCCAAGCCAGGTTTCGGCTGGCGGCGGGCTGCCATCCAGCGTGGCCAGGATCCACACCCACAGATCGAGCACGTCCCGATCGGCTTCATCCGCTGCCATTGGCTCGCGCAGCAAAATAGGCGCGTAGCAGGCCCGCCCCAGATGCTCGATGCGCATCAGCCGGTCGATGCGGGCGCGGATCGTGTAGACCCGGTCGGAGAGATCCAGCGGCAGATGTAGCTCGAAGCAGGCACCGTAGATGCATACTGCGCCCTGCTGCATCCACCGTCGCGTTTGCTCGACCGCGCTGACCCAGTCCGCAGCGCGATGCTCTTCGAGCGTTGCCGGCCCGCGCCCCGCCCACTCGACGCCCAGGGTCAGCGGGCCGTCGTCCGGCCGGTCGGCGCGTGCGTCCAGCCAGGCGCGGCGCTCGCAGAGGGCGAGGGCGGACAGAGTGCGGGTCGTGATCGGGATCATAGCGGTATTGTGTGCCGGGCAGCGTGCCAGGACTCAGGCTGAGGGTACGGCCGGGCGCTGCTCCAGATACGTCTTGTACAGGCGCCGGACGTTGCCCTCAGGGTCTGCGTAGAAATCATCGGGCGTCATGTCCAGCGACACGGTGTGAACGGGCGGCTGCACGACTGGCTGCGCGGCCGCGAACTGCCGGATCACCTCCGCGTGCGGCTTGAGCGAGCCGTCAGGGCGCACCAGGCCGAAAAACCGCTCGTGCAGCGACTCCAGGCACGGCGGACGATCGTACAGCTCGGGCGCGTAGTCCGCGTAGCACCAGATCATCGCGCCCGTGGCCCCCACCTGGACCAGCCGCGGCAGCACCGCCTCGATATACGCGGCGAAGTCCTCTTCGGATGCCATAAACTGCGCGCGCGGCTCGCCATACGACACCCACTCCCAGGTCTGCGACGGCTCGCCGGGCGGGGCGGTGCATCCCCCGAACTCTTCCATGAGGGTGGGCTTGCCGCACAGAGCAGTCGTCAGCGCGCAGGTGAACGGGACGTAGTCCGGGTCGAGCGGGTTATCGAGCCAGGGCACGTACATCGGGTAGCTGTGCATGACCGCTACGTCGGCGATGGTGAACGTGTCGTCGATGCGCAGCGGATCGCTGCGGAACAGACTGGCAGAATGCAGCCCGCACGTGACCGGGTGCGCCGGGTCGATCGACTTGATCAGGCCGGTCATCTCCTGTACCCAGGCACGGCCGGTTTCCCGGTCCGGCGCGATGGCGAACAGATCCGGCTCGTTGCCCAGGTTCCACATCCACACGCCCGGGTGATCGCGCAGCGCACCAACCACGGTCCGGACCTGTAGACGTTGGGCTTCGCGCGCCACCGGGTCGGTGAAATAGTTGCGATAGCCGATATTCACCGGGCGTCCGCCGCTGATCAGCTTGCCGGGGGGCATCGGCGGGACGCGCTCGTCCAGCAGCCAGGGCGGCGCCCAGTTCGGCCCGCTCATATGGCCGGTGAAGAAGGTGATGTCCAGGCCCAGGCCGAGGTCGGCGGCGATGTCGCAGACGGTCCTCAGATCACGCAGCCGTTCAGGCGAGACCGTGTCCGGCGCCGGCTGGAAATCTTCCCACAGCAGGAAGATGCGCACGACCTGCATCCCCAGCGACGCGATCACGCTAAATTCCTCGCGGACTTCCCCGGCGTCGAAATCCGACCACCAGAACATCGCCTTGCGGCGCGGCCAGTAGTTGACTCCCAGGATGAAGGGTTGAGACATGGCCTGTCCTTTGCTCACTCGCCGGGTTTTGGCCCGGCGGCAACCGCTCAACGGGGGACCATGAACAGCATCGTCGCGCAATTGTAGCGCGAACTGCGGGAGCCTGCCTCTCGGCGCTCGAAGGGTCCTTGCTTGGGGAGTCTGCGGGCTTGGCGGCCTCTCTGCGTTTTCTATGCATTTGTGTCCTAGGATGGTACACAGTTCGCGCCCACACGATGTTTCTGGAGACGGCCATGGCCCGCAAACAACTGCTCGCGCTGTTCATCTGCAACCTGACTCCGTACCTGATCGGAAACTCGTTGCTGCCGCTTTTGCCCTTCTACGTTCGCGAGAAAGGCGCCGGAGCGGGGATCACGGGCATCTATCTAGCGCTGGCGTTTGGCGCGCTGACGGCGGGCACGCTTGCGGGCGGCTGGCTGGCCGGGAAGACGACTCGCCGCAAGGCGACCATTGCCGCGTCCGCCAGTCTGGCTTCGCTGGCGTTGGTCCTGATGGGCGCAGTGGGTCACCTAGTCGGGTTGGTCGTGGCGCTCGTCATCTGCTGGTTTGTGTGCGGCGTGCAACTGGCGACGGTCAGCATTCTGACCGGGGCGCTGGCGAGCGCCGGGCGGCGCGGCCTGGTCTTCGGCGTCGTCGGCTCCAGCCTGGCCATGGGCGGGCTGATCGCGGGTCTGTTTGCAGGGCGGGTAGTTGACCGCTGGGGATTCGATGCTCTCTTTGCGGGGCTGGCCGTTGTGGTGCTGGTGCCGGCGGTGATGGCGCAGGGGCTGGCCGTGCCGCGCAGCGTGGCGGTGCCTGTGCGCACGCGCCACCAGGGTACAGCCGCGACTCATCCGGCAATCTGGCTGCTGCTTGGGGCAAGCGCGCTGGCCTATGTCAGTCACTTCATGGGCGGCCTGGGCCGTCCCCTGGCGATGGTCCAGCTTGGCTTCGACTCGACGGCGATCAGCAGCACCGGCGCAATCGCGGGCGCTGTCAACCTACCGCTGCCGTTTCTGATCGGCTGGCTGTCCGACCGCGTTGGCCGGCGCCCGTTGCTCGTGCTGTGCTATCTGGCTGGTGCGGCTGGTGTGGGAAGCGTGCTGGTGGCAAGCTCGCTGTGGCACTTCTGGGCGTCGCAGGTATTCAGCGCGGTGCTGGGCGTCAGCCTGTCGGTTGGCCCGGCGCTGATGGCCGACATGGTGCCCGAAGAAGCGCGCAGCGCCAGTCTGGCGCGCTTTGCCGCAACGCCCTGGCTCGGCGGTGTGGTGGGCTATGCCGGGGCCGGGGCTGTGATCGAGGCGGCTGGTCTGGCTGCGGCACTGTCCATTGGGCTGCTGCTGCCGCTGAGTTCGGTGCTGCTGGTCGTGCTTGGACGCACGGTGCGCCCCGCGCCCGTCCCGGGTGCGCTCAAGCGCACAACCACAACGCTTGCCGTGGCGGCCGCGGCGCCGGGGCGCTGAGCACCCGGAATGGATCGGCGCGAGCACGCTTCTCGCAGATTAGCCCATTGGAGCGGTGATCAATGAAGCAGATCATGCTGGAATTCTCTGCCCAGGGAAACCTGCTTCGCGGTTGGACCGACCCGGCGTCTATCGCGCCACAGGCACGCCAGTTGTTCGGGCGAGAATGGCGCGCCGGCCTGTTTGGCCGGCTGGTTGCGCGGGCGTTGCGCCGCCAGGGTCGGCTGCTGCGCCTGGCCGAAGCTCAGGTTGTGCGCTGCCTCAAGAGCCGTCACTATGAAGGCACGCGGGCGGTTCCGCTGTCGGCGATTCGGGGAAGCGTGGATCGCAGCAACGATTTTGATCATACGTTCCGGCCAACGCGCCGTGCGGATGAGCCGCGCTGGGTCCGTGTGGCGACCCTGATGCTGCGAGGCACACCGCTTCCGCCCGTGGAGCTGATCCGTGTCGGCGAGGTGTACTACGTGGTCGATGGACACCACCGGATCTCGGTCGCGCGGGCGCTACACCAGTCGTACATCGATTCCGTTGTGACGGTGTGGGAGCTTGCGGACTGAGCCGACGGCCAGTTGCGCCCTGAGATGGCTATAATCTTGGCACGACAGCAGTGCAAGACAGAGAGGTGATGATGGAACAGGCGACCCTGGGCGGTGGATGTTTCTGGTGTCTGGAGCCGATCTACGACGCGCTGCGAGGGGTGGTCGACGTCGTCTCCGGCTACTCCGGCGGGCATGTGCCCCACCCGACCTACGAGCAGGTTTGCACCGGGCGCACCGGACATGCGGAAGTGGTCCAGATCACGTTTGATCCGGCGGTGATCACGTACCGGGAGCTGCTCGAAGTCTTCTTCACGATCCACGACCCGACCACGCTCAACCGGCAGGGCGCCGATGTCGGGCCGCAGTATCGCTCGGTGATCTTCTACCACTCGCCCGAGCAGCGCGCCACAGCCGAAGACGTCATCGCTGAGCTGGAGCGCCAGGGCGTGTGGGACGATCCGATCGTGACTGAACTGGCGCCGTTCGAGGTGTTCTACCCCGCCGAGGATTACCACCAGCAGTATTTCGAGCGGAACCCGTTTCAGGGCTATTGCCGCGTTGTGATTGCGCCGAAAGTTGCGAAGTTCCGCCAGAAATATCTGGCGCGGCTGAAGGGCTAACAACAGGCCATCCCCAACTCGTTCCCGGCGATGTTGGGGATGGCGCATGTGCTCTTCCTCATATCCGCTTCGCGAGCTCAGGCTGGCCCCAGGCAATGTGCTATGCCGCGCCGGCTGCCGGTGGCGAAACCTCTGGGTGTCCGGAGTCTGCCATGTCTTCAAGCAAAGGCGGCAGCCCCCACGCGGCGCGGGCACGCGTGCAGCGCTCCAAGTCGGCTGGATCGAAATGCAGCATGCCGTGCGTCCAGTTGACGCCGAACTCGCGGCAGGGGGATGGACGCCGGTCGTAGATACTGCAGCGCACCTGCTGGCCGATCTGCCCTTGCAGCGCTACACAGCGAGGGAACTGCCGGTTGGTTCCCTTCATGCACCGCCGGAAGTCGTTCAGGTCTTCCGTCAGGTTGACCGGAACCGTGCCCGTCGCAGAATCATCCGCTTCGGCCCAGTAAAACGACACACGAAAATAGGCGCAGCACGCGCCACATCGTAGACACGGGTTATCCTGCGACATCACTGATCACAATGCTAGCGACTACATCACTGCTCGCCATACCGATAAGGCTTCACACTGAATAGATTCTACCGGTGATTGCTACCCTGTAAATGCATCAGTTTGACTAAAACGCGGCTGGCTGTGCTGGTCGTGAACCTGCTCGCCGGGTTAAAATGATTATGGTCGTTTACTTTATCGGACTCGCGCCGGGCGCAACAGCCGGGCGAGGGTAGTGAGGATGAGCCTGTGAAGCGCTTCTTGCACTCGCAGCCATTCCAGCGTTTCTGGGCGATCGCTGGGGCTGTCAGTGTGCGCACCAAGGTGTTGGGCATCGTCCTGGGGACCGTGATCTTGCTGGGCTTGTTCGCGATCATCCAGGTGCGCCGCTCGATGACTGCGATGCTGGGCGAGCAGATCGAGCGCCAGGGGCTGGCGCTCAGTTCCTATGTGGCGCAGGCATCGGCCTCACTGGTGAGGCTTGGCGATCCCTGGCCTCTGTATCCGATGCTGCGCGAGATCCGCTTGCATTATTCGGACGACCGGCACAATACCGAAGTCGACTTTCTGGCCATCCAGGATGAAACCGGGGCTGTGATCGCGCACTCGTACGACGGTGCCATTCCGCCTGAGGTCGAAAAGTTGCTGGCCGAACCGATCGAGGAAGGGCACATCCTCGCGTGGCATCCGGCGAGGGAAGGGCGCACGTTGCTGGTGACTGAAACCTTCACGACCGATTCCGGCGTGCGCGCAGTAGTGAGAGCGGGGCTGGCGGACCGCGCCTTGCGCGAGGCCGTCAACCGTATGACGCGCCAGCTTATCTATACCATCGCGATCATGTCGGCGGTGGGCATCGGCGCGGCCGTTTTTCTCACCTGGATCATCACGCGCCCGATCCGCAACCTGGTAGTTGCAACGGAAGCGGTGGCGCAGGGGGATCTGTCGCAGCGCGTCACGCCGTGGGCCAATGACGAGGTGGGGCGGCTGGCGGAATCGTTCAACCGGATGACCGAGGCGCTGGCTCAGGCCGCCGCCGAGCAGGCCGAACGGGCGAAGCTCCGCGCCGAGTTTGTCAACCAGGTGATTGCCGCACAGGAAGAGGAACGCAAGCGTATCGCGCGCGAACTGCACGACAGCACCAGCCAGTCGCTGACTTCGCTGCTGCTGGGGCTGCGCCGGCTGGAAGAGGTGCGCGATCTGGATACGCTGCACGAGCGGGTTGAGGATATGCGGTGTATCGTCAGTGCCGTGCTGGAAGAGGTGCATGACCTGGCCTGGCAACTGCGCCCCAGCGTCCTGGACGATCACGGGCTGGTAGCGGCACTGGAACGGTATATCGCTGACTATCGCCAACGCCACCAGATCGCGGCAGACTTGATTACGCACGGCCTCGACAACCGCCGCCTGCCACCCGAAGTCGAGACGACCGTCTACCGTATCGTCCAGGAGGCACTCACGAATGTGGTGCGACATGCGCAGGCGGAAAACGTCAGCGTGATGATCGACCGGCGCGAGGGGAAGGTGCTGGTTGTCGTTGAGGATGACGGCGTGGGCTTTGATCCGGCTCAGCCGGCCAGGGGTGCTCGCCAGCGCCTCGGCCTGTATGGCATGCGTGAGCGTGCTGAGCTACTGGGTGGCAAATTCACCGTCGAATCCCAGGTGGGGCACGGGACGACGTTATTTGTCGAGCTGCCAGCGGATGGCGTATCGCACGACACGCAGGAATCCGCGCCGGCCAATACACAGACTCTAGCGGAAGGTAAGTAAGGGGTGGCAAAAACACGAATCCTGCTGGCGGACGATCACGCGATTCTTCGCGCCGGGCTGCGCCTGCTGCTCAACGCCCAGCCCGATTTGGAAGTAGTCGGCGAAGCGGACAACGGCGTGAAGGTGCTGTCCCTGGCAGAGACATTGCGCCCGGATCTGATCTTGCTGGACCTGACCATGCCCGGTTTGGGCGGGCTGGACGTGATGCGCGCGCTGAAGCAGGTCGTGCCGGAGAGCCGCGTGCTGATCCTGACCATGCACGACGATGAGAGCTATCTGCGTCAGGCGCTGGCCCTGGGTGCAGCAGGATATGTGCTGAAGAAGGCCGTGGACAGCGAGCTGCTGAACGCAATTCGAGCGGTCGAGCGCGGCGAGACCTATGTCCATTCCGCCGTGATGAATAAGCTGCTTGGCGCCGAGGACGCGCAGCCGGGCCGGGCCGCGCGCGATCCGGCGGCGGACCCGTGGGAAGCGCTGAGCAAACGCGAGGCAGATGTCCTGCGTATGGTGGCGCTGGGGCACACCAACGCCGAAATCGCGGAGCGTCTGGCGATCAGCGTCAAGACGGTTGAAACGTATCGCGCCAGAGGCATGGAGAAGCTTGGGTTCAGCACGCGTGCCCAGCTTGTCCGCGATGCACTGGAGCGCGGCATGCTGGACGAAGACTAGCGCGTGTCAGGTTTATCCCCACATTTCTCCCTGCACAACCGGGTTTTCCCCGCTACAAAGCGCCCCTGTGGTGGCCTATACTGGGGTCAACACTCAGAAAATGAGCGGGCGAGCCAGCCCGCAGGTTGCCAGCCACATCAGGCATCACAAGCCAACACAGGGAGAAGAAAAACAATGGCTACTATCACGGCATCTCGTAACGTCACGACCTCTCAGACATCGATCATCCAGCGTCTGACCACCGATCCTCGCGCTGCGCTGCTCTGGCTGCCGCTGCGCGTCTGGCTGGGCCTGCAGTGGTTCGAAGCGGGCAGCCACAAGATCACCGATGCGGCATGGATGAACGGCGGCGTTGCCCTCAAGGGTTTCTGGGAGCGTGCGGTGACTATCCCTGAGAACGGGCGTCCGCCAATCGCGTTCGACTGGTACCGTTCGTTCCTCCAGACCTTGCTGGACGCTGAGGCCTACACCTGGTTCGCCAAGCTGATTGCGGTCGGTGAGACGTTGATCGGCATCGCGCTGATTGCCGGCGCGCTGGTTGGTGTGGCCGCTTTCTTCGGCGCGTTCATGAACTGGAACTTCATGATGGCCGGCTCGGCCAGCACGAATCCGCTGCTGTTCGTCATCGCGATCGCGCTCCTGCTGGCCTGGCGCGTCTCGGGCTACATCGGCGTCGACTACGTGATCTTCAACTGGCGCCGCATCCGCGACTGGGTGGTGTCGCGCCGGGGGAATGTGCAAGACAGCGCACCGAGTGGCGCGTAACCCTCGCCCCGAACCGTAGACACAACAGCGCCGGACTGGCCACACAGTCCGGCGCTCTGTTTTGTTCTGCGGGCCGTTCGTCCCGCGCCAGGTTAAGGGCTGGGAGTCGCTTCCAGTGTGCCGCTGGCGTAGGCCATGATTTGCTCCTGAGTCGCCTCGCCAGCGTCCAGAATGGCCGCGACACGCCCCTCGCACATCACCAGAATCCGGTCGCTCATGCCCAGGATCTCAGGCAGTTCGGACGAGATCATGATGATCCCGATGCCCATCTCCGCCAACTGCGTCATCAGCGCATGCACTTCGGCCTTTGCGCCGACGTCGATGCCCCGCGTTGGCTCGTCGAGGATCAGCACCTTAGGTGTGGAGGCGAGCCACTTCGCCAGGACGGTTTTCTGCTGGTTTCCGCCCGAGAGGAACTCGACCCGCTGCCGCAGGCTTGGGGTCCGGATCGACAGCCGGTTCACAAAGTCTGACGCCAGCTTGTTGGCCTTACCGCGATCGACCACGCCCAGCGTGCCTGATAGAGCATCCAGGTTGGGCAGGATGATGTTCTCGCGCACCGTCTGTATGAGGATCAGCCCATCTTCTTTGCGGTTTTCGGGGACGAGCGCCAGCCCGGCCTCGACTGCATCGGCTGGCGAGTTAATCGTGACGGGTCGCCCCTCGATCCAGATCTCGCCGGCGTCCGGCCGGTCGGCACCGAAGATGGCGCGGGCCATTTCCGTCCGGCCTGATCCGACCAGCCCTGCCACGCCGAGGATCTCGCCACGCCGCAGTGTGAAGCTGATGTCTTCGATCACGCCGTGCCGGGTGAGTCCGCGTACTTCCAGTACTACGTCACCGATCTCGACCGGGCGCTTTTGAAACACATCGCTGATGCTGCGCCCGACCATCAGGGAAATCACTTTGTCCGGCGTGGCTTCTGAGATTGGCATCCCGCCCACGCGCTCGCCGTCTCGCAGCACAACAATCCGGTCCGCGATCTGGAACACCTCGTCCAGACGGTGCGTGATGAAGATGACACCCAGGCCCCGTTCGCGCAGCCGGCGCACCAGGTCGAACAGAACCTGGACTTCGTCTTCGCCCAGCGCCGAAGTCGGCTCGTCCATGATGATGATCCGGGCGTCGTGCGCCAGCGCCTTGGCGATCTCGACCATCTGCTGCTCGGCCACGGACAGGTGCTTAACCAGGGCGCGGGGGGAGAAATTCGCGCCGAGAGTGTCGAGCAGGCGTTGTGTTTCGCGCACCATGTGACCGCGGTTGACCACCGACAGATAGCGCAACGGACCGGGCATGTCCGGCTCGCGCCCCAGAAAGATGTTGGTGGCGACCTGTTGATTGGGCGTCAGGTTGAATTCCTGGTAGATGACGGCGATGCCCATCATCTGCGAGTGGCGCGGGTCTTTCGGATCGAAGGGCTTCCCGTCCAGCCATAGGGAGCCTGCGTCTGCCCGGTAGGCGCCGGACAGAATCTTGATCAGCGTTGATTTGCCAGCGCCGTTCTCGCCCATCAAAGCGACGACTTCGCCAGGGTAGACCTCAAAATCGACATCCTTGAGGGCCTGCACGCCGGGGAACGCCTTCGAAATGCCTTTAACTTCCAGAAGGGGTGCGCGTTCGGATGATGTGCTCAAGGGCAGCCTCTCGCTGTGCGTGGTGTGGCGTGGGGGGAACAGCGTGTTCCCCCCACAAACCTGATCCAACGATACCGGCTACAGTTCCGGCATTTCGAAGATGAAGGCATCGGCAGGGGGTTCCCAGCCTTCGGTGGTCCAGTCGTGGGGGATGCCCTTGGCGTCCAGGCTGGCCTCGTACTCCTTGAGGTTGCCCGGCGTCACGACATCCACGCCCGTGTCGATCACACCGTCTACCGCGCCGAACTGCTCGAGAGCGTAGTCGACCCCGTACTGCGCCATCGCCTTGATGACTTCGACGGAGCGGTAGCCCATGTCGTACTCGCGCTGGGCGATGGACGCCTGGATGACGTTGGCCTTGACGAAGTTGATGACGTCGGTGGTGGCGTCGAAGGCGACGACCTTGATGACGCCTGCCTTGCCCGCTTCGTTGACCGCGGTTGCCCAGGCGGGACCGTTGTAGGCATAGACGCCGAAGGCGCCTGCCAGGTCGGGGTTAGCCGAGATGACGGAGTTGGCAAGCTGGAGCGCGGTGGCAGAGTCCTCGCGGTCGTTGACCGGCTCGAGGGCTACGATGCCCGACCCGGCGATGGCATCCAGGAAGCCATCGGTGCGCTGCAGGGCGTTGAGAGCGGTGTCCGAGCCGCGCCCGATGCCGACCTTGCCGCCTTCGGGCAGGAGCTGCTTCATGGCTTCCCCGGCGATGCGACCGGCGGTGTAGTTGTCGGTGCCGATGTAGACCAGCGAGACGGAGTTCTCAACCGGCGGGGTGTCGAGGGTGGTGACGAAGATGCCGGCGTCCGCCGCACGCTGCATGACCGGCTCGAGGGCGTTGGGGTCGGAAGGCGCGATGGCGATGCCGGTCACGCCCTGGGCGATGTAGGTTTCCATCGCCTGGATCTGGGCGGCGACGTCCTCGCGCGGCGGGACGAAGAAGATCACCTGGTCTTCGCTCAGCCCCAGGTCGCGAGCAGCCGCTTTCGTCCCGGTCTCCACATTCGACCAGTACGGCGCCACCGACTTGCCGATCACCACGATCTTCAGGTCTTCATCCGGAACCAGAGGCTCGCCCGGAGCAGCCGCTTCCGGCATTTCGAAGATGAAGGCATCGGCAGGGGGTTCCCAGCCTTCGGTGGTC
>DYGX01000011.1:65914-165261 GCA_020724465.1 Thermoflexus sp.
CGCGCGGCGGGACGAAGAAGATCACCTGGTCTTCGCTCAGCCCCAGGTCGCGAGCGGCCGCCTTCGTCCCGGTCTCCACATTCGACCAGTACGGCGCCACCGACTTGCCAATCACCACGATCTTCAGGTCTTCCTGGGCGCTGACCGTGCGCGGCGCCCCGGCAGCAGGCAGCACCAGGCTCAGCGCCAGGGCTGCGGCGAGCAGAACAGCAGCGTAACGTTTCATAAGGTTCCTCCCTCAAGAACTCACAAGCTTTCTCGTGCTCAACGTTTGTGTGCGGATAACATGCGGTAGAAAGGCTTTGAGTCGTGCGGCCAACTGAACTCCTTTCTCCTTCCTCCGACACCGAATGATCGACGTGCAGGTCTGGCGCGGAAGCCGGTTACACCTTCCGCTCGGTGATGCGGCGTCGCAGCGTGTCGTAGACCACCGCCACGACGAGCACGACCCCCAAGATGACTTCTTGCAGGTAGGACGAAACATTCTCCAGGACCATGCCGTTTTGCATCACGCCGACAATGCTCGCGCCCAGCAGCGCGCCGAGGATCGTGCCCTCGCCGCCGAACAGGCTGGTCCCACCGATCACTGCCGCTGCGATTGCCCATAGCTCATATGCGCTTCCGACCGTGGGCGTGCCCTGGCCCAGACGCGACGCCAGCAAGATCCCGGTGATAGCCGCCATCAAGCCACTGGTGGCGTAGCAGAAGATCCGCACTCGATCGACGTTGATGCCCGACAACCGGGCCGCTTCGAGGTTGCCGCCCACGGCGTAGATCCGGTAGCCGAGCTTGGTCCGGTTGAGGATAAACGAGACGAGCGCGGCCATGATCAGGACGATGATGAAGGAATACGGGATCGAGTGCCAGCTCCCCTGTCCCAGTTTCAGGAACGCGTCGTACTTTGCCTCGCCATAGGGAAAGACCACCGGGTAGCCGCGCGTGGAGTAGCTCGCCAGCCCGCGTGCTAGCAGCCAGGTGCCAAGCGTGATGATAAACGGCGGGATGTTCAGCTTGGTGACAAAGAGGCCGTGCCAGATGCCGAACGCGACGCCGATCAGCAGCGTGATCAGGATCGCCGGGATGATGCCGATCGGCTCCAGACCGATCTTCGCCCAGCCTTTGAGGATCAGCCACGCACAGACCACCCCCGTCAGCGCCGTCAGCGACCCGACGCTCAGGTCGATGCCCTTCGTGATGATGACCAGCACCTCGCCGATGGCCAGCATCCCAAACGTCGCGACGAAGCGCATGATGATCGCCAGGTTGTTCGGTTTGACGAAGACGTCCGGGTTGCGCCAATAGAAGAACAGGCACAGCAGCAGGAATGCCATCAGCACGTTGAGTTCCCGGAAGCCGGCAAAGGAGAATTTGCTGCGTTGAACTTTTGCTTGGTCGACAAGAGAAGCCATAGTTCCTCCGTTGTAAGACGGGCCGGAGCCGGTCGACCCCAGTGCGCAAATCCCGGACCGCGGGGGAATCCGGAAGTGGCCGGAAAAGAGACGAATAAGTTAAGCCGCCGAAATAATTCAGTCGCCCGTCACTGTCGAAACAAAATACCCGCATCTCGTCGGTTTTACCGCTCGTATTATAGATTAATCCGTTTTGTCGAAAAGGTCAATTTGTTTAACGACCGAATAAAATCACCCAGATCTGGCGCGCCATCGTCCCGGAATGGTATGACGCCATGCAAAGACTGCGGGAGGGAAGAACGGGGATGTCAGCGAGCAGCTAGCTGGTCGAGCAGCCAGGCGTGTTCCTGCAAGATGGACTCGATCAGCGCCATGTCGCGCGGCGCGTCCGGCTCCAAAGCGGGCGGGCACGGTTCCGTTGGCAGCCACGCGGCGAAGCCGGACGCCTCACTCCGCCCCTCGGCCAGATCCAGGATATGCTCGAGGGCTTCGGCGGGGTCCCATGTCACGCGTCTGCCGTTGACGGCCAGCATGAACACCGCCGCGACGGTTGCGACGCGCTTGTTGCCGTCCACAAACGGGTGATTGCGGACCAGCGAGTGGAGCAGGGCCGCCGCCTTTTCTTCGATGGTAGGGTATGCGTCGCGTCCGAAGATGGTCTGCATCGGGCGGCCCCAGGCCGTTTCGAGCAGCGCCATATCGCGCACACGGTCTTTACCTTTTAGGATTTTGTGGATGGTGTTGACCGTCGGGATTTGCTCGCTGATGTAGATCAGCTCGTCGATGGTCAGGAAGCGCGTCGTCATACGGGTTAGCTTTCTTCGAGCGGCGTGGTGTGCTCCGCCAGCCAGGCGGCGATGGCCGGGATTTCATGGCGGTTCTGGGCGATCTCCAGCACGAACCCGGCCATCTGCTGCGGATCCCAGACGGGGCGCAGGCCATTGGCACGCAGAAACCAGATGACGGCGGCGGTCGCGGTGCGTTTGTTGCCATCATAGAACAGATGGTGCGCGGCCACCGCGTGCAGCAGCGCCGCCGCCTTGTCGAACAGAGTCGGGTAGGCCGCCTGGCCGAACGCGCTGAGCGCCGGGCGGCCCGCTGCCTTGTGGAGCAGGTGCCGATCGCGCACGGCCGGCCGGCGGCCCAGCACCTGCTCCGCAAGATTGTAGAGATCTTCCGCAGTCGGATACACGATGTCGTCGGGTTCGCTCATGCGCCGCACCGCCTGTTACGCGCTGAGATCCAGATTGCGCAGAAGCTGCGCATTGATGGCGACGATGATCGTGCTGAGCGACATGAGAAGCGCGCCGACCGCCGGCGACAGGACGATCCCCACCGGCGCGAGCACCCCGGCGGCCAGCGGCAGCGCAAAGACGTTGTAACCGGTCGCCCAGACGAGATTCTGGATCATTTTGCGATAGGTCGCGCGGCTCAGCTCGAAGATGTTGACCACATCGAGCGGGTCGTTCTGGACCAGGATGATATCCGCTGACTCGATCGCGACATCGGTGCCGCTGCCGATGGCGATCCCGATGTCGGCGCGTGTCAGGGCAGGCGCGTCGTTGACCCCGTCGCCGACCATCGCCACGCGCTTGCCCTGGGATTGCAGTTCGGCTACCTTTTCGTCCTTGTGTTCGGGCAGCACTTCGGCGAAGTAGGTCGCGATGCCCAGCTCCTCGGCCACCGACTGCGCCACGTCGCGGCTGTCGCCGGTCAGCATGGCGACCTCGATACCCATCTCGTGCAGCCGGCGAACTGCTTCGCGGCTCTCCGGGCGGATCACATCGGCCAGCGCGAAGGCAGCAGCCGGTGTCGTGTCGTCGATCAGATAAACGACCGTCTGGCCCTTTGCCCCGGCGCGCTTGGTGAACGCAGCGAGTGCGTCCGGCAGGGAGATGTCGAGCATCTCCAGCAGGCGCGGCCCGCCGACGTACACTGCCCGTCCGTCGTGCCGCGCCCGGATACCGCGTCCCTTGAGCGCCTCGAAATCGGTGACCGGCGGCGGCTCGATTCCGCGCTCGCGGGCGGCCCGCCGGATGCCCTGCGCGATGGTGTGCTCCGAGTCGCCTTCTACGGCCAGCGCCAACCCCAGCGCGCGATTTTCGTCCCAGCCGTTCGCCACGGCCAGGTCCACCACGCCAAAGCTGCCTTCGGTCAGCGTGCCGGTTTTATCGAAGATGACCGTGTCGAGCGTGCGGGCATTTTCCAGCGCCAGGCGGTTGCGAACCAGAATGCCGCTGCGCGCGCCGAGCGCGGTGCTGATCGCGACCACAAGCGGAATGGCAAGCCCCAAGGCGTGCGGGCAGGCGATCACCAGCACGGTGACGGCGCGTTCCAGCACGTCCAGCTCTAACCCGACCGCGATCAGCCAGGCAACGGCTGTGACCGCCGCCACTGCCAGCGCGATGTAGAACAGCCAGCCAGCGGCGCGATCGGCCAGGATCTGCGTGTCGGATTTGCTCTGCTGGGCTTGCTCGACCAGCCGCATGATCCCGGCCAGTGTCGTCTCGTCACCGGTGGCGGTGATGCGCACGCGCAGGCTGCCGTCGCCGTTGATCGTGCCGGCAATGACGCGGTCGCCCGGCTCTTTGGTGACAGGGCGCGATTCGCCGGTGACCATCGCTTCGTTCACGTCCGAGCGGCCTTCTTCCACCTCTCCGTCGGCCGGGATGCTCGCGCCGGGGCGAACCAGCACCAGATCGCCGGGCCGCAGCGCATGCGCGGGCACTTCCCGCACTTCGCCGTCTGCTTCGATGCGCTCGGCGGTGTCGGGCATCAGCTTCGCCAGCTCGCTCAGGGCGCCGGAAGCCTGGCGCACGCTGCGCATCTCCAGCCAATGGCCGAGCAGCATAATGTCGATCAGCGTTGCCATTTCCCAGAAGAAGCCGGTATCCGGCGCGGCGAACACGGCGAACAGGCTGTAGACGAACGCCGCCGTGATCGCCAGCGAGATCAGCGTCATCATGCCGGGGCGGCGGTTGCGCAGCTCCGGCACGGCCATCTGCAAGAACGGCACGCCGCCGTACAAAAAGATCGCGATGGCAAACACGGGGCCAATCCAGCGGTCCCCGTTGAATTCCGGCATGCTGAACCCGAACCAGTCCTGGAGCATCGGGCTGAAAAGCAGCACGGGGATCGTCAGGAGCAGGCTGATCCAGAACCGTCTGCGGAACATGTCCTCGTGCCCGGTGTGATCGACGTGCGCCCGGTGCGCGTCGTGTGCGGCCCGGGCCCCGGGTGCGGCGGGCTGATGCGCGTGCTCGTGATGTTCATGTTCGCGCGCGGCTGCGTGATCCGGAGCGTGCGCGTCGTGCGCGCTATGGTCGGCGTGGTGGCCGGGATGATGGGCGTGTTTCTCCTCGTGCGCGTCCGGTGCGTTCGGGTCGGGTGGATGGCGGTGCGCGTGGGGTGTGTGGTCGGTCATGACGTCCTCCTGATCGGCTGCCAGGCAAGGCGGTAATAGCGTGTTGGACCGCCGACTGTCCATAACCAGATTCTACGGCGAGTGGGCGGCATGTGGCACGCGGCGGTGTTTCCAGGCTGGGCGGTGCCCGATTACGAACTCATAACCCCGCAGACCGGCGCTTCCCACTTGAGCTGGCGATGAGTGGCCAGCAGCGCGTCAATGCGGCCGGCGATCTCGTCGGGATAGGGCGTGGTGCGGCGCGCGCGCAGGTCGGCAAACGAGTTGACACACTCGAAGATGGCGGCCAGGGCGCCGCGTGTCTCGTTGACCATGAACATCATGTAGTGGATGCGCTTGGCCGAGCGGTCGAGCAGGCGCGTGTAGACCGCGACGGCATCGCCGGCCATGACCTCGCTGAGATAGTGGATATGGTGCTCAAGGTCGAATCCACCGGTGCCGTGCTGGGCGTGGAACTCCGGTGTCAGCCCCAGGCTGGCGGCCAGCGGGTAGCCCGCGTCGTCGAAGATCGCCAGATACCAGCGCATGTTCATGTGCCCGTTCTCGTCCTCATACTCCCGCGGGATCACGAGCCGGTAGGCCGAACCAAGCGCGGTGATGTCGTCCAGCGCGACGGGATGCGGTTTCATGGTGGTGTCGCTCCCTCAGGGTGTCGTCTGCCGCTAGCGCAGGGCGTCCGCGATGGCGGCGGCGTTGTAGCGCATGTAGTCCAGGTACGTGTCCGCGCCTTCACCCGGCTGGCTCAGAGAACCGGTATAGAGCGGAACGACGTGCACGCCCGCTTCCGACGCGATTTGCTCGGCGGTTGCGCTGCTGGCCGTGGTGTCGGTGAAGATCGCTGGGACGCGTGCAGCCCGGATCGTGTCGATCAACCGGAGCACGTCGCGCACGGACGGTTCAGACGTGGTGCTTCCGCCTGGGATCACCACACCGGCCAGTGTCAGCCCGTAGCGTTCGGCGAAATAAGTCAGCGCCACATGATTGGTGACGATCGCGCGGCGTTCGGGCGGGATGGTGTCGATCATGTCGCGAATCTCGCCATCCAGCGCGACCAGCTCAGCGAGGTAGGCGTCGGTGTTGGCGGCGTAGGTGGCGGCGGCTTCTGGATTCAGCGCGCTGAGTGTGTCGCGGATCATCAACGCCCACAGTCCGGCATTGGCCGGGTCGGTCCAGACGTGCGGATCGCACGCCCCGGCTTCATGGGCGTGCTCGTCGCCGTCCGGGTGCTGTTCCGCCCCGCCGCAGGACAGCGCGTAGAGCGGCCCCAGGACCGGGCCGCCCACCTGCGCACGCTCGCCGAAGGACGCTTCCAACGTGCGGATATGTTCTGCGCAGCGGCTTGTTATCTCAGAGTCGGCGGCAGGTGCTTCATCCGGGTGGGCGGCGGCGTCCTCATCTTCGGGCTGTGCCGCGCCGGTTGGGACCGGGCGGATTGGCACGCACAGCGAGACGATGGCCGTCCGCTCCCCCGCGGCTTGCTCGACCACCGGTAGCAGCGTTTCCTCATAGTTCGCCCCCACCACCAGCACAAGATCGGCATCGCTCAGGCGCGCCACATCCTGAGCCGACGGAGTGTAGCTGTGGGGGTTGGCGCCGATGGGCATCAGCGACGTCACGGTCGCGGCGTCTCCCGCGACCTGGGCGGCGATGTCCGCCAGGATGCTGAAGCTGGCAATGACGCGCGGCGGCTCGCGCTGCGCCAGGGCGGGCAGAGCCGCCTGTGCAGCCACCGTCGCCAGCAGGATCGCGAGTCTGCAGAGCAGGGCGGTGATGCGGTATCGGTGGAACATCCGACACGGTCTCCTTATCCTCAACGTTTCGCCTAACTGAAAAAGTTTGTCAATACGAATTGTAGTGATTGGCCGGGCGGGTGTCAAGGCTGCTTTTGATCGCGGCAGAGGCTATGAGGCGCGCGGCCCGCTGAGGCCGCCCGACTCAGCGAGTGAGCGGGGATCGCGGGCCGCGCGTTGTGTGCGTCAAGGCGGTGAGGTTAGAGACGGTGCCGGGCGAGCCAGCGTTTGGCCAGCAAGGTGGGGCGGATCATGGTGTACAGCCCGGAGCGTATGGCCGCGTTGTGCCAGATGTTCTTGATTCCGGACCATTGATAGTGCGGGTCCAGGCAGGTGATCGTCGTCTCAACTTCAGCATCCAAACCGAAATGCGCGGCGAGTGACCTGAGCGTAGCCTGCCAGAAGCGATCCTCGCGCTTGTAGCCGTCGACGCGCATCACGATCTCCCAGAACGGATCGTTGGAGCGCAGCAGCGGCTCGACCTGGACGACCGTTACGCCCTCGTCGTCCGTGTGCGCGCTGAAGGTGATCATGGCCGCAAACATATGCCCTTCCGGGTTCATGAAGGCGAAGCAGGTATCGTCCGCGTAGATGACCATGATCCCGGTCGAGAGCTGGACGCCAACCGGCGACGCCAGGTTGAGCAGCGCCACCTCGCCCGGCGCGATCCCGGTGATGGGCGCGTAGAAATAGTTGCCCCGCGGCCAGAAGCTGGCGAAGTTCTGGCGCCAGATCTGGATCACGCTGCTGGGCGAAACATCCACGCCCGCCAACCGCACACGATAGCGCTTGTAATAAAGCGGGCCGAAGCCCTGCAGCGGGCCGACCAGGTGCCGCCCGCCGACGTTCAGGTTGACGGCAGCGAGCGGCATGGTGCGCACTCTGAGCGCGTCGACGGGCTGCGCCCAGTTGGCTTTGTCGCGCGGTTCACTGGAACTGGATGAAGGTGCGGTCATGGGTAATCCTCGCTCGAATGGCCGGGGCTAGAAAGCGGGTAGCGCGGCGAGCGCGTCCGCCTCGGTGTCGAAGATGCGGATTGCTTCGTTGAGCCGCGTCAGCTCGAAGATGTGCCGGTAGTGCTCTTTCAGCTCGACCGCGATCAGGCGCACCTTGGCGCGGTTGGCGCGGATCAGCAGCGTAACCAGCAGGCCGATACCGGAGCTGTTCATATAGTCCAGCCCGGCAAAGTTCAAAATGATCGCCTGCGCGCCTTCGCCGGTCGCGCGGTTGTAGGCGTCCATGAGCTGGCTCTCGGCAAAGGCGGTAACCTCCCCGCGGATCACGATCACGCTGGTAGTGTCGGTGGCGCGGCGCAGTTCGAACGTGGCGTTAGCGGGCATCATAGCGATTGGCTCCTTGTGTGATACCGGTTATGGTCTGGCGTTGTTTCTGGCAGCGATCAAAGCCGTGCGCTCGTCTTCGTAGAGCGTGATGTAATCGGACAGGCGTGTGATGGCGAAAATCTCGGCAAAATGCGGTGCCATGCCGCAGGCGATCAGGCGGCGGTCGTCGCGCCGGGCGCGCTTGAGTAGCTCAACGACCAGCGCGATACCCTGGCTGTTCATATAGTGCATCTTCCGGCAATTGAGCAGGATCGTCTGTGCAGGGCCGGCCACGGCAGTCTCATACGCGCTTAGCAGCGCGTCGGCGCCTGAGGCGGTCAGGTCGCCCCACAGATCGATCACAACCACCGCGCGGCGGTCGCGCACCGTAGCGTCAAGTTTCATTGCGCGCTGTTTCCCCCTCACTCAGACTCAGCCGTAATTCGACGGTGTGCTGGCCGCGCTCCTCGCGAACAGTCACTGCATCCACCATGCTGCGGATCAGAAACAGGCCCCACCCGCGCGGCGTCTGCTCTGCGGCGAGCTTGCGGTCGAGATCTGGCTCGCCCGGCTCGCCGGCTGGCGGGCCGCTGCCCTGGTCGGTGACCGTCACGGCCAGCGCGTGGCGAGATGCCCAGACCTCGACCTGCACCGGTAGCTCGCGGCGATACTGATTGCCGTGCTCGATCGCATTGAGCGTCGCCTCGGCGACGGCGGTTTTCAGGCGTTCGAGCAGCATGGGAGACAGCCCTCGCCCGCGCACAATCTGCGCCACCAGCTCCATCGCGCGTCGGTCGCCGCCCGGCTCGCTGGGCAGGGAAAAGGAAGCCAACGCTTCCCACCCGTCTTCCGCCGCGAAACGCGATTCCTCGCCGCTCGCCATCACACCGCCTCCCGTTGGCGCTGCAGGGTGAGAAGTGTGACATCGTCTTCCTGCTCCCAGCCGGGTCCGGTGAAGGTCGCGAGATCGACCAGCAGATGGTCGATCAGGCGCTGGCCGCTGAGCGGGACACGGAGCGCCTGTTCCAGGCGCGCCTCGCCGAACATCGCGCCGGATGGTGCGTGCGCTTCGGTCAGCCCGTCGCTCAGAAAGAGCAGACACTCGTTCGGCTCGATGGTCGTCTCGAAGGTTTCGTAGCTGGCGTCCGGAAGCATCCCCAGCGGCAGGCCCGTTGCCCACACATGCTCGACGCGATCGCGCGTGCGGCGGTAGGGCAGGGGATGGCCGGCGTTGGCGTAGTGCAGCGTGCCGGTGTGCGGATCAAGGATGCCGCAAAACGCGGTGACGAACATCGACGCCGGGATTTCCGGTACCAACTTGTCGTTGGCGCAGGCCAGGATCTCGCCCGGATCGCTGAACTGCTGCGCCGCGCTGCGCACCAGCGTGCGCGTCGACGCCATGACTAGCGCCGCCGGAATTCCCTTGTCGCTCACGTCGGCCACGATGATCACCAGCCGACCGTCCGGCGCCTCGATGAAATCGTAGAAGTCGCCGCCCACCGCGCGCGCAGGCTGATAGTGGACCGCGGTGCTCCATCCATCAAGCTGCGGCAGGTGCTGCGGCAACAACATTTGCTGGATGCTGCGGGCGACGCGCAACTCGTGGGCCAACCGCTCGCGCTCCAGCGCCTCGATGCGCTCTTGCCGGGCAAGTTGAGCGACACGCAGCGCGGCGGCGGCCTGGCTGGACAGATTGCCGAGCAGGCGCCGGTCGTGCCACGAATAGTCCTGGTCGCTCCTGCGCGGGCCGAGGTTCAGCAACCCGACCAGCTCCCCCTGGCTGACCAGCGGCACAACCAGCGCCACACCAGATTCGCGCAGGGCGCGGACAGCGGGCGAGTCTACCGGGATACGGTCCACGGCGATGACGTCCGGGTTTTGGACCAGATAGCCAACCAGGGCGTCGTCCGGCTCGATCTCGTTGGTCAGCCTGGGTGCCAGGCGCACCCATTCCAGCGTGGTCATTGGGACGGTGCGCCGGGCCGGGCGGTGGAAACGGCGCGCCCAGCGAGACAGCGATTCGATCGGGGCAACCCGTGCCATATTCATCCCTGCTCCCGATTAGCCTGTGTCATTTGGGACGGGCGCTTGACCATCCAGAGGGAAACCTGCGTGGGATGCACCGCTTCGTCCACGACGGCCATCAGGCCCGCGGTCAGCCGGTCGAGGTCGACTTCGTTGCGCAGGCGCCGGCTGAACGCCGTCAGCGTCTTCTCAGCGTCGTACTTGCTGCGGTAGAAGCGCCGGTCAACCAGGCCCTGGATCCGGTCGCGCAGCGGGGTGAAGAGCGCCACAATCGCGATGGTGGACGTCACGACGGCCAGGCTCGACTGGTGCCCGGTCAGATGCCGGAGCGTGTACTGCAGCGCCAGGACGGTGGTCGCATAGACCCCTAACAGCACAGCAGTCACCGCACCGTAGACAAGGGTGCGGTTGATGATGAAGTCGATCTCGTACAGCCGGTGCTTGAGCATCGCGATGGCAATCGTGGCCGGGATGCCGATCGTCATGCCCAGCACGGCGAAACTCAGGATGCCGCTGCCGATGTAATACATGCCGTCGATGGACCAGGCGAGGATGCCTAGCGCCATCGAAAGGCCGATGATCATGCTGACGTACGCCAGCCACTTAACCTGATGCCGCTCGTGAGTCTCCGCCCGGCGGTAGCGCAGGGCGACTGAGAGCGCCGCGCCCAACAGGCTCGCGATTGAGCCAGTCCCGGACAGGCGCAACGACAGGCTTGCCCACGGTTGCGCCATGGCGGCCTCTTGTTCGCCGAACATCACCGGGGGCTGGACCACGGCGATAGCCGTCCCCAGCAGCACGCTGGCGATGGCCAGGCGGGCCACCCAACGCCAGTGTGGCGAGACGAGCTGCCCGGCGGGGAAGTATAGCAGGATCAGGGTGAACGGGAACGGCGGGAACATCAAGATCGCGAACCAGCCCGTCATCCAGGCTGCGAAGCCTTCGCCCGGCCACACCCCCGGCGACACGGCACCCGCCCGGACGCTGTACTGCCACGCCATATCTTGCAGCGCGATGAGGATGCTGAGCGCCAGTGCCAGCCAGCCGATCGGGTTCGAGGGCTTGCGCGTGGCGATCAGCAGACCCATGATGGCGTAGGCCGGCGCTGCAGCAGGAATGAACACCGACCACCAGGCGATCTCGAAGAAGAGATCCCAGCCCGCAACGCCCAGCGCCTCGATGACGCCGGGCGTGTTCCAGGTGCGAAAGATAAACGAGGCGGCGATCAACGCCATGCTCAGGGCCCACAAGGATCGTGCGGTTCGCGCCGTCCGGAAGCGAGGGGCCGCTGCGGTCATGTTCACGCGCTCCGTTCCCACTCGGCCACCAGAGTCGCGCCGAGCGTCTGCCACTGCTGGGCAAGGGGTATCACCCCCAGCACGCGCAGCAGGCGGCGGGCTGCCAGCCCGACGATCGCGGTGTAGGTCGGGTACGCCAGTTCCAGCTCGGCGAGTTGTTCGACCCACATACCGGCGGCCATTCCCGCCGCCACGATCTGCGACGCCTCGACCGCCTGCTCGCCGACGAAGTGCGCGCCAAGCACGCGGTGCGTCTCTTGCGACACGATCAGCTTGCAGAATCCCTCGGTGCGCCCGTCGATCACCGCCCGGTCGAGGTCGGCGTAGGGCACAGTCGCCACGGCGACGTCGTGCGCGGCCCGCGCTTCGTCTTCGGTCAGGCCCACGCCGGCATATTCCGGATCGGTGAAGCCGCCGTGCGGCACGACCAGGTGTGCGTTGGGCTGGCCGGGGCCAAGCACGGCATTTTCGGCGGCCAGGCGGCCCTCGTAGCTGCCGCTCTGGACCAGCATCATCCGGCCGGTGATGTCACCCGCCGCGAAGATGTGCGGCACGCTGGACTGCAGATAGTCGTTGACCTCGATGTACCCGCGCGCCGTCCCGTTCAGGCCGGCGGCTTCGAGGTTCAGACTGCTGACGTTGCCCACCCAGCCGACGGCCAGCAGCACGCGTTCGGCGTCTACATGAGCCGGCTCGCCGTTCAGCCGGTAGTGCAGGCGCAGGGCGTCTCCCTGGCGCTCGATGCTGTCGACCCCGCCGATGCCCTCGATCACGCGGACGCCGCGCGTTTCGAACGCGGCGCGCATCACTGTCGAGATCGACGCATCTTCTCGCGCCAGAATGCGCGGCGCCGCTTCGAGCAGCGTCACCTCGGCGCCGAACGCGGAGAAGATCGAAGCAAGTTGCGCGCCAGTGGCCGAGCCGCCCACGATCGCGACCGAGCGGGGCGCCTCGCGCAGAGACCAGACGTCATGATGCGTCAGTGCGTGCTCGCTGCCGGGGAAGTCGAAGCGGCGTGCATGCCCGCCCACGCAAAGAATGAAGCGATCTGCCGAAAGCTGGCGGCCGTCGCCCAGTTCGATTGTGTGCGGGTCTACAAAGCGGGCGCCGCCGGTGTTGTCGAGCACGTCAATGCCTGCTTCGCGCAGGTGACCGATAAGCTGCTTCTTCTCGTGAACTTGGTAGACGACCTGCTGGGTACGGGCCATCAGCCGGGCGAAGTCCACCGTCGGCTTGGGGATATCCAATCCATACTCGGCGAACTGCTCCGCGTCGCGCATCAGGCGCGCGGCCTTCGCCAGCACGCGCGTCGGCACGCAGCCATCATTCGTGCAGGTGCCGCCCAGCCGGCTGCGCTCGACCAGAGTGACACGCGCTCCCAGTTCGCGCGACCGCATCGCTGCTGTAACCCCCGCAGGGCCGCCCCCGATCACAATCACGTCCAGCATGCGCCAACCTCCTGCTTCGATGCTAGCTGCGCATGGCGCGCATTCTTCTTCCATTGTGCCGTGTAGACGCGTGCGAGGACACGGATAAAGGGCTGGTACGTGGATCGGCAGTTGGTTGGACGAGGCTCTCCAACTAAAGTCGGAGACGAACGAAGGCGAACGGCAGGGTGTGTGGTTGGACGCTGGCTGCCGTTCGCCCTCGCGTGGAGCAGGGTCGTTCGTTAGCGCGCTAGTGTTGGGGGATGTGCTGCTCAGCGGGCAGGCTGTGCGTGTGGGGAGTGGCCTGCACGTTGGCGTGCCTGCCGGAGCGGATCGCAGCGGCGAGCGAGACGATAAACACGAGCAAAGCCACCTCGTTCCACAGACCGCCCCACCGGCGCGCGCCCGCGCTGTTCGCCAGATCTCCGCCGATGCGCAGCACCAGGCTGGCGTGCAGCAGGGCCAGGTGCGCGTAAAAGCGCGGATGGTAAGGCACGGACAGGCGCGCTACCGCCGGGATGATGATCGGGGCGTGGCCGAAGATCATCGAGAAGACGAACCCCAGCAGGATGCTGTGCAAGATCGCGTCGTAAGTGAACGCCGCGCCATGCGCGCCAGCCACCAGCGCGAGCAGCCCGCCGACCCCCAGCCACGCATATCCGGCGAGCAGGCAGATCGCGATGAAGCGCGTCAGGCCGCGCTGGCGGACGGTCCGGCGGGCGATGTCGAAGCGCGCCAGCCACACGGCGAGCGCGACCATCCCGGCCCCGGCCAGGCGCGTCCCGGCGTCGAGATTGAGATAGGTGAGCGCCACGCCGGCTATGTAGAGACCGGCAGCAGCGAGGAAAGTCTGTGTGCGGCCGGGTGTGGGGCGCACAAGCCGCGCCAGTTCCAGGCGCTCGCCGACGATGGTCAGGACCAGGAACGCGATCCACCAGTGGACGATCGAGTAGACGGGTCTGCCGCCGGCCCACAGCGCGTTTCCGATCAGTAGAGCGTACGCGCCCAGGCCCATCGTCGCCGTGAACAGGGTGGGCTGCCGCCAGATCACGACGGCGTAGACGCTGACCAGCCCCAGACTGCCCGCTGTCAGCGCAAGCCGCCCGGCGCCGCTGCCCGGGTCGAGGACCAGCAGCAGGGCGCCCGCCGCACACAGCAGCGGCACTCCAAAGGCGAGCCGGGCGCGCCGGTCCCGCGAGCCGGCGACCAGCGCGACGGCGCGCTCGACGCCGATTAACGCCCCGAAGAACCCTGCGATCATGAGGGGGCCGTGAACGCTGGCGGTCCCGGCGGGGACGCGCGGCAGCACCCAGCCGAGCCGTTGCAGCCCACCGTAGAGCGCCGCCGTCAGGATGATCGCGATGGCAGCCCCGGCAGCGGCGCGGGCGATCCGGAAGAGGGTCATGGCACGTTGTGCTCCTGGCGCTCAGGCTCCGGCGGCTCGCTTGCCAATGCGCACGCGCCACACATCCGGACCTTCCTGTAGATATGTCCAGGTGAACTCGTCCGCGTGCTCGTACATGAGCTGGTAGTGGAGCGGCTTGGGATCGTGGTCGTTGAGCAGCTCGAAGGCTTCGCCCGGCTGCAGGCTGTCGAAGGTCTGGAAGATAGTCGGGTGCTTGTGCGCGGGCGGGATGGTGCGCACGTCCAGCGTGAGTTTCGTTGTGGCTGCCATGAGGCTACAGTGCTCCTTCGTCTGGGTCCGATTCGGTCGGATAGAACAACGCTCGGGGGTGGGTTGGCTAAAGCCAGCCAAGCTGCTGTTTGGCTGCCAGGGACATCATCAGCGGCGTCCAGGCCGGGGTCCAAACCAGCTCCACGGCGGCCTGGCCCGGCCCGGCGAGCCGCTCGATCACCTCGCTTACCTCGGCAGTGATGTGCGCGCCGAGCGGGCAGGCGGGCGTGGTCATCGTCATGGTGACGCGCACGAAATCCCCTTCGACGCTCACGTCATACACCAGGCCGAGGTCCACAATGTTGATGCCTAGCTCTGGGTCGATGACGGTGCGCAGGGCTTCGGTGATGGTGTATTCGTCTAGAGCCATGGGCTGTCGCTCCCGTGCGGGTTGGCCGGAGCGGCAGGGAATCGGGCGCCCTGCCGCTCGCGGCGGTCCAACGGCTAGTGACCCGAGCCGTGCGTCGGCGTGCCGTCGAAGATCTCCGGCTGTGGCTCGCCGTCGACCATCAGGAAGCCCATCAGTCCACGCTCGGCCCGGCTGAGCGCATGATCGACCAGGATGTAGCGGCCCGGCACCTCGGTCTTGAACTCGATCATCGCGGCACCGCCGGCAGGGACCAGCGTGGTCTGCACGTCGGTCAGCGGCGGGCTGGTCAGCGAAGCCTGGTCGTAGACCCGGTCGAAGATCTCGCCGATGACGTGGAACGATGAGATGAAGTTTGGCCCGCCCACGCCGAAGTAGAGACGCACGGTTTCGCCGAGGTTCGCGCGCATCAGGTGCTCGTCGCGGGTGAGGGCGTTTGCCGCGCCGTTGAAGACGAAGTACTCAGGCTGCTCGGCCAGCATCTTCTCGTGGCTGAAGTTGACGTAGCCGGTCGTGCCGTACGGCTCTTCGGTGTAGATCTCGCCCTGCATCACGTAGAACTCGCGGTCGACTTCCGGCAGGCCGCCCTCAGGCTCGACGAGGATCAGGCCGTACATGCCCATCGTAATGTGGTGAGCGACGCTCGGTGTGGCGCAGTGGTAGACGTACAGGCCAGGGTTGAGCGCCTTGAACGAGAAGGTGGTTTCCTCGCCTGGCCCGAGGTTGCTGAAGACCGCGCCGCCGCCGGGGCCGGTCGCCGCGTGGAAGTCCACCGAGTGCGGGAACTGGCTCGACGACGCGTTGCGGAAGTTGACCACCACGGTGTCGCCCACACGCACGCGGATCATCGGGCCGGGAACGGTACCGTTGAAGGTGAAGTACGTCATGACGGTGCCGTCGGCGAGTTGGCCCAGCACCTCTTCGGCCACCAGGTCAACTTCGACGGTCTGGGGCGGGCGGTCGCCAACCGGCGGCGGCACATCGGACGGATCGCGAACGATATCCGCGCCTTCCTCAGCAGCGGCGGCCGCCGTGCCCACGATCAACTGCCCGAACATCCCCGCGGCCTTGTGCCCCGGCACCGAGCAGTAGTAGACGAACGTGCCCGACCGGTTGGCGGTGAAGGTGATCGAATCCTGCTCGCCGCGGTCAGCGAACTGGCGCGTGGCCGCGTTGAACTCGTCGATCACCAGGTCGTGCAGCAGCCCGTCTTCGTTGATCAGCGTGATCTTGACCACGTCGCCGGGGCGTGCGGTCAGGGTTGGATTAACGACGCCGTCGATCTCGCCGCCACGACCCACGAAGACCAGTTGGCCGGTTCCGCCGCCGGTGACCAGCGTGTATTCGACCGTCGCCGAAGTGGCGTTCTGGTCCGCGACGGGCGCGGGCGTCTCGGCCAGCGACAGCCCGGCGGTCACGGTCAGCACCAATCCGAGCATCACCGCCGTGCTGAGCAAAACAGCCAGAATGGAATTGCGCTTCATTGTCAGGTATCCCTCTTGCATGTTGTCGACCGGTTTATTCCGGGAATGAACGCTTCGCCGGGGTTCTGGCGGCGCCTTGACCGGCTGCCCGCCCGCGTAGAACCCACGTCTGGCACCAGGATAGTGCCTGCTGGCACAAATCGCCTTGACCCGTGTCAAAGGGCTTGATCCAGATCAAGTCTGCGGCGGTAGGGAGAGGAGAGAACGGCTTAGAGGACGGCGATTGAACGCAGGAGCGCGGCGTCGGTGATCAGGATGCGGTGGCGGTCAAAGCGGATGGCGCCGGTGTCTTGCAGCTTGGCAAGCACGCGGCTGATCGTTTCGGGGGTGGTGTTGAGGTGCCCGGCGATGGCGGCGCGGGTGATCCCCGGCCCGCTGAGCGTTGGATCCTCGGCCTGAGCCAGCAGGAAGCGCGCCAGCCGCACCAGCACGGGGTAGAGCGTCAGGTCTTCGAGCTGGCGATTCAGCGCCCGCACTTTGCCTGTCAGGATCTCGATTACGGCGCGTGCCATAGCCGGGTGCGTCTCGATCGCTTCGCGCAGGACCGCCGACGAGATCGACCAGGCCGAAACGAGCGTCATTGCGATGGCGTTGGCGGGGGTGGGGCCGCCGTCCAGCGCTGCGATTTCGTTGAACACGCTGCCCGGTCCGAGCAGGTGCAGGATAAACTCGGCGCCTTCGGGGTTCAGCTTGGTGATCTTGACGCTGCCGTCTTCGATGATCCACAGGCTGCTGCGCGTCTCGCCTTCGAGGAAGATTACCTCGTCCGCTTCAAAGGTGTGGAATCCGGCTCGCGCCGCCAACGCGCGCCGATCCGCGGGCGCCAGGGCGGCGAAATAGGGGACAGTCGAGAGATGTTCGATGAGGGTTGCGACGTCTGCTTGAGTCATAACCTGTCCGGCCGGGCGGATCGAGCCACACTCAGGAGATTGTAGCGGCTTTGCTGATCTCAGGCTATTCTGCCCGGCCGGGAGAGCAAACAAAGGCGCCCGGCGACTCGCTCGCCGGGCGTGCGTACGCGTTGTGTACGCCGCGAGCGGGCAAGCGCGACGTCAGGCTGCGTCGGTCAGTTTGCCGGACCGCTCGATGTACTCCAGGCTCTGGTGCCGGAAGTAGGTGTTGTACAACTCGGCATAGTGTCCCCCGGCGGCCAGCAGCTCGTCGTGGTTGCCTTCCTCGATGATCTTGCCTTCGCGCAGGACGATGATCCGGTCTGCGTTGCGGATAGTGGAGAGCCGGTGCGCGATCACCACTGAGGTCCGGCGCTTCATGACCTCGTCCAGCCCTTCCTGGATCAGCGTCTCGGTCAACGGGTCGACGCTGGCGGTGGCTTCGTCCAGGATGAAGATCGCCGGGTCCTGCAGCAGCACGCGTGCCAGAGCGACGAGCTGCCGCTGGCCCATCGACAGACTGCTGCCGCGCTCGCCAACTTCGGTGTCGAGCCCGTTGGGCAGGCTCTTGATCCAATCGCCACTGCCGACCTGCTGCGCCGCGCTGATCACGTCCTCGTCGCTGGCGTCCGGCGATCCGTAGCGGATGTTGTCCTTCACCGTGCCGTCGAACAGGAACGGCGTCTGCGTCACAATTCCCAGATGGCTGCGATAGCTGTGCAGGTCCAGGGTGCGGATGTCGTGCCCGTCGATCAGAATACGCCCGCCCTGGAACTCGTAAAAGCGCGCGATCAGGCGGGCGATGCTCGACTTGCCCGAGCCGGTGTGACCGACCAGCGCGAGCGTCTCGCCGGGGTGAATGGTCAGCGAGAAGTCTTCGAGGACTGGCTCGTCGTCCTTGTAGCGGAAATCGACATGCTCGAACACGATCTCGCCCTGCACCAGCGGCAGCACCTGGCTGTCGGTCTGGACGACTTTCGGGTCGTCGTCAATCAGCGCGAAGACCCGCTCGCCGGCAGCCAACCCAAGCTGGAACTGGCTCCAGAACGAGGCGATGCTGGTCAGCGGGAACCAGAACATCCCGATACCCTGGATGAACAGGTACCAGTCGCCGGGGCTGAGCTGCCCGTCGATCACTCGCTGCCCGCCGAAGTAAACCAGCGCCGCTGTGCCCACCCCGGACAGAATCTGGAGCAGCGGGAAGATGCTGCTGAAGACGTAACCGGTTCTCAGGTTGATCCGGTACGAGCGCGCGTTGACGCCGAGGAACTCGTCGTAGACGGTGTGCTCCTGGCGGAACGCCTTGGCGACGCCGATGCCGCTGACAGTCTCCTGGATGTGCGCGCTGACCTCGGCCAGGATGCGTCGCGACTGTGTGACGGTGTCGCGCGCGATCTTGCGGAAGGATAGCGCCGCGAGGATGATCGGCGGCGCCAGGGTAAGCGTCAGCAGGGTCAGCCGCACGTCGACGTAAAACAGGTACCCGATCAGCAGCACCACCAGCAGAAGCTGGCTCATCAGGTCCATTGTCAGGGTGACGACTTGCGAGAACGCCTGCGTGTCGGATGTGACGCGGCTGACGATCTTGCCGGTCGGGATGCTATCGTAGAACGACAGATCGCGCCGGACCACGGCGTCGAAAGCATCTTCGCGCAGCTTGAGCACGACGTTTCCGATTGCCTCGGCAGACAGCCAGCGCCGCACGGCGTTGAAGGCCCAGCCCACGACGCCCAGCCCCGTCACAACCAGACTGATCCCCAGCACGCGGTTGGTGGACAGATCGTGTTGTAGCTGGTCGAGCGCGTAGGAGATATAGATCGGCAGCGCGGTCTGCGCCAGCGAGGTCAGCACAACCATGATCGCGACGACGAACATCCGGCCCAACTGCGGGCGGAAGTAGCTCAGGATGCGACGCACCAGCTCGCGATCGCCGTAGGAGCGATCGT
Organism: Thermoflexus sp.; assembly: GCA_020724465.1. Classification (GTDB taxonomy): domain Bacteria; phylum Chloroflexota; class Anaerolineae; order Aggregatilineales; family Aggregatilineaceae; genus DYGX01. The sequence goes on from DYGX01000011.1 coordinate 84,972, forward strand.
ATTCTTCGGCGTCGAGACCATCCATGATGAAACCCATAACTGTCTCTCCTAGGCTGTCTGCGGTTCGGTTGCGGGTTCTTCCAGCGGAGGCAGCTCGAGATCATAGCGTGCGAAGATGCGCCGGTAATGCGGCGAGGTGCGCAGAAGATCGTCGTGGGAGCCCGAGGCCACCAGACGCCCGCCGTCCAGCACCAGGATCTTGTCCGCCCAGCGAATCTGCGACAGGCGGTGTGTGATCAGCAGGGTGGTTCGCCCTTCTTGCGCACGCCGGATCGCCTTCTGGATCTCGTCCTCGGTCGCGCTGTCGATGGCGCTGGTCGAGTCGTCCAGAATCAGGATGCGCGGGTCGTTCAGAAACGCGCGCGCCAGCGCGATCCGCTGGCGCTGGCCGCCGGAGAGCATCACACCGCGCTCGCCGACTTTCGTCTCGTAGCCTTCCGCGAACGATACGATGAAATCGTGCGCCTGGGCCTCGCGAGCGGCCTGTTCGACGCGCTCACGCGGCGTGCCCGGCGCGCCGAACGCGATATTCTCGGCCACGCTGCGCGAGAACAGGAAGACGTCCTGCTCGATCTTGGCGATCTGCGAGCGCAGCCGCGCCAGATCCCACTCGCGCACGTCCACTCCATCGATCAGAACGCGCCCGCGCGTGACATCGTAGGTGCGGTTGATCAACTGGGTTAGCGTGCTCTTGCCCGACCCGGTCTGGCCGACGATGGCGACCGTCTCGCCGGGGGCGATGTGGAACGATATATCCTGGATCACGGGAGAATGGCACTCGCCGTCGCCTTCGGACACGGCTTCATAGCAGAAGGTCACGTTCTCGAAGACGATGTCGCCCTGGATCTGCTGGCTGTAGCCGCCGGCGTTCTCGTCCAGCTCAGTCTCGGCTGTCACGATCCGCAGGATGCGCTCGGCGCTGGCGATACCAAGCTGGATCAGAGAGAACGAGAAGATCGAGATGAAGGTCGGAAAGCGCAGGACGTTCATCAGGCCCATCACAGCGATGATCTCGGCGATGCCCAGCGTCCCGCGGTTGTAGAGGATCATGCTGTGCAGGAAGGTCAGGCCAAGCGCGAAGCCGTAGAGCAACAGCGGCAGATAGCGCGCCTCGATCTGGCCCTGTTCGACGAAATAGTCGCGGTACAGGCGCGCATTGCGATAGAAGCGCCCGCGCTCGACGGCTTCCTGCACGCTGGCCTTGACGATCTCGATGCCGGAGAGCACTTCTTCCAGCTTGGCGTTCATCGTGCCGAACTGCTCGCGCTGCCGGACCATGACCGGGTTGAGAACGCGGACATAGCGCCGCACCGAGACGATGTACGACAGGATGAACAGCACCGGGACGAGCAGAAGCTCCACCTGGAGCATGGCGATAAACACGAGCGGGACGATGATCCCGATCACCGTCTCGTAGATGAAGCGCAGACCGGGGCTGAGCATGGCGTTGAGCTGGCGCACGTCGTCCGTCGCGCGTGCCATGATATCGCCCACGCGTTGCCGATCGTGAAATGTCTGGCTCTTGCCCAGCAGGCTGATGTACAGCTCATGGCGCGCGTCGGCTTCCATGCGCTGTGCCACGGTTTCGATCAACAGGCTGTTGAGCAGAAAAGCGACGCTGCTGACCATCAGCGCGCCCAGGATCAGCAGCGAGATCGGCACGAGGTCGGCGCGTCCCCCAGGCCCCAGGATCGCCTCGGCGGCCCGTCCGACCAGCACGGGGCTTTGCGAATAGGCAATGAAATCGACGATGCTGAACAGAACCGAGCCGATGAACAGCCACTTGTAACGCCAGACATGAGACGCGATCCACCGCACCGGGCTTTTCAGGTTGTAGGGATAGGCGTTCTCGACGGTGAACTCGCTTTTTGTAGAAGCGCGCATAACGCATAAGCTCCCGACCAGGTGTCCGGATCTAGGTACGCTTGATAGGACTCAGTGGGCCGAGTTAAGGGCCTGTGCCGGACTTGCGAGCGCACAGGTTGACGGGACGGCGGGGGTGCATGCCGAGACGGTTCGCGTGATGTTTCAGCAGCAGGTGGGTGGGGTGGGCATGGCTCTGTGTGCCTCGTCAATGCTCCTGCGAGAATGAGTGTGTCCAGCCGATTTATTATACACGAAATTGACTCACATGCCAAGAACTAAAGTTCTAATCAGGCGCCGGTTTCGGACCAAGCACAAAACGAGCCGGCGCTTGTCAGGCGCCGGCTCGGAACGGTCGCGGTCTGTGCGTTTTGCTGTTGGCAGGTGGCGCGGCCAACGCGCGGCGATGTTACCCCGCCACAGGAATCCTCAGCACGTTACCCGCGTAGATCACGTACGGATACTGGATGTTGTTGAGGGCGGCGATGTCGCGCCAGTTCACTCCGTACTGGTTGGCGATCTTCACCAGATAGTCGCCGCGCTGCACCGTGTAGGTGATGTAGTTGGTGGGCGGCGGGGTGGTTGCTCCTGGGATGATCAGCACCTGGCCGATGTAGATGCGATAGTCCGCAGGGATGTTGTTGGCGGCCACCAGCGCCGGAATCGTGATTCCGAAGCGCTGAGCAATGCTGAAGACCGTGTCGCCCGGCTGCACGATGTAGGTAGTCTGCGTCGGCGGCGGGGTCGTGGGCGGCGGCGGTGTCGGGCCACCACTGGTGACTGGCAGAGTGGTGACGGGCACGGTCGTCCAGAAGGCGTTGGCCGGTGCCCAGCCGATCACACCCCCCGTCCGGTGCGACACCTGCAACCAGGTGGTTTCGTTGTTGCGCCCTGTCAGGCAGACCAGGTTGCCCGCGACCAGGGTCGCCGTAATGTTCGACTGCCAGCTTGGGGCGGCACGCACGAAGAGCGTGTCAAACATGGTGATGAGAATCGGGCAGCCCGGCGTGCCCTGAGCGCTGGCTGTGCTGGCTGCAGGCGCGAACGCCACAAGCAGCGCCACCGTCAGCAAGATGGCTACCAGCCGTTTCGTGTCGATCATCTGGCGGATACTCATGTCGCCTCCTTATTGGAATGTCCGCGCCTGTCGGTTAATGCCAGTGTTAGTTTGATTTATACAACATTCGCAAACAACTGGCAAGCAACCTTTACAATTTCCGCATGTCCCGCGCCTTAACCACCGGTTCGTTTGTTTTCTAGCATAGGAACATCGTTTCGCGCAAGCGTGACCGCCGCCATACGCTTGGCCCACGCTCGCGCAACCGTTGGCCTTCGCGCTGGCGCAGCGTGTGCGGCTGGCCCGGATCGCGTGCGCGTCCCCGCTATCGGGCAGACGGCGCCCCTCTCCAAAACCTGTGGCGCTAGCTTTCGATGAAGGCGGCGACGTCTTGCTTGCTGGCAATGGCGAGCGCCATAGCCTCACCGCGCGTCACCCGGGCGACGGCCATGACATGATCGGCCCCGCCGTAGTAGATCAGGTACTCGTCCTCGCGCTCAATGCCGCCGCACGAGAAAACCACGTTGGGCACATCGCCGACTTCTTCCCAGGGCGCGCGCGGGCACAGCACCGGCTCTGCCTGCCGCTTGAGCACGCGGGTGGGGTCTTCCAGGTCGAGCAGGGCGACGCCCAGGCAGTAGATCCGCGCCTCGCCGAAGCCGTGATAGAAGGTCAGCCAGCCGGCGTCGGTGTAAAACGGCGGGCCACCGGCCCCGATCCGCACGCCGTCCCACAGGCCGGGGCGCGGCGACATGACGATCTGGTGATCCGTCCAATGCAGCAGATCGTCGGAGTACGCGATCCACATATCCGGCTTGCGGCGGTGGAACATCGCATAGCGCCCTTTGATCTTGCGCGGAAAGAGCGCCGCGTCTTTGTTGTTCTCGTCCGGCAGGACAATGCCCATCCGCTCCCAGCCGATCAGGTTGCGGCTGCGAGCCATCGCCACGCGGGTCCCAATCGGCGAGAAAGCGGTGTACAGCATGTAGTACCAGCCGTCGAGATAGGTCACACGCGGGTCTTCGACGCCATACTCCTCGTAATCCTCTTCGGGCACGAACACCGGCTCCTTCAGGCGGTTGAAGTGCAGGCCGTCGGTGCTGACAGCGCAGCCGATGCGGGAAACCCGGTCCAGCCCCTGGGCGCGATAGAGCATGTAGACCAGCCCATCCCGCTCGACGACGGCTGCGTTGAAGACGTTGTCGCTCTCCCACTCGTTGATGAGCGACGGCATCAAGATCGGATTGCCCCGATAGCGTTTCAGGGTCAAGGGCGTGCTCATTCCTGCTCTCCATCGAACTGCGACGGGGCCGCGCCGGGCAGCTTGCCGAAAGCCCGCAGCCGCTCCAGCACAGCCTGGTTGCCAAGTAGCGCCAGAAAACTGGTCAGAAACACCGCCAGCGGCAGCACGGTCACTACGCTGACGACCACAGCCAGTGCCGCGCCACCCAGCAGCGTCAGCGTGTACAGGGGCGAGGCCAACGCCAGGAATGCGGCGTTGCGCAGCGCCAGCCGCAGACGGCGATCCTCTTGCAGCACCAGAAACGGCCAGACGTAGAACTGGATCGCCAGCCAGAGCAGACCGGCAGCTACCAGCACAATCAGAATCAGCGTGGGCAGCAGGCCGCGCGCCGCGGCGTAGAATGAGGTATTGACGGCAAAGACCACCCCGACCAGCAGATTCACCAACAGCCAGCGAAAGCTCAGCCAGGCATGCTGGCGCGCGGCCTGGATGAACTCATCGAGGTGTTGGCCGGTTCCCCGCGCCGAGCTGTGTGTGACCGCGTAGATGCCCGCCGTGGCTGGCCCCAGCAGCACGACCGTCAGCGCAGCGCCGAACCACACCGCATTGAGCGCGGCAAGGCTGACCATGCCGTTGTACCAGTCGCGCAGCGTCCGCCAGTAGACGCTTAGGGCTGCTTGCATAGGCGGGCCGTCTCAGTCTATTCAGGCTGCTCTTCAACCAGGGTCACCGCGCCGCTGTGCGTGTCGTAAGTGAGCGTGAAGCGGGTGCCGTCCGGCGTTTCAAACACGCGCTCGGCGACGACCGGCTGGATCAGAAAGCCGTCAATCGACGCGCGGCGGCGGTCATCACGCCCCGCGTATGTGACGGTCAGCGTATGCGCGCCTGCATCCAGCATGACCGGTTCAGGGCTTACCAGGTCGAGCCACAGATAGCGACGATCTTCGGCGGTGTTGGCCGGGATCACCCAGACAGGGCCGCCATTGAGCGCAACGCCCAGTGCGACCGTGTTCGCGGCGGCAGACAGCACATCGTCTGCGCCGCCGTATGCCTCGAGATCGGCCAGATCATCGACCAGGATCAGCCGCGCCAGATTGGCGGGGGTGTCCGGATCGGCGCCGGTCAGGTCGAGGAACGAGTCGCCCCCGAAACCGCGCCCCACTTCGACGCGCATCACCTGCCCGCTGCGAACATCTCCGACCCGCATCGAGCGGAAGGGCAGGCGTGCCTCGTAGACGTACCCATCGCCTGACTCGAACGGCTGCCACGCCAGCTCGGCGTTGGGCATGAAGCTCTCCGCGACCCAGTCCCACACCTGCGGACCCTGCGGCGTCTGCGCCAGCGTGAACTTGCTGTTCAGCCGCGTGCCGCGCCCGCTGCCGTCGAGGTAGCCCCACAGCGCGTCCTGGCGCCACACCCCCGGCCCGACCTCATCCTGCTGGTGAGCCGGGTCGCGCACTTCGGCGGCCAGATAGAGCGCGTCGTCGTCCCACATAAAGCGGACCGTGAAGCTGTCGATCTGCGGCCCGCGCCACAGCGCCGCTCCGCGCAGGATCTGCCGCGCGGTGTCCGCCGCAAAGGGTGGCACGTCCGCCCATTCGTCCAGCACGCCGTCGATCATCACCGCGCCGTCCGGCACGCGCAGGGCGACGAGCGTTGTCTCGGGCGTGCTGACGCTCTGGCGCTCGTGCGAGGCGTAAATCCAGTACTCGCCGCTGAGTGGTACGTCGAACGCCACGTCCAGCGCGTCGCCTGCGCCCAGGCTGAAATAGCCGCTGCCGCTGAAGTACGACTCGCCTGTCCACTCCCGCGAGCGATAGTCGGGCCGCCCCGCCGCGACCTTGCCGGCTTCGGCCTCAACAACCCGGTACGGGCGGACGCTGACTTCGCTGGCTTGCATGGCGCGGGCTGCGAGCGGCTCGGCGCTGACGGTCAGCAGCGCCAGCAGCGCCTCGATGGTCGACTCGGCGCCCGCGTTGCGGTTGACGCGCCAGGCGACTGGCCCGTTGATGCCGTCGAAGCCACGCCCGGTGTCTGGATCGTACATCGGCACGCCGGCGATGTTATTGCCGAAGAACCAGGACGCTGCCAGCCCGGCCAGCGTTGCGTAGCGTTCCTCACCGGTGGCCCGGTAGAGCGCCATCAGGTCCTGCACGAGCATGTTCGTGCCATAGGCGATCTGCCCCAGGCGGCGGGGAAGGATGCCCATCTCGCGAACGCGCTCGAAGGCCATCTGGCGCATGAGGAAGGTGTCCGCCACGGCGGCGGCGGCGTCGATCCAGTCCTGCCGATCCAGTGCAGCGCCCGCGTCGGCCAGCCCGTGGACCATGTGGCTGCCCCAGGCGTGCCAGTACCCCGGCGCGTTGGTGGTGACCGGGATCATGCCGAAGGGGTAGGTCATGCTGTCGCCCAGGCGATAGGCGGCCAGGCCGTCAGCGATGTGCTCGATGCCGGCGGCCGTCTGCGGGTTGGGATCGGCGCGGTAATAGCTTGTCAGCGCGACAAGCGCCAGCCCCGAAACGTCCGCCGCGCCGCCCGGCAGCCAGGCCGGGATGCTGAAACCGTGAACCTGGCTGAATGTTCCGTAGTTCAGGAAGCTGTCGATCAGCGCGCTTTCGGTCAGCCGGTAGGCAGCTTGCAGCTCGGCGGCGTAGGCCGGATCGACCGCCGAGAAGACGCGGTAGCCCTCGGCCAGCGCCCACAGGCCGCGCATGGCCCACCAGCCGAGCGACTTGTAGCTGGTGATGCCCTCGGTGTTGATCGTGCCCTCGCGGTCGTAGACAAAGTTGTGAAACGTGCCGTCGTCGTTTTGCAGGGCGCGCACGAACTCCAGACAACGCCGCGCCGTATCCAGCGCGCGCCCGTCGCCGGTACGCTCGTAATACCACAGGTAAACGATCGCCGCCCGCGCCACATCATCTACCGCCGCGATGCCTTCCCCGGCAGCGTCCACCCATTCGTAGTCCGGATATTCTGAGTAGATGTGGACGATGGCGGCGTCGCGGCCATCGATCGCGACCGGCTCGGTGAGAAAACGCAGGTGCTCCAGGTTGATCAGATCGGCGCGCATCGGTGGCTCCTGTGCCTGGATGGGCGCCACCGGTGCGACCAGCGCCAGCAGCACCACGATACTCAACAGTCGTTTCAACGCGCGCATAGACGCCTCAGCCTTTCACCGCGCCGACGGTCAGCCCTTCGATGAAGTACCGCTGCGCCATGAAGAACAGCAGCAGAATCGGCGCGGCCATCATGGTCGCCATCGCCATCATGTAGTGCCACTTGGGCGCTTCCTTCGAAAGGGATTGCTGGAAGAAACGAATGGCGAGCACCAGCGGGTACATCTGCGTGGTGTTGAGGTAGATCAGCGGCGCCTCGAAATTGTTCCAGTTGCCCTGGAATGACAGCACGCCGATCGCCAGGAAGGCCGGCTTGACCAGGGGCAGCATCACGTAGAAGAAGATCTGCATGGTGTTCGCGCCGTCCACCACTGCCGCGTCTTCCATCTCGCGCGGGATGGTCAGGAAAAACTGGCGCAGCAGGAAGATGTACGCCGGCCCCCAGGCAAACCACGCCGGAACGGTCAGCGGATCGTAGGTGTTGAGCAGCCCCAGCTCGCGCCAGATCAGGAAGCTGGGCACGCGCGTCAGGGTGGGGGGAATCATCATCGTCGAGAGCATGATGAAGAAGACGACGTCGCGCCCTTTCCAGCGGAAGCGCGCGAACCCGTAGGCCACCACCGCGGCGCTGAACATCTCGGCGAACATTGCCAGCACGGTAATGAACAGCGTGTTGCCGATGATGCGCCAGAAGGTCAGCCCTGGCGCGATGCTCCCCAGCGAGGTCCAGGCGTCGATGTAGTTGTTGAACGCGATGGGATCGGGGATCCACTCCGGTGGATAGCGGAAGAGCTGGCGCTCGGTTTTCAGCGATGTGGACACCATCCACAGGAACGGCACCAGGATGATCGCGGCGCCGATCAGGAGCAGGATGTAGATGATGACGCGGTGCGCTGTTCTGAGAATGCGCTCGCGGCGCGCCAGCGGATGTTCGTAGACCGCTTCGGCAGCGCGCAGCGATCGGGTTTCGGTGGTCATCGCTAGGCTCCCCCCGCCTCTTGCCGGGCGCCTTCATAGAAGACCCAGGCCGCCGACGATCGGAAGATCAACAGCGTGAGCAGGATGACCAGCAGCGCCAGCATCCAGCCCAGCGCCGATGCGTAGCCCATCCGGCCAAAGTTGAAGGCCTCATTGTAGATGAACCAGTTGACAAACCACCCATCCTGGCGGTCGGTGGGGATGAAGGCTTGCTGGGTGAAGATGGTCAGCGCGGCGATGGTGTTGGTCACCAGATTGTAGAACAGCGCCGGGCTGAGCATGGGGATCGTGATATGACGGAACTTGGTGAACGTGCCCGCCCCGTCGATGGCCGCCGCTTCGTATAGGTCCTTGGGGATGTTCTTCAGCCCGGCCAGCAAGATGACCGTGTTGGCGCCAAAGATGCCCCACAGGCCCATGATGATAAACGAGGGCAGGACCAGCGACTTGTCCGTGAACCAGCCGAGCGGCTGCATATCCAGCAGCCGGTAGATGGGCGACAGAAACCAGTTCACCAGGCCGCTGCTGGGCGCAAACAGCCAGTACCACAACAGCGCCACCGCTGCCGCGGGCAGAACCGCCGGCAAGTAATACAGCGTGCGCCAGAACCCCACTCCTTTGACGTTCTGGTTCAGCAGCAGCGCCACGCCCAGCGCGCCCACCATCCCCAGTGGGACGCTGAGCACCGCGTAGCGCAGCGTGAGCCACACACCCTTCAGGAAGTAGCCATCCGTGGCCCCAATGACGTATTCCTTGCCGCGCCAGTGGAAGCGCCCGATTTCGCGGTAGCGCACCGTCTCCGGAGTTTCGCCTTCCATCGTGCCCAACACCTGTATCGGACGCTCGCCCTCGGGCAGCTCGACGATCCGGATCGACAGCGCGCGTTTGTAGTTGAACAGCGGATCGGCGAGAGGCTTGGGCCGGTCCCAGAGGATGTTGTATTCGGTGAAGCTGAGGTAGAACGACAGTCCGATAGGGAAGGTGACGAAGATCAGGAACCCGACGATCCAAGGGACGACCAGCGTGAAACCGGTCGCCGGCTCGTGCTTGACGCCGGCCAGCCGCAGCAAGCGGTAGAGGCCGTACATCAGGATTCCCAGACCCACCGCGACGCCGACGTAGCGCAGCAGGGTGGGGTAGTAGGTGGCGAATGCCCCGGGGTCGCCCGTCATAGGGACCTCTCCTTTACTCGCGCAGGCAAGCGGGAACCGGCAGGGGTGGTCGTTCCGCCCCTGCCGGGATTGCCTTGCAGGCCGGGACGCTAATCGCCCAGCACGTCCTCAAGCAAGATACGGGCGTCTGCCGCCAGGTTCTCCGCCGTGTCCTCGCCGTGGAACAGCGGATCCTGGAAATCTTCCCAGAAGATCTGGCTCCATTCCGCGAAGCGCGGGACGATCCGGAAGGCGCGCATGTACGGCACAGCGGCCAGGATCGGCTCGGCGTTGGCTTCCTTGCGCGGCTCGGACGCGACTAGGTGCTCCACCGTGGCCTGGGAGACGCGCGGCGAGACGATCTTCCAGTGGTGGATGCCCTCGGTGAGCTGGACCAGCGCCTCGTAGGCCAGGTCCGGATGCTCCGTCTTGGCGTTGATCACGGTGGCGGCGGTCCAGGCGAAGGTGACGTTTTCGCCGTTGACGCCCTTCGGCACCGGCGACACGCCGACATTCAGCCCTTCCACGCGGTCGAGGTCATCCGCCGCGCCGCCCATGAACATCGCCACGCGGCCCGCCTTGAACATCTCAGCGAAGCCTTCCTCGGCCAGAACTTCTTGCGTCGGGCAGCAGGCGGGGTTGTAGATCATGTCGGCGTAGAACTGCGCGCCGGCGATGGCTTCGGGCGTGTCGATGGGCGAAGTCTTTAGGTCCTCGCTGATCACCTCGCCGCCAAACGACCAGATGAACATGTGGATTGGCGGCCAGCCGTTGAGCGTAAAGCCGTAGTGCTCCTCGGTGGTCAGGGCTTCGGCAGCGGCCTTGAAGTCGTCCCAGGTCCAGTCGGCGGTCGGATACTCGACGCCCATCGCGTCGAAGATGTCGCGGTTGTAATAGAGCACCACCGGCTGCGCGATCCAGGGCAGGCCGAAGACGCCGTCATTGAGGGCGACCGTCTGCCAGACGCCGGGGAAGTAGTCCTCGGGGTTGGCGACGTCACGATCGTCGTTGGCGAGATACTCGCTGATGTCCAGCAGCACGCCGTCATACGCCCAGGCCATGTGGTCCTGGTCCAGCCAGAACAGGTCCGGCGCAGTGCCGCCGGCAAGCTGAGTCTGAAGCTGGGTGTAGTAGTCGTCCGGCTTCGGCTCGTAGACGATCTGGAACTCGGTGTTGTTGGCGTTGACTTCGTCGACGATCTGCTGGAACTCGGCCGCCTCTTGGACGCCGGCCCAGTTCGTGATGCGTAGCGTCACCGGCTCCTGCGCCACCGCGGGCACGATAGCTCCCAGCGGCAGCAAGGCCACCACCAGCAGAGTGAGAATGAGAACATGACGCGACTTCTTCATTTGTTATCTCCTTTTGCAGCTAAGATTCTCTTGCCAGACACGCGCGTTTTTCGGTGGCATCCTCCGCAGTTTATCCTCCTTGCCCATATGGGCGTCTTCCCGGCGGCTTGCAGGGACAGAAGGTCATGAGGCGCCGAGCGGATCGCGCTCAGACGGCGGGCACCCGCACGATTCGCGGACGATCAGCTCGACGCCGAGCCTGAGCTGGTAGGTCGAGGTCGCGCCGCGCTCGATGACGTCGATCAGGCGGCGGGCGGCCTGAACCCCGATCTCGTGCTTGAACATCCCGACGGTGGTCAGCGGCGGTTCGTGAAGCGGCCCCCACGCGACGTTGTCAAAGCCCACGACGGCGATGTCTTGCGGCACGCGCCGGCCCTGCTCCTTGCAGGCCCGGATCGCGCCGAGTGCTGTGGCGTCGTTGACTGCGACAACCCCCTGCAGATCGGGATACTGCTCCAGCGCGGACAGCATGGCGGCGTAGCCCGTGCTGACGGTGGTTTCATCCATGAAGACCAGGCGCGGTGCCTCGCCGATCTCGTGCAGCGCGCGCTCGTAGCCGCTGCGCCGCTCGCGGCTGCTGAACCAGTGCGCCGGGCCGGAGAAAAACGCCAGCCGGCGCAGGCCGTGAGACTGGATCAGATGCTGCGTGATCTGATAGGTGCCATCGGCGTTGTCGCACACAATGGCGTCGATCTTGGTTTCCTGGAGCATGTTGTCCACCAGCACGAGCGGAACGCCGCTGTTGTACAGCTCGATGATGAAGGCTGGCGACAACGCCGGTCCGACCAGAATCAACCCGTCGATACGCTGCTCGGTGATCAGGGCGAGCCGCTGGCCGTCGAGCATCATCGCGTTGTCCACGAAGCGCGTGATGACGTGATAGCCGCGCTGCTGCGCTTCGTCATCAATGCCCTGCGCGATCTCAACGTGATAGCTGGTGATGGGCTGGGGGTGGTATTTGTAGGTGATGAAACCGATGTTATGCGTGCGCGACGTGGCGAGGCCGCGGGCCGCCATGCTCGGCGTGTAGCCCATCTCGCGCGCGATCTGCAGGATGTGCTCGCGAGTCTCCGGGTTGACCCCCGCCCGATCGTTCAGCGCGCGCGAAACGGTGGCGGTGGAGACACCGGCTCGCTCGGCGATCATCTGAAGGCTGGGTTTCATCGAGGCGCTCCTGCGAACCGTACCAAGCTGGCGGACGACTGGAGCAAGGCTGCGGGCCGGCAGAAATCGGCACCGCTGAACGAGTTTGCAAGTTTATCGTAAGCGCTTACGAATATCGTACGATCAATTGCACCTGGCTGTCAAGTGGATCGCGGGGCGGTCAGGCGCTCGCCCCAAGCCATTCCTGCGCGGCGGCCAGGACGTAGGCTGGCGTGCATTGAGCGGGGGAAATCTGCCGGCAGGGTGCGGGCCGTTCCGCTGCGGCGGCAGCAAGCGGGGCGTCGCCGGTCGTCACGGCGAGAATTGCGGTGTGGCGCGCGTCCGGCAGGGCGAGGAGATCGCGCAGAATCTGCTCGCCTTTGGCGCTGGTGGCGTCGATGACGATCATGTCCGGCCCGATCACTTCTGCCATCTCCACTACCAGTTCTTCGACGCCTGCCAGCTCGACGACATAGCCTGCTGCTTCGAGCGCCTGGCGCAGCGCCAGGGCGACGCGCGTCTCATCCTGGGCCAGCAGGATCAGCCGGGCGCTGTCTGCGGCAGGCGCAGGAGCCGTGAACAGCACGGCGCGCTGGGGATCGGTGACCCGGACTTCGGCGTAACCACCGGCAGTGGCGATTTGCTCCGGGGTGGCGCGCGGCAGGGACACACGGAAGGTGCTTCCTGTTCCCGGCGTACTGCTGACCGTCAGGCTACCATGTTGGAGCGCTGCGAGCTGCTGGCTGATGCTCAACCCCAGGCCGGTCCCCCCGTATTTGCGCGCTACCATGATCTCGCCCCGGCTGAAGCGGTCGAAGATGGCCTGGTGCAGATGCTCCGGAATCCCGATGCCGGTGTCGCTGACGCTGATTACCACAGAGTCGGCACCAACTTCGGCGTCGACGCGGATCTCGCCCTGCTCGGTGAACTTGGCCGCGTTCGACAGCAGGTTGAGGATGATCTGCGACGTACGCAGCGGATCGGCCCACAGCGGGGGGAGTTCATCGGGGTAGCAGGCGCGCAGAGCGATTGGGCGCCCGTGCACCAGGCCTGAGGCAGTTTGCAATGCCCGATCCAGCAGCGGCTTGAGGTCAACCACGCCCAGGTTAAGCTTGAGTTGCCCGCTCTCGATCTGGGTCAGGTCCAGCACATCGTTGATCAGGGCCAGCAGGTGCTCGCCACTCTTGCGAATGGTATCCAGGTCATGATAGTACTCTTCGGGAATGGGTTTGTGATAGAACGACCGGCCGGGGCTGAGCATCGCCTGGGTGTGCCCGATGATCGCGGTGAGCGGGGTGCGCAGCTCGTGCGACATGTTCGACAGAAAGATGCTCTTATAGCGGTTCGCCTCGTCCGCCTGCTGGCGCGCCACCCGCAGCGCGTCGAACAGCTCCGCGTTGCGGATCGCGATCGCGAGCTGGTCGGCGAGGCCCTGCAGCGCCTGGACGTCCTCTTCCACAAAAGCGCCGGGCCGGTTGCTTTGCAGATCGAGCACGCCGAGAATGCGCTTGCCGATGCGCAGGGGGAGCACAAGCTCCGCCTGCGTGCCCGGCAGAATATGGCCCGCGACAGGAGCCGCCGTGTGAGGAACGTCGTTGGCAAGCCAGAACTGGCCGTGTGTGGCGCACCAGCCGAGCGCGCTGTCATCGTCGATGGAGATGCGGGTGTCGGCGGGCAGAGTCAGGGCATCGTCACGGCTGGCGCTGCTGCCCAGAATCAGCGTCTGGCCCCCGTCATCAACCAGATAGATCGCGGTGTGATCGTATTCAAACCGCTGGCGGATGATGCGCACGATGGTCGTCAGCAGTTCGTCGCGGTCCAGGATCGATGTGGCGCTGCGGGCGACCTCGGCGTGTGCCTGAAGCTGGGCGGCGCGCCGGGCGAGCGCCTGGTTCAGGCGGTCGAGTTCTTCGGCCTGACGCCGCACCTCAAAGTAGTTGCTGAGCGCCCACACGGCGGGGGTAAGCTGCTCGTCGACGGACCCGAGGATCAGGTGCACAATCTCTTCTTCGCTGGTCTGCGCCGTGGGTCGTTCGGCGATTTTGTGTCCGTCGTTGAGCACCACGATCCGCGTGGCAACGCGAAAAACATCTTCCAGGTTCTGCGTGACCAGTAGCACCGTGCGCCCGCTTTCGCGCAGGGTTTCGATCAGGCGGAAGATGTCCTCTTTGTGCGCTTCGAGCGAGTTGACCGGCTCGTCGAGCAGCAGCAGGCGCGGCTCGGCGATAGTCGCCTTGACGAACGCAACGGTCTTGCGCTGGGCACTGGTCAGATCGTGCAAACGGCAGGTGAGGGGAGGCATTTCGAACCCGAGCCGCTCGAACGCGGGCTGCGCCAGCGCGAGCATCTCCTTGGGGTTCCACCAGCCGATCCAGCGCAGCGGCGCGCGCTGGGGATGCGGCTGGCTGGCGAAGATGTAGCTCAGGCCGGTCATATGCTCGGCGTAATTGATATCCTGGTGGACGATCGTAATGCCATAGCGTGCGGCACGGTATGAGGGATCGAGCCGGACGCGCCGGCCTTCTACCACGAACCACCCGCCGTCCGGGCGCATGCTGCCCGAAAGCAAGCGCAGCAGCGTCGATTTGCCGGAGTCGGTGTCGCCCACGACGCCGATCACTTCGCCGGGGAAAATATCCAGGTCGAGGTGCTGCAGCGCCTCGACACCGCCATAGCGCTTGGAGATCTGGATGGCGCGCAGAAAGGGGCCGCGGGTCGGTTCCATCGCGGGTGCGGGTTCCCATCTCGTATCGATATGCGCAACTGCCTGCATTGTACACCAGGTGAGCAACCGGCCCCACTGGGACGCAGGGCCGGTCGGCGGGCAGTTGCAGACGGGCGCCGGGTGTTGGCGGCTGCTATGCGCTTTGCAGTCCGGGCCGTCGGGGGCAAGCCGGCGCCACCCGTAGGGACCGGGCTTGCCCGGCCCGGGCGAAAGACGGGGTCAAGCGCGCGGGGATGGGGCAGGGGGCGATGCGAGCTTCGCCCCTACGAGAACCTCCCACCCCGGCGCTTCCCGTCAAGTGCATCACGCGCTCTGGCGGTGCATCAGGTGGCCGATGATCAGCCGGTCAAGCTCCTCGTAATCGCGCGCGTCGATGCACTGTTGCATCGCGGCGCGGTCCAGGCTGCGCACGCGCTCCACCAGCCACAGGAAGGTCTCGCGGCTGTTCGCCAGGTGTTTATGCGCCAGCTCCGCGGGCTGGGTGCGCAGCGCTTTAACGTCCAGCCCGACCACGCCCTTTTCATAGAAACGGTGGTTGTCCAGCACCAGAACCTGATCAAAGGCGCGGCGCAGGTTGACGCTGCCAAAGGCGCGGTCCTGGTCGAACTTGAGGCCATTTTGATCGTTGAGGTGGACGCTCCACAGCTTGTCGTACGCCAGCGCGAAAGCCATTTCGTCGGCCGGGTCCAGCCCGGCCAGGATCGCATGGGCGGATTCGACCAGCGTCCCAACACGTTCGGGCGCGCGTGTCCGGAAGCCGAGCGCGATGGCGTGCCCGATGGTGGGGATGTAGGCCAGGTCCATCGGCTCGTTGGGCTTCGGCTCGATGGCGATGCGGATCTCCGGCACATATGCGAGCATGTCGTCCAGGGCTGCCACCAACTGATCCACAGCGCGGGCTGCATCTTTCGCCTCGCGCTGATACGTTCCTTCACGGGCGTACCACAGCACGACGAGCGGCACGCCAAGCGCCTGCGCGATGTCCAGCATTTTGTGCGAGCGTTCGAGGGCGTAGGCGCGGGCCTGCGCGTTGTTCGAAGTATAGGCGCCGTCGACCGTCAGGGGGTGCTCCCACAGGCGCGGCGCGACGAACTCCGCAAACAGACCGTGGTCGTCCAGCTTTTGCTTGAGGGCGCGGGCCTCGGCCTCGATCTGAGCGGCGGACTTGTGGTCAAGATCCGGCACGGCATCGTCGTCGTGGAACTGGACGGCGTCGAAACCCAACTGCTTGTACAGCGCCAGCTTTTGCTCGAACGCGACGGTGGGCCGGACGGGCGGGCCAAACGGGTCTGCCCCTTCGTGGATGTTCCAGGGTCCAAACGAGAAGGTGTAGCCAAACGTCTCCATCGGGTAACGCTTTCTATCTTTCTGCGCGGTGCAGCCGATATAAAAAGGGCGGAAGTCCGAGTTCCGCCCTGTGAACGCTCGTGCGGTTGCTCTAGCGGCCCAGGCGCGTGCGAAGATGATCGAGGCCGAACAGGCTCGACGCGGGCCGGTTCTGGAGCCGGACGCGCATCCGGTCGAAGGTGATCGCCAGGATGATCGTCAGGCCGATGGCAGCGGGCTGCCAGTACGGGTCATAGCCCAGCAGGTTCAGGCCGCTGCGCAGGACCTGCATGATCGCGGCCCCGATCAACGTTCCGACGATGGTCCCTTTGCCGCCTGTGACGCTCGTGCCGCCGATGAAGACGGCCGCAATGACATCCAACTCGTAGCCCGAGGCCGCCGTGGGAGCCGCAACACCCAGGCGCGCCGTCATCAGCGTGCCGCCGATGCCTGCCATCAGGCCAGACAGCATAAACGCCATCAGCTTGACGCGCCGCGTGTTGATGCCGGACAACTGCGCCGCCTGTTCGTTGCCGCCCACCGCATATATCCGATAGCCCCACACCGTCCGCGTCAGGAAGATGGTCATCACCACGGCGAGCACGATCATCACAATGAACGGTATTGGAATGTCTACACCGAGGGCCGTGACGTTGTTCTGCCCGATCTTCAAGAATTCGTTGTTCAACTTTTGAAACGGCCAGCCGCTCGACCAGCCATAGCAGATGCCGCGGGCGATGCTCATCGTGCCCAGCGTGGCAATGAAGGCCGGTAGATTCGCCCGTGATACCAGCAGGCCGTTAACCGTCCCGACAAGCAGCCCCATCAGCGGACCGGCAATCAGCGCCAGAGGGACGTATTCGTCTGGTCCCATCTGCTGCAGCCGCCCGCTGATCGTCTTCTCGATCATCCACGGCGACGGTTGGCCCTCGATATTGCCGCTAATCAGGTAGGCGGCAGCCAGTCCGGACAGGGCCATAGTCGATCCGGCTGACAGGTCGATGCCGCCGGTGATGATGACCAGCGTTTGTCCGAAGGCAGCGATCGCAATCCACGAGAACGACAGCCAGATGTTGCGCAAGTTCTGCGCGGTGGCGAAGGTGTCCGTCTTCCACGTGAGGTACAGAATCATCGCTACCAGGACGATAAAGACGCCAAGTTCCTGGCCCGAGGCGATCCCGCGCCACCACGCGCGTGACGCGCGGCCAAACGCTTGTCGGCGCGTCAATTCATCGGCTGTTTGCTCGTTCATGCTGCGTGTCCTTCTGTGACCAGTTTCGTGTTTGTCAAATGGGTCTGTCCGCTGGCGTACGCCATGATGCGCTCTTGGGTTGCTTCTTCACGATTCAGAATAGCTGCGATCCGGCCTTCGTGCATGACGACAATCCGGTCGCTCATCGCCAGAATCTCTGGCATCTCAGACGAGATCATGATGATGCCGATGCCCTGCTTGGCAAGCTCGACCATAAGCTGGTGAATCTCGGCTTTGGCCCCAACGTCGATGCCGCGCGTCGGCTCATCGAGAATCAAGACTTTGGGATTGACCATCAGCCACTTGGCGAGCACAACTTTCTGCTGGTTGCCGCCGGAGAGATTCTTGACGGTCTGCTCCATGCCGGGCGTGCGCACCCGCAGGCGGTTGACGTACTCACCTGCCGCGCGGCGCGCCAGCGCCCGCCGGACCCACCCGTACCGGCTGAACCGCTTGAGCATCGGCATAATCATGTTGAACAACACCGTGTTCTCCAGGATGAGCCCCTGGTTGGCGCGATCTTCCGGCACCAGACCGATTCCGTACAGCATGGCATCTTCGGGCGAATGGATCTCGATCTCATGGCCATCCAGCCAGATGTACCCGTGATCCTTACGGTCGGCTCCGAAGATCAGGCGCATCGTCTCGGTGCGTCCGGCGCCGATCAACCCGGCGAAGCCCAGGATCTCGCCGCGTTTGAGGTCAAACGTCACGTCTTCGACCACACCCCGCCGCGTCAGTCCCTGCACGGCCAGCACCGGCTCTGTGATGGGCACCGTTTCTTTGAGGAACAGATCGTCGATGTTGCGCCCGACCATCAGGCGAATGATCTGCTCGGCATCGGCTTCTGCGGTCTTCAGCGTGCCGACGCGCTCGCCATCGCGCAGGACGATGATCCGGTCGCTGATCTCCAGCACCTCTTCCAGGCGGTGCGTGATGAAAATAATCGCCAGGCCGCGCTCCCTGAGATCACGGATAATGTCGAACAGAGACTTGGTTTCGTCCGCCCCCAGCGCCGAGGTCGGCTCGTCCATGATAATCACCTGTGCTTCAATGGCCAGCGCCTTGGCGATCTCGACCTGCTGGCGCTCGGCGACAGACAGCTCTCCGACCAGGGCGGCAGGGTCGATCCGCGCGCGCACGCGCTGAAGCAGCTCTGCCGCGTCGCGCTCCATTTTGCGCCGGTTCACCAGTTTGAACGGCTTAAGCAGGCCGCCATACCGCGGCTCGCGACCCATGAAAATATTGGCAGCCGCCGTCTGGTTGAGCGTGAGCGTGAATTCCTGGTAAATGGTCGAGATGCCGAGTTCCTGCGAGTGCGCAGGGTTGCGGGGCCGGATCTCCTGGCCGTTGAGGTAAATGTGCCCGCTGTCTTTCTGATAGGCGCCGGCCAGGATCTTCATCAGTGTCGATTTGCCAGCGCCGTTTTCGCCCAACAGCGCGACCACTTCCCCACGATAGACTTCAAAGTCCACATTCTTGAGCGCCTGAACACCGGGGAAGGATTTCGACACCCCTTCGACGCGGAGGATGGGTTCCTGATTCAAGGTGTGCCTTCCTAAATTCTTTCCATACGAACTTCCCTGCGGTGGGAACTATACTCCCACCGCAGGGATAAAGCGAACTGGCCAGGGGCAAATTACTCGCCAGGGAATGGCGGCGGCAGAGGCTTGGTGAAGTCGCTGGTCGCCCAGGCTTCGGCCATCGCGTCCACGTTGTGGATGGTCACGATGTCCATGCCGCTGTCGGTCCAGTCCGGATAGGGGTAGAGGTTGGTCACATGGTTGAGCGCCATGAAGACCGTGTCATAGCCCCAGCCCCAGTACTTCTGGCCGACGAGACCGTGCAGCAGCCCATCCTGCACCCACTCCAGCTCGACCGGCAGGGTGTCGAACGCGACCGCCTTCATGCCCCGGTTGAGGACAGCATCCTCGAACTGCGGCATGGCACCGCGTCCGGCGAAGACCGGCCACAGCCCGACGAAGAACCAGCCGTCCAGGTCGGGGTTGGCGAGCATGGTCTCTTCGACAACCTGGACACCCAGGTTGATGTCGTCGTTGCACGCCACCGTCGCTACGATCTCGATGCCAGGATACTGCGCGACATAGTCCCGGAAGCCACGCATGCGCTCTTCGAGGTTGAACGCACCCGGCACGCCGGTCAGCATGGCAACCTTACCTTCTTCACCCATGGCGCGGACGAGCAGTTCACCCGCGGCCCAACCACCGGTGTAGTTATCGACGCCGAGGTAGGTGAAGCGACCGGAGTCGGGGGAGTCGGAGTCCCAGGTCATGACCGGGATGCCGGCGGCGATCGCGGCGTTGATCGGGTCGACGCAGCCGTCAGGGTCGTTGCAGCTCACGCCGATGGCGTCCACACCCTGCGAGATGGCGTCCTCGATGACGCGCGCCTGCTCGGCCATGTCCGAGTTGACCGACCCCATGTACAGACACTCGACGGTCCGGCCCGTCTGCGCGCTGAGTTCAGCCGCGGCGGCCATGCAGCCGTCACGTCCCAGCTCGAAGACCGGGTTGTTGAGCGCCTTCGGAATCCAGGCAATAGTAAACTTGCCATCTTCGGGCGGATAGGCGGGTGGCAGAGGCTTGGTGAAGTCGCTGGTCGCCCAGGCTTCGGCCATCGCGTCCACATTGTTGATGGTCACGATGTCCATGCCGCTGTCGGTCCAGTCCGGGAACTGCTTGCCGTTCACGACATAGTCGTACAGCATGAAGACCGTGTCGTAGCCCCAGCCCCAGTACTTCTGGCCGACGAGACCGTGCAGCAGCCCATCCTGCACCCACTCCAGCTCGACCGGCAGGGTGTCGAACGCGACCGCCTTCATGCCCCGGTTGAGGACAGCATCCTCGAACTGCGGCATGGCACCGCGTCCGGCGAAGACCGGCCACAGCCCGACGAAGAACCAGCCGTCCAGGTCGGGGTTGGCGAGCATGGTCTCTTCGACAACCTGGACACCCAGGTTGATGTCGTCGTTGCACGCCACCGTCGCTACGATCTCGATGCCAGGATACTGCGCGACATAGTCCCGGAAGCCACGCATGCGCTCTTCGAGGTTGAACGCACCCGGCACGCCGGTCAGCATGGCAACCTTACCTTCTTCACCCATGGCGCGGACGAGCAGTTCACCCGCGGCCCAACCACCGGTGTAGTTATCGACGCCGAGGTAGGTGAAGCGACCGGAGTCGGGGGAGTCGGAGTCCCAGGTCATGACCGGGATGCCGGCGGCGATCGCGGCGTTGATCGGGTCGACGCAGCCGTCAGGGTCGTTGCAGCTCACGCCGATGGCGTCCACACCCTGCGAGATGGCGTCCTCGATGACGCGCGCCTGCTCGGCCATGTCCGAGTTGACCGACCCCATGTACAGACACTCGACGGTCCGGCCCGTCTGCGCGCTGAGTTCAGCCGCGGCGGCCATGCAGCCGTCACGTCCCAGCTCGAAGACCGGGTTGTTGAGCGCCTTCGGAATCCAGGCAATGGTGAATGTGTCGTCCTGCGCCTGAACGGCGGGGACGGACACTCCGCTGCCCGCAAGCGGCGATAGCGTGATCACCGCCAGGGCCAAAGCAGTAATTAGACGTAACCCATTCTTCATGCTGAGAGGTCCTCCTTAAATAAAAGACACACCGGGAGCGCAGTGACCCCCATCGAAACGATTGAGGCGAATAACCCCCTGATCCCGGCGCATCAGTACAAGAGTCCGTTTGTGGACAGCGAGGTGCGCTGCCACAGCGGTTCCCGCACTGCAACCGGGATTTTGTTAATTAATGCAACAAAATTAACCGTTTGTCAAGTAGGCTGTGCAGGCGCTGTTAGGTGATCCATAACTCCCTTTACCGGGGTTGCTTGACAGCGCGATCGCCTGAGCCTATATTTTGTTTTGAGTCTATACGAAATGGATAAGGGTGATGCCGCCGGTTCGCGCCGATCAAAATCTGGTTAAGCAACTGAACTGCGCATTGATCCTCGATCAACTGCTCGCCAGCTCGCCGCTGTCGCGCGCCAACCTGGCGGAGCAGACCGGGCTGACACGCAGCACCGTTTCATCACTGGTCGGCGAACTGATCGAGCAGGGGTTGATCCGGGAAGTCGGCCTCGAATCGGCTGGCTCGCGCGGCCGCCCCGGAATTCTGCTGGAACTGAACCCATATGGGGGATCGATTGTCGGCATCGAGATCAACGTCGGCTATGTGACCGTTATCCTCACCGACTTCACCGCGCGGACCTTGTGGCGGCGGCATGTGCAGATCCCCGAGACGACGGACCGCGCGGAGATGCTGGCGCTGGCTGAGGGCCTGATCGGCGAGGCGATCCGGGCCGGGGCCGCCAATAACCTCAGGTTGCTTGGGATTGGGCTTGGCGTGCCGGGGCTGGTCGATATCGGGCAGGGCGTGCTGCGCTATGCGCCAAACCTCGGCTGGCGCGATGTGAACTTCCGCGAGCAGTGGGGGAACAAATTTGGTGTGCCGCTGTATATCGAAAACGATGGCAATGCGGCGGCACTTGGGGAGCACTATTTCGGGGTGGCGAAAGGCCACCAGCATTTTGTCTTTCTGGGGACGGGGGTTGGCCTGGCCGGTGGACTGATGCTCAACGGCGAGGTCTATCGCGGCGTGGGAGGATACGCCGGCGAAGTCGGCCACATGATCGTCGAGTCGGGCGGGGACCTGTGCAGTTGCGGTCGGCGCGGTTGCTGGGAAACACTGGTCGGGCCGCGCGCCGTCATCCGTGGGATCGCGCAGGCGTTGGAGCGCGGCGCGCCGTCTCGCATCCCCGAGCTGGTCGGTGGCGACACCCGGCGGATCACGATGGATGTGGTCGTGAGTGCGGCCAACCAGGGCGACCAGCTCGCCCTGGACACTCTCTCAGATATCGCGTTGTACCTGGGCGCGGGCATCGCGAACCTGATCAACCTGTTCAATCCGGAGATGATCGTCCTGGGCGGCACGCTGATCGCCGCGGGCGACTATCTGCTGCGACCTATCAGTAAGATCATCGCGGCAGAAGCTCTGCCCGAACCGACGCGGATGGTCGCGCTGGCGCTGTCGGCGTTGGGGACGGACGCCTGCGTCAAGGGCGCCGTGGCGCTGGTTATCGATGGCATTGTTCGCGAGCCGGTCTTCTGTTAGACTGAGGGGGCGGCGGGCCGACGGACGCCGCCCGATCGTCCACCGGCAAGTTTGAGGATGTAGGATCCGATGGGCACGATTCTATTGGTCGAAGATAACCAGAACACGGCCGACTTCATCATTCGCATCCTCGAATCCGAAGGGCACACCGTGCTCCACGCGACGCGCGGCCTGGAAGGGGCACGCTGGGCGCGGGCGGCCCATATCGATCTGGTGCTGATGGACATCGACCTTCCAGATGTCAACGGGCGCAGCGTCGTGCTCAGCCTGCGCCGCCAGAAGTCCGCCAGCGCCCTGCCGATCATCGCCGTGACCGTGCAGGCCGACGAGGAGTCGGTTCGGCTGGCGGAAGGTTTCGGCTGCAACGCCTTTCTGGCCAAGCCATTTCTGCCCGAAGAGCTGATCGGGCTGGTCAATCATTTTCTGAAGCCCGCCGACTGATCTGGGTGGGACGCCGCGAGCGTCCCCGTTTCGTCTCCCTCTCGCATTGCCCCCGTGCCCAACCGCAGCCAGTGTTTGTGGCCTGATCGGGCAGGAACCGGGAGCGGTACGCCTGTTCGCGCTGTTTACAAATATCGCCTGTTCTGATGATATATGGCCCCCGCGCGCGCGGCTGACTTGGCATATACTCCGTTCACACATTCTCCGCGAGTGGGGCGTGCTTTCGACGCGCCGTTGGCCTATCCCTGGAGTGTTCTGTGACCGCATCCCGTTCTTCCCTGACCGATCACGCTGATTGGGCGCCTGTTCTGATGGGCGAAGCACTGCTGTTTGGATTGCTGGGCCGGGTGCTGTACACCAACCCGGCGCGCGAGTGGCTCGAGCCGCTGGCGACCGACGGCCTGTTTGACGATGTGCCGTTTGCTGGCAGCCAGGACAGCACTCGGCACGGCTTGGCGCTGCTCTCCGGCTGGGCGGCGGCGGTGTCCGAGGCAGGTCTGAGCGACGAGATGCTCAAGGCGCTCAGGGTCGATTTTGCGCACCTGTTCGTTGGCGAGCGCCGAATGGCCGTCCCGGCGTGGGAGTCGGTCTACTTCAGCCCGGAGCGCCTCACGTTCCAGGATGAGACGGTGGACGTGCGCCGGTGGTATGAGCGTTTTGGCGTGCAGCCGAGCATGCAGGGCAAAGAACCCGAAGATCACATCGCCTTCGAGCTGAGCTTCGTCGCGTATTGCGCCGAGCGCGCTGTCGAGGCGCTGGAAAGCGGCGACGAGGCCGCGTTCGGCGAACTGCTGGCAGCTCAACGCGCGTTCCTTGAGCAGCACTTGCTGCGCTGGGGCTGGAAGTGGGCCGAGCTGGCTCACGACCACGCCGCGACGGACTTCTACCGCGGGCTGGCGCTGCTGGTCAGGGGTGGACTGCTCGAGCTGTCGGACGTGTTTGGCCTGCCCATCCAGTGGGAAACCCGCTTCCCTGGCTTGCTGGCATGAATGAGGAGCGCGGCCCGTGATCGTTGACATCACGCGGGAGACACATGGCCAGATTCGTAACCCGGTCTTTGCCCGCTACGCGGCAATGTATCTGGACATATACGACCGGTACATGGAGCAGATCCGCGCGACCGGTATCGAGATCGACCCGCACGACTATAGCCGGGAAGTCGCGCAGCGGCGCGAGCGTCTACGCCAACGGGGTGCGCATGTGCGCAATGAAGGCCGCAGCGTGTACATCAACGCCATCTCGCCCGCCTGCGTCGCGTGCAAGAAGGGGGTGGGCAGCGCCACGTTTTTTGTCTCGCTGCGCTGCCACCGCGACTGCTATTACTGCTTCAACCCCAACCAGATGGATTATGAGTTCTACAAAACCCATACGCGGGACCTGATTCGGGAGCTGGACGAGATCGCCGCGCAGGGCGGGCAGTTGGAGTGCCTGGCGCTGACCGGGGGTGAGCCACTGCTCCACCAAGATGAAGCCCTGGCGTTCTTCCGCCACGCACGCGCGCTGTATCCCGGCGCCCATCTGCGCCTGTATACATGCGGTGATTATGTCGATGAGCCGATCTTGCAGGAATTGCAGGCGGCCGGGCTGGATGAAATCCGCTTCAGCATCCGCATGCACGATGCGCCAAAAGCCCGCGAGCACACTCTGCACCGCATTGAGCTGGCTGGCCGCTATATCCGGCTGGTGATGGTCGAGATGCCCGTCCCGCCCGGCACGCAGGACGAGATGCGCGCGCTGCTGCTGGAACTCGACCGGATCGGCATTTTCAGTATCAACCTGCTGGAGTTGTGTTACCCGCTCATCAACGCGGAAGATTTCAACGCGCGCGGCTTCAAGGTCAAAGCACGCCCCTTCGAGACGCTGTACGATTACTGGTACGCGGGCGGGGTGCCGGTCGCACGGAGCGAGCTGGAGTGCCTGGACCTGCTCGAGTTCGCGCTAGAGCAGGGGCTGTCCATCGGAGTACACTACTGTTCGCTGGAAAACAAGTTCACCGGGCAGAACTACCAGCAGAACGCCGGGCGGAAGCTGCCGCGTGTGGCGCTGCTATCCAACCGCGACTACATGCTGAAATCCGCCAAAGTCTTCGGCGACGACATCCCGCGCGTGCTGGACGTGTTCGCGCGTGCTGGCGTCCGCGACTACGAGCACGACCCGGCTCACGGCTACCTGGAATTCAGCGTCAGCCACATCCGCGCGCTGAAGAAGCTGGACGTCGAGATCGGCATCTCGACCAGCACCCTTGAGCAGCGCGAAGATGGCGTCTATCTGCGCGAGCTGAAGATCGACCTGACCACACCTGCGTGGTTCAAGCCGGCTGACATCTAGGCCGCTATCATCCGCGCTGGCGGGAATTGACAGGCCGCCGGAAAACCGGTAATGTGTAGAAAACGATTTCCCGGCGCGCGTAATGTGCGGTGCGCCGCTGTTCGGGTGATCGTACTATGAGGCAGCACTCGTTCCGTCCGGTCACCATTGCCGAAGTCGCCCGGCACGCGGGCGTTTCTCAGGCGACCGTATCGCGCGTGATCAACGGCAACGCGACCGTGGCCGCCGAGCTTCAGGCCCGGGTCCGCCGCGCCGTCGAGGAGTTAGGCTACCAGCCCGACCGCGCCGCGCGGCGCCTTCGCTCGAACGCCAGCCAGGTGCTGGGCTTAATCGTCTCGGATATTCAAAACCCCTACTTCACGGCCGTGGTGCGCGGCGTCGAGGACGCTGCCTACGCGCAGGGCATGGCTGTGCTGCTGTGCAACAGCGACGGTGATCCCGACAAGCAAGCCAGCTATATCCAGGTGCTGCGCGCGGAACGCGCCGCCGGGTTGATCGTCGCCCCGACGAGCGTCCGCGACGGGCCGATGCTGGTTGCGGTGCGGGCCGGCGGCACGCCGGTGGTGCTGCTCGATCGCCAGATTGAAGGCGGGGCTTTCGACAGTGTGGTGGTCGACAACGTGCATGGGGCAGAGATGGCGACCATGCATCTGCTGGCGCTGGGGCGGCAGCGCGTGGCGCTGATCGCGGGCGCGCTCGACACCACGACCGGGCGCGACCGGCTGCGCGGCTATCGCCAGGCGCTCGAAGCGCACGGCGTCCGCTCAGACCCGCGGTTGATCAAAGAAGGGGACTTCAAGTACGACGCCGGGTACACGCTGGCCCGCGTGCTGCTGGAGCAAGATCCACGGCCCGACGCGCTGTTTGTCGCCAACAATCTGATGACCCTCGGCGCGCTCAAGGCCTTGCGGGAGGCAGGGGTGCGCGTTCCGGACGACATCGCGCTGGTTGGGTTCGACGATTTCCCCTGGGCATCCGAGCTTCAGCCGCCGCTGACGACGGTCGCCCAGCCGACGTACGAGCTGGGCCGCATCGCTGCGCAGCAGCTCTTCGAGCGCCTGCGCGACCCGGACGCCCCGGCCCGCACGCACGTGTTGCAGACCCGGTTGGTGGTGCGCGCGTCGTGTGGCGCGCGCCTTTAGCCCTGGTGCATCAGGGCGCTTCGTGATTTCGCCGGCGGCCAGGCCGCCCCTGTGGCTTAGAAGAGGCGAGAAAAACATGTCAGCTTACCAGTTGCCCCAGTTACCCCAACCCGAGCCGGTTGGCCCGAACGAGGCCATCCTGGTTGCCAGCGGCGACCTGCGCCTGTCAGCCAACCAGAACTGCTGGCCCGCGCAAGAAGCCATGGAGCGCCAGCTCGTTGCCGCCTTCGCCCGCGAGGGCGTGACCGTGCGCCGCGGTCACCCCTATGACCCGGTTGAGAAGCACGGGTTTATTTCCTCGCAGCGCATGGGGATGGATATTTTCAAGACCATTCACCCTGACGCGCCTTTGATCGTCGCCGAGGCGGTGTGGCAGTATTCTCATCATGTGCTGGCAGGGCTGCGCAGCCACCGCGGCCCGATTCTCACGGTAGCTAACTGGAGCGGCCAGTGGCCAGGACTGGTTGGGATGCTCAACCTGAACGGCTCGCTGACGAAAGCCGGGGTGCCTTACAGCACGATCTGGAGCGAGAACTTTGACGACGAGTTCTTCATCCGCGGAATCCGCCAGTGGATTCGCGAGGGGCGCATCGATCACGACACCAGCCATGTCCGCCCGCTCGATCCCGGTAAGCTGCCCCCCCCTGAAGCTGAACTGGGGCGCGCGCTGGCCGCACAGCTTGCCACCGAGAAGGCGATCCTCGGCGTCTTCGACGAGGGCTGCATGGGGATGTACAACGCCATCATCGACGACGAGCTGCTCAACCCGATGGGCATCTACAAGGAGCGCCTGAGCCAGTCCGCGCTGGTGGCGGCGATGCGCACGGTAAGCCGGTCCGAGGCACAGGCCGTGCGCGACTGGCTCGACCGCCGCGGTGTAACGTTTAAGACCGGCACGGATCCGGCCACCGAGCTGACGGACGAGCAGATTTTGGAGCAGTGCCAGATGTACATCGCGGCAGTGCGCATCGCGGCTGCCTTCGGTTGCGCGGCGATCGGCATTCAGTACCAGCAGGGGCTGAAGGACATGGCGCCCGCGTCCGATCTGGTAGAGGGTCTGCTCAATAATCCCGACCGCCCGCCGGTCTACCACGCCGACACGGGCGAGGAGCTTTACCCCGACGAGGCCTTGCCGCACTTTAACGAAGTTGACGAGGGGGCGGCGGTGGACGCACTGGTCACCAACCGGATCTGGACGGCGCTGGGGCTGGATCCGTCGACCACGCTTCACGACGTGCGTTGGGGCGAGCACTACTCCGGTCACGGCGTGGACGATTACGTCTGGGTGTTCGAGATCTCGGGCGCGGCGCCCGCGTCGCATTTCATCGGCGGGTATGCCGGCGCGAGCAGCGAGCGTCAGCCCCCGATGTACTTCCCCTATGGCGGCGGCACGCTGAAGGGCGTCAGCAAGCCGGGCGAAATTGTCTGGAGCCGCGTGTTTGTCATGGACGGCGCGCTGCACGTTGACATCGGGCGCGGGCATGTCGTCGAGCTGCCGCAGGAAGAAACCGAGCGCCGCTGGCAGGCGACCACGCCGCAGTGGCCGATCATGCACGCTGTGCTGCACGGCGTGACCCGCGACCAGATGATGGCGCGGCACAAGGCGAACCATGTCCAGGTGGTTTATGCGCCGGACGCGACGATTGCCGACCGGGCACTGGCTGCCAAGGCGGCGATGTTCGACGCGATGGGCGTGACCGTCCACCTGTGCGGGGACGTGCGCGTCGGTTGAGGTTGCCGCCGGCGTGGCTTGTTGTTAAGATTTGAGCACACAACATGACCTTCGGGGCAGGGTGAAATTCCCGACCGGCGGTAGGGCGCTGCTCAGGCTGGCGCCAAGCCCGCGACCCGAGTCACCGGCACCCCGTTGAGGGGAAGCAGGTGCGCGCGGCGGATCGTCCGCTGCGCCGGTGGATCTGGTCCGAAGCCAGAGCCGACGGTGAGAGTCCGGATGGGAGAAGGTCTTCTGCAGAGCGCAGACGGTGCAGCTCGCGCCGTCCGTTGCGGGCTGCGTGCTATGCCCAGGTGGTGAGCGCGGCGGCCTGATCGATGTGCGCCCCTGTCGGAACCCCTGCCCCGAAGAGCCACGTTCGGGGCTTTTGTTTTGAGAGGGGAGCGCCTTCTTATGCGTACTCAGCGAGCAACAAACACTTCTCGCATGCGCCTGATTGCGGCGGCGGCCCTGCCGGTCATAGCCGCCGTGCTCGCCGCGTCGATCTGGCTGACGCGTGATGATAACGCCACGCAGGATGCGGACCTCACCCCCGTCACCCTGTTCATGAGCTATATCCCCAGCGTGCAGTTCGCGCCGGTTTACGTGGCCGACCACCGGGGCTAC
The DNA here is from genome assembly GCA_020724465.1 of Thermoflexus sp. Lineage (GTDB taxonomy): Bacteria > Chloroflexota > Anaerolineae > Aggregatilineales > Aggregatilineaceae > DYGX01. The sequence continues at coordinate 113,568 of DYGX01000011.1, forward strand.
TTTGCCGACGAGGGAATCGCCGTGACCTTCGAGCACAGCCTGAACGAGGCAGACGGAATCGACCGGCTGGCGGTGAACGATTTGCAGTTCGGGTTGGCGAGCGGCGAGCAGGTGCTGCTAGCCCGTGCGAACGGCCGCCCCCTGGTCTACGTCTTCGCCTGGTATCACCGCTTCCCCGTCGGGATCGCCGCGCCGAAACAGCTTGGGATCACGCACCCCGAAGACCTGGCCGGGCGGGTAGTGGGCATCCCGGCCATCTACGGCGCGAGCTACATCGGCTTGCGGGCGCTGCTGGACGCGGCGGGCCTGACAGAAGCGGACCTGGCCGAGCTGCGTGCCATCGGCTACACCGCGCCGGAAAACATCTGTGCGGGCGAGGTCGAGGCGGCGGTGGTGTACGTGGTCAACGAGCCGCTGGCGATCGAAAGCCAGTGCACGCCGGTAGACGTGATCGAGGTGTCCGACTATGCGGATTTGGTCGCCAACGGGCTGCTGACCAATGAGCAAACTATACGGGACCACCCCGAACTGGTCGCCGGGATGGTGCGGGCGCTCAAGCGCGGGCTGGAAGATACGCTGCAAGACCCCGAAGCTGCGTTCACTATCAGCGTCGAGCATTACGTGCGCGATCTGCCGGCGGAGCAGTATCCGGTCCAGCGCCAGGTTCTGCTGAACTCGATCGAGCTGTGGCGCGCCGAGACCCTGGGGCTGACTGACCCGGTAGCCTGGGAGCGCACGCAGCAGATCCTGATCGATGCGGGCTTGATCGGCGCGCCGCTCGACGATCTGGCGGCGGCCTACGATATGCACTTTGTGCGCGAGGCATCGGCGCGGGCCAGCAGCGGTCAGTAGCAGACCCGGCCCGGTCAGGGCACCTGAAAGGAGCAGATCGCCTCGATCACACGTTCCTGATCGCGGGCGCTGAGCGTGTTATAGAACGGCAGCCGCAGCAGCCGGTCGCTGATGTCTTCCGTCACGGGGCAGTCACCCGGCTTGCCCCCAAAGCGCACGCCCATCTCGGACAGGTGCAGGGGCACGTAGTGGAAGACGGCCAGAATGCCTCGCGCCCGCAAATGCGCGATCAGCGCCTGGCGCGCTTCGAGCGACGGCATGAGCAGATAGAACATGTGATAGGACTGCGCGCAGTGCTCGGGGATCACAGGCAGCCGGATCCCATTGGCTGCGGCCCAGTCTGCAAGCTGCGCGGCGTAGGTATGCCAGATCCGCCGCCGGCGTCCCTGGATTTCGTCGCGCGCTTCGAGCTGAGCGAGCAGAAACGCCGCCAGCAGGTCTGAGGGCAGGTAGCTCGAACCGACGTCGACCCAGGTGTATTTGTCAACCTCGCCCCGGAAGAAGCGGCTGCGGTTGGTTCCCTTCTCGCGCAGGATCTCGGCACGCTCGATGTAGCGCGGGTCGTTGATCACCAGCGCCCCGCCTTCGCCGCAGTGGAAATTCTTTGTCTCATGGAAACTCTGCGTGGCCAGCGCGCCGAACGACCCCAGCGGACGGCCCCGATAGTGCCCGAAGAGTCCGTGCGCGTTGTCCTCGACAACCGGCACGTTGTGCTTTTCGGCCAGCGCGAGAATGGCGTCCATTTCGCAGCCAACACCGGCATAGTGCACCGGCACGATGGCGCGCGTGCGCGGCGTGATCAGCCCGGCAAGCTGGACCTCATCCATGTTCAGGGTGTCCGGCCGGATGTCGACAAACACCGGCCGGGCGCCCCGCAGCACGAATGCGTTGATCGTCGACACGAACGTGAATGACGGGACGATCACCTCGTCGCCCGGTTCGATGTCGAGCAACAGCGCGGCCATCTCCAGGGCGTGCGTGCAGGATGTGGTGAGAAGCACGCGCGGCGCGCCAAGAGTTTCCTCCAACAGGCGGCTGCACTGGCGCGTGAACGGGCCATCCCCCGAAATATGGCCGTTGGCGATGGCCTGCGCCATGTATGCCTGCTCGTTGCCGGCGAAGCATGGCCGGTTAAACGGAATCTGGATCGGCTGGGGCTGTTCAGCGCTGGGTGATTGGCTCATGTGTCATACCATTTGTGGAAGGTGTAGTAGGCGTGGCTCGGCTCGAACCCGAGGCGCACCCAGACCTTTTGCACGGCGAGATTGGTGATCTGCGTCGAGACGATCATGGTCCGGCGCCCGTGCTCTGCACACCACTGCATGCTGCGCACCATGAACGAGCGGTAAATCCCGCGTCCTTGCGCGAACGGCGCCACACCGAACAGCACGCCTTCGCCTTCGTCGGCGCTGTTGAAGCGAAGCGTGGCGAACCCGGCAATCCGGCCGTCCAGCTCGGCGACCAGCACTTCATCCGCCACCTCGCGCGACGTCGCCGAGCGCTCGGCCCACGAAGTATAGACTTCGTCGCACTGCGCGCGGTCCAATCGCGGGTCGGCGTGGTAGTGACCGAAGTATCCCTGGAAAGCCTCGACGGCGATCGCCACCACTGCTGCCTCGTCGCCAGGGCGGATCGGGCGGATGGGGACGGATCCTTCGTCAGCCGGGATAGGCGTCTTGTGAAGATCGCGCCGGTAGTAGATCAGCGTGTCCATCAGTTGGAAGCCGTCGCTCTCCATCGTCTGGACGGTCTGCAGCGCTGACGCCGGACAGCGCGCAATTAAGAAAGTAACGTCGTTCTCAAGGCAGAAACGGTTGACAATTGCCAGGTCGCTTTCATTCGCCACATGGGCGCGCGCACTGCGTACCCCGAAACGCGTCTCGTCCAGCGGCGAAAGATCAACCTGCACGCGCGCATCGTGCATGTATTTCTTCCCCCCATTAGCGTGCCCTGCTCCCAGCACCGCGCCCGCCCGTCCTTGCCGATGCGCGTTCGGCCCGGCCCTCAGGCGGCGCGGCGCTCATGCGGGTCATTATAGCAGTCTCCACGAATTTCTGCTGTCGTGTGGGATACGATCTGGCTCAGCGTGCATCGCCGCGCGCCGCGTGGGCCGCGAGGTAGGCCTCGATCAAGTCGGCGGCGCCTGCTGCATCGTCCAGATTCAGGCAAGGGATGTCCCCCTGAAGCGCGGCGTCAGTGACGTAACCCAGCACGTCAGCAGGATCGCAGATCGGCTGCGGGTTGTGCGCGTTGCGCACCAGCTCGAGCTTGGGGATGGGCGCGCGCAGATACCCTTCGGTGAGAATCACATCGACATCGGTCATCATAGCCGCCAGGGCGTCGAGGGGCGGATCGGCGTCCACCCGCCGGATGGCGGCAACGCGATCGGGCGCAGCGATCACGACGTGATCGCTGCCGGCTTGCGCGTGCCGCCAGGTGTCTTTGCCGGGCTGGTCGATCTCAAAGCCGGGATGGGCGTGGTGCTTGATGGTGCCGACCCGGTAGCCGCGCCGCTTGAGTTCCGGCAGCAGCTTCTCGAGAAAGGTCGTCTTGCCGACCCCAGAACGTCCAACAATGCCGATGATCGGTGGATGGGAGCCTGCCATATGGTCATCCTTCGCGGTGTTGAGCACGGGGTCGCTGTCGTGAGCCGGGGTGTCGCCGGGCGGCTGCGAGCCGGCCAGCAGCCGGTAATAGGGGCTGCCCGCGCACGCCTGACACAACAGCCGGCCATCGCACATCTGCTCGCGGGCGTTCATGATCTCTTCGCCGCACTGCTCGCAGACGGCGCGCAGGCCGGGCTGGCTGATGATGGCCGCCAGCGACACGCTGAGCGCCACCGGCGCGGCCACCAGCAGCAGCGCGTCCGGCATCGACTGGTAGCCGAAAAGCTGGGCGTGCCAGCGGTCAACGCCCGGCGGGGCGAACCCGGCCGCCTGGTTCCGCGCATCCGGGTTCGGCCACACGCGAAACGCCTGGCCTGTCAGCGTGTCGACGAAGGTCGCGGCGACTTTGCCGTAGTCCACAATGCGCATCGTGCGCCGCCCGACCCAGCATCCGGTCGCCACCGACACCCCATCCGCGGCGCAGCCATCAGTCTCCATGAACGTGAACAGGCGCTTGTCCTGCTGTGGGAGATCAAGGCCGAGCAGCGTTGCTGCCCGCATCCCCATCCGCACGCCGAGCACCTGGCGCGGGCAGAGATGGCTGTGACGGGCGGCGGTGAGTTCGAGAAGCGTTTCCAGCGGCAACATGACGGCGTTCCTGTCGGCGAGTGGGTTGATTATAGCGCGTCGGCAGCGCCGTTTCATCCGGGCCGCGACGCTGTCCGCTGCTGGCGTTCAAGCAGGGATCGCGCGCGGGGCGGGAGCTGCGAGCCAAACGGATTGGCCCGGCGGAAGGCGCAGACTTCGCATAGTCCTTCCGGAGTCAGCGTGCCTTCGGCGACCCGCGCCTTGCAGCGTTTGCAGCGATCAAACCGTCCTGTGGCGATGGCTTCCTCGGCGGGGGTTTGCAGCGCGCCCGTGAAGGGCACCCCGCGCGAATAGAGCACGCCCGGATCGCATAGATGCAGGCAGACCTCGCAGCCGGTGCAGATCGCCGCCAGATGCGTCAGGCGAAAGGCGCGGGTATGGTCGTCGATCTCGAGGCCGAGCGCCCCGGTAGGGCAGGCTTTTTCGCACGCGCCGCAGGCCGTGCAGCCGTCTTCCGCACCGACGCGCATGAAGACTTGCCCTGCCTGCGGCGCCGGGCAGAGCGCCTGCCCGGCAGGCGGCAGCAGCGCGAGCGCATGGAGCAGGCGCAACCGCTCATTCGGGACGCGCTTGGGGCCGGGCAGCGCGGCCGGGTCGATGGCCAGCGCGTCCAGGCGGTCGTCGGCGTCATTCGCGGCAAACGGGTTGAGCAGTCGGCGGCGCGAAATGGGCGGCTGGTCCGCGAAGTAAACCGTCCAGCGCGGGCCGGTCGTGCCGTCCGCCAGCCCGGTGATTGCCACGATCGGCTCCGCTTCGACCCAGGGCCGCAGCACGCCGCGTGCTTTGTCCAGCGTGCGCTCGATGCTGGCACGGGCGCCAAGCGGGCAGTCCGCGCAGGCATCCAGGTAGACGTCGATCCGCGTCACACCCAGCGCCGCCAGCCCGGCATAGGCCGACGGGCCGAGCGCGGCGAGGCACTCCCCGATCACGATCGCCGCGTCGACCGGCTGCGCGCCGTGCTCAGTCGGCGGATGATGGGCACACAGCAGGGCGATGGCGCCCTCGGACCCGGCGCGGGACGCGCAGCGCAGGACGTCGTGCGTCACATCCCGTGCTTCAAAAGCGCCTACCGGACAGGCATGCACGCACGCGCCGCACGCGGTGCAGTGCACCGGATCGAGCACCACCGTTTCGTCGATGCGCAAGGCATTTGCCAGGCACTCGTCTGCACAGATCCGGCATTGCGCGAAGGCGTCCAGAGCGTGGACGCACCGCTCCGCACGGACCCGCACGCCAGCCGTAGCGCCCGGCGCTAACGGGTCAAACGCCACAGCATAAACTCCTCACTTCACCACCAGCAGCCGCAAGCCCTCACTCGTCCTGCGCCACCAGGCCGTTTTGCACGGCGTAGGCCGCCGCCTGGGTGCGGTTGTCGAGCTGGAGCTTGGACAGGATGTTGCGCAGGTGGACCTTGACGGTATTGACCGTGATGTGCAGCTCGTCCGCGATCTGCGGGTTGCTTGACCCCTGCGCTACCAGCCGCAAAACGTCTACTTCCCGCTCGGTAAGCGCCTCAGATCCGTCGGTATCGGGCGTGCCGGCGTTCCTCAGCTCGCGCAGCAGCCGTGCCGCGATCGCGCGTGTCAGCGCGACTTCTCCCCGCGCGACGCCTTCCATCAGATCGAACAACTCATGTGCATCCAGGCTTTTCAGCAGATAGCCCGCCGCGCCAAGCTGAACGGCGCGGTAGACGTGTTCGTCCAGCTCGGACGCTGTCAATATGATAATCGCAGTGTCCGACTGGGTTTTGCGCAGGCGGTCAGCCGTCTGCAAGCCGTCCCCTTCAGGCATCAGGATATCCATCAGGACCACATCCGGATGAAGCTGCCCGGCCAGGGCCAGGGCTTCGGCGCCGCTTTCGGCCTCGCCGACGACCTGCACCAGATCCGGACGGGTGCGCATCAGGCTGATCAACCCCTGCCGGAACAGCACGTGATCGTCGGCCACTAGAACTCTGAGAGGTAGCTCGCGCATTGGAACCGGTCCCTTCTATCGATCTCACTGCTGAATCCGCGGCAGCCAGAAGCTGACCTGCGTGCCCTGATCGGGCGCGGATGTAATGGTCAGTTCGCCCCTGGCGCTCTCCGAGCGCTCGCGCATCGTCTCCAGGCCGAAGTGACGGCGCACGGCGCGCGGTACAAAGCCGATGCCGTCGTCCGTGATCGTCACGTGCAGCCGCCCGTTATGGGCTGCCAGATGAAGCTGGACGTGTTTCGCGCGCGAGTGCTTGCGCACGTTGGCCAGGGCTTCCTGCACGATGCACACCAACTGCGTCTCGCCCAGCGGCGAAAGATTCGGCGGCTCGTCCAGCTCGTTCACGAACTCGGTCGCGATCCCGGTCTGGATGCCGAACTCGCGGATGTAGTTTTCCAGCGATTGGACCAGCCCGGCTTCGCCCGCCAGGGTGGTTCGCAGGCTGAGGATGTTCTCACGCACGTCCGCCTGTGCGGAAGTGATCAGATCGCGCGCCTGCCGCAGCTCGCTCAGCGTCGCCTCTGTGTTGCCCTGGCGGACCAGAGCTTCCAGCGTCTGCACTTCGAGGCTCATGTAGCCCAGAATCTGCGCCAGGCCGTCGTGCATCTCGCGCGCGATGCGCGCCCGTTCCTCGATGACAGCCAGCGACTGCAGGCGCCCCGCCATCAGCGCATGCTGGATTGCGATCACCGCCTGATCGCTAAGATGCTCGATGTGATCGAGGTCCGTCCGCGTGAAGGTGTCGGGATCCGTGCTGACCATCCACAGCGCGCCCAGGGTTTCGCCTTCGAAAGCCAGAGGCACGATTGCCGCGGAGCGCACCGTCCCCACGCGCGGGCATTCCCAGCTTGTTCCGTTCGGGAGCAAGGTGCCACGCCCCGACCGCACCGCGCTGAGAATGATCGGCTCGGTGACGCGCACGTTGAGAATGGTCGCCTCGCTGGCCGATGCAAACGCCTTGACGATCAGCCCGCTGTAATCTTCATCCCACAGGGCGATCGCCGCGCCGCTGGCCCGCAGCAGCAGCCGCCCGCGATCGACAATCGACGTCAGCACCTGTTCGAGCGGTTCCAGCGTCGCGATCTGACGGCTGATCTGGACCAGCGTTTCGCTCCAGCGTTCCGCGATCTGGCGCGCGTCGCGCTGGACGACCAGGGCGGCGTGCTGAGCGCGCTCGCGCTCGCGCTGCAAGGTTTCAAGCTGGAGCCGGCGCTCGCTGGCAAACACACCCAGCGCGCGGATCACGGCGAGCGTGAGCGTGACGGCGGCCAGCGTGCGCCACAACTGGACGGGAACGTGCGTCAGCCGCTCGCTTGCTTCGTAGTTGATCCAGGCGGCCAGCCCGTAAACCCCTTTCTCGACGACCAGTCCGGCGACGATCGCGTAGAGGAAAGCGGCTGCCGCGGCCAGAAGCAGCCAGCGATAAGGGCCGCGGGACTTGCGGTGTGCCGCCCGATGCCAATGCCGGGCAAAGCCGAACGACATCATCAGGCTTCCGGGCAGGAATAGCAGATAGCGCGACCAGGTATCTGCGGTCCGCTCCGGCTCGCTTTCGGTCATGATCACGACCAGCGCATAGGCCACCACCAGCATCACGGGGACGAACAGCACCGCCCGCGCAAACGTTACCCAGGCGGGCAGCGGTCCCACTTCGGCCAGCAGGCCGACGCCGAACCGGATCAGCATTACCGCCGAGATGGGCAGCAGAACCGTCCGGGTGATGAGCAGGGCCTGTTCCAGGTGCGGCGGCTGCGCGCTGAGCAGGAACATATCGCTCCACTCGACGGCGCTGTGAGTCAAGCCGAAGAGCGCCAGCCAGGGAAGCTGCCGGCCAAGGGGCAGCTCGCTCGACTCGCGCATTTCGAGCAGCGAGGCCAGTCCCAGGCTGAAGAAGGCAAGGCCGTAGACAAAGTACAGGTGCTCAATCATACTGCTACGTCGATGCTTCCTGGGTCGTATGGCAGCTCGATTTGGGCTACGATCAGGGACGTGTTGAGCGCCGCCAGTGCGGGCGGCTCAGCGACTGACCCGCTTGGTCGCACGCGGGGCGGATAATGCCCCGAACGAATTTGCGAGATTAGCGTGGTGTTTGTCACATAAAAATTCTAGAGGCGCGCACCGCACTCTACCTGTCCCAAAATGCACCTGTTTTGGCGCGATCCTGCACATGCAGCGCGGCATCGCCTGAAAAAGAGCGGGGCGCGCTCGCCACGAGCGCGCCCCGCTGCGGGCCGGACGGCTGGCGATTAGATCCCCGGCCCTGTTTTCGGCTCGGTAAGCGCAGGATCGGCGGAGACGAAACATTGCGTCGGCCCGTCGCCGGGGCAGGGGACCTGCCACCAGGCGTAATCGATGGTGATGCCCAGCACGCGCGCCGTCTGCCCGGCGAAGACTGTCCCGGCGGCGTTCCCGGCTGGCCCCAGGCCGACGTAGATCGTGACATCCGCTTTGGCCTGCACGTAGTTCATGGTCGTGGCAACCACCATGGGCGTGGAACCAGTCGGGGTGGACGGGTCGAAAGGCTCCGCGACGGACGGCGCCGCCGTGATCCAGCAGTTGCCGGTGACGTTGGGTGCGCAGTCGATGCGGTACCACAACTGGTCTGGCGTGATGCCGTTCACGCGCGCGAGCTGCCCCGCTGCGACCAGGCCCACGGCCTGATACTGCGTGCCTGGCCCGCTGCGGATGTAGATATCGGCCAGGGCTTTGGCGTACCGGACGGGCGTATCGACCACCGGCCCAGAGTCGGGCGGCGGGCTGTCGATATCGCGCGGCTCCGTTACGCCAGGCTGGGCCGGGACCCAGCACGCCCCGGCCATGTTCGGCGCGCAGTCGGCCCGATACCACAGGCGGTCCGGGCTGATGCCGTTGACATAGCCGATCTGGCTGGCCGGAAGCACGCTCACGCCGCCGTACTCGATCCCCGGCCCGGTGCGCACAGTTACATCCTGCAGCGCGATGATCGTGCGGATCGGCGTGTTCAGTACCGGCCCGGCATAGGGCGGCGGTTCGTAGGGATTGGCCGGTTGCGTCACCGATCCTGCCGCGGTGATCCAGCAGTTCCCGGCAGGGTCGTGAGTGCACTCGATCCGATACCACTGCCCGTCCACGCTCATCCCGGTGACGCGCACGACCTGCCCCCCGCTCAGCAATGCCAGCGCCACGTATTGTGTCCCTGGGCCGTTGCGGATGCGGACATCGGCCAGCACGCGGACCGCAGCAACCGGCGCGGGAACGACCGGGATGCTGCCGCCGGGATTGCCCGGCTGGCCAGGGGCATACGCGGGCTGCGTGAGCAGCGGGTCCGCGGTGACCCAGCAGTTCCCAACCGAACCGTCCGGGCAGATCACGCGCCACCACTGGCCGTTGCTGCTGATCCCCGTCACGGCTGCGATCTGCCCGGCCATCACCTGACCGATCACCCCAAAGCCGGTTCCAGGTCCCGTGCGGATGCGCACGGTCTGCTGCGCCATGATGTACTGGACGCTGGTGGGCACCACGCTGACCGGCTGCGCGCCTGTTCCGCCGCCCGCGGTCTGCAGCGGGGTGCTGGTCGGTTGGGGGGTTGGCGTCGGCGTCTGAGTCGCGGCGGGTGTGGCCGAAGCCTGCGCTGTCGCGAACGGTGTTGGCGACGCCTGACCCGGGTTGAGCACGACCGGCTGCGGCGTTGGCTGCGCCTCGTTGCTCAGCGTACAGGCCTGAGCCGCGATCAGCAGCATCAGACCGGCCAATCCGATTGCTATCCACTGCCGAGACATAGATTTGCCTCTCTTGCTGCGGACCGTGCCAATGCGGATGGCACGGTCGATGCATGTCTCTCGCTTGTGCAGCCGCCCGGTGGCTTTTACTTCCCCGGCAGCGACCGCAAATACAGGAAGATGGTGCTCAGGTCTTCGTCGGTCATCTGGCCATAGAGCGGCCAGTGCATCTGCTCAGGGTCCAGCAGGCGGCCTTCGGGGGTCGTCCCAAAGCGCAGCGTGTCGATAAACTGGGCTTCGGTCCACGCGCCCGGATGGCCGGACGAGGTCAGGTCTGGTGCGGGGAGCGCGTCGGCGGCCGGAGACTTGCCCCCGTGCAGATTCTCCCCGTGGCAGTCCTGGCACAGCCCGATCGTCACCAGGTATTCGCCATAGGCAAGCGTGCCGGGTTCCGGCGCCACACGCGGCGCGGTGATCGGCTCCCCGACGGCGCCGGGTGTCAGCAGGTGCAGCGCCAGGGCTGCCTTGCCGAAGATATTGCCGGACATCGCTGGCAGTTCGTTGCGCACCGGTTCCAGGCTGCGCAGATAGCCAACGATCGCCGCCACATCGGCGTCGCTCATCTCGTGAAACATCTGCGACGGCATGATGTACAACTCGCGGCCATCGCGGCCAATGCCTTCGCGGATGGCCCGTGCGATCTCCGCATCGGACCACGCCCCCAGCCCGGTTTCAACGTCCGGCGTCAGGTTTGAGAAACTGATCGTTCCCCGGATGGGGCCAAGCGAGACGTTCTCGTATGTTCCGCTCAGCACCCCGCCGTCATGTTCCGAGTGGCAGCCGCTGCACGCGATCACGCGCTCGACCAGGTATTCGCCCCGTGCGATCCCCTCGGGGCTGGTGTCTGCTTCGATCGGGTAGAGGTCGCGCTCGATGGTGCGCCCGAAAGTGAGCTGCCCATAAGCCAGTGCCGCGCCAACGGCCAGAACCAGCACGCCGACCAGCACCCCTACCACTAACAGTCCGCGCTTCAACCATTTGTTCATCTGTGTGTTCCCCCCTGAAAATGATGCCATGTATGCTTGTTGTGGCCGCTCAGCCGGACATTCCGGATGGGCGGCTCGGTGCCAGGCATCGGCCCGGTGCCTCGCCCGATCCTGGCCAGAAGCGCACAGGCCGTGCTGGTCGACAAGGTCCTTCAGCTCCACGGTTGGGCGCACCGTCGAGCGCGCACCCGCGCCGCCACACACGGTGCTTTTCCAGATACCACCAATTCGGCTTTCCTTATTGTTATGGCGGGCGGCGGATACAGCGTCTGGAAAAGGTCGTATCTTGCGCTCAGACTTTTGGCGGAGCCAGGCTGGCTACAGGGCCGCCAATAAAATAAAAAGCTGTTTCAGAAATGATTGATCAATGTTATAGTGAGGGTGTTTCACAGATGGTATGGGCTGGCGAAAGGAGCAGGCATGACGATCCGTGTGCTGGTTGCAGATGATCATGCCGTGGTGCGCCAGGGCTTGCGGATGTTTCTGAGCCTGGATGACGAGATCGAGATTGTGGGGGAAGCCTGTGACGGGCGGCAGGCGGTTGAGCTGGCCCACGAACTGCGGCCCGACGTGGTGTTGATGGACCTGCTGATGCCCGAACTGGATGGCATTCAGGCGATCTCCATCTTGCGCCGCGAGCTGCCAGAGACCGAGATCATCGCCCTGACGAGCGTGCTGGAAGACAGCTCGGTGGTGGGCGCGGTGCGCGCCGGCGCGGTAGGCTATCTGCTCAAGAATACCGAGGCCGACGAGTTGGTGCGGGCCATCAAAGCGGCGGCGCAGGGTCAAGTACAGCTCTCACCGGAAGCCGCCGCGCGGCTGATGCGCGAGGTGCGCATGCCGGACAGCCCCGAAACGCTCACCGAGCGCGAGATCGAGGTCTTGCGCGAGATCGCGCTGGGCTTTTCCAACAAAGAAATCGCCCAACATCTGAGCATCGGCGAGAAAACGGTCAAGACGCACGTGAGCAATATCCTCAGCAAACTCAACGTCGCCAGCCGGACCCAGGCGGCGCTCTATGCAGTACGCCTGGGCTTGGTCGATAGCCTCTAGAGACTGAAGCCGATGACGAATGCGACCCGGCCGCGTGACGAAATCGGTATTCTTTACTCCATGTCGAACAAGCTCACGCAGGCTTCGACGCCTGCCGAATGGCTTGAAGCGGTGAGCGACTACGCCCGCGACAACGAGGCCGCCGCCGGGATTCTGTTTTACATCCAGCCGGACGCCGACGGCGAACCATCCGCGCTCCAACTCGCCGCCCAATGGACGCGCGGTGTGCCGCGTCCGTGGGCAGAAGGCACGCCGTTTGACCTGGATCGCTACCGTCCCTTTATCCACCAGTGGATTACGACGCCCAACCGCCCCCTGATCGTCTCGGATGCCGAGACATCGGACCTGCTCGATACAACGACACGGCGGTATTTCGAGCAGGCCGGCGTGCGGAGTGCGGTCATTCTGCCGCTGCACAAGAGCGGCAACTGGATCGGCCTGCTGGTCTTTAGCTGGCGCGAGCCGATGCTATTCAACGAGCGCGACGTGCGAATCTTTACCGCGATTATCCAACAGGCCGCTCCGGTGATCGCCGCGGTGCGCCTCAGCGATCAGAACCGCGAGCGCGCCCGGCGGGCTGAGCGCCTGCTGCAGGTGAACACGGCGCTCTCGCAGGCAACCAACGAGGCGCAAATCGTCGGCGCGGTGGCGCTGTATGCCGACCAGGACCCGCCGGACCTCATCATGCTTAGCTATGTGATACCCAATGAGCAGGGCAAACCGGTGCAGGTGATCAACGTCGCGCGATGGCAAGACGGGGCGGTGCAAGATGACGCCCTGCGCATGGGGCGCCCGATCGCGATTGCGGACTTTGCGCTATCCGACCGTTGGACGGCGCGCCCGGAAGAACCCATTCTGGTTGCGGACAGTACATCCGACGAGCGCGTTGACCCGATCGGGCGCGAGCTGCTGCATCTGCACGGGCTGCGGGCGGTGGCTCTGCTGCCTCTGCACAGTTATGGACGGTGGCAGGGGCTGCTCAGCATTGGCTGGCGCGAGCCGCACGTGTTCACTGAGCAAGAGGTGACGATCTACACGGGGCTGCTGCAAACCCTACCATCGGTCGTCGCCAGCCGCCGCGCCTATCTGGCCGCCGAGGACGCGCGCGAAGAGCGCGAACTGCTCTACCGGGCCAGCCGGGGAATCAACGCCGCGCGCACCTATCAGGAGCTTGTCGACGCGTTGGCGCAGCTTGAGATGAGCGCGCTCAGCATCGTGCTGTGGGTCTGGGAAGCCTTCGATTTCGATGCGGCGCGCTATATGACCCTGGTCGCCAAAACGCCCGATAACCGCTGGCCGTTGGGGGCGCGGGTTCTCATCGACGAGATCCCCTTCGTGCGGCAGCTTGACCGCACCCGGCTGCTGGCCATCGATAACACCGCCGACCGCGCTCTGCTCGACGCGACCACCGCCGCCACAACCGAGCGCTATGGCTATCACTCGCTGCTGGCCGTTCCGCTGTGCCTGGAAGACCGTTTTGTCGGCTTGCTGGGTTTTGAATCGGAACAGCCGCGCCACCATTCAGAGCGCGAAAAACGGCTGGCGGCCAGCATTGGCGAGCTGGTCACGGCGGCGCTGGAACGGATCCGCTTCCGAGAGGAGATCGAGCAGGCGCGGGCCGAAGCCGAAGCCCTGGCCCGGGTCAGCGCCGCGCTATCGCAGGCAACGGACGAGCAGGCGATTCTGGACGCGGTCGCGCAGGTGGTCGAGCCGTACGGTGTGGCGCTCTCGTCGCTGGCCTATTCCGACGCAACGGAAGACGACCCGCCGACGGAAGTCCGCAGCGTAGCCCTGCGGATGCACCGCCCGACCCGTGGCGACGTCATACCTCTGCCGGTCGCCTCGTATCGTCTGGACGACTATCCACTGCTGCGCATGACGCACGATGCACCGTATGAGCCGGTCTTCATCGAAAACGTGCTGGACGATCCACGTCCTGATGTGCAGCGGGCGAAGTCTATCGCGCAGGCGCTGTCCTGGCCGGCGCTGATCGCGCTGCCGCTGATGGCCGGTGATCTGTGGCACGGGCTGTTGATTCTCGTTTGGGAAGAGCCGCAGACCTTCCCCGCAGACCTGCGCCGGCTGATCCGCGCCATCCGGCCGACGCTGGCCTCGGTGGTGACCAGCCGCCGCGCCTATCTGGCGCAGCGTGAAGCGCATATCGAAGCGGCGCAGCGCGCGCTGGAACTGGAAACCGTTGCGAAAGTCAGCGCGGCGGCGGCGCACATCCTGGACCTGGAACGCCTGCTGAGCACAATGATCGAGCTGACCCGCGCCAGCTTCCCCGCCTATTCGCTCGACATCTATCTGCTGGATGCTGAGGCCGGCCAGTTTGTGTCGGTGCCAGAGTCGGACAGCCAGCCGGTGCACCGCATCGCGCTCGATGACCCGCGCTCGCTGGTGGCCCGCGCGGCGCGCATTCGCCAGGGTGTCATGGTCAACGATGCGTCGATCGCGCCAGAGGGCGTGTTGTCTTTGGGACTGCCCGGCGCACGCTCCGAGATGGCCGTGCCGATGATCGCTGCCAAGCAGGTTGTTGGCGTGCTGGCGGTCCAATCACCGGAGCCGGATCGCTTTCTGCAGGCGGATATTCGCGTCATGTCCACCCTGGCCGACCTGATGGCCGTGGCCGTTGAAAACGCGCGCCTGTATCGGGCGGCTCATGATCTGGCCGTGTACGAGGAGCGGAACCGGCTGGCCCGCGAGCTGCATGACTCCGTCTCGCAGGCGCTGTACGGCATCGCGCTGGGCACGCGCACCGCTCAGAAACTGCTTGAACGCGAGCCTGCCAAGCTGGCCGAGCCGCTCGATTACGTGCTGTCTCTGGCCGAGGCCGGGCTGTCGGAGATGCGCGCGTTGATTTTCGAGCTGCGCCCCGAACTGTTGGAAAACGACGGGCTGAAGGCGGCCCTGGCTGCTCAGGTTGCGTCGCTCCAGGCGCGCCACATGATCGACGTGGACGCCGATCTGTGCGACGAGCCGGACCTGCCGATCGCCGTTAAAGAGGCGCTCTATCGCATCACGCGCGAGGCGCTGAACAACACCGTCAAACATGCGCGGGCTACGCGCGCCAAGGTACACATGCACTGCACGCCGGGCGGGGTCCGGCTTGAGCTGGGCGACAACGGCATCGGATTCGATCCGTCGGCCTCGTATCCGGGGCATCTGGGTCTGACGTCGATGCGCGAGCGCGCGCAGGCCGTCGGCGCCCGTTTTGAGCTGGCCAGCGCGCCCGGCCAGGGCACGCATATTCTGATCGAGGTTCACCCGGCGGGATAGGCAGATGTGTCATCCGGCGCGGCGGTCAGGGCCAGGACATAGCGCCGGCACCAGGCCAGCGCGGGCGCTTCGTCTTCGACCGGATCGTCAGCAAAGTGCTCGATCACTGGCAGCAGCAGCGGGATCGCCTGTGGCACGTCACCGGCTTGTGCCAGCAGCCACGCGCGGCGCGCGCCCGGCGGCACGGCGAGCACCTGCCGGCAGGCTGTCTCAAACAGCTCCAGCATCCAGCCGTAGCCCCATAGCAAAACGCGCCCCTCCGGCGTCAGGTGGCGCAGCGCGTGATCGCGCAGGGTGTTGACGTAGGGCAGGGCGGCGGCGTCCAGCGTATCCCACACGTCCAGAAAGATCGTGTCGAAGCGAGTGATGACCGGCCCCGCCAGATAGGCAGCGATATCTCCGAGATGGATTTCCAGAGGGGCGTCCAGCGCCTGGGTGAGCGTCGGCGCGACGATGTCGCACACGACCGCGCTGCGCTCGATAACGGTGAAGGCCGTGGCTTCGCCTGCCGCGCCAGCAACCGCGTACTGCGGATACAGGCCGAGGCCCAGACCGCCGATCAGGACGTGCCCGCGCGAGCGGCCCCCGTTGTTGACCATCATGATCCGCTCTTGCGGCGTGTCGGACATCCACAGACGGCCGTCCGGGTCAAAGAGCAGGCGGCAGTCCAGCGGCGCGCTGAGCTGGTAGACGCGGTCGAAAATGGGAATGGCGCGCACTATCTGCCGCACAACGCGATAGCCGCCAGGATGCCGTCCGGGCGGAATTGGCGCGATGGGCAGGTGCTGCCAGGCGTCATTCCAGGCGCGGTCGTCGAAATCGGGGTCGAACCCGGCACGGATTAGCTCATCAGTGGACACGGATCGTTCTTTCCTACGGGTACGCCGGCGGCGCTTAGTACGCCGGCGGCGCGTAAATGTTGACCGAAACCAGCGGCTCGTTGCCCTCGTTGGCGATCTCGTGCGCTTCTCCGGCCTCGATCAGCAGCAGAGTTCCCGGCTGGAGCGAGACACGCTGACTCTCGACCTGTGCGGAGCCGCGCCCCGCGATCACGAAGAGCCACTGGTCGCTCCCGGCATGGCGGTTATCTGGGCCGCCGGTTGACTCGCCGGGGGCCAGGACCATTGACGCGGCCTGTGAGCGGCTTGTTGTCGCCAGCACCTCGAATCCCTCTTCCGCAGCGATCATCATTCGTTTCATGCCGCATCCTTTCTGCACAGCGTGTACACTTCACTCAGGTTTTAGCAGAACGACCCGGCATGCGGGATTCGTACCCAGGCCGGTTGTCCGGTATCCCCCTGACGCGCATTTTCTATTATGATGAAGGGATGCGACAGGTGCAGCAAGAGGCAGTCATGCTGGGCAATCGGTTACACCAGATTCGTTATCTTCTTCCCTACAACACATCTTCTTCGCTATGGCTTGAGACGTTTGTCCCGGTTGTGGAAAGCGTGCCCCAGGCGGAATGGCTGGGCGATCGTCTGGTGATCGTGCCGGATTATCCGCCCGGCGCGGTCCCGGCGACGACGCTGGAGCTTTCCCGCGTGGATCGCCCGACCGTGGTTCTCGATACCATCGGCCTGGTGGTGATCGAGATGGGGGGCGTGCGCGTCGTGGGCTGGGACTCGCGCGATCCCGTGCGGCTGCCCGCGCCTGAGCCGGTCACGCCAGACCATCCCCCGCTGGAAGTGACCGAGATCGCCGCACGCCTGCGGGGGCACGTCATCCGTGTCGACCACAGCGGGGTCGAGTTCCCAACGGCGCGCGTGCCCATCTCGGCCTGGGAGCGCCTGCTCGATGTGCTGGGCGCCGCCGCCAACCTTTACCACTATCCGGACTTGGATACCGAAATGCCGTTTGTGCTTCCGGCCAGTGGGGACGAGTTCAGCGGCGAAATTGCGGCGTTTGGCGGAGCGCGCGTGCCGAAGTTTGAGCTGACCTACGGCTATGTCACGTCGCCCCTGCTGCAGATCCACTGCGATACCGATCTGGACCGCGCCTCGCTCGACGCGCTGATTCCAGAGCCGCACGGCTTCAATTTGCCTGGGGTTGAGACGTTCCGCAGCGTGTACGCTGCCGTGCCGTGGCCGGGGGTGATCCTGCGGCTCGATCTCACCTATGCTGTGCCGGGCGAGCCGCCTGAGGTGTGGATCACCGGAGAATGGCTGGTGCGCGAAGGGCGGCGCTTGCGCGGGCGCCCCTAGTCGAACGGCCGCGCTACCACTCTTCTTATTTCTGCATCCCTAAAGGGTGTTATGACCTTCACGAGGGTTCGCCCCTCACCCTCGACCCTTTCCGCCTGCGACGGCGGCGCGGGGAGCGATTCATCCCTCTCCCTCTGCGACGGGGTCGCGGGGCGAGGGGCTTTGAGCCGCCGTGTGCTCCCCTTCTCCCTCGCGCGCGAGGGAGAAGGGGCCGGGGGTTGAGGGGGAGTGAGGGCCGAAAAGTGCATCACGCGCTCTAAATCCAGGTCGCGCGCTTGTCTGCTCCGCCGGCAGGCTGCTGAGATGGCTTGCGCGAGACGCTTGCCAGCAGTTGAGCGACCAGCTCCGGGATCAGGTTGAGCGTCAGCACCACATTCTGCCCGGCCGTCGTGGCTTCGTCGAGGAAGCCGAAGATGACCGGCAGCGGGCTGCGGCGGAAAAGCGCCCCGAAAAGCGGCTTGATCCAGGTGGGGCGCACGCGCATCAGGCGCAGCATCTGCGCGTCGCAGAAGCGGAAGAACGGCTTGCTGCCCGGTACGTCGAAGGGGTGCCCAGCGCGCAGCAGCGAGGCGACGATCGCTTCGGCGTCCGCCAGCATCCGGGTGAAACCGTAGCCGGACGATGGCTTGATGCGCCCCCCGGCTGTGCCGATCCGCATGACATGCGGGCTGCTGCGGCGCGGAAAAGCGCCCGCGCTCAGCGGCGATGCCCCGCCTTCCTTCGCGATGATCTGGTAGGCGCGAATCCCCAGCGTTTTCTCGATATACCGCTTCAAGTGCAGCTCGGCGCCGGGTTCCGGGCTATGCGAGACGAACTCGACCAACGCGTGCCGCGCCGAATAGGGCAGGACGTAGCAGAAGCGCACGTCGCCGCGCTGTGGAACCCGGAAGTCCATGAAGATCGGCGTGGTCGGGTCGAACGCGTCGTGCGGCGTTTCGATTTCCCACCCGACGAAACGCTGCACAAGCGCCCCTTTGTGAGCGGGGTCCGCCGCCAGCTCGGCCAGATGGAAGCGGCTGTCGAACACCCATCGCCCGGTGTAAGTCTGTCCTGCGGCGTGTACAAGCGCGCCTGCGGGGCCGTCTTCGATCCGGTCGACGGCAGCCTGCACGCGGGTCACGTTGGGGAAGCGCACCAGCTCGCTGTCCACGTACCGATAGAAGTCGATGCCGCGAATCACATGGTAGCGGAAGCGGCCGCAGGGATGAACCTGCTCTGTCTCCCCGGCGGCGACGCGCAGCCGGTCCCACGATCGGTAGATCAGGCTGTCGAAGGGAGTGGGGCCGTCCGACCAGAAGCCGAGCGTGCGATCGTTCCGCGTCTTGGGCTGCGGCTCGATAATCAGGATCGAACGCTGGGCGAGCGGGCTGGTGACCAGCGCGTGCGCCAGACTCAGCCCGGCGATGCCGCTTCCCACAAGAATGAAATCGTACGTCATGACACGCGCTCCAGCCCTGGGCCGGACCTTCCGGCCGTGTGCCCTTCCATGCAATAGTACGCAGTGGCTGCTGGCGGGTTGCGGCGAAGTTGCCAGGTGGGTGACGAATTGGGCTGAAATGCCGACGCTGACTCTGCGCTCTCTATGCGTTTGGCCCGTAAAGTGCCAGTATGTCACAAAGCGACACAGTCCCGAATGGAGAGCTAGAGGACGCACCATGGCCAGCATCGAAGCACAGAATCGGAATGGGCAACGGATCGCGCTGGACACCCGCGCTGTTGACGAATTCGGCGCTCAATTGCAGGGGGCGCTGCTACGCCCCGGCGACGCGGCCTATGGCGAGGCGCGCCAGGTGTGGAACGGGCTGATCGATCGCTATCCGGCGCTGATCGCCCGCTGCGCCAACACGGCAGACGTTGCGCGGGCGATCCAGTTTGCACGCGCTCATCATCTGCCGATCGCGGTGCGCGGCGGGGGGCACAATGTCGCCGGGACCGGAACGGTTGACGGCGGGCTGGTGATCGATCTCTCGCCGATGAAGGCGATCGAGGTCGATCCGGTGTCGCGCACCGCCCGCGCGGAAGGTGGCGTCATCTGGGGCGAGCTGGATCGCGCGACGCAGGCTTTCGGACTGGCGACGCCGGGCGGCGTTGTCTCGGATACGGGCATCGCCGGGCTGACGCTCGGCGGCGGCTTCGGGTGGCTGCGTCGCAAGTACGGCCTGTCGTGCGACAACTTGATCGGCGCCGAGATGGTCACGGCGAGCGGCACCGTCGTGCGCGCGTCCGAGACGGAGAATCCGGAACTGCTGTGGGCCTTGCGCGGCGGCGGCGGCAACTTCGGCGTGGTGACCTCGTTCGAGTACCGCCTGTTTCCCGTTGGCCCGGAAGTCATGGTGGCTTTTGTGCTCTATCCGGGCGAGCTGGCGGTGCCCGCGCTGCGCTTCTTCCGCGAAACGATGGCTTCCGCGCCCGATGAGTTGAGTTCGTTCGCGATCTTGCAGCGCGTGCCTGCTGCCGAGCCGTTTCCTGAGACATGGCATCACAAGCAGACGGTGATCTTCATGTCGGTCTACAGCGGCTCTGTCGACAAGGGCGAGCGCGTTGTGCAGCCTTTGCGCCAGTTCGCTACGCCGATCGCCGATCTCAGCGGCCCGATGCTGTATGTGGAAGCGCAGCGGTTATTCGACGAGGACTATCCGCGTGGCGCCCGCTACTACTGGAAATCAACCTATCTCGACAGCCTGAACGATGAGGTCATCGAGCGGCTGGTCGCCCAGGCCGAAGCCGCCCCGTCCGACCATTCGACGCTGGATGTCTGGCATATGGGCGGCGCGGTGGCCCGACTGGGTGAGGGAGCGTCCTTCCGCGGCCGGGGCGCGCCTTACCACCTGGGCATCGAAGCGAACTGGACCGATCCCGCCGGCGATGACGCCAATGTGGCGTGGGCGCGGAGCGTGCATGCGGACCTGCGGCGCTTCTCTGGCAGCGGGCAGTATTTCAACTTCCCCGGTTTTCACGAAGAGGGCGACAGCGCCCTGCGCCAGTCTTTTGGCGACGCCTACGACCGGCTGGCGGCGGTCAAGGCCCGCTACGACCCGGACAACATCTTCCGCCTGAACGCGAACATCAAGCCGGCGGTATAGCCGGCAACCACCGCCCCGTCGAACATCGGGCGGGCAGACAAGGAGCAGGAGCATGTCGACGAGTTCACTCGATCTCTTGAGCGCAGGGCACAACGCCATCATCCGGGCACTGGACGAGCTGGTTGCCGGAGCCTGGACCGGTTACAGCGCCTACTGGTATACGCGTGGCGTGCGCGGCGACTGGTCGGTCAAGGATCTCGTGTCGCTGCTGGCAGCATACGAGCAGCTGCTGGTGGATGTGCTCGGCGCGCTGGAAGATCCGCGTCCGACGCCGATGCTGGATCAGTACTGTGCCGACGCGGAACGCTTCGCGCAGCGCGAGATCTCGCGCCGCCGCGATCGCTCGATTGGGGAAGTGCTGTACGAGTATGAGGCGACGCACGATGAGGCCAGGCGGTTGATCGCGCGGCTGCCGGTTGATCTGCGCCGCCGTTCAGGTCTCATTCCCTGTTACGGCGCTGAAGCCGATCTGGACGATCTTCTGCTGGACCGGTACTACGGCCACAAGCGCGAGCTGGCTGCCCAGATCGAGGCTTTTGGCCGCCACCTGCAGCGCATGCTCGAGGTGCGTGACGCTGGCGCTGCTGCCTGATCGGACGAGCAGGACGGCCCCGGGGCGCCAGCCGCACAAGATAGAAAGGTAGGCCAGAATGGACACGCAGGTCTTGTCGCTTGTCGCCGGCACAATCTCGACGATCCTCTTTGCCGGGGGCAACGTGCCGATGCTGCTGAAAGCACGACGCACCAAAGAGCTTGGCTCGTATAGCCTGGCCCAGCTTGCCCTGAACAACGTGGGGAATGCCGTCCACTGGCTGTATATCAGCCAGCTCCCATTCGGACCGCTCTGGTTTCTGCACGCATTCTACACCGTGACAACGGCCCTCATGCTGGGCTGGTACCTGCGCTATCGCGGGCCGGCGGCGCGGCGAACCAGCCGGGCTGCACGGCCTCGTCTGTATGCGCCCTCTTTCGCGGCACCGGAGCGCGCCAAACGCGAGACATGGATCTAGCGGTCGCCGTTCGATTCCGAGCCGTGTTCCAGCCGCCCGTTCTGACGCCGGGCGGTTTTTCTGCGATTTACCGCCGGAAATTCGATTCCACCCCATCACTTATGGCATAATGACAGTAACACAAAACAGAAGCGCGGCCAGCGCACGCCGTCTTCGCCAGACTTGCCGGAGCACCGCACAATGGATCGCCTGACGATTACGACGCTTGGAAGTGTGCATATTCAGGTTGGCCGCGCGCCGGTGACCGGCTTTATCTCGCGCAAGGTCGATGCGCTGCTGATCTATCTGGCGGCGAACCCCCGCGAGCACCCCCGCGAAATGCTGGCTGACCTGCTGTGGGACGATCTGCCGCAGAACCGCGCCCTGTCGTACTTGCGGACGGCGCTGGCCAGCCTGCAGAAGCAGCTTGCGCCCTATCTGCTGGTGACGCGTCACTCGATCGGGATCCATCCTGAGCGCGACGTGTGGCTCGATGCGGCGGTGCTGGAGCAGGCGTTGGACGCCGCCGAGGCGCACTGGGCGCAACACGGCAGTTTCTCCCGCGCGGCTGCGGCGGCGCTCGAAGAGGCGCTGGCGCTGTACAGAGGCGCGTTCCTCGAAGGCTTCTACCTGCGCGACAGCCGCGAGTTCGAAGGCTGGATGATCTTGCAGCAGGAGCGCCTGCGCGCGCGGGTGCTCGAAGCGTTCTTTCGCCTGGGCGCCAGCGCGCTGGAGCGCGGCATGTACGATGCCGGGCTGCGCCACACCGTCCGCGCGCTGGAGCTGGATCCGCTCTGGGAAGAGGCGCACCGCCAGCAGATGCAGCTTCTGGCCGCCTCGGGGCAGCGCAGCGCGGCGCTGGCCCAATATGAGACGTGCCGCCGCCTGCTTGATGAAGAGCTGGGCATCGAACCGGACGAGAAGACGACCGCGCTCTACCGGCAGATCCAGGCCGGGGAGATGCCGGTTCAGGCACCGCGCGCAGTGCTGCATAACCTGCCGACTCCGGCCACGCCGTTTGTGCCGCGCCCCGCGGCCCTGCAGCAAATCGCTGCGCAGCTTGACCGGCCCGACTGCCGCCTGTTGACGCTGATCGGGCCGGGCGGGATTGGAAAGACCCGTCTGGCGCTTGAGGCGGCTCGCCAGATGCTCAACGATTATCCACACGGCGTCTTCTTTGTGCCGCTGGAGCCGCTTCAGGCCGCCGAGCAGGTCGCCAAGAGCATCGCCGACGCACTCCGGCTCGATCTGCGCGCGGATCGCTCGGTCGAAGACACGGTGTTCGAGTATTTATGCGACCGCGAGCTGCTGCTGGTGCTGGACAACTTTGAGCTGTTGCTCGACGCCGCCGGGCTGCTGAGCCGTTTGCTGGCCGCCGCGCCGGGCGTTAAGCTGCTGGTCACCTCGCGCGAGCGCCTCAATTTGCAGGAAGAATGGCTCTACGCGGTCGAGGCGCTGCCGGTGCCTGCCGAGGACGATCCGGAAGCGGGTCGCTACGCATCAATTCAACTTTTCGTCCAGAGCGCCCAGCGCATGCAGCCGGACTTCGTGCTGGAGCCGCAGCAACGCGAGATCGTGACCATCTGCCACCTGACCGAGGGGATCCCGCTGGCGATTGAGCTGGCCGCCTCGTGGGTGCGGCTGATGACGCCGGAGCAGATCGCAGGGGAGATTGCGCGCAGCCTGGACTTCCTGACCACCTCGGTGCGGAATGTGCCGGAGCGCCATCGCAGTATGCGCGCCGTGTTCGAATCGTCGTGGAATCTGCTCGGCGACGAGGAGCAGCGCATTTACCGCCGGCTGGCCGTCTTTCGCGGCGGGTTCGCGCTGCCTGCCGCCGGGGATATTGCGGGAGCGTCGCTGCTGACGCTGTCGGCGCTGGTGGACAAATCGCTGCTGACAGCGTCTGGCGGGCGCTATGAGATGCACGCGCTGCTGCGGCAGTATGCCGAAGAAAAACTCGATGCGGCGGATGAACGGCAGGCGGTCCTGGCGCGGCACGCGCGCTATTACGCCGACTTTCTGCGCGAGCGCGGCCGGCAACTCTCGCGCGTGATGACCAACAGTGTCTATGCCGAGGTCATGCGCGAGATCGAGAACATTCGCGCGGCGCGCCAGTTTATGCTGGACCATGGCACTGAGGCCGAGTTGGATGCGTTCCTGGTGCCGCTCTACCGCCTGTACGATATCCGCAGCGACTACAAATCCGGCGAGCAGTTTTTCGCGCAGGCGGCCGCCCGGCTCGGCGCAGTGCCCGGTGGAGAGCTTGGCCTGACACAGGCGCGCGCGCTGCTTTTTCAGGCGCTGTGCTGCGAAGCAATTGCCAGTTACGACCTCGCCTCGGCGCTGGCGGCGAGCGTCTTGCCAGTCTTTGAGCGGGCCGGCGCCGCCTGGGAGACACAGCTGGCCTTGCGGTGTGTGGGCAATGTGGCTTACGCCACCGGACACTATCTCAAGGCGCGCGACTATTTCGAGCGCGTCTGCGCCATTCTGAAAGACCTGGACGAACCGCTGGCGCTGGCGCCGACGCTGTTCCGGCTGAGCGACATCGAAGCGGTGCTCGGCGACTACGCGCGCGCCAAACAGATTCTGCAGGAGAGCGAGCGCGTGCTGCGCGAAGACAGCGGGCCGCAGTACCTGATGCGCTATTTGCTGACGCTGGGGGACGTGAACTTCAAGCTGGGGATGTTTGAGGAAGCGAAAGTACACTTCGAGCAGACACTGGCGCTGACGCAAGAACTTGACACACGCACGACGACGGCGGTGGCGCTGGTCAGCCTGGGGCGGGTGGCGTACGCGCAGGGCGACTTCGCGCAAGCTGCGACGCTGTGCCGGGAGAGCATCGCCATCTGCGACGAGATCCGCAACCGTTGGGGCAAGGCGTTTGCGCTGATGCACCTGGGACGGGCAAGCGCCGCCCAGGGCGACTACGCGCTCGCCAAACTGCACTATCGCTCCGCCCTGGCGCTCAGCGAGGCGATCAGCGGGCGCTGGATCATGGCAGCGGTGCTACGCTGCCAGGGGATCGCCAATCTGCACCTGGGCGCGCACGAGGAGGCTCGCCTGGATCTGCGCCGGGCGCTCGAAACGGCGCGCGAGACGCAGGCATGGCCCCTGGTGTGCGATGTGCTGGTGGCGGTCGCGCAGCTTGAAGCGGTCGCGGGCGATCCCGTCCGGGCGATCAGGCTGGCGGATGTAGTCGCGTCCAGCCCCTATTCGGAATATGAAACGCGCCATGCCGCCGGGCAGCTTCTCACGTCGCTGGCCGGGGATACCCCGGCGGCTCCGCCGCTGTCGGTTGAGCAGGCGCTGGACCAGACCCTGACCTCGCCGGAATCCCTGCTGTTTCTCCGCGCTTAGCGCGCGCGCTCTATGCGTTCTCTCGGCGCGCGGCGACTAGACTGGGTGAAAAGACAGTGAGTTTCGGCGAGGTTAGCTCTATGGAAAAGGCGCCTGTTCTGCTGTCTGCCCGCCAGCGCGCGCTTGTCCGGCGCACGTTTGGCAGCCTGGCACGCTGCCAGGGCGAAGCAGAGATTTTGTATTTCGATAAGTTATTTGAACTCGATCCTTCCCTGAGACCCTTCTTCCCCGCGTCCCTATCCGCCCACCAGCATAAGATAATGCATGCCCTGGCCCGCGCCGTGCACAGCCCAGATGACCCGGACGCGCTGCGGCAGTTCCTAGCCAGCACAGGCGTCCAGCCGCCGGACCCAAAGGGCTGCGTCCCGCTCGTGCTGTGCGAACAGGCGCTGCTGTGGACGATCGCTCGCTGCCTGGGTGCGGCATACACACCCGATGTCGGCGCGGCGTGGGAGACGTTCTTCCGGCAGGTGAAGGCGGCGCTCTGAGCGCCGCGCCTCGGCGGGGAGTCGGCGCTTTCTCGGCGCTGCGGGCGTAGGATGGCGCTTGGATTGACCGACAAGCGCAGGCAGCGCCCCTCTCGCGGCGTCACCGCCTGCAGGAAGGAAACCCGCATGCGCACAACCTATCTGCTGATCGCGTTTGTGGCGCTGAGCATGGCAGCGCTCGCCTGCAACTTCAGCAGCCAAGCGGCCGATTTTCCGACGGCTACCCCACCCGCTTTGAGTAGCCTCGGTGTGGTGCCGGAGTTTGACTCGGAAGCTGATACGCCGGAAGCGTCTGAAGAGCCGCCGCAGGCGGCTGATGTCGAAATCGACAGCCAAGAGGCAGCGCGGGCGATCGCGCAGGCTGAGGCCCAGGCACCCGGCGAAGCCACTGCGCTCACCAGCGCGGCGAGCGCCAGCGCGGTGACTTCGCTCTACGTGCCGAACTGCGTGGCGCGCACCGACTGGCCTCTGTATATCGTCGTCTCGGGAGACACGCTGAGCAAGGTCGCGCAGCGCACCGGGACCACCTGGCCGGTTCTGGCGCACGCCAACTGTCTGGTGAACCCGAACCTGATCTATGTGGGGCAGGGGTTGCGCGTGCCGTCGCTGCCGTCGCGGCCGGCCCCGCCGAACCCCATCCCGGTCCCGATCGTCACGTATCCAGGCGTGCCTGCCCCGCGCGATTGCAGCGTGGTTGTGGTCGATACCCGCCGCCTGGTTCCGATCTACAGCGGACCGGGAAGCGTCTACACGCTGATCGGCTATCTGCACAACTACGCACCCTGGCAAGAGACGCGCGTCGGAACATACCGGATCCAGCTCCCGACCGGTGGATCGGGTTGGGTCGCGGCGGACAACACGCGGCTGTACGGTGCCTGCGGCCTGGACTTGCCGGAGTTCAACCTGCCGGGCGAACCCCCGGCGATGGGTTGCAGCGTGGTGCCGGCGCCGGGGCGCGGGCTGGTCCTGATCTACCCGACGCCGCAGGCGGGGCAGGGCGCTATCGGCAAGCTGGGCAACTACGCCCCGGTGCTGCGCGCGGTCAACGGCGGCTACGAGCTGAGCCTGACGCACTGGAACCGCACCGGCTGGGTCAAAGGCGACGACGTCCAGTTGTGGGGTGCGTGTCACATCCTGCACCCACCCACGCCGGAGCCGCCCACCGTGCCGAACCTGCCGGTGCTGGAAACACCCGGCATGCCGCTGCCGGAGCGGTGTGCGGTCGTGCGCAAGCCAATGGCGAGCGTGCTGATCTACCCTGGTCCCATCTCCACCGGCCCGATCGCGCTGCTCGGCAACTACGCCTACTACGTGGACAGCGTGGACGGCGGCTACACCATCCTGCTGCCGGAAGGCCGGCAGGGATGGGTCAGCGAGCAGGGTGTGAGCCTGGAAGGCGCCTGCGTGACGACCTTCGACGAAGCGTGAGCCGCAGCGTCTGAACCCGCACAAGCCCACCAGCCCGGATCGACCTGTCGATTCGGGCTGGTGGTTTTCGCATAGAGTCGCGTGCTTGACAATCGCTCTGACGCGGTGGTAATGTTCGACCAGACCAGGGTTGAGGGGAATCATGCGGCCAGGGCACCAGGAAGACCGATCCGGCATTGCGACCATCCGCGATGTGGCGATCGCGGCGGATGTCTCGATCGCAACCGTGTCGCGGGTGATCAACGGCACGCGCTACGTCAGCCCGGACCTGCGTGCGCGCGTTCTGAACGCCATGCAGGCGCTGGGCTACCAGCCGAACGCGATCGCGCAGGGGTTGCGCCGCCAGGCGACTCATTCGGTGGGGCTGCTGGTGCCGCGCATCAACGAGCCGTTCTTCAGCCAGTTCGCCTTTGCGCTCGAAAAGACGTTATTCTCCAGCGGCTACCGCACCCTGGTGTGCAGCACCGAAGAAAGCCCGGAAAAAGAGCAGGCGTACGTGTCGATCTTGCTCGGCCAGCAGGTCGATGCGGTGGTGTATTTCCCGTCCATCGCCGGCAGCGACGACAATGTCGCGCGCCTGATCGAGCGGTCGGTGCCGGTGGTGGTCGTCGAGCGGCAATTGGCGGGCTTTGAGGTCAGCCAGGTGCTGGTGACCAACTTCCAGGGCGGCTACGATGGAGTCCGGCATCTGGTCGATCTGGGCCACCGGCGGATCGGCGTGATTTGCGGCAGCCTGGACAATATCCCGCACGAACGGTTGGGCGGCGCGCAGCAGGCGGCGCTGGAATCCGGCGTGAACGCCGACATTCGCGTGATCGACGCGCTGCCCGACTTCAAGACTGGCTACGATGCCGCGCTGGCAATGCTTCGCGACAGGCCGCGCCCAACCGGGGTCTTCGCGCTCACCGACTCGATGGCGGTCGGCGTGCTGCACGCCGCGGCGGAGCTGGGGCTGCGTGTGCCGCAGGATCTGTCGATTGTAGGGTTCGATAATATCCCGCTGGTGTCGTTTCTGATCCCGCCCCTGACCACGATCGCGCAGCCTATCTACACCATGGGAGAGACGGCGGCGCGCATCCTGCTGCAGCAGCTTGAAGGCGGCGACCCTGGTCCGCAGACGGTGCTGCTGGAGACCGAGCTGATCGAGCGTGCCTCAACCGCCACGCCCGGCTAGCCGCCGAAGCCCGGATAGCTTGCGTACCAGTCGACCGCCAGATCGGGCGGCGCGACCTTGCGACGCCAGTCGACGGCGCTCTGCGCCACAATCGACGCCAGCCGCGCCATGCGTTCGCGCCCGGTCGAGCGCAAGAACTGCTCGCGCGCATCGCCGAAAAGGGTGGTTGCTTCAGCCCATACTGCGCGCCCCACGATGACTCCGCTGGCACCGGCGGCGCAGGCCAGCTCGACCTGACGCTCGAAGGTCGCGTAGTCCACCCCCGCGCTCAGCAGCGCCCAGGGGACCCGGCAGGCGGCGTTCAGCTCATCGAGCGCGTCGCGCCAGATGGCCTCGTCCGGTTCCTGTTTGACATCGACCGGGAACTCCGTTTTCAGCACGTCGATCCCCATCCGGCTGAACATATCCGCGTTGTTGACGACGGCCTTGCGTCGCCCGGCCGGGCTGAGCGGACGCGACGGATCGGGTGAGAAGACGAGCGGCTCCAGGAAGAACGGGATATCCCAGCGCGCGCAGTCCTCGACGATGCGGGCGACAGCGTCGCGCTTGGCGTCGGCGTCGGGAGCATCCGGGTGATAGAAGAGCAGCAGCTTGACGCCCGCGCCCCCGGCCCGCTTGATTTTCTCGACCGACCAGCCGGGGATGAACGCAACACCCCGCTCGTGCGGTTGCACGTCGTAGTTGGTCACCTCGATGGGTGAGAGAAACCCCTGCTGCCCGCTGAGGATGGATTGGGCGATGGCGGGGCCGAACCCGTAGCCCGGATCGGCCAGCACAGCGCTGCACGCCGGGCCAAGGTGAGCCATCACCTGGAGCTTGAACGCGCTGAAGTCGGCGTCCGACAAGGGGGCCGGGGCGTGCCGGTTGAGGCTGGCGAGCAGATTTCCGCGGTGATCGATGGCGAGGATGACGAAATGCCCGGCGGGGGTGCTGGTCTGGGCAAGGTGGCGATATTTCCCTGGGCTGGTCATAATCATGTCTCCTTAGGGTGGGTGCGCACCGGGCGTGTGGGGTGCGGCCCGCTTGACAAGCGGTCAAAACTGGTATAGTCTCAGGAAAACGTTTACATATGGTTTGTGCCGTCCAGTTTAATGCGTCTCGTCACCGCACGCAATCAGTCATTGAGGATCGGCCATGAACGAGCGCCAGATTCGCAATTACATTAACGGCCACTGGCATTACTCCGCTTCTTCTTCCCGACTCGACGTCATCAACCCGGCCACTGCCCAGACGCTCGCGCGGGTGGCGCTGTCGCCTGCGGATGAGGTCGCCGCCGCTGCTGAGGCCGGGCACGCCGCTTTTCTGGAGTGGCGCCGGGTGCCTGTCGGCGAGCGCATCCAGCCGCTGTTTCGCCTCAAGGCTCTGCTCGAGGAGCATCTAGACGAGCTGGCCCGCATCGTCACCAACGAGTGCGGCAAGACCTACGCTGAGAGCGTCGGGGAGATCCGGCGCGGGATCGAAAACATCGAAGTCGCGTGCGGAACCCCGATCCTGATGCAGGGCCACAACAATGAGAATATCGCACGCGGCATCGACGAGCACATGATTCGCCAGCCGCTCGGCGTGGTCGCGGCGATCACGCCGTTCAACTTCCCGGCCATGATCCCGCTGTGGTTTCTGCCCTACGCGGTGGCGACCGGTAACGCGTTCATCCTCAAGCCGAGCGAGCGGGTGCCGATGGCGAGCGAGCGACTGTTCGAGTTGATCGACCAGGCCGGCTTCCCACCGGGGGTGCTGCAACTGGTCAACGGCAGCAAGGACACGGTGGACGCGCTGCTCGATCACCCGCTGGTTCGAGCGTACAGCTTCGTTGGTTCGACGCCGGTCGCGCGCTACATCTACCGCCGCGCGGCGGAGAACGGCAAGCGCGCGCAGTGCCAGGGTGGGGCGAAGAATCCGGTTGTGATCATGCCGGATGCCGATATGGACATGACCACGCGCATCATGGCGGATTCGGCTTTCGGATGTGCGGGACAGCGTTGCCTGGCTGCCTCGGTCGCCATCACGGTCGGTGAGGCGCGTCACAGCTTCACCGAGCGCATCGCCGACGCGGCGGTGAGCCGCAAGGTGGGCTACGGCCTTGATGACGGCGTGGAGATGGGGCCGGTGATCAGCGCGGCGAGCAAAGAGCGGATCGAGCGGCTGATCGAGCAGGGCGCGCGCGAGGGCGCCGGGCTGCTGGTCGATGGCCGCGGCAAGCGGGTTGAGGGCTATGAAGACGGCTACTTTGTCTTCCCGACGATCTTGACCGATGTCCCGCCGCACAGTGAAGTCGCGCGGACCGAGATCTTCGGTCCGGTGCTGAGCCTGATGCACGCCGAGACTATCGACGAGGCGATTCGCCTGGTCAACGATCGCGCCTACGGTAACATGGCGTGCATCTTCACCTCGGACGGGGCGGCGGCGCGGCGCTTTCGCAACGAAGCGCACGCCGGCAACATCGGGATCAACATCGGCGTTGCGGCGCCCATCGCCTACTTCCCGTTCAGCGGCTGGGGCGAGAGCTTCTTCGGCGATCTGCACGCCCAGGCGCGGCACGGCATCGAGTTCTACACCCAGACGAAAGTCGTCATCGAGCGCTGGCCCAGGCAGTGGAGCCGCCAGTTCTAGGGGGATGAGCCGCCATGACGCAGCCGCAGGGGGCAAAGCAGTTCGATCTGTTAAACATCGGCCGCAGCTCCATTGATTTGTATTCGAACGACGTCGGCGCGCCGTTCGTCGAGATCACGAGCTTCGCAGCCTATGTCGGCGGCTCGCCGACCAACATCTGCGTGGGCGCGCGCCGTCTGGGGCTGAACACCGCTCTGCTCACCGGCCTGGGTGAAGACCCGGTCGGTGATTTTATTCTTCACTTCCTGGAGCAGGAACGCGTCGAGACGCGCTATATCGTGCGCAAACCGGGTCACCGTACCAGCGCCGTGCTGCTCGGCATCGAGCCGCCGGACAAGTTTCCCCTGGTTTATTACCGCGACAACTGCGCGGATATCGAGATCACGATCGATGACGTGCTGGCGGCGCCGGTGCAGGACGCGCAGGTGGTGCAGTTCGCGGGGACCAACTTCTCAAAGGATCCCAGCCGCAGCGCGACGATCTTCGCGGCGGAACTGGCGCGCCGGTCTGGGGCGAAAGTTGTGCTCGACATCGACTTCCGTCCCGATCAGTGGCACGACCCGCGCGCCTTCGGTGTGGCGATCCGCTCGGTGCTGCGCCACGTGGATGTGGTGCTGGGCACGCAGGATGAGATCAACGCCGCCATGCTGACCGATCCATCTCAGATGAGTCTGACGCACTCGCAGGTATCGGACACAAAAGTGCGCGGGGATATTGAAGCCGCGATTGCCGGGCTGCTGGCGCTCGGCCCCGAGGCGCTGGTCGAGAAGCGCGGCGAGCAGGGGGCGCGTGTGCACTTGCGCGGCGGCGAGGTGATCGACGTGCCGGGCTTTCCGGTAGAAGTCTACAACATCCTGGGCGCGGGCGACGCGTTTGGCGCCGGGTTCCTGTATGGCTACATCAAGGGGTGGGATTGGTACCGGGCGGCGCGGCTGGGCAACGCCTGCGGCGCGATCGTCGTCACCAAGCACGGCTGCGCGAACTTTATGCCCACGTTTGACGAAGTGATGGCGTTTGTGGCGGGTTACGGCGGGCTGGACTGAGGACGACACAATGCAATATACATCCGAGACGATGCTGATTCGCTCGCAAGACACCGGTAACACAGGTGTATTCGCGGAAGTGCGGGCCGAGCAGGCGGGCTGGGAGTTCCTCAACATGCAGGTGCGCCGTCTCAACCGGGGCGAGCGCTGGGCGCACGCGACCGGCGAGCACGAATACGCGCACGTGATCCTGGGCGGGCGCTGCACGATCCGAACCAGCCAGGGTGATTTCGCGAACATCGGGCGCCGCCCGGATGTGTTCAGCGGGATGCCCTACGCGCTCTATTTGCCGCGGCGGACCGACTTCGAGATCGAGGCGTTCACCGACGGCTTCGAGGTGGCGACCTGCTGGGTGCCGACCGACGAAGATCACCCGGCGCGGCTGGTCACGCCCTGGGATAGCGCGGTCGAGTTGCGCGGCGGCGGCAACGCATCGCGCCAGATCAACAGCATCATTCCACCGGGCTTCGACTGCCACCGGATCGTGGCGGTCGAGGTCTATACGCCCAGCGGCAACTGGTCGAGCTACCCGCCGCACAAGCACGACGTTCACCGCGTGGACGAGCGGGGCAGCCTGCTCGAAGCCGACCTTGAGGAAATCTACTTCTACAAATTCGACCGGCCGGGCGGCTACGCCTACCAGCGGGTTTACAACGAGGATCGCAGCATCGACGGCCTGATGCTGGCCCAGCAGCACGACGTGGTGCTGGTGCCCGAAGGCTATCACCCGGTGGTCAGCGCGCACGGCTACACAACCTACTATCTGAACTTCCTGGCCGGGTCTGCCCAGTCACTGGCAAACAGCGACGATCCAGACTACGCGTGGGTCAAGGCGACGTGGACGTTTATCGATCCGCGGCTGCCGGTGGTTGATCTCGGCATGGAGCCGCGGCGTTAGGAAAAGCGAGGCGAGCGATGGCGACCAAACGACTGACAATGGCGCAGGCGCTGATTCTGTTCCTGCAAAATCAGTACGTCGAGCGCGACCGGCGCGAGAATCCGTTCTTCGCGGGCTGCTGGGGGATCTTCGGGCATGGCAACGTGGCGGGGATCGGCCAGGCGCTCCAGCAGTATGCAGATACGTTCCGCTATTACCAGACGCGCAATGAGCAGGCGATGGTTCACACGGCGGTGGCCTACGCCAAGATGAAGAACCGCCTGCAAACCTTCGCCTGCACGACTTCGATTGGCCCCGGCGCGACCAACATGCTCACCGCTGCGGCGGGCGCGACCATCAACCGCATCCCGGTTCTGCTGCTGCCGGGCGATATCTTCGCCGAGCGGCGACAGGCGCCCGTGCTCCAGCAGCTTGAGTCCGAGCACTCGCAGGATGTCTCGGTCAACGACTGCTTCAAGCCAATCTCGCGCTACTGGGACCGGATCAACCGCCCGGAGCAGTTGATCACCGCGTTGCCCGAAGCCATGCGCGTGTTAACCTCGCCCGCCGAAACCGGCGCGGTGACGCTGGCGCTGCCGCAGGATGTGCAGACGATGGCCTACGACTACCCGGCCGAGCTGTTCGAAAAGCGCGTGTGGCATATCCCCCGCAACCGGCCGGACGTCGACGCGCTGCGCCGCGCGGCGGAGTGGATCCGCCAGAGCCGTCAGCCGCTGATCGTGGCCGGGGGCGGGGTGCTGTACAGCGAGGCGACCGAGATTTTGCGCCGCTTCGTCGAGCAGACCGGGATACCCGTCGGCGAGACGCAGGCGGGCAAGGGCGCGCTGCCCTACGATCATCCGGGCGCCCTGGGCGCGATCGGCACGACCGGGACGCTGGGCGCAAACATCCTGGCGCGCGAAGCCGATCTGGTGATCGGGATCGGGACGCGCTACAGCGACTTCACCACCGCTTCGAAGACCGCCTTCCAGCATCCAGACGTGCGTTTCATCAACATCAACGTGGCCGAGTTCGACGCCTACAAACACAGCGCGATCCCGCTGGTGGGCGATGCGCGTGTGACGCTGGAAGAGCTGTTGACCCTGCTCGAAGGCTGGCAGGTCAGCGCCGGGTACCGGGCGCGCGCGGCGCAATACAACCGCGAGTGGGACGCCGAGGTGCAGCGCATCTACTCTCTGGAGCACGGGCCGCTGCTCAGCCAGGGCGAGGTGATCGGCCTGGTGAACGCCTTCTCGCGGCCAGAGGATGTTGTGCTGTGCGCGGCGGGCAGCCTGCCTGGCGACCTGCACAAGCTGTGGCGCACGCGCGATCCGAAGGGCTATCACCTCGAATACGGCTATTCGTGCATGGGCTACGAGATCCCCGGCGGGATCGGCGTGAAGATGGCCGCGCCGGAGCGCGAAGTCTACGTCATGGTGGGCGATGGCTCGTATCTGATGATGCCCAGCGAGATTGTGACCGCCGTCCAGGAGCGGCTGAAGATCACGATCATCCTGCTGGATAACCACGGCTTCGCCAGCATCGGCGGGCTGTCGGCCAGCGTCGGCAGCGGCGGATTCGGCACGCACTATCGCTACCGCACCGAGGATGGACGGCTTGAGGGCGACGTGTTGCCGATTGACTTTGCGGCTAACGCGGCCAGCCTGGGCGCAAAGGTGCTGCGCGCTGATTCGCGCGATGCCCTGGCCGAGGCGCTGGCGGCGGCGCGCGAGCATCAAGGCGGGCCGGTGTGTATTGTGGTCGAGACCGACCGCGAGCAGCGTGTGGGTGGGTACGAAAGCTGGTGGGATGTGGCCGTGGCTGAGGTGTCGGAGAACCCCGATGTGCAGCGGGCACGCGCCGAATACGAAGCGGCCAAGGCCAAAGAGCGTCATTACCTGTAGGTCATTTTTGGGGCGGGACTACCGCGGAGAGAATTCACCTATGACGTACACGTTTCGCGTCGCAAACGCGCCCTGCTCGTGGGGCGTGCTGGAGTTCGACCTGGAAGGCGAGGCCGCCAGTTACGAGCAGGTGCTGGACGAAATTGCCGAGACCGGCTATGCCGGCACGGAGCTTGGGGACTGGGGCTTTATGCCGACCGATCCCGCCACGCTGCGCGCCGAGCTTGACCGGCGCGGCCTGGCGCTGCTGGCGGCGTTTGTGCCCGTGGCGCTGTCGCAGGCGGACCAGCACGCCGCAGGCGAAGAAGTTGCCGTCCGGACGGCGCGCCTGCTGGCCGACACCGCCGGGCCGGAGTGTTTCATTGTGCTGGCGGATGATAACGGCAAGGTTCCGCTGCGCACGCAGAACGCCGGGCGCGTCACCCCCGAGATGGGCCTGAGCGACGCCCAATGGCAGGTGTTCGCCGAGGGCGTCAATCGCATCGCGCGGGCCGTCAAAGAGCAGACCGGCCTGCGGACGGTCTTCCACCACCACTGCGCGGGGTATGTCGAGACTCCGGCAGAGATCGACCGGCTGATGGCGCTGACCGACCCGTCGCTGGTTGGGCTGGTGTGCGACACCGGTCACGCCATGTTCGGCGGCGGCGACCCGCTGGAACTGCTGCGCCGCTATCCGGAGCGCATCTGGCACGTTCATTTCAAAGACTTCGATCCGGCGGTGGCCGGGCGGGCCAAAGCGGAGAACTGGGATTACTTCGGCGCGGTGCGGCACGGCGTGTTTTGCGAACTGGGCAAGGGCGCGGTTGATTTTCCGGCGGTGGCCGCAGAGATGGCGAAGATCGGCTACAACGGCTGGATCGTGGTCGAGCAGGATGTGCTGCCGTCGATGGGCCAGCCGAAGGAAAGCGCCCGCCGCAACCGCGAATATCTGCGCAGCATTGGCATCTAGGAGACTTTCACCCCGAGAGGGGCTGCAGAGGGCAGGTGGTTGATATGACCGTCAATCTTGGCGTGATCGGCGCCGGGCGGATCGGCAAGGTTCATGCGGAGAATCTCGTCTATCGCATTCCTGAGGCGCGCGTGACGGCGATCGCGGATGTGCGCCTGGATGTGGCGCGGTCGCTTGCCAGCACGCTGAATATCCCGCTGGTGACGGCGGACTACCGGGACGTGCTCGCCAGCCCGGACGTTGACGCGGTGCTGGTCTGCTCGTCGACCGACACGCACAGCGAAATCATTGAAGCGGCGGCGCGCGCCGGCAAGCATATCTTTGCCGAGAAGCCGATCGATCTGGACCTAGCAATCATCGACCGCGTGCTGGCTGCCGTGGCGCAGGCGGGTGTGAAGTTCTTTGTCGGGTTCAACCGGCGCTTCGACCCCACCTACGCCCGCGTTCACGAGGCAATCCACAGCGGCATGCTGGGCGAGGTCCATCTGCTGCACATCATCAGCCGCGATCCCTCGCCGCCGCCGATTGAGTATGTCAGGGTTTCCGGCGGCATCTTTGTGGACATGATGATCCACGACTTCGATATGGCGCGCTTTCTGGTGGGCAGCGAGGTTGAAGAAGTCTACACCCGCGCCGCGGTGCGTATCGATCCACGCATCGGCGAGGCAGGCGATGTCGATACCGCCGTGGTCATGCTGACCTTTGCCAACGGCGTGATCGGGACGATCGACAACAGCCGGCAGGCTGTCTATGGCTACGACCAGCGCGTGGAAGTGTTGGGCAGCAAGGGCGCGGCCTCGACCGGCAACGTCTATCCCAACCAGGTGACGTTCAGCACAGCGTCGAGCATTTGCCGCGACCTGCCGCTGAATTTCTTTATGGAACGCTACACCGAGAGCTACGAGCGCGAAATGCGCGCTTTCGTCAAGTCGATCGTCGAAGACACACCGCCGCCGGTCGGGCCGTCCGATGGGCGCATCCCGGTTGTCATGGCGCTGGCGGCAAAGAAGTCGCTGCTCGAAGGGCGTCCGGTCAAGCTCAGCGAGATTTAGCATCGCGCGTCGCAAGGTGGGGAAACCGCCTCCGTGCCGCGGTTTCCCCACCGGCTGACCGGGGCCGACAGCGCGAGCCTGGCATAATAGACGTTCAGGCGCGAGAACGGCGTTCGACAGGCGTGACCCGCTTCTGAACGGTTCCGTTTTTCGCTGTTGAACCGGTGCGCTGCGCCGGAGATACAGAAGATAGGCAGAGTATTTGAGTAAAAAGGAGCTGTCACATGCAAGCACGTCGTATTCTCCCCCTGTTACTGGTCACCGCGTTGATTCTGTCCCTCGCGCCGCTTTCAGCGGCACTCGCGCAGGAAACGGTCACAATCCGGATCCGCTGCAAGTCCACACCACCGACCGAAGACTGGCGCTGCAATAATTTTGCCGAGGTTGAGGAAGAAGTTGAGGCTGCTCTGGGCATCGACCTGAACCTGGTGCTAATCCAGGACAACGCCGCCTGGGGCGACTATAAGCAGGAATTCCAGCTTTCGGCGGAAGCCGGCCAGGCGGTGGATATCATCCTG
Organism: Thermoflexus sp.; assembly: GCA_020724465.1. Classification (GTDB taxonomy): domain Bacteria; phylum Chloroflexota; class Anaerolineae; order Aggregatilineales; family Aggregatilineaceae; genus DYGX01. The sequence goes on from DYGX01000011.1 coordinate 150,403, forward strand.
TCCGGCCACGAAGACATCGGCGCCTGGTCGGCAGCCGGGTTCATCATCCCGCTGGACGATCTGATCCCGAACTATCCGGAGTTCGAGGATGTCGTCCCCAGCCTGTGGGAGTCGATGAAAGGGCCAGACGGCAAGATTTACGGCATTCCGCAGGACGCCGAGGCGCGCCCGATGTATTTCAGCAAGCTGCTTTTGAGCGACCTGGGCTGGAGTGATGAGGAGATCGAGGCGCTGCCGGAGCGTATCGCCAGCGGTGAGTTCACCATGGCCGATCTGTTCGACGTGGCCGAGCAAGCTGTCGAAGAAGGCGTCGTCGAAGAGGGCTATGGCTTCTGGCACCGCCCGGTGAATGGCGGCGACTTCCTGTATTTCTACTACGGGATGGGCGGCGAAGTCCTTGACGAGAATGGTGCGCTTGTTTTCGATCAGGATGCCGCGCTGAAGGTCTTCCAGATGCTCGAAGAGGCGCGCAACCGCGGCATCATGAACGGCTCGCATCTGGGGATCGAGTGGCCGGACTGGCACACGACGGTCGCGCCGGGCGAGCGGGTTCTGTTCGCTGCCGGTGGTACCTGGTTTTGGGGAGACTGGGCGGTGAACTATGTCGCGGATCGCGGCGGCGAGGAGTATCTGTGGGAGAACATCGGCTTCGCGCTGATCCCGGCGATGGAGACCGGCCGGCCGATTACCCTTACTCATCCGCTGGCGTACATGGTCAGCTCCAGCAGCCAGCATCCGGACGTGGCGATGGCGCTGATCGCGGCGATCACCACGCCCGAAGCCAACAACCGCCACGCCATCGGGAGCGCTCACCTGGGCATCCTCAACGCGCAGCTTGAGTCGCCGGATTATCAGGCGAGCGAGTTCCTGGCTAAGGCTCACCCGATGCTTGACTTCACGACGTTCTTGCCGAATCACCCGAGCTGGGGCGCCTGGTCTGAGGCGTACTGGACCGGGATCGAAGCCGTCGAGAGCGGCGAGCTGACCGCTGAAGCGGCGCTGGCCGTGGTTGTGGACCGGCTCCAGAATGAGGTGCCTGGGATCACCATCCGCTAGGCTTTCGCGCACTCCGTCAACTGCGCGGACGCTGTCATGCCGGGCCGGGGGCGTCCAGCCCTCGGCCCTTCGACGATCACCGGATCGGCGGCAGTGCGCGCTTGCCGTGTGCCTGACCGCGCGATCAAGCCACCGCAGATAGGAGCCTGATCGGACATGGCAAACCAGCGATCCGTTGTACAAGATGCCGGCCTGGCTGGCGAGCAGGGCACGGCTGTTCTGGCGCGCAGCCGGCGCCGGACGCTGCGCGCGCAGCTCACGGCCTATGGGTTTCTGGCGCCCGCCGGAATCCTGGTCATCCTGTTCTTCTTCATTCCGATGCTCCTGATCTTGTTCCTGAGCATCACCAATCTGTCGACCACCAACTTCACGACGGACATCGTCCGGATGCTGCGCTCGGATCTCGATATTGATCTGGTCTCGTTCCGTTTCGTGACCGACCAGCCAGCGTACATTGTGGGGTTCGACAATTTTGAGCGCATGTTCCGCGACGAGTTCGCGCCCAAGATCCTGTTCAACACGCTTTTTTACGTCTTCTGTACGCTGGCGTTTTTCAACGTCGGGCTGGCGCTGGTGATCTCGCTGCTGACCACGCACATCGACCGGCGCGCCGGGTTCTTTTTCCGCGCGTTGTGGATTCTCCCGCGCATCACCTCGCCCGCCGTGTATGTGCTGATGTGGCGGCGGATCATTGCCGCGGCGCCGTTCGGAATCCTCAACCAGTTCAACGAGCTGGCGGGCCGCTCGGAGGTGAATTACTACCAGGACCACCCCTGGGTCTTCGTGATCCTGGTGAACGGGTTCATCGGCGCATCGTTCGGCATGATCATCTTTACATCCGCGATTGAGTCAATTCCCAAGGACCTGCTCAATGCCTCGCTGGTCGATGGCTCGTCCGTCTTCCAGCGTATCCGGTACGTGATCCTGCCGCTGCTGCGCTGGCCGCTGTTGTTCGTCGTGACGTACCAGACTCTTTCGCTGCTCACCTCGTTCGAGTACATCCTGCTGCTCACAGGAGGCGGTCCTGGGTTGTACCAGACTGAGGTGTGGTCGTTGACCGCTTATAACCGCGCGCTGAACACGTATTTCGCCAACGCGCAGTGGGGCTATGGCTCCGCGTTTGCGGTGGTGCTGGTGATCATCGGCGTTGTCATGGCTATTGTGTACATGCGCGCGTTCCGCTTCAACGAGCTGGTGGCCGAGCCAAAGATCGAGGTGCTGTGATGGCGACGGCGACTCCTCAACACGAGCCGTACATGGGTTCCCCAGCCGACGACCTAGCGTTCGAACGCATCAGCACCGGCGAGCTGGTGTTCCAGGCCGTCTACAGCGCCCTGGTCACGGTGATGCTGCTGGAGATCGGCGTGATTGTATTTCGGGTGCTGGAGCCGCTGGTGCATCACGCGCCGGCGCTGTTCGGGTCCGGCGCGACCATCGACGAGACGTTCACCCGCACGATCGGCAACGCGCTGATGACGCTCGCGCCGTTCCTGGCTTACGCGGTGGCCGGGCACAAGATGAAGCCGCTGGCGTCGGTCAACCGGGCGCGCGCTTTGGGCGCGGCGCTTGCGGCGGCGGCGATTGTGTTCGTGCTGGTGACCATGGGCCAGTACGTCTTTCGGATCGGCCCCTTTGCCGAGCGCCCGTCGCTGGAGATGACTCTGCGCCAGACCGATGCCGGCATTCTGGTTGAGGAAGTTGTGTCTGGTGGGACGGCTGACCGCGCCGGGATCCGCCCTGGGGACCGGATCACCGCTATTCGCCGCGTCGAAGTGACGCTGGCCGAGTTGAACACAGCGGTCCGGCAGTCGAAGGTGGGCGATGTGATCCGGCTGCGGGTCGAGCGCGGCGACGAGGAAGAGCAGTTCCCGGTTGAGGTCGCAGCGACGATGGAGATCCGCCCGGCGGCGCTGGTGGCCGGGTTGGTGATCGCCCTGCTGTTTGCGGCGGTGGCGGTGTTCTGGCCAGGCGGTTGGACGCCCTATGCGCTGTTGATCGCGATCATGCTTCCGCTGGCGGTCGGGTACCTGTGGCTGATCATCGCCACCTTCTCCTTCCGCACCGAAGGGCTGTTGCCGGTGAACGCTCAGGGCGAAGTGGGCGGGCTGACACTGCGCAACTGGGAGTTTTTGTGGCGCGAGGCGACCGGGTCCAATCCCAGTATCTGGCGCGTCACGCTGAACACGCTGGTCATCGCGACCGCGATGATGGCGATCGTGCTGCTGGTGTCGTCGATGGCAGGCTATGCGCTGTCGCGCATGAACTTTCCGGGGCGGCGCACGTTTCTGTCGCTGACGCTGATCCTGCACGGGTTCCCGGCGGTGACGCTGCTGATCGCCATCTTCTTCGTGCTGCGCAACATCGGGAACATACCGGTTCTGGGCGACTACTTCGGCTTCAACACGCGCGGCGGGATCGCGCTGGTGATGGTGGCGTTTGAGCTGCCGCTCGGCGTGTGGCTGATGAAGGGCTTCTTCGACGGCATCCCGTGGGATATCGAGCGATCGGCTCTGATCGACGGCGCGTCGCGCTGGCGCACCTTTTATGAGATCCTGCTGCCACAGATTCGCCCGGGGCTGCTGGCGTTGGGGATATTCGCGTTCATTTCCGGCTGGGGTGCCTACCTGATCCCGCAGACGTACAGCATTGGGACCAAGACCGCGACGCTGGCGGTCTACATCAACCAGCTTACTTCGGACACGGCGCCGGTGAACTGGAATGAGATCGCGGCCGTCGGCCTGTTTCAGATGCTGCCCGTGTTCTTGCTCTTCATCTTCGCGCAAGAGTATCTGCTGAACATCTACGCGGGTGGCACGAAAGGTAGCTCATAGGGAGACGGACCGATGCGGATTGCGCTTGAACATCTGACCAAGAAATTTGGACACGTCGTCGGCGTTGAGGATGTGAGTCTCGACATTCGCGATGGTGAGTTTGTGGCCTTTCTCGGCCCGTCCGGCTGTGGCAAGACGACCACCCTGCTGATGGTGGCGGGTATCTATCGCCCGACGGCGGGGATCATCCGCTTTGGGGACCGGGTGATGAACCAGGTTGCGCCCAAGGATCGCAACATCGGGATGGTTTTCCAGAGCTACGCGCTCTACCCGCACATGACGGTTTTCGGCAATATCGCGTACCCGCTGAAGCTGAAAAAAGTTCCCAAACAGGAACAGATCGCCCGTGTCCAGGCGGTGGCGGATAAGATGGGGATCGGCGATTTGCTCGATCGGCGGCCGGGCCAGCTTTCGGGCGGGCAGCAGCAGCGTGTCGCGCTCGGGCGCGCGCTGGTCAAGCAGCCGGATGTGCTGTTGTTCGACGAGCCGCTCAGCAACCTCGACGCGCGGCTGCGGCTGGTGATGCGCGCCGAGATCAAACATTTGCAGAAGGAGCTGGGCATCACGTCGATTTACGTGACGCATGATCAGGTCGAAGCGATGACGATGGCGGATCGCATCGCGGTCATTCAGAACGGGCGGCTTCAGGCGTTCGACACGCCCGACGACCTGTACGACCGCCCGAAGACGCTGTTCATTGCGGGGTTCGTCGGCAACCCGCCGATGAACTTTGTGGATGTTGAGATCGAACAGGCTAACGGTGCGTATTATGCCGTCAGCCCTGCGCTGCGAGTCGAGGTGCCGCCGGATCGTGGAGCGGCGGCAGCGGCGCACGGCGGGCGCGTGGTGATGGGCATTCGCCCGGAGGATATCACGATCGATCCTACAGGCGCGGTGCGCGGGCGCGTGTTTGTGGTCGAACCGCTTGGGCGGGATGACCTGCTCGACGTGGAGCTTGACGCCCACACGCGCCTGCACGTCCTGGCCGATCCGAAGCTGAAAGTCGGTGCGGGAGATCCCGTCTTGCTGAAACTGGACACGCAGAAGGTGCAGTTCTTCGACGCTGCAACAGAGCGATCGCTGCTGTGGCAGTAGAGCTATCCGGCGCGTTCGGCGTGAAGCCGCTCTACCCACCACGCCACCCGGCGCGGAATCCACTCGCACAGATACGGCCAGGGGACGAGATGTTCCGGGCCGATCTGGAATGTCTGCGCGAACTGGTAGGTTGGCTCAAAGGCGAAACGCGCCAGATACGCCTGCACATCGCGGTCGGCAGCGGGCGACTTGCTGTGAATGGCCGCCTCGAACAACGGCGTGATCCACACGCCGCCTCTGCCTGGCTGCAGACATTCGGCGCGCGTCTCTGCCCGGCGTACCTCGAACCAGTCTTCGGCGGGTGCCAGCGCGTGCTTGCCCGGCTCGGAGAGCAGCCGGACGTGTCCATCCTGGAGCGGGATCGCCTCGCCGGAGCGCATGGTGTGGTAGCCCCCATGCCAGCTCGCCTCGGCATTGACAACCTGGCCGGCAGCATCCAGGTAAACCCAGACGTGCTCCAACTCGTACAGGTGGCCGATATCCCAATCCCACCAGATGGCGTATTCGACTGCCTGGGTTGCCGGCGTGTGGGCGTTTTCGCCCAGCAGGATCTGGCGCGGGAACGAGGGCGAGGGGCCGCTGGCGCGGAACACCGTGTAGCCGGCAGCGGCGGGCAGAAACGGCTCGCGGGTGTCGAAGCAGAGCAGCGGCGCGGCATGCGCAGCCAGCGCGCGATCGCCGTTGGCCGGCGCGGCGGCAAGCAGGCTTTCGATGGTTGGTTCTATCATGCAGGGCAATCCTTCGCACAGGGCGAGGCAGGTGAGAGGCAGACGCGTAGAACTCAGGCGATTATAACTCCAACGGTTGGCGCGGTGAAGAGGCCCGCGCCACTTTGGTGTCTGTGCGTGCGGGGTTTGTGGATGCGAAAGGAGGGAGGTGCACGGCGGGCCAGTGCCAGAGCCGCTGCACCGTGTGGGTATGGATGACTGGATGGCAGCCCTGGCTGCCCATTTCCGGGCGATGCGCCGGCGTTATCCGAACGACCGGCTCATGATCTTGTTCGACATTGACGGCACGATCCTGGATATGCGCTACATGGTGTGTCATACGCTCAAAGCCTACGACACGGCGCACGGGACACACTTTTTCGACGACCTGCAGCCCGAGACCATCGACGTTCACGAAGATCACGTCCCGCGGCTGCTGGCCGAGCTGGAGATCCGGCCACTGGACCAGCAGGCGATCCTCGACTGGTATCTGGAGAACCGCTGGACGCGCGAGGCGGTGTTGCGCTCGCACCAGCCCTATGAGGGCGTTTTCGACGTCATTCGCTGGTTCCAGATCCAGCCCAACTGCGCGGTTGGGCTGAACACCGGGCGCCCCGAATCGATCCGTGCCGAGACGCTTGATTCGCTCAACCGGCTTGGCGCGCCCCATCGCGTCCGGTTCCGCGACGAGCTGCTGCACATGAATCCGGACGGCTGGCAACACAACGTGCAGGATGCGAAAGTGGCGGGCGTGCTGGCCTTTCAGCAGCAGGGCTATCGCATCTTTGCGGTGATCGACAACGAGCCGGAGAATCTGGCCGCGATCAGCGCCCTGAACGCCGCGCGCGAATTCCTGCTGCTGCACGCCAACACGATCTTCGAGTCGAAGCGATCGCTGCTGCCGCCGGGCGCGCTATCGGGTGACCGCTACGATCTGACCGAGCTGATCTCGCCCCGCAGCCTGCCGCGCGAGGTGGATCTGGTGTGGCACGGCATCAACGACGATGCCAATCTACGCCAGTTTCTGGCGTCGGATATTGTCTGGGGGGAATGCGACATTCACCGCGACGCGCGCAGCGGCGAACTGGTGCTGCATCACGATGAACTGGCCGAAGCCAGCGCAGAAGACGCGGACGAGTGGCTGCGCCTGGACGATCTGCTCAACAGGCTCGCCAGGGCGGGAAAGTCGGTCAAGCTGGATCTCAAGGCCGGGCCGGAACTGATCGAACCGGTGCTGGCGCTCGTGGACCGGCACGGTTTCTCCGACGACCGGCTATGGTTCAACGCGTACATCCCGCTGATGGGCGAAGCGGGCTTTCGGCGGCTGGCCGAAGCACACCCCGGCGCTGTGTTGCAGGCGCCGATCGATTTCCTGGAGCCGCTGGTCGTCAGCGTGCCGGACAAGACGCACGATCTGCTGCAAACGTTCTGCTCGTGGGGTCTCAATCGCTTCTCGATCGACTGGCGCTGCCGCCAACGCGGCCCGTTCTTCGACCGGATGGAAGCGTGGGGGCTGGAAGTCAATCTGTACGGCGTGACCGATCTGCATTCGTTCCTGCAAGCGATTCTGCTGCTGCCGCGCTCGGTGACGGCTGATTTCAACTTCCCCAAGTGGCACCACTACGGGCGCGGATCCGGCCAGCGCGGCGTCTACTACGAATACGAGCTGCGTCGCCCGTAGCGCCCGGCGGCCCGGCACAGACGCCGGGCCGCTCTTGTTACAGTGATGCATGTGCCTAGATGACGTCGAGGAAATCGCGATCCGGCAGGGCAGGGAACGGCGCGTGCGGCTCGGCCTGGTACCAGAACGCGGTCGAGGCGATGTCGTCTTGCAGCGGCAGGTAGCGACCGTCTCGCCGCCAGCCGAGCGCCTGAATCGTCACCCGCAGATTCTGCTGGAAGCGGATCGGGTCCATGATGTGCCAACGGTACATCCCAAAGCGCATCTGGCTGCGATACAGCCCGTCAGGCAGGATCACCTGCGGCAGGCCGCTGTAGGGTGACGCGAAGACGCCGTACTGCCCTTTGGGGTGTTCGAAGTTCCACGCGCCGCCGAAGTAGTCCTCGGTCCCGGTCCCGCAGATGGTCGGAAAATCCTGGTCGCCGTCCAGATAGAACTTGATCTCGCCCTCTCCCCACCAGCCGTTGTTGTTCACGCCCCAGGCGATATAGGTGCCGACATAGTGTCCCTGGCCGCGGACGCCGTCGAGCAGGGTGTGTACGGTCTGGTAGGGAAGGGGGTTGCTGCGTCGCCATTGCGCGTGCAGATAGGCGGCGTCGTCCGGCACCTCGGTGAGCGTATAGGTAATCTGGTAGAAGAAGTTGCGGCACTGCTCAGACGCCAGGTTTTCGAGGGTGATGCGGGCGCTGCGGCGGAAGGGCATCTCCCAGTAGCAGTTGAAGCCGCCGGCGGGGTTGACTGTGACGGCCAGCGAGCTGATGTTGCAGCGCTCGCCCCAGCCGTTGCAGAAGAAATCGCCCAGCGGGACCTCAACCGAAGGCGATTCCTCGCCGTCCCAATAGCAGCGCAGAATCAGCTTGCGCCACCACGCCGGATCAACCGTCATCCAGATATGCTGGATCGCGCCTGGCCCTTCGATGGCGGCCAGCGTTGCCGTGCTCTCCGCTTCAATGTGGATCGAGGGCGAGACCTTCCAGCCCGGCCCAAGATCGCGCGAGGCGCGCGCCCCTGTCCCATCGGTTGCCATCCCGCCGCGGCCTTTCTCGCCGGTGGGATTCTCCGCGCTGATCGAGCGGGTCACCGCGCCGGAGAGGCGCGAGAGGTTGCCGAGGCTCATGTGAAGTCCGTTGAAGCCAGTCATGATCACTCCTTCGGGCGCCGGCGATCGGGCCGGCGGTCTGCGGATGCGGCGCACGTGTGGTTTGCTGCGCCCCATTGTACTCGCATCTGGTTGCAGACGAGAACCGACCGCGCCAGGCGCACTAGTCGCTGCCGGAGCTTTCGAGCAGTGCCTGTGCGCGGCGGACCACCGCCCGCGCGCCTTCGTAGGCCAGCAGGTTGAGCGCGTCCTCGATGGGAATCCAGCGCACCTCGTCCAACTCGAAGTCGTGGTCTTGCTCGCTGCCCTCGACGCACTCCATCAGGAAGTAGTGCACAGTTTTGAAGACGCGCACGCCGCCGGACGTGTAGATATAGCGCTCCGGGTCGCCGAGCGGCGCCACGATCCGCGCCCGGACTCCGGTTTCTTCCTCGGTTTCGCGCAGGGCAGCGGCCTCGATGCTCTCCCCGCGCCCGACGAGTCCCTTCGGCAGCACCCAGCGCTGATAGCCGGATGCCTTGCCAATCAAGATCTCGATCCCGCCGGGTGTGCGCCGGAAGACCACGCCCCCCGCCGAGATTTCCTGCCTGGATTTCATGGGTTCCGTTCCCGTTGTCTGCTTCGTCAGCCACACAGGTTGTAGCACACCGCGCCGCCGCAGGCCGCGTCGTATGCGCGTAGGGCAGGCGCAGGACGGGCACGCGGCGCCCGTCCATTGGCGAGTGTCGCGCCCGGATAAAATCAATACAGATTATCGAAATACTGGCGTCATCACTCAAGGACCATCCGGTATGTCTATCCAGTCCCGACCTATCTACGGCTCACCTGCACCCGCTCGCCCGGCGGCGCGCCGGCCCGCCGCGCCTCGACCGCGCCGGCGTGCGTCGCCGTGGCTGCTGGCTGGCGGCCTGACCGCTAGCGCGCTGGCGGTGACGCTGACCTTGATCGCTGCTATCGCCTATCTGCTGACCGGCGGCGCGGCGATCCCGGCGGGGGTTACGGTGGGCGGCATCGCGATTGGCGGGCAGCCGGTCGAGCGCGCGCAGCAGCGGCTGGTGAGCGAAGATTGGGCCTCGCACCCCGTCACACTGGTCGACGGCGATCGCCAGTGGACGCTGACACTGGGCGCGCTCGGCGTGCAGGTGGACCTCGCCGCGACGCTCGACTCGGCGCGTCGGACGCCTGCCGGGGCCAGCCTGACGCCCTGGTACACCATCGACCTGGTGCAGACACAGCAGGCCCTGATCGACCTGAGCGAGCGCACGAATATTGCGCCGGGTGCCGGTGCCGAGCCAACGCCGGGGCGCGCGCTGGATGTTCCGGCCCTGCTGGATCGCCTGTATCGGGATCTGCATGGCGAGCTGGCGGACGGGCGGTTGGAGTTGCCGATGCTCGTTGTGGAGCCGCCCGAACCGGAGCCGGAGCAGGCTGCCTATTCCGGCGCGACGACCGTGCATGTGGTCGAGCGCGGCCAGGAACTGGCATTGATCGCGCGGCTGTATGGGGTCGATATGCAGGATATCGTCCGCCTCAACAACCTGAGCAATCCGGACCTGCTGTACGTCGGCCAGGAACTGACCATCCCTGCGGCCGGGATCTACCAGCCCAGCGCCGGCGAGGCGCCGCCCGCCCCGGCCAGCACTGGAAAGTCGATCGTCGTCGACACGGGCAAGCAGCGGATCTACGCCTACGAAAACGGCCAGTTGGTGCGGTCGCATCTGGTCTCCACGGGCCGGGCGGAGACGCCGACCGTGCGGGGCGACTACCGCATCTACGTCAAGCATGTTGCGACGGATATGCGCGGGCCGGACTACTATCTGCCTCAGGTGCCATACACCATGTACTTCTACCAAGGCTATGGCATCCACGGGACATACTGGCACAATAGCTTCGGGCGACCGATGAGTCATGGGTGCGTCAACCTGCCGGTGGGCGAGGCGGAGTGGTTCTTCAACTGGGCCGAGGTCGGCACGCCGGTGCGGGTCATCTGAGGCAGGGGCAAACGGACGGAAAGCAGCGGCCGGGGCGCGTGAACACCCCGGCCGTTTTGGCGTGCGTGGTGATAAGCCGGCCAGCGTCTGCAGCCTAAGACGCGGCGGGGCGCGGCACCGCGGCGGTGATATCCTCCAGCACCGGCTGCGGCGCGCCGCCCGCCAGCGGAACGCGGTACAGCACCGGCGCGACCATGCTTTGCTCCTGCAGGAAACCGGCGCGGCTTTCCATATCCACCGGGTTGGCGTTCAGACCGTCGATCCACACCTGCGCGCCGGGGATCAGGCTGAAGTAGAGGGCGTCACTCCAGGTGAACAGGCGGCCGATGGCCCAGGCTGCGTCCGTCTCGTAGAGCAGCGTTTCCTGCCCGCTGGCCGGATCGAGGCGGTAGAGCGCGACCCGGTAGCGCGGCACCTGCGAGTCCGGACCCAGGCGCCCTGCTTCGATCATCATCTGCATCTGTTCGGGCGCGACGGGTAACGGCTCTTCGAGGGGCTGGCGCACGCTGAAATAGATCGCGCCATCTGCGCCCCAGACCACCTGGTCGGGCGTCTCGCTGGTGGCGAGCGGCGTCACGGCCAGAGTGGCGAGGTCGACGGTGACCAGCTCGGCCTCGACGGGAAATTGCTGGAAGCGAACGGCCGCCAAGCGCGTTCCATCCGGCGCCAGAGTCGCGCGCGCCAATCCTTCACCCACGCCGGTAGTCTGCCCGGTCTGGAGATCGAGCAGGGCCAGGCCCACGCCGGCGCAGCTCACACTGTGCAGCAGCCCGCGATTGGTCATGTGCAGCGTCAGTTCGTTGCCCATGAACCCGGCGTCCATGCTGTAGATCGCGTCCATGGGGAAGGGCGAGCCACCGCCGCATCCTGTCCCGAACGGGACCTCGGCGATCTTCTCTGGCGCGGCGCCAGCATCCAGGTTTTGCGCGTAGAGGCTGACGGTCATGTGGGGTAGCTGGCTGCCATCCTGCGCCGGCCCGATCTCGCCGGGGGTGGCATACACGACGCGGCCATCCGGCAAGAAGGCAACCGGCATGTACATCAGGTTATCCGCGACCGGCGCTGCCGTGCCGCCCTGCGCGCCGCTCATCATCAGACTGTAGCCCGCCGCGCCTGGCGTGGCCGCCAGGAAGAGCAGATGCTGGCCGTCAGGCGTCCACTTGAGATGCGTGGGCAGGGTCAGACCGTCGCCCCGGTAGACCTGGATTGGCGCGGCGCCAGGATTGAAGAGGTACACGCTGCCTTCCCGGATGCCGCCCAGGGCCGGGGTGCCGGGGGCCTGCGCGGATGCAAGAGGAAGGCCGAGCACAAGCAGCGCAGCGATAGCCGCGGCCTGCAGAGTCCAACGTATTCGCATGATGGGAATCCTCCTGAGATTCCATAGAGCCGTACCGGACGCAATGCCTTATTATAGGCCCGCAGCCGGGCGCACACCCAGCGCCTGCCCGGCGGTTCAGCGCTGGCTCCCCGCCCGCGGGCTGCTGGATCGTCTGCTGATAGAAGTATCGCAGAAGCGGGGTTTCGCTACACGCCTGGCCATTGAAGAGAGCCGTATTCCCTGCTATGCTTTCCCCTGATCGTTACTGCCGCCGAGATGGCGCGCTGCACGGCTTTCAGGAGAGAGAAATCCCCATGGATCTCAAGCTCACGCGGCACCCGCTGAGTCCGCTGCTGTATCCGAACCCCCTGCATGACTGGGAAGCGCTCAACGTCTTTAACCCCGCTGTGATCCAGCACAACGGGTTGTTTCACATGTGGTATCGGGCGCAAGGAAGGGATTATGTCTCGCGCATCGGGTACGCCGTCAGCGCGGATGGGCTGCGCTGGAACCGGCTGTCCGATCCGGTGCTTGTGCCGCACCATGGGGAAGACGACCGGCGCGGCGTCGAAGATCCGCGCGTGACCCCGCTGGACGGGGAGTTCTACATGACCTATACCGCCTATGGCACGCGGCGCTATGGCGGCAATACCTATTTCCCGATGATCGCGCGCTCGGATAACCTCATTGTGTGGCAAGACATCGGGCCACTGGAGCGCGCCGAGAACAAGGATCACGTGCTGTTTCCAGAGAAGATCGGCGGACGCTACGCGATTCTGCACCGCCGCCCGCCGAATATCTGGATCGCGTTCAGCGACGATTTGCAGAACTGGACCGATCACATGGTCGTGATTGAGCCGCGGCCCGGTGACAACTGGGACAACACCCGCGTCGGCGCGAACGGAGTTCCGCTGAAGACAGAGCACGGCTGGCTGCTGTTTTATCACGCCTATGACGAAGGGCACGTCTATCGCCATTCGGTCGCGCTGCTCGACCTCGACGACCCGGCCCGTGTGATCAACCGCCCGCGCGGGTTCATCCTTGAACCCGAAGAGCCGTGGGAGTTCAAGGGTGACGTGCCGAACGCCATCTTTAGCTGCGCCAATATCCTGGTGGGCGACGAGGTCTGGGTGTATTACGCCGGTGCCGACCGTCTGATCGGCCTGGCGACCGCGCCGTTTCAGGACGTGCTCGACTACGCCCGGCACGGCTAGCGCCCGCCAGTTGTAACGACCGACGCCCGGCTACCTGGACAGATGAAGGCAGCCGGGCGTTTTGTTGCCGGCAGGCGTGGTGTGGCTGTTCAGTCCGGCCGGGCCGCAGGCCGGACGCGCCAGGTCACGATCCGTTTGGGTGGGACCTGGACCGCCGCCCGTTGCCCCCCGTCCACGCTGATCATCCCGCCCTGAGGCTCTTCCAGCAGATTGACCGGCTCGATGCTGGCGATCGGCACGCCGAGCGTGATCGTCCCGCTCTGGGGCGCCTCGCTGCTGTTATAGAAGCGCACGATCATCCCGTCGCCATCTTCGGCGGGCTTGATCGCGCTCAGCACCAGTGCTTCCGGCTCGATCGACAGAAGCTGCGCCTCTGGCGGCAGCGCACCTGCGCCAGGCGTGCAGACCGCGGCCTGCAGCGGTGCTTCGAAGGCGTAGGCTTCGGCAGCGGCAGCGTCCAGCTCGCCCGCGGCGAACGGGATCAGGCTGTACTCGAAAGCCGCCGGGCCGAGGCACTGCGCGCCGGGCGTCGCCAGTTCCGGGCCGGCGTGCCCCACGCGGCAGGGGAAATCGTCCCGCGAGAGCCATCCGACACAGCGCAGCAGGGTGAGGGCCAGCACCGCGCCCTCGCTTTCAGTGAGAAGCTCGTATTCGGGCAGTCCGCGCGCGGCGAGCAGCAGGCCCATCCCGTCCTCGTCCGCCACGCCGGCAAACACGCGCATGGCGTTGGTGGGCTGCGGTTGATCGACCCAGCCCTGAGTGTTTACCTCTGGCAGAGGCTCGCGCCGCAGGCGGTCAAAATGACCGTCGACGACGGCGGTGCGGGTCGCGATTCCGGTGGGGAACAGCGCGCGCAGCCGGTGATCGCGGGCGCGGTTGTCCAGCTCGGTGCGGATGTCCACACGGCGCGCGCCGGGCGGCAGATAGACCGTGACGGTCACCGGCAGATCAACTGTGTCATCCGAGCGGGTCCGGCGGTCCGGTGAGAGCGACGCGGGCAGCCGGTACGCCAGCCGGACACGCAGCCGGTCGCCGTCGCGCTCGATCTGGCGGACCTGATCGGGTTGGGCGATCAGGCGATCCGTTTCCGGGGGGCAGTAGTTGTATTCATCACCCCGGTCGCCCCCATCGACAAGGCGGTTCAACCCGCTGAAGCGCCGCCCCGAGCGTTTGTCCGCCAGCGCGACCGTCCCGTCATCCGGGTCGATCTCCACTCGAAGGAATTCGTTTTCGAGCCAGAGATCCGCCGGGGTATGCTGCGCGGGTGCGGTGGGACGGCCTGACTCGCGCCGCAGGCGGAATACGCGGTAGCCCACGCCTGGCACGCGCGGCGCGTGGAAGGTCAGCACACGACGCACGGCGAAATAGGTCGTCAGCGTGCAGCGGTCGATGGGCTGCGCGGCCAGCCGGGCGCGTACATTTCGCCCAAACGCGAACAGCCCGTTGACGTCGCGCGGGTGCGACTCGGTCAGCACGATCTCTGCGCGCGCCTCAGCGCCGTCCAGCCACAGCCGCACGTCGCGGATCAGCCGCGAGCGGTACGCGCCCACGCCGATGGCGTCCAGCAGCGCGTCGAAGCCAGCCGCGTCAAGCACGCGCTTCTCAAGCAGCGCTTCGCGCTCGTCAGCCCACTCGCCCGCAATCCCCTGTCCGTCCGCTTCGTAGAGCGCCGGGCGCTGATCGGGCGGCAGCCAGGGGACCTCGACGGTCACGGCTTCGCTGCGCGGGCCGGGCGTGGGGTTGAAGACGATGACTCCCAGATCCGCAGGGACAACTGTGACGGCAAAGTCCGGCTCGTCCTCTGCCGGGGCCAGGGCTGAGGGGGCGACAGTAGAAAAAAGAAGGGTTCATCTGGCATACTTTTGTG
>DYGX01000045.1 GCA_020724465.1 Thermoflexus sp.
CGGCGCACGCTCAGTTCGGCGGCGGGAGCGTCAAAGCCGCCGGGGGAGAGGAAGCCGGTCAGGCCGCACATGTCAAGCCTGCACCGCCGAGCGCAACAACTCAATCAATCGCGGTGCTGTCACTTGCAGGCAATAGTGCTGCTCAACTAGGACGCGCCCGGCAGCGCCCATGCGCTGGCGCAGCGCAGCATCGCGCAGCAGCCGCTGCAAGGCTTGCACCCATTGCTGCGTCGATTCGGCCAGCAAGCCATTGTGCTCAGGCACCACGATCTGCCGATTGACCCCCACCGGAGAGGCCAGCACCGCCTTGCCGCAAGCCATGTACTGGATCAGCTTGTAGCCGCACTTGCCGCGCTCCCAAGGGGTATCGGGCAGCGGCATGATGCCGATGTCGAACCCGGCCAGCAGCGCAGCTTCGCTGTCGTGCGCCCAGGGCACGATCTCATACGCAACGTCGCCCCAATGCGGGTCGCGCGCGCCGACCAGACGCAGCCGCGCTTGGCCGCTAGCGCACACCTGCGCCAGCGCCGTGCGCACGTGCTCAAGGTAGTGCGTGGTGGCGGGCGAGCCGATCCAGCCGATCACGGGCACAGGATTGGGCTCCTTGGTTTCGCTAAAGTCGGGCCGAGGGTAGCGCTCCAAATCGATCACGGTGGGCAAGTGCTCGACACGCTGCGCCCCGGCCTGCCGCGCCCGCGCCGCCAGATAATCGTTGCCGCACAGCACCAGCGCCGCGTGTTGCATGACACGGTCGATCTTGCTGCCGAGCATGCGCCGCACCCAGCCCCTGGGGTGCAGTTCGTAGCGGTGGAAAATCGCGTCGTCGTAATCCACCACATAGGGGGTGCTGCGGCCCAGCGCCCACAACTCGAACCCGACCGGCAGCCAGGGCAGAGCCTCGTATTCGATCCACACCAGGTCGAAGCGCGTGCGCTGCAGCAGGGCTGCAACGCGGCGCAGGTAGGCCGCCCCAAGCTCGGTCAAGTGTGTGCGCGCACCCGCGTAGAGACGCTGGAGGTAGGCATCGGGCAACAGGGGCGATACCGTGATATCGATACCCGCAGCGCGCAGCCGGGGCAGATACTGATAACCACGCACACGGCTGCTGGCACCCAATGGGCCGTAGCGTGGCAGATACAAAACCTTCAACGTCGCCCCGCCGCCCAGATTTGCAGCGCATGACGATACAACATGCGGTAGGCAGCCAGCGTTTCGCCCAGCGCCGACCCGTTGCCGCGTGCCAAAGCCCAGACCAGCCGCGCCAGCGGCTCGATGCCCAGCGTGGCGACACTCAACCCCACTGTCTGCGCGACCGAAAAATGCTTGCGCGCATACAGCAACCGGCTGCGCAGGGAGTAAAAGAGGCGCGTTGCCTTGATCTGCTCTGAAGTGCCGCCACCCTTATGATAGGCGCTCGCTTCGGCCAGAAACTGACTGGACCATCCGGCACAGCGCGCACGCCATGAAAAATCCAAGTCTTCCAGATAGACAAAAAAGCGCTCGTCGAAACCGCCCAATTGCGTGTACAAGCGGCCGCGCACCAGGAAAAAAGCCCCGATCACGTGATCCACGGCGCGCGTATCGGCGTGATCCCACTCGCGCATGAAGAGCCCACAGCGCGACCAGATGCGGTCCAGCCCGAGCATGGCGGCGTAGAACATGGATGGCGTCGGGAAGCGCGCACAACTGCGTGCTACCGCACCTGATTCATCCAGCAATTGAATACCACAAATGCCCACCTGCTGGTTGGCCTCAGCGGTCATGAACTGCAGCGGCAGGCGCAGCGAATCGGCGTGCAGGCGTGTATCCGGGTTCAGGAACAGCAGATAATCCGCTCCGCACACTGCGGCCCCCTGATTGCAGGCTGCGGCAAAACCACGATTGCAGTCGTTACGGATGATGAGCAACGGCAACGGCAAAGTTTCGATGCCGAGTAGGGAATCATCTCCGGAGGCATTGTCCACCACCACGACCCGTTCCAGATCAAAACCACTGCGCTCAGCAAGGACGATAGACCGTAGGCACTGCGCCAGTTGGTCGCCTGCGTTCCAGTTCACGATGACGATGCGCAGGCGGATCATTGAGTAACGGGTGGTGCGTCGGCAGCAACTTTTTGCAGCTCCAGATTGATGAAATCCGAACTGTCAGTGTCAGCCGCAGCCGACCGTGCCAGACCAGCGGCGCGCATGCGCTCGATCTCGGCTGCTGCCACGCCGCGCCGGCGCGCAATGTCCAGCGATTGCGACAAGGTAACAGCAGGTGCCAGCGGGGCAGCACGTAACCCGAAGCCCAGTTCGAGCAAGTGTCGAGTCAAGGCCGTCGCAGTGGGTATCGCCAAATGGCGTGGGGCTTCCAAACCGCGCCAGTTGACCCCGCAGGCTTCCAGCACCGCGCTGCCGGCATTGGGCAGGCTGATCAGGGCGGTGCCGCCCGGCTTCAACGCACGTGCCAGGGCGCGCAGCAGCACCAGCGGCTGGTGGACATGTTCGATGACATGCGAGCAAATCAGGCAGTCGAATGCGCCCTCATGATCGTCCAGCCGACGGTAGTCGCCCTGTTCGACGGCCAGGCCCGCCGCGCGCGCCGCCGCAACCGCCTGGGCGTCGATCTCGATGCCCAGCGCCTGCCAACCCAATTGCCGCGCCGCCACCAGATAGCCGCCGTTGCCGCAACCGACATCGACCATGCGCCCGCGCGGCAGTCGGTTGAGTGCGTCCAACACGAACGATGGCTCAGCGATATGAGCGCGCAGCGGCTTGAGCACCGGAAACATGAAGCGCGGCAGCGGCAGGCGGGGTTCCAGTGGCAGGTCATACCAGGCCAGATAGCAGGCGTGGCGCAGCAGGGTCTTGGCGCGCTCGACCCAGGCGCTGCTGCGTGCCGGCGCGTGTGTGTAGTAAGCCGCGTAAGCGCGACCGATGGACGCCGGGGTCGGGCGCGGGTCCAGGTAAAGCGCGGCGCATCCACCACACTGCCAGTATTGCCAGCGGCCGGGGGCGCAGCCAAAGGTCCAGTCCTGCGCGTCGGCAAAGCGCAGACTGCGCTCTGCTGCGCCACAAAATGGGCAGTGGGGCACGGCTTCGAGATCTTGCGCCGGCCACTCGGTGGCAGCCGTCGGGTCGGGCGCTGGACCGGATTTGTTCGTCATCTTCGCATTATCCACGGCGCTCAGACGGGCCGCACGAGTTTGCGGCACAGGTAAGCGCGCTCCTGTTGCGTCAGCAGACAGCGCCATGCGAAGCCCACGAACACCAGCAAGATGCCGCCGACGAAAAACGCTTCAACCGCGGCATCTTCCAACGCCGCCCCCGGCAGCAGCAACAGCAGGCAGGCGGCCACGATCAGCGCATCGCGCCGGATGGCGGCGAGCATAGCCGGCTCGATGCGCAGCGACATCCAGGTCAGCGCCGCGGTATCGACCGCAGCGCGCAAAGCCCAGGCTGCGGCAGCGCCGGCCAGCCCCCAGTGCTGCATGAAGAGCCACAGGCAGAGGAAATAAAACGGCAGCTCGGCCAGGTGCAGCTTGGCGGTCCAGTCCGGCTTGCCGGCGGCCTGCACGAAAGCGAACGGGATTTGCGCCACGCTGTTCAGAAACACCCCTGCGGCCAGCCATTTGAGCACCAGCGCACCATGCAGCGCGAATTCAGCGGAAATCCACAGGCGCAGACCGTCCTCGGCAAACACCACCGCCAGCAAAGCCAGCGGAAAAATCGACAATAGCACCCAGCGCGTACCACGGTGAAACAGTTCGGCGGCGCGGCGACGCTCGCTCGCCAATGCCGCAGCAAAGGCCGGGAACAACGTCGCCACCACTGCCGCCGGGATGAACAGCAGCTTGGTGATGACCTCATGTGGCGTGGCGTAATACGCCACCGCTGCCGCACCCAGCAAGGCGCCAATGGCAAAACGATCTCCAAACACCATCAGCGGCCCGACCACGTTGGTGACCGTCATCCAGCCGCCGAAGCGCAGCATCGGCCGCGCGTAGGCGCCCGAGATGCCCGCCGGGCGCCGTAGCGCCGGGGCGATCCGCAGGCACAGCAGCGCAAACGCCAGCCCCATGACCAGGCGCAGCCCGAGCAGCAGCGCCACCATCACATCGAGTTGGTTGGAAAAAGGCAGCACCGCCACCGGCGCGACAAAATTGAGCACCCCCAGGGGGATGCGCACCAGATTGACAAGATCGAAACGGTGGTGCGCTTCCAGCAGGCCGCGCAGCCCGGTGGTGAGCAGCACCACCGGTATCGACAGCGCCAGCAGCAGCAGCGCGTCGGCCGCTTCGGCCTGCAAGGACGGCAGGGCGTTCCCCAGGCCGAACTGGAGCATCCAGCCCGACGCGGCCAGCACGACCAACGCGCCGAGCACCCCCAGGCCGCCCATCAGACACAGGGCGGTCCAGGTCAGCGGGGCCACGTGCTCGTGCTGGCCCTGCCCGAGTTTTTCGGCCACCAGCTTGGTCAGCGCACGCCCCAGCCCCAGGTCGAACAGGCTGAAATAGCCCAGCACCACCCAAGCCAGCATGAACACGCCGAAGCGCTCCACGCCCATGCCTTCGATCAGGATCGGGATCGCAAACACCGCCGCCAGCAGGGGCAAAATCTGGCCGGCCAGATTCCAGGCCGTATTATGGGCCAGACTGCGCCCGCCGGTAACGGCGATCCTGGCGTCTTTGTTCATGAAAGTCGGCGCTGGCGGGACGGCGAGCCGCCTGGTTTGCCGATCATGCAGTTTCAAGCACACAACTTTCGCGCAGCTTTGCCGGTGAGAGCTCTAGTCCGTTCGGCCAGCACAACGCACCCATGTCGATAAAAAAACGCTTGAAAAAGGTCTCTTCACGCAGAGCGTCGAGTAATGGACCTTGATGCTTGAGAAGCACCTTCCCGTCGAAAATACCCTCGGAGCTATCCGAGAATGCAAGCGCAATCTCAAAATTGCCCTTGTAATTGGCTTCGATCACTTTAATCATCCTGGTCTGCTCCTGGTATGCGTTCGAGAGGCTCAAAACGTTGTGCATGCTCCCAGTTTCCCA
>DYGX01000026.1 GCA_020724465.1 Thermoflexus sp.
AAGCCCCTCGCCCCGCGACGCAGTCGCAGAGGGAGAGGGGTTTGGGGTGAGGGGATGAGGGGCGACGGCGCTCAGTCAAGCCGCTCAGCGCGCAGCTCGTACATCGCCAGCGCTTCGCTGAAGGCGGCCATTGCGCCGACGACCACGGTCAGCGGGCGGCCCGGCGCGACCGTGACCTCAGCCGCCCCGGCGGCCCGTGCGTCGATGGGCATACGCTCGACGGCGATCGTCCCGTCGGGCTGTGGCTGAACAAGCGCGACGGTCCAGTTCTGCGGGACGGCGCGCGGCACGCGCAAAAACCCTTCCGGGTGCCAGACGGCGTGCCGGTCTTCCACGTCGTCGAAATAGCCCAGCTCGCGGATGGTGATGTCGTCGAGCGCCACGCCCGGCAGGTTCTCGGACGAGTCCGTCAGGTATTCAAAGCGGATCAGCACCCGCCGGCCCGCGTACGCGGAAAGATCGATTGACTCGCGCTGCCACTGGCCCGAATAGCCGCTGTAGTAGGCGCCGGGCGCTTTGCCGCTGTTGGCCAGCGCCTGATCGCCGCCCAGAATGGCCCAGCGCGCGCCCCCGCTGTCCGACACCAGCACCTGGAACCAATCGTACTCGTCTTCGACATCCCACCACGCGCTGAACTCAAGCGTGGCGCGCTCCAGCCCGGTCAGGTCGAACGCGCCGGTCAGCCGGGCGGCGCTGCTGTTGTAGGCGTTGGACCACCACATCCAGCTTCCTGAGGCGGGAGCGGTATCGAGCACGGCGGCCTGCTGGCTGCCCTGGAAACGCAGCCGGTAATACCCCGGCGTATCGAGCAGAAGATAGTCGGCTCCGTACTGGTGCACAAGATCCGCCGCGGCGAGGGTCGAGCCGCTGCCCGCCAGCCGCCGGGGCTGGATGGTGGCCGGGAGATCGACCGTCTGGTAGTAGAAGCGTCCGTCTGCGGCAAAGGGGGTGTCCAGCAGGTTGGCGACGAGCCAGTCGGCGAAGAGCGCGTCCACGCCGCCTGGCTCGCCCCACTCCAGCAGCGTCTTCTCGACTGCGGTCAGGCCGTCGTCGGGGGAGAGGGCCAGCGCGCGGATGAAATCCAGCCCGAAGCGCTCGTAGAGGTAGACCGCGAACAGGTACGATGCGCCGTAGTGCCGGCTCACCCGCGCGGGCGCGAACGACCAGCGGGGCAGCGGCAGGTCGGGGTCGCTCAGGAACTCGGTCATGGCGCTGCCCGCGATGGCGAGCGGCGCAAAGCCGTTGAGGTGCTCGGCAAGCTGTGAAAAGCCCTCGTTCAGCCAGCGCGCCTCGTTGCCATCGACCATGTGCTGAATCAGGTGCTGGTGCTCGTGCGCCAGTGTGGAGAGATAGGTCGCCGAGCCGAGCGGCGAGAGGTTCAGGCTGATGTACAGCATCGGCTGCTGGTTGCTTTCCGGGCAGAGCGTGCGCGGGCATTGATCATCCGGGTTGAAAGCGCCCATCACGCCGGACCAGAGGGTATCCTGGTGCACGATGTGCAGGCGTTCGGATGTGTTCAGCCCGTCGCCATAGAGGGCCTGGTTCAACCGCCAGATTCGCTGCTCAAAGAACTCCCCCGCCTCGCGTAGCGCATCGGGGTCAACGGTCTGGCGCGGCTCGAACCAGAAATAGGCGTGCTCGGTCACGTGGCGCAGCACGAACGGGGCGCGCTTGCCGGAAAAACTGCCCAGCGGAACGAAATACTCGCGGTCGCCAGGCCGGTACTCGCGCGGGGGCGGCGTGGGGAACAGCTCGTCGGCGGTGCGCCATCCGGCTTCCAGCAGCCAGTCCGCCTGGGTGCGATGGCGCGGCGCGTGCGAGGCATCCGCCCAGGACGGCACACGCTGCGTATCGCCCTGGGCGAGCGCGACGCCGGCGCTCTGGCCCGCGACCAGCGCCGCGGTCAGCGCCACACCCAGCGAAAACGTCCAGGGATTGAGGCTGCCTTTCATCGCGCGTGTTCCGGTGCTTGCAGCGGGTTGAGCGAACCGCGTGCCGGCGCAGCGATCCCCCAACCCGCGCCGCGATCGATCAGCGGGCGGGCGCGAGCGCGACGCGATAGCGCGCCGGCTCGGTCGTCACCGGCGCAAGCCCGGACACCACCAGCACGGCGTCTCCACGCTCGCCGCCAACCGTGATCGTCCATTCGCCCTGTGGCGCGTCGCCCGGACCCAGCAGCCGCGTCACCGGCCCATCTGCCGCGTCCGGCTGGACAAGCTGCACCAGGAAGTGCTGCGGCAGGTGGTTGTCCATGCGCAGCCAGCCTTCGCTCTGCCAGCCGCCGTCGCCCGATTCGAAGTCTTCCGCGTAGCCGATCTCCGGGATCCGGATGTCGTCCACGATCAGGCCGGGCTGCGTAACCGCATCGTCCGTAATGTACTCGAAGCGCAGCAGGATTTCCTGCCCGGCGTAGGGTGTCAGGTCGATGGCTTCTTCGACCCAGCCGCCGCTGTGGCCGGTGTAGCCCGGCCCGTAGGCGTTGCTGTGCGGGTCGTCAAAGGTCATGCGCGCGCTTTCCAGCGGGATCCAGCGCGCGCCCCCGTCGGTCGAAACCAGCACGTAGGCGTAGTCCCAGCCTTCCTCGATGTGATACCACGTCCAGAAGCGCAGCGTGGCGCTGGAAACGTCCCGCAGGTCGAAGGCACGGGTCAGGCGGGTGTCGCTCTCGTCGGCGCGGTTCGACCACCACATATAGCGGCCGCTGTGCGCATCCACCGGCACGATCGAGACGCTGGTGTCGCCCTCGAACGTCAGGCGATAGGTGCGCGGCTCTGCCCCGCCGGGCAGGTGCAGGTACTGCGCGCCCCACTGCCACCCGTCCAGCGCGACCGGCTCGTCCGACGCCGAAAGCTGGCGCGTCAGGCTGGCCCGGGGCAGGTTTTGCAGCGCGGTGAAGTGATAGGCGTAGCGCCCATCGCCCACAGCGGGGTTGTGCAACAGGTTGGCGACCAGCCAGTCGCCGAACAGGTCCACGAGCGTGACCGGCGCGCCGGTGGCCGGGTCGGTGGCCTGGATCTCGGCCAGGGCCGTCTCAACCCCGGCCAGCCCGTTTTCGGGGCTGCGGATCAGCGCGGTCGTCGCGGCTTCGCCGTAGCGGTCGTAGAAGTAGGCCATGAACAGGAAGGCCGCGCCGTAATGCACGCCGCGCCCGCCGCCTTCGGGCCAGGTGTTTAACTGCAGGCTGGGGTTTTGCAGAAAGCTCCACGCGAAGCCGCTGGCGCCGTAACCGGCGATCATGGCGGCCAGTTCCGAGGCGCCCTCGTTGAGCCACGATTCCTCGTTGCGGTCGACATGCCAGTGCACCATGTGCTGGAACTCGTGCGCCAGCACGCTCTCGTATTCCGCCGTGCCGATCGCAGTGCGCATCGTGTCGAGGTTCACGAAGAACATCTCAGCCTCGTTCGAGGTCGGCACGGCCTGAACCGGATACTCGCTGGAGCTGGCGTAGTAGGCGGCGACCCAGTCGCCCATATTGCCTGCGTGCAGGATCACCAGATGCGGGTCGCCGTCGATGCCGGGCGACCATTCCTGACCGAAGACCGCGTGGATGCGCGGGCGGATCACCGTCTCGAAGCGGTCGGTCGAGCGGCGGATGGCATCCAGATCGATGGGCTGGCCAACCTCGTAATAGACGTAGATGTGATCGGTCTTGTAGACCAGCTCGGCCTCGACCTGGAACTCATAATCTTCGTCGAGGTTGTCCACCCAGAACGTACGCACCGATCCCAGCTCGCGCTCAGGCGGGGCGGTGGTCGGCGGCTCCGGGATGTCGGTCACGCCGAGCAGGCGCCGCGCCAGGTCGTTCCGGTCCCGTTCGGGGATTGTCGTCTCGCCAAGCAGGCGCAGCGTCTCGTCGCCGGGACCGCCGCGCTCCAAGGCGAGTCCGCTGCCGGACGGGGAAACCGCAGCCAGAGCAGCCGGTCCGAGGGCGGGCACCCACGCTGCTCCCAGGACGGCGGCCAGCGCCACCACCGCCAGCAGCGCGCGGGCGCGCCGGGCTAACATCCCGATCATGATGTGCATCCTTATCCTGGCGCGGGCGCTTGCCGGGCGGCGAGGCTCGCGCGCGAGTATTGTGCCAATTATACGGTGTTTCGGCCCGCAGCAGCCGCTTTTTTCACCAGCTTCTTATCCGCCGGGGGCGGTGTCCGGATCGGGGTGGCCGTGCTACAATCGCGCCGTGCCCGACCGCTGAACCATGGAGCCGATGGAAGCCACGACGATGCCAAGCCTGCTCAAGTGCATGGACTGCGGGCGTGAATACGCCCTCGACGACCGCATCACCGCCTGTCGTGCCTGCGGCGGCCTGCTCGATGTGACGCACGATCTCGACGTGCTGCGGCCAGCCATCTCGCGCGAGCTGTTCGACCGGCGGCTGGCAAGCTGGGACGCGCTCGACCGCTCCGGCGTGTGGCGCTACCGCGAGCTGGTGCGCCCCGGCGTGAGCGCGGCGCAGGCCGTCACGCGCGGCGAGGGGAACACGACGCTCTACACCGCCGGGCCGAAGCTGGCGAGCTATGCCGGGGTGGCGCAGCTTCAACTGAAGCACGAGGGCGAAAACCCCACCGGCAGCTTCAAGGATCGCGGCATGACGGGCGGCGTGACCCAGGCGCGGGTCGTCGGCGCGCGCAGCGTGATTTGCGCCTCGACGGGCAACACCTCGGCCTCGATGGCGTCGTACGCGGCTATCGCCGGGCTGCAGGCGCTGGTCTTCTTCCCGGCGGGGTATGTCGCGCTGGGCAAGGTGGCGCAGAGCCTGGCCTACGGCGCGACCAGCGTGCAGGTCGAGGGCGATTTTGACGACACGCTCGCGCTGGTGCGCCGCGCCTGCGACGAACTGCCAATCTACCTGCTCAACTCGATCAACCCGTTTCGCCTGGAAGGGCAGAAGACGATCGTGATCGAGCTGCTGCACCAGCGCGGCTGGCGGGTGCCGGACTGGATCGTGGTCCCCGGCGGCAACCTGGGTAACAGCGCCGCTTTCGGCAAGGCCCTGCACGAGCTGCACGCCCTGGGGCTGATTGATCGCCTGCCCCGCCTGGCGATCGTCCAGGCCGAGGGGGCCAACCCGCTCTATCGCAGCTATCTCGACGGCTGGCAGGTGCGCCACACCGTCCGCGCCGAGACGCTGGCCACCGCGATCCGGATCGGCAACCCGGCCAACTATCCCAAGGCGGTGCGCGCGCTGCGCTGGACCGATGGCGTGGTGACTGAGGTCAGCGATCAGGCCATTCTCGACGCCAAGGCGCAGATCGACGCGGCGGGCATCGGCTGCGAGCCGGCGTCGGCGGCGACGGTGGCGGGCATTCGCCGGCTGGTGGACGAGGGCACCATCGCGCCGGGCGACGACGTGGTGGCGGTGCTGACCGGGCATCTGCTCAAGGATCCGGACGCGGTGATGAAGTATCACGCGGGGGCGCTGCCGGGGCTGGAGTCTACTTTCGCCAACGCCATGCGCACCATCAAGCCCTCGCTGGACGAGGTCGCCGCGCTGCTTGAGATACAGGTATAATAGGCGTCAGGGGAAAGGCGAGGAGAACGGGCCGCCATGCCACATCTGATCGACGAAGCCGAGACGCTGCTCCGCGAGCGCGGCTTCAAAGTGACGCCCCAACGCACCCTGCTGCTCCAGGTGCTGGCAAGCCAGACCGCGTACCTGGACGCCGACGAGATCTTCCAGCTTGCCCACAGTCAGGACGCCAGCATCAGCCTGGCGACGGTGTATCGCACGCTCAAGCTGTTTGCCGAGCTGGACATCATCGAGCACCGCTATGTCGAGCCGGATCACCGCCGCGAGGTGTTCCGCCTCTCCGCAGGGCCGGAGCAGCATTACCTGACGTGCATCCGCTGCGGCTCGCGCACGCTGATCCACGCCGACCTGCTCAACCGCATGGTGAGCGAGCTGGTCCGCCGCAAGGGTGTCAGCGTGACGAGCGCGTGCGCCTGCTTCACCGGCTACTGCCCCACGTGCACTGAGGAACTGCGGAAACAGGGGTTGATCTAGGGGAAAAATGAATTTGGCGGGGCAGCAGAGGGCAGCTTGCTGCGCGGGTTAGTCGCCCCAGTGAATGAGAACTTCCAACACCGGCTTTGCACGTCCAGGCAGAGCGCGTGCCCCTTCACCCCCCGTATGTGTCGAACTTCTGGGCGTGGGCGAGCGCGGCTGCGGCCTGCTCCGCCAGGGTCGTCATCACGCTGAGGTGGTGGCGGCTATAGCGGGCCAGCGCCCGGCGCCCGTCCACATATAGCAGCCCGATCGTCTGCTCGCCGATGCGCAACGGCGCAGCGATAATCGTCCGCAGCTTCAGTTTGACGATGCTGTCCCACTTGTTATAGGGCACGTCGCCCTGCGCGTCCGGCAGGATGATCGGGCGGTGGCGCAGCAGGGCCGTCTGCACCACGCGCGACGACACGCTGCACTCGCGCGCGTTAAGGTACTGGCCCGCGCCGGTACGGCCCATCTTCAGGCGCGGCTCGCCGCGAGGCGAGAGCAACAGCAGAAAGGCGCGCTCGGCGCCGGTGAAGGCCAGGGCGCTATCCAGAATGAGCGTCATCAGAGAGTAGATGTCGGTCTCGCTGTGGATGGCGCGCGTGACCTGAAGCAGGGCGTGGAGCGCGCGCAGTTCGTCGTTGTCGTCGCGAACCAGGGCCAGCTCTTCGCGCACCTCGCGCAGCAGGCGGTCGACATCGTCCAGGCGGCGTTGCCGGTCATCGGGGTTCATGCGGTCAGCTCCTCGCTTCCTCTGCCACCGTGCGATCAGCGCTGCTCGCGCGCAAGCTGCACAAACGCCTGCACGCCCACCAGCGCCGAGACAACCGGCGGCCACAGCGCGCCAAAGCCCAACAGCAGACCGATCAACAGGTCGCCCTGGGGCGCGCGGTCGCCGCTGCCGGGCAGCGCATGGCCGATCCATCCGGCAGCGAGAAAGAGCGCGATCATCGCCAGCCACCCGATCGCGCCGGGCGCGCGCGGCGGGGTGATGGGGTCTAGGGGCGAGCGGGTGCCGCGCAGTTTCCGTGTGGCAGACAGCATGCCGATCAAGAACGCGATCAACGCCAGGACGATCCCCGCTCCCGCGCCGCCGATCTCGCCCCGCGCCAGCCCGATCGCCAGCGCCGCCACCAGAACGGCCACCGCTCCGATCCACTCGCCTGGCCCCAGCAGCCAGTCTTCCGCGCGCCTGACCGGCTCCCGCGCCGCGATCCCGGCGAGCAACAAACATACGGCCAGCGCCAGCCCGGTCGCCACAAGCGCCGTTTCGAGCGCAGCGGACTCGATCGTGCCATTCGACGCGCCGGGCGCCCAGCGGACCCACACACCCCACGCCAGCCCCACGATCGCCGCGACCAGCAGGTGCAGGATGCTCGCGCGCCGCCCGGAGAGCAGCAGCCGGAACGCGGCCAGCGCGCCGAGAAACGCCAGCGTTTGCGCGCCGAGCGGCCTCACCAGCAGGCTGACCGGCAGATCGCGCGTGCTGACCTGGCTGATCAGCGTGCCGTTTGCCAGCCCGTACGCGCCCGCGATGAGCAGCAGGCTGGCGGCGTCGGACGCGCGCAGGCGAACGATCAGATCGAGCGCGATCGCCGCCAGCGCGCCGTACACCACGACAAACCCGATGATCCTCAGCGGTGTATACCCGGCGGGGTGCTGCCACACCACGAACTCCGAAAACGCCACCAGCAGCGCCGTGAAGCTCAGCCGGTTGCCCCACGGCGCCACGCCCAAAGTCATCCCGTTGCGCATACCGGCTCCTTCAGGGGATGGACGTTCGCCCAGGCTGCGCGCGGTCCTTGAAAATCCGCCGCCGCGCCGTACAATTGCCGGCGTGCCTGATCGCTCGCCAGGAGATCGCCCGCGCGATGGATTTCCCGCGCCCCAAAACTCAACCGGTGATCCGCCCGATGACCGAGGCCGACATTCCCCGGCTGGCGGAGATCCGCCCCGGCTTTGTCAGCGCGACGGTGCTGGACGTTGAGCGGCTCGGCAGCGGGATCGAGGCGGGCTGGCGGCTGGTCGAGCGCCGGCTGGAGCAGCCCTTCGACAAAGGCACGGGCTACGATTTCGATCCGGCGGAGCAGCGCAACATCCTGGGGCGCCTGCGGCGCGGCGATGGGTTGCATCTGGTTGTGGAGCGGGCCGGGCGGCTGGTTGGGGTGCTGGATGTGGTGCCTGAGGATTGGAACAACACGGCCTGGGTGTGGAATCTGATGCTCGATCACGACGTGCGCCGGCAGGGCCTGGGGCGCGATCTGTTCATCCGCGCGGCGGACTGGGCGCGGCGCCAGGGCTATCGCGCACTGGTCTTTGAGACGCAAAGCAACAATGTGCCGGCCTGCCGCTTCTACGCGGCGATGGGCTGCGAGCTGGAAGGCATCCGCACCGCCTACTACACCAACGACGATCTTGCTCGCCGCGAGGTGGCGCTGTTCTGGATCTACCGCCTGACCTGATGCTGCCTGCCTAGCCACGGTCTGCACGAGCCTGTTGCAGGGCTGCCGCAATCTCTGCCAGCACATTTCCCCCACCTATGTGAGCGATCAGCGGCGCCAGAGCGGCCAGATCGCCCAGCACTGCCGGATAGCTGCCCCGCCGCATCTGCCCGACGGCGTTCCGCCACAGCGTGTACGACTGCGCCGGAGTCAGATGCGCGGCGCAGGCCTCGGCCACACGGCGCAGGCTGCGGCTGCGCGCTGGCGGGTCGGTGATGGCTAGCGCCCGGTCAAGCGCCCACTCGAGGGCGTCTTGCTGCCGGTTCTGCAAATAGCTCTGCGTGTCAACGTAGGGGGCCAGCGTCGCCAGGGCGCTGGCGCGGTCGTAGCTGTCCGTAAGCCGCAGCGCGACGTCCAGCGCCTCGTCGAGGATCGCGTCGCGCAGCGCGGGGCGGTGATGCGGCGCCAGTTCCAGCAGCGCGCTCACCCGCTCGACCGGGTCGGGCACGGCGCGTGCGGCGGCCAGCGCCGCGTCGCGCAGCTGATCGGGGCGGCGCGGCAACAGCGCGGCGAGGGCGTGCAGGCGATCAAAGGGCGGCGCGATCGCCAGCGCCGCCTTGATCGCGGCGTCGAGCGCGCTGTCCGGCAGCACCGGCCCGATCGCCGCCAGCATCGAGGCGCTTCGCTGCGCCAGGTCGCTTTGCGTGGCGGTTTGAATCACATCCAGCGCGACGCGTTCGCGGGGTTCATCCGGCAGAAAGCCGAGCAGCGCGCTCAGCGCGGACGTTCGTTTGACGGGGTCGGTAATGGTGTAAGCGTCGGCCAGGGCGTCGGGCAGGCGGTCGGCGGGCAGATGCGGCGCGAGAAAGACGAGCGCCCGCCCGCGCTCGTCCTCGTCGGTGATCGAGCGGGCGGCGGTGAGGGCTTCTTCCAGCGCGCGGGCGCGCAGCGCGTCCGGCAGATGCGGAGCCAGATCCACCAGCGCCGTGACACGCTCGTACCGGTGCTCGATCGCCAGCGCCGCCGCCAGGGCATCCGCCAGCGCTTTGGCGCGCGCCGCCGCCGATAGATAGGGCGCGATGGCCGCGAGCGCCGCCGCCCGCGCTTCGGACGTTTGCAATTCCTGCGCGGTGTTGTAGGCGGCCACGCTCAGGCCAGGGGGCAGGTGTGGGGCCAGCTGCGCCAGCGTCCGCGCGCGGTCGCGATCGTCTTCGATGCTTTTCAGCGCCTGAAGCGCCTCGGTCAGCAGCTCGGTTGATAGGTAGGGCGCCAGCACCGCGAAGGCGCGGGCGCGGGCGTCGGCGCTGCCGATCGAGAAGGTTACCGTGATCGCTTCCTGCACGCCGTCCGGATTGTTGCGCAGCAGCCCGGTCGCCTCGATGGGCTGCGCCAGCGCCATCAGCGCGCGGGCGCGGGCGTCGTCCCCGGCGATGTCTGCGATGGCGCGCAGGGCCTCGCTCAGCACGCCCGGCTGTTGGTCCGGCGCCAGCACCGCGATCATCTGCGTCAGCAGGGCGGCGCGGGCGTCGGGCGGGTCCAGGGCGCGGGCCAGCGCCAGCAAGCGGGCGTGGAATTCGGGCGGCAGGTGCGGGGGCAGGTCTCCGAGCGCCATCGCGCGGGCCATCGCGCTGGGGATGCGCGCCGCCGCGTCAAAGGCCAGCGCTACGGCTTCGTGCTGCAAATCGGGCGCCAGCCGGTCGATCAGCGCGCTCAAGGCGCGGACGCGAGACGCCGGATCCGCGATCGTCTGCACGGCGCTCAGCACACGCTGTTGCAGCGCGGGCAGCAGTGCGCCGGTCTCGCTGGCGCTGAGGTGCGGCAGCAGATCAAGCAGCGCCTCGACCTGCACGGCAGGCGGGGGCGGCGGCTCCATGGCGTCGATCTGCTGGCGGAGCAGCGTCAGCGGGTTGGTTTTCTCGCCGGCGCGGTTCATGTGCGGCGCCAGCCGGGCCAGCAGGCGGGTGCGCGCCGCGGGGTCATCGAGCCGGGCGGCGGCGTCCCAGGCGGCGCGCAGATCGTCCGGCTCAAGCTCGCCCGCGATCTGCGCCTGCGCCAGCAGGCGCGCCTGGAGGTCCGGCGCGGCCAGGCTGTCCTGCGCGGCGGCCAGCGCCAGCAGATGGCGCACCTGGCGATGCAGGGCGCCGGGGCCTTCGGCGAGCGCCGCCTCAAGCAGCCGGTCCAGATCATCCCCACCCGCTTCGACCGCGCTGCCGGGGTGAATCTGACCGAGCTGGCCCAGCAGCAGGCGCAGCTCCGGCGAGCGGTCCAGCGCCTCGGCAATCAGGCCGAACAGCGTGCGCGCCTGCTCAAGCAGGCTTGCCCGGTCGGCGGTGTCGCTCAGCGCGGCGGCCCACTCATCCGCGACCACCTCGTAATCCGGCGCCTGCCCCGGCAGGAAGTACTTGATCAGCTCGTTAACCACGCGCGGGCGGGCCAGCAAAGCGATCTTGGAGAGGCCATCTGACGCGGTGCCTCCCCCAAGCGCGCGGTCGCGCTCGGCGGCCTGCTGCAGCGCGGCCCAATAGGCGCGGCGCACGGTCTCGGCATGGTAGAACTGCTCGAAGGTCCCACCGGGGAACAGCCGCGCCAGTGCCCGGACGAATTGCTCCGCCGCGCTGGCGATCTGCTGCGGTTGGTTGAGCGAGTGCAGTGCCGTCATGCCGTGCCTGAAGTCTCCGGGCCGGGCGCTGAATCGCCCGCCGCGTACCATGCCCCAAGTATAGCCGGGTGACCGATGCGGTGCGATACGACAAGAGTCCTAAGCCCGGCGCGCGGCGCCGAAGGCCCGATCCAACACCCAGCGCGCTCCGGTTCATCTGGGGCGCGCTGGTACAAGGCAGAGTTGGGGTGTGCGTTATTGCGCCGTGACGGGCACGCTGCTCAGGCTGCCCTGAACGATGCGGTACCACGGGGCCGACGACCAGCCGACCAGGTCGCCATGCCGGACCTTCAGCCAGTTGCCGTCCGGGCTGACGCCCACCACCTGGACGCGCGTGCCCCAGACGGCCCGGCCAATCGTCTCGAATTGCAGGCCGGGGCCGCTGCGGATGCGCATGTTGCCAAAAGCCTGGGCGATCACGCCTTCGGTGGGTTCTGGCGGCGGGAAGACCGGCTGCGGGCCGTCCGTGTATGGCAAGGCGTCGAAGTTGCCCTCGATGATGCGGACCAGCGAAGCGAAGGCCCAGCCCGTCTGGCCGCGGAAGTTGACCTGATACCAGGCGTGGTTGCGGCTGCGGCCCAGGATATCCACCTCGCTGCCCCACGGCATGATGCCAAGCTGAGCGCTGCGAGTTGTCGGCTCGGCGCGCAGGCGCAGATTCGCCAGCACCCGCCCGCGCACGCCGGTCGGCTGCGGCGGCGGGGTCGGCTGCGCCGGGCCGCCCTGGTCCTGAATGACCGGCAGCGCGTTGATGTCTCCGCTCAGCGTCAGGAAGCGCGCGGCGGACCAGCCTTCCTGCCCGCTGACGGTCAGGCGCACCCAGGCGTTATCGCCGCTGCGGCCGGTGGCCGGGAACGTCTGCCCGCGGCTGATGGTCGTGATCACGTTCGCGTCTGTGCTGGGCGCGGTGCGGACGTTCAGCCGCGAGACGTTGACGGTCGCCGTGATGGCGCCAGCCGGGGGCGCAGGCGCGACGCTGCCGCCGGTCGGGCTGAGGACGGGGTTCTGCGCGGCGGGCGGCGTCCAGGTCAGGAACAGGAACGCCGTCGAGGTCAGCTCGCGGTATTCCACTTTGAACGTGTGCGGCCCGTTGAGCAGCGTCACCTCAGCCTGCACCTGCTCGGTCGCCAGCGTGTCCCAGCGGTCAAAGATCAGGGTACTATCCACATAGAAGCGGAAGCCGTCGTCGCCATAGGCGTAAAAGGTATAGACGCCCTGGGGCATATCGTTGGGGACGGTCAGATAGCGCAGGATGCGCGCCGAGAAGTTGTCGGGCGGGACCGCGCCGCCGGGCGAGCCGGTGCCCCAGTTCAGGTTCAAACCGCTGGCCGGGTACGAGGTCGAGTAGATAACGGGACCGGCCAGGTCCGGACCTACGAAGAAATCGGCGTACCACAGCGGGCCGCCGGTGCCCGGCGCGCCGCTGCCGACCAGCGCCCAACTGACGATGATGGTGGCGTCTACCGCCGCGTCGAACATCTCGACGGTGATGTTGTGCGAGCCATCCGCCGGGAAGGTGTGCTGCGCCTGCAGGGTCCGCAGCGACGCCTCGCGCCAGTCGTTGATCACCAGCACGCCATCGATGAACAGCCGCGCGCCGTCATCGACCTGCACGGTGAACTGATACGTCCCCGCCGGGAAGAAGGCGGTTGTGACGAAGCGCACCGAAAAGTTGTCGGTCTGCGGGATGGTCGTGATGCCGTTGATCACGGGCGGCCCCTGCAGCCAGTTGAAGTTCACTGCGGCGGTCGTGCCGGTCCAGGCAGGCACGCCGGCGAGGTCGCGGTTGTTGAAGACCTGGACATTCCAGATGGACTGAGCCGCAGCGGGCGTGGGCGTGCCGGTCACGGCGACACCCAGCGCGGTCACCCCGACTGCGACAATAACGAGCCAATGCAAGAATCGGTTCATGATCGAAGCCCTCATGCGCACTGACAGATCGTTATGACAGAATTAACGTCCGGCCGCCAGGGTGCCGGGTAGGATTTACACCTGCTTATAGGTAATCTTATCACGGAAGTTGTCTTGCCGCTGCGCCGAGTGTAGATGGCGCCGGGCGAGCGCCGGGAAAACGTCTGCTGAGGGAGCAGCGCGATCTGTCCACAGCATGCTGGCGCGGCGATCACAGCGGGTTTTTGGCAATTCTCATAAAGAATTCGCCGCGCGCCCGCCAGTCCCGTTACCCTAGAGGCACGGGCTGGACCGAGGCGGACCAGCCCTGTGACCCCAAAAGCTTGCTATAATGTCCGACGAGTGCTGGACAGCGCGTTCCAGTGGCTGGATGGAATTCATGCTCGAAGACACTCTCCCCAAATACACCCGCGCCGAAGACGCCCGCCAGGATTTGCACGAGCGGAACGTTCGCACGGTTGAGCTTCAATTCACCGACGTGATGGGCATGGTCAAGTCCGTCACCATCGATCTCGACTACCTGCCCGCCGCGGTCGAGTCGGGGGTGTGGTTCGATGGCTCCGCCGTCGAGAGCTTCGCGCGGGTGGCCGAGTCCGATATGTATTTGCTGCCGGACCTGAGCACGTTGGCGATTGTGCCCTGGGAGCCGCACCGGCCCGAAGTCGGGCGGACGGCACGCGTCTTCTGCGACGTTTACACGCCCAACGCGCAACCGTTCGCCGGAGACCCGCGTGGAGCGCTGCGCCGGGCGGTTGAAATGGCCGCCGAGCAGGGGCTGCGGTACCGCGTCGCGCCGGAACTGGAATACTACATCTTCCACGATCCATCCGGCGACGGCGCGTTGCTGCCCGATGATCAGGCCAGCTATTTCGACGCGCCGAACGGGGTGGCGCGGGTGATCCGCAAGCGTGTTGCCGATGCTCTGCGTGCGATGGGAATCGTGGTGGAGTCGAGCCATCATGAAGTCGGCGGTGGCCAGCACGAGCTGGACCTGGCGCCGCTCGATGCGCTCCAGGCAGCCGACGCGATCATCACGGCACGGATGGCCGTGCGTACCATCGCGCGCCAGGAAGGGCGCTTCGCCAGCTTTATGCCCAAGCCGATCACCAATGCGCCGGGCAACGGGATGCATGTCCACCAGTGGCTGGCGTCGTGCGAGACGGGCGAGAACATCTTCACCGATCCCGCGGACGACTACGGCCTGTCGGCGGCGGGGAAGCACTTCCTGGCGGGGCAACTGGCCCACGCCCGCGAGATTTGCGCGGTGCTGGCGCCGCTGATCAACAGCTACCGGCGCTTGATGGCCGGGCTGGAAGCGCCGATCTACGTCACATGGGCGCAGTTGAACCGTGGGGCACTGGTGCGCGTGCCGCGACTGGCCGAGGGGCACGGTCTCGGCACGCGGATCGAGATGCGCGCCCCCGACCCAAGCTGCAACCCCTATCTCGCTTTTGCGGTGCTGCTTCATGCCGGGCTGCGCGGGATCCGCGACGAGCTGCCGCTGCCGCCCGCCGCCGAGGAAGAGCTGTACGAAGTCTCGAACCGCCGGCGTCACCTGACCACGCTGCCCACCTCACTCGACGCCGCGCTCGAAGCGCTGGAAGCCAGCGAGCTGGCGCGCGAGGCGCTCGGCCTGCATCTGTACGAGCGCTTCCTGGAAGCCAAGCGCCTCGAATGGCAGGACTATTTGCTGGTCGTCAGCCCGTGGGAGCTGGATCGCTACCTGGGCATCTATTGAGCGGGATCGCGCGGGAGGGCGTGCGAAAGCGCCGGTGAACCAGCAGTCGCGGTATACCGTTCAGGACCTGATCCGGCTTGCGCTGCCGGTTGGCACGATCGTTGCTGCCGGGCAGGCGGGCATGCAGCGCCGCGTCAAGTGGGTGAGCGTGCTCAACACCCGCCCGCCGGCGTTCCCCGATCTGGCGGGGGGCGAGCTGGCGCTGATCTCGCTGGACGCCATGCGCCTGCTCAGCGACAAGCTCACGCTGCCGAGCCTGATCCACGATCTGAGCGTAATGGATGTGGCCGCGATCGCCGTCGCCGGCGAGATCGGCCCGCCGGCGCTTGCCGCCGCCGACGAGCGGCAGATTCCCCTGCTCCGCCTGCCGGACACCGCACAGCTTCGCACCATCGAGCGCCAGGTCGCGCAGGTGTTGATGGGCAGCCCGATCGCGCCTGAGGAACGCGGGCGCGAGGTGCGCGAGCAGCTTTTGCAGCTTTCGACCGAGAATCGCGGGCTGGGCGCGCTGGCCGCGGCCCTGGCCGATCTGGCCGGGAAGACGGTAGTCGTGCAGGACAAGCGTCTGCACACGCTGGCCGCTGCCGGTCCGCTGACCGGCTCACCCGCCTGGCCGGTCATCGAGGACGCGCTCTACGACGTCAACCCGCTGCCGGCCCTGTTCCGCGACCGGATGGAAGTGGCGCAGGCCAGCCCGGATCCGGTCTCGATCGCGCTGCCGAAGATGGAGCTGCGCCGCCTGGTGGCGCCGATTGTCGCGGGGAAGATGGGGCGCGGCTTTCTGTCGCTCATCTTCGAGGAGCATGAGCCGGTCGACGCGTTCGACGTCGCCTTCACCCGGCACGGTGCGGCGGTCTGCGCGCTGGAAATGGCCAAGGAAAAGGCCATCCGCGAGGCGCAAAAGCGCGTGCAGGGCAACGTGCTGGAGCAGTTCCTGGGCGGGATGATCAACGAGAACGAGGCGCTGCTGCGCCTGACGCGCCTGGGCTACCAGCCAAACCAGGTCTATATCACGCTGTATATCGGCGGGCTGCGCGATCACCAACCAACCGCGCGCCAGATCGAGGCCCTGTGCAACGAGCAGGCCACCGCGCTGGGGTTCAGCGCGCTGGTCCAGCCCTACGGCAGCGAGGTGATCGTCTTCTGCGAGGGTGATGAAGCGAATGCCCGCGACCTGGCGCTGGCCGTCCAGGGGCGGGCGGCGGAGCGTTACGGCGTGCAGGTGGTGGTCGGCATGGGTCAGCCGGCAGTGGACCTGCCCGCCTGGCGCGAGAGCTTTCACCAGGCCGTCGCCGCCTATCGCATGGCGCAGCAGTGGCGCCTGACCAACCCTCTTGCCTTCTCCGAGATGGGCGTCTATCGCCTGTTGTCGTTGCTGGCCGGCTCGCCGGAGCTGAGCAAGTTCTATCACGAGACCCTAGGCGAGCTGGCAGAAGACCACCCCAACAACGCCGAATTCCTGACCACGCTCGAAGCCTTCTTTGAGGAACACGGCAACCTGACGCGCACCGCCAAGCGGCTGCATGTCCATCGCAACACGCTGCTGTACCGGATGGAGCGCATCCGCGAGATCAGCGGGCTGGACCTGGACAATCCCGACACCCGGCTGGCCGTTCATCTGGCGCTGCGCATCCGCCGCATTCTTTAAGCACCGCTCGCATGGCGTAAGGAGAAGACCATGGGGCCTTCACAACCGATCCGGCTGGCGCTGCTGGGCACGGGGTTGTTCGCGCGGGACGCGCATCTGCCGGCGCTGAACGCGCTGGCCGGCACGTTCGAGGTGGTGGCAATCTACACGCGCGACCCGGCCTCGCGGGCGGCAGCCGAAGCCGCCCGGCAGATCCCCGGCCCGGTGACGCTGACCGACGATCTGGACGGACTGCTGGCGCGCGACGACATCGAGGCGGTCGATATTGTCTGGCCGATCCAGCGTGTGGCCGAGGGGGTCGAGCGCGCCCTGCAAGCCGGCAAGCACATCATCAGCGAGAAACCCGCCGCGGCCAGCGTGGCCGAAGGGCGGCGCCTGCTGGCGCAGTACGCGGCCCACCCGGGGCAGGTCTGGATGGTGGCCGAGAACTGGCGCTACGAACCGGCCTTCCGGCAGGCAGCGGAGCTGGTGGCCGGCGGCGCGCTGGGCCGCTTGCTGGCGCTCGACTGGATCGCGCACGTCGCGATGGCCCCGCAGAATCCGTATTACGGCACTGCCTGGCGGCGCGAAGGCGCGTTCATGGGCGGTTATCTGCTCGATGGCGGGGTGCATCACATCGCGGCTCTGCGTATGGTGGCCGGCGAGATCGCCGCGGTCAGCGCAGCGGTGACGCAGCACCGGCCCGATCTGCCGCCGTCCGACACGCTCAGCGCGGCGCTGGAGTTCGAGAACGGCGCGCTCGGCGTCTACGGCGTCACCTACGCCAGCGGGTCGCCCTGGCCGCCGTCGCTGCGCGTGGTGGGCGAGACGGGCGCGCTGCGCGTCCATCACCACGCCATCGAGATCACCGGAGAAGACGGCCACACCCGCCGGATCGAGATCGAGGGGCGCAGCGGGATCCAGAACGAACTGGCCGCTTTCGCCGCTGCCATCCGCCGCGGGGAGCCCCACGCCAACACCCCTGCCGAGGGCGTGCAGGACGTGGCCGTGATTGAGGCGATCATCCGCTCGGCGGAGAGCGGGCAGCGCGTCGCGCCGGAGCGGGTGATCGGAGCGAAGACGAGCTAAAGGCAGCCAGAAGCAGCGAGGAACAGCTAAGAGCAGCGATAAAGTAGCGAAAGACAGCGATCAGGCAGGCAAAAGCAGCAGGGTGTGCGAGAACTCGTACCGCTGCCTGCGCGCTGTCCGGATGCTGCTCCTGGTTGCTCTACGGCCGGAAGGGAATCTGCACCGTGATGGTCGTGCCCTGACCGGCGGCGCTTTCGATCATCAGCTTGCCACCCAGGCGGCGCGCGCGCTGGTCCATATTGCGCAGGCCGAAGCTGTTCGGGTTTTCGAGTTTCTCCGGGTCAAAGCCCTTCCCGTCGTCGCTGATCGTCATGACCAGGTTGTTGCCGACCTCGCGCACCTTGACGCGCACCTGGGTCGCCTCGGCGTGCCGCGCCACGTTGGACAGCGCCTCACGCGCGATCTGCGAGAGCGAGTGGCGCTGCTTTTCGTTCAGCGTGCGCAGCGACGAGGGCACATCCAGCACCACGTCCACCCGCGCGAAATCCTTGAAATGGCGCGCCAGGTTGTCGAGCCGCTGGCCGAAAGTGGCCTGCTCGTCGCGCGCGGTGCGCAGGTTGCGGATGTAGAGGCGGATGTCCTCAATGATCTGGTTGAGATCCTCGATAATGCCCTGGTACTGCTGCTCCTGCTCCGGCGTCATCGGGAACTGCCCGCGCAGGATCTCCAGCTTCATCCCGACCGCGTAGACCGACTGAATCACGCCGTCGTGCAGCTCCATGCCGATGCGGTCGCGCTCGCGGCTCTGCGCCAACTGCTGAAGCTGCTCCGACAGCCGCGCGTTCTCGATAGCAATCGCGGCGTGGTTGGCCAGCAGCACGATCATGCGCTCGTCGTCTTCGCTGAACGGCCCCCCGTCGAGCGGGTCGGTCAGGTAGAGGTTACCGAGCCGCTCGCCCCGGCTGATGATCGGCACACCGAGCAGGCGCGTCATCTCGGGGTGGTTCTCGCAGAAGCCCACCGAGCGCGGGTCCGCGCGCAGGTTGTCCAGGCGGATCGGCTTGTCGCTTTCGAGGATGGCGCCCAGCAGGCCTCGTCCACGGGGTTCGTGGGCAATGCGGGCTGCAACGGCCGGGTCGATGCCGGACGTGATAAACGCTTTGAGTGTGCCGTCTTCGTTGGGCACACCGAGGGCGGCATAGCGTGCCTGGGCCAGCTCGCGGGCGATGTCCACGATCGCTTGCAGCGTGCGGGGCAGGCTCAGATCGCTGGTCACGGCGGCAACTGCCCGGCTGAGCGCATCCATCATTTGCAGATGCCGGGTGCGTTCGTCGTTGGCTTGGTTTGAGGTAGGGTTCGTTGTCACGGCTAATTTGACCTCAACTCGGATCAGGATTACTATTTTCCGTGATTATTTAGCAAGAAAATCAGAAGAAACTCGCTCGAAATCACGGTCTTTGGACACTCATTGGTGGAAATTGACAGGCCACTTTGTATAATCTGAGCACACTTACACTTAGCTGGACCGCAGTTTCTGGTTGGGCACTGTGTGCTCGTCCAGGTATCGATTCATGGTAACAAGCCATGCGATCGATAATCAACGGACAGGCCGGAGTAAGCTAGTGACACCATTGAGAATTCTGATCGCGGACGATCACGCGGTAGTTCGGGCCGGGTTGAAGGCGCTGCTTGAGCAGCAGCCGGATTTCCAGGTGGTCGCCGAAGCGGAAAGCGGGCTTGAAGCCGTGCGCCAGGCGCTGGCCCACCAGCCGGATATCGTCGTGATGGACATCCGCATGCCGGGCGGCCTGTCGGGTATTGAAGCCTGCGAGCAGATCGTCAACGAGCTGCCCGGCTGCAAAGTCATCATGCTGACCTCGTACGCCGAAGACGAGCTGGTGATGGACGCGGTGCGCGCGGGCGCGGTCGGATACGTGCTCAAGCGGGTCGGCAGCGCCGATCTGGTCGATGCCATTCGTACCGTGGCTGCCGGCGACGCGCTGATCGACCCCAGCATGACCAAGGCGCTGCTCGAAGAGGTGCGCCAGGCCGCCCAGGTGAAAGAGGCGTCCGCCTTCTCGGAGCTGACCCCGCAGGAAATGCGCATTCTCGCGCTGATGGTCGAAGGGTTGACCAACCGCGAGATCGCGGCGCAGCTCTTCCTGGGCGAAGGGACGGTCCGCAACTACGTCGGCAACATCCTCAGCAAGCTGCAGGTCTCCAACCGGGCCGAAGCCGCTGTGTTCGCCGTCAAGAACCATATCGAGCGCCATCTGCCTGCTGATGACGACTAGCGCGCGGCGCGTCGTCAATCCTCATTCTCTGCTTCTGCCTGTTCCAGCGCGCCGGCGCGAGTCAGGCGCAGCACCACCGCCAGCACAAACCAGCTTAAGATGGTCGCGCCTGTAGCCAGCACATAGAGCTTCGCGCCGACTGCCAGCCCGATCACGGCGACCAGCCAGACCGAGGCGGCGGTGGTCAGGCCCTGCACGCTGGCTTTGCGCTGGATAATGACGCCGCCACCGAGAAAGCCGATCCCGGTGATGACGCCCGCTGCCAGACGCCCGGCTGTCTCCGGCTCGTAGGTCAGCGCGCTCATGGTCATCACCAGCGCCGCGCCCATGGCAACCAGCATGTGGGTTCTCAGCCCGGCGGGCCGGCGGCTCCACTCGCGGTTGAGACCCACAATCCCGCCCAGGACGGCAGCGATCACCACGGTGATCAGCGCGTCGAGCTGTTCGGCTGCACTGACATCCATCATCGTGCCTGCTTTCTTTGCAACTATAAATGGGGCACTTAGATGTTAACAGTGCAAAAGATCATCGGGTAGATGGGCAATCGGCACCCGGACGGCATGCCCGCTCGCCGGACCGGAACAGATGCCGCACGCGGGGGCGAGCCTGGCGGATGGGGGCTAAGCAGACCGGATCGCAGCGAAAAGCCGGGGGGATGCAGAGAGGCCGCGCAATATGAGTGGTCCCCGCGAAGGAAAAAACGTCCGGCGCTCCCTGTAAAGGGTCTGATCGCTCTAGAGCGTGTGATGCGCTTTTCGGCCCTCACTCCCCCTCAACCCCCGGCCCCTTCTCCCTCGCGCGCGGGGAGAAGGAGTGCACACGGCGGCTCAAAGCCCCTCGCCCCGCGACGCCGTCGCAGGCGGAAAGAGCCGAGGGTGAGGGGCGAACCCCCCGTGAAGGTCATAACACCCTCTAGGGGATGAGGCCGAGCACCGCGCGGAGCGCCCGCTCGCTGATCGGGCCGGGCCGCAGAACGCGCGGCTCACCGTCCTCGAAGGTGACGACGGTCGACGGGACGCCGCCGCGACACGGCCCGCCGTCGAGGTAGAGGGCCACGCGGTCGCCCAGCGCGTCGATCGCGTCCCGGACGGTGCAGGCGGGCGGCTCGTCGCTGCGGTTGGCGCTGGTGACGGCCAGCGCCCCGCCTGCCGCTGCCAGCACGGCGCGTGTGGCGGCATGGTCGGGCACGCGCACGCCGACGGTGGGCAGTTGGGTGAGGTTGTGCGGCAGGTGCTCGAGCCGGGGCACCGCGATGGTCAGCGGCCCTGGCCAGAAGGCGGCTGCCAGGCGGCGGGCGGCTTCGGTAAATTCGCGCGTGACCAGTGCGGCGGCGTTGGCATCGGCCAGCAGCACGGGGATCGCCCGCTCCGGCGGGCGCTGCTTGGCGATGAAGATCCGGTCAATCGCCGCCACGTCGATCGCGGCGGCCACGCCGTACACGGTATCGGTCGGCAGCACGACCAGCTCCCCGGCGCGCAGCAGGCGGGCTGCTTCCGCAATCGCTTCTGGGGCATCGGCCGGCAGGATACGCATCCGTTATCCGCTCCTCTCAATGCGCAGCACGCGATCGTGCCCGGCGTAGTCGGGCAGCACCACGATCGCCGCGCCGGGAAAGGCGCGCGCAGCCAGCGCCGCGGCACGCTCGCCCTGCCCCGCGCCGATCTCCAGCAGCGCCAGCCCGCTCGCGGCCAGCGCCCGCGGCGCCTGCGCCAGCAGCCGGCGGATGGCGTCGAGGCCGTCCGGCCCGCCGTCGAGCGCCAGGCGCGGTTCGTGGCGCGCCACCTCAAGCGCGGCCAGGTCGTCTGTGGGAATATACGGCAGGTTGGCAGCGATCAGGTCGAGCATCACTCCGGCCTCCAGCAGCGGGCCGAGCAAATCGCCCTCGTAAAACACGATGCGCCCCGCGACTCCGGCGCGGTCGGCGTTTTCCCGCGCAACGGCGAGGGCTTCCGGCGAGCAGTCGACGGCGTGAACCCGCGCGTCCGGTAGATGCGCAGCCAGCGTCACCGCGATCGCGCCGCTCCCGGTGCCCACGTCGGCCACGCGCAGCCCGGCGTGGCCCTGCGCCCAGGCCAGCGCCGCCTCGACCAGCAGCTCTGTTTCCGGGCGCGGGATCAGCACCGCGGGCGAGACGAACAGCTCGCGATCGTAGAAGGCGCGCCTGCCCGTCAGATAGGCGACCGGCATGCCGGTCGCCCGGCGCGCCACCAGCCCGGCGAAGCGCGCGGCCTGCTCCGCGCTCAGGGGCCGCTCGGGGTGGGCCAGCAACTCGACGCGCGGTACGGCCAGCACGTGCGCCAGCAGGATTGCAGCGTCGAGCGGCTCGGCGCCCGCAGTGTTCTTCAACTGCGCCCGCGCCCAGGCGAGCGCCTCACCGGCAGCTTGCGGAAGCGTCACGAAACCTCGATGGCCTGCAGACGCTCTGCCTGCTCGCGGGTGGCGAGTTCGTCGATGAACTGGTCCAGCTCACCTTCCAGCACGGCGGGCAGGTTGTAGACCGTCAGGCCGATGCGGTGATCGGTGACGCGGTTCTGCGGGAAGTTGTAGGTGCGGATCTTCTCGCTGCGCTCGCCCGTGCCCACCTGGCTGCGGCGGGCGGCTTCCTGAGCGCTGCGCAGGCGCTCCTGTTCCATGTCGTAGAGCTTGGCGCGCAGAACCGCCATCGCCCGCTGCTTGTTCTGAAGCTGGCTGCGCTCGTCCTGGCACGAGACGATCAGGCCGGTTGGCAGGTGGTGGATGCGGATCGCTGTTTCGTTCTTCTGGACGTTTTGCCCGCCCGCGCCCGCCGAGCGGTAGGTGTCGATGCGCAGATCGTTGGGGTTGATCTCGATCTCCACCTCGTCGATCTCCGCCAGCACGGCGACGGTCGCGGTCGAGGTGTGGATGCGCCCCTGGCTTTCGGTCACGGGCACGCGCTGGACACGGTGCACGCCGCTCTCGTACTTGAGGCGCGAATAAGCCCCCTTGCCCTTGACGGTGAAGATGATCTCTTTGTAGCCGCCCACGCCGGTTTCGTTGGCGCTGATGACCTCTGTCTTCCAGCCGTGGTTTTCGGCGTAGCGGGTGTACATGCGGAACAGCTCGGCGGCGAACAGCCCGGCCTCGTCACCGCCCGCCCCGGCGCGGATCTCCACGATGACGTTCTTCTCGTCCCGTGGATCGCGCGGCAGCAGCATGGAGCGAAGCTGGTCCTCAAGCGCTTTCTGCCGCGCTTCAAGCGCAGCGACTTCTTGCTCGGCCAGCTCGGCCATGTCCGGGTCGTCGAGCAGGGCGCGCGCCTCGTCCAGCTCGTGCAGCGTCTGGCGATAGGTGCGCGTGGCGCTGACGATGTCCTCGATCTCGGCGCGCTCCTGCGCCAGCTCGGCTATTTTCTCATAGTCGTTCACGTTGGCCGGGTCGCTGATCATCCGCTCCAGCTCGTCATAGCGCGCTTCGATCCCGGCCAGCTTGTCCAACAGCGTATCTGCCATGAGTCTTGCGAATCCTTCCGCCAACAGGGGCGTGTGTTCGTGTGCGGGGGAATTATACCATAGTGGATGCGGTCTGA
Source organism: Thermoflexus sp. (assembly GCA_020724465.1). Lineage (GTDB taxonomy): Bacteria > Chloroflexota > Anaerolineae > Aggregatilineales > Aggregatilineaceae > DYGX01. Next base: position 23,236 of record DYGX01000026.1, read on the forward strand.
AGCGGGTGAAGATCGAAGCGGGCGCGGCGCGGGAGCAGCCACCGGCCACCCCCGCGCCATCGCCCGGATCAAGAGCGCCTACGCCCCGGCCAGCGCCGGCTCTGGGGCGCGCTGATCCGGATGGATGCCCGCCATCAGCAGGCCAAGCTGCTCGCGGGTGGCCTCGCGGGCGTTCACCGTGTCGATGATCTCGCCCTTGTACATGACGGCAATCCGGTCGGAGAGCGCCATGATCTCGTCCAGCTCGGCCGAGACGAGCAACACGGCGGCGCCTTCGTCGCGCTGCTCGATGATGCGGCGGTGGATGAACTCGATCGAGCCGACGTCGATACCACGCGTCGGCTGGGCGGCGATCAGCAGGCGCGGTCGGCGGCTGAACTCGCGCGCGACGATCATCTTCTGCTGGTTGCCGCCGGAAAGACTGCCGCCGGCGGTGGTGGGCGACGGCGTGCGGATGTCAAATTCCTCGATGAGCCGCCGCGCGTTCGCCAGAATCGCCTCTTCGTTGCGCAGCAGCCCGCCGTCGAGCGCCGCGTTCTGCTCGCGCCCCCGCACCACCCGATCCAGCCAGGCCCGCCCGCGCGCCATCAAAGCGCGGACCGGCCCGGCGCCAAAGACCAGGATCGCCACCCCATGGGCGATGATGCCGAACGCGATCTCGGCGACGAGCAGCAGCAGGATGCTGATGATCAGCGGCCACTGCAGCGCCGCCGCGCGCTCGCTGCCCAGCGCCACACTCGGCACGATCTCGCGCATTTCGAGCGGGACGTGGTAGGCATCGAGGATCGCCGTCCACAGCCATTGATCCCAGACCCACAGCGCCAGCCCGGTCAGCCCGGCGACGACCGCGCCGAACACCAGCGCGTAGGACGTCAGCGCGAGCGGCACCATCAACAGCGTAGGCTCTTGCGCAAAGGGCTTGATGTAATAGTCGTTGAGGATCAGGTTGTCGGCGACCGAGTAGAGGTGCACCAGGCCGTACCGCTGGCGATCTTCGGGGACATGGCTCGACCCGGCGTCCTTGATCTGGCGCGCTGTGATACGCTCGCGCCGGATGACGCGCAGACCCAGCCGCCGGTCGAACCAGGCGCGCCCGTCCGGATCCTGGGCCGTCAGCACGAACGAGACGAGCGCCGGGACGCCCGTCGGCAGCCGGAGCGCCAGCCAGATCAGGTAGCGCAGCGTCAGCCGCAGCGTGCCGGGATGTTTGTCTTGCTCATTGGCGATCTCTAGCGAGAAAAAGGACATGCCGATGGTGCGGGCGCTGATGCGCCAGCTTCCCAGGAAGTAGAGCGCATCCACGACGACGAAGACAATCAGCGCGCCGGCGATCCGCGTCGCGGTCGAAGCGTTGCGGAAGGTCGACTCGCCGAAATAAGCCACGAAATACCCCAGCAGATAGGCGATCAGGCCGACCAGCACCATATCGATCACGAACGCCGCGGCGCGCGCCCAGAGTTTGCCGGTAGGCTGCACATCGGGCTGAAGCTCCACACCGAGCAGCTTCACCGATCCGCTGGTTGCTTCGCGCAAGCCGGTGAGGACTTCGACCAGCTCGGTTTGCCCGTTGCCCTGCACGCCGGCGATGCCCAGCACCTCGCCTGCCCGCACCGAAAAGCTGACGTCCTGCAGCGCCTTGGCGCCGCGGTCGTTGTAGGCGTTCAGGCCGACGACTTCGAGGACCGTCTCGCCCGGCTGCGCCTCGTCCTTCTCGATCTGCAGGATCACCTCGCGGCCCACCATCATCGCGGCCAGCGACGCTTCGGTCGCTTCTGCGGGGGTAGTCGTGCCCACCACCTGGCCGTCGCGCATGACGACGATATGGGTTGCGACCTCAAAGACTTCTTTCAGCTTGTGCGTGATGAAGATGATCGAGACGCCCTGCGATGCCAGCTCGCGCATGATCTTGAACAGCTCGCGGCTTTCTTGCGGGGTGAGCACCGCGGTCGGTTCATCCAGGATGAGAATATCGGCGTTGCGATAGAGCGCCTTGATGATCTCGACGCGCTGCTGCACGCCGACCGGCAGCCGCTCGATCACCACGTCCGGATCGACTTCCAGCCCGTATTGCTGCGACAGCTCGCGCACGCGCTCGGCGGCCAGACGCTCGTTACGGATCTGGGTGACGCCGTGCAGCGCGCTGTTGAAAGCATCCAGCGCGGCATCCAGTGGCGAGATCGCGACAACCTCGCCCGCGGCGCGCCGGGCGCGCTGCTGGTGCGTGCGGACCAGCGCCCAGATCAGCCCGGCCACGACAATCGCCGTCAGGGCGACGCGCAGCGCGGCGCTCACGTGATCGAGGTTCATCCAGGCGATCGCGCCGGAGAAGACGATCAGCGCGCCGAGCAGCCCCTGGTCCGCGGCGCGCAGCATCGCCGGGCGGGGAAAGATCCCGCGCCACGAGCGCAGGCTGTGCCAGCCGAAGGCCAGCAGGAAAACCGCCACGCTCAGCGCACGCGCGCGCGGCGGCCAGATATCGATGGCGTCGATCAGCCAGCCGGGCATGCCTGCGCCGCGATAGCTTTCGAGCTTGGCCCGCGCGTTTGCCATAAGCTGCGCGACGCTGCCTGCCTCGCGGGCTTCGCGGCGCCAGTCGAAATTGACACGCACGCGCTCGACCACGGCGAGCTTGGTGCCGTCGCTCTCACCGGCGCGTTCGTCGACCACATCGATCGGGTGCCGCAGCGCCACATCGGTCAACGCGACCTGGGTCATCAGCTCGACCCGCACCGCGATCCAGACGGCCAGCAGCACCAGCCCCACGCGCCACAGCGCGCCCCAAACCAGCCGCGCTACGGCGGGAAACGCGACGCCTAGCGCCAGACCCGCCCCAACGACCGCGCCGCCCAGCAGGTACCGGGCCGCGCTCAGGGCTACGCCGAGCAGCACGCAGAACAGAAAGACGGTCAGGCTGGGCAGCCAGTGCAGTACCGCGCTCCACAGCGGGTGACCCCGTCCCTGGACGGCGACCGTCCCTTCCTCGCCGAGCACCACGTTTTCGGCGACGGTCATGACTTCGACCAGCTGGAAGTGCTGGTGCACCATGCCGATGCCGTGCTGGATGGCTTCGCGCGGGCTGGCAAAGCGCACCTCTTCGCCCTTGACGCGGATCGTGCCCGAGTCCGGGCGATAGAGGCCATAGATGATGTTCATCAGAGTGCTCTTGCCCGCGCCGTTTTCGCCCAACAGCGCCAGGATCTCGCCGCGCCGCAGCTTCAGGCTGACATGGTCGTTGGCAAGCACGCCGGGAAACTGCTTGACGATGTCCTCGACTTCGAGGATGACCTCGGGTTCGGGCCGGTTTGTCATGGCGCGCTCACTCCTGTTCGTAGGCTTTGCCGACGTGTGCCGGCGGCTGCGCCCGGCCGACAAACCCGGCGAGGACCACGATCGTGAGAATGTAGGGCAGCATACCGACAAGCTGGTGCGGGAAGTTGATCCCGAAAAGCTGAAGCTGATTCTGCAGCGCCATGGCAAACCCGAAGAGCAGCGAGCCTTTGAGGGCGCCGGATGGCCGCCAGTTGCCGAAGATCATCACGGCCAGGGCGATGAAGCCGCGCCCGGCGGTCATGCCCTGCTCGAACAGGCCGACCGCGGCCAGGGTCAGGAAGGCGCCTGCCAGCCCGGCCAGCATGCCCCCCAGGGCAAGGTTGGTGTATTGGATGCGGTAGACGTCGATGCCAAGCGTGTCGGCGGCGCGCGGGTTCTCGCCCACCGAGCGCGTGCGCAGGCCCCAGGTGGTGTGATACAGCGCCCAGCCCAGCACAAACACCAGCAGAATCGACAGATAGGTGATCAGGTCCTTATCGAACAGGATGCGCCCGATATCGTGCGGCAGGTAAAAGGTGAAGTTATCCGCCAGCCTCAGCTCGACCGATTCTGACCTCGGCCAGGGGTTGCGGATCAGGTCCGGCAGCTTGCCGAGGGTCGGCGCTTCGCGCTGGTAGAAGTAGCCGGTCAGGCCCAGCGCCAGGATATTCAGCACGGCGCCGCTGATGATCTGGTCGATCTTGTACTGGATCGAGAGCACGCCGTGCAACAGGCCCATCGCCGCGCCGGTGAGCAGCGCCACCGCCAGCGCGATGGTCAGCCGGACGGGGGCGTCTTGCAGGGTGGCGCTGACCTCGGGGCGGCTGAGGAAGACGTTGGTCATGAACCCGGTGAAGGCCGACATCAGCATCATGCCTTCGATGCCGATGTTGACGATGCCGGAGCGCTCGCCCAGGATGCCGCACAGCGACCCCAGCGTGATGGGGACGGAGAAGCGGATCGCAGCGTTGATCGTGGCGACAATCGCCAGGCCAAACTGAACTTCGCTCATGAGTCGCTCTCCGCTCCTTTACGGGGTTTCGCGCCGGATAATCGGGCCGCGGCCAACGGCGCGCAGCCGGTACAGCCGGCGGATGATCTGGTCAGCGGCGACAAACATCAGGATCAGCGCCTGGATCACCTGGATCAATTCCTTGGCAACGTCCGCGGTGCGGGACATGCGCGTGGTCCCGGCGTCCATCGCGCCGAACAGAAAGGCGGAGAAATTGACGCCGATCGGGTTGTTGCCGGCCAGGAAGGCGACGGTGATTCCGTCGAACCCGAGGGCGAGGCTCTGATTGGCCTCGTAACCGTGGTTGACGCCCAGCGTCTGGATGCCGCCCGCCAGCCCGGCCAGCATCCCGGCAATCGCCATGGTCAGGATCATGTTGCGCTTGACGTTGACCCCGGCGTATTTGGCGGCGGTGGCGCTCAGGCCCACCATCCGCAGTTGGAAGCCGAACGTCGTCTTGTAGAGCAGGAACCAGATGGCGATGGTGGCAATGATGGCGATGAAGATGCCGATATGCAACTCGAAATTGGGCGGGACGGTGTAGATCACGGGCAGTTCGGCGCTCTCCAGAATGGGCGGTGTGCGCGGGATGGCGTCCATCGAGTTCGGGTTCGAGAGCGGCCCAGGCTTGATCGTACCGTCCGCGCTGCCGGTGGAGATCAGCCAGGTGGCGAACTGCATCGCGATATAGTTGAGCATGATGGTCGTGATCACCTCGTGCGCGTCGGCGTAGGCTTTCAACGCGCCGGGGATCGCGCCCCAGATGGCCCCCGCTACCCCTGCCGCGGCCAGCGCCAGGGTTACGTGCAGCACCGGCGGCAGCCCTTTGATCGAAAAACCCGCCCAGGCCGCGACGACCGAAGCGATGATCAACTGGCCCTGCGCCCCGATGTTGAACAGGCCGCTCTTGAAAGCGAACGCGACCGAGACGCCGGAGAGGACGAGCGGGGTCATGTTGCGAAAGGTTGCCAGCAGCCCGCGCGGTTCCAGGAACGCGCCCTCGAACAACCCTTCAAACGCCGTGATCGGGTCTCGCCCGTTGAGCAGGATCAGGATGGAGCCGACCAGAATCGCGGTGAAGACAGAGAGTGTCGGGATCAGCAGGCCCTGAACGAGCGTCCACAGGCGCGGGGCAAAGGGAAGACGAAGACGAGCGGGCGCGGGAGCAGGTCGTGTTTCTGTGCTTGCGCTCATTGACGAAAGTCCTTCAATAACCCGCAGTTGCACTGCCGGGGGTGGTCCCAGACCGGGCGATGGCACCGTGTCTGTGGCTGTGAATTATACCGGACGATGGCAAAAACCGTAAGCGTGGAGCGCTGAACCACCGGCAGAACACCGGTTCGCTGCGCCGCCGGCGCACGGTATAATCAGGCGCGACTCTGGCAAGACGTGTGCGAGCAGCCTGCCGGATGCGTGTCTGGCGGGCGGGCGGAATCTAACGACCGGATGAGGAGATTGACGCGATGCGGATTCTGATCCTTGGCGGCGATGGTTATTTAGGTTGGGCCAGCGCGATGTACTTCAGCCGGCGCGGCCACGAGGTGGCGGTCGTAGACAACTTCACCCGGCGGTTGATGCATCTGGAGCGCGGAACCGACAGCCTGACGCCGATCCAGACGCTCCCGGTGCGGATCGAGGCGTGGCGCGAGGTCACTGGCCGGACGATCGAGCCGTTCATCGGCGACATTCAAGACTGGTATTTCATCAGCCGCGTGATTCGCGACTTCCGGCCGGATACGATCGTGCACTACGGCGAGATCCCCAGCGCGCCCTACTCGATGATCGACGTGCATCACGCCGTGCGCGTCCACGAGAACAACGTCAACGGCACGCTCAACGTGCTGTGGGCCATGCACGAATTCGCGCCCGAGGCGCATCTGATCAAGCTGGGCACGATGGGCGAGTATGGCACGCCGAACATCGACATCCCCGAAGGCTACTTCGAGATCGAGTACAACGGACGCCGCGACGAGCTGCCCTTCCCCAAACAAGCCGGCTCGTTCTATCACCTGACCAAAGTGCACGACAGCCACAATATCATGTTCGCCTGCAAAATCTGGGGCTTGCGCGCTACCGACCTCAACCAGGGGGTGGTCTACGGCATCGAGACGGACGAGGCGAACCTGGACGACCGGCTGATCAACCGCTTCGACTACGACGAGTCGTTTGGGACGGCGCTCAACCGCTTCTGCGTGCAGGCCGTGGCCGGGATCCCGCTGACGCTGTTCGGCAAGGGCAAGCAGACGCGCGGCTACCTCAACATCCGTGACACATTGCAGTGCGTGGAGCTGACCGCGCTCAACCCGCCTGTGCCGGGCAAGATGCGCGTCTTCAACCAGTGGGTCGAAAGTTTCTCGGTGTCCGAGCTGGCGCACATTGTTCAGCAGGCGGCGCGGCAGATCGGCATCGAGGTCTCTATCGCACATTACGAAAATCCGCGCGTCGAAGCCGAGGAGCATTACTACAACCCCGCGCACAAGGAGCTGTTCGACCTCGGCCTGAAGCCGCATTACCTGTCCGATTCACTGGTCGAGAGCGTGATCCGGCGCGTGGTGCAGTACAAAGATCGCATCATTCGCGACTCGATCATCCCGCGCATCACCTGGCAGCGCGGCGCGACCGACCAGTATATGGCGATCACCGAGATCGAGCCGAGCGAGACGCCCGCCCAAGAAGCGCGCGGCTGACTCCCCGGCGGCGCGATAGGGCGCACACAAACGCGCCGCGAGGCCGTGTCCCCGCGGCGCGTCGCGTGCAGATCCAGGCGATCAGGAGCTGGCTGAGCCGGTGTTGTCGGGATCGTCGGGCGTGTCGGTGGCGCTGGCATCGGCTTGCTGAGCCGGTGCCTGCTCGTCCGGCGCGTCGCCCGTTTCTTCGTGCGGCGCCTCGACGCGCTCGGTGTCCGCTTCGGCGGGCTGATTTTCGGCGACCGCTTCCGGCACGAGCGCCGGTTCGGCGGGCGCTTCTTCCGCGGGCGCTTCTTCTGGGGCGGTTTCCTCGACCGGCTCGGCGCGGGGCAGGATCCAGGTGTCGAGCGCCACAGCCAGCCCGGCAGCGTCCAGCGCCTTGGCGACCGCATCGCTGGACGCATCCAGCTCGTTGAGGATGCTGTACGGCAGGCCGAGCGTGCCGATCCACTCCGGCAGGTGGTCGAGCATGAGGGCGAAGTCCGTCGCGCGGATGCGGTCCAGCCGGACGCCCGCGTGCTGGAGCGTTTCGCGCAGCGCGGTGACATCCTGGCCGTGCAGCGCGGCGACGAACAGCAAGCACGGGCCGACCAGCTCGCTGTGAGTCAGGCGTTCCTCGGTCTGTGTGGCGAGAATGCGCGCCAGATAGTGCTCGCCGCCCTGCGAAGCGCGCCGGTGGCCGAGCTGGTTGCCAAGCTGGACCGTCATCATCAGCAGGTCGAGCAGCGTTCCGAGCGCATCCTGGCGGCCCTGGCCGAGCGTCGGGGCGTGCTTGATTGCCTGGGCGGCCAGCCCTGCGGCGATGCTGGCGGCCCAGGGAGTGAAGCGCTGGCTGCGCGGGTTTTTGCCCTTCTGAGCGGCCAGGCGCCAGTCCAGCAGCCCGGTCACGATCGAGAGCAGATCGACAATCGCGGCGGCGCGCTCGGCATCGGGGGCGGCGCGCACCACATCCCAGTCGATCACGACTTCGGTGGCGGGGCCGGTTTCGATCTCGATCTGGCGGCGCTGCCCGTCGACTTCTTCTTCGGCCAGCGCAAACGGCGTCAGCAGCACGTCGCTATCGAGCGCGCTGGGGATGACCACCAGCGGGCGCTTCTGGCGGCCGGCGACGATCTTACCGGCGTGCAGCGGCGCGCCCTGCCCGACGACATAGATCGCCTCGACGCGCGACGGCAGGTTATCTGCCAGATAATCGAACAGATCGCGATCGTAGGTGTCCGGCTCGGCCTGGATGAACACGGGCAGCTTCAGCTCGCTGCCAAGCACGGCCCAGACGTCTTCGGTCGTCAGCAGCGCGACCGGGCGCGTTTCTTCGACCGTGCTGAGCGCCTGAAACGTCAGGCGAGGAAGAGGCCAGACTGGCATTGCCATCTCTCCATCGTGATGCGTACCGCGCTCGAACCCGCGCCGGCTGGCGGAGTTAAGAATCGGTTAGCGTGCTTCCAGTGTAGTGCGGATTGGCGTGTAAGTCCAGCGCGGCGCATTGCCCGCGGCGGGGGCGTGTGCTAAGATCGCCGCCATGCGACGGTGGGTGAGGTGCGGCGCGTGTCCGGGCAGGCAGAAGGGTTTGGCATCATGAGCCGTCGGGTGCTGTTGGGCTTTATCTTTGTCAATGTGATCGTCTCGCTGGCGGTGGCGGCGATTGTGGTGACCTGGGACCGCGCGCGCCGCCCTAAGGCCGAGCCGCTGCTGGGGCCGACCCAAATTGTGATCCTCACCGCAACGCCCCTGCCCGGCTCCGTGCTGCAGGCAGGCGAATATCAGGGGACCATCGACGCGCTGCAGGTCACGCTGGAGGCGCTCGGCCAGGCGCCTCAGGTCGCCGTAGTGACGGCGACGCAGGGCGCGGTAGCCGGGCTGCCGGAAGGTGCGGCCATCGCGACGATCGATCCGGCGCTGCTGCCCCCCGTCCCGACCGATCTGCCGGAAGGCGCGCAGCCGCTGGCTGCCGCAGCGGGCGGGACGCCCGACGACGGCTGCATCCGTCACGTCGTTCAGGCGGGCGAAGTGGTTTCCCTGATTGCGCAGCAGTATGGCGTCTTCCCCGGCGATGTGCTGGCGGCGAACGATATGGAGCCGGACGACATCCTGCACATCGGGGATGTGCTGCTTATTCCCACGTCGGGCTGCGCCGCGCTCTTCACGCCGACACCCGTGCCCAGCCCGACCAACACACCCTTTTCGTTGACGCGCGTCGCCGCGACGGTGACGCTGCCTCCCGCCGCCGAAAATGCCCAGATCGCCATCGTCGCGATCTCCAACTACGGCGACATCAACACCGAGATGATCGAGCTACGCAACGTCGGCGAGCGGGTGAACCTCGAAGGCTGGACATTGGTCGACGAGCAGGGGAATACCTTCACCTTCCCCGGCTTCTACATGCCCAAAGACAGCCGCGTGCGCATCTACACGCGTCAGGGAACCAATACACCGGCGGCGTTGTACTGGGGTCGGGATACGGCGGTATGGTCGGCGGGCGAGGTGGTGACGCTCAACGACGCGCTGGGGATGATCCAGGCGACCGCTCGTGTTGGCGATCCGGGATCGCTGGCGCCGGGCTAAGGCGGGCCGGGCGCCAGACACGAAATACCCTCAGACGAACGGCAGCCGAGGGTACGATCAAGCGCGAGCTGGGCGCATCATCGGCAGACAGCCACGCGCAGCCGGGAGTGTCATTTCTTCGAAGTGGTTTCGGTGTTGCTCTCGTCGTCCGCCGTCTCGTCGCCTTTCAGGCCGCGGCGAAACTCGCGGATGGCCGAACCCATCTCGCCACCGATGCGCGACACACGTCCCACACCAAACAGAAGCACCACGACCGCCAGAATCAACAGCAACTCGGTTGTGCCTAGCTGACCCATCCTCGACTCCTTAACAATCTGGCTTGTCATCTGTGCCCTCATTATACCAACTCCTGCGCATTTCAAAACAGGCGCGAGCAGCGAGTGCTAAATGTCACGGCGCTTCGGTGATGGTGTGCGCAGGCGCGGCGCGCAACATTTGCGGAACGTCTGTGCGGCTTGCTACACTAGGCGCAGCAACTATCGGGAGTGAATCATGCCCGCTCAGGCGCTCTATCTAAAATGGCGGCCGCAGACCTTCGAAGATGTCATCGGCCAGCAGCACATCACCCGGACGCTGCGCAACGCACTGCGCCAGGGGCGTATCCGGCACGCGTACCTGTTCAGCGGCCCGCGCGGGACCGGCAAGACCTCGACGGCCCGGCTGCTGGCAAAGGCGGTCAACTGCACCCATCCCGACCCGGACCGGCGCCCCTGCAACGAATGCCACTTCTGCCGGGCCGTCAGCGAAGGCCGGCTGATGGACCTGATCGAGATCGATGCCGCGTCCCATACGGGTGTGGACGACGTGCGCGACCTGCGCGATAAGATCGCGTTCGCGCCGAGCGAGGGACAGTACAAAGTCTACATTATCGACGAAGTGCACCGCTTTTCGGGCGCGGCCTTCGACGCGCTGCTCAAGACGCTCGAGGAACCGCCGCCTCACGCGATTTTCGTGCTGGCAACAACCGAGATCGCTAAAGTCCCGGCCACCATCAAAAGCCGCTGCCAGTTGTTCGAGTTCCGCCGCGTGTCGCTGACTGAGGTCGCCGATCTGCTCCAGGCGATTTGCGACGAGGAGCACGTGTCGATTGACCGCGCCGCGCTGGAACTGCTGGCACGCGAGGGGACAGGCAGCGTCCGCGACAGCATCAGCCTGCTCGACCAACTGCTGGCGGACCCGGACGCGCACATTTCGCTGGAAGAAGCGGAAGCGATTCTGGGCACGGCCAGCGGGCAGAACGTGGTCGACCTGGTTGACGCGCTGATTGCCAACGACGCCGCGCGCGGCCTGGACCTGATCAACGCGGCGGTCGATGCTGGGGCGGATCCGCGCCAGTTCGGGCGCCAGACGGTTGAACACCTGCGCCAGATGATGCTGGTCAAGATGGGCGGCAGCGATCTGATCGACGTCAGCCAGGAGCGCCGCCAGATTGTCGAGCGCCAGGCCGAGGCGGTTGGGCGCAAAACCCTGCTCAACGCGCTGCGGGCGTTCAACGGCGCGGTGCAGGAATGGCAGGGCGGCTGGCAGCCGCAGCTTCCGCTGGAGCTGGCCTTTCTGGAAAGTCTGAAGCCTGCCGCCGAAGACGAACCGGTTGCTGCGCCGTCGCCTGCCTACGCCCGCACGCAGGACGATCTGCCCAAACCCGTCGAGCGGGCCCCGGTCGCAGCACCCCCGCCGGCGGCTTCACCCGGCGCGGAAGCGGCGGCGGTCCGGCTGGCGGATGTCAAGGCGCAGTGGATTCAGATTCAGAAGATCGCCCGGCGCTATCATCCGTCGCTGCCCGCGCTGATGGAGCACGCGACGCCCCGCGAGATTAAGGGCGACCGTCTGGTGCTTGGGGTGCGAACGGGGGTGTTCAAAGAGAAACTCGGCGCAGACGACAAGCGTCAGGCGCTCGAAGAGGCGCTGGCCGAGGTGCTGAATGTGGCGCTGAAGGTCTCCATCGTGGTGACGGGCGATGCCGGCGAGCATCAGCAGGCGTATGAGGATTTGCTGGCGCAGGACGAGGTGCTGTCGTTCGGCGTCAACGAACTGGGCGGCGAACTTTCACCGCTGGATGACCTGGACGAATAGGCACAGGCCGGCGGATTCCTTAACATTATAAGTAGCCACTGTGCATCGCTCGAACGAGGATGAACGAAGCCGGAGAAGACGAGGAGCGAACCGAATGAGCAAAGGGAAACGGCCGCGGGCAGGCGTTCCGGGCGGCGGAATGCCGAATCAGAGCGCGATGCTGCGCCAGATTCAAAAGATGCAGGAAGACATGCAAGCCGCCCAACAGGCGTTGGAGACGGAAACGATCGACGTGAGCGTGGGCGGCGGCGCGATTACCATTACCATCACCGGCAGCCAGAAGGTCCAGGCGATCCAGATCAATCCTGACCTGATCGATACGAGCGATCCGGAATGGCTGTCCGATCTGCAAGATTTGCTGGTGGCGGGCGTGAACCAGGCGATTGAGCAGGCGCAGCAGCTTGCCGCCGAGCGCATGGGGAGCGTGACCGGCGGGCTGGACAGCATGCTGCCGGGCGGCCTGGGCGGGTTGTTCGGCTAGGCGCGGCACACGCCGGGCGAGGTGTGCGTTGAGCAAAGCGATTCCCCAATCCGTCACCAACCTGATCGAGGCGTTTTCGCGGCTGCCTGGTGTGGGGCCGAAGACGGCTTCGCGCCTGACGTACTATCTGCTGCGCGCGCCGGATGAACTGTCGCAAACCCTGGCAGCGGCCCTGGCCGATCTCAAGTCGAAGACGCGCTATTGCTCAGTGTGCTTCAACATCACTGAGGAAGATCCGTGCCCCATCTGCCAGGATGAGGCGCGCGACGCCTCGCAGGTCGTCGTCGTCGAGGATCCGCTCGACGTGCTGGCGGTGGAGCGCACCGGCGCCTACACCGGGCGCTATCACGTGTTGCACGGGGCGATCTCGCCGGTGGAAGGGATCGGGCCGGAAGATCTGAAGATCCGCGAGCTGGTCGAGCGCGTGCAGCAGGGGGGTGTGCTGGAAGTGATCATCGCCACCAACCCCGGCATGGAAGGCGACGCGACGGCGATGTATGTACAGCGGCAGTTGGCGCCAACCGGCGTGCGTGTGACCCGGCTGGCGCGGGGCCTGCCGACCGGCGGCGATCTAGAATATGTGGATTCGGTGACGCTGCTGCGCGCCCTGCAGGGACGTCACGAGATGTGACTGGCGGGGTTTGTGGGGCGGAAGCCACAAACTCGACGCCTTAATGACCCGGCGCGCAGAGTTTTACGCAACATTAATGAAATCGGCCTTGACGACCCCTGGCAGAGGTGGTAATATGACGACACGCTCAAACAGAACACCGCACCGTCCAACGGTGGCCGGTTCTGGAACATCAAACGTCAGAAAGGGGGCAACCCTGGAGCACTAAAGCGAACTGAGAACCATTTGCGTTTTCAAGAAGCTTGTGCCCCCGCCGCGCTGTCCTGAACACACGGCGGTTTTGTTCCCCTCCCCCCGTTTGATGACGCACCTTAACAACAGCAGAGTGACAGAGCAGTAACGTGCGAGGACCTGAGGATAG
>DYGX01000046.1 GCA_020724465.1 Thermoflexus sp.
AGCAGCGAGGACTTGCCGGTGCCGTTGCGGCCGATCAGCGCGACGCGCTCGCCGGGGTCGAGCTGGAAATCGGTTGCGTCGAGCAGGGGCACATGGCCGTAGGCGAGACAGCCGTTGTCGAGTTTGATCAGGGGCATGGGCGCATTCTATGCGCCGCCCCGGCTAGGCGATCAGGTCGGGGCCGAGCATTCTCTCGATGGCGGCGATGCGATCCTTGATCTGCAGCTTGCGCTTTTTCATGCGACGCATCAGCAGCTCGTCGTGCGGAGGACTGCCCGCGAGCCTGTCCAGACGCTCGTCGAGATCGTGGTGTTCGGCCCTGAGTTCGGTCAGCAGGGCCTGCAGCGCTTGCGGGTCGTCGGGCGGCATCATGCGTCCATCTTAGGCGCTGCGGTGCTGCTTGGCAATGGCATGGCCATCAGGCCTTGCCGGCCGCCAGATCGCCGAGCCGTTTCACTGCCGCTTCGATCGCCTCGCTCCACGGATTGCCGCAATTGAGGCGCAGGCAATTGCGGTAGAGCCGGCTCGGCGAGAACAGGTCGGCGGCGCACACGGAATCGTTGCCGGTCCGCCCTTGCTGTCGCACCAACTCCCAGTTGTCGCCTTCGACGACGAGGTTCTTCCACGGCGCCGGCCCGCAGGAGAGCGCCGGATCGAGCCGCAGGCCGACGTAATCGCGGTTGATATTCGCTTCCGGTTCTATTTCGTCGCGTTCCCACACCAGCCCGTAAGGCGCGTCGAGATCGCGGCGCTGGAGGATTTCCGGCAGTTGCTCGCGGCTGAGATGGGAGTAATCGCGTGGCACGTCGGGCAACGGAGATGGCGGAGCGGACGCGCGGGAGTTTACCCGCGCCGTGGTCACCGCGGCGGGCGCGCTCCCCGCAAGGCGTTCGCCAGCATCGAAAGCGCATCGGCAATTTGCCCCGCCGCTTCGGGGGGCGGCAACGGGACTTTGAGACTTTGCGCCCCGGTGTGCGGATCGCGCTCGATCCACGGGTGCGTCTGAGCAGCAGGACTGCTGGCCGCTCCGAGCGCAGAAACCAACTGAGTCCCAATCTGCGCCAGGGCTTGCCAGGGATCGGCCGCATTGCGCGGGGGCTGTTCTGGCGCATTTTGCTCCCCATGCGCCGCAATCGCCGTCTCGCCAGCGCCGACTTTTGTCTCCGCATTCGCTTCCGGCACGGATGCCGCTTCGGTCGCGGTCGTCACGCCTGCGGCCTCTTCGACAGGCGTCATGGCTTCGCCCTCGCCCATGTGGCCGGTGACATTCTCGACATCCTTCATGAAACGGTTGAGACGCGAGCCGCCCAGCGATATCTCGCCTGTTCCCCCATCCAGAATTCCTGCCGATAGCGACCGCTTGAAGGCCAGCACCGAGAGCATGCCCTCCTCGATCGTGCCCTTGGCGACGAAATTGACGATCTGCACCGGCCGCTTCTGGCCCATGCGATGAATCCGGGCAATACGCTGTTCGAGCAGCGCCGGGTTCCACGGCAAATCCATATTCACCAGGGTCGAGGCGTGTTGCAGATTCAAGCCCGTCGCCCCGGCATCGGTCGACAGGAAGACGCGGCAGTCGGGATCGTCGCGGAAGCGCTCCACCAGCGCCGGACGCTTTTCCGAGGGCACGCCACCGTGGAAGCTGACATAGCCGATGCCACGCGCCTCCAGACGCCGGATCACGATGTCGTGGGTGCGCGTCCATTGGCTGAACACTACGGCCTTGGCGTCCGCTTGCTCGAACAGTCCATCGAACAACGCCGCCAGTTCGTCCGCCTTGACGCCATGATCGGTTTCCTGGTCGAGCAGATAGGTGCTGTTGCACGACATTCGCATGTTCTGCAAGGCGCAGGTCAGCTGCCGCTGATCCTTGTCCGAGAGGAATTTCATCTTGCGCCAGCGCTGCACGATCTTGGTCACGATCTCCGCGTTTTCCTGGTGATACGTCATCTGCAATTCGGTCATCGGCACCAGCAGATTCTGGTCGGTGCGTTCCGGCAACTGCATCAGGACTTCGGCTTTACGACGGCGCATCATGATCGGCGCCAGCGTCTGGCCGATCTTTTCCAGCCCGGTGTAGCCCGTGACGCGTCCTGCTTCGTCCTTCACCTGATGTTCGTGCAGCAGCTTCCAGGTTGGCCCGAGGCGATGCTGATCGACGAACTGGACGATGGAGATCAGTTCCTCCAGCTTGTTTTCCAGCGGGGTACCGGTCAGCACCACGGCGTAGGGGCTGTCGATGCGCTTCAGCGCACGCGCGGCGATGGTGTTCCAGTTCTTGACACGCTGCGCCTCGTCGACGATCACCAGATCGGGCGCCCAGGCGGCGATCAAATCCAGATCGGGTTGGAGCTTCTCGTAATTGGTGATCTTGCAGAAGTCATCCCGGGCGTAATCCTTCTGCCGTTGTGCGCGACCGCCGGCGATGACAAAAGAATCGCGGCCGGAAAAGCGCTTGATCTCGCTCTGCCACTGATACTTGAGCGAGGTCGGGCAGATCACCAGCACTTTCGATGCGCCAAAATGCCGGGCCAGGATTTCAGCGGCGGCGATGGCCTGTATGGTTTTGCCCAAACCCATTTCATCGCCGATCAAGGCCCTACCCGCCCGCACGGCAAACAGCGCGCCTTCGACCTGATAGGGATACATCTGCACCTTGAGCAGCTTTTTCAGCAAAGGATCGGCGCTACCGCGCGGAAATATGCCGTCGAGCGCGACAGCCCGCCGCTCGGCGTCGCGCCGCCCGGCAACAAAATCCAGCGCATCGTCATAGGCGCGCAGTTCGTGGCCGCTCTTGGCGACCGCCGCGACAAACCGTTCCAATTCGCCGAACTTCTCTTGCGGCAGCACCCATCCGCACGCCTCGTCGAACAACAGGTCGGCGGCCTCCAATACGGAAGGCGGGCAATCCATCCCAGGGCGGAAATGGATAGTCCTCCCAGCGTCGTTACGCAGATACAGCTCGGAGAACGGCGGATGATAGCCACGCGCAAAGGCCGACTTTGCGCCACGTTTTTTCTCCAGCGCGGCGAGGACGAACTCGATGTGCTTGCAGGCGCCCAGTTCATTGGTGGCGTAATCCGGGCAGGTGCAGTAGTTGTCGCCCGGCAGCTTGCCGCGAATCGCCACGCGGTAGGCGCTCTTCGACTGGGGGTTGCTGACGCGGAATTCTGAGAAGAACGGCTCCGCGCCGATGTTCTCCAGCACGAACGCCTGCTCGCGACCAAATTGGCGGCGCAACGCGCGCTGCCACTCGATCGGGGAAATGTCCGCCGGCGCATGGGCGCGGGAAAGTTTTTGTTCCTTTTGTGGCTTGCTTGTCTTGCTGCCACGTCGCATTGACGGCTCGTTTTTCATCGATCGAGGGTGGGTCCAGGTCGGCGTTGCGGCGTTAGTCCGGTCGGCCTGAGTGTGGATGGGATGGCCCGCCCCTTGCGGGCGCGGGCGGAACGGAAGGCGGCGACGTCCTTCGCCGCGAGCGTCCAGTTCGCCGGCTTTCCGCCGCGACCGCTGCCGCTGACGACGAACTGGTCATCGCCCACGGCAACGCCGACCAGCTCGTCCTTTGCGTCGATGGCCTGAAGAATGGTGCCGCGCCCCTTGGCCATGACCTTCACGTCGGCGAGCGGGAAGAGCAGCAGGCGACCGTTTTGCGAAACCGCAGCCGCCGTCCCGCCGGCGCCGACTTTATTGGCCCCCCTCGCTCGCAAACCCGGCTCGCTGCCCCCCACAGGTGGGGCGTCGGCTTGGGACGGCCCGGCGCCGACTTTTGCCGGAACGAGCGGTTTCTCGCCCTTCTCCAGGCTCATGAAGGCCTTGCCGGTCCGGTTGCGCGATACCAGGTCCGCAATGCTGGCGACGAAGCCATAGCCGCCCGAGTTGGCGAACAGGTACTGCGCCTCGGGCGTATCGGTGAGTGCCTGCGCGAGCTTGCCGCCGTCCTGGAAATCGATCAGCGTGGCGATGGGAACACCATCGCCGCGGCTGCCGGGCAGGTCGGCGACGCGCACGCTGTAGGCGCGGCCATTGCCGTCGATGACGACCAACGGCCAGACGGTGCGGCTGTCGGCGACGAACCAGGGGAAGTCGCCGGTCTTGTAGGTGATGCTGTTCGGGTCGATGCCGTGGCCCTGGCGGACGCGCACCCAGCCGTTCTTCGAGACGATGACGGTGACCGGCTCGTCGGGGATCGCTACCTCGGCGCTGCTGACCGGGGCGACGGCCTCGATCAATGTCCTGCGGTCGTCGCCGAATTTTTTCGCGTCGTCGGTGATTTCGCGCACGACCAGCTTCGTCAGTTCCTTGCGGTCTTCGAGGATGCGGCGCAGGTCTTTTTCTTCTTCCGCCAGTGTTTTTTGTTCCTGCTCGATCTTGATGCCTTCGAGGCGGGCCAGCTGGCGCAGGCGGATTTCGAGGATGTCCTCGGCCTGGGTTTCCGAGAGCTTGAACTGCGCCATCAGCTCGGCCTTGGGTTCGTCGGCCCCGCGGATGGTCTGGATGATCTTGTCGATGGACAGGAAGGCCAGCAGGCGGCCGGCGAGGATGTGCAGGCGGCGCTCGACTTCGGCGAGGCGATGCGCGGAGCGGCGCTCGACGGTGGCGTGGCGGAAGGCGACCCACTCGTGCAG